>NZ_JBOITL010000021.1:0-194391 GCF_050717515.1 Clostridium sp. | reverse complement strand
GTAAGTTGGTGGCTATGGATATTTGGAATATAGTTGAAGAACATTTTAGATTAAATGAAATTATTGGAGATACTGTCCAAGCTAAGATTACATTATTTGAAACTTTAATTAAGCAAAAGGTACCTGGCATAAAAGATAAAGAAATCGAAACATTTAGACAAGCCATTGCTGGGGAAGTTAATAAAAATAAAGTAATTATAGAAAAAGCCATAGAGGATCCAGTAACCATTGCAACTCCAATTATAAAATACTTTGCGGCGGATGGAATAACAGAATTACAACCAGTTAAAATAATAGATCCAGTAGCAACAATATAATTATATTTAAAAGACCTGAGGTTAGAGAAATCTAGCTTCAGGTCTTTTTTTATTTTTTGTATAAGTATATAATATATGTAAATAATTTATTTTGGAGGCGATGGCCATAGAAGTTTTAAAAATTAGAGATACTTTTAAACTAATAAAAATTTCAGAAACCACCTATGAAATTAAAGATGGTGATGAATTAGTTTTAAAAATGGAAGGTACCTATACAGAAAAGGATTTGGAAGAACAATTCAATAATATTGGCAAGGGCTGCGTAATAATTTAATATTTTTTTATATATATTTATTTTTCTTTTCTTGTATATAAAATAATTTCATTAATTGTATGATTATACCTTTTATGGTACAATTCATTAAGAATTTAAAAGTACAAGGGGGAATAGACTTGAAAAAAAAACATATTATAATTGCAACTATAGCTGCGGCTAGTATATTTATAGTTGGTTATTTTGTAGGTGATAGTGCCGCAACAGATAGGGCAAATAAATTAGTAGATACAAGTGTAGCTATTAAAATAGCAAATTCTCAATCCGAGGCTAAACCAGTAACACCTTTAAAGGAGAAACCTAAAGAAGAGACAAAAATAAACACACTAACCAAATTGCCAGCAGAGCAGGAAGTTAAAGGCAGTAAAGTTACATTAAAAAAGGTTGTACAAGATGCTAATTCAATTAAAATTTATGTTGCATATGAAAATAAAACAAGTGAGACAATGCTAACTGGCGATTCGCAGTGCAAAATTATTAGCAGTAGTGTTCAATATGAATACAATTCAGATTTCAATTTTGAAAGATATTACGAGAAAAATATTGCTCATGCTCCTGATAGTATTGAACCTAGTGTAAAAGCTGATTCGATTATATTTTTTAAGCCAATACCTAACGTAGATAAAATTAATGTAATATTAAATGCAAACATGGAAAATTATAAGTTTAATAATGTAAAGGTAGAGATTAAATAAAAGAAGAAAGGTGCTGGTTAATCCAATGCCTTTCTTCTTTTATTTAAATTTTAAAGGAATATGGAAAGTTATGTTGAATTGTATATAATGACTAAAAATAGGGGGGCTTTTACATGAAAAAAGTAATAGGAATTTTAAGTATTGTTTTATTTACAATTATAACATTCCAATCTTGTGCGATGGGGGTAGGAAACGCAATGCAAAGTAAAACAGAAGCAAGCGGTTCAGCGGGCTTTATGTTGGCTTTAGCATGGCTTATTGCAGGAATAATTTTATTGTGTTCAAAGAAAAGCAAGGGTATGGTTATTACATCAATAGTATTTTATGCACTTGCTGGGATTGTAGGAATAGCCAATGTAGGTTCGTTTAGTGATTTACAAATATGGGCAGTAATTTCTTTTATATTTACAGGGTTATTGATATTCCACCTAATCAAAAATAAGCAATTATACGTTAAGCAACCTAAAAACGTTGCAGGATAACAAATAACATAGATACAATAAAAAGTAGCTAGGGTATAAAGCCTTAGCTACTTTTTATTCCTGTTCTTTTAACCATCTTTCAAGTACCTCATTAACTAAAGCGGATAGACTTTTCTTCTCCCTGTCCTTAAGTAGCCTTATTTGCACCTTTTCTTTTAGATCCGGTTCTATATATACCGTAGTTTTTTCATTCATGCTAACACCCCATAGATAATTATACGAACTATGGGGTTTACTGCATACCGTTATGCATGCACAATGCTTAAAAAATAAAGCATCATTGTTGGGACAATTAATACAAACATCAACCAACTTATATGGACACACCTCTAAAACTTTTCCTATTTCCAGCAATCTAAACAATTTAATCCTATATTTTTGATTTTCTAAATCAGACAGATAACTTTGGCTCACTCCTATTTTATTTGCAAGTTCGGTTACGCTAATACCTTTCGCCTTTCTTATTTCTTTTATTTTCAATTTATAATTATTCATATATAATAATAATATTATAAGATAAAATGTTTGTAAATAGGATAATGAAGGGCATTTTGTAAGTATTTAGTGCAATAATGTCGAAAGTATCGAGGTACTCGATAGATTTTCGATTTATAATGTAAGAAGAAGAAGAAAGCTATTGACTATATGGAATAGGATAATATCCTGTTGAATATATGAGAACGCTTGTTCTATTTAATCGAATGTGTTATTATTAATCTATTAAGGATGCATATGGAAAATTAGACAAATTAAACGAGGGGGATAAAATTATGGGGCAGGTAAAAAATAGCGAAGAGGATGTTTTAATTTTAAAAAAAACGGGAGATAATAATACAGATACCAATACAAAAACAATATCAAGACTATTGGTATTGGAGATAGATTACATTAATAAAATAGAAAAAGTACTAGCCCAATATATTATTGGCTAGTACTTTAAATAATATTCGTCAAAAATTCGTCAAAAACCATATGAAAAAATTAGATATAAAATAAAAGCCTTCCTTTATATATGTCCTACTAAAATGTTATAATATAGACCTTGCGGAAAAAATAAAGTAAAATAGGAAACAAATCGATGTTCCTTGAATATTATATTAATAAGCACTATTAGGAGGAACCTCCGTGTTTTTCATGAATTGTTTATTAGATATGATTGGAAATGTTACATTTTTAACTGCTTATATTACTGGTAGTAGTTCATTTCCCCAACCATTAAGTGAAGAAGAAGAAAAATGCTATTTAACAAAGTTAAAACAAGGCGATTTACTAGCAAAAAGTACATTAGTTGAACGAAATTTAAGACTAGTTGCCCATATAGTAAAAAAATATTCCTATCCAGGAAAGGACGTAGATGATTTAATATCAATTGGAACTGTGGGATTAATTAAAGCCATTGATTCCTTTGATACAAGTAAAGGAACAAGGCTTGCTACCTATGCTGCAAGGTGCATAGAAAATGAGATACTCATGCTTATTCGCAATAATAAAAAAACAAAAGGTGAAGTGTATTTGCAGGACCCTATTGGAATTGATAAAGAGGGAAATGAAATATCTCTTATGGATGTATTAAGTAGTGATGAAGATTCTATTATTGAGATTGTAGAAAATAAAATACAAATTAAAAAGCTTTATAGTAAGATAAACTTAGCTTTAATGGATAGAGAAAAAATAATAATTCAGATGCGTTATGGATTACTTGATGGAAATCCTCGAACTCAAAGAGAAATTGCATTAATTCTGGGAATTTCTAGGTCTTATGTATCTAGGATTGAAAAAAGAGCATTGAAGAAACTTTATAGGGAATTAAATAGTACTAATAAACCTAGACTCAATTGTTCTAATAAATAGTTATAGAGAATAGAAAAAAATAAAAAAAGGAGAATTTTATAATTCTGTCGAATATTATAAATTGTCCGTATTATAACTTGGAGATGATAAATTGAAATATACTGGATTATTAGGAAACAATATACAATATTCTCGTTCACCGAAAGTTCATAATGAGTATTATAGACTAAATGGATATGATTTTAATTATAAGTTATTTGATTTACAAAAGAATGAAATACCTTATTTTATTGAAAGTTTAGATGATAATAATATAATAGGATTTAATGTAACTATACCTTATAAAGAGCATATTATTAATTTCCTAGACAAGGTTATGTATCCAGCAAAAGATATAGGAGCGGTTAATACAGTCGTATTAAGAAATAATAAGCTTATTGGATACAATACAGATTATTTAGGTTTTATTAAAAGCTTACAAGTAGAGGGGATTAATTCTCTAAATGGTAGAGCGCTAATTATTGGAAATGGAGGAGCGGCAAAAAGCGTATTTTTTGCACTTAAAGATTTGGGAATAGAATGTATAGATATTACAGGAAGAGACAAGTGTAAAATTATACGTAAATTTTCTGAAATGGATAATTTTGTAGAATTTAATTCGGTTATAGATTGCAACAACTACAATATAATTGTAAATTGTACACCGCTAGGTGGAATAAATTATCTTGAGAAATTGACATTAAAACTAGAAAATACTTCAGAAAAAAATATATTATACGATTTAAACTATATACCCGAGAAAACATTGTTTTTAAAGCAAGGTGAAGAAAATGGAGCAAAGATTATAAATGGCAACAATATGCTTAAATTTCAAGCCCATTTTGCAATAGATATTTGGAAAGCTTCATTAAAAGAACAGGGGGAAAAATAATGATATCACTTAGTGAATTGCTAGAGAAAACTACGGAACAAAATGCATCAGATTTGCACTTAACAGTTGGTTCCGTGCCAATTATTAGAGTTAATGGACATCTAATACAAGTAGGGAAAGATAAATTAACTCCATCAGATACTGAAAAATACTCAAGGGAAATTTTGCAAGATTCTTATGAAGAATACTATGAAAATGGAGAAATTGATACCTCTTACTCTATTGGAGGACTTGGAAGGTTTAGAGTTAATGTTTATAAGCAAAGGGGAAGCGACACTATAGCTATTAGAGTAGTTGCGCTAAAAATACCTACACTTAAACAACTTGATTTTCCAGAGGTTGTTCGCGCCCTTACCACAAAGCAAAGAGGGTTAGTTTTAGTAACAGGACCTACAGGCAGTGGTAAAAGCACCACACTAGCTGCTATGGTTAATGAAATTAATTCTACTAGAGCATGTAATATTATAACATTAGAGGATCCTATTGAGTATTTGCATAAACATAATAAATCCATCATTAATCAAAGAGAAATTGGAAAAGACAGTAAAAATTATAAAAATGCTTTAAGAGCTATCCTTAGAGAAGATCCAGATGTTATATTAGTAGGCGAAATGAGAGATCTTGAAACAATTTCTATTGCTATTACCGCAGCTGAAACAGGACATTTGGTTTTCTCTACGCTACATACTATAGGTGCGGCAAAAACAGTAGATAGAATAGTGGATGTATTTCCTCCACATCAGCAGCAACAAATTAAAGTCCAGTTAGCTGCAGTAATGCAAGGAATAGTATCTCAGCAATTACTACCTAAAGTTAATGAAAAAGGAAGAGTGGCGGCCCTTGAGATAATGATATCAACTCCAGCAATCCAAAACCTTATAAGGGAAGGTAAAACACATCAATTACAGTCTTGTGTTCAAACTGGTGGGAAATATGGTATGAAAACTATGGACATGTCCATTGCAGATTTATATAAAAAAGGCATTATATCAAAGGATGAAGCGATGACGTACTCAGTAGACAATGAAATGATGTTAAGAATGCTATCACTTTAGTCAATAATTAAATTGAGCTAAAAGCATAGAGTAATTATAGCTTTTAGCTTTATTTTTATTTTAAAGCTAAATTTTAATGACATTTCAGAAGAAAAGTATCCCCCTTCTATAATCGGAAGATACATATTATAACAAAGAAAAAACTTCGGTGGCGGTCTAGATATCTTTCAAAGTCGTTAATACTGCAGCATCAAAGGTTATGATTAAATCCTATATTAAATGGATAAAGTTACCTGAGTAATATAATATTGCTTTTTTTATATATTGCTATTATACTAAGCCTAGAAGAAAAGTTAACTTTTTAACATTATAATTATAATTATTATTATAATTATAGTTATAGTTTACTAATTCTAAATTAAGTTTACATACTTCTACAGAAATAGGAAAAAAAGCAAGCGACTTTAATTGTATTTAAATTTATAATAAATATTATAAAAAATTCATTTAAATAAGAGGAAAATTTATTTTTTTGTTGAATATATACACTTGAGGTTTCTCTTATGAGGGGGGATAAACTTAATGAATGAACATATAGTAGGAATCGATTTAGGGTCATCGAAAATATGCGGAGCAGTTGGTAAGATTGCTAGCAATGGAAAACTTCAGATTATAGGCATTACATCAGTGGTATGTAGTGGTTTAAATAAATCAGTTGTAATTGATATTGATAGTACAGCTGAAGCTATAAAGCAATGTATCACACAATTAGAGCGTATGACAGATATACAAATAAGTGAAGGATATATATCACTACCTGGAGGAATTTGTGAACTAGTAAGAAATACTGGAATGATTGCAATATCTTCTGAAGACAGAGAAGTTAAACAATCTGATGTGGACAGAGTAATTGAAGCGGCTAAACTTATATCAGTTCCATCCGATAAAGAAATAGTTGGGGTTGAACCTGAACAATATATTGTTGATGGATATGACAATATCAAAGACCCAATAGGAATGAGTGGAGTAAGACTAGAAGTTGAAGCACAAGTAGTCATGGCACAATCTACCGTAGTTAGTAATTTGTTGAAAAGTGTGAAACGTGCTGGAATTAAAGTTAATGGGATAGTACTTCAACCATCAGCTATTTCAGAAGCTGTGCTACGAAGAGAAGAGAAAGATATGGGTATAGCAATCGTAGATGTTGGAGCAGAGACCATTGATATCTCAATATACAAGGGTTCAAAATTAAAATATACTTCTATTCTTCAATTAGGTGGAAATAACATAACCAATGATATAGCGGTTTGTCTTAAGGTTCCATTTAGCGAAGGTGAAAGATTAAAGCTTAAATATGGAAGTTTAGTTAAAGGTAAAGAAACCGATGTAGAGAAAATCAGAGTTAAAGATTCTTATGATAATTTTACGGATATTGATAATAACTTATTAATTGATATAATTGAGGCTAGAGTAGAAGAATTATTAAATTTAATTAAAAGCAACTTATTAAATAGTGGATTTTATAAAGAAATTTCTGGTGTAGTTATAGTTGGTGGAGGTATCTCTTTATTTAGAGGCACCACTGAGTTAAGTAAAGAGATATTCAATAAGTCAGTGAGAATAGGTTCTCCAGATTATGTGGGAGCGGCTAGCCCTATATATGTTACAGCAGTTGGAATAGTTGTACAAGCTGTTAATAATCTTAAAACTAGCAACAGTTTTTCTGAAGAAATAGATGAAAGTAAATGGTCAAAAAAACAAAATAAAAGTGGGAAAAACGATTTTGCAGCAAAAATCAAAGGGTTTTTTGCAGACTTTTTCTAATAAGGAGGTAGTGTTGTGCTAGATTTTGATGTTGATGTTCAAGAATTTGCTCAGATAAAAGTAATTGGGTGTGGTGGCGGAGGAAATAACGCTATAAACAGAATGATTATGGAGGGACTTAAAAACGTAGAGTTTATAGCTATAAATACAGATAAACAAGCTTTAATTCTTTCTCAGGCGGTACAAAAAATTCAAATTGGAGATAAACTAACTAAGGGGCTAGGAGCAGGAGCCAATCCAGAGATTGGTATGAAAGCAGCAGAAGAAAGCAGAGATGAGATATCCCAAGCTATAAAAGGCGCAGATATGGTGTTTATTACTGCAGGTATGGGGGGCGGTACTGGTACTGGAGCTGCACCTGTGGTTGCAGAAATTGCTAAATCTATGGGAATACTGACTGTAGGAGTTGTAACAAAGCCATTTCCTTTTGAGGGCAGAAAAAGAATGATTAATGCTGAAATAGGAATAAAAACTCTTAAAGAAACGGTAGATACTTTGGTGACAATTCCAAATGAAAGATTATTAACCATGGTAGATAAGAAAACTACATTGATGGACTCTTTCAAAATGGCAGATGATGTTTTAAGACAAGGTATACAAGGTATATCTGACTTAATTACTATACCCGGTCTTGTAAATCTAGATTTTGCAGATGTAAGAACAATTATGCTTGCAAAAGGTCTTGCACATATGGGTGTTGGTAGAGCCTCAGGTGATAATAGATCCCAAGAAGCAGCAAAGCAAGCTATTTCAAGCCCATTACTCGAAACTTCTATAGTTGGTGCTACTGGTGTACTTTTAAATATTACTGGTGGAACTGATTTAGGACTCCTTGAAATAAATGAAGCTGCGGAAATTGTTCAAGGAGCTGCAGATCCAGATGCTAATATTATATTTGGTGCAGTTATAGATGAAAATCTAAAAGATGAAATAAGAATAACAGTTATAGCAACTGGCTTTGAAAATGAACAAATCTTAAAAAATAAAACTGTACCAAAGACTAAAGAAAAAGAATTTGTTAAACCTATCGAAGAAGCTGCCTATACTAAAGATTATGAAAGTTCTGATTTGGAAATTCCAGCTTTTTTAAGAAGACAAAGTAAGTAAACTATATTTTATTAAATAGACTAGTCTAGAATAGACAAGTCTACTGGCTTGTGATTTATTTAAATTTAATTAACAAATAATAAAGTGCCGAAAGGCGCTTTATTTGCGTTTGAAACAAAATATGGGAATTGATGACGGTTTATAAAAGAATAAAATTTATAAATGTGGTAAAAAATGACAAAATTTTGATTGTATAAGTTATATAATGTTTTTAAAGGAGGAAGGACGAGTGATAGTATATGTAGATGTTCTTATATTAGTAAATTTTATAGTTAATCTATTCATATTGCATGTTACTGTTCAAACATTAAGAAAAAGAGTAAATCTTATGTGGATGTGCCTATCAAGTTTTGTGGGTAGCTTATATGTTTTAACAGTAGTGTACCCAAAGCTTAAATACTTGTCATATATACCTTTTAAAATATTAATAGTCATTGCAATGATTTTAATTGTTTTTAGAGAAAAAAAATTTTTATTCAACATTAAGGCTTGTTTAGTATTTATATTATATTCAATTCTTTTAGCTGGGATGTGTTTATTTATTCAAATAAGTAATAGTGATAATATGTCATTTAATATAATTATAATAAATTTTCCTTATGAAAAATTACTTCTTTCAGTAATGATAATTTATATATTGATATACAGGATCATAATTTTTATAGGGGATAGAAAAAAAATATTAACACTTATATACACTGTTGATATAGTTAATAAAAGTTATAAAAAAACTATTGTGGCATTTTTAGATACAGGAAATGAGCTTCGGGAGCCTGCTACTAATTTGCCAGTGTTAATTGTTGAAAGGGATATTTTAAGTGAGGTAATGCTGAAAAAAAACAATACTTATTACATTCCATATACTGTACTTAATGGTACAAAGGGTAGGCTTGTAGGGTTTAAACCAGAGTATATTAATATTCATATTGATAAAAAAAACATTGAAACAAGAGATGTAATTATAGCCTTTTGCGAGTATAAATTAAGCAAAGATAATGATTATAACGGGCTTATGTCTAGAGGTATACTCAGTTTATAGGTTCATATAACAATAATCATTGTTTACAAATAATAGAAAGAGGAGGACATTATGTTTAATTTTAAAGTAGTGTTAAACAAGTTGATTGTTAAGTTCAAAGTATTTTCAAAAAATTTGTTTTATATAGGGGGGAATGATGCACTACCGCCTCCTTTAACTAAGGATGAAGAGGATGAACTAGTAGTCAGATTAGATACAGGAGATAAAAAGGTGAGAGCCACCTTAATCGAAAGAAATTTAAGACTAGTAGTATATATAGCTAGGAAGTTTGAAAATACAGGTGTAAATGTTGAAGACTTAATTTCTGTAGGAACCATAGGGCTTATCAAAGCAGTTAATACTTTTGACCCTGAAAAAAAAATCAAGCTAGCTACATACGCTTCAAGATGTATTGAAAATGAAATTTTAATGTATCTTAGGCGGAATAGTAAAATTAAAACGGAAATTTCTTTTTATGAGCCTCTAAATGTTGATTGGGATGGTAATGAATTATTACTTTCCGACATTCTTGGCACAGAGAATGATGTGGTTTACAATATTATTGAAGATGATGTAGATAAACAATTACTTTGGCTTGCTATGCAACGTTTAAGTGCAAGAGAAAAAGAAATTGTGCAACTAAGATTTGGATTAAATGGAACTACAGAAAAAACACAAAAGGAAGTGGCTGATATACTTGGAATATCACAATCTTATATTTCAAGACTTGAAAAAAGAATTATAAAAAGATTAAAAAAAGAAATTAATAAAATGGTGTAAGGTTCTCTTTAGTATAAAAATTAAACCATTATGTATAAGGTTCCCAAGTGGGACCTTTTTGCAATCTAATTTTAAATTATGATTAAAAGTTCCTATTTTCATATGTCATATTCTAAGAAATTTTAAAATGTTTTAATTATAAATAATATTTTTAATAACTAATGAATATAAATAATATAAAGTGTAAGGCATTTTTAAAAATAGATTAGTGCACGTGACTAGGTGTTTTACAAATCTTATGGGGGGGAATAAAGTGGATAGCTTAATGTTTGCCATAAATAACTTAAGACAGATGGAAATTATAGATATAAATTCAGGTTCTAAAATGGGATATATCAAAGACCTAAAAGTCAATTGTGAAGAATATAGAATAATTTCAATATTACTTCCAACTCAAAAATCATCTTGGTTCAATAAAAATAATAGTATAGAGATACCTTGGGAAAAGGTGAAAAAAATTGGCGTGGACGTTATTCTTGTAGATGGAAGTGATATAAATATAGAAAATGAATAAGGTGGCACATAAAAACAAATAACAAGTCATTGCACTTGCTATTTGTTTTTATGTGCCTAACCTTTTTAATTTATAAGAAAAAGTGTATAATGTTAGTATATTTGTTAACTAAAGAAGGAAAAGGGCGTGAAGAATATTGAAGTGTCCATATTGTAGCTGTGAAGAAAGTAAAGTAGTTGATTCTAGATCAACAGAGGATAATATTGCAACTAGAAGAAGACGTGAGTGTCTGAGTTGTTTTAAGCGATATACTACTTATGAAAAAGTGGATGATATACCTATTTTAGTAATAAAAAAGGATTCTAATAGAGAATATTTTGACAGAACAAAAATAATAAATGGCCTTATGAAGGCCTGTCAAAAGAGGCCAGTATCAAGAATGCAAATTGAAGCCATTTGTGATGAGGTAGAAAAACAGTTGAATAATGAAATGCTTACAGAAGTAAAATCTGATTATATAGGAGAAATTATTATGAGTATACTAAAAAATGTAGATGAGGTTTCTTATGTGAGATTTGCTTCAGTTTATAGGCAATTTAAAGATATAAATACGTTTATGGAAGAAATAAGAAAATTAATGTCTAAGGAATAAAAATACCCTTAGGCATTTTGTGTTTTTGAAAATTAAAATATTTACATTGTATGTATTATAAATGAGGTGAATTAATGAAAATTGAAACTGTTAATAATTATGAATTTATAAAGTTCCAATATGAGAATGCAGTGATTTTGTTTTCTACAGCAAAGGATGAGCTAGACTTTAATAAAAATACTGAGGAAGGGTTACTAAATTTAGAAAAAATTAAGGCACATTATAAATTAAAAGTTATTGGCTATTTAAATCAAATACACAGTGACATAATTTTAAATTTTGATGGAAATATACATAATGGAGATGCACTAATAACAGATAGGACTCAAACAGCTATAGGTGTGTTTACAGCAGATTGTGTTCCAGTAATTTTGGTAGACACTAAAAAAAGAGTAATAGCCTCAGTACATAGTGGGTGGAAAGGCACAAAAGCATTAATCGTAAGTAAAACTATTGAAAAACTAGAACAAAATTATGGCTCAAGGGCTAAGGACATTAGGGTATACATTGGTCCACATATTGGTGGTTGCTGCTATGAAGTTAGCAGGGAACTTATAGAAGAGTTTACTAGTGAAGCTATTTATAGTAATATTAAAATTAGTAGTAATAATAAATTGGATTTAGAAAAGTGTATTTTGGAACAACTTTTGCAAAAGGGAATTAAAGAAGAAAATATTACTACTACCAATACTTGTACTGCCTGTAATAAAAAATATGAATTATATTCCTATAGAAATAGTGAAAACAAACTAGGGAGGATGTTTTCTTTTGTATATTTAACACAATAAATTAAGTAGGATAAATACGGAGGGATTAACATGGCTGGAGAAAAAATATTAGTGGTGGATGATGAAGAACATATACAGGAGTTAATTAGATTTAATCTTGAGAAAAGCGGATATAAGGTTATATGTGCGGGCGATGGTATAGAGGCTATAAAGCTTGTTAAAGAACAATTGCCACAATTGATGTTACTAGATTTAATGTTACCTGGAATGGATGGCTTAGATGTGTGCAAGGAGATTAGGAAAGACTCGGCTATGGCAAATATGCCAATAATAATGATAACAGCCAAAGGAGAAGAAATAGACAAAATAATAGGACTTGAACTAGGTGCAGATGATTATATTACAAAGCCATTTTCAGTAAGGGAGTTAGTTGCACGGATTAAAGCTATACTTAGAAGAACAAATATGCAGCTAGTTGAAAAGACTTTTAATATTGGTAATTTGGCTATTGACTTCGGTAAGCACGAGGTCATTAAAAGTGAAAGTAAAATTGATTTAACCTTAAAGGAATTTGAGTTATTGGAAATCTTAATAAAAAATAAAGGTAGAGTTATGACAAGAGACTTCCTACTAGACAAAATATGGGGTTATGAATACTTAGGAGAAACAAGAACTGTAGACGTTCATATAAGACATCTAAGACAAAAGATTGAAGAGGATGATAAAAATCCAGCGTATATCCAAACTATTAGGGGTATAGGATATAGATTTAATTTTGGTGATTAATTATGAAAAAAAAATTAGTTGTATATCTGCTCAGTACTGTGATTTTTATATTTGCAGTAGTAACTGTTATATTTGTATCTATTTTTAACTATGAATATCAACAAAATCTAAAAGATAAACTTCAAATAAATAATAATATGATAATTAGCTTATTGCAAAGTGATAATTTAAGAGACCAAGAGAAATTTTTCGTGGAAAACTTAGGGCATTCGGAGTTAAGAGTAACTTACATAGATAAGAAGGGTAAAGTTATTTATGATTCAGCTGCAAATGCGGAAACTATGGTTAATCACAATGATAGGCAAGAATTAATAGAGGCAAGAAAAAGTGGCAGTGGATTTTCAATGAGATATAGTACATCTACTGAGAAAAATATGATGTATTTTGCTACGGTTTTTGGTGAGGGGCTTATTATTAGAAGTTCTATGCCTCTTGAAATTGTAAATGGTCTAGGTAGTAAATATTTTAAGTTTTATATATTAGCTATATTATTTTGCGCGGTAATGTCAATTTGGTTTTCTCTAAAACTATCCTATATTATAGTAAAACCCATTACAGACTTAAATTTTATTACTTCAAGAATTAGTAAAGGGGAATTTAGTAGACGCGCCAGGATATTATCAGATGGTGAAATAGGGCAACTAGCAAAGAATTTTAATGAGATGGCGGATAAACTAGAATTTACTTTAAATGAGGTTACAGACAAGCAAAACAGACTAGAGGCTATTCTGCAAAGTATGGACAGCGGAGTCATTGCTGTTGATAGAAAAAATAAAGTGATAATGATTAATCCCTATGCTAAAAAAATATTTGGAATCACTAAAGATATTATAGGACAAAACCTTCTGGATAATATAAGAGAGTTTGAATTAGAAGATATTTTCCAGCAAAGTGATAATGATTATAAAGAAATAAAGATAGTTTGGCCACAAGAAAGAGAACTCAGAATAAAAACTGCAGATATAATCAACAGAAGTGAGCATATAGGAACTGTGGCTGTGGTTCAAGACATTACAGAAGTGAAAAAATTAGAGAAAATGAGAACGCAGTTTGTTGCTAATGTCTCCCATGAACTTAAAACTCCTCTAACGTCTATTAAAGGCTTTGCAGAAACCCTAAAATATGTGGATGATGCAGACACAAAGGAAAAGTTTTTAAATATAATCAATGAGGAAGCTGAAAGATTAACTAGATTAATTACAGACATTTTAACACTTTCACATATAGAACAACAAAAGGCAGTTAAAAAAGAAAAAATTGATGTTAATAAAATTGTAAGTGACGTCTACAATCTAATGAAAAACACTGCAGATGTAAAAGGAATCCAGTTATCAATTGAGCAGCAGAGCATAAAAACATTATTGGGTGATGCTGATAGGTTTAAACAAATGTTAATTAACTTAGTAGGTAATGCAATAAACTACTCAGAAATAGGTGATAGTGTTTGCATTGGAACAGAGAGCTACGATGATAGATTTATTCTATGGGTTGAGGATACTGGGGTTGGAATAGCTAAAAAACAAATTCCTCGTATTTTCGAAAGATTTTACAGAGTGGATAAGGCTCGTTCTAGGTCAAACGGTGGCACAGGCCTTGGACTTGCTATTGTTAAACATATAGTACTTCAATTTAACGGAAAAATATTTGTGGAAAGTGAGTTAGGGAAAGGTAGTAAATTCATAGTTGAAATTAAGTACTGTGAATAAGACTTACTGTATTAATAATAAAAATCTCCTCCATTGTTAAGTTTAATTAACATGAGCTAAACTTTAGTTAACTTTGTCATAATACAAAATTAACTTTCAGGGTATACTATTGAGAGTGTAATGAGTAGCTAGCTAATTAAACAATTTAAATAAGTGAACGGGGGAATTATTAATGAAAAGAAATAATTTAAAGTTAGTAATAGCAGTACTAGCAGTTGCAATGACAGCAGCAATTTTCACGGGTTGTTCAAGTAAAGATCAAGCAGCTAAAACCACACCTGAAACTAAAAAAACTGAATTATCAGGTTCTATAACTGCAGCAGGATCAACTGCACTTCAGCCTTTAGCTGAACTCGGTGCTAAAAGTTTCCTAGATAAAAACCCAGGAGCAACGGTAAATGTTCAAGGCGGTGGCAGTGGCACAGGACTTAAATTAGTATTAGAAGGTAGTGTAGAAATAGGAAATTCAGATATATATGCAAAAGACAAAGCAGGAATTGACGCAGCTGCATTAAAAGATCATAAAGTATGTGTTATAGGAATTGCAGCAGTAACAAACCCAAAAGCTAAAGTAGAATCATTAACAAAGAAGCAATTACTAGATATATTTACAGGAAAGATAAAAAACTGGAAAGAAGTTGGCGGAGCTGATATAGCAGTTACAGTTATAAATAGACCAGCATCATCAGGAACTAGAGCAACATTTAAACAATTTGGATTAGCCGGCACAGAAGAAGTAGCTGGCTTAACTCAAGATTCAAGTGGAGCTGTTAAGCAAGCAGTTAAACAAACAGATGGAGCAATTAGTTACTTAGCATTATCCTACTTTGCTGATGCAGCTAATAAAGAAGGCTTAAATATATTAAAAATTGATGGCGTTTCTGCAACTGCAGAAAACATAAGCACAGATAAATATAAAATTTGGGCATATGAGCACATGTATACTAAAGGCGAACCTACAGAAATAACAAAAGCGTTCTTGGACTATATGGTAAGCGATGAAATGAAAGCCGGAATAAAGAAAATGGGATATATTCCGATGGCAGATATGAAGGCTAAAAGAGATTAATGTTCTCAAAAGGCTGGTTAATACCAGTCTTTATTTGCATTAAATTATAACCTTCGGTGCTTGTCCTATTAACGATCTTAGAAGGAGATTTATACCCCTCTACCGAAGTTTTCTTTTTACTAGGGTAGTAAGTTCTCATTTATGCAAGATGGCGGACTTTCCTTCTAAAATGTGGTTAAAATAAATTTTTCGAGGTAAAATATATGAAAAAAAATGATAGGAAATCAATGCTTTTAAAACTTAAAAATGAATATTTAGGACGCGGTTTTGCAATATTTTGTGGTGCGATTATAGTCATTCTTACTTTTTCAATTATATTATTCCTAACTACTAAAGGCTTAAATACCTTTATAAAACATGGATATTCAATATTTCAGTTTATCTTCTCAGGTAATTGGAATCCAGAGGGGAGCGGAGACTCTTTAACTCCTCAATTTGGAACTTTGATATTTATTCTTGGGTCAACAGTAGTGTCTTTCCTTGCGGTGCTAGTAAGTGCACCAATAGGGGTAGCACTAGCTGTATTTATGAATGTAATTTCTCCAAAACTCGGCACAAAAGTTATTCAGCCTGCCGTTGAGTTATTTGTGGGAATACCCTCAGTTGTTTATGGTTGGATAGGCGTAAGTGTATTAGTACCTATTATTAAGATTTTTTTTGGAGGAATAGGGTTTAGTCTACTTGCAGGAGTATTAGTTATTAGCGTAATGATTTTACCAACAATAACAAGTATTTCTTCAGATGCTATAAAAACTATACCTAAAGATTATATAGAAGCATCCTATGGACTTGGAGCAACTAGATGGCAAACTATAATTAGAGTAATTATTCCAGCTGCTAAAAGTGGAATATTAACAAGCATAGTCCTCGGAGTTTCAAGAGCCTTTGGAGAAGCACTGGCAGTTCAAATGGTTATAGGAAACTCAGTTACCTTCCCTAAGGGTTTACTTGGAACCACAGCTACATTAACAAGCATATTAACCATGGATATGGCAAATACAATCTATGGCACAGCATGGAATGATGCATTATGGTCAATGGCACTATTATTACTAATAATATCCTTTGTATTTATACTTATAATTAGAAAACTTGGAAAAAGAGGTGAAATATAATGAATGCTAAAGTTAAAGATAAAATAGCAACTATAGTTTTATATGTAATTTCTGCTTTAGTAATTCTTTTGCTAATAAGCCTCATAGGATATATAATTTATAATGGAAGACAATCCTTGAATTTGAAATTTTTATTTGGTGAACCAAAAATCGGCGAAGCCGGTGGAGGGATTGGACGTCAATTATATAATTCAATACATCTGCTCCTAGTAACTCTTATAATTACAGTACCGTTAGGTGTAGGGGCTGGCATATATTTAGCTGAATATGCAAAAGAGGGCAAGCTATTAAATATTATTAGATTAAGTATTGAAACTATGGCATCCCTACCGTCTATAGTAGTTGGCTTATTTGGATTATTAGTTTTTGTTAACATGACAAAATGGGGATATTCGCTTATTGCTGGAGCACTCGCAATAACTATAATAAATTTACCGGGTATGACTAGAGTTTGTGAAAATGCTATTAAAGCAGCCTCATTTGGTGTTAAAGAAGCTAGTTTAGGTTTAGGTGCTACAAGATGGCAGACTATTAAAAATGTTGTATTACCCTCTGCAATGCCTCAAATTCTAACAGGTGTAATACTAGCAGCAGGAAGAATATTTGGAGAAGCAGCAGCACTACTATATACTGCAGGTATGAGTGCGCCAACTTTGAATTTTACTAATATAAGCTTAACCAGTAAAGCTTCAGCTTATAGTTTATTAAGGCCAGCTGAAACTTTGTCTGTCTACATATGGAAGCTGAATTCTGAAGGAATGGTGCCTGATGCTGCTAAGATAGCAAATGGAGCTTCAGCAGTTTTAATAATAGCAGTGCTTATATTTAATCTATCTGCAAGAATAATCGGAAAAAAAATATATGAATCTCATACAGGAAGTAAATAGGGAGGGAAGCAAAATGGGAATAGTTATAGCAAAGAATTTAAATCTATATTATGGAAATGTTCAAGCACTTAAAAACGTAAATATTAATATAGAGAAAAATTCAGTTACTGCGCTTATAGGACCATCAGGTTGCGGTAAATCAACATTTTTACGTACTATTAACAGAATGAATGATTTAATAGATTCTGTTAAAATAAATGGAGAAGTTTTATATGAAAATAAAAATATATACAGTCCAGATTATGATGTTATAGATTTAAGGAAAAAAGTAGGAATGGTATTTCAAAAACCTAATCCTTTCCCTATGTCAATATACGATAATGTAGCTTATGGTCCTAAAATTCACGGCCTAACTAATAAAAAAGAACTTGATGAAATTGTAGAGGAGAGTTTAAAGGGTGCTGCCCTTTGGGATGAAGTAAAAGACAGGCTTAAAAAGAGTGCATTAGGGTTATCTGGTGGACAGCAACAACGTCTATGTATAGCTAGGACTTTAGCGGTGCAGCCTGAAGTTTTATTAATGGATGAACCCACCTCTGCCTTAGACCCTATTTCTACATTAAAGATTGAAGAATTAATGGATGTGCTTAAAAAGAAGTACACAGTTATAATTGTTACGCATAACATGCAACAAGCAGGTAGAATATCTGATTATACCGCATTTTTTCTCAATGGAGAAATAGTTGAGAATGGGAAAACAGAAAATATATTTTATAAACCTCAAGATAAAAGAACAGAGGATTATATTACAGGAAGATTTGGTTAAAATATAAGAAGGAAGGTGATAATATGGCAAGAAAAGTATTTGAGGCCAGTCTTGAAGAGCTTCATAATGATTTAATTAGAATGGGAAGTATGGTGGAAAAACAAATTCATGACTGTATCGATGCCTTAGTTACTCAAAACTCTGAAAAGGCTGAAAGAATAATGAGCAATGATGACATAGTTGATGCACTTGAACGAGAAATAGAAGACAAGGCAATAAGATTAATCGCCATGCAGCAACCTTTAGCCATAGATTTAAGAAACATTTTTACTACAACCAAAATAGTAACGGATCTTGAGAGAATGGCTGATTATGCTGTTGATGTTGCTAAAATTACAGTAAGATTAAAAGATGAAAAGTATATAAAACAGCTAATAGATATACCTAGAATGGCTGAAATAGTAATACTCATGATAAAGGATTCCTTAGACGCTTACGTGGCGGGAGATGTTGAAAAGGCATATGAAGTTTGCAAACGAGATGATCAAGTAGACGATATATATAAAGAAGTATTTACAGAACTTTTACAATTAATGTTTAAAAATCAAGACACAGTAAATCAAGCTACTCAATTTTTATTTATTTGCAAGTGGCTAGAAAGAATTGCTGATCATACTACAAACATATGTGAATGGACAATTTATTTAGTTACCGGAGAAAAAGTTAATTTAAACGAATAGTTTTTACTTGAAATACAGAAACTACAATTACAATAAATATTAAAATATTGTAGTGGAGTAGTGATTATGAAGAGAAAAAAATTAAAAACACTTTGGATAATCTTTAGTATTATAATTGTAATGTTAAGTGCAGGATGCAAAAAAGATACAGAAACCAAAGACCAGCAACCTAAAAGCATTAAAATAATTTGTGAGGACACAGTTTTCCCCATGGTAAATGACTTAGTACGGGATTATAATTTAAATAATGATCCTGTAGTTACTGTGGAATCCGTTGACAGAGAAAGTGCTTTTAATAAACTGAAAAATTTTGAAGTAGATATATTAATTGGATATGTTCAGTCAGACAATAAGCAAATTGACTCTGAAATGCTAGCTTATGATGGTATTGGCATTATTGTTAACAACAGTAATAAACTAAATAGTCTGGGAACTTCCGACTTGAAAAAAATATACACTGGAAATATAGTAAACTGGGGAAAATTAAAGGGTGAATCAAATGCAATAGTCCCTGTAGCTTTTAAAAGCATCATGAATTCAGTTCAGTATGAATTTGATATAAAAATAATGGATACTCCTGTAAAAGAACAAATGAGCAGTAATACGCAGTATGTAGGAAGTGTAGAAGAAATGAAAAATTTTGTTGCTCAGAATAAAAATGCTATAGGTTTTATGCCTGGACAGTGGTATAATAAAGAGAGTGTGTTTTTAAAATTAAATGGCATTGAAATTACGGCCTCAAATTTAAAGAATAAACTGTATTCTTTAAGATTTCCAATACAAATGTATTACACCAAAGAAAAAAAAGATAGTCTAAAGGAGCTTTTTCAGTATTTTAAAAGCGAAGATTGTAAAAAGATTATAAGAAAATATTGCATAGAAGCATTTTAGTACCTCCTTCTTAGGAGGTATTTTTATTCTGTAGTAAAGTATTTATTAATCACAAATTTTCTAGTAGGAGTACGTGAAAAAGCGCAAAATTTGCGATATATGCACTTTTTCTTCTTTTAAAGACTAATAACGTTGACTTAAATATTGAATTCATGTAATATAACTTAATGGAATGCTATAATTTATTATTAAATTAATTG
Organism: Clostridium sp.; assembly: GCF_050717515.1. Taxonomy (GTDB): domain Bacteria; phylum Bacillota; class Clostridia; order Clostridiales; family Clostridiaceae; genus Clostridium_AD. Next base: position 174,243 of record NZ_JBOITL010000021.1, on the reverse strand, counting down.
CTTATTATAAATTAAATATCTAGTACTATATATTTTAAAAAAGATATTTAATTTTAGTATAATATTTCTAATTCCTCATAAAGCCTTTTAAATGAAAGGTTATTGTTAAACAGGAGGTAAAAATGAAAAATCAGATAGCTAAGATACTTCCAGGAAGTATTGCAGAAGAAATTGAGTTAGAAGTGGGAGATAGATTAATTAGTATAAATGGCAATGCTGTAATAGATATTATAGATTACAAATTTTTAATTACAGATGAGCTTATATCAATTGAGATTGAAAAAGCTGACGGTGAAGTTTGGGATATTGAAGTTGAAAAGGAATATGATGAAGATTTAGGAATTCAATTTGTTGATGCCATTTTGGATAAGCCAAAGAGTTGTCATAATAAATGTATATTCTGTTTTATTGATCAATTGCCAGAAGGAATGAGAGAAACGTTATATTTTAAAGATGATGATTCAAGATTATCCTTTTTCCAAGGTAATTTTGTAACATTAACTAATATGAAGGAAGAGGACATCGACAGAATAATTCGATATAAGATAAGTCCTATTAATGTATCAGTTCACACTACTGATGCAGAGCTTAGAAAGATAATGTTAAACAATAAATTTGCTGGAGATGTTTATAATAGGTTAAAGAGACTGGCTGAAGCCTCTATTAAAATTAATTGTCAAGTGGTTTCGTGTCCTGGTATTAATAACGGACCTGAACTTATAAAAACCATTGAGGATTTATATAAACTTTACCCAAGCATTGAAAATTTAGCGGTTGTACCTGTTGGGATAACTAAGTATAGAGAAGGCTTATTTAATTTGACCTTGTATGATAAAAAGACTGCAACGCAAGAAATTGAATGCGTAAAAGAATTACAAGAAAAATACACTAAGGAAATCGGCTCACCTTTTGTAAGGTTGTCTGATGAATTCTATGTTACGGCGGGCATTGATGTTCCAGAGGAAGATTTCTATGATGGTTATGATCAGTTAGAAGATGGAATTGGTATGATAAGGATGCTTAGAAACGTTATTGATGAAGATATAGCAGACCTTTTGCTAAATCACAGTGGAAATTTTACATTTATAACAGGGCAATCAGCCTATGCAGAAATACTAAAGATAGCTGAGAAGATCACTACAACTAATAACAACATTATTATTAATGTTAAAAAAATAGTAAATGATTTTTTTGGAGAAACTATTACAGTAGCAGGTCTTTTAACGGGGAAAGACATAATTAATCAGCTAAAGGACGAAAAACTAGGGGATTATATAATAATTCCCAGCAATATGTTAAAAAGTGGATATGAATTAGGGGATTATGATCAGCAAGTATTTTTAGATGATATTACAGTAAGTGATTTAGAAAAAAGTTTAAATATAAAAGTTTTAATATGTGATTATTCAGGAGAAGATTTAATCCATATAATAAACCAAAATAGTCGGGAGGCAGAATAATGGCAAAACCAATAGTAGCAATAGTAGGAAGGCCTAATGTAGGTAAATCTACCTTATTTAATAAGTTAGCAGGTAGAAGAATATCAATAGTTGATGATAAACCAGGTGTAACAAGAGACAGAGTGTATGCAGATGCAGATTGGCTTAGACACAATTTCACACTAATTGATACAGGTGGTATTGAAATTGAAAGTCAAGATATTATTTTAGCACAAATGAGAAGACAGGCACAAATAGCTATAGAAACAGCAGATGTTATAATATTTATTGTTGACGGAAAGCAAGGCCTCACAGGTGCAGATAATGAAGTTGCTCAAATGCTTAGACAAAGCAAAAAACCAATAGTATTAGTTGTAAATAAAATAGACCATCTTGCACTAGAAGCAAATGCTTTTGAATTCTATAATTTAGGTATAGGGACTCCTTTTGCTATTTCGGCAACTCAAGCCCTTGGACTTGGAGATATGTTAGACGAAGTAGTAGCGCATTTTGACAGTATTTATTCAAACACAGAAGATGAAGAATATATTCAAGTTGCAGTGGTAGGTAAGCCAAATGTTGGTAAATCATCATTGATAAATAAATTGCTTGGGGAGGAAAGAAATATAGTAACTGAAATTGCAGGTACAACTAGAGATGCAATTGATAGTAAATTGGAAACTGAACAAGGGAAATTTATTCTTGTAGACACTGCAGGAATAAGAAGAAAAAGCAAAGTAGAAGAAGGAATTGAAAGATATAGTGTTATTAGATCCTTAGCAGCAGTGGAAAGAGCAGATGTAGTTATACTTATTATTACTGCTACAGAGGAATTAAGTGATCAAGATGAGAAAATTATAGGCTATGCTCATGAGATGAAAAAAGCTATTTTAGTAATAGTAAATAAATGGGATCTTATTGAAAAAGATGACAAAACTATGATTGAGTATAAAAAGAGAATACAAGCAGGATTAAACTTTATGGCATATGCACCATATTTATTTATATCTGCAAAAACAGGCCAAAGAGTACATAAGGTACTTTCAACAGTAAAAGAATGTTATGAAAATTATTCGAAAAGAATTTCTACAGGCATACTTAATGAGGTTGTAAATAAGGCTGTACTAATGAAAGAACCTCCAACAGTAGCAAATAAGAGATTAAAAATATTCTATGTTACTCAAGTAGCTTCTAAACCACCAACATTTGTGTTCTTTGTAAATAATGAAAATTTACTACATTTCTCTTATGAAAGATATTTAGAAAACCAATTGAGAAATAGTTTTGAATTTATGGGAACGGGTATAAAACTTATATTTAGGGAAAGGAAGGAATAGAATGTTAAAAGTTGCTTTTTTAGGTGGTGGTAGTTTCGGCACTGCATTATCTATCATGCTTGCAAAAAAAGGAATGAAGGTTAGCATATGGGATAGAAAACTTAGTGTTATTGATGATATTAACATCAAAAGAGAAAATGTTAAATATTTACCCAATGTTATTATACCAGCAGGAGTAACAGCATTCATTGATATAGAAAAGGCTACACGTGATAGCGATATAATTGTGTTATCAGTGCCATCACATGCAATAAGAGACTTAAGTGTGAAAATAGCACCACATTTAAAGCAAAATCAAATTGTGGTTAGCATTGCAAAAGGAATCGAAGAAGGTTCATCAAAAAGGATTTCACAGGTTATAGAAGAAGAGATTCCGAGTAACCCCATAGTAATACTTTCAGGTCCTAGTCATGCAGAAGAGGTTGCTTTAGATATACCTACGACAGTAGTAGTTACCTCTAAAAAAATGGAGTATGCAAAGATAGTTCAAGATGTATTTATGACAAGTAAATTTAGAGTTTACACTAATGAAGACATTATTGGAGTAGAAATAGGCGGAGCAGTTAAAAATATTATTGCACTAGCTGCAGGCGTATCAGATGGGATAGGCTATGGTGACAATTCTAAGGCTGCACTTATGACAAGAGGAATGAGTGAAATTATAAAAATAGGCACTGTGCTTGGCGGCAAAACTGAAACTTTCTATGGATTAACAGGCATGGGCGATCTTATCGTAACTTGCACTAGTATGCATAGTAGGAATAGAAGAGCCGGCATTTCCATTGGGAAGGGTATTTCAATGGATGCGGCATGCGAAGAAATAGGAATGGTAGTTGAGGGTATAAAAGCCACAAGAGCATTTTATGAACTTAAAGAAAAAGCGCAAGTTTCTATGCCTATTACAGATGTGCTTTACAAAGTACTATTTGAAGGCAAAGACCCTAATGATGGGGTACACGAACTTATGTCAAGAAATAAAAAAGATGAGTTTTAACCACATAATGTAATATATATATATAGCATTAAAGCCCAATTTTTCGTTAAGAAGTTAATGGAAAATTGGTTTTTTTTATATATTTTTAATCTGTAGTAATAATTTATTGTTCTCTAAAATATATTTATAATGTTAATAATAATTATTGGGAGGGTATATCTTGGATAATTTTGATATATACAAAGATATAGCAGAGAGAACGCAAGGGGATATTTATGTAGGTGTTGTAGGTCCAGTAAGGACTGGAAAATCAACATTTATAAAAAGGTTTATGGAGCTTATGGTAATTCCTAGAATAGACAATCCTCATAAAAAAGAAAGAGCAAAAGATGAACTTCCTCAAAGCGGTTCGGGAAAATCAATTCATACTACTGAACCTAAATTTGTACCCAATGAAGCAGTTGAAATTGATTTTGACGGTGGTACTAAATTCAAAGTTAGAATGGTTGATTGTGTTGGATATATTGTTAAAGGAGCCCTAGGATACGAAGAAGGGGAAACACCTAAAATGGTTACAACTCCTTGGTATGACTATGAGATTCCATTTGAGGAAGCAGCAGAGCTTGGAACGAAAAAAGTAATAAATGAGCATTCAACTATTGGTCTTTTAATTACTACAGATGGTTCTATAACAGGTATAGAAAGAGAAGAATATTTAGAGGCTGAAAAAAGAGTAGTTGATGAACTTAAAGCCATTAATAAACCTTTCATAGTGGTGTTAAATTCTAAAAACGCAGCTGCTCCTGAAACAGAATCTTTAGCAAGAGAATTGGAAGAAAAATATGATGTTCCAGTTCAAGTTATGGATGTTCTAAATATGAAAGAGGAAGATATAGCTAATATATTCCAAAGAATTCTTAGAGAATTCCCAGTTAAAGAAATTAACATAGATATGCCTGAATGGATTGAAAACTTAAGTTCTAAGCATTGGGTAAAAATTAATTTTATGAAGTTCTTAAAAGATATGTGCAAAGATATTTTTAAAGTTAGAGATATAAATAAATCTCTACTAAGCTTTAAAGAAGTTGACTTTTTAGACTCTGCGAGACTTGATGAAATGAATATGGGAGAGGGAACTGCCAGAGTTAATATAATTCCTAAACACGAATTGTTTTATAAAATACTAGGTGAAACTTGTGATTGTGAAATAAAAGGTGAAAATGATCTATTATCATTAATGGGAGAATTCTCTAGAGCAAAAGTGGAATATGATAAAATTGCAGATGCACTAAGAGATGTAAAGGAAAAAGGCTATGGACTAGTTGCACCACAGCTTTCAGAAATGACATTAGAAGAACCTGAAATAGTGCAACATGGTGGTAGATATGGTGTTAAATTAAAGGCTTCAGCGCCGTCGTTACACTTTATTAAGGCAGATATAACTACAGAAGTATCTCCTATTATGGGTACAGAAAAGCAAAGTGAAGAATTCTATAATTCGATTTTAGAACAGTTTGAGAACGATAAATCTCAAATTTGGCAGAGTAATATGTTTGGTAAATCTTTAGAAGTATTGGTTAAGGAAGGTCTTCAAAATAAATTATTTAAGATGCCAGAAGATGTTCAAGTAAAAATTCAAAAGACACTACAAAGAATAATAAATGAGGGTAATGGCAGCTTAATATGTATTATATTATAATAATATTTTTTATTATATAGTAGTTTTGAGTTATAGGGAACATTTCTTATAACTCAAAGCTAAATTTAATGTTGAATTAGTGTAAAATTTTATGCTATAATAAGTTGTTAACTGGGTGTAGCGCAGTTGGTAGCGCGCATGAATGGGGTTCATGAGGTCGCAAGTTCAACTCTTGTCACTCAGACCATAGAAATGCTTATAACTCAATGGGTTATGGGCTTTTTATTTTTATGATAAAAAGTAAAAACTAAAGTTGGCGGCGGTTTGACGCCATGACTTAAAATTTAGTTTTAAATAGGGTGTCGAGTTTATCAACAGCTTTTTTTCAATCTCATTTGTAACGTGAGCATATATATATCATATGTAGTACTAATATTTGAATGTCCAAGTCTTTGGGAAACAATTTTAGGATCTACATACATGTCCATGAAGCTCAGCTGTTCTACAAGCTTCAATAGAAATCATAGTTTTTAGAATATGTAGAGGAAACTTATGATATCTCCTATATTCATCACCATATTGATTGAATATATCTTGAATCTCAATCATCTTGTTCATCTTTTTTATCTAAGAGTATATCCAAATGGGTTCTTTATATTAAGTAAATCTACTCTCCTAAGATGTAAATAAATAGTGGTATCTTATGCATGTTTTACCAAGGAAGTTTGTTAAGATTAGACATTATGGAATATTAAGCAACAGTAAGGCTCCCTACCTACCCGACAAATACCTTTATTATTGATAAGGAGGAAAAGAGTAAATGAAAAACAAAAATGTATTTATGATAAGTTTAATTCTAATGATAATTACAATAATCTGTATGGGAATTAATCGGTTTGTATCACCATTTTCTGATATTGCAATAAGAGTCATAGGTGGCATAATGCTTATTGATATATTTGTTTTAAGTTATAGCACAGCGAAATTAAAAAGCAACAGTAACTAATGTAAGCTTTTTATATTTTGTGTCACAACTGTAATTTAATGCCTATTAAAATGGGAAAGTTTTATTATAAAAATGCTTTCCATTGAAGTATTGTAAATATAGTGTAACAATGGAAAAAGATTTATTATTATTACCTTGATGAATTAAGCATTTTACAGTAAATTATTTATAATAAAAGATAGTTAGAGGAGAGATGAAATGATTAAATTAGAAAGTAAAGAATTTAAGAAAATAGCCCATTTAGTTAAATCTCATGATGAACTGTCGGTATTTTCTGTTATCAGTGGTGAAAATCCTGGTGAGGTATATGTAAATAACATTGATAATCCAACGGCTACATTGATACAGACTAGTGAGTGTAATTTAATTGCTGGTAGTCCAAATGATGAAGTTTTTAATTCAGAGGTGTCTTCAGAATTGGATTTTTGGGATCAATTAGTTCCTGATTCTTGTGAATGGATGGAGAAAATACCAACTATTCATAAAAATCATTTCATTAGAAAATACAAAAGAAGGCATTATGTGTTATCTAGTGATAGATTTGTGGATTGTGATGCCACTTTAAAAGAAGGATATATACTAGAAAAAGTTGATACATCTTTCTTAAGAGAAAACTCCTTTGAAAACTCAGAAGGAGTACTAGAATGGGCTGAAAATTGGGGTGATGATGAAAGCTTCAAAAAATATGGCACAGGGTATTTAATACGTAATGACAAGGTAATTGTGAGTTGGTCATTAAGTGATTGTAGTTTTGAAAAGACAATTGCAATTGGCATACACACAGATGAAAGATATAGAAAAAATGGTTTTGGTAAAATAGCTGCAGCTGCAACTATTAAAGATTGTTTTACTAAGGGATACGAAAAAATTGAGTGGCTTTGTGTAGATTCTAATAAAGGGTCAAGGGCAACTGCGGAAAAATTAGGATTTAAATATAATAATCATTATTATTCGTTCACTTCATATCCTCCAATTGAGAATTTAAAGGACTTATCTGAATCTGAATGGCAGGAATGGGGTGCATATTTAGAAGATGCAACTAAAACTGAAGAATGTTTGCGACATGAATGCGTTGAGGCTTATGTGAAATCTAATGATGTTGAAAAAACAATTAATGTTCTGATAACTATGAATCAGAAGAACATACCTATAAATTATTTAAAATTTAATAATTATATCACTTCACTTCAAACAAAGGGTATGTGTTCTAACTTCACTAAAAAAGCTTGGATTGATTTTTTAAATGAAAATATTCATTGTGATGATTAAGGCCTAATGGCAAATCTATATTGTATTTGCAGCATATTTTTCTTATTAAGCGTCATAACTATTAAGACCGAATAATCCCATAAAACGCTGTATTATTCAGGAATTTTACGGCGTTTTTACGTCGTACTTGACTGATAACTCGAAGCATGTTAACAGAATGTTGGATGTTGGAACTTCAAAACATTATCAACTAGGTATTTTAAATGGATTATTATATTATAAGGAGGTTTTATAATTGGCAGGAGAAATTTTTATTGCAGATAAGGTAACATTGGATTTAGTTAAAACTGCAGCTGACAATATATTGGCCGCTGTTAAGAGTAACGTTAAGAGCGCCTCGTTTATATCCCCTGGAACATATCAGTGGAAAGTTCCAGAAGGAGTTTTTGTTGTCCATATATCCGCAATTTCAGGTGGAAATGGAAGTAGTGGAGGGCAAGGAGGCCAAGGAGGGACAGGGACTACCTATTCTGGAATACCAGGTGGGGAAGGCTGGGCTGGGTATCAAGGGGGCAAAAATTATGGTGGGGTAACAAGTTTTGGAGACTTGCTGTCCGTTTCTAGTGATAATCTGAATAGTACCATTGGTTGGTCTAAATATGGACTTGGCGGCGGTAATGGAGGACAAGGAGGACAAGGTGGCGAAGGTGGAACAGCTACACCTGGACCGGTATATAGTATCAAGGGTGTAGGTGGGGCAGGCGGAAATTATGGATATTGTGGTGGTAAGGTATTTAGTTCTCCTATAATGGTTACTCCGGGTGAAATTATTACAATAACTGTTGGCGCAGGTGGTGTTGGCGGTCAAGGAGGCCAAGGTGGTAATAGTTGGAATGGCACAGACAAAGGAGGTACAGGTGGACAAGGTGGCGCAGGTAGTAGTGTTTATGGTGTTCCTGGAGCTCTTGGTGTTCATGGGGCTCTTGGCATGGCTGCCTATAATAGTAATGGAGGCCAAGGAGGTACCGGTGGGCAAGGAGGGTCAGCTGGTAAGAATGGGGCATTGACGATACTTTGGAATTAATAAGGGGGTTACAGCATGAAAAAATTTGCGCAACTAGTAGATGGCAGAGCACATTGGATTTTTGAAGCAGAAGCAAAGCCGGAGTTTGCACCAAACATTGTTTTGGTAGAAATAACTGGTAATGAGGGTATTGAAGAAGATTGGGATTATGACGAGAAAACTAAGACATTTAGTGAGCATAGAGAGCCAATAATAGTCCAAGCAGTTGACTTAACCAAGGTTGAGATGGCTGAACTTATAATAGAATTATCACAAAAAATAAATGAATTGGAGGCAAAATAACATGAAAGATTATTTAATAAAAGCTTATGGGTATTTAGTTAAGGTAAATGTGTGGGATTTGGAACCGGTGGAAGCTAGTACAAAGAAGGTAGTTCCTGAAAATTATAGAGGCAGTGTTGCTTTATATTTAGCTACAGGAGAAATTGTTGCGATTTAGCAAACTAAGCTGATATAAAGATTAGGATATCTCTAATCTTTATATTTATGATAAATTATGGTATTATTAATTCGGAACAGTAAAATATTGTACCTTAAAAGAGTTTTAAGGAGGAGAATGTTTATGAAAAAAAATACTGCCAAGTACATATATTTTATTTTAGGAATCGTATTTGCAGTTACATCGATAATATATTTTAGTAACGACAAAAAATCATTTGGGATTTGTTATATAAGTTTAACCATAATATTTAGTTCACTCGGATTTAGGCAGAAAAACAAGGGGAAATAATCGGCACATTAAAATTATGACGTAGTGTTCTACTTAGACGCCACAAACAATAAAAGTTTGTGTCGTTTTTACTTGTGACGACTTAGAAAAATATTATACAATATTGGAGGTGTCATAATTGTCGAAGAAAAAAAATTATATATCTAATAATACCTTTTCAGGGATTGGATCGATTTTTGGATTTATTATAGGTGCTTCGCTTGGAAATGTTTTTATAGGGACGTTTAGTGGTATGATAATAGGATTACTAATTGATGCATTCATAAGTAAATAATAACGTCACAAACAATAAAAGTTTGTGACGTTTTTACTTGTGATGACTTAGGAAAATATGGTGCAGTAAAGTTTGGACTATTCCAATTCTTACTGTTATGTTATATAATGGTAATAATGATTCGGAATCGTTAAATTAGACGACGTAACTATTGAAATTAAAAAACGGACAATGATCTTTGAAAAATGAATAATACGGTATTTAAAAATGAAGATATTTACTATTATAGAAATATAGCTATGTATAAATATGTATAATATGCTATAATTTCTATAGAGTTAGGTCGAAGTTAGTTATATATTTCGAATTTAAGGGGGGTGAATGTAAAATGAACAGTGTTGGTTTATTAATAGTTAGTATAGGCTTATATCGTTTAATTTACTCTGTTTCATGTAGAAATAAAGTTACACCTATTTATAGAAGTGACAAAATGGTTATTTTAAAATCAAAAGAGTTTCTGAAGTTACAGTTATATTTTTCAATAATAGCTTCATTATTGATTATTATATTCGGAATAATAGTAACCATATATAATGTACATGATTTATATCCTACAATATGTTTTCTACTACTATTCTTTTTTATATATTACCTAATATATTACCTATTAAAAGTAGTAAGCAAAAGGAAAGGATATGTAAACTATAACTAAGTGTGCAATTATAAGACGCAATATTCTTGTTAGGCGTCACAAACAATAAAAGTTTGTGGCGTTTTTACTTGTGACGACTTAGGAAAATAAGCTGATATAAAGATTAGGATATCTCTAATCTTTATATTTATGATAAATTATGGTGTTATTAATTCGGAACAGTATTCTATGACGAATTAAATTAATTGTTTTTGGGGGGATTTAATAATGAAACAACGGGTGATAAGTTCTATAATTGGGATACCTATTTTAATAGCAATTATAATGAGTAAAAATAGTGCTATAATTAATGGCTCAATCCTTATACTCATGGTAATAGGTTTGATTGAATTTTATAAATCGTTTGAGGGTTTTGATATGAAGTATGGAGCAATCGGAATAATATTCTCTATTATATACTTTGTATCAATAACATTAAATTTAAGTTCAAAGAGTGGTTTTTATATATTTTTATTTTCCTTGTTTCTAATATTCTATTCAATTATTTTTTATAAAAGAGATAATGTTAAAAATGCTACAGTAACTTTTATTAGTTTTTTCTATGTTGCTTGTATGTTTTCATTTATAGTACAAATTATTAATATGAACCCTTATGGAAATACTCTTGTATTTCTGGTATTTGTAGTTGCTTGGAGTGCTGATACATTCGCATGTTTATTTGGGCAACGCTTTGGAAAGCATAAACTAACACCTATAGTAAGCCCTAAAAAGTCTGTTGAGGGGTTTATAGCAGGGATAGCCGGTGCAGGAATAATTTCTTATTTATATGGATTAGTAGTTTTAAACTTCACTAACATACATATCAATAACTTTTTAATTATTTGTATTATAGCAGGAGGTATTGGTTCAATATTATCTCAATTTGGGGACTTAACATCCTCGTTAATAAAAAGATTTAATAATGTAAAAGATTTTGGGAAACTTATTCCTGGACATGGTGGAGTTTTAGATAGATTTGATAGTATTATTTTAACAGCCCCTTTTATTTATTATTTATTGATACTAACAATGAAGTAATAAATTATTATTCAAGTTACATAAAGAATACTATTGATTCACATTCTAATTTTACGTCACAACGGTAAAATATTGTTGATTAAGTCTAAAATAAATTATTAAGCACAAGGAGTGATTATATATGGAAAGCGGAACTATTTGGATTTATATAGGGACATTGGCATTGGCATTTACGAGTTTGTTGAGTATTATTTTTCAGTTACGGAGTGATGTTACACATATAAAAGTAACTTTAGACAAAATTGCTAAACATATTGGATTGGCTGACACCGTAACAGAAAATATTGATGCCGAATTAAAAAGTCTCATTTCAGAAGGTAAGAAGATTAAGGCAATTAAAAGATATAGAATGGTCACTGGACTTGGATTAAAAGAAGCCAAAGAATATGTTGACCTATTTAGTGAGCAAGAATTAAAATAAGTAGGTTTAATTCGCAACCTTCTTATTAGACGTCACAAACAATAAAAGTTTGTGGCGTTTTTACTTGTGACGACTTAGGAAAATATGGCGAAGTAATCAATTTCATTTAAGAAGCAGAATGGTTCTAACAAAGGAGATAATAATATGTCAATTACTATTAAACGAAATACTGGATGGCAGGGCACAGGCTCAAAAATCCAAATAAAAGTAAACGGAGAAAAGGCAGACAGTGTCATGGAAAATAATAGTGTAGACATTGAACTTCCTGAGGGTAAAGCTCACATAAAAGTCACACAATTTGGAATAAAGAGCAATGAAATAGTAAGGTAATGGGAGTTTAAATCCAAATTCAACTTATTCCAATTGGAATTGGATATTAATAAGGGATAGTAAGACAGGTAATTGGCGATGCGATGACTGGGGATAATGAAAAGCGTTAACAGTGAATTATACTATGATAAGGTCGCAACTTTCTAAAGTTGCGTCACAACTGTAAAAAAATGCATCAGAATAGTAGAAGAATGTACAAGAAAAATTGTTTATATAATTCTATTAAAGTTGAATACTATTCAAATTTTCTTAACCAAAAAGCGAATTAGCCTGCATTGTCTGAATTCAAAAGTCAAGATATACTAAAAAAGAACATAAAGAAAAGGTGAAATAGGAGGTTTCAATGATGAATGAATTTAGTATTGGTGCAACAATTTTGAAATTGAGAAAAGGTAAATGTGTTACACAAGAGCAACTTGCTAATATGATTGGTATCTCAGCTGGAGCAGTAAGCAAGTGGGAGACTGGAAATTCTACACCAGATATTGGAATATTAGCTCCACTTGCAAGAGCATTAGATACAACTTTGAATGAGTTGTTGTCTTTTGAGAAAGAACTTCTGGCAACAGAAATAAACCAAATCAAAAATGAACTTATAGAGATATTTCTACATCGCGGTTTTACTGATGGTGAGACAAAATGTAAGGAGTATCTTAACCGATACCCCAATAGTAATGGTTTGAAGTTTAATATTGCTGGGTTAATACGAATGTACTCTATGTTGTTAGATGATGACTTAGACGAGTTAATTAATGAAAAAATGCAATATGCTTTATCCCTCTTATATCAAGTAATCGAAAGCAAAGACACCAAATATGCACATTATGCTTTATTTGTAATTGCAGACATACAGATGTCATTGGAAAATTATGATGAAAGTGAAAAGTACCTTAAGGAGTTATCTAATTCCTTTGTTGACCCAATGGTGATGTATGCTTCACTTTTACAGAAGCAGAATAAGAATAAGGAAGCAGAAAGTCTTTGCAAAGAAATGCTGTTGCAGTATTTAAATCAAAGTACAACAATGATGTCTATATTGTCGAATATTTCTAAACATGACCATAATTTTGATAAGTCAGTTTTGTATTCCGATGCAATTTATAAAATACAAAGCACCTTTAAAATAGGATTATGTTCAGGTGCGTATATGTTATGTAGGGTATACATTGAAGAAGGAAAGAAAGATATTGCTGCGCTATGGTTCGAGAACTATGTTGATGGGTTGCTTTCTACAGAATATGACTATGAAAATAATCCCTATTTTGAAAACCTACAGCTTGAAGTAACTGCAGAAGGGCAGAGTATTATACGAAAAAAGCTATTTCAAACGTTATTGAATGAGCCTTATTTAAAAGTATTAGAGGGAATTTCAGAATATGTGCACGCAATTGAAAAATTAAAAACAGCTATTTTATCATTATGAAGTAATTTTGATATGCAGAGTGAGGTTATGTGTCGCATCTTTCATAAGTTGCGTCACAACTGTAAAATATTACGTCGCAACGGTAATTTTTCCTAAATTAAAAGGATGGTGAATTATATGCAGTGCTCTTGCAAAGAACAAAGTTATGACTTAGTTCTCGAAGCTGATTTCGGTGCAGACCCAATTTGGTGTAAAAAATGTGGTTATAATCTTGATATAGATGATGCTCCTTTCTCATATGAATTAAAAAAAGAGCTTGATATTTGGGTTCGAAATTATTCTGAAACAGTATTGGACGAGTCTGAATATGTTTATGAGGTTTCACAAAAACATAATGAAATTGGTCTGAAATTATTAGAGAAAGCACAAAAGGAACTTGGTGATAAATACTCAATTTCCTATAAATCTTCTTAGGTATACAGCAAATACAGCGATATAGAAAGAAAGTAATATTTAGTTGATAAAATTGAACGTGCAAAAATAAATAGAGTATATTACTTCAGAATATTCATATTAGACGTCACAAACAATAAAAGTTTGTGGCGTTTTTACTTGTGATGACAAGAAAAATATGGTGCAGTAAAGTTTGGACTATTCCAATTTTTACTGTTATGTTATATAATGGTAGAAATGATTCGAAATCGTAAAATATTGTAACTTTAATAATTCTGGTTCGTATTTATTTATAGATATAGAAAAAGAAGGAGTGAATTATAATGAAAGATTTTATGAATAATGAGTGGAAGTCTGAATGTATTGGTTGTGAAATAGGTAAAGGTAATATTATACCTGCAGGCGGAATCATAAAGGAAACAGAGAATTTTTTTATACAGCAAGATTTAGAAATTCCTCTAAAGGGCTTTCTCATCATAGCATCAAAAAAACATCTAAGGTCAATTGCTCAATTTACTTTAGATGAAGTAACAGAACTTACTAACCTGATATATAAATCTAGATTAGCTTTAAATGAGATTAGTGATATCAATGAAGTAGTTATTATTCAAGAAGAACGTTCAAACCACTTTCATGTATGGCTTTTTCCAAAATATAATTGGATGAATAAGTTATTTGAAAATTCATTAACTGATATTAGAAAAATTATGGAATATGTAAAATTAAATATGAAGAACGAAAAAAATATTAAAGAAGTTTTATCAACAGCTGATCTTCTTAGAAATTTAATGCAATCTTAAAGTTCTATTAGCATGTAAATTCTAATTTACCATTTAAGAGTTTTAAATGTGTGGAATAATATAGCATATAGACTTAAGTTGATTCACAATATTTTAAAGTTACGTCACAACTGTATAAAAATGTTCAGTAACAAAAGTTGAGGTTAGAAGGAGTTGTTTAAATATGTCTGATAAAAATAATATTAATAATGAGAATCCCAATAATAATGAAAAACAAGATAAACAGAATTATTATCTTGGTGCTGGAATTGGAATTGGAATTGGAATTGGATTAGCACTTGGAGCTGCATTAGGAGCAATATTTGATAATATAGCTATTGGAGCTGGATTGGGTATGCTTCTTGGGCTAGGTACAGGTGGAATAATAGATAAAAATAATAAGGATGTAAAAAGAGACTTAATTAAGGTAGGTGTAGTGTGTACTATAGGTGTGATTCTTATATTATTGACACCTAAAGTTAGTGGTTATTTATTCTAATTTAACTGTTATTATATAAATCTATTGCACATAATTCTTAAGTGACGACATAGTAATAGATTGCGATGCAATTCTATTAGAAAATACATACAGAATGGGGGTGGAATCATGTGGAAACATAAGGAAGATAGCAGTGAGTCAATAATTACAGCCAAAAAACATATTGATAGTTCTCATAAAAGTGAAGAAAATGTGAAATTACCACCTAAAGCGGTTGTGTTTTGCATTGGGTCAGCTATGGAATGTTTGAAAACAAATTATAATACAAAAGTTATCATGAAGAAAATTCCTAAGTTTATTGGAGGAAGTGAATGTTTAGTAGTTAAAGAACATTCAAATGTATGCTTTGTCCATGGAGGATATGGTTCTCCTGCTATTGCTGATACGGTAGAAACTTTGATTGCATTAGATGTTAAAGATATCACTTTAATAGGTATGTGTGGTGGATTCTCTAAGAAAGTTAAAGTTGGAGATGTAATAATACCAAGAAAAGTATTGAGTGAAGAAGGAACATCATTACACTATTATGAAAATATTAAATTTGTAGAACAGTCTGAAATACTGATATCAAAAGGGTTAAGTTATTTTAACCAGTATTTTAATACATATCAACTCAATACAGTTACTACCGATGCAATTTATAGACAAACATTCTATAAAGAAGAGTATTGGAGAAACATGGATTGCGTAGGAGTAGATATGGAGGCGTCTGCATTACTATCTGTAAGTAAATATTATGGAATAGAGCCTAATGTAATATTACTTGTTTCAGATAAACACCCGATTAATAAAGAAGATAAAAATTGGGATTGGGGAAATTCTGAATTTAAAAGTATAAAAAATAAATTTATTATCAACTCAATAAAGTATGCAATCTATTATGAACATAAATAATACAAAAGAACAGTAATGAGACGATATCTTCTAATTAGACGTCACAAACAATAAAAGTTTGTGGCGTTTTTACTTGTGACGACTTAGGAAAATAATGCGTCATATAAATTATTAATAAACACCTGTAAGGGGTAAATTAGTAATTTTAAAAAATGTCTTGTTTTCTATTTTAAAGCATTATATGATGTTTCTAGACATCGATGTACTTTATAAAGAAAGGAAAAATTATGAATATAGAAATTGAAAAAACTTCATTTTATAGAATTGCTTATATAAGACAGATTGGATCTTATGGGCAAAATAATGTTCAAATAATGGAAAAATTAAAAAAATGGGCTATGTCTAATGGACTGATTAATGAGCAATCTATCATACTAGGAATTGCCCATGATAACCCTAAAATAGTAGAACCTGAAAATTGTCGTTATGACACATGTCTCGTTATTTCAAATGATTATTGCATTAGTGATGATTATATTAGTGATGGTAGCATTCTTGGAGGAAAATATGCAGTTTTTAAAATAAGACATACAGCTGAAGAAGTTCAAAAAGCGTGGCTTGCAATTTTTCCGGAATTATTCAAGAAAGGCTATCAACTGGATGAATCAAGACCTATTCTTGAAAGGTATAAGACTGAAATGGTTAAAAAACATTTTTGTGAAATTTGTGTACCGATTCACTAAAGTTTAGTTTTGATAAATTCTAGTTTATAGAATTTAATAAAATACGTAAGTCTTACGTATTAGTTGTGTCACATTTTTTCATATTAGGCGTCACAAACAATAAAAGTTTGTGGCGTTTTTACTTGTGACGCGATTTAGGCAGATAATTCGAAGCAAATTAATGATTTAAAAACCTCTGTCGATAATGGGAAAAATGGTATATACTCTGCTATTGTCGGGCTCCCTATCTACCCGACTAACAAACATGAAATTTTTTATACAATATCCTACGATTGTGTAAGTAAAAAATAGTTATAATTGTTTTTTACACTGTATTTCAATTAATTATATGCTAATATTTATGTTAAAGTAATATCATTAAAAGGAGCGTGTTTATATGAAATACATAATGACTGATAATCCAACAGAGCAAGATACTAGTGAAATTGTAAACAGATTAATAGAATACAATCTTTCTCATATCGAGTTAAACATAGTTAAGCATATAGCCATTTTCGTTAATGATGAAGGTGGCTATAAAATAGGAGGGATTTCAGCAGAAACTCATGGTAATTGGTTAGAGATATCATTATTATGGGTTGATGAAAAATTAAGAGGTCAGAAAATAGGTTCAAAACTATTAAAAGATGTTGAAGCAGAAGCCATAAGAAGAGGTTGTAAATATTCATTTCTTGATACTTTTAGTTTTCAAGCTAAGGATTTTTATGTAAAGTTAGGATATAAAGAGGTTTTTACATTAGAAGAATATCCACTAACAAGTAAACGTCATTATTTTGTAAAGCAATTGACATAAAGTAAGTAACTAACTAGAGGATTAAAATAGAAAGTTACTTTTCATCTTTCATTTTAGGCGTCATAAACAATAAAAGTTTGTGGCGTTTTTACTTGTGACGACTTAGGAAACTATGGTGCAGTAAAGTTTGGACTATTCTAATTTCTATTGTTGTGTTATATAATGGTAAAAATTTTAAAATTGTAAAATATGTTGAACTGAAAAAGGGGGGATAAAGTTGAATATTGTTGGTTTGCTTTTAATTGGTGTAGGATTAATCTTTCTGATTTATTCTATTATATGCAAAAATAAAGTCAACATTTATAATAGAAGTGATGATATTATCATATTAAACAAACAAAAATTCTTAAACCTTCAGTTGTTTTTTTCAATATTAAATTCAGTATGTGCCATTATTCTTGGATTGATTGTCATTAAATATAAATTAATCGGTACTTACATAGTGTTATATCCGTTAGTATTCCATTTAATAAACTATCTACTAAAATTAAAAAATATATCATATAAGTTCATATATGACGCAATATTCTTAAATAACTAAGATGCTACTTTATTATCTATGTAAAAATTAAGACGAAAAATGAGAACGGTTATGGAAAGTCTGCTATGCAACTCTGGTTCTCCATGATAAAGAATGAAGAGAAATATGATTCGATAATTCTTTGCTATATAGAAGGTGATGAAGTCGCACGAAATTTATACCTTGACATGGGGTTCAATCATACTGGTGAAGTTGATGAAGATGAAATAGTTATGAATTATATAAAAGCTATGACGTAAAAAGCAAGAAAGGGAGTGGATTATGATTACCATTTATGATTGGTTCGGCTATGAATTGCCGATAAAGGAACGTTATCGGCTGATAAAAGAAGCAGGGTTTGACGGTGTTTTATTATGGTGGAGTGAATACTTAGGTCGGAACAATTATCGTAGCGGTCCGCAAATTGTTCGGGAAGCGGGTCTTGTTATAGAAAATATCCACACACCATTCCAAGTCCAAGACAACATCTGGCTTGATAATCTGGACGGTGAAGCCTCAATCGATTGCTATTTGCAATGTGTCAAGGATTGTGCCGAATTTGAGATTCCGACCATGGTGGTGCATTTGCCGGACGATGACAAACCATATAACGCATTGGGATTGTATAGAATCAAGAGAATTGCTGAAAAGGCTGAACAGCTTGGCGTCAATGTTGCACTGGAGAATTTACGGAATTTTACCAATTTGTCACATATGCTGGAGCAAGTGGACTCCCAGCGCATAGGATTCTGTTATGACTGCTGTCATCACTACCACTATTATCCGAGCTATGATTTATTATCCATGTACGGTTCCCGTTTGATGGCATTACATTTACATGATTATAACGGAAATACCATACACCGATTACCCTTTGACGGTACAATTGATTGGTCTGTAGCCATGAAAAAAATTGCTGAAACTGGTTATTCCGGTCAGACTGCAATAGAGGCCATGAATTGGGATTATAAGGATTTATCGGCAGAGGAATTTTTACGAAAAGCGTATGTGCAGGCAAAAAAGTTGGAAGCATTAAAATTCTATAATCCATAAAAATGGAAATAATCTGCAACAATCTTTGATATATGCAGGATGCCGTAATTAGCAGAATTTTTGCCTTATTCTAATTAGACGTCACAAACAATAAAAATTTGTGGCGTTTTTTCTTGTGACGACTTAGGAATATATGATGCAGTAAAGTTTGGACTATTCCAATCTTTACTGTTGTGTTATATAATGGTAACAATGATTCGGAATCGGAAAATATGCTGGCGTGAATATTAAGATATATAAAATCTTTATATTTATGATAAATTATGGTATTATTAAGTCGAAATCGTATTTTTATGCGAAGATTATTTATATTAGGTGGTGCAGAATAAATATGAAAATTCAAAACAAAAAGACATGTATAGCAGTGCTTATTTTAGTAACAATAGAACAGGTTATTAAAATAGTAATTAACAACAATTTTCTTGACAGAAAATTTCCTATATTGCCTGGATTCCTATACTTTGAGCCTATGTTCAATAGGCAATATTCATGGCTTAATTCTATGTTTCAATTAGGTGTGAGTAAATGGATTCACATTGCTTTTGGAACAATTATGATCATATTAATATATTTGTTTTATCGGTATCTAAATTATCAATTGGGACATATCAAAATTATTAATATTATGTATGCTTTTATATTTTCTGGAGCTTTATGTTCGCTAATTGACAAGGTTTTTTGGAATGGTAGTTTAGATTACATATTAGTAAATGGTTTTTTTACGTTTGACTTAAAAGATGTATATATTAATGTTTTTAGTGGGTTGATAATCGTATTACTGCTCTTTAAAAACAAAGTTTTAAACCAAATTGATGATAATGTATTAAAAGATTTTACTAAATATATTCTACGGAAATTATAAACATAAATTACATCATTGAAAGAATAAGAATAAGAATTATTAACGGTTGTAGTTGTGTAACATTGCTCTTATTAGGCGTCACAAGCAACAAAGTCTGTGACGTTTTTATTTGTGATAGATTAGTAGAATATTATGACTACAAGCTTATGAATGATTATATTATGCAGGAGGTAATAAGATGCGTGAGTTTACATATGATAAAAAAAAATTCGAACTAGAAAACATATTATTTAATTATACTGCTATGTTTAATTCCGAGAAATATTCACCATTTGCTTATGCAGAAATACAAAAAACAAATGCTTCATTTCCGCATATAGATGATGAAAACTTTTGGGAGAAATTAAATGGCGTATTCATAGAAAACTACAATATGGATTTAAAGGCATTAGAAGATTATTTGACTAAATCACCAGGGGATGCTGATGCTTTTAGGCGTATACATATTTTTGATTTTATTAGAGAAAAATATAATGATAAAAGAAAAAAATGAAAAACAATAAAGAGCAAAAGTGATTTGCAGAATAGTCAATACGTAATCTTCATATTAGGCGTCACAAACAATAAAAGTTTGTGGCGTTTTTACTTGTGACGACTTAGAAAAATATACTACAGTAAAGCTTGAGCTATTTCAATTTTTACTTATATGTCATATAATAGTAATTATGATTCGGAATCTTATATTAATGTTCATTAAGTATTTTCTTGTAGGGAGATATTATGAAGAAAAAAACTAAAACCAAGATATTAATAGTTCTGCTTATTTTAATGGGTTTGCATTTTATAACATATTCAATTGATTCCAAAAGGGTTTCAGAATCAAGAAAGCCCATATTTGTAATTATTTCTTTGCCTTTTATTAAAGATGGTGGAAGTGCAATCTATTATGGAATAGGTTATCAAGTAATCAAATGGCATAAGCAGGGGGACGTGAATTTAGATGAAAGGTTTTTAGGATTTGAAATAAACAGAATACCGTTCTTTAAAAGTTATGAAGACGGTCCTGACCCAAATATAAAATACGTTGATTATTACATCTTCAGGAAAATACGTAAAAAATAGAGTGGTGGTACGGAAACTAAAGATATAAATTTTGATGATGAAATGCCATATTTTTAGTTCGTAAAAATGTTTGAAGTTGATGTACTGATGTACCGGATGATATAATTTGAATAGAGTTTTTAGGGGATGTTTTCAGATGAAAATAGAATTATAGCATTGCAAAGCCCCTGGGATCGTTGTGAACGTAGTGAACTTGGTAAGACGCATTCAAGGCGATACTCTAAAATTTCAGCACAAGAATTTTTGAATAGGAAAGGTGGATGGTGTTATGAAGGAATTAGATTTGGAATACAAGATTATTGGTAAAGGTAAAACTGTAATTGTTATAGAAACAGGGATAGGTAGCTCATTCTATGATTGGTATTCTATTGTACAAGAGTTGAAAGAAGACTTTACTATTGTTTTATATCATAGATCTGGCTATGGGAAAAGCCAAGCCCCAAACACTTCTCGAACTACAAAGAATATTGCAGAAGAACTAAATTATCTTATGGAAAAGATTGCGATAAAAGATAAATTTATTTTAATGGGACATTCCTTTGGGGGGCTATGTGTACAGCAGTATGCAAAAATGTATCCATATAAATTGAAAGGTATAGTGCTAATTGACTCTACTTCCTTTAATTTTAAACAATTGTACATGCTTGATACGCCTGTGATGAACTCCCTAATTGAAATAAATAAGATGGTAGTGGATAATATTAATTCTTCAAAAAAATCAAAAGTGGAACTAAAAGAGGAGAATAAAAATATCATTTCAGGTTATAGAAATCGTATAACTGATCTAGAAATGAAAGATGTAGAAGAATTCTTCACAAATCCCACACTTCATAAAACTATTGCAGAGGAATTTGAAAATTGGGATATAGATAGTAAAGAAATCAAGGGTATTTGTAACTTCCCCAATATTCCGCTTATTGTAATAGCAAGAGATAATAAGGTAGCGGAAAGATGTTGGGTTAGCTATGATATTCCAGAAAACGAAGCAATTTTATATGAAGCTGAATGGCGTAAACTACAAGTAGAGTTATCAAAACTTTCATGTGAGGGAAAATTAATAATTGCCGAAAATAGTGACCATGAGATTTACTTAGATAGACCTGATATAGTAATTCAGTATTTAAAGACATTACTATAATGCAAGAACGTTTGAGCGCTGAATGTAATTTGTCTTGAGTTGGTTACTTCACATTTTTCATACTCATTATTACTCTCTTTCTACCTGCATGATTTTCTGACCAAAGATCTTCTATCTACCCATAAAATCCATAATAATACATTTATTTGATATATATATTGTATTTTTTTACAATATTATATTTTTTAACATAAATCTTTACAAAAAACCGCAATAGATTTATAATACAGTTGTAAATAGTATTTTGTAAATTGGGAGGGAGCTAATTGGATATGAATAATAATTTTAAAGTCACTCCTTTAAGAGGAGAATATGAAAAAAGTGGTGGAAAAGTTGTAGAATTTTGTGGGTATGAAATGCCAATGCAGTTTAAAGGTATTTTGCATGAGCATGAAACTGTAAGACAAAGAGCAGGTCTATTTGATGTTTCTCACATGGGAGAAATACTTGTAAAGGGAAAAGATGCTGAAAACTTTGTTAACTACCTTTTAACCAATGATGTGAAAACGCTTACCGGTGGAGAGGTTATATATAGCTTCATGTGTTACCCAACTGGTTGTGTTGTAGATGATTTATTAGCTTATAAATATTCTGAAGATTTTTACTATTTGGTGGTAAATGCTAGTAATAAAGATAAGGATTTACAATGGATATTAGATAATAAGAGTAAATTTGATGTTACTATTGAAGATATTTCGGAAAATGTTGCTCAATTGGCGCTTCAAGGTCCAAAAGCTGAAGAGATATTACAAAAATTAACATCAGTTAAGCTATCTGAGATAAAATTTTTCACATTTAAAAATGATGTAGAAATATGTGGTAAAAAAGTTATGGTATCAAGAACGGGATATACTGGTGAGGACGGGTTTGAAATATACACTATGCCTCAAGATGCAGCATTTTTGTGGGAAGAGATACTTAGAGTTGGACAAGCACAAGGAGTTGAACCTATTGGACTTGGGGCTCGTGATACTTTAAGATTTGAAGCGACACTTCCATTATATGGTAATGAAATGGATGCAACAATCACTCCATTAGAAATGGGCTTTGGTTATTTTGTTAAACTTAATACCGAAGACTTTGTTGGTAGAGATGCTTTGTTAAAGCAAAAGGAAAATGGTGTAACTAGAAAATTGGTAGGTTTTGAATTATTAGATAAAGGTATAGGAAGACATGGCTATACGGTAGTTAAAGATGGTAAAGAAATAGGACATGTTACCACTGGATATATGTCTCCTACTTTAAATAAGTCTATAGGATTCGCTTTAATCCAAGGGGAATATGCAAAACTTGGAACTGAAATTTGTATAAAAGTTAGAAATAAAGAATTAAAAGCTACAGTTGTAAATAAAAAATTCTACAGTAAAAAAACTCAACAATAAGGAGGAATAGTTATGTTAGTATTAGAAAATTTATTGTA
Organism: Clostridium sp.; assembly: GCF_050717515.1. Taxonomy (GTDB): domain Bacteria; phylum Bacillota; class Clostridia; order Clostridiales; family Clostridiaceae; genus Clostridium_AD. Next base: position 150,652 of record NZ_JBOITL010000021.1, on the reverse strand, counting down.
CACAAAAAACCATGAATGGATAAAAGTAGATGGGGATAAAGCTTATATAGGAATTACAGATTATGCACAAAAATTATTAGGAGATATAGTTTTTGTAGATTTACCATCAGAGGATGATGAAATTTCTAAAGGTGATGCTTTTACAACAATTGAATCTGTTAAAGCCGCTGAAGATATTTTTATGCCTGCTAGTGGAAAGGTTTTAGAAATAAATGAGGCACTATCTGATAGCCCAGTTTTAATAAATGAGAATGCTTATGATGCTTGGATGATTAATATAGAATTATCTAATAAAGATGAATTAAAAGATTTGCTAAAAGCTAAAGAATACGAAGAATTATGTAATGAACTAAGTGAAAAGGAGGAATAATATGTCTCCCTATATTCCTATTACAGAAAAAGAAAAAAAGGAAATGCTTGATTTTGTTTGTGCAAAATCCATAGATGATTTATTTAAAGATATCCCAGATAATTTAAAATTAAATAGAGAATTAAATATTCCTAAGGGATTATCAGAATTAGAAGTTGAGAAAATCATGACTAGTTTGGCAAAAAAGAATAAATCTACAGAGGATTTAGTTTGCTTTTTAGGTGCAGGTATATATGATCACTATATTCCTTCAATTGTAAAACATTTAATTGGAAGAACTGAATTTTATACAGCCTACACGCCATATCAACCAGAGATTAGCCAAGGTACTTTGCAATCAATTTTTGAATATCAAACTATGATTTGTAACTTAACGGGTATGGATGTATCTAATTCATCTATGTATGATGGTGCTACAGCAGCGGTGGAAGCTTCTGTAATGGCTTTAGAAAATACAAAACGAAATACTATAATAATTTCTAAAACTGTACATCCAGATACAAGACAAGTTTTAAAGACTTATCTAAAATATAAAGGATATAATTTAATTGAAATTGATGAGAAAGATGGAGTTACAGATATAGAAAAAGTGAAATCAGAATTAAGTAAAGATATAGCAGCTGTTATTGTGCAAAGTCCAAATTTCTTTGGAATTATAGAAGAGGTAGGAGACTTAGAAAAAATGATTCATACAAACAAGTCACTATTTATAATGAGCGTAGACCCATTATCTTTAGGTGTTTTAAAAAGTCCTAGAGAATTAGGGGCTGATATAGCAGTAGGTGATGGTCAAAGTCTTGGTGGTAATATGAGTTTTGGTGGGCCAGGTTTTGGTTTTCTGAATACGACTACAAAGCTTATGAGGAAAATGCCTGGGAGGATAGTTGGCGAAACGGATGATGGGCATGGTAATAAAGGCTATGTACTAACTCTGCAAGCAAGAGAACAACATATAAGAAGGGAAAAAGCTACCTCTAATATATGTTCAGATCAAACATTAATGGCTATTGGTGCTGCTGTTTATATGTCAACTATTGGGAAAGAAGGTATAAAAGAGATAGGAAACCAATGCATTAAGAAATCTCATTATGCTTTTAAAAAGTTAATAGACAGTGGTAAATATAAACCACTATTTAACAAACCGTTTTTCAAGGAATTTGCAGTTGTATCAAATTCCTCCGCATATGAACTAAATAAAAATCTATTAGAGAATGATATTTTAGGTGGATATATTTTAGAAAAAGATTACCCTCAGTATAAGGATTCAGTGCTTTTATGTGTAACAGAAAAAAGATCAAAAGAAGAAATTGATGAGTTAGTTAAAGTGATGGGGGAGATATAATGAAAATTTATGATAAAGTTATCTTTGAACTATCATGTGAGGGTAAAATAGGGTATAAACTTCCAGTGTTAGATGTAGAGGATATAAATATAGACTCGGTTATACCTAAAAATATGTTAAGAGAAAATGAGGCTTTTCTTCCTGAGGTAAGTGAAGTTGAGGTGGTTAGACATTACACCGCTCTTTCTAATAAAAATTATTATTTGGAGAAAGGTTTCTATCCATTAGGTTCCTGTACTATGAAATATAACCCTAAAATAAATGAGGATATTGCTGCTTTTCCTGGTTTTAGTAAAATTCATCCTAAAGAAGCTGCAGAAGATGTACAAGGTGCCTTAGAACTTATGCATGATCTTTCTTTAGAACTATCTGAAATTACAGGTATGGATGATTTTACCTTGCAGCCTGCAGCAGGAGCACATGGAGAACTTACAGGACTTCTATTAATAAAGGCATATCATGAAAGTAGAAAAGATTTTAAACGAACAAAAATAGTAGTTCCAGATTCGGCTCATGGAACAAATCCAGCCAGTGCTAAATGCGCAGGATTTGATGTAGTTGAAATCAAATCTGATAAAGATGGTTTAGTTTCAATAGAAGAACTTAAAAAAGTTTTAAATGATGAAATTGCAGGACTTATGCTTACTAATCCTAATACTTTAGGTTTGTTTGAAAAAGACATAGAGAGCATAAGTAAGTTAGTTCATGAAGCAGGGGGCCTTTTATATTATGATGGAGCAAATTTAAATGCTATTATGGGAAAGGCGCGTCCAGGGGATATGGGCTTTGATGTGTGTCATTTAAATCTTCATAAGACCTTTTCTACTCCACATGGTGGTGGTGGACCAGGAGCTGGCCCTGTAGGTGTTTGTAAGAGAATATCGCAGTTTCTTCCAGTTCCAATGATAAAAAAGGAACAAGATAAATTTGTATTTGATTATGATAGGCCTGAATCTATTGGGAAAATTAGAAGCTTTTATGGTAATTTTGGAGTATTAGTTAGGGCTCATACCTATATACTAAGTATGGGTAAAGAAGGCTTAAAATCTGCGTCAGAGATTGCAGTGTTAAATGCCAACTATATAAAGGACGCATTAAAAGAGCATTATAATGTGGCTATAGAAGATATATGTAAGCATGAAGTTATTTTTGCTGGATTAAAAGATAATCCAAATCATATATCAACTTTGGATGTAGCTAAAAGATTAATGGATTATGGAGTTCATCCACCAACAGTATATTTTCCTTTAATAGTTGATAATGCTCTTATGATAGAACCGACTGAAAGTGAAAGCTTAGAATCTATCAATGAGTTTGTTGAAATTATGAAAAAAATAGCTTTAGAAGCTAAAGAAAATCCCGAAGTTTTACATGAAGCACCACACGAGGCGCCAGTAAGACGCTTAGATCAAGTTAAAGCAGCTAGAACACCAATTTTAAAGTGGTCTAAGTAATTATTTAGGTTAACATTAATTTATAATATGAAGAAGCTTGCGAAAAGTAAGCTTCTTTAATTATAAATCATTAGGAGGAACAGCTATGAAAGATATAATTGTAATAGGTGGAGGTCCAGGCGGTTATGTAGCAGCTATTAGAGCGGCTCAATTAGGAGCAAAAGTATGCCTTATAGAAAAAGAAAGCTTAGGTGGTACATGCCTTAACCGTGGTTGTATTCCAACTAAAACTATATATAGAACAGCAGAACTTTTAAATAATTTAAGTCACATTGAAGATTTTGGTATTAGTGTATCCAATCCTGAAATAGATGTAAATAAAATTCAAGAAAGAAAAAAAAGCATTATAAAAACCTTAGTAACTGGTATAGAAACTCTCTTAAAAGGAAATAACATAGAATTTATAAAGGGCGAGGCCTCCTTAGTTGATAAAAATACTGTAGTAGTATCTACAAAAGATGAAGAAATGACTATTGAAGCTAAAAGCATAATTATAGCTACAGGTTCTAAATCTGAAATTCCCTTAATTGAAGGAGTAAATAATAAAAAAATTATAACCAGTACTGAGCTTTTAGATTTTGATCATATACCAAAATCTCTAGTAATTATAGGTGGTGGAGTAATTGGTATGGAATTTGCCAGCATCTTTAATGCTATGGGAAGTAAAGTAACTGTTATAGTTGCAAGAGATTCTATACTGTATGATATAGATAAAGATATTTCAAAGAGATATGTTGTTATGGCAAAAAAAGCTGGAATAGAAATTCTTACGAACACTAAAGTAATGAGTTTTAGCGGTGAAGAGGAAGTTATTATAAAATGCCAAGGCAAAAAAGGTGAATTTGAAGTAAAAGGAGAACAAGTACTCCTTGCAAAAGGAAGAAATCCCAATTATGAAGGTATCAATGTAGAAAAATTAGGAATAGAGATTTATAAAAAAGGGATAAAGGTTGATGAGAATTATGAAACTTCTTTAAAAGGAGTATATGCTATAGGTGATGTAAATGGCATTTCACTTCTTGCTCATGCTGCCTCTCATCAAGGAGTGGTAACGGCAGAAGGTATAATATTAAATAAAACTTGTCATAAATCAGTGATTCCTTATTGTATTTTTACTTTCCCTGAAATTGCGGTGGTAGGAATTACGGAAGAAGAAGCAAAAAATAGTGGACTAAGTTATAAAAAGAATAAATTTTTATTTGGTGCTAACGGAAAAGCTTTAGCACTGGGAGAAGGCGAAGGCCTGGTAAAAGTTATAAGTGATGAAAATAATAAAATCCTAGGTGTTCACATTCTCGGCCCTCATGCTTCAGATTTAATACTAGAAGGCACTATAATGGTAGAAAAGGGAATGACGGTTTCAGACATGAAAGAAGTAGTTCATAGTCATCCTACTTTAGGAGAGGCATTGCATGAAGCGGTTTTAGGCTTAAATAAAGAAGCTATACACAGTATAAATAAATAATAAATACTTAGACATATGAAATAAAAAGGAGAAAAAAATGATCTATTTAGATAATGATTGTACAAACCCTTATTTTAATTTAGCCTTAGAAGAGTATTTATTAAGACAAAAGAATGATGAGTATTTTGTGCTTTGGAGAAATGAACCTTGTATTGTAGTTGGAAAAAATCAAAATACACTATCAGAAATTAATGAAGAATATGTTAAAAAACATAGTATAAAAGTAGTAAGAAGACAAAGTGGCGGTGGGGCTGTTTTTCATGATCTTGGAAATTTAAATTTTACATTTATAGTTCAAGATGATGGGAAAAAGTTTAATGATTTTGAAACCTTTGTTATCCCAATAATAGGAGTGCTCAAGGAATTAGGTATAAAAGCAGAGTTTTCTGGAAGAAATGACCTTTTAATAGAAGGTAAAAAATTCTCAGGAAATGCTCAGTGCAAGTATAAAAACAGAGTAATGCATCATGGTACTTTATTATTTTCTTCTGACATAGTTAATTTAAGTGATGCTTTAATTTCAAAGCCTCTAAAGTTTTCAGATAAGGCAGTTAAGTCTGTAGCTAGCAGAATTACAAATATAAATGAATATCTAAAGAAGCCTCTTAATGTTATTAATTTTAAGGACAAAATATTTGAATATATAACGAAGACCCAGCAAGATAAGACTATAACTACTTTAAATAAGAAGGAAATTGCAGAGGTTGAGAATATGGTTAAAACTAAATATGAAACTTGGCAGTGGAACTTTGGACAATCACCAAAATATAATTTCTATAATGAGAAGAAATTTTCCTGCGGGGCTATAGAGTTAAGTATTGATGTTGAAAAAGGTGTAATGAAACATGTAAGAATTTTTGGCGATTTTTTTGGTGAGGAAAATATTGGAGATATCGAAAAAGCGCTTACAGATAAAAAACATAATACGCAGGAAATTGATAGTGTATTTGATAAAATTAACATGAAAAAGTATTTTGGAAATGTAACCAAAGAAGAGCTTTTGAGTTTGTTTTTTGTTGAATCTATATAAAATTATATAAATAAAAAGAAAAAACCATCTGTGAAATCCAGATGGTTTTTTCTTTTTATTTATATGTTTTATTTAGAATGAATAACAGGAATGTTCATTGATAAAGAATTATGTTCTTTTTATTTAAAAATAAATATATTTTTTATAAGATAAAAAGTTTTAAAATTTATCCAATAAAAATATAAATATGTTAATTAATAGATAAACATGTAAATTAATAGATAAAAATGTTTATTTTTCTATTAAAGTTCCAATAAAAACTAAAGTTTAATAAATAATTATCGATAAAATATCTGTTATTAGAATTAAAAGTATGAAAAATAAGAAGAAAAACGGAGGAAATCAAAAAACATGATGAAAATATTAAAAAACATGAATAATGTAGGGACAAAAATATTTATCCAGATAACAATGGTGATTGTATTAATATGTTGTCTTTTTGGTGGAGTAACATATAGTAAATCAGCTAAAGCTTTAAAAACCAGAATAGAAATAGATCTTCAATCAAAGGCAAAGGATGAAAGTGCATTAATAAATTCCAAAATAAGTGAAGAAATAAAGGCTTTAGAGGCTGTGGCAGCAAGGCCAGAGATAAAATCATTAAATATGGCCACTCAAAATCCTGTTCTGGCATCTGAAAGTGAAAGAATGAAGCTTTTAGGGCTTCTATTTGTAGATGTAAAGGGAGTTATACACTTTCCAAATGGAAAAAGCTTTCCAATAGATTTGTCTAAAGATGATGTAGATGTTAGGTATATAAAGAAAGCTTTTGAAGGTGTAGGTTCAATCTCTAGTCCGCTTATAACTATAGATAAAAAAACAGTTTTTTCTATAGCAGTACCTATAAGAAGTAATGAGGACAAAATAGTAGGATTACTTTTAGCGAATATAGATGTAGCTAAAATAAACAGTATAATTCAAAGCTCAAATGTTGGGGAAAAAGGTTATTCCTTTGTTGTTAATAAGGAAGGTACCATTGTTGGACATCAAAATGTAGAGCTTATTTCTAAAAAATATAATGTGATAAAAGAAGCAGAAAAGGATAAGTCCTTAGCAGGATTATTAAGTATTACTAAAGAAATGGTTGGCGGTAAAACCGCTAATACTACTTTTATTGATAAAAACGAAGAAAAATTTGTAGCTTATACGCCAATAACAGGAACAGAATGGTCAATGGGTTTGGTATTACCTAAGGAAGAGATAACAAAAGAAATAGAAAGTTTAAAGCTACTCATAATAGTATTCACATTTGTTTTTATTATGGTTGGTGTGTTAACAAGTATTATTATAGCAAGAGGTATTAAAAAACCATTACTTCAAATAAAAAGATATGCAGAAGAATTAGCTGATTGTAATTTAGCCTATAGAATTACAACAAACCGTAAGGATGAATTTGGACAAACAGCCCAGGCATTAAACAGTGCCATAGATAATCTTCAGGGAGTAATAAATGCGGTTAAAGAGGAAAGTAACACATCCTATTTGGTGTCACAAACTGTTGGTACTATGTTCAATGATGTAAATTCACAAGTAGAACAAGTAATGGCAGCAACAGAAGAAATATCAGCAGGTATGGAAGAGTGTTCCGCTTCAGTAGATGAGGTTAATGTAAAGGCTATCAATGTAAAAACTGCAATTAACAATGCGGTAATAAAGGCCAAAGAGGGTAGTACACTAGCAAATAACATAAAGAAAAATGCTGAAAATATTAAGTGTGAAACAGAAGAATCACAGAGAAATGTTATACAAGCTTATAATACTTCTAAGGATAAGCTTCAAAAGGCTATTGATGATTCAAAAGTAGTGTATAATATTTCAGAAATGGCTAATAGCATACTAGGAATAGCGGAACAAACAAACTTATTAGCACTTAACGCAGCTATTGAAGCAGCTAGAGCAGGCGAGCAAGGAAGAGGGTTTGCGGTAGTTGCTGATGAAGTAAGAAAGCTAGCGGAAGAGTCATCTGCAGCAGTAGGAGAAATACAGGTAAATGTTGAAAAAGTATTAAAGGCTGTAGGTGAATTATCAAATTCCTCAGAGTATGTACTTCAGGTTATGGAAAAAGATGTGCTTAAAGATTATGAAAAACTAATAAAAGTAAGTGATCAATATTACAATGATGGAGAAACTATTAAAGAAGTGGTTTCAAACTTTGCCATGGCTGCAGAAAATATATCTAGCTCTATGGATGAAATTTCAGGAAATATGGGACAACTTTCTGAGTCTGTAGGTGAGGTAGCAAAAGCTTCTACTGAAATAGCTACAAATATTTGTGACATAAATCAAAAAAGTGATGAAATAGTTTTAGAGACTAATAGAAATGCAGAAAGCGCACAAAAATTATCAGGCTTAGTAGAGAAGTTTGTAATAAAATAATAGGTGCCATTGTAATAGACCATAATAAGTATTTTCCCTTGTTAAAGAAGGCCATAGAAAAAAATCATATGGATATTTTAAGACTTTTGTAGAATATTATATGTAGTATGTTAATGTATACTACATTATGTTTTATGGAGGAGTAAAAAATGCCAAATAAAAATACAATTTATGAAGTTACAATCACAGAAGAGGGACTTGATAATTATAAACGTGATAATATTAGTGCAAAAGACATGGCTGAAAATTTAGGTATTGATGCAGTGATGACTGATTTTCAGTGGGATGAAGATATAAAAAGAGGCCTAATTCTTACTGGAAGAATCATAGATGATATCTCAATAGAAGATGCACTAGAAGAAATGGAAAATACTGAGTATATTCAAAGTGTAGAGAAAAGTTAAGACATCTATAAAATATAGATTAGATAAAAAATAAATAATATACACAAATAAGGGCTATGAAATTAAGGTGTTAATCCTATATTCCATAGCCCTTTACAAATTTAATAATATTCCTTAAAACAAAGCCAAATCAACCTTCTTATATATTAGTATTCTTTTCTGCTACTAAAGTAAAAGTTTTTGGAATACCCTTGTCAAAAGCCTCACAAGATAAATTAGCCTCTTCATCTAAACTTTTAATAACTAATCCCTCTTTAGCAACAGCAGTAACTATCTCTCCAAGATTCCATTCACGAAGAAGTACCTTTTTAGGTTCTCCATCATTAGTTAAATATTTTGAGTAAGATACATTTTTTTCTTCTAATGAACTATCAAAATAATCTCCTGTAACCTTATGTTTACGAATTTTAGCTGTTGTACCTCTTGATGTAATTAGTTTAGTGGAGACTGGATGAAAATCTCTAATTACAAGTAAACCTTTATTACCTAAAAGCTTATATATTATATTTATAAAAGGTTTTAAATCCGTAAAGTAGTGTAATATGCCCATTTCTGCAAATACTATATCATAATCACTAGTAAGCTCTTCTTCAGATAGACTAAGCACATCCGCTAAAATATATTCTATTTTTACTCCTGCTTCGCTGGCTAGTTCCATGGCATAACGTTTATTTCCTTCTGAAAAATCGACTACAGTTACATCTGCTCCGAGTAATGCTAGTGCCACAGCCTTATTTCCATTAGAACCCATTAAATTCATGATTTTTTTACCTTTTACATTGCCAAATTTATCATATAGTATAGGGAGAGTTATTATTGGGTCCTTGCTAATTCTTTTGATTGATTCACTAGGCTTCCCAAATCTCTGAACCCAAGCATCATATGCCTCTTCATTCCATGATTCTTCATTTATATCTCTAGTGGCTTTTTTATCATCATTTAAGTTATAGCTATTTACATATTCTAAATTATTTATACTAGTAAAATCCTTTTGCACTGAGAATCCTCCCTCTTTAGTTAACATTTATATAAATAATATACCATGAACTAATAAAAATGAAAATGATTTTATAAAATCTACATTGACAAGAAAAGAAGACCTGTGGTATTATATAAACAATAACATACTAAGTCGGTAGGAATACTAGGAGGAACTCAAATGAAAAAATTATCTATATTAATTAGTACACTATTAATAGCATCCGTAGGACTTGTAGGATGTGGGACAAGTAGCAATAAAAATACTGAATCAAAAGATTTATTATCAAAAATAAAGAGCGAAGGAAAAATTCGTATTGGTACTGAAGGTACCTACGCACCATATACATTCCATGATAAGACAGGAAAGTTAACTGGATTTGATGTTGAAATTGCAGAGGAAGTATCTAAGCGTATAGGAGTGAAACCAGAATTTGTGGAAACAAAGTGGGATGGTATGGTTGCTGGGCTAGCTGCAAAGAGATTTGATATGGTAGTGAATCAAGTTGGAATTAAACCGGATAGACAATTGAAATATGATTTTTCAAATCCCTATATAGTTTCAAAAGCAGTTCTTATAGTAAGCAGCGCTGATAATACTATTAAAAAGTTTGCAGATTTGAAGGGCAAGAAATCTGCTCAATCCTTAACTAGTAACTTAGCTAAAATCGCAGAAGAGAATGGAGCTCTACTTCAGCCAGTTGACAGCTTTAACCAATCAATTGACCTTTTAGTTTCTAAAAGAGTAGATGCCACAGTTAATGATAGCTTATCTTACCTTGATATTAAAAAGCAAAAGCCAGAGCTTGCTATAAAAGTTGTTGATGAGGAAGGAAATGCACAGCCAAGTGCAATTATGTTTAATAAGGGAAATAAAGAACTAGTAGATGCAACTAATAAAGCACTTGCTGATATGAAATCAGATGGTACTTACTCAAAAATATCAAACAAATGGTTTGGCACAGATGTATCAAAATAAGATGGTGATAATATGAATTTCGATGTAGAAACAATAAGAATATTAAACATAATTAAAGATTCTTTCTTTCCTTTATTAATAGCAGGTGTGAAGTTTACTATTCCACTGGCAATAATTTCTTTCATACTTGGTTCAATTTTAGCTATGGCAACAGCTCTTGCACGTATATCAAAATATAAATCATTAGTTTTAATATCAAGTTTTTATGTTTGGATAATAAGGGGTACACCACTTCTTGTACAGCTATTTATAGTATTTTACGGATTACCAATGGCTGGTATAACAATGGGACCACTAACTGCAGCAATTATAGGTTTTACATTAAATGTGGGAGCTTATAATTCAGAAGTAATTAGAGCAGCTATTTTATCTATACCTAAGGGGCAGTGGGAAGCAGCATCTTCCATTGGTATGACACATACGCAAAGCTTGATTCGTATAATTTTGCCACAGGCAGCTAGGGTATCTGTACCTCCGCTTTCAAACTCTTTTATAAGTCTTGTAAAAGATACATCCCTGGCTGCTGCAATTACTTTAACTGAAATGTTTCAGATTGCTCAAAGAATAACTGCAGCAACATATGAACCACTTGTATTGTACTGTGAAGCAGCGTTTATATACCTATTATTTTGTACTATACTATCCACAGCTCAAAAGAAGATAGAGAAAAAGCTTGAAAGATATGTGGCTAGGTGATTGGAGGAAATTCATGATTAATATACAAAATTTACACAAGAGTTTTGGAAATAATGAAATTTTAAAAGGTATAGATTTGAAAATTGTAAGGGGTGAAACAACAATTGTAATAGGTCCTTCAGGTTCAGGCAAAACCACCCTTCTTAGGTGTATGAATTTGTTAGAAATTCCAAGCAGTGGAACTATAAGAGTTGGTGACAATGAACTTACATTTGGTGAAAATAAAAATCCAACCGACAAAGAAGTATTAACTTTGCGAAAGAATACAGGAATGGTATTTCAAGGTTTTCATTTATTTCCACATATGACAGTGGTAGAAAACATTATGGAGGGTCTTGTAACTGTGCTTAAGCAATCTAAAAAAGTAGCTCATGATAAGGCTCTTAGCTTACTCGAAAAGGTTGGTCTATCAGAAAAATGCGATAGTTATCCTCATGAGCTTTCAGGAGGACAAGGACAGAGAGTTGCTATAGCACGCGCTATGGCTATAGAACCATCAGTGCTGCTATTTGACGAACCAACCTCTGCACTAGACCCCGAACTTGCAGCGGAGGTACTTAAAGTTATGAAGGAGCTATCTCTTGAAGGGATGACTATGGTAGTTGTTACTCATAATATGAGTTTTGCAAGAGAAGTAGGGGACAATATAATATTTATGGATAAGGGACTTATTATTGATAAGGGCACACCCAATCAAATATTAAGTGAAACAAAAAATGCACGAATAAAACAATTTTTAAATTTAGTTTCGGATTAGATAATAGATTATTGAGGAGGAAAAAAATATGAAATTTGAATCATTATTAATACATGGCGGAATAGATGGGGATGCTAGTACTGGGGCAGTTAATGTACCTATCTATCAAACATCTACCTTTAAAAAAGGCAAATTTGATGCTGATAATACTTATGAGTATTCGAGATCAGGAAATCCTACAAGGGCAGCTCTGGAAAAACTTATTGCAGAGCTTGAGGAGGGCTATGCAGGTTTTGCCTTTGCTTCAGGAATGGCGGCTACAACTGCGGTACTATCTCAGTTTAAAACAGGAGATAAGATTCTTATATCAAATAATATTTATGGTGGAACCTTTAGGGTTTTAGACAAATATTTTAATAACTTTGGTATAAATTACAGTGTATTTAATTCATCAAACATAGAAGAATTAAAAAATAATATTGATGACAGTGTAAAGGCTATTTTTATAGAAACCCCAACCAATCCATTGATGGGTATTACAGATATTGAAGAAGTTGCAAAAATAGCAAAGGAAAATAATTTAATTACCATTGTAGACAATACTTTTATGACACCCTACCTACAAAAGCCAATCACTCTTGGTGCAGATATAGTTATTCATAGTGGTACAAAATATTTAGGTGGACATAGTGATTTAATTGCTGGTCTTGTGGTAGTGAATAATAAGGAACTAGCTGAAAAAATAGGGTTTATACAAAATTCAACAGGGGGAGTTTTGTCTCCATTTGATTCTTTCTTATTAATTAGAGGTATTAAAACACTAGCTTTAAGAATGGATAGGCATAATTCAAACGCAATGATTATTGCAAAGTTTTTAAAAGATAGAAGTGAAGTAGAAAAAGTATATTATCCTGGGTTTGAAGATCACCCAGGCTACAAAATACAATCAAAGCAAGCTAAAGGCTATGGTGGTATTATTTCTTTCCTTCTTAAAGAAGGGTACGATTATAAAAGTTTCTTAGGAAACTTAGAATTAATAACTTTTGGAGAAAGCTTAGGAGGGGTGGAGTCATTAATTTGCCATCCTGCCACTATGACACATGCTGCAATTCCTTCTGAAATGAGACAAGAAATTGGCATAACTGATAATTTAATAAGATTATCAGTTGGGGTTGAAAATGTTGATGATATAACAGAGGATTTAATAAAGGCATTAGAAATATAATTTTAACAATTTTTAATGAAATCAAATATAGATGCAAAATTAGCATCGATATTTACCCAATTAGATATTTCTAACAGTAAAAAAACGCACTAAATTTAGTGCATTTTTTTTCTGTAATATATTTCATATTGGACATTTCAAATAGATAAAATTGGTGACATTGTTAGCAAGTCGGAAACGGAGACCTTATATTGTGAAATATTATAATTCTACGACTTAGGGTGGGTTATTCCAGGTTGGGTTTAATCTACAAATTATGAAGGAGAATAGAAAGTTCATGTTGAATTATGTAAATAGAATATTTTATGTTGTTATATGCAGAGAATAAAGGGGGTTATGATATGAACGAGATTTTAAAACAAATAAAAGATAGAAAATCCATGAGGGTATTTGAAAATAAGCCCATTGTAGCTGAGTTAAAAAAAGAAATATTAAATGCTGCCTTTGAAGCTCCAACTGCTGGTGCAATGATGCTTTATAGCATACTTGATATTACTGATGAAAAATTAAAGAAACAACTATCAGTAGAATGTGATAATCAGCCTTTTATTGCAAAAGCTACTTTAGTGCTTATATTCCTTGCAGATTATCAAAGGTGGTATGATGCTTTTGACTCAGAAAATTGCAATCCAAGAACACCAGGGGAGGGTGACATCCTTCTTGCCTGCGCTGATGCAATAATAGCTGCTCAAAACACAGTAGTAGCTGCAGAATCTTTAGGAATTGGTTCCTGTTACATTGGGGATATCATTGAGCATTGTGAAACTATTAGGGAGTTATTGGACCTTCCAGATTATGTTTTACCTGCTGCTATGGTGGTTTATGGTTATCCTGTAGAGGCTCAAAAGAATAGAAAAAAACCTGTGCGTTTCGAAGAACAGTATATAGTCTATGAAAATAAGTATCGCAGACTAACTAAGGAAGAACATATAGAAATGCAAAGCGCAAGAAATGAAAAGGCAGGATTTCCAAATAAAAATATTAGTGAAGATATTAAAGCTCTATGCAATCGTAAGTATATGTCTGATTTTTCATTAGAAATGAATAGATCAGCATCTAAGTATCTTAAGAAGTTCAGGTCCTAAATCCTGTGTTACTCCTTGGAATTTTGAAGTGTGTTGGTATTAATGGTAAGATATATAAAAATGAGCTAAATATAAATAAGTATGCATAAAATATTGTTGTGTAGATTACTCTATAGATAGATAAATAGAGTGAATAAAAACTATAGATGAGGTGATTTAATTGGTTGATATAGCATTGCTAGGCTGTGGAGGAGGAATGCCAATTCCTGAAAGATATCTTTCTTCACTTCTCATAAACTATAAAGGGAGAAAGATACTGCTTGATTGTGGTGAAGGTACTCAGGTATCTATGAAAATACTTGGATGGGGTTTTAAGACAATAGACATAATTTGTATAACTCATGGACATGCGGATCATATTGTGGGACTTCCAGGTATTCTTTTAACCATTGGCAATAGTGGTAGAATTGATCCTCTTACAATAATTGGTCCCGAGGGTATTACTGATATTGTAAGAGGTCTACTGGTTGCAGCACCTTACCTACCTTACGAGCTTAATATTATAGAAAACCCAGAAAAGCCAGTTAAAGTACAAACTTCAATAAATTGTATGAATGCTTCAGTAGGAGAATTTCATGATTTAGTAATTTCAACACTGGAACTTGAGCACTCAACTAATTGTTTGGGTTATAGCTTTTATTTTAGAAGAAAACCAAAATTTGATGTTAAAAGTGCAACTATAAATGAAATACCAAAAATGTTTTGGAGCAGACTTCAAAAAAATGAAACTGTAATTAGCCAGGGGAAAACATATTTACCTAGTATGGTTCTAGGAAAAGAAAGAACAGGAATAAAGCTCAGTTTTACAACAGATACAAGACCAATACCTGAAATAACAACTTTCATTAAAGAAAGTGACTTGTTTATTTGTGAGGGCACTTATGGTAATGAAAATGATATTGAAAAAGCCATAAAGAACAAACATATGACCTTTAGCGAGGCGGCGCAACTTGCGTTGAAAGGTGAAGTGCTAGAACTGATATTGACACATTTTAGTCCGTCTATGCATATCCCTGAAGAATATAAAGATAGTGCAGAGAGCATTTTCAAAAATACTATTATTGGTTTTGATAGAATTGTGAAGACTTTATCTTTTAAGGATTAGAAAAAATAGAAAGTGTATGGTACTATAATAGAGTATATAATGATTTCAATACAAGGGGAATTTTAGATGACAATGGAGGTATAAATGTGTTAAATAACGAAATTAAAGAAAGTTTACTTAGAGAAGGAATTCATGAGGATGCTATAAAATCCTTAGATGAAAAGGGAAAGTGTCTATTTGATATAAATAGTACAAGAGACGTGTGCTTTGAATTTATTGATGAGGGTGTTAAATTTAGTTGTGAACAAAGCATTTTAGATCATGACTTGTATCTAATAAAAATTCTAAATTAAAGCTGTGAAGTATCAGTAATAATAATTTTCTGTGCTAATTGATATTTTATATGGAGGGAAATTTTATGATAAAATCAAAGCAACATTTGGCAGTATTTCAAGCAATACTTGCAGCTGCATTGTTTGGAATAAGTTCACCAGTTTCAAAGTTATTATTAGAAAAGATACCTCCTATGCTTATGGCTTCGCTCCTGTATTTAGGAGCAGGCATTGGAATGTTATTCTTAGGACTTATAAAGTGGTCAAAGAACACTAAAGCAAAAGAAGCTAAGATTAGCAAAGCAGAACTTCCATTTGTTATAGGTATGATAGTTTTAGACATTGCGGCGCCAATATTTTTAATGATTGGACTTACTATGACTACAGCATCTAATGCTTCTTTACTAAACAATTTTGAAATTGTTGCTACAGCTCTTGTTGCACTACTGATTTTTAAAGAGTCAATTGGAAAAAGGTTATGGGTAGCTATTTTTTTTATAACGGCATCTAGCATTGTTTTGTCCATAAGTGACTTTAGCAGTTTTTCGTTTTCTGTAGGTTCGATTTTTGTTTTGTTTGCATGCATTTGCTGGGGCTTTGAAAATAATTGTACAAGAATGATGTCTTTAAAAGACCCAATGCAGATAGTGATTGTTAAAGGACTTGGGTCTGGGGCAGGTTCACTTTTAATAGCAGTTTTAATGAATGAATATGCAAGTGATATAAGATATATACTTATAGCTATGATTTTAGGTTTCTTTGCATACGGATTAAGTATATTTTTTTATGTAACTGCACAGAGGCAACTAGGGGCTGCAAGAACAAGTGCATATTATGCTGTGGCTCCTTTTATAGGTGTAGGGTTATCTCTAGTATTGTACAACGAACAAATAACAGTAAACTTTGTTATAGCGGTTATTTTAATGCTTTTCGGAGCCTATTATGCTGCTGTAGAAAAACACAATCATAAACATATTCACGAAATTGTCCAACACGAGCATCGCCATGACCATAATGATAACCATCATAATCATGTACATGAAAAGTTTGAGAATGGGGAACACAACCATGTTCATATTCATGAAAGCACTGAACATGAACATAATCATACTCCTGATATGCATCATGCTCATAATCATTAGTGAGAATCACTTTTTAACATTTACTCCTTCAATTTCCAATAGTAGTTTTTGTGTTGGAGTTCTATTGCCTGCAAACCCTACCAAATTGCCATTTTTACCAATAACTCTGTGACAGGGTATAATTATAGGTAATTGATTACATCTATTAGCTTGACCTACAGCCCTTACAGCTTTAGGGTTTCCTATGGATTCTGCAATCTGCAAATAATTCCGGGTTTCACCGTAAGGTATAGTTTGAAGAGCTTTCCATACTTTTCTTCTAAATTCTGTACCTTCTATAGATAATGGTATATTGAAATTTTTCCTTTTTCCTTTGAAATATTCATCTAGCTGAATTATAACTTCTTTGCATATTTCCACGTCTTTTTTAATAAATTCATGTTTCTTCGTGTATTCTAACCAATCTTCTTCAAATATTTCTACTTTCCGAGCACCAATTTCATCCACGACTACATGTATTAGACCAATAGGGGAATCATAAATATCATAACCAATGTTCACAAAATCCCTCCTAAGTTTTATAATTAATTCTATAAATAAAGGTAGCATAAGATTTTGAGCCTGTCTAGTTTAAAACTATATATAAATGAAGGGAAAATAAGGCACTTTTTCTTAATTGGAGTTTGGCACAGTAGCAGGACTTCCAAGACTACTGGATATAGGTCAATGTAACGATGCATATTCCGCTGTTAAAATAGCACTAGCACTAGCTGATGCATTTAAATGTGGAATTAACGAACTACCACTAGCAATGATTATAACTTGGTATGAACAGAAAGCTGTTGCTGACTTATTAGCATTACTATCACTGGGAGTAAAAGGAATTTATCTAGGACCTACACTTCCAGCTTTCTTAAGCCCTAATGTATTACAATTTCTAGTTGATACTTTTGATATTAAACCTATAAGTACACCCCAGGATGATTTAAAACAAATATTAGGATAAGAAATATAGTTTAAGAATAAGCCACTTGTAAAGATAGTTAAATATCTTTACAAGTGGCTTATTTTAATGACACTTTCCAGTAAATAAGTGTTTCAATCTTATGCAAAATATGATAAAATGAGAACAAACGTTTGTGAGGTGTTAAAAGTGGATGTAATGAGAAAACTTGAAATATTATCTAATTCAGCAAAGTATGATGCGTCTTGCTCTTCTAGTGGTTCTAATAGAAAGAATACAGCGGATGGTATAGGAAATGCTTCTGTATCAGGCATTTGCCATTCTTGGTCGCAGGATGGTAGATGTATTTCGCTACTTAAAATTTTATATACTAATAAATGCATATATGATTGTAAATATTGCATTAATAGAGCTAGTAATGATTTAGAAAGGACCAGCTTTACGCCTAGTGAAGTAGTAGATTTAACTATGAATTTCTATAGAAGAAATTATATTGAAGGATTATTCTTAAGCTCTGGGGTAGAGCGAAGTCCAGATTATACAATGGAAAATTTAGTTAGAATTTTAAAGGATTTAAGATTGATTCACAAATTTAATGGTTATATTCATGTAAAGGCTATTCCAGGCGCTGATCCAAAATTTATATATGAGGCAGGATTATATGCAGATAGAATGAGTGTAAATATTGAGTTGCCCTCTGAAAAAAGCTTAAAGCTTTTAGCACCTCAAAAGAATAAAGAAGATATATTAAAACCTATGGGACTTATTAAGCACAGTATACTTGAGTCCATTGAATATAAGAAAAAAGGGTTTAAAGCACCGAAATTTACTCCTGGTGGTCAAAGTACGCAGATAATGGTTGGTGCAACTAACGAAAGTGACTTAAGAGTAATTAGTCTTACAGAAGGATTATATAATAGCTTTGGACTTAAGCGAGTTTACTATTCAGCTTATGTTCCAGTAGTATCAAACATAAATTTGCCGGCTATTCAAACCACGCCTCCACTACTAAAGGAGCATAGAATGTATCAAGCAGATTGGCTTTTAAGATACTATGGATTTAAAGCAAATGAATTATTAGATGAAACAAATCCTAATTTTGATGTGGATTTAGATCCTAAAGCTTTTTGGGCATTAAATAATTTAGACAAGTTCCCAGTGGAGGTAAATAATGCTCCCTATGAAACACTACTTAGAGTTCCGGGAATAGGAGTAAAATCAGCTTTAAGAATCGTAAGAGCAAGAAGACTTTGTAATCTTTCCTATGACAATTTAAAAAAAATAGGAGTTGTCCTTAAAAGAGCTAGATATTTTTTAACCTGTAGCGGTAAATTTTATGGAGATAAAGCAATGGAAAGAGGAAGACTTAAAAATTATTTATTGGACTATGAAAGCTTTGATAAGCCACAGCAACTTAGTTTATTTACCCAAAGGGGTGATTTATTTGGTTAGATACATTTATGACGGAAGCTTTGATGGGTTTTTATCTGTTATATATGCTTGCTATTATAGTACAATCCCTGAAAGTATTGAGAGAGAAAGTGATTATAACTTCAATATATTATATGAGGACATAGTTATTGGAACTGATATGGCAAAATCGGGTAAAGTATACAATGCTATATTAGAAAAGATTTCACAAGATACACTAGTTTATGTGTATCAGGCCTTTTTATCTGAGGAATATGGCATAGAATTAAAATTATTTAAATATATACAATTAGGCTTCACCCTGGGCAGTAAAGTAAATGACTTCCTAACAGAAGACACTGTGAATGAAGTACAGAAAATTTCTAGAAAAGTGGGATTTGAAGCACATAGATTTTTAGGACTAGTTAGATTTCAAGAGTTTAAGGGAATATTATATGCAGCAATAGAGCCTACTTACAATATTGCTTTCCTCATAGGAAATCACTTTAGTGCAAGACTCAAAAATGAAAAGTGGGTGATTCATGATGTAAAAAGAAAAATCGGTATAGTTTATGAAAATAATGAAATGATACTTAGAGATTTGAAATTTGAAAAATTAGAAAGTCATGAGGCGGAAGAGTTGTTTTATCAAAATCTTTGGAAGGCCTTTCATAAAAGTGTATCGGTAGAAGAAAGAACCAATAAAAGATTGCAAATGCAGCATATGCCAAAGAAATATTGGGATAATTTAACTGAAATGAAAAAGTGATCACCATTTTATAGTGAACACTTTTTTATATTTCAACATTTATTCTTAAAAAGGTTAGAAATCGTGATATAATAGATATAAATGCATTTATTAGATTATTGTTAGTTAAAGGAAGGAAAGATGATTATGAAAAAATTAGTAGAATACACTCAAGTTGAAAGTCCTAGTATAAGTATTGAAAGAAAAAAACGCAAAATGGAAGAGATTTATAAAACACTAGAGGCATTAGGAGCTAAAAATAAAGAGACAGCTAAAAGTAGTAAGGAAATAAACAGTAACCTTCCTAAAGAGCTTACTGTGCAGCACATAGATAATGTGAAAAAAAATAAGAAAGCCCACTTGAATACACCTTCATTTGTGGGTTCACTTGCAGGAGTTATGTCTAAGTTTAAAATACTTGGAAAAGTATATAATGTAGAAAAACAAGAAACTAAGTGGTACATAGCAGGTACTATAAAAATGATTACTGATATAGACCCTAGAGATATGTAATATTTATAATTTGTTTTTCGTGGATACAAACACATAACCACTGTAAAAAACTAAGTCTTAAAAGTTAAGACTTAGTTTTTTATAGTGAAATGTCATTAATAATCAAAAACTACTTGCAAACATATAGTTATTTATATAATATATGTATTGTATGATATACTATATAGGAAATGTGCTACACAAAAGTGGCGAAATTGGTAAAGAAAAATAGGAAATAACAAGATTATAAATCTTGTAGCTGTAATATTTGTCCGAGTTTAAAGAAGTAAATAATATGCTGGAAGGGGAATTTTTATGAAAATATTAGTTATTAATTGTGGTAGTTCTTCTCTAAAATACCAACTTATCAATATGGAGGATGAAACTTGTTTAGCGCAAGGATTGATTGAGAGGATTGGCAGTGAAGGATCTGTTTTAACTCAGAAAGTACAAGGCAGAAAAAAATTTATAGTAAAACAAATTATGCAGGATCATAAAGATGCAATTAAATTAGTTCTTTCAACTCTTATAGATGAAACTAATGGAGTAATTAAAAGTGTAGATGAAATCTCAGCAGTAGGTCATAGAGTGGTTCATGGTGGAGAATATTATTCTAAATCTGTATTGATTGATGAAAAAGTAATGAAGGCTTTAGAAGATTGTTCAAAACTCGCACCATTACATAATCCACCCAATATTATTGGAATTAATAGTTGCAAAGAACTTATGCCTAGCACACCAATGGTGGCGGTATTTGATACAGCCTTTCATCAAAATATGCCAGAACATGCATATATTTATGCACTACCATATGAATTATATGAAGAACACAAGATAAGAAAGTACGGGTTCCACGGAACTTCTCATAAATATGTGTCCCAAGTAGCTTCAGAGATGATGAATAAAGATATTAAAGATTTAAAAATCATTTCCTGTCATTTAGGAAATGGAGCAAGTATTGCTGCAATTAAAGGAGGTAAATCCATTGATACAAGTATGGGATTTACACCTCTTGCAGGGCTTGCTATGGGCACAAGATCTGGAGATATAGACCCTTCAATTATAACTTTCTTGATGGAAGAACTATCTTTATCATCAGAAAAAATAGCAGAAATACTTAATAAAAAATCAGGTGTTCTAGGGATTTCTGGAATAAGCAGTGATTTTAGAGATCTTTGGGATGCAGCTAAGAACAATAAAAGAGCACAACTGGCTTTAGATGTTTTTCATTATGAAGTTAAAAAGTTTATCTGTAGTTATGCAGGTGCCTTAGGTGGCGTGGATTGTATCATATTTACTGCTGGCGTTGGCGAAAACTCAGCGAAAGCTAGAGAAGCTTGCTGCACAGGATTAGAGTTTTTAGGGGTTAAAATAGATAGTGAGAAGAATAATGTTGCTGGCATTGCGGCAGAAATAAGTACAGCAGATTCAACAGTAAAAGTTTTTGTAATACCAACCAATGAAGAGTTAATGATAGCAAGAGATACAAAGGAAGTTGTTAACTCATAAAACATAAGACGCAATCAAAGAAACCTCTACAACCGCAAAGGATTGTAGAGGTTTCTTTTAAAGTCAATAGTTTTTTATGGAAATAACCTCTTTCTACATTTAGTAAAAAGAGGCTATTTTTTATTCTTATTGTGTATTATTTAATAAAGGAGCTATTTGACAAATCTTTTAATGTATAACTATTAGCAGTTAATTTTTTTGCTTTAAGCCAAATTAAAACTTCTTCTAGCTCTTTTTCAGGGGGCATAGAAGCCTTTGAATAAGTTGGAAAAGTCAATGTTTTTTTCACAATTTCAGGAAAGCCAGCTTCCTTAATTACAAAATCAATATAACTTTCCTGTTTCGATTCTTTTAAAAACTCCACAGATTTATTATAGGCTTTATAAAGCGCTTTTATTTCCTTAGATTTTGATGCTATTGCATCTTTTGTGAATATAATTACACCAGGGTTTATACCTAGTTTATCAGAACTACTTAAAATCTTTCCACCGGAAGAAATTGCAGTGCTTGCTAGAGGTTCGGGTAATGTAGCCATATCTAATTTGCCATTAGTTAGCATTTCAAGTCTAGTAGGTATCTTTGGTATTGCTACTTTTTTTTGTGAGTTAACATCTATGTTTGAACTTTCCATAATTCTATCTGTTAGATATTCAATAATAGTATTTTTAGAGATTCCTATGGATTTTCCAGCAGATTGTTCAATTTTAGAAATATTAGAATTCACTCCAGAAATCAATTTAAAACTACCATCTGTTTTTGAAGTGATTTTAACATCAAATTTATTATCGTTAAAAAATACTACTGCAAGCATATCAGATATTGCTCCATCAATTTTACCGGTTTGAATTGCTGTATCCCTATCTGTTGCGCTTTTAAAATGCTCTATTTTGACCTGAATACCTTCCTCTTCAAAATATCCATTGTGCTCTGCTATAATAAATGGAACAGAGTCTAAATCTGGCATAGCAACAATAGTTAGTGTTTTTAGTGACGAAGATTCCTCTTCTTTTACCTTATTAGTACAACCAGCAATACTTATACCCATTACCAATACTAGTGTAAGTGCTAAAAGCTTTTTTTTCATTAGGTACCTCCAATAATAATTTATTTTGTCCACAAATAACTTTCTAAAAATGATATTTTTTGAAAAGTCGAAAGAAAGTGAAACATTAGATAAAATAATATAAAGCACTGTAATGAAATGTAAATAACGCAGTCATCATAACACTTATTTAGTTAAGTGTAAACACTGATAAATCAACCTATGGAATATATCTATGAACTAAATTAACAAAACGTATTATTAATGACCAAATCACTTTTTTATACGCAGGCTTAATCATATTATGATAAAATTTTAACTAGTAAAGTTGAAAGAAATAAAGACTAGGTAAATGTGTAAATAACGAATTTGATTTATTTTAGGGCAATATTTTAATAAGCTTACAGTTTAAGCATTATAAACTATATATTTTGGTGAAAATAGTCGAATTGATAATAATTCTCAAACTGAGGGGGATATAGTATGAGTGAAAAGAAAAGAATAGCTATACTTGGCGGAGGATATGGTGGAGTATTAACTGCAAAAAAGCTTGCTAAGAAGTTTAAAAAAGATGAAGATGTTGAAATTACTCTTATAGACCAAAATCCATACCATACGCTACTTACTGAACTTCATGAAGTAGCTGCAGCACGTGTTTCAGAGGATGCAATTAGAATTGATTTCAAAAAAATATTTGCAAAAAGAAAAGTAAAGGTTGTACTTGATCAAATTACTGATTTAGATTTTAAAAATAATGTATTAAAATCTGAAAACAATACCTATGAATATGATTATCTAGTAATTGGTGCTGGATGTAAGCCAACTTACTTTGGTATAAAGGGCGCTGAAGAATTTTGCAAAAAATTATGGTCTTTTGAAGATGCTGTGGTACTTAAAGAACATATTCTTAAAATGTTTAGAAAAGCTGCCAAAGAAAAAAACAAAGAAGAAAGAAAAAAACTTCTAACTTTTATTGTTGTTGGTGGTGGGTTCACAGGTGTTGAAATGATGGGAGAACTCGGTGAGTGGAAAGAAAGGTTATGTAAGGATTTTTACCTAGGACAAGAGGAAGTAACTTTAATATTAGCAGATGACTTACCTAAAATATTACCTACTTTCCCGGAGAAGTTAATAGCAAAAACTAAAAAAAGACTAAATAAACTAGGGGTCACAGTACTAACTAATGCTGGTATTACAGAAGTTACAAAGGACACTGCTACAATTAGAAATAATGGATTGGTTAGCACATACACAGTAATTTGGACAGCTGGCGTTGAAGGCTCTGATATTATTGGGAAAATGGATATCCAGCAAAAGGGTAGGAAAAGAATAGTAACTGACGATAAACTGCGATCTTTAGACTATGAAAATGTTTATGTTGTTGGTGATAACATTTTCTTTATTCCAGAAGGTGAGGAAAGACCTCTCCCACAAATGGTAGAAAATGCAGAAGAGTCGGCTGCATTAATTGCACATAACGTTTATACAGACATAAAGGGTGGAGAAAAGAAATCCTATAAACCTTCATTCCATGGTGCAATGGTATGCGTCGGTGGAAAATATGGTGTGGCAAATGTTGGAGCTGGAAAAAACTTTTTTGCATTATCTGGGTTCTTTGCATTATTTGTTAAACACTTTATAAATATTGTTTACTTTATCCAGGTCGCTGGGTTTAATAAATGCTGGTCATATTTATTACATGAATTTTTCCATGTTAAAGATAATAGAAGTCTTGTGGGTGGCTATTTTTCAAAATCATCTCCAAACTTTTGGCTATTAGTACTTAGAATGTTTGTTGGTTATAAATGGTTAACAGAAGGACTTGCTAAATTACCTAAGATAATAGCTGATCCTTCAAAAATTTTCTTAATACCTGCACCAGTAGTTGATGGAGCAACAGCTGCAACAGCTGCAGCACCAGCGGCAGGAGCGGCACCAGTAGCAACATGGGTTGCATTACCAGTACCAGGTTTTATAGAAAAAATAGTTAAATGGTCTATGGATACTTTCTTTTATACAGGTGATGGTGGATATACATTTTTAGCTACAATTTTCCAAACCGGTATGGTAATTGCAGAAATATTAGTAGGAATAATGCTTATCGTTGGATTATTTAGCGCATTAGCTTCTCTTATGTCAGTTGCTATGGGTATTATGATTTGGACTTCAGGAATGGCTCCTGCTGAAATGTTATGGTACTTATCAGCAGGGATTGCGCTTATAGGTGGATCTGGAAGTACTTTTGGTATGGATTATTATGTGCTACCAATACTTAAAAAGTACTGGAAGAGTATAGGATGGGTTAAAAAATCTTATTTATATGTTGATTAATAAATATATATTTATACCATAGTTCTTTAATTAAAAACTGAATTTTTAAAAATGGAGTGTCCTTTTAGAAATAATTAAAAGGACATTTGGTTTTATAGTGGAATATTAATAATAAGTAATTATTATTCAAAATTAAAAATAATTGGACAAGGTGATAAAAATGAGTAAATTTTGGGAAGACTACCCTGATATTGCGGAAGAATTAGAAGGTATAAAAAAGATAATTGTGGATAATGTAAAATCTAGTGAAAAAGAGTTTGATGAAGCTATTTCTCCACTAGTTAATGCAGGCGGAAAGATGTTAAGACCGGCTTTTTTACTACTGGCCGCAAAGTTTGGAGAATATGATAGGGACAAAATGCACAACTTAGGTGCAGCCATTGAAATGATGCATATGGCAACATTAGTTCATGATGACGTTGTAGATGAATCTAAACTTAGACGCGGTGTGGAAACGGTGCAACACAAATACAGCAAAGAATATGCAGTATATATAGGTGACTTTTTATTTTGTCAATGCTTTATAATGCTATCTGGATTTGATTATTCCACTGAAAATTTAAGAGATATATCAAAAGCTATATCTAAAATATGTATGGGAGAAATAAGGCAATATAATATTAGATACAGAAGAAACACAAGCCTTAGAAAATATATAAAAATTATATCTGGAAAAACAGCAGCACTATTTTCTATTAGCTTTTATACTGGTGCAAAGGAATCTAAATGTAGTGAGACAACTTCAAAATTATTAGCAAGGGTTGGTTACTATATTGGAATGGCTTTTCAAATCATAGATGATTTGCTGGATTACAGTGGAGATGCCAGTAAACTAGGTAAGAATGCTCAAAGTGATTTAGTAAAAGGTTATTATACACTACCACTAATATATGCTATGGCAGCGGATCCAGAAAATAAAATTTCTACTATATTAGATAACACTTCATTAAATGATGAAGATGTAAAACAAATTACTATATTAGTTAATCAATATAATGGAATAGACAAAGCTCAAAATTTAGCGGATAAATACACAAAAAAAGCCTTTGATTATATAGAGAAATTACCAGAATGCGAAAGCAAAGAAATAATTAAAGCTGTAACAGAGAAATTATTAAATCGTAATTCCTAATAAAATATAGAAAGGGATGGTTATATGGCTTATAAGGATTTACAGGATTTTATAAATCATTTGAGAGATAAAAAACTTTTAGATGAAATTGAAATAGAAGTAGATAGTGAGCTTGAAATTACGGAAATAGCTGATAGAGTTTCAAAAAAGTATGGTCATGCCTTGCTTTTTAAAAATGTGAAAAATTCAGAATACCCAGTATTAATTAATTCATTAGGAACCTACGAGCGAATGAATTACGGACTTGAAGTAGAGAATCTTGATGATATTGCAGCAACTATAATGGATTTTATGGACGTAACTAATTATATAACCTTAATTAATAAAGTTAAATCCATTCCCAAACTTGCAAGACTTGCAAGAGTATTTCCTAAAAAAGTAAAAAATGCCCCTTGCCAAGAGGTAATAGAAGATGCAGACTTAAGTAAGCTTCCAATATTAAAGTGCTGGCCTAAAGATGGAGGGAGATACATAACACTTCCCCTAGTAATAACAGTAGATCCAGAAACTAATCAGCAAAATGTTGGAATGTACAGACTTCAAGTATATGACAAAAATACTACTGGTATGCATTGGCATCTACATAAAGACGGAAAAGAGATATACGAAAAATATAGGAAGTTTGGATTGAAAATGCCTGTATCAGTAGCATTAGGCTGCGATCCAGCAACTATATATGCGGCCACTGCACCACTACCAAAAATGATAGATGAAATGATTTTTGCTGGATTTCTTAGAAAATCACCTGTAGAAATTGTTAAATCAATAACCAATGATATTTATGTACCTGCTAATGCTGAATTTATATTAGAAGGATATGTGGACTTAGATGAAGAGAGATTAGAAGGTCCATTTGGTGACCATACAGGATATTATTCTCTTGAAGATATGTATCCCGTGTTTCACATTGAAAAGATTACAAGGAAAAAGCATCCAGTATATCCTACAACAATTGTAGGTAAGCCCCCTATGGAAGATTGTTACCTAGGAAAAGCTACAGAAAGGATTTTTTTACCTTTAATAAAGGTTCAATGCCCTGAAATAATAGATATAAATTTCCCATTAGAAGGTGTATTTCATAATTGTGTAATAGTTTCAATTAAAAAGGCTTATCCAAAGCATGCTCACAAAATTATGAATTCATTATGGGGACTTGGGCAGATGATGTATACAAAAATGATTATAGTTGTAGATGAAAATATTGATCCTCAGAATATCTCAACTGTAGCCTGGAAAGTATTTAATAATATAGATCCTAGTAGAGATATAGTAATTTCAGAAGGACCTTTAGATGCACTTGATCATGCATCAAATACTCCTTTTTATGGTTCAAGACTAGGTATAGATGCTACAAAAAAATGGCCCTCAGAAGGACATTCAAGGCCTTGGCCAGATGATATAGAAATGTCTGAGGAAATTAAAAAAATGGTAGATAAGAGGTGGAGTGAATATGGTATTAAAGAAACTTAAAAGCTATGGGGAGTTAGTTATGTTTTCCCATACACTCTTCTCTCTTCCTTTCGCTTTAATATCAATGATTTGGGCAGCTAATGGGTTACCGCCCGCTACTACAATATTTTGGATATTAATTGCACTTGTTGGAGCTCGAAATGGTGCTAACGCTCTTAATAGAATTGTAGATAAGGATATTGATAAAAAGAATCCTAGAACTGCAAATAGACATATGCCAAAGGGCCTGGTGAAGGATTATGAAGCCTTAGGTATAGTGCTATTTTGTTTTTTTGTTTTTATAATAGCGGCCTATAAACTAAATCCTCTATGTTTTATGTTATCTCCGGTAGCACTTTTTTTTTTTATAATTTACTCTTATACTAAAAGATTTACATGGGTATGCCATATTATTCTAGGTATAACCTGTGGCGGGGCTCCTGTAGGCGCATGGCTTGCGGTAACAGGAAAATTTGCGCTTGCACCAATTATTTTAGGTGCTGTTGTGACATTGTGGGTAGCGGGTTTTGATATAATTTATGCAACTCAAGATATTGAGTTTGATAGAAGAACCGGTTTGTTTTCTATACCTGCTAAATTTGGATTAAAGGGTGCCTTATACATATCCTCACTGTTTCACGTTATTACGATTTTGCTTTTAATTAGTTTATATTTTGTAATGCATAGAGGATGGATATATTTATTTGGCATATTTATCAGTGCCATTTTGTTAATCTTGGAGCATTATATTGTGTCTCCAACAAACACAAAAAAGATGAAAATTGCTTCTTATAACATAAATCAAGTGGTAAGTGTTTGTATATTTATTTTTACTGTATTAGATTTTTTTATATTATAATTAAGAGGTGATTTGTTTGGGAAGATATATAGTAGGGATTACCGGAGCCAGTGGAAGTATCTACGGTGTACGGCTTATAGAAGAGTTAATAAAAGGTGATAATGAAGTTTATTTAGTCATTACAAATAACGGCAGAAAAGTTTTGGAGTATGAGCTTGAAATTAATTTTGATGCATGGCTTAAAAATATTAATAAAAGCAATGGAAGGCTTAATTTATGTGATATAGAGGATATGTTTTCGTCTATAGCAAGTGGTTCCTTCAAGACTGATGGAATGGTAATTGTGCCCTGTTCAATGGGAACTCTTTCAAAAATAAGTAGCGGAACTTCTGATAATTTACTAATAAGAGCTGCAGACGTAATGATTAAAGAAAAAAGAAAATTGATTTTGATTCCAAGGGAAACCCCGCTTAGTTCTATTCATCTTAAGAACATGCTTTTTTTAAGCAATTTGAATGTTTTGATAATACCTCCTATGCCAGCGTTTTATGAAAAGCCAAAAACTATTGAAGATATGGTAAATATCACGGTAGGGAGAATTCTTTCAAGCTTAAATGTAGATAATGAAATGTACCATGAGTGGGGCATAAATAAATGATAAAAATAAGTGATTTAAGTGTTTGTTATAAAAACGTGGACAAAAATACCAAAGTCATAGAAAATGCAAATTTAACAGTGAAAAAAGGGGATATTTGTGCTATAATTGGCCCCTCAGGTGGTGGTAAATCAACTTTATTAAAGGTTATAGCAGGAATTATTGTGGACTACACAGGTGAAGTTTTAATAGATGGAAAAGCAGTGGATCCTAAAATACATAGAATTGGTTTAATACCTCAAAATTATGGATTAGTTAAATGGAAAACAGTAGAGCAGAACATATTTTTATCCGCAAAAATCAAAGATGGTAAGGGTAATATAGATATGGATTTTTATGAGAAATTACTAGTGGAGTTAAAGCTTAAAGACTTTGTTAAAAGATATCCAAGTCAGCTAAGTGGAGGACAAATGCAAAGAGTATCCATGGCTAGAGCTTTATTATTAAAACCAAATATACTTTTAATGGATGAATCTTTTTCTGCGTTGGATGCTATGACCAGGGAAGAGGTTCAGAAAATGTTTTTAGAAGTTTGGCAGGCACACAAGGTTACCACTATAATTGTAACCCATGATATTAAAGAAGCAATATATTTAGCAAAGAACATAGCTGTAATATCCGCCTCCCCAGGAAAAATAGTTGAAGTTATAAGCAATCCCTTATTTGGAAAAATAAATAGGGAAGTTGATTTTGAGTACATAGATATAAACAATAAACTTAGAAAAATTCTTAAAGGGGGCCAGCTGGAATGAGACTTAAAGAATATAAACTAGTTAACTTTGCAATTGCTTTTTTTATTATTTTTGGTTTGTGGCAAATAGGAGCTATGATTATTAATAAGCCATTATTTCCACCACCCTATGCAATAATAATAAATATATTTATAACTTTTAAAAGTGAAATAGCAGTCCACGTTGTTTACAGTTTTAATAGAATTATAGTAGGCTTGCTATTTACTTTGATAATAGGTGTGCCTGTAGGTATTTTAATGGGATATTTTAAAAAGATTGATTTAATATTATCACCAATTATATATTTTAATTATCCTATACCTAAGATAGCATTACTTCCTATAGTAATGCTTATTTTTGGCTTAGGTGATTTAACAAAAATAGTTATGATCTTCTTAATTACCTTTTTCTCTGTAGTGGTTAATATACGAGATGAAGTAAAAAATATCCCTGAAGAAGTTTTTTATCCTATGTATTCATTGGGAGCAACAAATTTTCAAATAATGAAAGAGATTATTTTTCCTGGAATACTTAAAGCTTTATTAACATCTCTTCGAATTGGAATAGGTACTGCTATATCTGTTTTATTCTTTACTGAAAACTTTGGCACAGAATATGGCATGGGGTATTTTATTATGGACTCTTGGATGAGAATTAACTATATTCAAATGTATTCAGGCATTTTAATTTTAAGTTTAATCGGCCTATTTTTCTTTATTATAACTGATGTTTTAGAAGGGATTTTTTGTCCTTGGAGATAAAAAAACATATACTTAAAATGACACAAAAGTAGAAGAATGATATAATTATATTATGGCTATTGACCCAAGAAAAACTTATTTGGATGACAAGGGAGGAGACTTAATTGAAAAAATTAGTTGTATTAGCATTATGGATAGTTTTAGCAACTGGACTCGTGGCTTGTGGTTCAAAAAGTGTTATTTATAAAAAAGGAACCTATGAGGGTAACGCAGAAGGGCATATAGGACCCATAAAGGTTAAAATAGTGACGGATCAATACGAAATAAAGGAAATTGTGATATTATCGCAACAAGAAACTCCAGTGATAGCTGAAATAGTATATAAAAAAATCCCGCCAAAAGTAATAAAAGCTAATAGTTCAGAGGTTCAAGTTGTTGCAGGAGCTACATATACAAGCAATGGACTTATTAAAGCTATTAAAGATGGGTTAAATAAAGCAAAAATAAAATAACCATAATATGAGGTGAAGTGCTATTGAAATTGCAGTATAAATTAACAATATTTATAAGCATTATAATATTTATGGTCATTGGTGGAATAGGAATTGTTACTTATTATCAAGTGCAAAATTCTGTGGAAACTCAAATGGGTAATAATGCTATGGATTTAGCTGTAACTATTGCATCTATTGATATAATTGAAAAAACTTTAGCAACTTCCAAAGATTATGACACTGTTCAAAAAACTATAGAGAGTTTTAGAGAAAAAACTAGATTTCAATATATTATTGTTATGAATATGAAGGGAATAAAATATTCCTATCCAAATGGAAATTCTCTGGGCAAGAAATACGCTGACGGTGGAGAAGAGCAGGTGCTAACAAAGGGTGAATCTTATGTGGCGAGGGACAGAAATGTTTTGATTTCGGCAACAAGAGCCTTTGTACCCATATATTATAAGGGAGAACAAGTAGGTGCAGTTTTAGTGGGCCTTTTAACTGATACAGTATATGCTGAACTTGATTTTCATTTGTTTTGTTTGAAAATAGCTTTAGTAGTTGGTCTTTTAATGGGAATAGTAGGTGCGGTTTTTTTG
The DNA here is from genome assembly GCF_050717515.1 of Clostridium sp. GTDB lineage: Bacteria > Bacillota > Clostridia > Clostridiales > Clostridiaceae > Clostridium_AD. Next base: position 119,033 of record NZ_JBOITL010000021.1, on the reverse strand, counting down.
TCAAATACAATAAAGAAAAGCATATTTGGCCTGGAGCCAAAGGAAATTGCACTACTACTAGGACAGAGAGATTTAATTTTGCAGAATCTAAAAAATGGTATTATAGCTATTGATAGTGATGGCAAAATAATACTCTTTAATAAAATAGCTAAGGAAATTTTAAAACTAGAAGATGAAAATATAGGCAAGAGTATTGCTACTTTGAACTTAAATTATACAGATGAAATGATGGAAGTATTGAGGAATAAGGAAGCAGTATATAATCAAGAAATTAAAATGCGTCATGGTAAAACACTTATGTGTAGCCATACTTTATTAAGAAATCATAAAGAAGAAATTATAGGTGTTGTATCCAGTTTTCAGGACTTAACTGAGGTTAAAAATATGGCTGAAGAATTAACTGGAATTAAAAAAATGACTTGTGCCTTAAGAGCTCAAAATCATGAGTTTATGAATAAACTTCACACTATTTCAGGTCTAATACAATTAGAAGAGTATAACGAAGCTGTTGAATATATATCTCATATATCCAAGCTTCGCGGAGAAGTTTCTGAAATTCTTAGCAAAAGAATTAAGAATACACACATAGCAGGGCTATTACTTGCCAAATATAATAAAGCAACAGAAGCTAAAATTTCTGTAGAAATTGATGCAAATTCATATCTAGATATTATTCCTGAAAATATAACAGTAGATGAGATTTGCTCTGTAATTGGAAACTTAATAGAGAATTCTATAGAGGAATTAGTTAAATTTGAAAATGGTAAGATATCCATAAGATTAATATCTAATAATGAAGCACTTAGAATAAGAATTCAAGATAATGGTCCTGGAATTAGTGAAAATATAATAGATAAAGTTTTTGAACGTGGATTTACAACCAAACCTGGGAACAGAGGATTTGGCCTTAGTATTATAAAACAAATAGTAGATTATGCAGGTGGTGACATAAATATTCTACAAGAAAATGGAGCTATATGGGATATATATATACCAATGAAAAGGGGTAGATTATATGATTAAGGTTCTTATTGTTGAAGACGACCCTATGGTGAGGGAAATAAACGAAAAATTTCTTAGAAAAATAGAAGGGTTTACACTATATGATAGCGTTAACTCCATCGAAAAGGCAAAAGAAGTTATAATAAGTGGAAACCCTGACCTAATATTATTAGATGTTTTTTTTCCACAGGGTTTAGGTACAGATTTATTAAAGTGGATACGACTGGAAAATTTAAAATGTGATGTTATATTAATTACTGCAGATAGGAATACAGAAACTGTTGAAGAAGCATTTCGATATGGAGCAGTAGATTATTTAGTAAAACCTTTTATATTCAACAGGTTCAAGGAGGCATTGCTCCAATTTAAAAGTAGAAAGAATAGTTTTAAAAATGTTCATAGTATGGAGCAAGAAGTTATTGATAAATATACTATAAAAGAAAATAAACACGTCATAGAATATTATGAAAGCATTGGTGATATTAAGGGCTTTAATCAGTACACTTATGAAAAAGTTATAGTGGGAATATCAGACATGAAAGATAAACCATTTACATCTGAGCAGATTGCGAAAAATATTGGAGTTTCTAGAATAACTGCTAGAAGATACTTAGACTATTTAGAAAAAGAACAAAAGCTTGTGGTTGAAATGGAATACGGTAAAGTGGGTAGACCTAAAAACAAATATAGAATAAAAGGAGAATATTAGTGCAATTTAATATGCACTAATATTCTCCTTTTAATATAAAGGTAAGAAGTAACATCACTGAGCAATAGTTGGGTAATGATACCTACTAAAACTCCTCTGTTTGTAAAATAAATCCTTCTATTACAACATCCTCATCAATTTCAATAAGTAGACATCTTCTACCATCACTATTTTTTACTTGCTTAACTGAATTTAGATCCTTAGGGGTTAATGTAATATTTGCAATTTCACTAGTAATCTTAATGGATTTTGAATTGAATTCAGGTACAATATTGTTTATCTTAAAATCATACTTCATACCACAAGTTTCTTCAAAGGCAGTTTCTATATCATATATAATCTCTGCTCCACAATTACTCAGAATATTTTTAATATCTACAATTCCAAGAGTAGGTTCTTCTCCTTCTTCAAATTGCTCAGAAAGTTCATGTATATTAACATAAATATCTTGCATAAGTTCAGGTTTGATTTTTTCTCCAATTATAGACTTTAAGATATCACCAAAGCAATTTTTTTCATCTTCAGCAGTAAATTTAAAATCACAGTTAAGAACCTTCTCAATGAAATCAGCATTTAATTCTTTAGGTTTTGAAGCGTAATATAAAATTTTGTTTATGTCTGAATATCCATTGGTAAGAGTAGGGAACATGAAGCCCTCCAAGGGAGCATTAAGATTAATGACTGAATCTAAGGCTGAATTTGCTTTAAATTCCTTATCAGTATAATCAAATTTTAGAGTCCTTTTTGGAAGATCTATTTTATTTACACTTGAAAGAATGAAATTAAAGGTTTGCATTGCATCGTCAATGCTTTCATCTGCCGCCATATTTTTATGGCTAGAACCTAGCCAATATTCAGCTTTAATAAAAGTAACCACCACATCAGTTTCGTATTTATAGTTAGCTGTAATTTTTTTTATAAGCTCATTAAGGGAGTTTTGAATTTCGTTTTTATCACTTGTTTTTAGTGCACTACTTAAAATATGTTGAGTGTTATTTTCTTCTTCGATATTCTGAAAATCTAACTCGAAAATTTTTGTATCTATAGCGCCAGTTAGTACTTTCTTAAAATTACCTAGAAATAATTCTTTTTTGTCCATATCCATTCTATCAAAAAAATCAAATTCTGAATGAATAATTGGCTCATAATCAATTTGAACATTATCTTTTTTTAGATAAACGCTATAAATTTCCTGGATTTTCATCATACCACTATCTAATTTAAATTCTTTCCTTATGTTTGTAAGCTCTTTTTTATTCATCATAAAACCTCTTTTCATTGTTATTTTCTTTTATATGCTAAAATTATAACACAAAATTGTGGAATGATATTATAAAATTTCCTGTATTGTTTAATAATAACTATTGACAAAGTATTATTAGCGTGTTATATTATAAATATAAGAAGCGCAACTTATCGTATATTTAGTAAAATCTTTAAACAAAACTTGATACCCCCAACAAATTGAAAAATAAGAGAGTGGGGTGAGATCATAAAAATATATAAAAACTATAAGTAGACTAAGAATTCAATGATGATTGCCATTGCAATCGGCTAAGAAGCCATTAAAGGAATTACTTAGGAATACAAGAGATAGCTTTACCGTAATAAATTTAGTTTAAGTTCGTAATACAATACTGATTTAATTATTAAAATTTAAAAAGGTCAATATATAGTTTAAGGAGATAAAATATTGTTAAATATATTAAGAAAAGATAGAAGTTAGAATCTAATTCGCTGTGAATTAAGTATTCTAACTTCTATTTATTTTTGTCATTAAATATTAATAATTTTCAGTAAACCAACCGATTAATTTTTTAGCTATACTTATACTATCAGGTGTTAAAGGCATTTCGGTAGAACTATACCAGTTAGCGTCACCAATTTCTTTCCCATCCACTTGTATTTCTCCGCTTGCATATTCTGCTGTAAATCCTATCATAAGAGAATTGGGAAAAGGCCAAGGTTGATTTCCAAAATATTTTATATTTTTAACAGTAATCCCAGTCTCCTCTTGAACCTCACGAACAACGCATTCCTCAAAAGTTTCACCAACCTCAACAAATCCAGCAACTACGCTAAATAAATCTTTGGGGGATTGATTATTATGTGCAAGTAGTAATTTTCCCTCGCGTACAACAGCCACAATTATTGCGGGAGAAATTCTAGGGTAATTTACAAGTCCACATTTAGGACACTTTTTAGCTCTTTCTCCCTCTACGTTTTGAGCTAATGTACCACATCTGCCACAATATTTATGATCATTATTAAAGTTTACTAATTGATTAGCTCTTCCGCCTATCCAAAACATGTCTTCAGATAACTGGTGAGTAAGTGCTTTAAGTTTACTGAAATACATATCGATTGGTATAATAGCATCATTATCTAATTCGCCATAAAAGCAATTTTGACCATTTATAGACCCAAGATATTGAGTATTAATTAATTTTAAATTATCTAGATCGCAAATAGCAGGTATCACTGCCTTGTTGTCTTCAGATTTAACTAATAACTCATCCTTATAAAATAAAAAATAAATATCCTTATTAGTTTTAGGCAAAATCACATCTACTGATGGTATAAAATTCGTCATATTGTCTTCATTACGCATTATTGTCATATCTCCAATCTACAGTTATATAATTAATAAGCCTAATTAATAGGCTATTGGTGGTTGTCTAAAAATTTATCAACGTCCTATAATTATATCATATACTTAAAATCTTTAATATTCTAAATTTATATATTATTTAATATAGGGAACACTTGTCTTAGTAAAGTTATCAATAAAATCTTGCGAAAAAAAGTCGAATTTTATATTTTAAGCTTCATTTGCATTTATATATATGTTAAAATTGTAATGAGTCAAATCGGTTTTGTAGTAAAATTATAAATACTCATATATTTAAAGAATAAACAGGAGAAAATATAAAATACTATATGCATTTGAAGTTTTTAAGCCACTTTTGTGGATATCAAGGAGGTATTATTATGGATATTAAAGAATCATCTAGCATTCCCTACTGTAGCCTAGGTATTATGGCACTAGAGAGTAGCTCAGAACTGGGAAATAGAATTAATGAGCTTTTAATTAAAAAACGAAAAAAAAATGACAATGGGCCTATAAATCATGACTTGGGTGATGAAAAATCTTTTCTTATAAACATGACTGATATTCGATTTTCAAATGGTGAAGGCAAGATTATTATAGAAGACTCGGTTAGAGGTAAAGACATATTCATATTATGTGATGTAGGAAATTATAGTTGTACCTATACAATGTATGGTTATGAGAACCATAAAAGTCCAGATGATCATTTTCAAGATATAAAGAGGGTTTTGTCCGCATTAGGTGGGAAGGCAAGGAGAATAACTGTAATAATGCCATTATTATATGCAAGCAGGCAGCATAGGCGAAAACGTAGAGAGTCTCTTGATTGTGCCATTGCTCTTCAGGAATTAGAAAGATTAGGGGTTGATGATATTATAACCTTTGATGTACATGATCCAAATGTTCAAAATGCAATACCACTTATATCCTTTGATAATTTATATCCAACTTACGAAATAGTGAAAACGATTTTACAAGAGGAACCTGAATTATTAGTAGATAAGGCAAAGGTGCTGGTGATAAGTCCAGATACAGGTGCAATGGATAGAGCTGTTTATTACTCTAGTGTGATTGGACTTGACATTGGGCTTTTCTACAAAAGAAGAGACCATTCAAAAGTAGTAAATGGTAAAAATCCCATAGTACAACATGAATATATGGGAAGAGAAGTAGAAGGACAGGATATTTTGATAGTTGACGACATGATAGCTTCTGGCGAATCAATATTCGACATAGTATTGGAATTAAAAAAACGTAAAGCAAAAAGAATATTTGTAACAGCAACTTTTGCACTCTTTACTGAAGGCATAGAAAAATTCAATAAATTTTATGAAGAAGGTTTAATTGAAAGAATATATTCAACAAATTTAACCTATATTCCTAAAGAAGTTAAAGAAGCTAAATGGTTCCGTGAAGTTGATATGTCGGGATTTATAGCCAGCATAATAAATAACTTGAATTATGATAAATCTATAGCACCACTACTTGATGCCACTAAAGGTATAAAAGACTTGCTAAATAAATCAAAGGTTTAGGTAAATATAATTCCCAATTATAGAAGTAGGAGATTTTCCTTCTGAAATATAGTTGAAAATAAAAATACATATAAAAGAGTATTAAAATAAAAGAATAACTCAGCTTTAATTTTAAATATTCTTTATAATTAAGAGCTAGTATAATACTAGCTCTTAATTTTTTGTAAGGAAATTTTCTTTTTTAGAACATAAGATATCACAATAAGCCCTACTAAAAGTGCTAATGACACATAGAAGCTAGAAGACCCAATATCTGTTGCTTTATCTCCAATGTTTACAAAAACGAAGATACCAGGTATTATGCCCAAAAGTGTAGCTAAAGCAAAATCCTTAAATTTGACCCCTGAAAAACCTGCTGCGTAGCTAATTATATCAAAGGGGAAAAGTGGAATCAGTCTTAATATAAACACTAATAAAAAGCCTCTGGTTTTAATTGAATTTTCTAAATTTGATAGGTCTTTTTTTATGAATTTGTTGAATACCTTATGACCTAATATACTCGCTAGAAAAAAAGAGAGAGTGCCCCCCAAAATAGCACCAATCATAGTGTAAATAAAGCCGCCCATCATTCCAAAACACATACCGCCAGCAATGGCAAGGATTGAATCTGGGAAAAATGTAAGGGGTACAAAAGTAAATAAAATTATATAGATTATTGGTGAGAACATTCCATAAGAGTTTATAAAATCTTTCATATTTTCTGGGGTACAATGACGTAGAGTCTCTATATTGAAAAAGGTACACATAATAATTGCAACAATTATTAAAAGGGATACTACCTTTAAAATTTTTGTGATTTTTTCACTCATAAAAACCTCCTTTTAGTAAGCTTATATTGTCTTGCTTAAAGCTATTATTAGCCACATTAATTATATAGTAAAGTATTAAGTATATCTAATAGATAATTTATATAGAACACAGTTCAACTATAGAAATATCAAATAGATAATTTAGGTTGTAAAACTAATTAAGTACAGGTACCTAGTTATCAATACTAAAAAAATATGTATATTATAGAAATAGAAAAAATTTGAATTGCATGAAAATATTAATATGAAAAAGTGACATATGTCATTTTTTTTTATTCCTATTTTGGGTATAATAGTTAAGGTATAATAAAATAGCCATAGGGGATTATTAAATTTACTATATTTTTCAAACTAAATATAATTATAAGGAGGTTTCAATATGATACCAACAGCACATATTGAAGTAAAAGAAGAAGGAATTATTGCAAAAACAGTATTAATGCCGGGAGATCCATTACGTGCCCAATTTATTGCAGAAACATTTTTAGAAAATGTTGAAAAATTTAATAATGTCCGCAATGTATTTGGATACACGGGTACATATAAAGGACGTAAGATTTCTGTAATGGCTAGTGGAATGGGTATGCCTAGTATAGGTATCTACTCATATGAATTATTTAATTTTTATGGGGTAGAAAATATTATAAGAATCGGTTCATGTGGTGCTTATACTGCCGACCTAAACTTATATGATGTAATACTCACCACCGATGCTTGGAGTGAATCTACGTATGCAAAGGTTCAAAGTGGATGTAAAGATGATATAATTGCGGCATCAGTTGAGCTAAATAGTAAGTTAGAGAAAATAGCAGAGGATTTAGGAATTAAAGTTCATAAAAATAGAGTTCACTCATCTGATGTATTTTACCGCGAAAATTTTGATGAGTATAAAGATATTTATGAAACTCATGGTTGTACTTCAGTAGAAATGGAATCATTTGCACTATTCCATAATGCAAATGTATTGGGTAAGAAAGCTGCTTGTTTATTAACAGTTTCAGATAATTTAGTAACTCATGAATTAACTACATCTGAAGAAAGACAAGAGGCCTTTACTAATATGATGAAAATAGCATTAGAGATGGCTGAATAATACAAAGAGAGTGCCATCCAAGTGGCAAGTGGCAAGTGGCAAGTTTAAAAGAAAATATTGGAATTATTATAAAAAACCCCTCAAAGTAAGATTATTGAGGGGTTTTTTGAGTATTTTAAGCGTAAACCTTTGGTCTAGGTATTTAATTATTTTATTATCAGTTCATTAACTGCAATTTTAGGATGTTTATACCTGCCTTTCTTTTCTGTACCTTTACCATATTGAATTGCTTTGGCTTTGCATAAATGGATGCAAGCTAAACATTGGGTACAATTGTTTCCCCATAGGGGCTTCCCCTGAACCTTAATTGTTCCACTATTACATACCTTCTCGCATAATCCGCAACCAGTACAGTTTTCATTTACATGAAAACTCTTTGTATTATGAGCGTTCTTATTAAACAATGGATTTACTACATAAGTCATCACTCTAGGTAGTAAGCCTTTTTCAAGTTGATAAACATTATCCGCTTTATGTTTTACCGTATTATTTATGGTAGCTATTACTTGTTTGGATTCTAAAAGTTTTTTATTTTCAACTTCCACAGTGTCAACATCCCCAAAGAAAATATAATTATTGGGCATTATTACTGAAAATCCACTACTGAGATGTAAATTCTTTTTCTTCAAGGCTTTATCAATAACCTGAACCGTATTACCAATATTAGCTCCACAAGTGGCTACAGTAAAGATATAGTTATTATTATAGTTGTTTAACTTCAACTTATTAATAAATTGAATAACTTGCTTTGGTGGTGACCAGGCATAAACAGGATAAACAATGCCTATAACTTCATTAGGGTTTAATGTGTATTCATAGTATTGCTTATTATCCCTCATAGTAGCTGATATGGAAATTAAACTTTCATTATTTTCTTTTGCTATACTTTTAGCAACATACAGAGAATTACCAGTGCCTGAAAAATAAAATATCATAAATGGCCTCCAATCAGTAATTAAAAATAATTACTTAATATTAGTATAATTTTTTTAGTTGAAATTGTAAATGGCATATTTAATTACAAATTTCGTGCAAAAACTTTAAATAATTTATTAAAGATATCTTTAAATATTAAATATATTAGGATATAATATAAGAATATACATATAGAAGAAATATATATATTAAAATGAATAATAAGGAGTACATTATGAGAAAAGTTTATAAGGACCCAAAAGCGTTAGCAGCATGTTTAAAAGATTTAGTAGATTTTTATTTAGACGATGTTATGACCTATGAGAAGCTAGAAGAAAAATTAAATATCTTAATTAATGCAAATGAGGATAGGATTTATAAGGATGGAAACTTATCTTTAAAAATATCTAATATAATAGGCAGTTCGAGAGTAGACATTATTAATAAAGTATTTTCAGAAAGACAAAATTAATTGTGTAGTTAAAAACAATGCCTATGCATAAATTACTTGTATATATATCCATATAATTATATAATTAATTAAAGTTAAAATAATTAATTAGTAAGGAGTGGTATAATGGCTAAAAATAAACCAGCTTTTCCATCAAGTAACAATAAGTCTTCAAATGGACAAGAATCTAAAGGTGACAATAAAACTCCATTACCAACACCAAAGAAAGCTATACGAGGTAATTCTAGGGGACAATAAATATAAGTAAAGATTTATGAAAAAAATTATAGCTTGCTATTGGATTTTAAAAAGGGTAGCAAGTAACTGACTTTAAGCCAGTTACTTGCTACCCTTTAATCATTGGTTCTAATTATTCTTTTCTGCCATCCACCTTTTCTATAGAGATAATACCCGTATAAACAGATAATTAAATTACTAGAGCTCATAGAAATCCATATTCCCGTGGAGCCAATGGTTGTAAAATATTTAAAAAGAAGTATCATAGGAAGCCTTACAAACCATAGTCTACCTATTTCCATATTCATGGAGTATTTCGTGTGGCCGGACCCCTGAAATATTCCTTGAAAGACGCTGAATATACCCATTAGGGGCATTGAAAAAGAAATATATATTAAATAAGTAATAGCTTCAGATATTACTCGATTATCATCCTTAGAGCGTATAAAAAAATTAACTATTGGTTTGTCTTGCCATATGAGCACTATACATCCTAAAATTGAAATGCTTATAGTAAGTTTTAATGCCTTAACAAAAGCTTCTTTAACACGTTCTAATTGACCTGAGCCAAGATTTTGTCCCACAATAGCTGTTAGTGAAGCACCTATTCCCATGGCTGGTTGCATAATAAGCGAAGTAATTCTGTTCACCATGCCAAAGGCCGCAAGTGTTGAGGTTCCATAGGATACAATAAAACCATTAAGGATTATAAAACCAAGAGCTGAACCACTTTGCCCAATAGCAGATGGTATGGCAACTTTAAATAGTTTATTTAATATGTTCCTATCAAAACGAAAGTTTTTAAAGCTGGGTTTTATTTTTGAAGTGGATTTATGAAGTATATATAATCCAGCAGCTGCAAGAAGAGCCTTTGATATAATAGTAGCTACAGGAGCTCCTGCGATTCCCATATTAAATTTAAATATAAATATAGGGTCTAAAATAGCATTTATAATAACACTTATAGAGCTTAATATAGTAGGTGTTAGAGTGTTACCCTGTGAACTCATAATGGCATTAAAGCAAAAAAACAAAAATGTAAAGGGCATATCTAAAAATGTTATCCTTAAGAAGATTTCACTATAATGAGCTAAATCGCCTTTTGCTCCCATAACATTTATTATAATCGGGCTCATTAAATAGCCTATAACTGAAAAACAAATAGCACACACAACTGCAATTGCAATAAGCTGAGAGGAATACATCGATGCTTTGTCGTATTTTGATGCGCCAATAAATTGAGATAAAATGGAGGTTCCTGCAATAAATAATCCGATTCCTATAGATATAAATAGAAATATAACTGGCCACACAAAGGATATGGCTGCAAATTGCATCGAACCTAATTTGCTTACCCAAATTCCATCAATTAAACTATATAAAGTCTGAATTAAATTACTAAGCATTATTGGTGCTGCCAAGGTTATTATTACCTTGTACATTGATCCTTGTAGTATAAGATTCTTTCTTTCCTTCATGTCCATAAATTAATCCCCCAATTTCATAATAAGTGATATAATAGTAAGCATATTATCTATTATATCATTTTAAATTTAGACTAATAAGAGAACCAATTAATTTATTGCATTAATTGCATAAAAACCAAGTCAATTTATAAACGAGTATATGGTAAATGACAGCTATTGTTTTATATTTATATAATAATTTGCTATGAATGAAGGGTTTATTAATTTTACGTAGAATACTTTACTAGAAAACTACAAAATTAGAGAAACTAGAGAAATATAGATTAGAACACCATAATCTTATTTTTTTTTAGAGGAGGAAATTTATGAACTTCAAAATAGGGAAGAACAAAAGTAAAACATTGAGCATTTTTCTTGTGGCAGTTTTAGTTATTACAGAATTGCTTTTATTAATGCCCAGTGTTCAAACTTTTGCCCAAAGTGGCAAAACAAAGATTATTATCCATTATGCTAAAACTCCAAATAGTGATTTAAAATGGAATATGTGGTTATGGACTGATAAAAAGGATGAAAGCAAGTTTGAATTTAATGGCAAGGACGAATTCGGTAAGGTTTGCGTAGCTGAATTTGATGGATCCTTTAAAAAACTAGGATTTATAGTGCGCACGGACGAGTGGAGAAAAGACACTGTGGATGATAGATTTATTGAAAAATTTAACAATGGTGTTGGAGAAGTTTGGCTTAAAGGAGGCGACACGAAAGTATACTATTCTTTAGCTGAAGCTAATGCAGGGGATGCTAAATCAGCAGTAGTTCCCGCAACTGCAATAGACAAACCGGGTACATTTATAGTTGCAAAATTAGATGAGATGAATAGCATAAGCATAGAAACAAGCGTAGCATTTACATTTAGCGCAGAAGGAACTCAAGGCATTACAGTTAAGTCGGATGACAAGATCTTAGCTGTAAAAAAAGTAACAAGTGATGAAGTAATAAATGGGACTACAACTGTTGCAAAAATAGAGCTTAGTGAAAATGTGAACCTAGGTCAAAAAATTACAATCTCAAAGTTAGGGTTCCCTGAAAAAGAAGTGGTGTTTGGAGATGTAATGAAAAGTGCTAGTTTTGAAAAAATCTTTTATTATGAAGGAAATGATTTAGGTAATACCTATACTAAAAGTAAAACAAGCTTTAGGGTATGGGCACCAACAGCAACTGAGGTAAAGATTGTAACCTATAAAAAGTGGAATGATAAAAGTGGTATTGATTTTAGTATGAAAAAAGGTGAAAATGGAACATGGACGTTTAACTTAAATGGAGATCAAAAGGGTATTTTTTATACATATAAAGTTAATATTGGAGGAGTTTGGACTGAAGCTGTGGATCCTTATGCACGTTCTGTGGCTGCAAACGGAGACAAGGGTGCGGTAATAGATTTAAAAGGAACAGATCCAGAAATATGGAATCCAGGTGAAAAACCTAATTTTACAAATTTAAATGATGCTATTATGTACGAACTACATGTTAGAGATTTTTCTATAGACAAAAACAGCGGTATTGAAAATAAAGGGAAATTTTTGGCTTTTACTGAAAAAGGAACAAAGGGAATTGATGGTAAGCGGACAGGTGTTGATTATATAAAGGATTTAGGAGTAACACATGTGGAGCTTATGCCAATATTTGATTACGCTAGTGTGGATGAGACTTCAAGTAAGGCGCAATATAACTGGGGTTACGATCCTAAGAACTATAACGCTCCTGAAGGAAGTTATTCAAGTGACCCATACAACCCGGTTGCGAGAGTTAAAGAATTAAAACAAGCAGTGCAATCTCTTCATGATAATGGGTTAAGGGTGAATATGGACGTAGTTTATAATCACATGTACAGTAGCAATGATTCTAATTTTAATAAATTAGTACCTGGGTATTATTTTAGATACGATAAAGATGGCACTGCTGCAAATGAAAGCGGTTCTGGAAATACCATTGCCTCGGAAAATGCAATGGCAAGAAAATTTATTGTTGATTCTGTTATGTATTGGGCAAAGGAATATAATTTAGATGGATTTAGATTCGATCTTATGGGCCTACTTGATATAAAGACTATGAATGAAATTAGAAAAAAGCTAAGTAGTTTAGATCCTTCAATTCTTATTATAGGAGAAGGCTGGGATATGGAGACTGCTCTTTTATCAGATGTAAAAGCAACACAAAAAAATGCCAGTAAAATGCCTGGAATATCACTTTTTAACGATATAATAAGAGATGGTATAAAAGGTAGTGTATTAGATACAAAAGCCAAGGGCTTTGTGAATGGTAAATCTTATGGAGAGCTAGACATAAAAAAAGGAATAGTTGGAGGAATAGATTACTCAAATGATATAAAAACCTGGGGCAAGATAGCCCCGCTTCAATCTGTTAATTATGCCGAAGCTCACGATAATAATACGTTATGGGATAAACTTCTTTTAACAAACCCAAAGGATAATAATGAAATAAGATTGAAAATGCACAAATTGGCAGATTCTATTATTCTTACTTCCCAAGGGACTCCATTCTTCCAAGCGGGACAGGAGTTTTTAAGAACAAAAGCTGGGAATAGCAACTCCTATAAGTCTAATGATACAGTAAATAAGCTTGATTGGGCTCTGAAATCTAAAAACATTGACACCGTTAATTATTTCAAAGGTTTAATAAAGTTAAGAAAGGAACATCCTGCCTTCAGAATGAATTCAGCAGAGATGATCAAGCAAAATTTGAAATTTTTAAGAGCTCCGGAAAACGTTGTAGCCTATGAAATAGCCCATAATGCCAATATGGATACTTGGTCTGACATCGTAGTGGCTTTCAATGCAAATAGAGAAGATATAACCATTAAATTATCTAAGAAAAGCACATGGAATATTGTAGTGAATGGAGAAAGAGCAGGGGTTAAAACTATAAAACAATTTAAAGGCGATTCATTAGTAGTGCCTGCACTAAGCTCTATTGTAATTTATGATGGAGTAGAGAATATATTTACAACCTTACCCTTTTGGATTTATACTATACTAATATTATGTGGGATTACTTACCTAATATTGTTTTTGAAGGGGAGAAAGAAAGCTTAGCATTACGGTGTATTGTATTTTTTTAGAAAGTCCTTATTGTAAAATATAAGGACTTTTTTAGGTTATCAATAAGAGTCTACAGAATTTACTTTGTTGTTATTTACTTTATTTGGAGACGTGTCTATAATAAGAATGTACATCGCATTCAAAAGGGAGATTTTAAGATGATAAAAATATTACTTTTCATATCAATTTTGATTATTGTTACTGTTATTATTGTAGGTTGGCATTTTTCTAGTATTATTATAGCTCCTAAAGTTGCTAAATATAATTATACCTACGATTATGAAGTTGAAAAAGGTAAAATAAAAGTAGAAGCATTTACTAACTTAGAAAAACAAGAGGTATATCTAGATTCTAATTATGGTTATAAAATTCATGGTTTCTTCTTTCCAAATAAAGATTCAAAGAAAATTATAATATTATGTCATGGAATAACTTGGAGCTTATATGGTTCTGTTAAATACATGGACATGTTTATAAAAAGAGGTTTTTCCGTTTTTATTTATGATCATAGAAATCATGGTTTAAGTGGTGGAAAAGACACTTCCTATGGTTATTACGAAAAGTATGATTTGAAAAAATGCACAGATTGGATATTTGATAAATTAGGAAAAGATATAATAGTTGGGTTGCATGGCGAATCCATGGGTGCTGGAATAGCTCTTCAAAATATAGCAATAGACCCACGAATTGTGTTTTGTATAGAAGACTGTGGATACTCTGATGCACAAGATTTGTTTAAGTATAGATTAGAAAAAGATTATAATATAAAAAAATTGCCCTTAGTAAAATTAGCAAGTACAATAAGTAAAATTCGAGTTGGCTGGAAATTTAAAGATGTTTCACCTATAACTACTCTACCTGAAGTAGAAATTCCAGTATTATTTATTCATGGTGAAGAGGATGATTATGTACCTACTTTTATGTGTAATCAAATGTATTCAGTAAAGAAGGGTTACAAAGAAATATATATTGCGACCAATGCTGGTCACGCAGCGGCATACTGGAAGAACAAAGATGAATACGAAAAAAGAGTTGATGGATTTTTAAAAGCTATAAACATAATCTAAGTATTGTGATATACTGATACTATAAGTAAAAACATAAATAACGTACCACCTTTATTAAGGTGGTTTTTATATTGTAGAAAGGAAGGTGTGCTTTAATGTTTCAGCTACTGCAAAATGATAAGAAGTACTTGTATACAACAAATTATTCGGGTGATGAAGAAAGCCTATGCAAAATGGAAATAAAGTGCCTCTTTAATAAACCCCTTGATGAAAAGCATTTATTTTCTGATATATATGTGGATCCTTCCAGAAGTCCTTTTATAAAAAAATGCATCTCTATTATATATACCGGAGAAACAATGAAGCAAATTATTGATCAAATTGTTATGGACAAACTGACCAGTGTAAATTATAAGGTTGCTTATATCAATGCTAATGATGAGATCATAGGTTTTCATGAAGGACGCAGCATTGAATTCGAAATAGGCTTTAGTATACTTGGGGAAGCTGAAATGAAAAATCCGGAAATTACTTTTGGTATAACAAAAGTAGATAATAAGTGGATATTTGGTGAATGTGAAAGCAATACCTCAGATTGGTTATTTCATAATAAAAAACCTTTTTCTTATTCTAATGCTCTAAAGGTGAACGTATGTAGAGCATTGGTTAATATAGCCGTAGGTAATAACTTAGATTATAGTGTTGTAGACCCTTGTTGCGGCATCGGAACGGTACTAATTGAAGCTATTTCAATGGGAATTAACATTAAGGGTTATGAGATAAACCCATACATTGGTAAAAATGCCAAGACAAACCTTCGGTATTTTGGATATGAAGATGTAATAATTATTGGTGACATGAATGAAATCCAAAATAAATTTAATGTGGCCATCGTTGATCTTCCTTATGGAATATTTACACAAATTACGCCTGGGGAGCAGTTAGCTATTATGGAGAGTACCCGTCGAATAGCCGAGAGAATGGTAATCATTACTTTTGATGAGATGGATAAGCAAATAACATCTGTAGGATTTCACATAGATGATAAATGTACAGTGTCTAAAGGAACCTTTAAAAGGCATATATATATATGTAGTTAACATTGCAGATGATGGTTAACCTGAATTCATTATATAATATTAATTATGATATTGACACAATATAGCGAGGTATTAAATATGGCAAAAAAAAACAGTAGAACTAATGATCTTTTATATAATTTTAAGGCAAAGGGTTCCGCACAAATATACTCTTTATTAATTAAACTAGTTAACAAAGATAGAGAAGATTTAGCGCAAGCGGTAATAAAAGTTGATTATTTACTAGAATATGCAAGTTCCTGCATAAAGCAAAAGGACTTTGAGGAAGCGAATGAAAGTCTAAATAAGGTTAAAAGCAGAATAGATATGTTAAAAAGCCAAGAAGTTGATACTGAATACCTGGAATATTTATATACTGGAATAGCAAAAAAGGCAAAATCATAATGGAGTAAGTATATTTGATTAAATACAAATATACTTACTCCATTTTTCTATTATAGCGTTAACTTTATGTCTTTTATTAAAAGTTGCTAAATTTAATCAAAAAGTATTGTTAGCATAATAGGTTCCTATCTTATTTTTTTTCCTGAAATTCTATCGACTATGAAAACTATTGCAGCCACTATAAGTAAGGTATTAATCATACCGCCACCAATTTTAAATATAAGTCCTAAAATCCAAAAGAATACTACTATTCCGCCTAACCAACGTAAAAATCCCATTTAAAACACTACCTTTCACATATAAATTTATTTTTTATATATGTTTGAATATTATATCAATAAAATTCTATATTTACAATGTATTAATGGTATTCTATGGAGTATGTAGTGATAAAAAAAATAAGTACATTTGCTTAAGCGCAAATATACTTATTTGATTTTGCTAATATAGAGCTTATTTTTGAAAAATGGTTAATTTCAATTATAATCTATTGTTGGTATAATAGGTTAGGAGATCTTTTTTCTCCCTAAGATCATATTTACCACGAAAACTATTGCAGCCAACACAAGTAACAGATGTATCATACTGCCACCAATTCTAAATATAAGTCCTAAGGCCCAAAAGAATACTACTATTCCGCCTAACCAACGTAAAAATCCCATATAATACACTACCTTTCACATATATTTATTTTCTAAACTCCTTTAGATATTATACTGACCTAAATTTAGTTAAAATATGCAAAGTGATTTTAGTATTAATTTTTATAGGATAATTACGGTTTAAAAATGTAGACGCAAGCTATTTATGAAACTTTTTAATAAACTCCTCTACCTCAGGAATTCCTCCTTGGTAGATTAGATAACCATTATAAGGCTCTCTCTCCGTGATCTCACTACAGATGGGAGTTAGCATAATATCTTTAACTTTACCTAAGTCAGAAGTTTGTCCAAGTGCCCAACCTAGTTTAATGTATGCTACTTCTGGTAGCATGTTTTCTGCAGGTATCATTCCCATGGTCATTAGATCCCGTCCGGTATCGTATACAAACATGTTCACATATCCCCAAAGTGTCTGCACTGTCATATAAATGGCAACTCCTTTTAGTACAGCACGCTTAATTGCTGGATATAAAAGTTTATTTACATGGCCAAGACCTGTGCCTGCAATAACAATTCCTTTATAACCAAGATTAACCATGGCATCGATTATATCAGGGTTCATGTTGGGATAATAGTACAATAGGGATACACGCTCCTCAAATACAGGATTAATAGTTACGTTTCTGTCACTACGCCGATGATTGTAATCCTGCCTAAGGGGCGTTATTTTCTGCCTATCTACCATTGCTAGGGGTATATCTCCAATGGTACGGAAAGTGGAACGGTAGGAGGAGTGCATCTTACGGACTCTTGTGCCACGATGTAGTAATCCATATTCATCAGAGGTTGGTCCAAACATACACACCATCACCTCGGCAATATCTGAATCCGTAGCAGTTTTAGCAGCATGAATTAGGTTTAGTGCAGCGTCTGAAGAGGGCCTATCTGAAGAACGTTGCGAACCTACCATAACAATTGGAATAGGTGAGTTTTGCACCATAAATGACAGTGCCGCAGCTGTATGACTCATAGTATCAGTGCCATGGCCAATCATAATTCCATGGGTGCCTTTTTTGATTTCCTCTCCAATAGCTTTTGCTAAGACTTTATACTCATTGGGCCCCATATTTTCAGAGAAAACTGCAAAAAGCTTCTCAGTGCTTAGGTTGCATATATCTGCAAGCTCGGGAACAGCTCCATACAATTCACCAGGAGAAAAAGCTGGAATAACTGCCCCCGTTCGGTAATCAAGGCGTGATGCAATTGTACCTCCTGTACCTAGGAGCTTTATATTATGCTTGTTTTTAGATGTAGGAAATTCCCTTTCTGGAATTTTATATTGTATCTCTTTGAAATTATATTCTTTCATATCTTGTATAGTATCCACTGTTATTCCTATATTATAACCAGTGGCAAGCTTTATTACTATGTGACCATCATCATCATTTTCAGAGCGAGGAAGTATAACTCCTTTAAAATCACCTCTAGTAGTTGTTATTGTAGCTTCACTCCATATGCGCATATTAAAGCTTTTTAGAACTTCTAGTGACGCGCCCTTGTAACCTTTTAAAATATCACTCATTTGCCTAGGCCTCCTTTACGAATTACCATTGCAAGTTCATGGAGAGGTATATTCCCAATGGCTTTCTCTTGTAAGTTTTTCATAATCCAGTTAAGTTCTGCTTCCGACTTTTTAGAAGTTTTTAGTTTTTTAAATCTTGCCTGCATAATTGGTATAAGCGAAATGATACTATCAGCGCTACACTTAGAAAAATATATAGCTTTTAAAACGTACTTCATTTCCATCTTAGGTCGTTTATATACAACAGGTAGCATCTTATATATAAGCTCAAGTTCTATTTCTTGCTCTTTTATAAAGGCAAAGAGTTTATATATTCTTTCAAAATCAAAGGGTAAATCTGTTTTGAATTTTCCTTGCAGTGATTTAAGCTTATGGCTAAGTAGAGTTGCTACAAATTTAGGCTGCGTATTAAAATCATCACAAATTCTTTGTATAAGAGGAACTAGATTGTACCTTAGAATGTAAAAAAAAGTATCAGCTGGTATGTTCCAATTATTTAACTTAGTTATTTGCGTCTCAACATCAACGGGTAAATTCCTACCTGCAATATCTATGAGCTCTTGACTAATTGAAATTGGTGCTGAATCTGTGTCAGGATACATGCGATCGGCACCCGGCAGTACTCGTTCAAACATAGTGTTACCATTATTAAAGGATTTACGAGTTTCATTTGGAACTCCAATAAAGGCTAGTCTACAGCGTTCTTCAATAGACTCTAAAGCTGTGCTAATATCATCAACAGGCCCCCAGAAAAGAATTTGGGCATCACCTACTTTTGAGTTAAGTAATTTTCGGAGGTATTCAAAATTAATATCCTTATTTTCATTTCTGAATTCCTCAGAATGCGTCATATTTGGTTTTTCTATACAAGCAATAACCTTCAATCTGTCAGAAATCTCATCGGAAAACATTCGGCAAGGCCCAGTGAAAAATGAAAGAATGTCTTTAAAACCTGGTAGGTTAACTGCAACTAGTCTATTTTGTATATTTAAATTGTTTCTAATGCTACTAGATACAAGAGTAATGCTTTCGTCCTCAAGAATTACATGACTAATTTTCCAATGCACAAAGTTTGGTATCTTTTCTATAAGATCATTACGGATTTCTAGAAGACTCTTTTGGCGAAAAGCTTCATTGTGAACTAATTCAGGAATGTAGGTTATATGGGATACACCTTTAATTTCTACCCGAGTTCCACCACTGATACTAACATTAACATCCTCGCGTGCAGCTCCAATGCCTGTCCTTACTTTACCAGTACTACGATTTAAAAAACGAATATAGTTAGCAGCTTCAGCCGCTTCCGCAGGAGTTTTCATATCAGGATAAGTAACTGTCTCAATAAGTGGCATGCCCAAACGATCAGTAGTATATGATCTAACATGGCCTATGTCTGAAATCTCACGGCAGGAATCTTCTTCAATACTTAGTTGAATGATCCGAACTATTTTATTTTTTAAAGGAATCTGCCCTTCAATGCTGATTATCCCCGTACGCTGGAAGCCAGCAGGTATACTTCCATCTAGGTATTGTTTACGGGTGATGTGTAGCTCTCCCACAATATTTGTTTTAAGAAGCAACGCAATCTCTAAGGCAATTCCTAGAGCCTGCTGATTTATCTTAAAAGGTGGTGTATCATCAATATCATAGGTGCAAGTTGTCAAATTGGCAATACGGTACACAATGTTCTTTTTAGTCTTAAACTCCATGAGTGCTGTGCCATCGTATCCGCCCATCTCACTTAAAGTAGGCCGCATATGTCTTATTATTTCTGCATCATATTGTCCCTCCTTTTGAAAGACACCTGCCTGGCAGTGGCAAAAAAGTTTCTTTTCTGTCTTTAGTTGTTGGTGGACCTCTAGACCACACATAAATCCCAAATCCTCATAGACATTTGGGAGAGTTTGATTTAGAGGCGAATAACCAATGCGTCGTTGGGTTTTTATGAAGTTATTTTCCATTTTTATTTAATCCTCCACAATTAATATATTAGAAACTTAAAGTCATTAAATATCTTTACATAGCTGCTATATTCTAAGAATATTAGGTGAAAATGCAATTAGGAAACAAGCCTTTAGTTCATTTATATCTATAAGAAGTATATGTTTAGGATTTTAAAATTATGTGACTATGCATTTGCAAAAAAAACTAGTGGTGGAATAATTTTAAATTGTCAAGTATATTGAGGGTTTAATAGTGTAGGTTCAGAACTTGGACACATAGTTAATGAAGTACTACTGGAAGTTGAAGTAATAAAATTGTTTTAATTATAGGCATATAAGGATATAATATTGTTAACTAGTAAATGATTCAAAGATTACGGTATTTTGCTCTAGTTTATTTAATAGCTTATAGGTAGTTAAAATTTTTCATTGTAGAAAGGTGATGTTAAAATGAGCAAGATTGCACTTATTACTGACAGTACTTCCGATGTTGATAAAGAAATGATTGAAAGGTACGATTTAAAAGTACTGCCTCTAAGAATAATATATAAAGACAGAGAGTATATTGACAGAGTAACTATTACCCCAAAAGAGGTTTATGATAATTTTGTACATGAAATCCCCTCAACTTCATTACCTTCAATGCAAGACATGGAAGACATGTATTTAAAGCTTGAAGAAGAAGGCTATACGCATGCCATAGCAGTGATAATATCTTCGAATTTATCAGGTACCTATAATACATTGAGATTAGCAAGTGAAAATCACCCATCTATAGAAACCTGCGTTTTTGATTCTAAATCACTAACTATTGGTGAAGCCGCAATTGTTGAAGAATGTGGTGAGATGATAAAAATTGGAAAAAGCTTTGCTCAAATTGTAGAAGCTCTTCCAGAAATACGAAGTAGAATCACTGTTTATTATGCAGTGGATACGCTTAAATATCTAATCAAGGGCGGTAGAATCGGAAAAGTTTCTGGGACTATAGGTGAAATATTAAATATAAAACCTATAATTTCAATTAATAGTGATGGCGTGTACTATACTTATGCAAAGTCAAAGGGGAAAAAGAAAGCCATAAGCAAGCTTGTAGATATAGCAAGAGAAGCCCTTGAAATTACTCCTTGTAAAATATGGGTTATGCATGGTGGCGCTTATGAAGAAGTAAAGTCCTTTTCTGAAACAATTGCAGCTCTTCCAAATATTACGAGATTATCCTTTGGAGAAATAAGTCCAGTGGCTGGAGTTCATACAGGACCTGGATTACTTGGAATTATTATAGTAAAGGAAGCGCCTACTAAAAATTAAATAATATCTGTTTTATAATAAAAATATGTTTAAAAAACTGAAATTGCTAAGGAGTGTCCATAATGAATATTCAAGATATAATGTCAGGAGATTTTTCTGCATACCCTGAAGAAACACAAATATTTATGAAGGAATATACAGAAAGACTACGAGAAAGTATAAAAGAAGAATTAATACAGGATATATCCTGCAAGATGCTTAAGGATATAGATAAAAGCAAAGATTATTTTATGAATGTTTTAACGGATATATTAGATAATGGATATAAAGGCCTAAGCAAAATGTCTACTCAGGCACTTATAGACACATATTTAGAACGAAAAAATGAAGAAGATTTTTTTGTGTTATTAGGAAAAGTCAATGAAGAAGTTTAATTCTATAATTAATTACAAAATGTATATAAAAGAGAAACCTATTAAAATTAATGGGTTTTTTTTTGCATCAATTTATTCTAATTTAATTAATTATATTATAAAAAATAATAGGATACAATTAAATAATTTTATCTTTAAATATAGTTGAACTAGTACTTTATGGATAATTCTCCAATTAGAATTGTATCTTCAGGTTGTGTCCAAGTAGCTTCAATTAAAAAATTTATTTTTAATCCCGTTTTATAGCTAAATGAAATTTCACTATCGTGCAACATATGACAATTTTTATAAACCACTAGATTTTTATTAGCTTTATCTTTAATTATAATTGTCCAAATTCCATTTTGAGGCTGAAAAATTTTAGCTGTAATAATTAGCGTTGACCAAAAGGTATTCTTGATTCCCGTTTCATAAAATCCTCTTCCATCATGAATATTCATTTTAAAATCTTGTATAATATTGCTGCTATTACTTGTTACTGCTTCTTCACCCATTATCATATTTTCATTTTTTAATAGTTTTATCATAGACTTTCTCCTTCTTTATTACTCTAAAGGAAGGTAAAAATAATACTTAAGTATTTGTATTCATTAATAAAAATTTCTTATAATTTTAGTATATGTAAAATAATAAAAAATGTTATTAAATAAAATTGACTAATCAAATTAGTGCAAACGATTGCACTAATTTGATTTATTTAGTATAATACAAATAGAAGCTTAAACGTTAAATTATGGGGGGAAATATATGAAAAAAGTCAATAAAATTAACGACAAAAAGTCTACAAATACCAAAAAACAGAGAACTAAAGGTAAAACAAAATCGCATAGTATTAAATTGATTAATTTAATACTTATTATTTTAATATTATCAGTTATATTTTTAGGTTTAGTTGGCACTATAGGCCAAATAACTGTAAAAAAAGTAAACAATAATACTGATATAATTTACAATGACCAATTAGTCTCAATAATAAATATTGGAGAAATTAATAATAATTTTTTAACAATACGCAATAATGTATCAAGAGGAATAGAAAGCCCATTGTATTACAAATTCGAAAAGGATATAAAAGCTAGTGATGGTCAAATAAAAGGAATATTAGAACAGTATAAAAAATCAAGCGGTGACAAGTATCAGACAGAGCATATGGAAAAAATCAAAAAAAATTACAATGATTACATGTTGATGTGGGAAGATATTAAAATTAAGAAAAAAGAAGGAAATGCAGCTTTAACCTTGGAGGTTATTAAAATTAATACTTTAGAAAAAAACATAATTACGTCTATTGATGGTCTCATAAAATATAATAAATTAGCTGCGGAAAAATTAAAAATAAATAGTAGCAAAATATATAAAGATGGAGTTAAGATGCTTTATATTATTAACATAGCAGCAATTTTTATACTAACCGCATTATCTATTAGTATTATAAAAATTATTAAACATTCATTAAAGGAACTTATAGAAGAATTGAATTTTATATCTCAGGGTGATTTTACAGCAAATATAAATATTAGTGATAATAATGAATTTGGTATAATGAAAAAATCTTTAGCTAAAATGATTGATAATGTGTCAAGTACATTAAAATCGGTAACAGAGAATTCAGACTGTATAGTTGAACAATCTTATAGTTTAAACCAAGTATCACAGGAAATGAACTTGGCTTCAAAGCAAATTGCTACATCTATGGAGAGTGTTGCTGAGGGTTCTATATCACAGAGTGGAAATTTATTAAATATAGATGAAACAATAATTAAATTAAGGCATGAGATAGCTAGTATTTTAACTTATATGGAACAATTGGGAAATGATTCAAAAACAACAGAAAACATAGCTGAGAAAGGAAATGAAGAAATTAGAACTTTGATGGTAGCTATGGGAAGTATAAATAGTTCTTTTAACAGTGTTAATAGTGAAATAGCTATTTTAAGTAAGAAGATTCAACAAATAAACAGCATATCAAATATGATTAAATCTATATCAGATAAAACAAACTTACTAGCACTAAATGCAGCAATAGAAGCTGCGAGGGCAGGTGATGCTGGTAAAGGGTTTGCTATTGTTGCTGAGGCAATAAGAGGCCTTGCTGAGCAATCTAAAGATTCATCAAAAGAAATTAATATCTTAGTGGAAGATATTTCCTTAGGAGCAGACAACGTAGTTAATATTACACAGAAAGTAAATGGCCATTTGAAAATTCAGAATGAAGCTTATGACAACACTGTTAGTTCTTTTAAAAAGATTGCAAATGCAGTAGGAGATATACAACCTAAGATTAAATATATCAATGAGAGGATAATAGGATTAAGCTCTGAACAAGACGAGCTAATTGTAAAGGTGGATAAAGTAAATTTGATATCAAAAGAGAATTCAGAATTATCTCAACAAATAACCGCATCCTCGGAGGAAATGACCGCAGCAGCCGATGAAGTTTCTTGTTCCTCGCAGTTACTTAGCACTATGGCAGTTAAAATGAACGAACAGATTAATAAATTCAAACTTTCTAATTGAAAATAGTTAAAATAGTATATAATAAATTTATATACTATTTTTTATGTAAAAATACAACTATGACTAGCAGATAAGAAATATGAAGGCATAAAAGTATAAATTTTTAAAAGATACAAAGGGGTGGGAATATGGCTATAGTGGTTTTTTTTTGTGGGCTCTTAGTTGGGCGTTTTTTAAGTATTCTTATAAAAAAAATTTCCAGCATAGTTGCTAATAGAGAAAATAATGAAAAATATATTAATATTAAGGATTCGAAAAAGCTTGAAAATCACACTAAATTTACAAGCAAAAATATTATAGTGATTTTAATTAGTGGCTTATTATTTTTAATTTCCTTTTTACAAATTGGATTAAATATTATTTTTATTAAAGCCTTAATTTTAGATTCTATACTGATTGTTATTTCTTTTATTGATATTGAACATCAGATTATTCCCAATAAATTAATTGTTTTTACATTAGTAATGGGTACTCTTTTTTCATTTATTGATAATATTTCTTTTATGAATTCAATATTGGGAATGTTACTTGGAGGGGGATTACTTCTTATTTTAGCACTTGTACCTGGTTCACTCGGGGGAGGAGATATCAAATTAATGTTTGTGCTTGGAATATTTTTGGGAGCAAAAGGAGTTTTATTTGCACTGTTTTTAGCTTTTTTTATAGCCGCAATAATAAGCGTATTATTATTGCTTTTTAAAATAAAAAAAAGAAAAGATCATATACCTTTTGCTCCATTTTTAGCACTAGGGAGCTTTATAGCTTTCCATTTTTTAAATATTATATGATTGTTAATATTATGTAATTTTTAATTTAATAATACTTAAGAAAATAAAAACATATTTAAAGTGTTAATTGCCCTTAGGAAATGTAGATATTAGACGATATATGTATTGTAGATAAAATATCTCTTGTTATTTTTTAAAAATAATAAAAAGATACAATATAAAAATTTTATTTATTATTAAAAAATCAATATAAGAAGGTGATATAATAATGAATAATTTAACCATAGATATTGGTAATATTAATGATATTATAAAAAAAATAATTCAGCAAATAAGCAATAGCCGCGAACAAATTCTTGAAATAATTGATAACGTAAGAATAGAGTATGAAAATCAAAAATCAGAGCTTTTGTTAATCAGAGTAAATATAGATAAAGTTATTAATGAAGTTGATTCACTTGAAGCACAGGATAAACTTATGCGCAAAAAACTAGTGGAGGTTTCAAAAAAATTCAACTCATATAATGAAGGTGAAATTAAATCTGTATATGAAAGTGCTTCGGATATTAGAGTAAAGTTTATTATCAAGCAAAATGATGAAAGGCAACTTAGAGAAAAAAGAGATGCATTAGAAATAGTTTTAAAAAAATCTATAAAGAATATAGATAATTCAGAAAAAGTAATTAACCAAATAAGTATTGCTATGGGATATTTAGAGGGGGACATTCTTTCAGTTTTAGAAGGCGCTGATAAAAGTTCTGATATGTTTATAGGAATAAAAATATTAGAAGCACAAGAAAATGAACGAAAAAGAATATCAAGGGATATTCATGATGGACCTGCACAACATATTGCTAATATTATTATGAAAGCAGATATTTGTAAAAAGGTTATTCAAAAGGATTTAGATGAAGGACTTAAAGAATTATCTGATTTAAAAGAAAGTGTAAAAGTGGCTTTAAAAGAAGTTAGAAGTATTATTTTTGATTTAAGACCTATGACATTAGATGATTTAGGATTAAACAAAACAATTGAACAAGCTGTAAAATCTATTTCAGAAGAGTTTAGTATGGATATTAATTTAAAATTAAAACCTATGGACACAGAGGTGGAATCCATTATTCAAGTAGCGGTGTTTCGTATTCTTCAGGAAATTTTCAATAATATAAAAAAACATTCCAAAGCAAATCATGTGGAGGTCAAATTAGATTTTGGTACAAAATATTTAAGGCTACTCATATCAGATGACGGTATTGGTTTTGATGTGGAAGAAACTTTAAAAAAAGTAAAAACCAAAGGAACTTCTTATGGACTTATTGGTATATTGGATAGAGTAAACCAATTACAAGGCCAAATTCATATAGAATCGCGGGCGGAAGCAGGATGCGTTTATAATGTGTTGCTTCCAGTTAATCGAGAGGTGATTAGAGATGAAAAAAGAGGACATTAAAGTATTAATAGCAGATGACCACGATCTCATTAGACAAGGATTAAAGAGAATAATTAGTTTCGAGGATGATATAATTATAGTTGGAGAGGCTGAAAATGGTGAGAAGGTGCTTGATATGTTAAATAATTGTGAACCTGATGTCATATTGTTAGATATGAAAATGCCTTTAATGGATGGGCTTGAAGTGCTCCAAAAGTCAAAGGAAAAATTAAACAGTATAAAAATAATCATGCTTACAGTTGAAAATGACAGGACTTTTATTCTAGATGCTATTAACAAAGGAGCAGATGGATATGTACTTAAAGAGTCTGCAGGCACAGAAATTGTGGAGGCCATCAGAACAGTGTATGATGGAGACAAATATATTGATAAATCACTAGTTTCTATTCTGTTTTCGGGATTTAAATTAAAAGATAAAAAAAAGCAGTGTGTTTTAGATTCCTTATCAAAAAGAGAAATTGAAGTTTTATTATATATTTCAAAAGGATTAAGTAATAAAGATATTGGAGAACGTCTGTTTTTATCAGAAAAAACAGTAAAGAACTATGCCACAACTTTGTTTAGAAAAATAGGAGCACATGATCGTGTTCATGCCACTATTTTTGCACTAGAAGAGCACATTCAGATGTATTATGAATCTAAGTTTCAAGAATAATTCAAATAGGGACTTTTTTCAATAAAAAATAGGGACTAATGTCCCTATTTTTTATTGACTTTTATACCTATAGAATGTGACTTTTAGTATCTTATATGTCTTTCTATTTAGGAATATAATGAGCTTAATAAAAGAACAAAGTTTAAAATAAATCAAATATAACAAATAAGAGGAGGAATTATTATGCTAAGATATTTTATGAATTATGTATCATCAAAGGTTAGAGAAGAAGAAGGACAAGGAATGGTTGAATATGCATTATTAGTTGGACTTATAGCTGTAGTTGTAATTGCTGCAGTAACATTGCTTGGAGGTGATATTAAAGCTAAATTCGAAGCTATCACTAACGTACTATAATATCAAACATAACAGAGGTGGCCAGTATGAAGAGGTTAAGAAATGAAAAAGGACAATCCCTTGTAGAGTTTGCAATTTTGCTCCCTTTGTTATTGTTACTATTGATGGGAATTTTAGAATTTGGCATAATGCTAAACTCATATCTAACCATCCACAATTCAGCTAGAGAAGGTGCTAGGCTTGGTATAGTTTCTGGTTCTAATATTGAAATCAAAGAATTGATTAACAACATTTCTCCTAATTTAGACAGTGAGAATCTAATAGTAAACATAACGCCATTAGAAGGAATGAGAAGTTCTGGTGATACCCTTACAGTAGAGGTTATATATAATTACCATGTAATTATTCCTATAATAAGTAATATTCTTCATAATGTGGTGGTGTTAAAGGCGCAAACATCCATGAGGATAGAATGAGTGTTGAGTTGGAAGCTCTGCAGGAGATGGTATAATGCTAAAATTAGATAATAAAGGAAATGTTGCTATTATATTATGTTTAGTTTTTACAGCACTTTTGGGGTTTACAGCTTTTGTGATAGATATTGGTTTAGTTTATGTAGAAAAAGTTAAATTATCTAATGCTATTGATTCAGCAGTTCTGGCGGCAAGTCTAGAACTACCTATGGATGATAATAAAGCAAGAAATGTTGCTATAGAATACCTTCAAAAGAATAATGTTGATCCAAGCAAAGTTACAATTACTATAAGTGATAATAATAAAAGCATACAAATGCAGGGAATAAAAAATGTGAATCATATTTTTGCACCTATTCTAGGAATAAATAGCAGTAATATAAATGCAATTACAAAAGCAATTATAGCACCTGTAAAATCTGTAAAATCTGGTGTTAGACCCTTTGCAGTTGAGGTATTTGAGTTTTCTTATGGGGATGTGGTAACACTCAAAGAAGGTGCTGGTGATGGCTATCATGGAAATTATGGTGCAGTTGCATTGGGAGGTACTGGTGCGAATCTATTCAAATCAAACGCACTTTATGGTTATAATGGTACATTAACAGTGGGTGATATGATAGATACTGAACCCGGTAACATGGCAGGAGCTACTAATGAAATCAAAAATTATATTAATTCAGAATATAGTAGTTTTAATAATTTCAAAAGAAATTCTATTAGATTATGGACAATGCCTTTAGTGGATTCGCTAGACGTTAATGGAAGAAAAGAAGTATCAATAGTTGGGTTCGGAGAATTTTATGTTGAAACAATTACAAAAAACTCAGGAAAAATCGAAATCCAGGGACGTTTTATTAGATATGTAACAAATGGCGAGATTGACATGACGCTAAGTGATACTGGCATCTATGGATCCAAACTTGTAAAATAAGACTTAAAAGTAAAAAATATGGGTGGTGTTTTTATGAAAAATACAGGAAAACGATTAATACTGATATCATTCATGTTGGCAGTAGTAAGTAGCATAGCTATATTTATATATTTAAAATCTGTAAAAACACCAGACATATCCCTTAAAGAAAAAACTATTTTAGTTGCTAATGAAACAATAGCGGCAAGAACTGTAATATCTAAAAAAATGGTAAAAGAAATTCAAGTGCCTGACAATGCAATATTCAAAGATTATATTGTGGAATCTTCTAATATTGTTGGCAAATATTCAAAGGAAACTATTTTAAAAGATGAGGGTTTCCATAAAGATAAGCTGATTAATGAACTTAAGAATGAATTGAGTTTAAAAATAGCAGGTAATAATAGAGGGATTTCTATAAATGTTAATGGAAGTACAGGAGTGTCAGACCTTATTAAACAGGGGGATTTTGTTGACATAATTGTGTATTTATCAGAGAAGAAAGATAGTCAAAAGATTATTAGACCGGATTTGTCAAGAATCCTACTTCAAAATATTCAAGTTATAGCCATAGATAAATCACTTAATAGAGATGACTCGCAAAGAGTAGTAGTGCCTACTAATTACCTAGTAACATTATCTGTGCCAATTTTTGATATAGAAAAATTAACACTGGCAGAAGATATTGGTCAGTTAAAACTAATTTTACGGCCTTTAATCCCAGATTATATACACAAAACAGAAGGTGCAATTTGGCAAGATCTTATTTTGGATGATTCTAAGGAAATGAAGAATTTATTTCCAGAATATAAGGCAAAACCAGCAGAAGTAGCTAAAGTCGATGTAGGTGATTATAAGTATGAAAAATATGTTTATTATGTTATAAAACAAGGTGACACTTTAAGAAAAATAAGTAAAGCTTTTTATGGAGATCCAGAAAAATATGTATTAATAAAACAAGCTAACGGAATTTGGGAGGAAAATCTAATTAAGGCTGGAACAGGCATTAAAATCCCGGCACTAGAGAAATAGGGGTGAATTTATGAGTAAAATCAAAATAATAATAGCAGACGATATAGAAGAGACAAGAAATGTAATAAAGAAAATATTAGATTTTGAGAATGAATTCTTTGAAATTGTTGGTGAAGCAGGCAACGGAGAGGAGGTTTTAGAACTTCTCACTAAGGTAAAGCCCGATATTGTATTAATGGATATTAATATGCCTATACTTAATGGGCTTGAGGCTACAGAGAAAATTACAAATCTATTTCCCTCAGTTACAGTAATTATTATGTCTGTTCAAGCTGAAAGTGAATATTTAAAAAAAGCTATGTTCCACGGAGCAAAAGAATACATTATTAAGCCTTTTAACTACGAGGTTTTAGTTAATACTATAATTAATACCTATGAAAAGTATAAGGATAAGGTTGTGAAGGACGCCTACTTTGGAGAAGGGCAGAGTAATGCAAAGCAAAGTAATGCAAAAGTCATAACCTTTTTTAGTTCCAAAGGAGGAGTGGGAAAATCTGTTTTAGCGCTAAATAGTGCTGTGACTGTAAGCAAAGAGTATCATAAGAAAACGCTACTAATAGATTTGGATTTGCAATTTGGCGATATATCAATGCTGGTGAATCAATATGCGCAAAAAACCATTCTTGATGTTATAGAGGATGGACAATTTGATTGTTACGAAAATATAAAACCTTACTTATATGGATTCAATGAAAATCTTCACATCCTATTTGCTCCCACAAAACCTGAAGCAGCGGAGTATATTGATAAAGATAGTATTGAAAAAATGATGAAAGTTCTGCTAAATCAGTATGATGTGATTATTATTGATACCGGCGTTAATTTTAATGATAGCACACTTTATATATTAGATATTTCAGAAATAGTGCTATTTGTTACTACTATGGAAATCGTTGCTCTTAAAAACACTAAATTAGGTCTGGGAGTTATGCAATCGCTTGGGTATGATGAAAACAAGGTAAAATTAATCATTAATAAATTTACGGCTAAATACGGAATAAACAAGTCAGAAGTAGAAGGCGCTTTTAGAGATACTATTTTTGCTTGGATTCCAGAGGAGCAAAATACAGTTAGCATTTCAGTTAATAAAGGACAGCCTTTTTGTGATAGTCATAAATACGATAAGCTCAAAATAGGAAAAGCTATTGCTATAATGTGTAGTGAATTAGCAATATAGAGGTGATGGTATGTCTCTTATAAAGAGATTAGAAGAGATAAATGTAGATAAAAAATGCAATAAATCTAATGAAAAAGAAGTAGATCCTTATTTTGAATTAAAGTTAAAAATTCAAAATAGGGTAATAGAAGAACTTGATATAGATTTTAATGATATCTCGGACCAAAATGAAGAATTAAGGGAAGAAATAAATTATATTGTGATGAAACATATTGAACAAGAATCTCTAAACATGACAACAAATCAAAAGAAAAAAATAAAGGAAGAACTACTGGATGAAATTATTGGGTTTGGTCCTATTACGGCCTTGCTTGCGGATAAAAGTGTAACAGAAATTATGGTTAATGGTCCTAGTCATGTGTATATTGAGCAAGAAGGAAAACTAGTGCTTACAGATGCTAAATTTAAAAATGATAATCATGTGATGCATGTTATTAAAAAAATTGTAGCTCCTATTGGTAGAAGAATAGATGAGAGTTCTCCTATGGTTGATGCAAGGCTGCCCAATGGATCTAGAGTAAATGCTATTATACCTCCACTAGCTATTGACGGGCCATCAATTACCATAAGAAAATTTGCTGAAGATCCTTTTAAAGTAGAGGATTTAATAAATTTTGGAACCTTGAGCACAAAGATGGCAGAGCTTCTTAAATATTGCGTTGAAGGGCGGTTAAATATTGTTGTTTCAGGAGGGACTGGTAGCGGAAAAACTACCACTTTAAATGTACTTTCTTCTTTTATCCCTGAATCAGAACGTATTGTTACCATAGAGGATGCAGCGGAGCTACAACTATCTCAAATACATGTTGTAAGACTTGAGACAAGGCCTTCTAATATTGAAGGAAAAGGGGAAGTAAGTATAAGAGATTTAGTTAAAAATAGTCTTAGAATGAGACCTGACAGGATAATTATAGGAGAAGTACGATCAGGAGAAACCTTAGATATGCTTCAGGCTATGAATACTGGTCATGATGGCTCCTTAACAACTGGTCATGCAAATTCTCCACGAGATATGTTATCAAGACTTGAAACTATGGTACTTATGTCAGGAATGAGTCTACCTATTAAAGCAATTAGAGATCAAACCGCATCGGCAATTGATTTAATTATCCAACAGTCAAGACTTATGGATGGTAGTAGAAGAATAACCCATATAACTGAAGTTCAAGGTATGGAAGGCGATGTTATAATCCTTCAGGACATTTTTAAGTTTGAACAAAAGGGACTAGATAATAAAGGAAAAGTTAAAGGAGAATACGTTTTTACAGGTATCATGCCAAAGTTTCTTGAAAAATTCAAAGAAAGAGGTATTAATATACCACAGGGTATCTTTTACTAATAATTTCTAATTCTTCACTAAAAATAAAAAGTGGATGTGATTAAAATGATATATATTGTAATATTGCTCTTGTTTTTCCTTGTTTGGGCGCTGATAAGTGGACTACTAATAATTATGTTTTATAAGGAAAAATCCATAGATAAACTAAAATACTACGAGGATGATTATGTAATAAAGGAAAAAATTGAAAATAAGAGCAAGGATAAAATAAGGCTTTTAAAAATATTATCAAATCTAATCCCTAATATGAAATTTAGTGAAAAGCATGATAAAAAATTAGAAATTGAACTAATGAAAAGTGATATACCTATAACAGTGGAAGAACTATTAGTGATAAAAATTCTTACATCAACAGCTTTTTCAATTTTAGCATATGCACTTTCAAAGGATATTATTATTGTATTTTTCATATTTGTTATAATTTGGAACATACCTAAGTTCATTATTTCTCGTAGAAAAAAAGAAAGAGTAAAGACCTTTAATGAACAGCTAAATGAAGGTATAATGATTATTTCAAACTCACTTAAAGCAGGGTATTCTTTTTTGCAAGCTATTGCTTCAGTATCCGAAGAGACAAAAAATCCTTTTGCAAAAGAGTTTAAGAAGTTGCTTAAGGAAATGAGTTTGGGAATTACAGAAGAAATTGCATTAAATAATATGCTAAACAGAATGGAATCAGAAGATCTTAGACTAATAGTAAATGCTATATTAATTCAAAAGGACATAGGAGGAAACTTATCAGAGATATTGGATAATATATCCAGCACTATAAGGGAGCGTCAAAAAATCCAAAATGAACTTAAAACTTTGACTGCGCAAGGAAGACTATCTGGAATCATTGTAATGCTTATCCCGTTTTTCATAGGTATTACCATTTATTTATCTAATAGAGAATATATAATGCTTTTGTTTACTACACCCATTGGGATAGGCATGATAATTATTGCAGTTTTAAATCAAATAATAGGTTTGATTATCATCAAAAAAATTATTAACATTGATATGTAGTGAAAAATACAAATAATGATTGAGGTGATAACATTGCTATATTTTATAGTTTTTGTCTGTTTTATAGTTATATTTATGTTTTTTTATGGAACTATGCTCATTTTAAATAAAAGCAAGTTGACTATTGGATATAGAATAAAACAAGTAAAGGGTATTGATACGGATGAAAGATTGGATATTGAAAAGAGTTCTTTTTCAAAAAGGGCACTGATGCCAATTTATCAAAGAATAAGCCAATTTATCATGAAGGCAACGCCAAGTAAAAAAATTACACGGCTTAAGAAAAAATTAGAAAAGGCAGGATTACTAAAAAGCAATACCCCTGAAAATTGGCTATATACTAGAATAATGATTATGCTAATTTTTTCAATTTTATTTGGTTTATTAAGCTATATAATGGTGGCTGATTTTTTAAAGTCACTTACCATTGCTTTATTAATAATGCTACTTATTAGCACGATTTTTAATTTCTACCTTTCAAAAAGAATCGATAAAAGAAAAAAAATGATTGTAAGGGAATTGCCTTATACACTGGATTTGATTACAGTAAGTGTTGAGGCAGGATTGTCTTTTGATGGTGCCATGTCAAGAGTCATTGCAAATATAAGTGGAGAGTTATGTGATGAATTTTCAAAAACTCTTAAAGAAACACGAATGGGGATACAAAGAAAAGTAGCGCTTAAAAATATGAGCCAAAGGTGTGAAGTAAAGGAACTATCAACACTCCTTACATCATTAATTCAAGCTGATGATTTAGGTGTTGGCCTATCCAAGGTTTTAAGAATTGAGTCTCAGGCCTTAAGAGAACATAGAAAGCAAGTGGCAAGAGAGGCAGCTATGAAAGCACCTATTAAAATGTTATTTCCACTTATATTTTTTATTTTCCCTTCAATATTTATTATAATATTAGGTCCAACTGTTATCAAAATTTTAAATATGATTTAGGGGTGATGATGTGATTAAAGTTTTAGAATGTAATGATAGTAAAATAATTAATGTATTCATAGCTGATTCCTATACTAAAAGGCTCTTTGGGTATATGTTTAGGGAGAAACCTCATTATGAGGCCATTATGCTAACGCCATGTAATGGCATCCACACATTTTTTATGAAGTTTAACATTGATGTTTTATTTCTGAATGAACACATGCAAGTTATTATAAAAATAGAAAATTTAAGGCCAGGACAAATTGTTACTAAGGTAATGGGATCTAGGATAGTCATAGAATCTAAAGCAGGTGTATTTAGTAATATTAAAGAAGGAAGTGTACTTAATATTTAAGGCAGTTCATGGTTACGGTTTTACTATCTTACTTGTAATAAAAAATCTTATGATATTAAAATTGATGAATAAATGAAAACATAATACTAAATTTTTTTATTTATTATTTTAAAGAATTAAAGCGTAAAGAATGCTATAATTGTATTTTGAATTATATATTGTGATTTACGATTAAAGCAAAAGAAGGTGGAAGTAATTAAAGATAATAAATATTTACCTATTAGTAAAAGTGATATTTTAGATAGAGGTTGGACTGAATTAGATTTTATTATAGTAACTGGTGATGCATATGTAGATCATCATAGTTTTGGAACAGCAATTATTTCAAGAGTTCTAGAAAATGAAGGCTACAAAGTGGGAATAATAGCTCAACCTGATTGGAAAGATACAGAAGACTTTAAGAAACTCGGCAAACCAAGACTAGGATTCCTAGTTAATGCTGGTAATATGGATTCTATGGTTAATCATTATACAGTAAGTAAAAAAATAAGAGAAAAAGATTTGTATTCTCCTGGTGCAAAGATGGGTCTTCGGCCTGATAGAGCAACAATAGTTTACTGTAATAAAATAAGGGAAGCATATAAAGGTATTCCTCTTATTATTGGAGGAATAGAAGCAAGTTTAAGACGGTTTGCACATTATGATTATTGGAGTGACAAGGTAAGAAAGTCTATGCTAATCGATAGTGGGGCAGATTTGCTAATATTTGGTATGGGTGAAAAACAAGTTGTTAATGTTGCAAATAAATTAAATGAAGGTATAGATATAAAAGACATAACGCAGGAGCTTGGAACCTGTTATGTATCAGAGAACATAGAGGATATCGGTGATCATGTTGAAATAGCATCCTACAAAGAAGTTTGCAATGATATGAAAAAATATGCACAGGCTTTTAAAATACAATATGATGAACAAGATCCTATAAGGGGTAGCATTATAGTACAAAAGCATACAAATAAGTATCTTGTGCAAAACAAGCCAGAAATGCCACTTACCAGAGAAGAATTAGATGTTGTTTATGGCTTGCCATATCAAAGAAATTATCATCCTATTTATGAAAAGATGGGTGGAATACCTGCTATAGAGGAAGTTCAGTTCAGTTTAGTTAGTTCAAGAGGATGTTTTGGTAGCTGTGCTTTCTGCGCTATAACCTTTCATCAAGGTAGAATTGTTCAAAGTAGAAGTGAAAATTCATTAATAGAGGAAGCCATAGAAATTACAAAATTAAAGGGTTTTAAAGGATATATTCATGATGTAGGAGGGCCTACTGCTAATTTTAGGAGACCAGCATGTGATAAACAATTAAAAGTAGGTGCTTGCAAGGATAAGCAGTGTTTACATCCAGCCCCATGCAAAAATTTAAATGTTGATCATATGGAGTATTTAAATGTGCTTAGGTCACTTCGTGAATTGCCTAATATTAAAAAAGTTTTTGTGCGTTCAGGGCTACGTTATGATTATATTATGGCAGACAAAAACGAAACCTTTTTTAATGAGCTTATTAAACATCATGTAAGTGGGCAACTAAAGGTTGCACCAGAGCATGTTTCTCATAAAGTTTTAAAATTCATGAGTAAACCAGCAGGTAAAACCTATGAAAAATTCAGGGAAAAGTTTTATAAGGCTACTGAAAAAATAGAAAAAAAACAATATCTTATTCCTTATTTAATGTCTAGTCACCCAGGATGCAGCATGAGTTCAGCGGTAGAACTTGCAGAATATCTTAGGGATACTAATTATCAACCTGAACAAGTTCAAGATTTTTATCCAACTCCAGGAACGCCATCAACAACTATGTTTTATACTGGACTTGATCCAAATACCCTTGAAGAAGTTCATATACCTAAAACTAAGCATGAAAAAGCCATGCAAAGGGCATTACTTCAATACAAAGATCCTATGAAATACGATTTAGTATATTCAGCATTAATAGAAGCAAATAGAGAAGATCTTATTGGTTATGGCCCTAAATGTTTAGTAAAACCACGTGGGCAAAAAAATAAAGAACATTTAAGTAACACAAACATAAAACCAAAATCAAAAGAAATAAGAGGCAAAGATAAAGGAAACAATATAAAAAGTAGCACTAGAGATAAACCTATAGATAAAAATTTTAAAAAGAAAAATAAGCCCACAATAACTGAAAATAAGACCAATCATGGAAGTAGACAAGATAATAAAAATAAGGTAAGAGGCAAAAAAAGAAAATAGTGAATTATAAAAAACGTCTACATCCATTTTATGGATGTAGACGTTTTTTATAACTCAACTTCAACTATTTTGCTTATACATTCTGCTTCTACTAGTTCGCTTTTGCTTAAACCCTTTCGAAAATATCTAATTTGCTTATATTTAATTTTATTCATCTCAAAATCTAAAACATCTATTCTGTCGCCTTTATAAATAACGGCTTCTTTACTACCTTTTAAAAATACATGTACTTCCATAGTTTTATTTATTAGCTGCAGTGCAGCTACTCCTTTCGTTGTTTAATGATAAAAAAATCAAATGTTACTATTTAAATTATAGTGCCATTATCGACATTTATCAAGGTGAAACAAGCAAAGAATTTAATAATAGTTAACCATTTATTTATTAGTGAATATAATATTAATAAAACAATCGTAGTAGGTGATTAAAATGTATACTGATAGTGTTTTAAATTTAATTGGGAATACACCACTTATAAGCTTAAAAAAGCTATATGATTCAAATATATTTGCTAAGGCTGAATTTCTTAATCCAGGGGGAAGCATAAAGGACAGAATTGCAAAATTTATGATTGAGCAAGCAGAAAAGGAAGGATTACTTGCGCGTGGAATGACAATAATGGAAGCTACTTCAGGAAATACGGGAATAGGTTTAACATTAGTAGGAATTCAAAAGGGTTATAAAGTTGTTATTGTAATGCCTGAAAATATGAGTGATGAAAGAAAGAAGATAATTAGGTTACTAGGAGGCGAACTTATATTAACTCCTAGCTCAGAAAATGTTGAAGGTGCTTTAAATGAAGTTAAAAGACAATTAAAGAGTAATCCCAATATTTTCGTGCCTAATCAATTTACTAACATTAATAATCCACTAATTCATTATAATACAACTGCTGTTGAAATATGGAGTGAACTTCAGGGCCATGTAGATGTTTTCATATCGGGCATAGGTAGTGGAGGAACACTTCAAGGTATTGGTTCATTTTTAAAAGATAAGAACCCAAAATGCATAATTGCAGCAGTAGAGCCAAAGAATGTTTCTGCTCTTTTAGGGCATACTCCCGGATTTCACAAGATACAAGGAATAGGGGATGGATTTATTCCAAAAGTATTAGATGTTTCATTGATTGATGATATAATAATGGTTACTGATGAAGATGCTATTGAGACATCTAAAAAAATAGCAAGAGTAGCAGGAGCTTTAGTTGGAATCTCTTCTGGGGCCAATATATGGGCAGCAAAAAAAATGGCTGAGAAATACGGTGTGGATAAAAATATAGTGACTATTCTGCCAGATAGAGCGGAAAGATATTTTAGTATGGATTTGTTCTAAGATAATCAGAAATCATAAAATTAAGATGCAGATATCTTTTTATCGAAAATCTAATATAGATTTATTTCTAAAAGGAGATAAGAAAATGATTTGTAAAGAATATTTATTGGATACTAATATAGTTATAAAAGTGTGGAATAAATATCCTACCTTATTAGATACTATTGAAAATATAGAATGGGTTGATTTTAAAATTTCTGAGGATATAGCTGGAGAGTTATCCGTAAAAGAATATGCAAAATACAATGAAGACTTTGTACTCTCAAATAAATTCTTAAAATTATTAGGGCATATTATTACTAATAATTGCCCCAGTTTTACTGAAGATTGCATAGGTGGTAATCCAATTAAATATGAGAAGAATAAAAATATATATTTTGTTAATGGAGATAAAATTTCTATAAATGACTATAGTCTAATTCATATTTGCGAAAGGAATAAAGATTATACCCTTGTGACTGAAGATAAAAAAATGCTTAAAAGTGCAAAAATCATATTAGATTCTTCAAGAGTGCTAAACTTTGATCAATTCGTGGATGAGTTAAAAGAATTAAAAGTATTATAATGACGCAGTATAAAAGACTCCAATTCAATAAATTGCAGTCTTTTATACTATTTTAAATTATTGTGATTTATTTATTATTTTTTTCTAAATATTGTTTGAAGTTAAAATTCCATAACTCATGAATTTCTGAATTTTCATCACTAACTACTGATAAAAATTCATCTAGTACACCTAAATTGTTTAGCCCTTTCATTAGATGTCTGGGGTAAATTACTTTCTTCGAATAATTATTTTTAGGATCAATGACGGTAATTGAAAAATCTTCTTTTAAGTACAAATCCTTACATCTAATATCTAGTCTCTTAAAATTCAGTTTCTTGAATTCTTCAATAAGTTCTATGATGTTATGTGAGATTTCTTTATTTATACCATGCTTTTTTATATACTTATCTAGCCGTTCTCCACTTGCGTAATCTCGTACAATGAAGTAATCTCCATGTTCGTAAACTTTAGGAAAATATTTACTTCTTCTGGTTTTCATAAAAATATCATATTCCTTGCCACAAATTCTCTTATCTTTGAAAATTTTGATCACTTTTTGGTTAGGAAGGGAATATACTATTCCATTATGACCAGACCCTAAAAATTCTGATGTTCTAAGCATTTTTTCTACTCTACTATTTAATTGAATATAATAATTGACCTTTTTCTTCATATTATCATCTTCTTTATAATTATATTACTATATTATATGATAGAAGTTTGTAAGTATTTCTTAGATATGAATAAAAATAATATAATTATTTTTTATCTAGATATTTTTTGTTATCCCAGGCCATTTTTATTGCATTATTAATATTATTTGTAAATTTGTTTCTATAAGAAACAAAACTTCTCCCATCTTGAATTATTTTGCCTGTGTTTTGAGGTGGTTCTTTGATTTTAAAAACCATATCATTTAGATCTTCTAGCCTTTTAATTAGACTAGTATTTTGCTTTTGGAGTTCATCAGCATAAGTGTCAGTATTGCCAGGCACTATATTTGAATTAATTAATGTTTCAGAATACTGAAAGCCTTTAAATATTCCTTTATAATAAGATAGTTCAATAAAATCGCGAATTCTAGGTGAGGTGGTTTGTTTTAATAATGATTCTATATAAAAGTCTTCTATATCATCCTTCTTAAAGCCGCTTTTAACTGCTCTATTCATAACTCTATCTGCTATTGCTTTAATTTTTATATTTTTAAAATTCATAGTTTTCCTCCATTGTTTAAATTTTCTTTTGTTTATTTGAAATTAATTATAATTTAACCCTATGTAATCTTATCAAAATAAGTGCCATGAGTAAACAAAAAAAACCTCAGCACTGAAAATATATGCTGAGGCTTATGGTTTATTTAAACGTCTTACGTTTATTGTATTGGAATTTCTAATAAATCATTTCCATTTAAATTATAGTTCCTGTTATAAATTGATAAGTTCACTGCTACGTCATTCTCATTTTGTATTTGAAGAATACTATCATTAAATTTAATGTTTAAAAGTGCACCTCTAAAGGTTATTTTAAAAGAGCATGAGCGCCAGTGTTTAGGGATAAATGGATTTAATATTAATTTATTATCGCGAACTCTGAGCCCTCCAAACCCATGAACTACTGCCATCCATGTTCCTGCCATACTAGTAGAGTGACAACCATCTTGTGTGTCCTTGTTATAATTATCAAGATCAAGCCTAGAAGTTCTTAAATACATTTCATAAGCTTTATCATAATTCCCGATTTTTGCAGCTAATATAGTATGAATGCAAGGGGACAACGAAGACTCATGTACAGTTCTTGGTTCATAAAAATCGAAATTTCTTTTAATTGTATCAGTATCGTATTCCTGTTCAAATAAGTAAATACCTTGAAGTACATCAGCTTGTTTTATAAAGCATGAACGTAGTATTCTATCCCATGACCAGTTTTGATTTATTGGTAAATGTTTTTTATCTAATTCACTAACTAATATCTGCTC
This sequence comes from Clostridium sp., assembly GCF_050717515.1. GTDB lineage: Bacteria > Bacillota > Clostridia > Clostridiales > Clostridiaceae > Clostridium_AD. The sequence continues at coordinate 77,895 of NZ_JBOITL010000021.1, read as the reverse complement.
TTTATCCATATATCCATCTTGTTGAAGGAAAATTCCAAGTTCTTCATCACAAGGATAGTACATATTTTCAATAATATTCTTCCAAGTAATAATCTCTTGGTCCACAAAATTAAGTTTTATCTTAAGTTCACTTAGTCTTTCAGGTTCATTCTGACTTAGGTAATTTATAACCTCAATTGTATAATTTAAAGTCCAACAGGCAATTTTATTGGTATACCAATTGTTATTTACATTATTTTCATATTCATTAGGTCCAGTAACACCTAGAATCACATATTTATTTTTACTTTTTGAAAAAGTAGCTCTTTGAGCCCAAAATCTTGATATAGCCGTAAGCACCTCAAGACTAAATTCACCAAGGCAAGACTTATCTCCAGTATAATTCACATAATTATAATTAGCATAAGCTATAGCTCCATTTCTGTGTATTTCCTCAAAGGTTATTTCCCACTCATTATGGCATTCCTCACCATTCATTGTTACCATTGGATAAAGGGCTGCTCCATTTGTAAAACCTAATTTCTCAGCATTTTCTATGGCTTTGTCTAACTGCTTGTATCTATATAATAAAAGGTTCCTTGATACTTTTTCCTCAGAAGTACTTAGATAAAAGGGGATGCAATACGCTTCCGTATCCCAGTAAGTGCTTCCACCGTATTTTTCACCAGTGAAACCTTTTGGCCCTATATTTAGCCTATAATCTTCTCCCGTATAGGTCTGGTTTAATTGGAATATATTGAATCTAATTCCTTGTTGCGCAGAAATATCGCCTTCAATAACTATATCGCTTTCCTTCCACTTTTCTTCCCAAGCATCAGCCTGTTCTTTTAGTAATATTTCAAACCCAGCCACTTTAGCTTTGCTACAAAGTTCTTTAGTTATTCCAATTAGCGCATCTTTTTCATAATATCTTGAGGAGGTATTTGCAACATATTTATAAATTATAACTTCATCATTTTCATTGCAATGGACTGATGCAGTACTAGAAATATATTTTTCGCTTTGCTTAAATTCTACTATTGGTTTAATAGTTTCACCGTTTTTAGTTATTTCATAGGTCATATATGTGCAAATGTGAAAATCTAATTTCTTGGTTTTAAGCATCATATATCCTTCATAGGGTTTAACTTCACTAGAAACCTCATCCCAAAACTTTTCATCATAATTAGAATCAGAATTCATAACATCCCCATCAAGGTAAGGTGTAATCTCTAGTTTTCCTTTAAAATTCAATGGCACTATAGAGTACTTTATTGTGCCTATTTCACCTCGCGTCATACTTATGAATCTTTTAGCATTTACTCTAATCTCATTGCCATTTGAAAGTACAGCCACAAAGCTTCTCTGCAAATATCCTTGTTTCATGTTCAAAACTCTCTCAAATTCTTTTACGCTGCACTTAGCAAGGTCTAGTGAAATGTCATTAATTTTAACGTTTATGCCAATCCAATTTGTTGAATTTAAAACCTTAGCAAAATATTCTGGATAGCCGTTTTTCCACCAACCAACCCTTGTTTTGTCAGGATAATAGACACCCGCTATATAATTTCCTTGAAGTGATGAACCGCTATAATCCTCTTCAAAATTTGCTCTTTGCCCCATATATCCATTACCTAAACTAAAAATACTCTCAGATATTTCATTGTTATCTGCATTAAAGCCTTGTTCAATAATATTCCATTCGTCTAATTTATAATAGTGTTTCATTAAAATCCTCCTAGTTATTTTTCAGGTAAAACAACAATTGTCAATTGTTTAGTCTTACAGTTTTAATTTATCAAAAGTCATATCAGAAAATCCTGATAGGACTAAATGAGCCCTTTTTAATATATGTTTAGAACCTATTCCAACGCAATACATTCCAGCATTAATGGCAGCATCTACTCCGGCCTCCGCATCTTCAAAGACAATACAATCACTAGGCGTTACATTAAGTGCTTCAGCGCCTTTTAAGAAAACTTCAGGGTCTGGTTTTGCTTTAGAAACCTTTGTACCATCAATTATAGCATCAAAATAATTCGTTAAATTTAACTTTTCAAGAATAAGCATAGAATTCTTACTTGCAGAACCTAATGCAACTTTTATGCTAGCTACTTTAAGACTTTCTAAAAAACCAATAACCCCAGGTAAAATATCCTTTGGAGTTAATTCAGAAATATACTCCACGTACCAAATGTTCTTTTTTTGGGCTAGTTCAGTTTTTGTATCCTGGTCTAGTGTAGTATTTCCGATCTCTAATATGATATCCAATGACCGCATTCTGCTTACACCTTTTAACCTCTCATTGTCTTGCAATGAAAATTCAATGTTTAATTCTTCTGATAGTCTTTTCCATGCTAAATAATGATATTTAGCAGTATCAACCAATACTCCATCTAAATCAAATATAACTGCTTTAATATTATGCATAGCTTCCTCCTTTATTTTATGTAAATTATTATATCAATGAAAGTATTTACTTATAATATGTTAATGCCTGTAGTTATATAATAATATAAAATGATGGATTTGTGAATGCGTTTGCACAAAATAATTTGTATTATTTTTTATACGTCAAAATATTGTTACTGGAATAATGAAATAGTATACATTCAACGAATTCAATGGTGCGACAAAGTAAGTATAGATAAAGTAGCTATAATCACAAAAGAAAAACTATATTGTTATTGACAGAAGTTAAACTGAAAGATTATAATCATATTAAATAAACTGCAATCGGTTGCATAATAAATGGCATAGCACTTAACTATAATTGCTCTTTATTTATAAGAAACTAACATATTAATTACTAATTCAGATAATGTCAACACTTATTCAAGCTAGCCTTGCACAATATTACATTTAATAATATAATTAACGTAGAATATTTTTATAAATTAGGAAGTGAAGTTTTTATGTCCGTAACTATAAGAGAAGTAGCAAAGCTTGCAAATGTATCACCCTCCACAGTTTCACGAGTAATTGCAGATAATCCCAAAATTAGTGATGCAACAAAGCAAATAGTTTATAAAGCAATGAAAGAAATGAATTATCATCCTAATGCCATAGCTAGAAGCCTAGTTAGTAAAACAACAAAAACTATAGGACTTATTTTACCTAACACTGATGAGGATTTATTTGTTAACCCATTTTTCATTCAAATTATGAGAGGCATAAGCCATTATGCGCAGAAAAAAGGATATTATATAATGTATACTTACAGTAATAATGAAGATCAAGAAGTAGAGTATATAGCAAGTTTAATGAATAGTAGAAGAGTTGATGGTATTATTTTGCCTGTAGTAAGGAAAAACGATAAATGTATTGCTTATTTAAAAGAAGCTGATTATCCTTTTGTAGTAATAGGTAAACCAGAAAATACAGAAGGTCTTTTATGGGTTGATAATGATAACTTTCACGCAATGTACAGTGTTGTTAATTATCTAATACAAAAGGGCGAGAGAAAAATCGCATTTATAGGAGGTTCACCTACACTTAATGTAACTATAAATAGGTTAGAAGGTTATAAGAAAGCTATGGAGAATATTGGCGTAAAAATAGAGGAAAATATGATACAAGTAGCAGAATTTACAGAATCTAGTGGCTATGATGCTATGAAAAGAATTTTGCAGAATTCAAGTCCTACAGCTGTTGTGACCACTGACGATTTAATTGCATTCGGTGCATCAAAAGCTATAAGCGAAATGTCTCAAAATCACATTTCAATTGTTGGGTTTAATAACACTCCCTTGACTGCTTACAGGAATCCTTCTCTATCTTCAGTAGATATTAATTCTGAAGAATTGGGTTATTTTGCAGTTAAGCTATTAATAAACAAATTAGAGAATGAGAAAGAATATATAACCAATTATATTATTGATACAAAATTAGTTGAAAGAGAATCAACTAAATAACTCTAGATTTCTGGGGTTATTTTTTAGGTACATGCATATTATTTAAAACATAATTCTTTCGGTACTTTTTATTATTTTTAAAGGAGAGAGATTAACTAATGGAAAATATATTAGAAAACATAGAATTTACTTACGATGGAAACGATTTAGGTGCAGTTTATACTCTCCGGTATACAATGTTTAAGGTTTGGGCACCTACCGTGGAAAAAGTAACAGTAGTCCTATATGAAACTTTTAGTGATAACCTGGGACAAAGACATGTCATGACTAAAGGCCAAAAGGGCGTTTGGGAACTTAAACTTCAGGGCGATTTTAAAAATAAATATTATAATTATTTAGTATTAAATGACGGTGTAGAAAAAGAAACACCGGATATTTATACTAAAGGATGCAGTACTAATGGTAAAAAAGGTATGATTGTTGATTTTAGTTCTATAAATCCCGTCAATTGGGAAAATCATCTAAGAACATTACCAATTAACAGGACCCAGGCAGTAATATATGAAATCCATATTAGGGATTTTTCAGTGTCAACGGACTCAGGAATTAAAAATAAAGGGCAATATTTGGGTTTTGTTGAGAAAGATACTAAGACCTCTGAGGGTATTGTTACAGGGCTTGACCATCTTATAGATTTAGGAATAACTCATGTTCATTTATTGCCTGTTTATGATTTTGCAAGTGTTGATGAAACTGTGGGGGGATATAACTGGGGATATGATCCTTATTTATATAATGTTCCAGAGGGTTCTTATGCTTCAAATTCAGAGGATGGCACTGTGCGAATTAGAGAGTTTAAGACTATGATCCAAACTTTGCATGAAAATGGTATCAATGTAGTTATGGATGTTGTATATAACCATTCTGTTGCTATAGATAATTCACCAATGGACATCTTGGTTCCAGGATATTATTATAGAAGAGATGAGAATGGAAACTATACTAATGGCTCAGGGTGTGGGAATGAAATAGCTTCAGAAAAGCCAATGGTAAGAAAATTTATAGTAGATAGTATTATATTTTGGGCTCGCGAATACAAGATAGATGGATTTAGATTTGATTTAATGGCTCTACATGATATTGATACAATAAAAGAAGTAGTCAGGCAAGCGAAAATTATTAATCCAAATATTATTATCTATGGTGAGCCATGGACAGGTGGACAATCATCATTAGAACCTTCAAAACAAGTAAGAAAAGGAAGTCAAAGAGGTCTACAAGTATCTTTATTTAATGATGATATGAGAAATGCACTAAAGGGAGATAATGACGGCGCCGGAGCAGGCTTTGTAAATGGTGGAGTAGGTCTGGAACCCGAAATTAAGAAAGGTATTGTTGGTAGCATTAAATATAATGATGAAATATGCAATTTCACACAAGAACCTGGAGAATCAATAAATTATGTAAGTTCACATGATAATCTATGTTTATATGATAAATTTGAAAAAAGTAATACTAATAATACTCCTTTAGAAAGAGAAAAAATGAATAGATTGGCACTAACTATAATACTTACTTGTCAAGGTGTCCCTTTTATTCAAGGAGGAACCGAAATACTAAGGACTAAACAAGGAAATCATAATAGCTATAATTCTGGTGATGCTGTGAATGAAATAGGGTGGGGTAGAAAGGTTGAATGCATGGAAACTTATGAATATATTAGGGGTTTAATCGCTTTGAGAAAAAGTCAAAAGGTTATGACTTTGGACAATGATTACGAGGTAAAAAAATCTTTGATATTCCTTGAAGCACCTTGTAATTCTGTGGCTTACCAATTAACTTCAAACTTCAAGGATGACTTTAATAAATTAATTGTAATTCATAATTCTAATAATGAAGAAATAAAAATAGTTTTACCAGATTCTAATGAATGGAAAGTTTTAGCCAATGAATATGAAGTGGATAAAACAGGAGTAAGTAAAGGAATAAAAACCTGTATTAATGAGGTAAGTATACCTTCCATTTCTACTTATATATTATGTAGATAACGGTAAACTAACGGATACGCCGAAAGTATCTAAGTTTGGAGGACATATGAAAAAATGATTTATTTTCAAATATTTTTTTCTTTTGCAATTTTCATTGCTGCCAACCTTTATGTTGGTAAAAAAGGTTGGTTGCTTATAAATGCAGCAATTCCAAAAATTAGTATATATTTATATTGGACCATGTTTATTTTTGTTGCATTGTCTTTTATAATAGCAAGAATTAGTAAAGACAAAGTACCATATTTTTTTGAAAAATTCCTTAACATTTTAGGAGGATACTGGCTTGCAGCATTTTTATATTTTATTATATTGCTAGGAGTCATAGATATTGTAAAACTAATTTTAGGTATTAAAAGACTTGCATTCATAGGTACTAAAACATTACAAAATATATATTTTATATCTAACATAGGAGCGCTCATTATTGTAGCTATTTTGCTAATATATGGGACCTACAATGCAACAAATTTAAAAATAACAAATTATTCAATAAAAGTGAGCAAGGATGCAGGAACGCTAAAAAAGTTAAATATTGTAATGCTTTCAGATTTACACCTTGGTGATATTGTAGATAAACAGAGACTTTCAAAGATGGTAATTAAAATAAATGAATTAAACCCAGATATAGTAATACTAGCTGGAGACATTATTGATGATTATATAAAACCTTTTATAGACCAAGAAATGGGTGCAGAATTTAAAAAGATACATTCTAAATATGGAGTTTACGCAGTTTTAGGTAATCATGAGTATTATGGGGGATCAATAGATAAAATTGCTTATGAATATGAAAATTCCGCAAGCTTTAATTTATTAAGAGATAAGACAGTAAAAATCAATAATAGTTTTTATCTTGTAGGGAGAGATGATTTATCCTCTGAGAGATATTCTAAAGCAAAAAGAAAAACAATGTATGAATTGCTAAGGGGCACAGATAAGCTTTTACCCATTATTGTAATTGATCATCAACCTGTGAATTTTAGTGAAGGAGAAAAAGCTAGAGTTGACCTTCAATTATCAGGCCATACCCACAAGGGTCAATTGCTACCAGCGAATATTGTTACTAAAAGGCTATTTGAAAATGATTTTGGATTACTTACAAAAGGTACATATAATGTTGTGGTTTCAAGTGGCGTTGGAACTTGGGGGCCGCCTATAAGAATAGGTACATCTTCAGAAATTGTCCAAGTAGAGGTGGAGTTTAAACAATAGTCCATAATGATTAATCAAGTACTGTCTGGAGTAGATTGTACCTGAATTTACCATGGTGTGGAGGCAGAAAAACCTGCAATCATAAGATTTGCAGGTTTTCTATTTTGTTCAAATTCATATTGTAAATTATTAATTGCTTTGATATAACACCAAACTCTAAGGCTCTATTTCAATATAAGCTATTGCCTTTTTGTTAAAGAGGTACTTCTTACCCATTGTATTAACCTCATGAGGCCTGGAGTTTTCAAAATTGTAAAACCAGCTTTTAAACAAATCAGCTTCGGATTGTTTTAAATCAAGTAATTCTTTGTCACCACTAATAAAAGAAATCGTTAACATTTTATGCCCTCCCTATAAGTAAGTATTTTATACTTAGAGATATTCTATACTAAAGAGAAATTTCCTCTATTTGTAGTACTATTTATTTAAAATTGTTTTTTAACGATATTTCAGCACCGCAGGTGATGATTTAACCACGTTTCAGAAAGAAAGTCTCCCACTTCTATAAGTAGGTATACATAATATAAAAATACGCTTCCTAAATTTTTACAATTAATTTTACGAAAAAAAAAAGAAACCTTCACTAGAACAGGACAGTGATAGATTTGCTTTTTTATTGTTAGTCTAAACATTCTAAACATTCATCAATTACATCTTCTGTAATTTCAAATAATTCGTCTTTTTTCATATAAATACCTCCTTACTGGTTTACAAGGTCACGAAACAACTAATAATTGTTTAACGCCTTAATTTAATCACAAATCATGCTATAACAAATTGTATTATGTTATAAGCGTTATCAGTACAATATTCAACAAAATTTTTAATAAGGGATTCATTAAGAAATTTTCGAATGAGGAGGGTAAGAATTAAAGAATTGAAATTTTAAAATTCATGTCTTCTCTTGTTAAGTGTTTTAATGATCCGATTTTTTTACTACATATTGGGTAGTAGTAAAAGAATGTTTTGTTTCTACTAGGTAACTTTATTATTATATATCATATTAATCCAAAATGCAAGTGCAATTTTGGATTAATATTAAAAAGCCAATTTACCATTGAATATTTACAATAATGGTAAATTGGCTTTTTAACTTTAAACTTTTAATTATTATTTTGATATAATAGCTTGAACTCTACCTACCTGGCCATCTTCTAGCATCACTTTAATACCTCTATGGTGCACAGCTGAGTTAGTCAATAACCTCTTTACTACACCTCTTGTTAGTGTATTTGTTCGTTGGTCTTTTTTTAAAACAATGTCTACAGTAATGCCTATAGGTATATTATTTCTTATTTGTCCTTTATTATCATTTTGTGTAATCATGTGTTTTTAGTCTCCTTCAATAAATTACTTTAAAGCATAGGAATAATTTTCAATAAAAATTATATTTGTATATGCTTTATATATAGACAATACTCCAATTATCATTGTCTTGTCAAAAAAATTAACGGAGACTATAAGAATATAATATATTTATATGGAAACTATACTGTAGAAAATACTTTTTTAGAAAGGAGAAATTGGAATGCAAGAATCCTTTTCATTCATACCTGATCATCTTATATCATCTATTTCTATTATAATTGGAGCTATTTTAGGTGGAATTTTCAGTTGGTTTATAAATAAAAATTCTACTTGTAAAGCAATTGAAACACAAAGTAAAATTGAAAAAGCCAAAAGAGAATATCAAGAACAAAATAAAGCGCTAAAACTCAATGAGTATGCCACTATTATTCAATTAGATATATGCACCTCCTTATTTCAAAGTTTAAGAATGTTAAAAGAATTTGATTATAATAATAAAATCAGTATTTATCCTGTACCTATGAATTTTAATTATGCTGAGGCTATTGTAGCTTTAACTAAAATTTTTAATTTAAAAGAAATGAGTTATATTTACCAATTATATGGAATTATAGAAAAATTGAAAAATGATACAAATGGGTATCATTATGATGATAGACATTATGCTTTAATTAAAGAAGATTGTGAGATGTATATTAAAAAACTTTATGGGACCAATTTGTCAAGTGCATTAGACTTTGATATAGATAAAGTAACCTATGAAAGTTTAGTTGATAATGAAATTATAAAACTGGGATATAAAAATGTACTAATTAAGTTAGGCAGTATTGTGGCCAGGATAGGATAAAGGTATTTAAGAAGATAAATCATCAATTTTATAAAAAAGTATTGTTACATTGAAATATTATATTGAAATCTTGAGTGAATTAAGATAAACTGATTAGTAGGGAAAACAACAAGTTGAGTTTGTGTAGTGAATAGAAATGTAGAAAATAAAAATTTAAAAATTATAAACTTAAACATAAATTCTATAGTATCTAACATACTTTGATTTGCTACAAAAGGAGGAAAAATTTATGTCAAGTAATAATATTGAAATGATGAAAAAAATTATTGAGGAAAAGAAAAAGAAAAGTTCTGAGCAAGGTGGAATTTCAAGACCAGATAAAGTGATTGGAAAACAAAAAAAAGCAGCAAGAAGCACTAAAAAAACTGGCGGTTTATTTGATAGATAGAGGTATATTAACAGTGGAAACAATATTTAATAATATATTATAGTATACCACCAAAATTAATAGTAGTTAAAATAGATGAGTCTCTTATTTAGAGACTCAATTTCTAAAAGTAATAAGTGCTAGAAACTCTGACTTCAAGAAGATAATTTAATCTAGTCCAATAATAGTACAATCTTTTTCTAAATCATCTCTGGCTTCTAAATAGCTACATAATTTAATAAATTCTTCTATTTTGTTAATGTTACATAAATTTCTCAGATCAATAACAATACCGGTTCTTCTATGCTTAATAAATTCCATGTTATAAATTTCGGTTTCTATAAAACCCTTTTTCCAATGATACACGCAGGCACAATAATCATCCCAGTTTTTTTCAAAATACTTTACTTTCGCATAACAAAGTCTATAAATTTGGAATATTACGCCTAAAGTTGAGGCTTTTTTAGTGAATTTATAGCTAAAATATTCTTGAGTTGGGTACTTGTCTTTGACTCTTTGCCAATATAAATTTTCATTACATATAAGACAATATTTATCTATTACTTTGCTTTTTTCTTCTCCTAATTCGCTCTTTAAACAGTTATCTCTAGTTTCTTGAGTGCTTGTTTTTAAAATTTCGTAATCCAAATAAATCACTTCCTTATAACTCTATTAGCTACTAAAACCTAACACATAAATTAAGAATATTAGTAGTTACAAATATAGGATATACCTTGTTAATTACATAGTCCAATATTTATATACAATAGATATTGATGTAACTATTATAATTTTTATGAAACTGTCACTTTATTGTTTAAATATTTAAAATAATGAAACATTACGCATTATACTATCGTCTAATAAATGAAAGAATATTTATAAAATTGGAGGTAAAATTTATGAAGAGTAAAATAATAATTGGGCTAATATTGACTATGTCATTTACTTTTAAAGCAATTCCTGTTTCTGCTTTAAATTCAAACTTAATAAGTAATGTTCCTAAACAAAGAATTATACTTAATAAAATAAACTTTGAAGTAATAAGTAAGTTAGATGCTCCTCAGATTCTAATGGAAATGGTTAATAAAAATAAAGATACAAAAGGCTTCGTTTTTACAGTAGATGATTTAACTGGTTATATTTACATTGCAATAATGGGAGGGACTAAACCTACTGGGGGATATTCTATTGAAGTTACCGGTGTTGAAGATAATGAAGGAAAAACTAATGTATTTGTTAAAGAATTAATTCCCGCAAAAGAAATGATGGTGACACAAGTTACAACGCAGCCTTATACAATTATAAAAGCAAAAGGAATAACGCCAAATATAAGGGTGGAAAATATAAAAGACCAAAGTTTTGATAATCTTACCATGGAAAAGGTGCATCCTCCTATAGGGATTGATTCTATGATAGGAATTCTTAAAAAAATCGAAACTGTAGAAAAAAATACCTATGCTACTATTTTAGATGAGAAAGGCAATTATCATTATTATTACTCTTCAAACCCTAAAATAGTTAAGGATCTAAAGGTTTCGGATAAGGTATTTATTAAATATGTTCTAGGCACTCCTTTAAAATATAAAGACAATATGGCAATGCCCTTAAGTCAGATTTCTCTAAACACTTTCTCATCAAATATTCAAAACAAAAATTGGAAGGAACTAAAAAATTATATTAATGTAGTAGAAGACAAAGAATGGACAATTAAATTTAATATAAGTATTAAAAATCTAAACTTTACTCACGATACAGTATATGTTTTAGATAGTTTAGGTAATAAAATGGATGTTGAATTAAGTGTAAGTTATGATAAGACGTATGCTAAAGTTATACCAATTACAAATTATAAATCTTCGGAAACCTATTATCTATTTATATCAAAAGATATTGCAGAAGAATGGAAAAACAAATCTACTATTGAAGGTTATAGAATGATGTTTACAATAAGAGATAAGGTAGCAGTAGAGTAATTTAACCTATGAAATATATCCATGAACTAAATTAACAAAACGTATTATTAATGAACAAATCACATCTTTATTAGCACTGGTACCACTATTATGATAAAATTTTAACTAGTAAATAAATTAAATATTTAGTGAATTTATCTTTAAAAATGGGGGGTATTTGTAATGAAAAATAAAAAAAATCTTTCAATAATGGCTGCCGGTGTAATGACACTTTCAATATTAAGTGGCTGTGGTAAAAAAACAGAACCTACAGTAGCAGAAAAGCCAGCAGAAACTACAGCACCTGAAGTATATAAAGCTTCAGCTTCAGATTTTGACGAACGTGGTTGGAAAGCTGAGTTATCATTAACCTATGAAGGAGCAAAGATTGTTAAGGTAGAATATGATGAAGTTAATAAAGATGGCAAGAAAAAAAGCGAGGATGCTGGATACTCTAAAGCTATGAAAGATGCCAAAACAGATAAAAAAGAAGGAATTACGATTACAGAAGCTTATGCTAGTTTAACTGAAACTGCTTTAAAAGAAGATAAGGTAGCAACGGTTACTGGTGCAACTACGACTGCAAAAAGTTTTGAAAAATTGTATACAGAAGCTAAGGCTATGAAGAAATAAAGTAATAATTGAATTAAGAAGGACTTTAGACTTAGGTCTAAGGTCCTTCTTATTGATAAATAACATTTCTAATATTTGAATAATCTTTAACTATAAGCCAAATATAATTGATTAAATGAGAAAATGAGGTGTATAATTATGATTTTTTCATCAAGAAATAAGAAACTTAGGATTATTGCAACATGTACTATACTAGCCATAATACTATCTGCTTGTTCTAAAAAAGTTCTACAACCAGTAGAGCCAATTTCTAATACTGAGTTTTTAATGGGAACTGTGTGTACAATTAAAATTTATGATAAAACTTCTACTAAAGTACTAGATAGTGCTTTCAAAAGAATTCGTGAAATTGAAGATACAATGAGCCTTAGTAAAGAGGCTAGTGAGGTTATAGATATAAATAATGCAGCTGGAGAAAAGCCAATTAAAATCTCTGATGGAACAATGGAAGTTCTTAAAGAAGGTGTAAAGTTTGCAGAATTAACAGGCGGAAAAATGGATATAACTGTAGGCCCTCTTGTAAAATTGTGGGGAATAGGTACTGATGCAGCAAAAGTGCCCTCAAAAGGTCAAATTCAAGAAAAAAATGCACTGATAAATTACAAAAAATTAATATTAGATGAAAAAAATAAAACAGCATTTCTTAAAAATAAAGGTATGATAATAGATTTAGGCGCTATAGCTAAGGGATATACTGCTGATGAAGTAGTAAAAGTTCTCAAAGAAAATGGCGTAGAACATGCTATTATAAATCTTGGGGGTAACGTATTTGCTATGGGTAAAAATGTTACTGGTACTCCTTGGAAAATAGGAATTCAAGATCCTTTTACTCAGAGGGGTGATATTATCGGAATGATCAAAGTTGAAAATAAATCTATTGTTACTTCTGGTATTTATGAAAGGTATTTTGAGAAAGATGGTGTGAAATATCACCATATTTTAAGTACTAGCACAGGCTACCCTTGTGATAATCCTATAGCAGGAGTATCCATAGTAAGTGAAAAATCAATTGATGGAGATGCTCTTTCTACTAGTGTGTTTTCATTGGGACTAGAGGAAGGAATGAAATTTATAAATACAATGCCTGGAGTAGAAGGTATTTTTATAACTAAAGATAAGAAGGTATACACTACGACTGGGTTAAAAGATAATTTCAAAATCACAAATGCAGCATTTACATTAAAAAATTAGAAAAGAAAAAATCATACTATAAATTCCATTGCATTTTTCAAAGACAAACTCTTCTTAAATATGTTATAATATTCTAATGTATTAGAGGGGTGATTTTATGAGTAGTATTGCAGGAGAGGGTTGTGAAATAAGAGTTCCATTTAATGAAAGAAAACCAGTAGCTGAAATAGAACGTAGTCTTATTACAACCTATAGAAGACATATTTGGACAAAATTCACTAAAGCTATAGTGGATTATAAGTTAGTTAAAGAGGGAGATAAAATTGCTGTGGCTATCTCTGGGGGTAAGGATAGTCTAATAATGGCTAAATTATTTCAAGAGTTACAACATTATGGAAGTGTTAAATTTGAATTAGAGTTTATTGCAATGGATCCTGGTTATCATGAAAATATAAAAGAACTATTAATTGATAATTGTAACCATTTAAATATCCCGGTGAAAATATTTGAATCAAGTGTTTTCCATATAATTGATAACATAGCAAAGGATTATCCTTGTTACATGTGCGCTAAAATGCGACGTGGGGCCCTATATGCAAAGGCAGAAGAACTAGGTTGCAATAAACTTGCCCTTGGGCACCACTTTAATGACGTAGTTGAAACCACTATGTTAAATATTCTTTATTCAGGAAACTTTAAGACCATGCTTCCTAAATTAAAATCACAAAATTTTGAAGAAATGGAACTTATTCGTCCTCTATATTATATTGAAGAACAATATATTGAAGATTTCACACAAAATAGCGGTATTTGGCCACTTAATTGTGCCTGCATGGTTGCGGCTAAAAAGATAGGAAACAAGCGCCATGAAATTAAAGCTTTAGTTAAAGATTTAAAGAAAAATTTTAGTGATGTAGATAAATCTATTTTTAGAGCTGCACAAAATGTAAATATGGATTCTATTTTAGGTTGGCAAAAAAATGGAGAAAATTATTCCTATTTAGATTTTTATGATAAAGATGAAGATTAATAAACAGCAGTAGAATACTTATTGTGTTCTGCTGCTATTTTTTATATAATTACCATGTATTTTTGAAATTTATTAATAAATTTATATTTTATATGTATATTTTAGAAATGATTTAGAAAGAGTTTATAACAGTATTGTATAATATGAATATTAAGTTGTGTTTATAAAGTTAAAAATTGATAACTATAAGCGAAGCATATAAGGAGGAATATTGATGAAAAAGAAAACAGTAATTTATGGATTAATTGTAGTAGGTATTTTAAGTGGTGTTTTTCTGATAAGTGAAAAAAAGAAGGCTAGTAAAATTGTAACTGTAAAAACTTCAATAGTTGCGGTAGGTGAACTTAAATCTTATATATCTACTACAGCAACAGTGAATTCAAAAAGTAGTAAAGAGTATTTTGGTCTTCAATCTAAAATTAAAAAAGTTAATGTATCAGTAGGAGACAAGGTTAAAATAGGGGATATCCTAGTAACCTATGATACTATAGATTTAGCTTCTACAGTTAGTCAAGCTCAAATTCAATATGATAATGCAGTCCTTGCTAAAAAAGATCTGTACAATCAAAATAATGATATTAAAAGTAAAATTGAAGATTTAAGCAGTGAAATTGCAACATTAGAAAAAAGCACAAATCCAACGGACAAAGCAAAATTGGAAAGTTTAAAACAACAAAAAAGTGCTTTATCGCCCTTATCTTTGGAGAAGTTAAAACAAGCAGATAATTCTGTAAAACTAGCAGAAATATCCTTGAATTCGGCTAAGCAAAAGTTAGTAGAAAATAAAAGCACAATTATAGCTACAAATGCTGGAGTTGTAACAAAACTTAAGGCAATAGAAGGTGCGGTAGGCAGTGGTATGGAAGCAGTGGTAGTAGTTCAAGATATAGAAGACTTAAAAGCAACCGCCTCCCTTGGAAAATATGATGCAAGTAAAGTTAAAATTGGTCAAGAGGTAATCCTTAAAAATGGAGACAAAACCTATAAAGGTAGTGTTTCATTTATAGATCCGGCAGCAAGTAAAACAGTGGGAGTAACCGGAAGTGAAACAACCTTAGCAGTGGAAATATCTATTCTAGATAAAGCTCCAGATTTAAAGATAGATTTTGATGTAGACATAGACATATTAGTAAGCAAAGCAGCGAACGCTATTAAAATACCTTCAGAAGCCTTAAGGGTAGAAAAAGGCGGCAAAAATTTAGTGTACGTTGTTGAAGAAAATATAGTGCGTGAAAGACAGGTAACTATTGGATCCCAGTCAGACACCGAAGTTCAAATAACTAAAGGGATAAAAAAAGATGAAAAAGTTATTTTGAACCCTTCAACTTCAATTGTGGAAGGCATAATTGTAAAAGAGGCAGCGAAGTAAAAGATAATTGTTTTGTACCCCAGGGAATACAAGGAGGAATATAAATGTTAGAAGTAAAAAACCTTATAAAAATATACAAAACTGGAGATCTTGAATTCACAGCCCTTAAAAATATTAGTCTTAAAATTGAAAAGGGGGAGTTTACATCAATAATGGGGGCTTCTGGCTCTGGAAAATCTACTTTGATGAATATATTAGGATGTCTTGATAAAATGAATAGTGGTAAGTATATTTTGAATGGACGTGATATTTCAATTCTCAGCGGTGATGAACTTGCCTATATTAGAAATAAAGAAATAGGATTTGTATTCCAGTCATTTAATCTTATTCCAAGAATTAGCTTACTCGACAATGTTCAGCTTCCTATGATGTACGCAGGTATACCTGCCAGGGAGCGCAGGGAAAAAGCCCTTTATGCACTTGAAAAAGTAGGGCTATCAGATAGAGTACGTCATTTGCCAAATGAAATATCGGGAGGACAAAAGCAAAGAGCTGCTATTGCAAGGGCCATAGTTAATTCTCCAGCGGTGATCATGGCAGATGAGCCTACCGGGAACCTTGATTCTAAATCTTCAGAAGATATAATGAAGATATTTGAAGATTTGAATAATGAAGGAGCTACAATCCTTATGGTAACCCATGAAAATGATATTGCAGATCATACAAATAGAATAATAAGGTTTAGAGACGGCGAAATTGTATCAGATTCTATTGTTAAGCATAGAATCCTTTTATAAAGGGAGTGAGAGTATGAATATATTTGAAAGTGTAAAAACAGCCTTAGAAAGCATAAAGGCTAATAAAATGCGTTCTTTCCTAACCATGCTTGGAATAATAATTGGTATAAGTTCAGTTATAACAATTGTATCTCTTGGTCAAGGCGGTCAAAAAGCAATCACAGGTGAATTTGAAAAATTGGGTGCCTCTTCAGTTACAGTTAAAGTAAGTGGAGAAAATGCTCAATCAACAGATTATATAACCTTAGAAGATGTTAAACAAATAAAACAAAAAATTGAGAGCATTAAATATGCAAGCCCTGCCTTTCAACTTCAAGGTACAGTTTTTTCTGATAAGAAAAGTAAAAACGCTTTTATGAGGGGAGGCTCTCCAGATCTTGCATATATAAATAACACAGAAATTATTTTTGGAAGATACTTTAATGAGAAGGAATATCAGCAAGGAGCCGCAGTAGGCATAATTGATGAAACTGATGCAATTACCTTGTTTGGTTATTCAGATGTAGTAGGGCAAAGTATAAAAATAGGTCAAAATGCATTAATGAAAAAGATGACTATTGTAGGTGTTGAAAAAGGAATATCTTCTCCTTTTGGAAAAGGTGGAAATACTGGTAAACCCATTATAATAACTGCACCAGTAACCTTCTTAAGTACCCTGCAGTCCAAGGAATTTAAAATAAGTTCAATAACCGTAGTTGCAGATTCCCAAGATAATAGTGAATCCGTAGGAAATGGAACAATAAAAATGTTAGAATCCAGGCATAATAATCGCGGCAAGGAAATATATTCAGCAGACAATGCACTGGCAATGCTTGAGCAAATTAACAGTGTTCTTGGAATATTCACAGCATTTATAAGTGCTGTTGCGGCTATATCATTACTGGTTGGTGGCATTGGTGTAATGAACATAATGCTTGTGTCAGTGACCGAGCGAACAAGGGAAATAGGCATAAGAAAAGCAGTAGGAGCAACAACTAAAATAATACTAATGCAGTTTTTAATTGAGTCAGTTATTTTATCCTTAATAGGAGGTATAATTGGAATGATTTTGGGCATTGTTGGGGCTGAAATAATAGGAAGTTTTGCAGGAATAACGCCTGTGATATCTTTGGCTTCCATAGTAGGGTCTATTTTATTTTCTTCAGCAGTGGGTGTTTTTTTTGGTATCTACCCAGCTAAAAAAGCAGCAGAATTAGATCCAATTGATGCCCTTAGATATGAGTAAAATTAAAATAGTGCCTGTGAGGGCACTATTTTTCATTTTCTTTTAATTCTTCTATCATAAATTTATCAAAGTGAATTTCCTCTATAAAATTATTTTCATCAAAACTAGTTTTACGTCTTTTATTATATTCATTAACATTTGATTTTAGCCAGTAAGGTGTTGATATATCAAATTTATAACATAACTCGGTTATGCAGGCTTTTAAATTTTCTTGATAACTATCTAGGCTTTCTGACACGGACACTTCATCCTCAATAATTCTATTATCATAAATTAATTTCCCCCAAATTTTTAACATGTTTGCCTCCTATTTTAGAAAATACTATTGTATTATCAAATATTTTTTGTTAGTCATAAGTCTATCATAAATAATAGTTAAAGTCATGAAATATATTTGAATGTTTGCTTTGTTATATATTGCATGTTTTTAATCCTTTTTGGAAACAATACAAATTGATTATTTTTTAATACACAGGAGGAATAAAAACACATGGTAAATTTAAGTACAATCCATTATGCGTATATCATCATCATTGTAATAATTATTGTGATAATTACACTTAAAAAGGATGTTATACTTCCATGTATTTTAGGAATTGGAATAATAGGTTATATCTTTACAGGTGATGTTCTAAGCGCTGTACAGATTATATATAAGGCGGTAGTTATATCTGGAAAAGAATTTATTGAAGTAGTTGTCCTTATTGCATTAGTTAATGCAATGTCTAGTGCATTAACTGACATTGGTTCAGACGAACTAATTATAAAACCACTGAAGAAATTAATGATAAACAAAACTATGTCCTTTTTTGTTCTAGGTATAACTATGACTATGGTTTCATGGTTTATTTGGCCGACACCTGCAGTGGTTTTTATAGGTGCTTTAATGGTGCCTGTGGCAGTGAAATCCGGTTTACCTCCTGTATGGGCTGCGGTAGTTTTATGTATATTTGGAAATGGAGTCGCCTTATCTAGTGATTTTGTTCTTCAAGTAGCACCATCCATAACGGCTAAGACTGCAAATTTGACAAGTCCATTAGGAATTATTAAAGATTGCCTTCCATTTTGGGGGGTAATGAGTATAGTTACTATAACTACAGCATTCATTCTTATGAGAAAAGAAAAAAGTATAGAAATAGTGATTGATGATAAAACAACTGAAACTAAAAAAATAGTTCGAAAACAGTCCATTGGACCAAAATTCATAGCAATAGCTACCCCTTTAGCATTTATTATAGACATAATATTCATAACGAGCTTAAAATTAATAGGCTCAGAATCTACAGCTTTGATAGGGGGAACAGCTGCGATAATAATGATAATTTCATCTATAGTTCATACTAATATTAAAACATCATTAGGCCAGGTTACTAAATATGTTAAAAGTGGTTTTACTTTTGGCATAGGTATATTTGCACCAATTATTATTATCGGTGCTTTCTTTTTTCTAGGAAGTGAAAATACAGCAACGGCTATATTGGGTAATGATGCTAGCGGCATTTTAACTGATATAGGCATATATGCAGCTAGCAAGGTGCCCCTATCTAAGTATTCTGTGATAGGCATACAAACAGCCGTAAGCACACTTCTTGGGCTTAGCGGTTCAGGTTTTGCAGGTCTGCCCCTTGTCGGAACTTTAGCTCACACATTTTCAACCGCTATTGTTATAGACAAAGAAAAGGTGGCAGCCTTTGGTCAAATCATTACCATTTGGATAGGTGGCGGAACTATAATTCCTTGGAGCGTGGTTGCTGCAGCCGGAATATGTAAGGTTGAACCCTATGAAGTAGCTAGGAAAAATTTTATACCTGTTACTTTTGGCATAGTCGCAACAATTATAATGGCTATTATAATATTATAGTTATTTTTTTAGGGTGTCTTCATAATTAATAGTAATCAATGCTATAATTAATGGTAGCATAAAATTTACACTAATACATTTTAAGGAGATTAAAACAAATGAATATTCAATGTTTTGGAACCAAAAAGTGTTTTGATACACAAAAAACAGAACGATATTTTAAGGAAAGAACTATAAAATATCAATTCATAGATTTAAATATTAAAGGACTTAGTAAGGGTGAACTACAAAGTGTAAAAAAATCTGTAGGTTTAAATAATTTAATTAACACAAAATCAAAGGATTATAAAAAATTAAATTTAGATCAGATTAGAGGAGAGGAGACTAAAGAAGATATTCTGTTGAAAAACCCACAACTTTTTAAGACTCCTATAGTACGGAACGGAAAAGAAGCCACCGTGGGTTATGTGCCAGAGATATGGACAACCTGGGAATAGTAGTACATATTACTTTGAATTTAGATATTTTGACAACCTAGGAATTAATTGTTTTGCTAAGATTATAGCTATAATTGCTTTTATAACATCCCCGGGTATAAATGGTATGCAAGCGTATTTAAGAGCTGCATAAAAATTTATGCTTTTTCCTAAATAGTTTGTAAAAATAAAATAAAAGTAAGGTACTCCTATAATATAGATTACAAAACTTCCTGAAACAACAGAAAATATTATGTTAGAAAGAGACTTGCTTTTTTCTGTAAGCTTCCCAATCACATAAGCTGCAACTATAAAAGACAATAAAAATCCAAAGGTAGGGCTAACTACAGAAGTTAATCCTCCAGTTCCAGAAGCAAAAACAGGCACTCCAATTAAGCCTAAAATGACATAGGTAATTTGAGATAGTGCACCGAGCTTTGCACCTAATATAAGTCCAGATAAAACAACGAAAAGAGTTTGAAGTGTTACAGGAATCGGGCCTAGTGGTATAGAAATAAAGCCTCCCACTGCTGTTAGCGATGTAAATAATGCAGTAATTATTAAATCTCGCGCGGATAATTTCAAAATAAATTCCTCCCTAAAAAGTTATAAATTAACCTAACACTAATATAGTCTATGGTGATGTGTTAGGCGAGATATTGTAAACCTTATTATTAAATGAGGTTTACAATTATATTATCATGGATTATTTTCAAAGTCAAACAAACTATAGCGAGTTTTTTTTAATAGGCTATAATTAACTTACAATGGAATCTGCATTATAAGTGCTTATTTCATATGTTTATTATTAGGAGGGCTTAAAATTGTCTTTAACTAGTTTCTTTCAATTTATTGAAATCAAAACAAAATTGGCCAGTATGATACCATTTATATTGGGAACACTGTATTCACTGTACAGGTATAAAAGCTTTAATTCTAAAAATTTTATTATTATGGGTATATCTCTATTAGCATTCGATATGGCTACAACAGCAATTAACAATTATATTGATTATAAGAAAGCTTTAAAAAGTCATGAAAATAAAAATGAAACCCCAGAATATGGCTTCAATGAATCTACAGCCTTAACTATAATTTCCATTTTGCTTTTAATAGCAATTTGTTTTGGAATTTTATTAACTTTAAAAACTAATATAATTGTTCTCTTAATTGGAGTTATTTCATTTTTAGCCGGAATACTATATACCTATGGACCTATTCCAATTTCACGTACACCTTTTGGGGAAATATTTTCAGGAGTATTCATGGGATTTATAATTTTGTTTTTATCTCTATACATTCATGTATTTGATAGAAATATAGTTACTTTTATGTATTCTAATAATATGTTAAATCTTAGCATAAACCTAGTGGAAGTATTTTATATATTTTTAATTTCCATACCTACAATGTGCGGTATAGCAAACATAATGCTTGCTAACAACATTTGTGATGTTGAAGAGGATATATTAAATAATAGATACACATTGCCACACTATTTAGGTTCAAAAAATGCATTAAAACTATTTAAAATATTATATTATATTGGATACCTAGACATTATAATTTTAGTTATATTGAAAATTTCTCCAGTTGTGTCTTTGCTGGTAATCTTGACTATAATACCATTGAATGAAAATATAAAGATATTTTGCCAAAATCCTATTAAAAGTAAAACTTTCGTTTATTCTGTGAAAAACTTTGCGTTAATTAACATTATTCACATTGTATCAGTATCAATAGCACTTATATTTACTTGGTAGAAACGTTTATAAGCATTAGCAGATTTAATTAATCTCAAGAAATTAACGAATTTTTTTATTTTAGCTATTGCCCATTTCTTTAAAATATCAATTTGAATGTAACTACTTTAAATAAAAACTATCCATGTTGGATAAACTTATTTGAGGTGGTTATTTTAATTTTAACCATTGTTAAGCAAACATATAAAATTATTTATTGACAAAGGTAATTTAAACGTATACAATATGATTAACCGGTTCAGTTAATCGGTTAAGTAAATAAGAGGTGATGTAGTATATGAGTAAAATATGCATTCTTGGAAGTTTAAATCTAGATATAGTATTAAAAGTAGAAAACATGCCTAAGATTGGTGAAACAATTTTTGCGAAAAGTTTAACCACTATGCCTGGAGGAAAAGGAGCAAATCAAGCAGTTGCTTCTAGAAGGATGGGTTCAAAAGTTTACATGATAGGTAAGGTTGGATTAGATAGCAATGGTGAATTTTTGGTTAGCAAGCTTGAAAACGATGACATAAATACTGACTATGTTTTTAAAGATAATAAAGAAACTACGGGCACAGCAATAATTAATGTTAACTGTGAAGGTAATAATTCAATAGTTGTAGTAGCTGGTGCTAATATGAGTATTAATATAGATGAGATAAAGCAAAGCTATTCAATTATAAAGGCTTGTGATGTAATAGTTGCACAATTTGAAACACCTAGTGAAATTACAATGGAGGCTTTTAAATATGCAAGATCTCAAGGGATTATAACAATACTAAACCCAGCTCCAGCAAAAAAAATAGATGAAAATTTGCTGGAATGTACAGATATAATAATTCCTAATGAAACAGAAGCCTGTGAACTTACAGGAATTTTAGTTAAAGACTTAGAAAGTGCTAAAAAAGCTGCTGCGAGTTTCATGAAAATGGGAGTGAATTACGTAATAATAACTTTAGGTTCAAAAGGTGCAGCATTAATAACTAAGGAAAAGGCAGAACTAATTCCAGCAATTTTGGTTAATGCCATTGATACAACGGCTGCAGGAGATAGTTTTATTGGAGCAGTAGCAAGTAAATTAGGGTCTGAAGAATTAAACTATGAAAATCTTAAAAAGGCTATAGTCTTTGGAAATAAAGTTTCTTCAATAGTAGTTCAAAGATCAGGGGCACAACCCTCAATACCAACTTACAAAGAGGTAATAGATATTTACGGTGAAGATTATAATTAATAAATGGGCTTCCCATATAATCATACATGAAGGAATTACTAGAAGGAGGTATAATCATGAGAAAAACCACATTACTAAATTCACAAATATCTGAAGTAATATCTAAAATGGGACATACTGATACCTTAGCTATAGGGGACTGCGGTCTACCTATACCAGATGAAACAAAAAGAATAGATATTGCATTAATTAAAAATATACCAGGCTTTCTTGAAACTTTAACAGCTACATTAACAGAACTTCAAATAGAGGAAGTAATAATTGCTACAGAGACATTTGAAGTTAGTCCTCAATTGTTTAATGAAATAAAAAAAGCAGTTGGAGATGTAAAAATCACATTTATAACTCACGAGGAACTAAAATCTCAGTTAAAAGAGTGTAAAGCAGTAGTAAGAACAGGTGAACAAACACCCTATGCAAATGTAATACTAAAATCAGGAGTTGTATTTTAATTATAGTTCAATTTAAGTGAGTTTTGAGGAGGAGATTAAATGAATAACATACAGCCTCTACTTCAGATGAAAAATGTTTCAAAATACTTTCCGGGTGTAAAAGCTCTTGAAGATGTTAAAGTAAACGCCTATAGTGGAGAAGTTTTAGCTCTACTGGGAGAGAATGGAGCAGGTAAATCTACTTTAATGAAGATTTTAAGTGGAGTTTATAATAAGGATTCCGGAAGTATTATTATCGGAGGATCTGAAGTAGATATAAAAGGTATAAAAGATGCGGAAAAACATGGAATTGGAATTATTCATCAAGAACTAAGTCTTCTTTCTAATCTAACTATATGGGAAAATATATTTTTAGGGAATGAAGGATTTAATGGAATAACAAGAAGAATAAATAAAAAAGAGCTAAAAGATAAATCAGAAAGTTTACTTAAAGATATTGGTTTCAGTATTGATGTGGATACCTTAGTTAAAGATTTAAACGTAGGTGAAATGCAGTTAATAGAGATAGCAAAGGCACTTTCCAAAAACTCGAAAATAATAATAATGGATGAACCTACAACTGCGTTAACTGATGTTGAAACAGATAATCTTTTTAAAGTAATTAACAATCTTAAAAGTAAAAATATGTGTATTGTATACATCTCCCATAGAATGGATGAAATATTTCAAATCTGTGACAGAATAACGGTTTTAAGAGATGGTAAATATATTGGCGAGGTTAAGACAAAAGACATTACTAAAGATGATTTAATATCAATGATGGTTGGTAGAAAACTGGAAGAACAGTTTCCATATAAGAAATCATCTAAGGGGGAGGCTATTCTTAAAGTTGACAATTTGTGCTTTGCTGAAAAGGTTCGCAATGTTAGTTTTGAAGCAAAGAGTGGTGAAATCCTAGGAATCTCAGGACTCATGGGTTCAGGGCGAACTGAAACAGCAAAAACTATATTTGGAGAATATAAAAAATCTTCTGGTAGAATATTTGTTGATGGCTCCGAAGTTAATATTTGTTCACCTAAAGATGCTATTAAAAATGGGATTTGCTATCTTTCAGAAGACAGAAAAAAAGAGGGTCTTATTCTAGGTATGTCAGTTGCAAGCAATATGACATTAGCTAATCTTAAAAAATATGAAAATGGAGCTAAACGTATAAATAAAGCAGAAGAAGGTAAAGAAGTCCAAGAATATATAAAAAAACTTGCTATAAAAACTCCTAGTGCCCAGCAATTAATTAAGAATTTAAGTGGTGGAAATCAGCAAAAAGTTATATTAGCTAAATGGCTTATGCTTGCGCCTAAGGTATTAATTATAGATGAACCAACTAGAGGAATAGATGTAGGCGCTAAGAAGGAAATCTATGATGTTTTAAATGAATTAAAAGCAATGGGAAAAGCAATTGTTATGATATCATCTGATATGCCTGAAATACTTGGAATATGTGATAGAGTTTTAATCATGCATGAAGGAGAAATAGCTGGTGAGCTATCTCGGGAAGAAGCTACGCAAGAAGCAATAATGAAATATGCGGTGGGCATAACAGATTAACGTTTTAAATAGAGCCCGTATAGAGGAAGGAGTTTATATTGTGAAAAATAATTTAAAGAATACGCTTTTAAAATATAAATCACTAATAGGTCTTTTGATATTATGTATAGTTATATCATTTATTACACCTAGGTTTTTAACCATACCAAATCTTAAAAATGTATTTACTCAAGTTTCAGTAAATGCAGTTATAGCTATAGGAATGTCTTTTGTAATTCTTACAGGAGGAATTGATTTATCTGTAGGGTCTATACTTGCAGTGAGTGGTGCTGTTGCTGCAAGCATAATAAAGTCAACAGGTAACGTATATTTAGCAGTAATTGTAGCTTTAGCTATTGGCTCTGCAATAGGTTTTATAAATGGTATCCTTATTTCTAAAGGTAGAATACAAGCTTTCATAGTTACACTCGCTACAATGACTATCTTCAGAGGTGTAACTTATGTGTACACAAATGGGACGCCTATTTCAGGACTAGGACAAAGTTTTTCCGGCATAGGCAATAAAATGCTTTTAGGACTACCAATTCCAGTAATATTAACTATTATAGTATTTGGTATAGCATTTTATATTTTAAGTCAAACTAGATATGGTAGATATCTTTATGCACTAGGTGGAAATGAAGACTCAGCAAGATTATCCGGTATTAACACAGATAAGATTAAAACCCTTGTATATGTTATCAGTGGAGCAGCTGCAGCCTTAAGCGGAATAATTGTTACTAGTAGAATAGGTTCTGCTTCTCCAAATGCTGGAGTAGGGTTCGAACTAGATGCCATCTCAGCTGTAGTTCTCGGTGGTACTAGTTTAGCTGGTGGAGAAGGAAGTGTAGTTGGTACAATAATAGGAGCATTAATAATAGGTGTACTTAATAATGGATTGAATCTTATGAATGTATCACCTTTTTATCAAGCAATAGTTAAGGGTTTAGTTATTCTACTAGCCGTAATGGTTGAAAAAAAGAATAAATAAAAAAATGGAGGATGATTCAAATGAAAAAAAGAACAAAATTACTATCAATGGCATTATCAACCCTACTAATTATGGGAACAGTTGCTGGTTGTGGAACAAAAAAGGCCGCTGAGGGTGGAAAGAAAATTGGAATGGTGGTTTCAACTCTTAATAACCCATTCTTTGTATCAATGAAAGAAGGAGCAGAAAAGAAGGCTAAGGAACTGGGGTATGAAATTGTAGTTCTTGACTCGCAAAACGATGCTGCAAAGGAAAGATCTAATGTGGAAGATTTAGTTCAACAAGGAATAGCAGCTTTAATTATAAATCCAACGGACAGTGATGCAGTTGCAAACTCAATAAAGGTTGCAAATGATAATAAAATAAAAGTTATAACTGTAGATAGAAAAGCCAGTGGTGGAGAAGTTACTTGTCACGTTGCATCTGATAATATAAAAGGTGGAGAAATGGCAGCAGAATTTATATTAGAAAAATTAAATGGTAAAGGAAACTTAGTAGAATTACAAGGTATTCCAGGAGCCTCTGCAACAAGAGATAGGGGTAAGGGATTCCATAATATAGTAGATAAAAAAGATGGAGTTAAAGTTGTTTCTAGTCAAGCAGCAGATTTCGATAGACAAAAGGGATTAAACGTTACTGAAAATATTATTCAAGCCACTCCTGCCTTTGATGCAATATTTGCACATAATGATGAAATGGCACTAGGCGCTGTAAAAGCAGCTAAAGCCGCAAATAAAAAAGTGATTGTTGTAGGTTTTGACGGTAATGCTGATGCAAAAGCAGCTGTTGCAAGTGGAGAACTGGCAGCTACTATAGCACAAAAACCTGATTTAATGGGATCAGTTGCAGTAGAAAATGCTATTAAAATTGCAAAAGGGGAAACAGTTGCAAAAGAAATTCCAGTAGAACTTCAGCTTATAAAAAAATAAAAAAGAAAATATTATTTCCCCAATAATAAAATATATAAAATTATAACCCAGGGGAATGTCCTCTGGGTTATAATTTTATTAACTATTTCAATACAGTGCATATTTTGGTATAATTTTATATAATTATATTTATTAATTAAAATTTAAAAATGGTTTTTAAATAGAGTAATAGCATGGAATGATATCATTGGATTCTAGATTATTATACACTAATGGTTATTCACTTAAAATCGGAGGAAAATTATGAATAATGTTACAATGAAGGATATAGCAGAAATGGCTGGAGTTTCAAAGGCCACAGTCTCAATGGTTATGAATAAGAAGGATTCTAGTATAAGTGAGGTAACCAGAAAAAAAATACTAAGAATTGCTAAGGAAATGAGCTATATTCCCAATTCTATAGCTAGAAGCCTTAGCACCAAGAAATCCGGTACTATAGGAATTATACTTCCAGATATTACAAATCCGTTTTTCTCAGAAATGGTAAGAGCTATTGAGGATGAGGCAGAGAGATTAGAATATAATTTGATAATATGTAACACTGATAATGACATAGAGAAGGAACAAAAATATATTGAACTTCTTATAAGTAAACTTATCGATGGCATTATTTTTATGTCAGGCGGTAAAAGTAATGAAAGTATAACCATACTAAAGAACAACAATGTTCCTTTTGTATTAGTTGATAGATATATTGAAGGGTATAAGGATGATTACGGAGTCTTTTGTTTAAATAAGCAGGGGGTAATAGATGGTGTTCAATACTTATATGAAAAGGGAAACCGTAAAATAGTTTTTGTAAAGGGGAGAGAGGATGTAGAAATATCTAAGCAAAGATTAGAAGGATATATCGATGCAATGAAAAATTATGGAATATATGATGAAAAGTATATATTTGAAGGAGACTTTAATGTTGAAGGTGGTATTATAGCTACAAAAAAAATAATAAGTTGTTTTCAGGATTTAGATGCCATTTTTTATAGTAACGATATGATGGCACTAGGAGGAATGAAAATTTTACTCCGAAATGACTATAAAATTCCACGAGATATTTCAATTATTGGCTTTGACAATATTCATATATCAGAAATTATTGAGCCAGAACTTACAACAATATCACAGCCTATATATATGATGGGAAAAAAAGCTTGCAGTATCTTAATAGATGTAATAAATGGAGAGCTACTTACTGAAAAACAAGTTTACTTTAAAACAGAACTTATTATTAGAGGAACTACATAAATTTTTATTAAAGACAATCTCAGCAATTGTGGAAATAATTATTTCATTTATTTCCTTGGAAATATAATACAATATTTTTCATAAATTGCTGATTTTAATAAACTTTTTAATAAAAAAACGACTGGTTAATACATTAGCATAGGAGTTATATTTAACTGGCTTGATACGCGCTCTAAAAATTTTATTAACTCATGGATAGTGCAATTATTATAATTTGATTAAGAATGCTTGAAATAGTCTGATTTAGTACAAAATATAATGTTTGGAGGTGTTATTTATGTATGAATATAAATATGAAGAATAGAACCTTTCTAACTCTATTCATGGATTGTTAACATGTTTGCCATTTAAGTGCCATGATATTCCTTTAATATATAGTTAAAGGAAAGAGCCATTAACATACCAGCAAAATAGTTGAATTTAATATACTAATTTATACTTCCTCTGTGAACCACCTTTTGCAGAGGAAGTTTTCATATTAGTAAAACATAATAAATTATGATTATTGATGGTATTATAATATAATATAAAGTAGAGTTAGAAATTAGCATTTAAACTTAAAGATTATCTGATTTACGAAAGATTTTAATAAAGGAGAAAATTATATGAATGAAACCATTTTAATAGTAGATGATGAAGAAAGAATTAGAAATCTTGTGTCAATTTATTTAAGAAAGGAGCAATATAATATTTTACAAGCTGAAAATGGAAATGAAGCTGTAAGTATATTTAATAAAAATAAAGTGGATTTGATTATTCTAGATGTAATGATGCCTATTATGGATGGCTGGGACGTCTGTAAGGAAATAAGGAAAACCTCCAATATTCCAATTATAATGCTCACAGCAAAATCTGAAGAAGATGACGAATTATTAGGTTTTGAACTCGGCACAGATCATTATGTCACTAAGCCTTTTGTTCCAAAGCTATTAGTTGCTAAAGTAAAAGCGATTATACGGAGGACTCATAGCACCGAGGTTATTCTCAATGAAGGAGATAGCTTTGATGGACTTGTAGTTGATAATTTAAGCCATGAGGTTTCTGTAGACAATATTGAAATTAATTTATCCCCAAAGGAATTTGAACTACTAAATTATTTTATACTCAATAAAAGAATTGTATTAAGTAGAGAAAAAATATTAGATGCACTATGGGGTATTGACTACTTTGGAGATTTAAGAACAGTGGATACTGTTATAAAAAGATTAAGAGAAAAGCTAGGCGAAAAATCTTACCTTATAGCAACTATAAGAGGTGCTGGATATAAATTCGAGGTTAAAAATGAAAAGTAAAAAGAGCATTACTAGAAAGCTTTTTGCTATAACCTCTATAGTTTTCGTAATTTTTATAACTACTAATTTGATAGTTCAGTCTCAGTTTTTCGAGCAGTTTTATAGAAAATGGAAAGTAGACAATCTTGAAACTAATCTTGTTAAATTCAAAAGTCAATATAGTTTGCTCCAAAATAATAAAGATGAGACTAGTTTAATTAGTTCTTTTGAAGAAGAGAATAATTATAAAATAATTATACGAGATAGATTAGGAAATTCAAAATATCTTATAAAAAATGATATAAGAAAAGACTCCATAAAAGCTAGAATGATGAATCAAATAATGTCATCTGAAATAGAAAATCGGGGTGGCATTACTAAATTTAAAGGTTATAAAAAACCTTTTATTTTTATTATGCGGGAAAACCCTGATATGGCAGATAGTGTAGCAGGAATATTATATGATGAAAAGAAAGATGAAACTGTGTGTGCGTTTTCTTCGCTGCAGCCAGTAAATGAAGCAGTCCAAGTGATAAGGGAATTTTATTTGTATTTTTATATAGGTGCCCTAATTACTATTTTGATTCTATCTTTCTTTTATTCAAATATGATTGCAAAGCCACTTATAAAAATCACTAAAACAGCGTCTAAAATGGCGAAGCTTGATTTCACAGAAAAATGTGAGGTTAAAAGTGAAGATGAAATAGGTGCTCTGGCTACTTCACTTAATCTTCTATCAGAGAATTTAAATGGTGCATTAACTTCACTTACAGATGCTAATACACAATTAGAAAAGGATATTGAAAAAGAAAAAAAATTAACAGAGATGAGAAAAGACTTTGTAGCAGCGGTTTCTCATGAGCTTAAAACACCCATTACCCTCATAGAAGGGTATACCCTAGCTTTAAATGACGATGTTTTAGAAGGGGAAGAAAAACAATATTTCATTGATGTAATTATGGATGAATCTAGAAAAATGAACAGTTTAGTATCAGATATGTTGGATTTATCTCAATTAGAATCAGGAAATTTTAAATTGACTAAAGAGGAATTCAATCTTCATGAACTTGTAAAATCAGTTACTAGGAAATTTTCATCCCTACTTAATGAAAAACAAATTAAATTAGGAGTAAATTTTATTGAAGATATAAAAATAAATGCAGATTGGAATAGAATAGAACAGGTAATAACAAATTATATGACTAATGCAATAAGACATACCCAGGAGGGTGGGGCTATAACAGTAACCATGATAAATAGAGAAGATACTATTTGTGTTGAAGTAGAAAATAGCGGAAACAAAATTGATATTTTGGAAACAAGCAAGATATGGGATAACTTCTATAAAATTGATAAATCAAGGACTAGAAAACTTGGAGGCACCGGTTTAGGTCTTTCAATAGTTAAAAATATAATATTACTTCACGGTGGTAGCTGTGGAGTAGAAAACACAGAAATGGGCGTTAAATTCTATTTTAGCTTAACAAAACAATCTGGGTTATAATAACAGCTTGGAGAAATTTGTAAAAGGAGGCAGAATAATTATAGTGAGTTTACTATAATTATTCTGCTTCCTTTTTATTGAAGTTAATGTGCTTTGATTTTTTCTGCGGGAATAGTTAATACAAAGTTTCTCTTATTATCTGCTTTTATTAGTAAAAAAATAAATTGTATTGCAATTTAGTGTAAAATGTATTTTAATAGTATTACAGTAAATATATTCAAAGGGGTGATGATATGCTAAAAAGGTCTAAAAAATTTTGTGCGGTAGTTGTAGCCGGGTTACTTTTTATACAACCAGCATGTTCTATAATGGGCTATACACACATAGCAGTAGCAACAACTATAAAGGATAGTGGGGTAACTGTTTCAAAGGATTATCATGGATTTACACTTGATAAAAAGTCCTTTTCAAAAGATTTAAATTCTATGGTTTATGAATTTGTGTATAAGAAAAATGGCGGAAAATTAGTTTATATTGAAAATAATGATTCTAACAAGTGGTTTGATATTACGTTTAAAACACCAACCTCTAATGATACAGGAGTTAATCATATAATAGAACACACTGTGCTTGAAGCTTCGGAAAAATTTAATTTTAAATCTCCATTCACAGAAATAGGTAAACGTTCAGTTAATACGTATATGAATGCTCTTACAGGACAAGATTGGACTAGTTATCCAATTGCTAGTGAAAATGATAAGGATTTTCAAAATCTTATGGAGGTCTACCTTGATGCTGTATTTGCACCAAAAGTTGTAACAGAGCCAAATTTACTAATGCAAGAGGGTTGGCGTTATGCATTAGATGCAAAGACTGGTAATCTTAGCTGTAATGGTATTGTTTTAAACGAAATGAAAGGTGCAATGTCTGGAAAAACTGATGAAGCCAGTCAAACAATAAAGAAACTAATGTATCCAGATACTAAGTATAAATTTAATTCAGGTGGAGATCCAAGATACATTATAGATCTTACTCATGAGCAGTTAGCTACTACTCATAAAAAATATTACAATCCATCAAATGCTTGCATTATGCTTTATGGAAAAATGGATATTGATAGTAAGTTAGAATATATTAGTAAAAACTATTATAGCAAATATGAAAAATCACCACAAATTAAGGATGATAAGATTCAAGTACCATTTAAAGAAGTTAAAAAAGAAATAAGTAATTACCCTGCAGATAGTACAGCAACTAAAGATAAAGATTCAATTTTAACTTTTAATATGGTTCTAAATAATGTAGATCAAAAGGATAGGTTAGGATTAGAACTTTTAAACGTGCTTCTTACTGGGGCTGATGATGCACCAATTAAAAAAGCTGTATTAGATAAAAAACTTGGGGTAGATTTATCGAGTGGAGTAGATACGTGGTTTTATCAACCTTTATTTTCAATAACTCTCGAAGGTGCCAGTTCAAAAAAAATAAATGAGTTTGAGAATATTATAAAAACTACTTTAAAAGAAACATCCGAAAATGGATTCAAAAAAGAAAAAATAGAGGCGCTTATTAATTCTTCGGATTTACAGTCAAAGGTTAGCCTTCTTTCAGTAAATAATGGGGAAAATACTATGTATAATATAATTAATGGTTTTATTACTCAGGATAACCCTATGCTACGTCTTAATGATAGTGATGTTATACAAGATATTAAAAAGGAAGCTATGCAAGGAAGATATTTTGAAAATCTTATAAATAAATACTTGCTGAATAACAATCATTTAAGTTTAGTAGCTTTTGAACCGGATTCTCAATTTATGACTAAAATTAATACAAGTCTTGACGAAAAAATAGAAAAAATTCAAAAGAATTTGAAAGCAAAAGAATTTGAAGAAATTAAAAAATCAATTGATAACTATGCTAAATATGAAAAAAAACCTGTAGATAAGCAAGCACTAAAAACCCTTCCATCACTAAAAATTTCTGATTTAATATCTAAAAATAGTGAAAATAAAGTAACTGAAAAGCAAGTAACTGGTGTTAAAGTATTAGAACATGAAGTTGATTCAAAAGGGACAACCCAATTACAACTATATTTTGATTTATCTACATTAACACAGCAGGAGTTATCTTATTTAGAATTATTTAAAGCTGTAATGTTATCATCTAACACAAAGAATTACACATTAGATAAAATAGAAGAAATGATTACTCTGTATTCAACTGGAATAGGCATGCAAGAGTTAATAATTAAAGACCAAAATGATAAGGATAATTATTATCCATTATTTACTGTGAAATCAATCTTTTTAAATGAAAATGCTGATAAAATGACAAATATTATGATAGAAAAACTTAAAAACACCAAAATTGATGATAAAGAAAATATTAAAGAAAAATTAGAGCAAGTTGTTAATGAACTTTCTAATAAAAAAACAGAAGATACTTTTAACGTAGTAAGATCAAGATTAGAAGCAAGTTTGACAAAAGCTAATGCAGTATCAGATATAAAATATAATGAAGGATATAAAGTATTAGTACAGGCTAATGAAGACTTTGAAAAATCATATGATGATATAATCAAAAATCTAGGGTCAATCTATGGAAAAGTATTTAATAAAAATAATTGCAAAATTTCCGTAGCGTCAGATTTAAAAGGCATAAAAAATTGCGAAAAAGGTATTGATGAAATATTAAAATCATTAAGTGAAAAATCTATTAAAAAAGAAGAGTGGTCATTCGGAATAAATAAAACTAAAACTGCTATGATTATTCCAGCTGAGGTGCAATATGTATCACTTGGATTTAATAGTCCAGTTAATGGTTCAGATTACGTTTTTGCAAATATGCTTAACAATGGATATATGTATGAAAAAATTAGACTTGAAGGTGGTGCATATGGCGGCGGATTAAGGGCGTATGAAAATGGAAATTTCATGTTCTATACTTACCGTGATCCAAAACTTAAAGAGTCAGTTGAGAAAATTACGCAAATGGAAGAGTATTTAAAGGATTTTAAACCTACTCAAGAAGAAATAGAAGCGGCTATTATTTCTATTATTGGAGAGTTAGACACTCCAAAAGATGTTTATGCTAAAGTGAATACTCAAGATACTCAAAAAATAGCGCCTTATGATTCAAATAAAAAAGAGAAACTTAGAAAAGAAGTATTAGCAACAACAATAAAAGATCTTCCTGCTTTTGTTTCAAAAATTGAAAAAGGATTTAAAGGTTATAACTTAGTAGTTGGTGGTTCAAAAGAAAAAATTGATGAAAATAAAAATATGTTTGATTCAATAAGTGGAATATTAGATTAATTAAATCAATGTTATTGTACAGGCATTCTAATTTAGGAATGCCTGTTGTTTTTAACAAAATGTTCAATGCCCGTCTTGTATCATATCTTTGTAATAGCCACCACATCGCATAAGTTCATCATGATTTCCTAATTCTATAATTTCTCCATGTTTTAGCACCACTATTTTATCTGCATTTCGTATGGTTGATAATCTATGTGCAATAATAAGTGTGGTTCTATCTTGAGCCATTTCTTCAATTACCTTTTGTATTAGTTTTTCAGTATGTGTATCTATATTTGCAGTAGCTTCATCTAATATAAATATAGAGGGTGAATGAGCAAGAGCCCTAGAAAATGATAAGAGCTGCTTCTGACCTGCTGAAAAAGTGGATCCTCTTTCCATAACTGATGAATGTATTCCACCTGGCAGACCATTTACAAAGTCTAAGGCAAAAGTAGTTTTAAGGGACTTAATTAAGGTATTTTCACTAATATTATCATTTAAGATAACATTTGATTTTACATCTCCTGAAAATAAAAATACATCTTGAAGCACAACGGATATAGCTTTTCTTAAATCCCTCTTTTTTATATCATTGATATTAATTCCATCTATTAGTATCTCTCCCTTTTGTATATTATAAAATCCGCTTATAAGACTTATTATTGTAGTTTTTCCAGCACCAGTTTCTCCTATAAAAGCAACAGTTTCTCCCTTTTTAACTTTAAAACACACATTCTTTAATATCCAATCTGAATTATTATAGGAAAACCATACATTCTTAAATTCTATATCCCCCTGTAAATTTTCAATGCTCCTACCCTCATCTAAATCTTCAAGAGAGTCTTCCTCATCTAGGAGTTCAAAAATTCTTTCTGCAGAAACCAATGCAGATTGAATGGTAGTATAATTATCCGCAAGATCAGAAATTGGATTAAAAAATTGTTTTATATAAGTCGTAAAAGCGAAAAGTACACCTATCTCTAAAGTATGGTTAGCAATTTTGTTCATGGAATACCATAATATAATTGCTACTGCAAGGCTTTGGAAAACATCTGCTGCAGGCCTTAATATACTGTTCATTCTAACTTGAAATAAAGTGCTTTTTAAATACTCCCCGTTTAATTTTAGGAACTCATTATTTTTTTCCTTTTCTCCTGTAAATATTTGTATAATTTTCATGCCTGAAATGTTCTCGGCCATAAATCCATTAATTCTACCTATTAAGCTTTTCATTTTAGAAAAATTTCTCTTAATCTTATTTTTCAAAAGTAAAATAATAAAAAACATAATAGGAACTACAGAAAATGATATAAGAGCTAATTTTACATCCAGTGCAAGCATAGCATACACTATCCCTATAAGTAAGAAAACATCTTTAAACAAACTAATAATTACATCAGTATACATTTCACTTAGTGCTTCTACATCATTTGTGGCTCTAGTTATGAGTCTTCCAGAGGAGGTTTTATCGAGATAGGATATTGGTAAAAATTGTATGGTTCTAAATACTCTCCTTCTCAAATTTCTCATGATTTCCTGACCAGCACTATTTATTAAATTCACTTGGGTAAAAGAAGATAATCCACCAATAGCAACAACAATAAAATATAATATACCCATAGATGTTATAGAGTACATACCATTTTGTGATATTTTCTTTATTAAAAAATCATCAATAACAAGCTTTAGTATATAGGGTTTTAAAAGCTGCGCAGCATTTACAATCATTACACATAGTGCAGCTAAAATTATCTTATTAAGGTACGGTTTTGTTAAGGATAAAAGCCTTTTAATACTATTTATTTTATGAAGCTTCCCACTCTGATTTTTTTTGCAGCCCTTCATGTTGAGACTTGTAGGTTTCATAATATAGTCCTCCTTTCTTTATGAGTTCATTATGAGTTCCATTTTCGCATATCCTACCTTCATCTAAGACTATAATTAAATCAGCATGTTTTATTGTGGAAATTCTATGGGCAACAATTATTGTGGTTTTACCAAGTCTGCATTTTTTTATATTTTCAAGTAACTTAGATTCAGTAATAGTATCCACAGCCGATAGAGAATCATCTAAAATTAGTATTGATGGGTCACGAATTATGGCCCTGGCAATAGAAATACGTTGTTTTTCACCACCGGATAGATTAACACCGCGTTCGGAAAGGTTGGTATCAAATCCCTTAGGAAAATCCATAATACTTTCATATATAGAACTTATGATTGCAGCTTTTTCAACTTCATTATCTGTGTATATATCCTTAAAAAATTTTATATTTTCTTTAATGGATGCAGAAAACAAGAAATTATCTTGAGGTACATAACCAATGCTCCTTCTAAGTGTTTGTAGGCAATAGTCATTTATGTCAACTGAGTCAATAAATATTTCTTCTGGTGATGATGCATAAAGCTTTAATAATAAGTTTACTAGGGTGGTTTTCCCCGAACCAGTTTTTCCTGTGATTCCAACGGTATAACCCTTAGGTATTTTAAGGCTAATATTTTGCAAAGCTTTTTTGTCAGAACCTATATAAGAAAAGCTCAGATTTTTGAATTCTATTTCACCATCAATAGCAGTACTTATCATTTTCACTCCATCCTGAATTTTAGGGTTTACTTTAAATATTTCATCCAATCTTTTAATTGAAGCAATACCTCTTTGAACTATGTTTATAACTCTTCCTATGGAAACTATAGGCCTCATAATCATGGTTAAATATCCATTAAAAGCGATAAAATCACCAAGAGTTATATTTCCATTTAACACCATATTTCCACCTATGATAAGGTTCATAACAAAGCTTATACTAAAGGAAATCTCAATTACAGGTGAGAGGGAGGATGATACTTTCACCATATTAATGTTAGAGTCCATCATCTTATCATTTAATAGCTCAAACTTCTCAGCCTCTGCTTCTTCCTGAACATAAGATTTTATTACTCTAATTCCATATATATTTTCTTGAACGCTGCCAGATATAGAGGAAAAGTTCTCTTGAACCACTCTAAATCGCTTTTGAACAAGCCGTCCTATTTTTAACATGAAAAATAGGATAAAGGGAATTGGCATTAGTATCATTAAAGTGAATTTTAGATTCATAATCTTTGACATGGAATATATAGAAACGCTACAGATAGCAATGCCATTAATTATCATGGCTGTTGCTGGCCCCAAAGTCATTCTTACAGCAGAAATATCATTTATAGCGTAAGCGATTAAATCTCCGGTTTTTCTTTTATTGTAAAACTCTGGGGATAGTTTTTGAAAGTGATTATATAATTTTTCACGAAGATGACATTCAAGATTTCTAGCATTTACTACAATTAGATTTCTCCATGCATAAGTACTTATAAAGGTGCCTGTAGAAATTAAAAGTATATATACTATTTTGATTCTCACAAGACTTAAATTAAAATTAGCCCTTCCTAATATATCAATGGTATCGCCTAGAACTCTAGGAAAAAACGACTGAATATAAGATGTTAAAAACATAAATAGAATGCCAATAAAATATGATATTTTATGTTTTTTAATAAACTCCACTATTATGCTTTTTCCCATTTAATTCTCTCCTTTACGAATTTCACTTAGTTAATCTTTTTACAGATTCTCTTGGAATTAAAGTACTATTAATGGTTATACTCTCACAAGGTTTATCTGGGTTATTAATTCTTTTTAAAAGGAGCTCCACTGCTATTTCACAGGAATATTCAATGTTTAGATCTAAGGTTGTAAGAGTAGGCATAGTTAGCGACGCCATTTCAGTATTGCCACTACTAATGATAGATATATCTTCTGGAACTTTGATTCCTTGTTTATACATGAGATTAATTAATTTTACAGCTATAAAGTCCCCTTGGCATATAATTGCTGAAGGTCTATTTTTCATCCTAAGTAAATTCATAACTGATGTTTCAAAATTTTCTTCGAAATTCTCTTCAATATAAGTAAAGAATTCACTGCGAATAGGTATTTCATGATTTTCAAGAGCAGAAGTTATCCCCAGTACCTTTTCTTTATTTCTAAACAAAATACTACGCCTTCCTAAAAAGCCAATATCTATATGTCCTTTTTTTATTAAATACTCACATTGCTTATATCCTCCATTATTGAAATTAAACCAAACACTGTCAACATCACAGGAAGGAGAATATCCTGTATAAAAAATATAACTTTTAATTTTCTCTTTTAGAAGATTTACATAATTATCATCAAATTTTCCAATAAAAATAAGACCATTAAAATTATTCTCTTTTAGTAATTTTAGTGGAAGTTGCATCTTGTCTTGGTTATTTTTATCAACAAATTCTGTGTGATAAGATATATCTTTATTTTGAAGGGCGCGCTGTATTCCCTGTATCATATAAGCAAAATTACTATTATCTTGTAGAAGAGGCCTTTGATGTAGAACTAAAATTTTATAGGCATTTTTGTTTATAGACTTTATATATCCCATCTCTTTTGCCTTAATTAAAATTTTTTCTCTTAATTCTTCTCCAACTCCGATTTTGCCAGATAGTGCTCTGCTCACAGATATTGCTGAGATGTCTAAAGCAGAGGCTATATCTGATATTGTAGTTTTATTAGTCAAACAATTCACCCCCAAATTTACCCTATAATACTATTATAAGTAATGATACGTTAAAATGCAACGTTAAAAACAAGTAAAAAACAACGTTACAATATTAAACTTGTAACGTTGACTGGATCTTATAAACTTATTTTTAAAAAATGTACCTGCTTAGCTGGCCAAGAATTTTTATAATATATATCTAAAGCCTCAAAAGAATGATGAGACACTAAAGGTTGCGAATATATAAAAGCTGTAACAATAGCAGAATGAAATATATTTCCATTATTACCTTCGAAAAATATCAAATCACCTAATTCAAGTAGGTCAGTATCATATATTTCAAGGCCTTTAATTCCGGTGGCATTAGATTGTTGATTAACTTTCAAAGTCCAATAAAGTGAGTGTGCCACAGTCCAGGTCACAGACCAGGTGTCATCCTCCGTACTTAATGTATTAGCCTTATTGTACCACCAAGGATGTGAGCCAGTAAAAATCATAGGCGCTCCACCAGCTAGTAGGCACTGAGATACAAAGTTTGCGCAATCTCCACTTGTCTCATTATTAATAAGAGAGAAGTACCTAAAGTTAGGGTTTGGATGCAAGGCATAGGTCCTTGCATAATTAACAGCATTTATTCTTGAATATTGATTTTCTCTAAAAAGGTCCATGTTACTCTCCATAAAATTATTATTATTTAATTCTATGATAAAGCTGCTGTGAATGTTCATAAAAAAGCAAAGGTTTATTGCCTGAAGGCTATATATTTAAATAATGGCAATGACGCAAGGTAGATGTAAGTATGTTGAACATTTGACATATAAATTAATCTTGTGTATAATTTATAAAACTAGAATATTATAACAATTTTAAATTTTGTTAAACGTATTTTATGTTAATGTTTTGTTAATTATAGCCTATACAAATAAAAGGAAGATAAGGATAAAATAATTTAAGGGGGTGAAAAAATGTATAACTTAAAGTTTACATTAAGTATAAGGAGCTCTAAGCAAAGACTATTTTAATGTTAAGTC
The DNA here is from genome assembly GCF_050717515.1 of Clostridium sp. Lineage (GTDB taxonomy): Bacteria > Bacillota > Clostridia > Clostridiales > Clostridiaceae > Clostridium_AD. The sequence continues at coordinate 38,190 of NZ_JBOITL010000021.1, read as the reverse complement.
TACAACTTTGCTTGGAGTAATATAGGTATAGTAGATAAAATGGGCTTAACATATAGTGGTTTTTGCGCTTAATTCATAAGTTATATTATAGAATTAAAGGAGCGTATAGAAATGAAATATGTTAAAGCAGAAAATATTTTACCAGAACATGTAATAGAAATTATTCAAAGTTATATAGATGGGGGGTATTTATATATCCCTAGAAAAAAAGGTAATGAGAAATTTTGGGGAGAAAATAGCGGAGCAAAAAGTTCCTTAAAGGCTAGGAATGTTGAAATATATGAGAAATTTACATATGGATTTAGCGTAGAGGAGCTATGTGCTGAATATTATCTTTCCGAGAGTAGTATAAGAAGAGCAATAAGAAGTGAAAAATTAGCTAGTTAAAAATAAACCCAGCAGGGGACAACCCTGCTGGGTTTATTTATGTACCATAATTATATTAGCAGAGTATGAGTAGAAATCAAGTTCTATACAGAAGCATTTGTGAACGTGAAAAGAACCTAGTACTAGGGTATAATTTTGCTTAGAGAATTATTTGTATTTTATAAAGCAGGGGGGATAATTTTGAAAAAGTATTTTTGTGAAATAAAACTCTTTATTTTTATGAGAGTTTTATGCGATGGGATTATGGCATTATCTGTTGCAGCGTTACCAGCACTACAAAAACAATTATTCGATTTAGTAACAGGAGAAGTAATAAAAACAAATTCTTTTCTTAGGATTATAATCACATATGTAGTATGTTTATTAGGCTCTGTAATATTTTGCTATTTATCAATGATTTTTACTTGGAAAGCTAGTTTGAATTTTGAACAATCAATAAAAAGGGATTTCTTCAAATCAATTTTTAGCTATAGTTATGAGGATTTTTCAGCAAAAGATGTGGGGGAGTATATTTCGATTCAAGGAAATGATATAACTGCACTTGAGCAAGATTATTTAACACCATTGATAGACATAATACAAGCTGCTATTAAAATTATAATTTTTAGTGTTTTCTTATTTTTAAATGTAGATTGGAGAATTTCAACTGTAATACTTTTAGGATCTATACTGACAATACTAATTCCAAAGATGGCTTCAAAACCACTGGCTACTAAAAGACATACTTATTTAGATGAAATGGGTGTTTATGTTTCAAAAATTAAAGATTATCTTGAAGGGTTTAAAGTCATTCAAAGTAGAACAAGAAAAAGTATTAATAGAGAACATGAAAAAGCATTAATTAACACAACAAATATGAGATTTAAATATGGTAAATTCAAATGTTTAACAATGGCTTTAGAGCATCTTAGCTTAAATTGTGTAAGTGCAATTGCATTTATACTTGCAGCAATTTTATTATTAAAACGTGAAATAACAATGGGGACCTGTGTAGCAACTTTTGGGTATATCAATAGTTTTATTGAACCTATTAATAACCTGATGTATGATTTTAACGCTGTAAGTTCTTTAAAAAAGACAAAACAAAAGATACTTTCTTATCTAAGAGAGGTACCAAATGATAAATTAACAGTTAAGAAGCAATTTAATAGTGATATTGTATTTGATAATGTAACTTTTGAGTATAATAACTTTTCTTTGAAAAGTGTTAGCTGTAGATTTGAAAAAGGCAAAAAGTATGCATTAATTGGCCATAACGGTTCAGGAAAATCTACTTTAATTAACATGCTTATGTCATATACGACTCCCACTTCTGGTACCATTAAAATTGATGGGGAAAATATAAATTCTATAGATACCGCACATATTATGTATTGTCTTAACCAAAATGAACATATATTTTTTGATGATTTTATGAATAATGCTACAGTATTTTCTTCTTATGCAGAATCAGATGTAAATAAAGTCACTGATAATTTTAAATTGAAAATAGTTGATGTTATAAAATCCAACAATAATTCAGAGCAGTTAAGCGGCGGTGAAAAACAAGTTTTAGGAATTATAAGAATGATTACAGCAAACACAGAAATATGTCTTATGGATGAGCCTTTTGCAGCCACGGATGTGAAGACAACTGAAATATTAGAAAATACTCTTCTTAACATGGAAGAAAAAACTATTATTATGGTTACTCATAAATTATCAAAAGATTTAGAAAAATTCGATGAAGTAATTTTAGTGGATAGCGGGAAAATTGTACAAAAAGGTACATTTGAATATATTTGTAAAACTGCGGAATTTAAAAAAATGAAAATGGTGCAAACGTAAATTATACAAAAAAACAAGATATGGTTCAATATTATGGGCACTTTTGGTATATTGGTCAGAGAATAAAGTATTGGATAACAGGTTGTTTATTGTTGAATTAATTGAAAAAATGTTATATAATTACTTTAAATTGTATTTTAAAAAGGGGCTTGAAAAATGTTTATAACTTATCTTTTTAACAATAATAAAATTCGTTAATTAAATTTACAACCTATTTAGAAAAACATGTAAAAAACATGTTTTATCGTTGTGCGAATTTTATTATGTGCATTTTTAAATGCACTGTTAGAGAGGTGGGTATTTTTATGTCCAAAAACGAAAATAATCAATACAAATCTGCATTTAAATTTTTATTTAAATTTATGAAACCGCATAAAAAATTATATTTAGTTGCGGCTACATTTTCAATATTACTCATTGGTACTAATATTCTTCAGACCTATGCCACAGGTATGCTTATAAACAATTCATCCATAGGAAACTTTAAAGAAATTGTGCTGAGCATTTTTATTTTCACCTTATCAATTGCTTTTAATATAGCGCTAACATATAAAAATGGTTACGCATGTGCATCGCTGTCTGCATTATCTTGCAAAGATATAAAAGCATATATTTTTAATAAACTGCTTAATTCGAAATACAGCGAATTTCAGAAAGTAAAATCTGGAGATATGCTAAACACTATAAATTCAGATACTACTAATGTATGTAACTTTGTGTCCACTAATTTAACTGGGCTATTTTCACAATTTGCAATGGCTTTTGCAGGATTAATTTACTTACTAATTGTAAGCAAATCTTTATGCTTTGTAACCTTTGCATACACGCCAATTGGAATGTTTTTTACTCTTTCTCTTAATAAAAAGTTAAATAAATTATATCCTAAAAGTGCTGATTATAAAGGGGAATCGCTGTCTGTAGTTGAACAAGCACTCTCTTGTATTCCAGTTATAAAATCCTTTATGATGGAAAAACAAACTGTAAAACGTGTAAAAGCACAATATGATAATGTTTACAACACCGATATGAAAATATCCGTATGCAGTGCGCTAATGCAGCCAGCCTGTTATACTACATCCTGTATACCTCGAATTTTATATTTAATTTTTGGTGGGTATATGGTCATAAGCAGCAATTTATCCATTGGTACCTTTATAGCGACCTTTAATTTGCTTGATTTTATCATTGGTCCAACGGTATATTTTCCATTTCTGCTTAATGGTCTTAATAAAACTATTACCTCAATAAATCGTATAAACCGACTTGAAAACTTACCTCAGGAAGACATGCAAACAGTTGCAAGAAAAAATTTTGGTAAGCCATCAATAAAAATTCATAACTTATGTTTTGGTTATAATGAAGATGAATACACCATTAACAATTTAAACTTTGAACATAATAGTTCTGGTATTATTGCACTATGCGGAGGATCTGGAAGTGGGAAGACAACCCTTTTAGATTTAATCTGCGGACTGTATAAACCTCAAAAGGGAAAAATTGAACTGAGAGGTGATATAGGAGTAGTTTCACAGGATACTTATTTATTCCCTACAAGTGTAATGGAAAATATTAAGTGCGCAAAAATCCACGCCTCAGATGAAGAAGTAATCAATGCTGCAAAAAAAGCAGGTGCTGACAGTTTCATTAAAGCATTGTCTTATGGTTATGACACAATGATTGGTCAGGGCAATAATAATTTATCAGGAGGACAAAGACAACGTATTTCCCTAGCACGAGCTATGCTTAAAAATGCTGAAATTTGGCTACTTGATGAACCCACTTCAGCACTTGATGAGCAGACGGAAAGCCTTATAGTAGACACAATGAAAAAAGCATCAAAAGAAAATTTAATTATTGTAGCAGCTCACAGAAAGTCACTCATAGACTGCGCCGATGTGATACTGAATTTGCAGGAGGTGAGTGTACAATGAGACATTTAAAAAGCTTCAATATACCAACGATAATTAAGTCAATACAAATTATGGGCAAGCGTAACATTCCATATCTTGTGTCCATTTTCCTGTTTTGTAGTATAGAATTAGCTGGAATACCTCTTTTAACCTATGGTATTAAGGGGGTAATTAATGCAGTTACTATGAAAAGTTACTCCTTATTTTGGAAATCCATAATATTAATTGCCCTAAAGCATCTTATATGGAGTATATATTCTCCAATAAGTTCATACCTTTGTAGCTATGCATCAAATGGTGCAATTCGGGATGTTAAAGTAAATATAACGGAACATATAATAAAACTGCCACAAAAATATCACGATTCAAAGACTAATGGAGAAATATTGTCGCATATTTCAAATGACACTTCCTGTTTGGAAGGAATATACGATTACAGTTTTTTTGAAGTAATACGTCATGCCCTTCAAGGTATAGGCGGTATTGTAATTATGGCCCTAATAGATTGGCGCTTTGCTATTGTAGTATTTATGCTTGGTACAATCAGTGTATATGCTACAGCCCATTTTAGTAAAAAGCTTGAAGTTACAGGTGAAAAGCTACAAGAGGATCTAGCAAAAACTACTGTGGATGCCTATGAACTTATAAAAGCTGTAAAGACTATTCGTTTGCTAAATCTTTCTGATAGTAAAAAACACCAATTTGATGATAGTACTGAAGCAGAAGCAATTACACGAGTAAAAAGTGGTGAAATCTCCTGGAAAATGAAAGCTGTTATTACAGGACTTGCTGCTGCTACTTATCTTTTAATTATTGCAATTGGAGCTACTTTTGTATATTACAACTTGTCAGATTGGGGCACAGTTATTGCTCTTACAGGATTAAAATCTTCCACGGATTGCCTTTTCTTAGAGTGTGGAGAGCATATGGCTGGCATGCAGACTAATGTTGCCGGTGTAAAAAGATTGCTTGCTATATTAGATGAAAAGGAAGAAACTATTTTGGAAAATGGAAAGTTTATAATTACAAAGGATTCTATTCCTTTGAGCACAACTAACATAAACTTTTCTTATGATGAAAAATCACCAGTGCTTGAAGATATAAATATATGTATAGAACCTTGTAAACTGACGGCTCTTATTGGTGAAAGTGGTTGTGGTAAAAGCTCTCTTATGAAACTGCTTTTAGCCTTATATGAACCAGACAAGGGTAGTATATCTTTTAAAGGAAATGAAGTAGTAACTTTTGAAGCTCTACGGAGTAAAACTGCCTATGTACCACAAGAGCCCATGTTATTTTCAGGCACTGTTTTTGAAAATATTTCGTTTGGGTATGAGAATGCTTCTATTAATGAGGTTATATCTGCAGCTAAGGCTGCTAGTGTGGATGAATTTATTCAGTTATTGCCAAATGGATATGATACTATGATTTTTGAGGAGGGTAAAAACCTTTCAGGTGGTGAAAAACAACGAATTGCTATTGCAAGAGCACTTTTAAAAAACACACCTATTCTATTACTTGATGAGATTACATCCGCACTAGATAATACTACAGAAGAAAAAATAATGGAAACTATATTAAATATAAGTAAGTCTAAAGCTGTTTTTATTATTACGCATAATCCTGATATAGGCATATATGCAGACAGAGTATATGATTTTAACGATATTTCAGAAGAAAAGTCCACCATCTTCTAAAGTTACGTTAACCGACCCTTGACAAAAATTGATGGTTGAAATAAGATATAGACCAATTGACAAACATAACTAATTTTGTAATAAATTACTCTGTTAAGTAATATTACTTAGGTCCTTTTGATATAACAAGAGCTAAATATATTAGTATTGGCCCAGAAAAGACTTTGTTAAGAATTAGTGTAGGAGTAGAACCCGAACCTGAGATGTACAAAATTAAAAGCGTTATAACAAATACGTTGTCAAAAATTAGGGGAATAACTAAAAATCAAGACTTAATTAGGTAGGTGTAAATAATGTTAGATTTAGCTAGGAAAAAGATATCCATTTTTAGTATTGTTAAATTATGTGCCAGATATTCACCGATGATTTTTGTAATGTGCATTGCTTTAACGGTGATGGATGGTTTATTAGTGCCTCTGATGATGGGGGTTGTTGCAAATTTTATTGATTCTGCAATAACATTAGCCTCAAAGGATCCACAAACTTATATAGTGATGAAAAATGCCTTATTTATGGGTCTGGGCTATTTCTATATGCAGCTTAGTCAAGAATTAAAATTGTACTTTTATGAATTGTTCGAAGATACACTTAGAAACAAATTAAAGCCAGATATCATAAAAAAGCAATTTTCTATGGATTATTTATTGTTCGAGTCAACGCAAACACAAGATTTACTATTAAGAGTTACTAAGAACATAGAAAAGAAATTCATTCAAATTTTCAAATCAAGTAATTCGATTATCACCATAGCTATACAAGTAATTGGTATTTTATATATGTTGTATAAATATAATTGGTGGATAGTTATCATTTTTGTTTTCATTATAATTCCAATAATTTTCTTAACTTTTAAAGGTGGTAAAGCAATCTATGAGTCAGAGAAAAAGGTTGGTTTCATGACAAGACAGATGAATTACCTATCTGATGTATTGTCAAATAGAGAAGCCAGTGCTGAAAGAACACTATTTAATTATTCGCATACACTAAATAAAAGATTCAAAGATGCCCATCTTTATAGATCGAATTTTAATACAAAGACTTTAGCACGTGAAACTTTAAGAATCAAATTATGTAATATGGTGATAAATATATTTACCATTATAATAATTATTATCTTATCAAGGCAAGTATACAATAACCTATTAAGTGTTGGTTTATTTGCATCCATAGTAGGGAGTATGATAAATTTAACAAAAGTTATTTCAATTCAATTATCAGCGGCTTTCTTTGAATTTTCTTCACATAAGGAATATGTTAAAGATTTTAAGGAGTTTATAAAATTAGAAGAAAATAAAGAAGTATTTGATAAAAAATATGAAAATTTGAAGTTTGAAAGCTTACACATTAAAAATTTATACTTTAAATATAAAGACTCTAAAGACTATATAATCAAAGGAATAAATTTGTATCTAGAAAAAGGTAAATCCTACTCTTTAGTGGGCTTAAATGGGGCAGGAAAAACAACTTTGATAAAAATATTAGTCGGTTTATATAGAGATTTTGAAGGCGAAATTTTAGTTAATGGTAAGGATATAAAGATTTACACCTTCGATCAACTACGAAGCATGTTTTCTATTGTTTCTCAAGACTATGCCAAATACTATGTTTCTCTGAAAGATAATATTGCCTTTGATAATCCTGAAGCGGATATTAGTTCAGTTATAGAAAAGCTAGACCTCCGTGACTTGATTCGTGATTTACCAGAGGGGGAAAATAGCTATTTAGGTAAAATGTATGATAATGGAATAGATATTTCAGGGGGGCAGTGGCAAAGAATCGCTATAGCTCGTGCTCTTTATAAAAATGCACCATTTGTGATTTTAGATGAACCAACATCGAGTTTGAGTCCAACTGCTGAAAGTAAACTTTATAATAATTTTTCAAAAATAGCTAAGGATAAAACTCTACTTATGATTAGTCACAGGTTAGGTTCAACAAAAATATCAGATGACATAATAGTACTTGATAGTGGTAAAATTGCTGAGCAGGGTTCTCATGAAGAATTGATGAAGAAAGATAATATATATGCCAAATTATTTAACAAGCAACGAGGGATGTATTATGAATAAAAGAAAAAGAATGTCTAATAGTAAGGTTTTTTTAAAATTAATTAAATATATATGGCTTGCAAGTCCGCTTACTTTTTCGGTACTTGTAGTCGCATCATTACTATTTAGTGTTTTACGTTACTCAGAGATAGTAGTATTAGAATCGCTATTTTCCAATATATTGAAGGTTGTTAAGGGATCGACCTATGATACCATGATAATGCCCATATTAGCTATGCTAGTCATCTTAATCCTTAATCCAGTTGCCGAATGGTTAGAGTTTTTAGCACAAGGCTACTTTTGGAGACGCGGTAATGGGTACATGCAATCACTATATCATGATCGCATCAATAGAATGGATTTAATTGATTATGAAGATGTAGAAAATTTTGATGAATTTAAGAAGGCGAGTCTCGGAAATGAAGAAGCACCAAATGCAATCCGTGTTATTGTCCAAATATTGTTTTTATACTTACCTTTTATATTAATAACATCATTATATCTGATTGCTATAAAACCTATGTTGGTATTTGCCATAGTATTAATGTTTATTCCGGTTTTAATTTCTGAATTAATTAGTATGAGTAATAATTATGATTTTGAAGATAAAATTGCGAATAGAAGAAGAAGGACTGAATACTTTGAAAGTTGTATTGTTTCAAAAGAAAATTTCAAAGAAACCTTAAATAATGGATCCTTTAACTATTTCTATAGTCTATTTGTAGATTCTAACAAAAAATTTAGTAAAGCCTTTGTTGATGTTAAAAACAAGCAACTAAAAGTTGCTATAGTTATGCGAGTTATAAATACCTTAGGGTACATTTGCGTACTAGCTTTATTAGTTTACTATTTATATAATGGTTCTATTTCAGTAAGTCAATTTGCAGCTATTTATTATTCTATAGAGAAAATTACGACTATGCTAAAGAACCTTATTGAAAATATTGGTGAAGCTTTGGTAGGGAATTCAACTACATCTTTTCTTATTAGATTTTTAAATGAAGAAAAAGAAATTGAAAGAGAAGCGGAACTCTCAAAGACCGGTGATATTGTATTAAGAGATGTTTCTTTTAGATATCCAAATGCAAAGGAAAAGTCTTTGTCAAATATAAACCTAACGATAAAAGCTGGCACATCCCTGGCAATCGTTGGGGAAAATGGTTCTGGAAAAAGCACATTAACAAAAATAATTATGGGTTTGTATAATCCATCACAAGGAGTCGTGCTGTATGGTGGTGAAAATATTGCAAAACACTCGAACTTATCCAAATTCAGTAATATTAGTGCGGTGTTCCAAAATTTCATAAAGTATAAACTACCTGCTGAAGATAACATAAGAATTAGTAATATTTCGTCGCAAGACTCAATTGAAAATGCTTCTTCAAAGATCAATCTAAGTTTTGATGATTTAAAAATTAATAATGAAACTATTTTATCAAGAGAGTTTGGTGGACAAGAACTTTCTGGAGGTGAATGGCAACGTATTGCAATTGCACGTGGCTTATATCGTCCACATGATTTAATTGTTTTGGATGAACCCACTGCTGCTATTGATCCTATTGAAGAGGCAAATGTTTTCAGTACTTTTAAGAAATTGAGTGATAATAAGACTTGCATTTTTGTTACTCATAGATTGGGATCAACTCAAATCGCCGATAAAATTGTTGTAATGGAGAAGGGGGAGATAGTGGAAGAAGGTACAAATCAAGAGCTAATTAATTTAAAAGGAAAGTATTATTATTTATTAGAATCTCAAGCTAAATGGTATGAACGATGATCTGTAGTAGAAAAATATAAACTGTATTATAACTTTTAAATTCTCACATAAATTTCTATAAAATAATGAAATCCTTAATGCATTTTCTTTAGATGCTCTTTAGGTTTGCTTTAGGTTTAATAAACCATTGCAAGCTATAATTTAAATAAAGATTAAGTTAAGAGGAGTGGAAGATGTGAAAAAGTGGGCTAAAAGAATTATATTTTTTTTGCTTTTAATTACTATTGTATTATTAATTAATAATACAATAGGTAGATTAGGTTATAACAGGGAAGAAAAAGAAGAAAAGCAATTAACAAAATTTGAACTTGAAGATGTAAAGGAAGCAAAAAGATTAAAAGAATCTTATGGCGATAAATTATTTAATGGGTTTAGTAAGTCTGATATACCAATAGTAGTTTATAATGATAAATATGAATTTTTAATTAATGATACATCTTTGGATGCAAGTTTTATGGAGTTTGATAATAATAATTCAATAGTTGGAGAAAAGATTTATATAAGAGATCATAAAAATGCTCAAGCTTTCGCTTTGAAAATAGATAATAATTGGGTAGGGTCTATGCCAACGCTTTATACTTATAATAAGGATGCTATTAATGCAATGAATAAGGAAATGCCCTTAGTAGTTAATAGGTTATTTCCACCACAACTAATAACAATAACGAGAGGCTTTATTCCATCAGCGATAGTACACGAGATGATGCATGCATATTTCGGTAACTTGAATGAAAAAAAATTAAATAGAGCTGAAGAACTAACCAAAATCCAAAAGGAATATCCTGATACTGATGGTATTAATGAAAAGTGGAATATGGAAGGGAACGCATTATATAATGCACTAAACGCTAAAAGTAGTGAGGAAAGTATTAAATATGTAAAGGAATTCTTGAAAATAAGGGATGGGAGACGTAGGGCACATAAATTATCTTCTGAATTTGTTGACCTTGAAAGATTTAAAGAATGGGAAGAGGGATTGGGCAAGTATGCAGAAATAAAAATTTATGACTTTGCACAAAAGGATAGCAATAGTTCCAAAGTTTATAATTATAGAAATAATAGACCTTATTGGAAGTCAGACTTTAAGTCTATAAGGGACAACCTTGGTTTACGTGATGTAGAATATAGATTTTATTTAAGTGGAATGGCTCAAGCAATGATATTAGATAATCTTTCTGACAAATGGAATGTGAACATTGATAAGGATGGAGTATATTTGGAGGATAAACTTAGGGAAATAGTAATGAAAATAAATAATTAAAATGATTGGTTTAACTATATAAAATAAATTTTTTAAAAGATAGTATCAGGAGGGAAAGGTATGAAATACAAAATTCTTATTGCTGATGATGAAAAAGAAATATTGGAAGTACTTGAGCTTTACCTTGAAAACGAAGGTTATCACGTAATTAAAGCTGAAAACGGACTTGAAGCATGGATGGCAATAAATAAAGAGGAAATTGATATGGCGATTTTAGATATTATGATGCCAAAAATAGATGGATTCAAGTTAATTAAAAAAATCAGGCAAAGCAACAATATTCCTGTGATAATTCTTTCAGCAAAGAATTGCGACAGTGACAAAATTTTGGGATTGGGTCTAGGGGCAGATGATTATGTTTCAAAACCTTTTAATCCTCTTGAAATTGTTGCTAGAGTTAATGCCCAACTTAGAAGATTTTATAGTTTAAGCAATAATAAAAGTTATAGTACTAAAAAAACAATTAAGATTGGGGACGTTGAACTTAATACAGAAGAATGCACCTTAAAAGCAAAGGACTATTATGTTGATTTAACTTCAAGGGAATATAAAATAATAAAGTTTTTGATGGAAGCATCAGGTAAGGTACTTACGAAAAAGCAAATATTTGAAAATGTGTGGGAAGATTCCTTCATAGATGATGCTAGTACAATAATGGTTCACATTAGTAACATTAGAAATAAAATTGAAGAAGATGCTAAAAATCCAATATATCTAAAGACTATTAAGGGATTGGGATATAAATTCACAAAGAAGGTATTGGCTGATGAATATAAAGAGTAAGGGTATATTTAGTTCTTTAGTTATAAGATATATTATATTCGTGCTAATACTTATGGTGTCATTGTTTCTAACTGTAGTTTTTATATACTTTAGGATAAGTGTTTCTGCACAGAATGGACAAGTTCCAAAGCTCACGCCTATAGATATAGTAAGAGTAGATTATGAGAATATCAATATAACAGATATTGAGACCCTTGGGGGTTGGGTGGAGATACTTGATGAAAATATGAAGGTTATTTGTGTATTGGGAAATAAAAGTGATGATAAAATAATTTACACAGAGCAGGATTTAATAAACACATTAAATATGGACAGTAATTCCAAATATTTGGGCTTAATTAAATCTTTTAAATCACAAGAAGGTAAAAACTTGTATTGTCTAATTAAATATCCAAGTGATACATTTAAAGTGCAGTTTAGTATGAATAAATTTACTTATAAAACAGGCAGTATTATATATAACAACTTATTAATGGGAGCAATGTTTTTTTTAATACTATTTACAGTTAATATAATATTATATAGTATATGGACATCGAAAAAGATAAAAGAGCCGCTAAGAGAGATAACTAAAGGTATAAAAAAAATGGCGGAAGGAGATTATGATTCTAGAATAGATTTTAAAGCAGAAAGAGAGTTTGCTATTATAAGGGATAGCTTTAATTCTATGGTAGAGAAGATTAAAAGTGTAAAGGAAGAAAATATAAAAATCCAACAGGATAAAATAAGGATGTTAGTAGATCTATCACATGATATTAGGACACCTATATCAACAATACAGTGTTTTGCAAAGGCATTAAGCGAAGGGTTAATCCATAACGACGAAAAGAAACAAAGATATTATAATACCATCTATGCAAAGGGGGAAAGAGTAAGCGAGCTTATAGATGATTTGTTTGAGTTTGTAAAGCTAGAAAGTTTAGATTATAAACTTCGTAAAACTAAAAACGATTTTGGAGAATTTATCAAGAGGATAATAGTCGAATTTTACCAAGAAATCGAAGATAAGGATTTTATACTTGAACTGGAAATTCCTGAAGAGGAGATAATTGTAGAGTTTGATGAGAAGCTTATGAACAGAGCTATTTCAAATATCATTTGTAATGCTATAAAATATAATCCGAAAGGTACTAAACTTAGAATAGAGGTAATAAAAACTATAAATAGTGTGATATTTGAAGTAGCAGACAATGGTATTGGGATACCAAGTCACATGAAAGATTATATTTTCGAACCTTTTGTAAGAGTTGACGATGCTAGAAAAAGCGATGGAGGAACAGGACTTGGGCTTGCAATAGCAAGAAAAATAGTAGAAAAGCATTTTGGAAAATTAGAAATCAAAGGTGGTAAAGATGATGAAAAGACAATGTTTCAGATAAGTTTATATAAATATGAATAGATATGCAGACGGTACTATTAAGCTTAATAGCTTGTGTTTTTAAGAAAATTATAGGGATAACCAAGTAGTAGTTTTGAGCATTCACCACCACTTGTCATTGTTGATATGCCTTGAGAATGTTTATAGATTTGTGTAAATGACTTTAGAAGTATATATCTAACTAGAAATTAGTATGGGAATTTACTCCTGTACTAATTTTTTATTTTTAGGGCAATACTAATACTGGGGTAGTGTGGATATTATTATATTATTTGTAAAAAGTTTTAAATTATACATTAAAATATAAAAAAATAAATTTTTAATTTTTAATTATGCTTCAATCCTATCTTCAAACATAATTGTTAGTTGTGCTAATGAGCTGGACCAATAGTAGTCTTTGCATTAAACCATTCTTACCAACTACATCCTCCATAGTCTTACATTTTTTAACCTCTGCCTTTAAATCAAAATCTGGTGCTTCAATTTCTTTCATAACCATTCCTCCTAACTTAATTATTAGATATTATTACCACAACTACCATTTATTTATACAAAAAAAGAATGTAGCTAGATTTATTTACACAAATCTAGCTACATTCCCTATGCCTATTGTAATTGGGTCTGAATAACATTTATATAGTTCAATTGTGCTTTCATCCTTAACTTTTGTAAATATAAAATTATCAGGTTCATATTTCCTCATGAAATTTCATAGAAAATCCTCCTGTTTTTTCTTTTATTATACAGGAGGATTCACGATAACTGTATGTCACTATTCAGGATATAAATCTATCGTGTCATAGGCAGTTAAAAGATTACCATTTTTTATAATACCATTTTCAATTTCACTTTCAAATAATTTTTTTAAAACGCTTATCCATCTTTACATCCCAAGTGAACTATAAATAACCATCATTGAACATAATTTTATATTTATAGTTTTTCAATTTCGTTCATCAGTTCTTCCACTAAATTTTCTTCTTTAACCTTTTTTATTACTTCGCCCTTTTTAAATATTAACCCCTCACCATTTCCACCTGCTATGCCAATATCCGCTTCTCTAGCTTCTCCTGGTCCGTTAACGACGCACCCCATTATAGCTACCTTAATATTTTTTTCGCAATTAGCTAATCTTTTTTCTACCTCTTCAGCTATTTTTATAAGATCTATTTTTGTTCTACCACATGTAGGACAGGATACAAACTTAACGCCTTCTTCTAAATGACCTAAAGCTTTAAGAATTTCACGACCTACTTTAACCTCATCCAACACATCCCCAGTAAGTGAAACTCTTATAGTATCACCAATACCTTCTGATAAAAGAGTTCCTATGCCGATGCTAGATTTTATAGTTCCATGCCACAAAGTTCCTGCTTCTGTAACGCCTAGATGAAGAGGGTAATTTACTTTTTCAGAAATCATCCTGTAACTTTCTATCATATGCATTACATCAGAAGATTTTATAGAAATACCTATATCATAAAAATTCAAACTCTCTAATATTCTTACATGTCTTAGAGCACTTTCGACCAAGGCTTCTGGGCAAACTTTTGTATACTTTTCTAAAATATCCTTTTCTAAAGAGCCCGAATTCACTCCAATTCTAATAGGTATATTTTTGTTTTTCGCAGCTTCGGCTACCATTTTTATTTTATCTATATTTCCAATATTACCTGGGTTTATCCTTAAGGCAGCTACCCCACTTTCTATAGATTTAAGAGCTAATTTATAATCAAAATGTACATCTGCTACTAGAGGTATATGAATTTGTTTTATTATATCCTTCAAAGCCTCTGCCGATTCTATATCAGGTACCGCACACCTTATAATGTTACAACCCGCTTTTTCTAAGTTAAGAATTTGATTTACAGTAGCACCTACATCTCTAGTATCTGTATTAGTCATAGACTGCACCGATATCCTTGAATCTCCACCTACATACATGTTTCCTAGCTTTATTTTTTTTGTAATTTTCCTATTCATTAATTTCATCTCCTATAATATATGGATATGTTTAAAAGTTAAAAATAAACTTTTAATAAATCCTTTTTTTTATGTTGTATTGAACTTATATATAGTATAACAAAGGGTTTTGGATTTTAAAAACGAATTATATTAATAATAACAATCGAAACAATAGATAGTAAATGGAGGACTTTATGAATATTGAATCATTGGAAACCTTTGTGCTTCTTTCGGAAAATGGAAACTTTACCAAGACTGCAGAAATACAATATTTAGTTCAATCAACAATCTCAAATAGAATAAATGAACTTGAAAAATACGTGGGGAAAGAATTATTTGTAAGAAATAATAAAAATGTAAGACTCACAAAGTCAGGTGAGGCTTTTCTACCATATGCTAAAAGGATGATTATGTTAAAAAAAGATGGAATAATAAAAGCTAGATCTGTAGGAATATATGAAGATAGATTAGCAATTGGATTAGTTGATTCTATATATAAGGGTATTATATCGCCAATAATAAAAGAATATTTTTTAAGCTTTCCGGGTATTGCGGTAAAACTTAAAGTTAATCATTCAGAGGAAATTATAAGACTATTAGGTGATGGTATATTAGATATTGGATTTGTTTATACAAAATTAAAATCGAGTAGATTTGAAGTTATTGATTTTTTAGAAGATGAAATAATCCTAGTGACAAGTCCTAAAAAGAAAATAGTACTTGAAGGAGAAATTCCTTACTCAGATTTAATGCATTTACCTTTGCTTTATGCAGATTTAGGAGAAGATTTTTTTGAATGGTTAAGTAAATTGTTGGGAGATAGTCCTTTATTAAGACTTTCAGTTGATGAACCTTCCTATGTAATTGATTTTATTAAAGAAGGTTTTGCTTATGCATTTGTTACTAAATCCGCTGTTAATAAGGAGCTGGAATATGGAGAGTTAATAGATGTAAAAATAAAAGATTCCATACTACCCAAAAGGCAAATATATATGTTAATTAATAAAAACAAAAAAGATTCTATTGCAATAAAAAGTTGGTTAGGAATAATCAACTTTTAAATAAGATCTATTATAAGTCGCTTCCTCTTTTTGGGCGTGAATTTTCTTTTAGCCAATATGCCTATTTTTGTTGCGGCCTCATTGATTCATATATTATTTAATTACTATTACTTATAAATTTTGATCATAAATGCTAAAAAAACCATTCAATATAATAAAAGTTATATTGAATGGTTTTATTTTTACTTTAAATCACGCTTTTTTATTGATTTTATATGTATTTTTAAAAGTTTTATGGTATACTTATAAAGTAAACATTACGTATACGCAAAGAAACGCATTGTACACGTACGTATACAAGAGTAAACATATGTGTGAAGTTTATAGTATACTAAGAAAATTTCAATTATTGACATAAATATATCATTGAAAAATAATTGAACCCAAATAGGCTAGTATTTATAGTGTTTATTAAATATCTTAGCAAGTGGTAGATGTATTTAAGTATAAATGGAATTTAGTTACAAAAAAGATTAAGTTTATTCTATTAATCATAGAAAATACTGGACTAAGAGAGGAAATAAGAAATGGATGCAATATTAAGCGTAAGAATAAGTGATGAATTAAAACAAAAGTTTAATGAACTCGCTCAGAGTGAAGGGATAAACAATAAGGAACTCATGGAGCAAGTAGTTAAATACTACGAATTAAATAGAGCAAGAGAAGAAGACGGTAATATGTCTGAGGATATAAAGGAGTTACAAACAATAACCAGCAGAATGGCGGATATATATATAAATATAGTAGAAAGAAATAATATTAAAGCCTTAGAAGTAAAAAATATTCATAGAAATGAGCTAGTAGATAAGGATGATGAGGTTCAAAAACTAAAAAAAGAGATTGCATTGTTAAAAGAAGAGAATAAAAAAATAAACACTCTGGAAAAAGACTTATCAGATGCAAAGCATATAAGTAAAGATCTACAAGAAAGTATTAAGAGTTTAAAAACCCTTAATAATATGCAGGAGGAAAAAATATTAAAGCTAACTGAAACCAATGAAAAATATATTAAATACAGAGATGAAATTGTAAAACTTAAAACAGAGCAGGATAAATCAACAAATGAGAATATGCAATTGAAGAACGAATTATCTAATAAAAATGATGAAGAAGATAGATTAGTAAAACAGATAGATGAGTTAAAACAAATAAACAAAAGTAAAATAGGCGAACTTGAAATTAAAGCTAATCAAGATATTGAAATGCAGAGGGATAGAGCAAGCTTCCAAATGGAAAAAGAAATTTTTAAATTAAAGGAGGAACAACAATTAAAAATACAAGAATTACAAGAAAATTTTAATGATAAGATTAATAAATTATTAATAGAAAAAGAGGAAGTAGCGGAGAACTTTAAAAATATGATTATGCAAATGGATAAAAGTAAAAATGAAACTGAGAATATTGTTAATGAAAAAAAATAGAGGATGGTAATATCTAGAACCCCATGCCTTAAGGCATGGGGTTCTTAGGTGCTAAATAACTTTATTATTTTTTTGAATGTCCCTTATAGAAAAGGCACTTCAAAATTTAGAAAAAGCGGATACAAAAGTATGGTATAACAATATTTTCAAAATATGTTGACATATGCAAACGATTATATTATCATAGTAAATAATTTAATACTTAAATACCATGATGAGAAGAGTAAGTCTAGGAAATAGTTTCAGCGAGCCGATGATAGTGTGAGATTGGTAACAAAGCCTTTACTGAAGAACATCTCTGAGTATCCAGCTGAAAACCTTAAGGTTAGTAGGTGAGGACGGGTTCACGCCGTTAAAAGTGACCAGTATCGAAGAATCTATTCCGTACTGAGAAATATTAAGTGAGCATATATGCTAATTTAGGTGGTACCGCGGAAGTGTAGTCTTTCGTCCTATTTATGGACGAGGGGCTTTTTTTATTTAATAGGAATTTAACGTAGATTGGAAGAAAAGGCCATTCTTCTGAAGTTGTTAAATTTAAGAAGTGATAACTTATTAAACACTTTAATGGAAATAGGGGGAATAAATATGGATTTAGACAAGTTATATGATTCTTTTGAAGAAGATAAACGGTTAAATAAAAGTAAGGCTTATAGCATAGAGTTTTTAACTACCACAACATTTATTGAGAGGTATTTGAAGGAAGGTATGAAAATTCTTGATATAGGTGCTGGTACAGGTGCATATAGTATCTATTATGCCGAGAAAGGATATGATGTAACAGCTATAGATCTTATAAAAGGAAATGTTGATATTATAAAATCTAAAGTTATTGAGGGGAAAATGAAGATTAATGTTCAACAAGGAAATGCCTTAAATATGGCAAATTTAGCTGATGAGAGTTTTGACATTATCTTATGCTTAGGGCCTCTTTATCATTTAGCTGATGATAATGACAAACTAAAATGTATAGAAGAAGCAAAAAGAGTTTGCACAAAAAACGGTAAAATATTTTATGCGTATTTATCTAATGATATGGTTTTTATAACTGAATCCATGTTAAAAAATGAGAATTATTTAGGTGGACCTAATTATGACCACGAGACCTTTAAACTAACTGATGAACCATTTTGTTTTATGACTGTTGAACATATGAGACATCTAATGGAATTATCAAATTTGAAAGAAGTGAAGCATATTGCAGTGGATGGTTTATCTGAATTATTACGTGACAAAATAAATGCATTTGATGACAAGCAGTTTAAAGAATGGCTTCGTTTTCATTTATATACATGTGAAAAGGAAGAAATGCTAGGATACAGTAATCACATAGTTTTTATTGCAGAAAAATAACTATTATAAGCGTAAAGTATAATTTAATTAATGCTCAATATTCGTAAATTGTATACTAATTATAATATTGCAGCAGCGCAGATGATGATTTAATTATAGACTACATAGATCATATGTAGTCTATGTATAAAACAAGTAAAATCAATCAGTTTACAAGCAAGTACACTATATATATATGGATATATGGAGGGGATCACAATGATAATTAAACTAAACGAAGGACTTAGAGCATCATTATTTGAATTTCTAAAAAAAGAGGCTGAAATAAACCTTTTTATAATTGGTGATGTTGAACTATTTGGTTTTGATAAAAACTTTCAAGAGGTATGGGCACAGCTTGATAGAGATATGAGCTATAGAGCTGTTCTATTAAGATATAAAACTCACTTTGTTTTTTATGCACCATCAATTGAATACAATGCAACTGGATTTTCAGATATAATAACGAGTTATGATGATAAATTTGATTTGTCTGGCAAAAGGGAAATCTTAACTCCGTTACTAGAAAAATTAGAGTATAAAAAGATAAGGGAGCAATATTTTTCAAAGTTAAGTTCAAAAGAAGAATTACTAAAATTAGATTCACATTATAGAGTAGAAGAGCCCTCAGTTGAGGACGCAGAGGAAATATACTCACTTAGAGAGCAAATAGCAGAATTCAAGGACTTTGAAACAACAATTGAAAACACAAGAGAATTGCTAAAAGGTGAAATGGGTAGGTACCTTGTTACAAGACTTGAGGGCAAGATTGTGTCATGTGCTTCAACCACTGCGGAAAACAGCATGTCAGCAATGGTTGTAAGCGTTATGACTCATCCAGAATACAGAAAAAGAGGGCTTGCAGGTGCTTGTGTACAGAAGTTATGTGAGGAATTATTAAAGGAAGGAAAAGGGTTATGCCTTTTCTACGACAACCCAAAGGCGGGAAGTGTTTATGGAAAACTAGGGTTTAAAGAAATTGGACAATGGAGCTCGGTTTTTTTTGCCCATTCCCCCGAAAAGGTGGAATAAGCCAATTAACTGAAAAACTTTTTAAATATTCTATGCCAAGTATGATAGAATTATTTAGTAGAAAATCTAAGGATTTAAAGTTTGAGTTTGAGACAGGGATGACACCAATACATTTAAGTGAGAGTGTTGCAAGCTTATCAGCTATTTTATTAAATGATTCCTATATTCAAGGAAAAACTATAGTAGATGGATACTTAGTACTTTCTATTGAATATATTCTGCTTTTTAAAGTGATGGCATGGCTTGATTTATTGGAAAGGAAAGAAAATGGAGAGCATATGGATTCCAGAGATATTACTACATTTTTAAAGAGAATTACTGAAGAGAGAATAGACTTGAAAAACCTTGGTATACGTGCAGTTAGTTTGAATGACATATTAATATTAATAGAACCCACCACTCCTCTTTACAATGTGGGTGTTTTTGCCTATCCTGCCAAAAAAGTATATTAGTAGATTATATAGAAAAAAGGCATTTCTGCCTTTTAAAGTTGATAAACAATATAAGAATAAAGAGACTTACCTGCAAACAAGATTTTGATCCTAATCTTACCAAGGTCTTTTTCCTTGTAACCAACCCTTTTCTCTCCAATATTCTTTATCTTGATGACCATCCGAATAGCTACTCATAAGATTTCTAAATATCCTAAACAATAGTTTTGTTTTTAATGTGATATAAACTTTTTTATTTTTTTACTATATAATCAATATATCCTTGAGTTATCATTTTGCCTTCATATATTCTTTCCAAGGTTCTATTCTCTTTCAATAGTATATTCATATCACTAAAATATTGGTCACTTTCATTTATATCAAGATATGAATGAAGGACTTTTTCACCATCTTCATCTTCAAGGAATTCATTTTCACCAGCTTTTTCACCCTTTTCAAATCCAAAGTTATTCAGTGAAAGAAAATTAATGAAGCATAAGCCATTAGGTTTAAGTACTCTTTTAATTTCATTGACGGCAAGGGCTATATCTTGTTTTTTCATATGAAAGATTGAATTATAGGAATATACAAAGGAAATTGAATTATCTTCGAAGGGTAGGTGTCTCATATCACCTTTGGCGATATTTAGTATCATTCCGTGAAGCAGTTCAAATTCTTTGGATTTTTGGACTTCGGTATCATCTAGTTCTATTCCATATGTCTTATATCCAAATTCATGAAAAAGTCCTAGGGGTGGGCAGTTTCCTCCTGCTCCACAATCTAATACCGTTTTTTCTAAGGAAGTATCCTGGCAATGGTTTAAAAATTTGTAAAGTTGAGTTTGTCTGTACAAAATGTTCATGAAATTACCCCCTAATAATTAAATTTAATTCATATTTATAATGATACAGTAATAATACATTAATTATAAGTCTTATAATTTGTGGAATTTTATGGTATAATATATGTATAGAAGGGATATTAGTGTTTTCAATATGTCACTAATTCGAAGTCCTACATTAATTCCAAATATGAAAAGTAATTCATTTCTTACTGATTGACCTTTTTGAAGTAGAGGAAGACTTGCAGTATGTATTGAAAAAACATTTCCTCCATCGCTATCAAAATATGCATGATATTCTTATCAACACACTTATTTATAACATGAGGCACTACATAGATGAATCTAAATACAAAGCCAAAGAGCAAATATATGAGTGTTACACAGAAACTAGTCAAAATATAAAAAAGGCTGGTCAAGTGCTTAAAATATTTACTGATGATAGTATTGCAATTGACACGCCTTTTAATGGTGGATTTTGTAGCTCCTTTAACTCATGATCCATTAATTGACGCTGTGAATTTTTTGAAGGTGGCTTTTATTAAAAATAAATCCCTTGGGAAATATCCATCTGACGATTTACCAAATCAATTTATACCTGACAGTATAAAGCGCTACATGTATAAAGAAGACGTCAATGGACAAAAAACTCTCTTAGTAGATCAATATGAATTTTTAGTTTATCGCCTCAAGGAAAATCAACAAGTTTACAAAGAAGGACTGCATGAACAGACAACAAAATTTCTAAACGATTATAAGATACCGAATGAAGTTGCGGATTTTTTAATTTCCTTTTCATTCAATAAAAATATTAGATTTAACCATGTGTATTTTTATAGAGTAAATGATATTTTTGATAATAATACTTATGAAGAAAATAGAAGATGTCTTGAATCAAGTTTGCTAATAATAGGTTCAGGACTAAACGGAGATTTTATTGCACTAGATTTAAAAAACCTTAAAGTAGGATATGTATTTCATGATGATTTATGGGAAGATAGCAGTTTAAATCCCAGAGAGATATTTATATGTTTAGATTGTACAGTAGGAGAATTTTATTACTATTCTATGGTAAAAAAAGATTTTCCCGTTGATGGTTTTGAGGCAGAAGAATATATGAAATAGATTGCAATGTACCCAAAAAGGAATTTATTACAAGCGGATATGGGATACCCTGATACCTTTGTAGTTATGCCGTTCCTGTTGCATATAGTGGACGCTGCCAAACGTAGCAATACACCGTCTACTACTGGCAAATTTTCTGCTATTTTACTCAATTCAAGCTGTAGATAATATTTTGTAATCATTATTTTTGTACTGTGGAGAAATTCCAAAATGTCACATTCTCTTTTAATCTTGGCTCATTCTTATTTCTTAATCATTTTTGAGGTATATGATTGCATCTACTAGGTGGTATAATTTTATTATCAAAAATATGGGAAGTGATACCTGTGGTAAAATAGGTTACTTAAAAGGTTGGAATAGTAAATAAATTAATTACCATCAATTAGAGATAATGTTGTGGAGATATGCAAACCGTTATATAATATATCGCGAAAAGCCGCGGTCATCCGAGCCGCAGATTAAAATGGGAGGATAATATCGATGAGATTAAAAGATATAAAACTTTGGGAAAAAAATGTTCCTGATGCCGACTTAATTTCTACTATTGGGGACTTGAATAACGAAGGGTTACCTACCCTGACTCCTTATTTATTAAAAGGGGAGAAACCCCGCCCTGCAATTATTGTTTGCCCGGGCGGATCATTTCAATTTAGAGCGTCTATTGAAGGAGAACCAATTGCAAAATGGCTAAATCAAATAGGAATAAATGCTTTTGTTTTAAATTATAGGGTTGCTCCTTTTACTCCATTTACGTCAACCAAAGATGCAGTACGAGCGGTTAGGTATATTCGGTATCATGCCCTAGAATTTAATATAGATCCGGAACGGATCGGCATGATAGGATTTTCAGCTGGCGGTTATCTCACCGCTTTTGTAGGAACTCGTTTTGATAATGGAATTATAGAACCGGATAGTCGAGATGCGCAAATTATGTCGATGCTTTTGGGAGAACAAGATTTTAACGATCCAATTGATCAAACGAGTTCTAAACTTAATGCGATTATTTTATGTTATGCTGAGACATCCCCCTTTTCTAAGGAAAAATTACCGCCAGATTCTCTATTAACAAAAGATATTACAGTGGATGAATTTATAGACTTTACTTCAAATCATAAACATGTTACAGCTAAAACACCACCGACTTTTCTATGGATTACAGCCACTGATCACTGGAATTTTCAGCGCCAAAACTTACTTTTTGCTCAAGCTCTAAATGAGCTAAATCTACCATTTGATTTACATATATTCTCCAAAGGTCCCCATGGTTTAGGATTAGGTGAGGATGAACCTACGGTAGCAATCTGGCCAAAACTTTGTGAAAATTGGCTTCAAGGATTATAATATTCCGTTTATTAATTCCATTCTTGTAATCTCAGCATGGGAAAATGAACGCTTGATTGGGGCTGTGAGGTGTTGAGCGATAAAATGTTCAGATCTATAATTTATGTTTTACCGAAATTTCAAAACAAGGGAATAGGCAAAGATTCCTAAAATGCTGCATTGAGCATTTCCCAAACTCGGAATGGTTAGTTCAAACAACAGAAATTATCATAGTTTACTATGAGTTCTATCTCTTTTTCTAGTATAGTTAATCCGACAAAACCCACGCTAAGACATAAAATGGATAAATATCTTATAGTTCATCCGCTCTAATAAATGATAATTTATGGTGCATGATAGTATATTTAACTTGAAATTATTGCGTGAAATCCAATCCAATAGAATCTAAATATTATCTGTAGTAAACTAGCTGCGTGTTGTTCCTCAAAGACAATATATATTTATACAATATTTTTGTTTAATTTATGATAATCTAGTAATATAATGTATTTTGTAAACATATTAACAATTACTATGAAATTAATATGAAATTAATATGAAAGGAGAATTCTATAAGATGAAAACAATTATTTGCTATTAATTTTCATTAAGAAAATTAACCTTTAAGGAGTTTAATTAGCCTGATTTATTAGGGTTATTTTGTGTACCTCTTTTTAGCATTGGCAAATATAAGTAAATCAACTTATAGAGTAGAAATTTCATCCTTTAGTTTATAATTGTAATAGAATTAAAAAGGAAGATTTTTATCTGTAGGGGAGTTGTACTTTCTTGCGGCTTTTATTTTGCGCAAAATAAATATTTAAATCAGGCTTAATGGTGGGGATTATATTATAAAGATCTGTAATAGTGAAGTATTTTTTCAATAATAGAAAATAAAGGAGAATTAATATGATTAGAGATTATAAACAAGCTGATATTGATGAAATTGTTAGGATATATACACTAGAATACAAGGCAATGCCAGAAGAAATTGAAACTTTAAAGAAGGCATCTAAAATTTTGGTATATGATGATAAAGGCATTCAAGGATTTATTCATTTAATGATAAGTGGGAGTTCTTGCTCTATTGAAATGGGTACAGCAAGTGATGACCAAATACTTACTGTCGGCTTAAAACTTTGGGAAGAAGCAAAAAAGATTTTTATTAAAAAGTCGATAAGTCTTATCGAAACCTTTCACGTAAAGGATAATCTAAAATGGCTGCAGTTATTTAATACAATTGGATTTGAATATTGGTTTTCTGTATATCGCTTTTCTTATAAAGGAGCTAAATTTGAGGAACCAAATATTTCTCCAGTAAAATATGAAGATAAATATCACGAGGATAAGTTTAGGCTTGAGAGTGAAGCCTTTGCAGTATTAAGAGAGCAAAATGATATTAAGCCCTTTAATTGCTATCTAAGTTACAGTAAAGAGGCCTTAGAAAATAACAGAATGAGAACATTGAAAAACAAAGAATACATCCATTTATTTTTTGAAAATGATGAAATGTTAGGAGCATCAATGGTTAAAGATGCTGAGGTAGAATTATTATTCGTAAATATTAAGTACCAAGGAAAAGGCTATGGTAAAAGGATATTAGAATTTGCAGTAAATAAAGGTTTAGAACAAAATGGAGTGGAGGTAAACCTAACTGCATTGGCAAATAATGAAACGGCACTAGAGTTATATAAAAAAACTGGTTTTAAAGTTGTACAAGCACAAGATTGTAGAAGACTAATTATAAAATAATATATTTAAACTTTTTTATATGGAAATATTCATATATTGTTTAGCAACAAGAGCAGAAATGCTCTTGTCTTATTTTTTATAACAGTATCATAAACGGTCGTTTTTGGAACTAAAAGAGTTAGATACTTTTTTAGTTCTTATTTTTATACTTTTTAGCGCCAAAACTATTACCAAAAACAAAGTTTCAAAATTGACTATCATCTAACGTTTTTGGTACTATTTAAGTGAGGTGATAGCATGAAAATAGGTTATGCTAGGGTAAGTACTGTAGAACAAAACTTAGATAGGCAACTAGATATACTAAAACAGATTAGTTGCGACAGAATTTATGAAGAAAAGGTGTCTGGTATAAAAAAGGACCGTTCAGTGAGCAGCAAACAACATTAAAACCTAAAGAAATAATGACAGCTACTGCCGGATATAGTGATATTGTATTTGGGCTATTTGGATTACTTGCGTATCAATTTAGTCCACGTATTGCGGATATAGGAAAGACCACATTTTGGAGACTCGATACTACTGCTGATTATGGCGTACTAAATAAACTTGCAAAAGGTAAATATTTATAATAGTGCATTACGACACTTTATTAAATAATTTCTCTTGATCTAGCAATGCCTTTTCCTTTTCAAACTCTTTTAGTGCTGCAATTTGCTTTCCTTCTTTTGGAGTTTGTACAGCTGTAGCTTCAAGTTTTATTTTTAGAATATCCACTTTCATAAAGGAAGATGTTTTTTCTTTTTTATAAAATTTTTATCATCCTAGATTTACATTTAAGGAATAAAAGCCTTTTTATTAAATGTAAGACGGAAACAATCAGTTGAAAGACAAAGAGATGGTCAATGGATTAAAATAGGTGGTAGCCATGGCTTTGTAAATGTAGGTATTGATACTGTAGGCTCTGAAGCTACAAAATTACCTTTAATTGGTGGATGGAATCATTAATAAAATAGAAAAGGAAGACAAGATATTCCCTTGTATTCCTTTTTTTGCTATAATAGGCTAAGAATATATTTAATTTAAAGGAGTGATCTTATGAAAAAATTTCTAATACCTATTATTGCCTTTATTTTGCTTTTTATAGGATGTAAAAATGCTAACAACAATGTTCAAAACATAAAAAATGAAGCTGTTACAACAATACATGATGCCAATAAAAATACTAAAAATGATTCAAAAACAGAAGAAAAAGTTTTTTATACAGAAGATAGTATTATTAAATTTAAAGATAAAGAAATTGAACAAAGTATTAAACAAGCTTTGAATATAACTGATAACAATTATAAATTGACATTCAAAGACTTGCTAAGTATTACGAAACGTTTAGGAGAAAGCTTCAGAGTTGAAACAACAAATGAAAATTGGTTTGAAGATTTTGATAAAATATTACTATGTAAAAACGCAGATGACTTGCAATTAATAACACCTTCTTTTGATAAAGTAGATTTGACAAAGTTGAAAGAACTAACAAAATTACGTGTGCTTTTTTTAACTAAAAAAAATTCTACAGGCTCTATCAATACAAATTTTTTACCTAAAATGAAAAATTTAAAATATCTAACCCTTAATAATTTTAACTTGAATAATGCCAATTACGAAGATTTAAAGAATCTTAATAATCTTCAATCTCTATCTTTTATTAAATGTAAAAATATATCTATTGAAAAAATAAGTGAATTGAAATCATTACGCTTATTAGCGTTTGATACAATAGATTTATCTAAAAATAATTTGTCTCCATTGTCAAAATTAGAAAAGCTTGATTTTCTTTGTTTAGTTGACTGTAATCTTCAAGACTTTAATGTTCCTGTTAATACAATAAGATATCTTCAACTTGACAATAATAAAATTAAAAAAATAGATTTATCTAATTATGCTAATTTAAACACCTTACAGGCTAAAAACAATGAAATCTCTACTATATTAGCACCTAAAAAGAATAATGTAATTTACTTTATTGATTTGCCTGATAATAAATTAACTGATATAAATTTTATAAAAAACCTTGATGGACTAATAGATTTGCGTGTTAAAGGAAATGACATAAAGGACTTATCTCCTTTAAAAAACAGAAAAAATATTGACTTTAGAAACTAAAAACATTATTTTTTCTAAAGATTATTATTGGATGCTGAAATTGGGCTTATGGCAATTCTTCATACTTGGTATCAGAATCTTATGAATCCTCATACCATTATTTTTTTCATAGGAGGGAGCATGTATTTCTGCTTCGCTGTGAAATTCTTTGTTTGTAAAATGAGAGTAGTAATATTCTTTTATCAGCATTAAGTCATCTTTATATTTTTGCACATCCATTGCACATACCCGCATGAACAATAATCTATCTATTGATACCACCGATATGAGATCATATGCGATTGCATCAGCTTTATAGAAATAAAATCCTTTGAAATTTCTTACTATCATGAATCGTAAGTCATAAAAAGCATAATTAACAGATAAAAATATGTTTTCATTGACCATATCATATCATGTATTTTATTGAAAAATAAAGTGTTTTTTTATATTTTGCATATTTAATGGAAAATATTTCAAAATAACAAAATGTTGCCGTCTGCCTTGGTCGGTAACTATTTTTTATAGCAATATGTAAAATTATGACTTATAATGTATATATAGGTTGGCAGTTTCTCCATTACAGAAAAATTCAGGAATGACTTTAAAAATTGGAAGGAGATATATAATGATAGTACTGATAATGATTTAAAGGAATGTTATTAAGGGAAACGTAGATGAAATTTGTAAAAGCTAATATACCAAGAAGGTTTCTTTTTGAAATGATGAAATTCTAAGAATGAGTGAGATATCGGGAGTAATTTATAATATAGAGAGGAAGGTTTATTATGGATAATAAGCATGTAAAAATTTATGGAAAGGTAACCGCCTTTGATAATACACCACTTCCTGGAGCAATTGTAAGACTAATAAGCAATAAATTTGAAGATCTTTATATTGCATATACGGATGATAATGGTAAATACGAATTGGAAATAGAGAAAGGATTATATTATACATTTTATGCTTGTAAAGATTATAAAATAAACTATCTTGAATATTGGGCTTGGAATGTACCTATTTTTAATGATATGAAATTAGATGCGCGAATCGATGGATTAGAGGTATATGCTTTAAATGCATTCCGCGTTCAAGGTGCGTATCCATCTATTTCTTTATATTTTAGGCCGATGAGCTTAAAAAAAGGAAAAGAACTTGAAGAATTAGAGTATTGGGATTCTAAAACAAAAACTGATAAAAAATTTATTAAAATATTTGATATATGTCCAGAGCTATCAAAGAAAGATATTGAAGTGCAGATAGAGGGAGAAAAAGTTGAAGTGTTTGAAGTTAATAAGATTTTAGAATACTGTGGAAAGGCTGATTGTGGTAAAAATCAATATATGTATTCATATTTAATTCAAATTGGTTTGCCTGAAAATTATAGAAATAAAAAATATGAATATAAAAAAATTCATATTACTTTGGCTGATAGAAAAACTGGGGAAAAAGGAGAGGGAAGTGTATTTTGGAAAGAGGAAAAGCCAATGTAAATAATTTCGAATAAAAGTGTAAGCGGAGTAGAACACCCCATTAAAGTTCACTTTGGTAAGTTAGGGTCAATCCAATGGAGGAGCCAAAGCACATTCTTTCGCCTAGCACGGCTTAAGAACGTCTTTAATGGAAAAAGTTCTACGTATTCTGCTTTGCATAAATAATTTATGGGAATAGAAAAGTTGCTTTGCTCGTAAACTTGCTATATCAGGCGGAAGAAAAATGAAAAACGGTATACTGGTTGGAGGAAATATAGAAGAACAAATTATAGGTTCAAATATAGATACTGCATTTATTGTAAGTGGTCTAGATGATAATTTTAATATAGGACGTATTGAAAGATATATTACCTTAGTTCGTAGTAGTTGAGCAACACCTGTTATACTCTTAAATAAATGTGACCTTTGTAATAATGTATCTGATTATATAGAAAAAACAGATATCATTGCTAAGGGTATAGCTGTTTACTCCATAAGTGTATTAGATAATATCAATATGGGTATCTTTGATAAATTTTTATGTTGTAATGAGACAATAGTATTTCTTGGTTCCTCTGGAGTAGGCAAGTCTACTGTCATTAATTATCTTTTGGGTGGTGAAATACTAAAAACAAATACTATAAGTAGCTCTAATGGAAAAGGTAGGCACACACTATAGATTTTGATGATGCAATGGATCATTGGTATGCACTGGATATTCAAATATCAATAGACAATATCACTGAGGATATGCAAGGAGAACAAGTAGAACCTGCAATAAATCAATTTATTAAAGGCTACCGCTGCGAGTATACTGTTTCCAACGATATGCTTAAATTATTACCGATCTTCAGAAGATATGATAATTTATCTAGTTATGTACGTTTGCTTCTCTCTATAAAAGAAAAATGGAATAATGAGCCTGCATGGATGGTAGACTTAAGAATTCACTTAGAGAATTCATTAAATAATAAAAAATGTATATTTACAAAGTCAATTTAATTAGTAAGGTTTTATAAGGAGGTGGTTTTACATGTCATTTACAGATGAAGATTTTTTACGCATTGCTATTGAGTTGGCTCAAAAATCACGTAAAAAAGGCGAGGATCCATTTGGTGCCGTATTGGTATGTAATGGAGAAATCATGCATAAAGCTCATGATCAAAGCATTATCAATTGTGACCCAACATCTCATGCGGAGTTGAGTGTTATTAGTGAATATTGTAGATTATCTAATAATTTTTCACTTGAAGGATATACCCTTTATACAAGTACAGAACCATGCGTTATGTGTGCTGGGGCAATAAAATGGGCGAGGATATCTAAAATTGTTTATAGTGTGTCTCAATGCATGCTCCAAAAGTTAAGTGGAGGACGTCCAAAACCTTGCTGTGATAATATTTTAAATACAGGAAAAAAGAAAATAAAAGTAGTTGGTCCACTTATCCCAGAAGAAGGTGTTCAGGTTTTTCAAAATTATAAATTTATATCAAAAGAAGAACGAATTAAAAAACATTAAATTAGTATATATTTAAAATATTTTATATAAATATATAAGTATATAAGTATAATAGTATTAATTTATAAAAAATAGCTTTAACAAAATTAAATCAATACCGTTCACCTTGTGTGGACGGTATTTTTCATATAATTATGAGCTAGTATATTACTAATAATTACATATTAAATTAATAATGGATGAGAATACATAAATCAATACACATAAAATTAAAGTAATGGTATAATATGTTTATAGTATGGCGATCACTAATATAGGAACAAACGTTCTTGCGTTATAGAAAGAAGGTATTGTCATGACAGTAAATATATCAAAACATGAAAATGAATTAGTTGTATCATTCGATTATTCACAAGAAAGAATAGCTAAAGTTAAAAGTATAAAAGGTCATAAATGGAATGCAAATGATTGCATAAAAGTTTTTGGATTGATTTTATTGAAACGTAATCGTAATTTTCTATGAATTATTAGGAAAAGAGGGGGTACAAAGTTAATGAGCAACCAAAGTGAAACAAATAAAAAAGCATGGTCATATAAAGCCTATGAATTTTGGATGAATGAATTGGGCTTACCCAGTGATGTTGCTAAAGATATGATAAAACAACCTGAAAAACACTTGCGAAGACATCTTGAATATCTTGGTGATGTAAAAGGAAAGAGAATTGCTAATTTGCTTGGTTCTTGTGGTAAAAAGGCAGTTCCATTATCAATACTTGGTGCTGATGTCACTATTGTAGATATTTCTGAAGATAATAGGAAATATGCAATAGAAGTTGCTAAAAGTGCAGGTGTAAATTTAACATATATCGTATCAGACTTTTTAGAATTAAATATTGATGAAATGTATAATAATTTCGACATTGTTTACATGGAAGGCGGAATACTACATTACTTTTCAGATTTAAATGAGTTTTCAAAAAAAATATATGATTTACTAAAAATAGGGGGTAAATTGGTTTTAAATGATTTTCATCCTATTAGAAAAATATTTAAAGTTCGTGATATTTTTGTTGTAAGTGACGACGCCCTGGAACTTACAGGTGATTACTTTGAAAATACATTACAAATTGGTGAGGTAGCACATGAAAAGTTTTTTCCAGAGAAGGAACAGATTGAGTTCCCTAAGTGCCTATTAAGATATTGGACTATGGGTGAAATTATTAGTTCTTTTGCTTCAGCTGGGTTTATTATTGATACACTTGTTGAAGGACCGAGATTTGACTCCTATAAAAATATTCCAGGTGAATTTACATTGGTTGCTTCAAAGCTGAAAATTGAAAGATGAAAGTTTTTAAATTCGCTTCTATTGAGATGCAAATATAAGATTAAGCAATCAAAAATAACACCCTTATCAACTGGAGTTAAAAGAGAGATTTTTTGTAGTACTTATGGTTAAAACGATATAAATTTAAGGAGATATAAGAAATGTATGAAGAATATTAAAAGTATGTAAAAGACTATTTTGCGGTACATGGAGATGTACCACCTAATCCTCTAATGGCATTTAGGTCTAAATATCAGCATACTATACGTGTACTTGGTTGGGCTAAAAGACTAGCAGAAGGACGGAAAGATGTTGATACAGATGCCTTATATATAGCAGTGATTTTTCATGATATAGGATATGCTGAAGGTAAAGAATTTCATGCTGAACGAGGAGCAAAATTGTTTTATCAATATGGTATAAAAACTAAAATGGATTTAACTTTTATCAAAAAGGTAAAAAACTTAATATTTCTTCATTCTTCCAAGGAATTATTAAAGGAAAAGAATATACCAATAGAATTAATAATTCTTATTGAAGCTGATTTACTTGATGAAGAAGGAGCATTAAGAATGGTATGGTATTCTTTAGATAAAGGGATTAGTGGAGCGCAGAGTTATGATGATGTTTATCAACATATAGTTATGGGAAATAATAAGCGTTTAGTTAATCCTATGGTAACTGAAAAAGCAAAATATTATTGGAATGAGAAGCAAAAACTTGTTGAAACATTTACGAAGCAACTGGAGGATGATATTACAGTTAATATGTAGTGCTAAAATAAGTTTGCAACTTTCATATAGTGTGGAGTGAATTCAGAGATTTCTAAATAGGATTATCTTAAAGTATAGTGGCTAAAACTATATATAACAATGTGTTCAAGTTCGCTTTGCATGAGAAGACTGCAAAGCACACCAAGAAGAAATTAAAAATTTAAAATATATGGAGGGGAGAGAACTTTTATTTGAAATTATTATGAGAGGGTGAATGGATTGTTTCTTGTTCAAATGTCTGGTTTGCCTGGTTCTGGAAAATCAACCATTGCAAAAGCAATAGCTAAAAATACAGGTGCAATTGTTATAGATCTTGATATTGTAAAATCGTCAATACTAGAATCTTTTAAAGGGGATATTGACTTCAAATTAGCAGGTAAAGTATCGTATGATATTTTGTTTTCACTTGCTGATTACTATTTATCACAAGAACGCAATGTCATTATTGACACACCTTGTGGCTATACTGAATTATTGGAAAGAGGAAATTCATTATGCAGTAAATATAACGCAAACTATAAATACGTTGAAGCATATATTCTTAACTTAGAAGAAATTAATCAACGGCTAAAAAATCGAGAGAGACATATTAGTCAAATATTTCAAGTTGATTCCGAAATAACAAACAATGATGATTATAGAAAACTAATTAATATCATGAAGCGACCCAATAATATCAAATATTTGACTGTAGATACCTCACAGCCTCTAGAAAGTTATCTTGAAAAAGTTGTCAATTATCTGTTTATCTAAATCATAGGACTATATACTTGTTAAAACAGCTAGTTATATAAAATAAAAATGTGAAGATTAAATACTGAGGAATATTCGTTTGTTATTAAATCTTTGATTAGGTTTATAAATTCAAAGCAATAGTGGAACTCAAATGCAGAATGTAATTTTAACAATAACTATAATTATATAACGTGATGTGACATTTCAGGTCTATCTGAAACTTTCTTACGCAGTTAGTGATTTTTAGCTATTCAAATATAAAAGATAAGTCATATCACGACTTAATATAAATGTTTTAATAAAATAGTATATGCAGTACTCATTTTTTAAAAAGAAGATGAGATTAAAGATATATGTTTAAAAAGGTTATGTTTACAAGAATTCTTAAATAAGGGTGGAAAACTTATACAAAAAAAACAACTTGATTATGATATGGAGATGTATGCAGGAGTACATCTAACATTTTTAAATACATTACTGAGGGATAAAGATGATTTAATTAAAAGATATTTAAATAAAGAATTAACTTAAGGGTATTAGTTTAATGAAAAAGGAGCTAGAAACGTTATACGTAATTTGAAATGAAAAAATGAGTGTACCTAATTTATTTAATTTAACCTGATCTAATTATTTATATAAAGGAAGGAAAGTGAAGAACATGATTGATTACAATAAAATTATAAAAGAAAACTCTATCTTAGAATCAAATAGATTAATTTTAAGACCATTTTCTATCGAGGATGTAGATGATGTACTCTTATATACCAGTGATGATATTGTAACAAAATATTTAACATGGCCATCATATAAGGATAAATCTAAAGCTGAGGAAGTAGTAAAAAAATATTATATAGATAAAATAGGAGTTTTTGCAATTGAATTAATATCAGAACATAAATGTATTGGATGTATTGATTTAAACCTATGCATTGAACATAATAAAGCAAGTTTTGGGTATGTATTGAATAGAAAGTGTTGGAACAATAATTACATGTCAGAGGCATTAAGTTTAATATTAGATCTTTCATTT
The DNA here is from genome assembly GCF_050717515.1 of Clostridium sp. Lineage (GTDB taxonomy): Bacteria > Bacillota > Clostridia > Clostridiales > Clostridiaceae > Clostridium_AD. Next base: position 3,973 of record NZ_JBOITL010000021.1, on the reverse strand, counting down.
TCAAAATTAGAATTGAATCGGATTGAAGCTACACATTATGTAGGAAATTAAGCGTCTGGGCGTGTTATGCAGAAGTGTGGAATGAAATATGAAGGAACAGGGTTACAGGAGGTAAATGTAAAAGATACTTTCTATGATGTTGTTCATTATGCAATTTTAAGAGAAAATTGGATTAACTTAACACAAGTTCAAAACTTAAAAATTGAAATTACAAACTAAGAATTTGTTTTGTATCTTTCTTATATTTACCGTAATTATTATGTAGTATGAATTATATTCAAAGGTAATCGGAGTAAGGGTTGCTCAAAGTGTAGTGGCAAAAACGACCTATAACAAAATGTTGACGTCCGCATTGGCTGGTGGACTATTTTTATATAGCAATGTGTAAATTTATGACTTATAATCTATATATAGGTTAGTGATTAAACCAGCGCCAAGGCATGATGAAAATTGGGTTACCTATCTATTGGATGATTGTGATATTACATTGTGTAATAGAAAGGTTTCATCTTATATAAATACGTTGGCAAAAGCAGGATTTGATGTAGAACAGATGGTTGAGGAGTTTTTTGATTATTTTGTGATACTCAATTGTGATAAAGTGTTAAGTATGGATTATTTGAACACTGTGGAAGGTGGATGATAAATATGGATAAGTACTATCAGTTCAATCAAAATAAAATTGAAAATATAATTGACCGTTTTGGTAAAGATTTTTATGAAAAAGTTTTAAGAGATATTAAAACATATGCTGATAAATGGGCTTTGTCCTCTTTTCAATTTATTCCTTCATATTCAGCAAATTTAGTTTTTAAATGCTATTCAGAAAACCTGGGAAGCGTAGTGCTTAAAATAGGTAATCCTTCTTTCAGAGAGGTTATTACAGAATTCAACACTTTGAAGGAATATAATGGCAGAAGATTTTGTAGAATTTTTGATGCTGATATTGAAAGCGGCGTCATACTTGAAGAATGTGTGCAGCCAGGGAATACTTTAAGGGATGAAAATTCGCTTGATAAGAGACTATCCGTATTTTCATCCCTATATAAAGGCTTACATATAACGCCCATTAAAGCAGATATATATCCAACTTACATAGAGTGGGTATGTAGGATAACAGAATACATGAGTAAGAGACAAGATTGTAAAGAATTATATTTATATATGAAAAAAGCAAGAGATATATGCTTATCGGTTTCTAATGTATATTCACAAAAGATGTTACTTCATGGAGACTTTCATCATGATAATATTTTACTTGGCTATGATGGAGAGTATAAAATAATTGATCCTAAAGGGGTGATAGGCGACCCTGTATTTGATGTTCCACGTTTTATATTAAATGAATTTGGTGACGAAATAACTACAGAATTATATAAGAAAATAAACGATATAATATGTATCTTAGAAAAAAAACTTAATATTCCAAAGTACATATTAAAGCAATGTCTTTATGTGGAAACTGCAATGGGAGTGTGTTGGTGCATAGAAGACGGTTCAACGCCTGAGGAATTTGAGAAATTTATAAAAACTGTTGCTTTCGCAGATGCAATTATGAATACTTGATTGCTTATTTATACTTTTTGAAAATACACAGTATAATAGGAGGTCAAGTTAGTTTCTAATTTTCTTAAAGTACTAAACTACTTAAAGTTATTTAGAATAGGCTTTTCTTAAAGTGTAACTGCAAAAACTACATATAACAAAATGTTCAGGTGTGATTTGCATGAAAAGACTGCAAATCACACCTGCGGTCGCTCTAGGCTTCTCGGGTCTTGAACACGAAGCTTTATGTCAAATCCATTTAAGTGCGTGATGTAGGGAGGATAATATGCATACATATAAAACCATTATTTTTGATTTAGATGGAACCTTATTCAAAACGGATACAGTTTTTATAGATGCGATTTACCAAGTTTGTATCTCAAGTGAGGAAGAAATACAGTTCATAAGAAAAGAACTTAGAACAATCGAGGATAAGCTCATTAATGTATCAGCGCAGCTATATGAAGATGTTAAGAATATGTTGGATAACCTAAAAAAAGAGGGTTATATATTATGTATTTGTACTAATGGTAGTAATCACTATGTAAATAATATACTTAAGACTTTTGGAATAAGTAATTATTTTACAATTATAAAGTCTAGGAGAGAAGGGCTAACAAAAGGTCAGCTTATTAAGCAGATATTAGATGAAAGTGCATGTTGTAGTGCTATTGTTGTTGGGGATACGGCTATAGATTTTAAAAGTGCGGATGATACAAGTTGCTTATCTATTGGTGTTTCCTATGGTTATGGGGGAAATGCCTATAAAAATGTAGATTTCATAGCTGATAAGCCTGTCGATATTTATAATATTATAAAAAAAATCAATGGATTCTATCAAGATATAGCTATGCAAATTCTTGATAGAAAACAAAAGAACATGCCTCTTGTTGTAGGAATAAATGGAGTAGACACTTCGGGCAAAACAACGTTTACCAAGGAGTTTGATAGATATCTTTCTAATTAGATACATATATTGACACTTGGATAGCAACGAAGGCTCAAAAGTTATAAATTACTTAATATTATTAATATAAACATATAAGTTTGGAGAACAAGAGTTATTTATAAAAATAGTGTGAGAGTTGATTGGACTTCATATAACAATGCATTCAAGTTCGCTTTGGATTGAAAAGACAGCCAAAGCACATTCCTTCACCAAGCCATGTCTGGCTAAGGTTCAGTAACGTCTTGAATGGAAAATGTTAAGCAACATTTGGTTATAGATATAAATATAAAATGTATATAAAAATAGTAATTCGTGGGGGTATAAAATGAGTATAAAAAAAATATCAACAGTTATTTTTGATGCTGGGGGAGTACTTTTATATATTAAACGTAAGAGAAACGATATAGCTAAAAATTTGTTATTATCAATGGGGTATGAGATTGAAACCATAAATAGAGCTCTTAAAGTAGGACTCGCGTTTGATGACAAGTATTTTAGTAATCAAACATGGATTTATAACTGGAAAGAAGAAAAGGACTGGTTATTAGGTCATTATAAAGCTATAGCAAAATCAGTAGATGAGCATAGTGATTATTTAGGAGATAAACTATTTATGCTAACATTTGATACTAATGAATATGCTCTTTATCCAGAGGTTATAGATATATTGGAAACTCTAAAAGAAAATTATGAACTGGGTATTATTTCCAATGCGTTGCCGAGTTTAGACTGGTCATTTGATACTTTAAAAATCCGAAAATATTTTAAGAATATAATCATATCAGCATATGAAGGAGTAGATAAGCCCGATAAAGCCATTTATGTATCTGGTGTAAGAAAATTAGGCTGTAAATTTGAAGAATGTATATTCATTGATGATAAAATTGAAAATGTAGAGGCAGCCGAAAGCTTAGGGATGAAAGGCTTTTATCTTGATAGAAAGAAGGACACATTGAAAGCATTGCTGGATATACTGAGCAATGAATTTAACGTCGCTTAACAAAAGACTCCCATTATGGAAGGTAGATAATAAATACTATCGGTTCAATGAAAATATAATTGACCGTTTTGGTAAAGGTTTTTATGAAAAAGTTTTAAGAGATATTAAAACTTATGCTGATAAATGGGCTTTGTCCTCTTTTCAATTCATTCCTTCATATTCAGCAAATTTAGTTTTTAAATGTTATTCAGAAAACCGCCAAAACACACTCTTCCGCCAAGTGCGGTCGCGCTAGGATTCAAGAACGTAAGGAGTTAGCGACGTCATACGTAATTCAGAATAAAAAAAATGATTACTCATAAGTTACTTGACATGGTTTTATTAAGACTCAGTTGTATATTATGATGGAATAAAGATTATTTATAGTGCGCCAAGAAAGCTTGGCATCTACTTGTAGGGTGAAAGTCCCTATTGAGGAAGGTCTAACCAACCACTCATATCGAGTGTTGCGTTGAAGCTGGTAACAGCAATACGAAGCG
>NZ_JBOITL010000020.1:0-15133 GCF_050717515.1 Clostridium sp. | reverse complement strand
TTACCATATTTTTCATTTCACCTGAAGATGCAGAAATTTCCTGGGCAGTCGCAGCTGTCTCTTCCATTCCAGCTGATAACGTTTCGGTTTCACTAGAACTTTCTTCTGTCTTTATTTTCAATATACTTGTAAGTTCTTCCACAGTATGTTCGTTATCACTTATATTTTCAGAGGCTTCAATTAAATCTTTTACAACATCTTTTAATGTCTTTCTCATATTAACTATAGTCCTAGCAATAGTCCCAAATTCATCCTTAATTTTAATCAGAGCTTCTATATCCTCGTCATCACTTAAATCTAACTTAGATGTTTTTTCAATTAATAGTGTTACCTTTGATAAAGGTAACATTATTGCCCTTGATAAAACTATACCAACTAATATAGAAATTATAATTACAATTAATGCTATTGTATAAATACCCCCCGACAACTCATTCACTGCTTGTCTCATACTTTCCTGATTAGATATCATTTGCGCTGATTTTATATATGTAAAAATACAAATTGCGCTCATGGATAAAAGTACTAATATCCCATTAAGTAAAGGTATTTTTTTCCTGATAGATATACCCCCTTTATTCCTTTCGCTTTCATGCTCCTTTGCAGAATCCAACTGTTTAAAGTTCATTATGTCCCCCCTTATTTATGCTTAAGTACACTTTAACGCTATTTTATTATCTTTAATAATCGAAAAATATTTCTGTATATATATTATGTATACTTCATACTTTGTAATGATTGATAAATATATAATACTATATACTTATCGAGTATTGATGAGTAATACTTGAGTCTTTTGAATTACTTTATGTATACAAATACTATCTGTGAACCTCCCATCACTGAAGTGACAGGCTTCTATCATTACTAATAGAGTTTCCCACATCATTGTCCTCGTAACCTACGAGCTTCATGGGCGTTATACTTCGAATAAGTTCCTACCCTACATTTTCTCTATATGAATTTCTATAATTTATTAAATAGCTATCTCTAGACCTAATTCTTTTATTCCTTGTTTCAGAATGTTCTTTGATGCGTTTTCATCCCTATCATGAATGCTTTTGCATTCTTCACAAGTCCACTCCCTTATAGACAATAGCTTAACCTATTATTTATCTCTGAACCTAGATAGTTTCTACTTAAAAACCCATAGGCTAAATTATATATTTCCTCATTAACATCCAGATATTCTTAAGTACTGTGATTTTAAAAAGTTATTATGATAGTTTTTAGGTAAAAGTTCATCAATCTCTACTTCTTCAAAATTGTATTTTAAATCTACCTTATTGAATTCAATGGTACTCGCTCTATCTAGTACTTTTTTACTAAAAGTGAAGGTAGTCTCGTCCATATTTACAGTGCCAATTATATATAGGTTCTGTGGAATATAAACGTCACCATATTTATCATAGGCTCTTTCATCTTTTCCAAATTGAGATTTGCTTAATAATTTTCGAGTAATAATTTCATCATCACTTGTATTTCTAGTTTCCATAGATGATAAAATATCACTGAAATAATACTCCACTCTTACTAAATTCATTTCATCAAGGCATAGAAAATAAGGTTTATCTGTGTTCTTCATTGCTTCATAGGCATCATCAATAATAATCCCCGGCACAAACTTATTTTCAATATTTCTGTAGCCTAATAGATCTGTTGCAGCTGACCACTCTGGCCGAACATGTACTAATTGAAATCTTTGATTATCCATATTAGCACCAACTGCTACTACTCCAGCCACTGATGCTCACTCTAAATTTTTAATAATTAATTTACTATTTTCCCCAAGTCACAGTTACCCTAGTGAGATGCATGCAGCCCACTTGCTAAGTTGAATTAAATATAAGACCTAAATTGAAAAAAAAACCCTTGCCTCTAATTTATTAGAAGCAAGGGGAGGCCATATTAGTAAAAATAAATAGTTATTAACTCAACTTCTCACATATTATTCAAATATTTCTTTTAATGATATATTTAGCCCCTCAAAGATATCAGATTTAATTTCTTCATCATAGTGGTAGCCTTCAACTTTTGAGGGCATTTTATTTTCAAACCTATAACAAATTGCATTTTTATTAACAGGATTTAATATCCAATATTCTTCAACTCCGGCTCTTAAATACAAATCTAACTTAGTTACATAATCATGACTACTATTTGAAGGCGAAACAACTTCAATTACTAAGGTTGGTATTCCTTTATAATTATTATCTATTATTTTATGCTTATCACATACTACCAGAACATCAGGTTGAACTACATTTTTATTGTTATTCTTATCAACAAAAGTTACATCCAGTGGAGCTACAAACGGTCTACATTCTTTATCTTTAAAATAATTTTTCAAAGCAAAAAACATATTTCCTACAATATTCTGGTGCTCAATTGAAGGTGAACCCATCATATATACTTTACCATCTACAAATTCACATCTATCCTCATCAGATATTTTCAAAAATTCCTCATAAGTGTAGGTTTTTTCTTTAATGCTTACAATAGCAACACACCTCCATCTCTATTATTTCATAGCTACGCATTTCCTTTTTTTAGTTGGTCTCTACAGCCCTATTACACTCCTCATTTATCAATGATAAAAAACTTACTCTCAACTTACTTTAATTATTATTATAACACATCCATTAAAAAAAATTCTTCCATAAGCAGAGAAATTTTTTCTATTTCTTAATATAAACACTGCATTGAATAAAATCTCTAAACTAGTCAATAATTTAAATATCAATCCTCTTTAATAATGAATTAATTTAAAACAGTACTGCACTAGGTTCCCCCCAAGTGCAGTACTGTTTTATTTTTATCATTAATCTAAAATCTAAATCTTAAATAATATCCACCTACAAGTACTTAACTCATATTTTATCTCATAGGGCTTCTCAGTTCCGTTTATTATACTCTGACATTTAAATACTAGCATATGGTTCCCTGCCAGATTTTCTTTATCAACACAAATAACTTTATCTATTTTAACAACAGAATTACTTTCATCTTCTTTAGTAATTTAAAATCTCACAGGATTTATATTCCCCAATGCATCGGTCCAAGAAACTAGTCCGTTAGACATTTCAGATAATTGAGAAACACTTGCTGCCACCTCTTGAACGGATGAAGTTTGCTCCTCTACAGAGGCTGCTGGTTGAATATTCCCTTCGTAAGATGCAAAATACGGCATATTAGGTGTTTTAGCAATGGATAGCTAAACAACCTTACCCCAAATATCTTAATATATCTGTAAAGCATTGATTTTACTGTATTAAGTTGGTCTTCTATATAACATTATATTTAGTTCTATTTATTACTTACAAGTAAAGATATTATAAACCCTAATACAAACATAGGAAAATAGGATAAAATTGATGCTTTCAAAAATGTTGAAAGTCTATTTACAAATCTTTTTCAATATTTTAAATTAAAAATCGAACAACAAATGAAAGGTAATATACTAAAAATCAAAGTACATGAAAGTCGTGATAACCATATATTTTGTGTGTAATAGGATATAAAAAACATAGAAATAGCACCAATAGTTATAGAGATACACATAGATATAATCAGTATAATACAAAATAATATATTACTTTTATAAGCTTTTATAAGCTTTAAAAAGTTCTTTAATTCTAATCACCCACTTTTTTATATTTTACAAATATTATTTATAAAAGTCAACAGAGATATGGTAACCTGGGGCACAATTAGCATTAAGTAAAGGATTTAACAAGGAAGCTTTCTACATTTCTAGACTTAAAGTTAATACTTTGGTATATTATTGCTATAAGTTCTTCTTTTTATTAAACTTTCCGACTAAAACATATTTAATAGCTTTATTTATCATATCGCTAAAATCTATTTCAACAGAAGCAACGTTGAAAACAAATGTATTATTTAACTTTTTAAAACCAAAAGAAAAAAGACTTGCTTTCACACAAGTCGCAGTTATCCTTAGTCCACTTTCAACATTTTTTCATCTAAATGTATTCTATCTATAAATTCCAAACTGTCTATAGGTAGTTTCCCCCCGCTTTTCTTTAAAAGTTCAAATGCATCATATTTTTCTAATTCATATTTTGCTAGTATTTCTTTTACATCTTTTCTTCTCTTATCCGGTAGTCTACTTGAAAAAGCTGGGAACATATCATAACTTTCATAAACTTCATTTATATTTGCAAATGCTATTAGTCTATAGGTTTTTTTAAATACTTATTATGGGCTGCTATTGATATATAGTTCAGCAGACTCGGCATTTAACTTTATAGCTGTCAATTGGAAGAAACATACTATAACTATAGAGAGTTTGTAATATATTATGGGGATTATATTTATCCGCCAGATTATTTATCCATAGCAAAATACTAACATATAAAGCCAAATTTCAAAGTTAGACTTTATTTATCCTTATCTTTTAATTTATCCAATATTCTAAGCCCGCCCACTTACCTGGATGATTATCATAATTTAATATAAATTGTCTTTGAGCTATTATTAAGATTCGTGCTAGGTCCCAATTGTATTCAAATAAATTATCTACTAAAATATTCAATATCTTAATTGTATCGTTAACATTCATATTCCATTTACACATAAGAATTCCTGAAGCTACTTTTTCAAGAATATTTCCCCATACGCCTGTATTAGTTTCATTCTGTCCTTGATATGAAGTTCCTACGCTGCAACTTATTAATATAATATCATGTACGTATTTAGATACTTTTTCTAATTCATCCATATCAATTGCCCTACCATTCCCTAATATACCTGTTGCACCATCATTAACAGTTGAATTGATGTCAGAAATACCATGTCCTATAATTATAACAATCCTTGGTTTTTCTTGAATACAGCTACTAACTAACTCATTAAAATCATCCCCCAATTTTATCTTTATTGAAATCTCGCTTTCATAATTTTCTAACCATCTCATTATAGAATTAATTGCCGGATCCGCTTTATTTCCTAAAACTTGTACAATTATAGAATTACTAAAATCCTTTTTCACCGGCGTGTTTATTAGCATATTATAATCAACTAGGTTAATTATAGAATCCATATCTTCAATTAGCCAATCATCTTTCATTCTAGCAAGATTTGGTGAAAATAAATAAGTTTCGCTATCAGCCATGACATAAATCTTATTAAAAACATCTTCATTAATTTTCTCTATGAGTGGAAAATACAAAGCTTCAGAAATCCATTCAGAAAGTTGTAGTATTTGTCTTTTATCTTCTACTTTTTGATATAACATTTCGCCAATTGTTTTTATCATTTTTGCCAATTTTTCCAACTCACCGGGTTCTATAATATAAGTCAAAATTTTCTCCTCATTAAAAGTTAATAATATATAAACAATTCCAAACTTTGTTTTAATAAACTGATAAAACAACTCTCCTTCTTTTAAACTCTCTTTTATTGCATCAATGCTAACTTGATTATAAGTTGGTAACGACATATAATGAGGATGTTTTAGTATCAAAATATTATTTAAATCTCCAGCTCTTTTAGTCTTATTCGTAATACCTTCAATATCTCCCTTATTTTTCTGCTTCATGGTCATTATTTCATCTATTAAAATTTTATACTCCTGTTCGACATCTTGAATCTCTTTTGTAACATTTTTATTAAGATAATAGTGCTTTTGCTCATTGATTGCTCTTGGAGATAATTTCATTAAAGTACTTTCAATCTTAGTTCTTATATTTGTTTTATCTTCCATGGAAATATTCTTATCATTATAAAGTAATACTTGAATATGAATGTAGTATGTATATATTCCCTTAGCTGAATCTCCTATTGAAGCACGCTCTGCCTTAAAATAAACACGCCTCCTATTTTCGACATCACTAATAGCTAATTCTAATAATTCCGTTGCTTTTTTTAATGAATACTCTACATTATTTGATTGATAAATGATTATCTCTGCCCAAGATAATAGTATTTTATATCTAATATCTATCCTACTCATTAATAGTTTAATTGCTTCTGTTGAATAAGTTGTTATTAAGTCATATGCTTCTTTGTTGTTTCCTAACATAGTGCAAGTGTTAATTAAGTTAACAAAATACCCAGCCCATTGCCCATCTCTAATTTCAGTATCAAATACTCTTTTATATAGTAATGAATATCCTTCTTTCCATCTCTCAAAAAGTAAAAGCGCATTAATTTCAATATCCTCATTATACTTAGATATTTCCCTAAAGAATATACATATTAAATCTTTATCTTTTTCATCAATTAACTCCTTGTTATCTTGTAGAAATCTATAAACTATATTACAGGCATCCTCTAAGAATGGGACTACTTCTTCAATCTCTACTCCAAGTTCAAAAGCAGCAATAATACAAGCTATTCCCTCAATTTGATTTCCTGTACGGTAATGAGAATTTCCCCACGCCATTAATCCAAGCATCAAATATTCTTTAGCTAATTTTAAATCTTCTTCTTTTTCAGCAAAGCTTAATATTGTTAATGCATAATTATTTGCATCTTGATGGTCTCCAAATAAAGTTAGAGTAATTGAACTAAAATACATTGCCCAGCACATTTCTTTCTTATCGTTGTTTATTTCAAAAGAACCAAGTATTGAATTTATATACTGTTTAAGTTCTTCATTTGATTTTTCTCCATGGAAAATACCAATTTTTATATTTCTAAGCAAATTAATGGCATCTCTTGTACTCACCCCATGTTTTTTACTACTGTCATTTTCAAGCTTTTCTATAAATGATCTTCTTTTTAAATAATCAAAATTTAACTCCTTCCACTTTGTAAGTTTATTCATCAATTCTAAATATAAAAATTTTTCCCATACATTAATAGACTGTGTATTCTCAATGAAATCACGCCAAATAGAACATCCATTATTCTCGCACGCTAAAATACGTATATTATTTAATAATTCGAAAACTCTTTCTCGCCCCAATGCGAAAGCAATATCATTAGAAATATCTTTCTCTAAAGCTTCAGATACTTGAGTTATATTTTTCAAAATTTCGAATCTAGCTTTTGCAGCCTCCAACGCTTTAGGTACTTTTATTTCGCTTTCCACATTTTTAAAACATAAATATGCATTTCTGATATCCAAAACATATTCTGTGAAATAGTTACCAAGCCTAAAATTTGCTTCACTAGCTAAATGAGGATGTTGCAGTAAAAGAGAATTTATATAATCTATGGCATTTTGATGAATTGCTGGTGGGGATTCAATTAAATCCAAAATTCTAGCTATAAGTTCATGAAATGGATCATTGAGCAATAAAGATATTTTTCGCCTAATTTTAGCTGAATCTTTATATTTTCCAATTGAGTTATAATAATTTGCAACAAGTTCTAGAACTCTTGGATCATTTCCATCAATTCTCATTGCTTCATTTATCCATAATAATTTATCATCAAATTCAACCATACTATCTATTGATTTTAGTATAGCAAACATTAATCCAATCTCATATTTATCGATTTTATGAATATCAATTAATATCTCAAAAGCTCTTTTCGGATTATTAATTGATAGATACAAATCTGCTAATATCTTCTTTTTTTCATTTTCCATATTATCATAATTATTTTCTAATATTTCAATAGATTTTTCCCTGTCACCACTATTTAAATATGCAATACATTTAAAATAATTATATATTTCATTACCTAACTTTTCTTTACCATCATCAAGTATATTTAAAAAGTCAATAACAGAATTGTTCTCTAATTGCTTCAATAACTCTTCCTGTATTTCAATTTTTTCATCTTTACCTTCAAGTCTAATTTCTACAATTGACATACTATTAAAATTAATAAAAGCTTTAGTAATAGCATCTGAACAATTTTCATATGCACTTACAATCATTATCATACCTTTTACCTTATCTTGAAAATCAGTAAATAATCTATCAACATTGATTGCAAACCCTTTCCAATTATTCTTATCCATAGAATGCATTCTCATATTCATATAAGAAAACTGTGTTTCAATAAGCGACTCTGTTCTCACATATGGTATTAATCGTTCTCCGCCAATAATCATTATATAATCATCACTTGTAATATATTTGTATAGTTCCATTATATAATCAACGTCTTTTTTAAAATTGTCCTCAAATACTATTTTATTTGATAATTCATTTTCAGATTTAATTTGATTATTCTTTTTCATAAAACTAATAATTCCATTAAGAAGCTTATCATTAGAAGTTTCAAATTGATTGTAATTAATTATATATAATTTCCCTTTAATATTATTGATAATATTGATAGCTATATCACAAGCAGTATCTGCAACGTGTGGACCCATGTTAACTACAACTAAAAAATTATCACATAAAATATTCTCATTTTTTTCCATAACGAACCTCGTTTTCTACTTTTATTATTAATGGAATTTTACCTATATAACATTTTCATTTATATTTCCACTTTTAATTTAAAACTTTACAACTTAATTAGTTAAAAGCTACGTACTCATACTATCTTATAAGGGCACGTAGCTTTTGAAAAAATTATTTTTCATCATATTATTATGTATTGATGCATTGATTAAATTCAAATAACCATATATATTATAAACCTAATAACTTAATTAATGGTATCCCCAATGTAACAATATCAGCTGTTATAGCTATTACACCAAGAGAATTCTTACCAATATTGTTTAACCATTCACTCCACCTTTCTATTGATTTTTTTTGTTTAATAATATCATTACTTTCAAACCCTTCTACAATAGAATAGACTTTGCTAGCAGCTTCTAAAGCCTCTGATTTTCCTATTTCTTTATCCGATATACTAGATAAACTATCTGCAAATTCACGTAATTTTTTTAAATCTTCTTCTTTCAAAATTGGCAAAGAGCTTACATTTGATTGTACAACAGTATTTCCCCACACCTTACCATTTGGTCCCATATTTAATACTTGGCCCCCTTCATTTTTGTAAATATCACTCATTCTAATTCCTCCAATTCAAAATTTTATTTGAAACATTTATATCTTAACTTATTTTGTTAAATATCTGAATTATTTTTTTCTATTCGGTTATTATAAGCTTGTGAATTAGGTCCCATATTTAGTGCTTGTCCATTATTAACATAAAATTCATTTGCATTTACTTGAATCTTAGGGTCACTATCTAAATATTTTTTAATCCACAATTCTGATTTCGATGCTATACCCCCAAGATCATTATCTTCTCTAATATATTGAACTATGTTCTTAAATAACACGTAAATATCAAATGACTTTAAATCGTTTAATGGTATTATATTATTATTTTTTATATTATCTCCCCAAATAATTAGACATGGGATTAAATTATATGGTATATTTTTAAAACTATTAATGCTATTAATTATTTCAAATGCACTCACTCTGTGCTTAAAATCGTCAACGCTATAGTAAACATCTATATAGTCACTAGTTAAAGAATTAATCAATTGCCAATATTCATCCTTAAACTCTTTAAGATTTTTATAAATATCGAAAATAAATATTCCATGAAAAGGAACTGTTCTATAACGTGTAACTGAGTCTCCATTAAAATTAGTTTTACTATTACCTTTAATAGCACTAATTAATCTATGTACAACACTAGGGTCACCTTCTCCTCTCAAGCACATTTGTAACTGCTTTGCAAATTTAACCTGATTTTTATATCCAAAGGTATTACAAAACACAATAATAAGTTCGCTAAGTTTATCACTAGGAATATCACCACTAATGTTTATTTGGGTATATGTTTTACTTATCCACTCTATAAATTCAAATGAATACGCCAATGGTTGTATCCCTATATCTTCCAAAACAGAATACTTAAAAGAATCTTCACTTTGCTCAAATTCTTTAATTTTATAACCACTACTAATTACATATAAGACTGTATCAGCTAACCGGCGTGCCTCTGAATCAATGTTTATATACTGATATATTGGTTCAGTATAATTATCATTGAAATAATTATGCATGTCTCTCTTAATACATCTCGAAACCCTCGAATGAGTCCATTTGGATCTATTTTTTTCATAATTCAAAATTGACTCCCAATTGCTTATAGCAAGATACCGTTGAAATTCATCCAATATTTTATTTCCAACAGCTTTATTTAAAACATTTATCCACCTTATCACAAAATTTTCATCAAACTTTTCATCTGTAAAAGAAATATTATTCAATTGAATTTTTTCCTTTATTACACTTGATAATCCAGATTTATTTGAATATTTTAAAAAGCCGTTTAAAAAAGGATGAAGCTTTATATGAACTATATCCGATAACTGTTTCTTTTCTAATTCCAGCTCATACTCATTACTTGAAAATAACTCCATTTGCTCCGAAATACCAACACAACTAAGCGGAACACAAGTTTGAAATAGTAGCAAAAATAGTTCTAGAGAACTTGAGTATTTAATTACTAACTGTTTTTTAATAGTTAAATACTCATTAGCTCTAACAGTTAACTCCTCTAGCTTAAACGTTTCTAATTTATTAATATCATCATATTTATTTATCCATTCTAGAAATTCTACTATTTGATATGAAGCAACAGGAATCATATAATTCACTCCTTTTATTCTTTTGATTATTGTTAAATAAATTTAATAAATGAAAATATAACAAGTATAAATTTTTATTTATTTATATACTTAAGCTTGAATTATTTTTTAAATTTGATATAACTTAACATGTATTCCAACTCATTTTTTAATATTTACATAACTTGTATATAATTATATATTAAAATTTTCTATTTTTCTATGTTTCTGTAATATTTTTCTCACTATCAAACATAAAATTCTAAAAAAAACCCTTTCTTCCATAATTATTGCATTAATATCACTCTTACCTTTTCTTATTTTTCGGCATAACTTTATCCTTTTAACTTCTAGATTTCCTACAAAATTCTGTCACATTCGTATTATCTCATCTATGATTAAATAATAGTTATTGTCTTTATCTTCTAATGCTTTTTTACATAAACATTTAAAAACCCCATATTTTAATATAAGAGAAATTTTTCGTCTACCGTAAAAACTTCTACTACAGGCTTTTCTGTAGATGAAATAGATTGTATGGTTGATAATTTGGGCGAGGTTTTGACTATTATACTTTTACCTATTATTTCATTATAGAGATTCTCAGTAATATTATATAATGTTTTAAATGCACGATAACCCCGAGGCTCTATGACCTTCTCTTTATAATCCATATTCCAATCTACATGTACTAAATGATTAAATTCTTTCCTATCTCCGTCATACTCATAACCCTTTTCATTTACAATACCAATGCCCACAACTTTAGAAGTTCCTTTATTTGCAACTACAATATCTCCCGTATCGATGTTATCAAATAAATCATCTATCCATGGTATATTGTTTAATTGTCTTAATGGTTCTTCAGCACTTGAATAATCTGTGACCCTTACCCAATAAACTAGACACTCTAAACTCGTATTATCTCTTGTTTTCGTACAATGACTTAATATTTCAATTTAAGCTACTTTAGCTTTTCGATTAGCTTTATTATAATAGTCTTCAGGTGTCACATATCCATTTGAGGCGTGGATTCGCTGTCGATTATAAAAATACCTCAACATATTCAAATACAGCTGCACGGGCTTCTTCACGAGTTCTAAAGTGGGTACCATAGAGCCATTCACATTTTAATTTACCCCAGAAAGATTCCATTGGTGCATTATCCCAACAGTTACCTTTTCGGGACATACTACATGTAAAATCATACTTTTTAATCAAATTTTGGTAGTCATAAGAACAGTACTGCGAATCTCTATCAGAGTGTAAAATGACGTTTGAAGGCTTACCAGCACGTAGATATGCCGAATTCAACGCATCAATAACTAAGTCCTTTGTCATTCTTTCACTCATGGACAATCCAACAATTTTTTGTCCACATAAATCCAATATCCCAGCGATATAAAGCCATCCTTCATCTGTCCACAGGTAGGTGATATCACTTACCATTTTTTCATTAGGTTTATCCACAGAAAAGTCGCGGTTAAGGATATTTTCTGCAACTGGAAGCTTATGATTGGAATTTGTAGTTGCTATAAATTTCTTTGAAACCTTTGACTTTATGCCATTTTCACTCATAATATGTTCCACTCTTTTATGATTAATAGGAGATTTGCTTTTGGTGTTTAATATCCGTGTAATTTTTGTTGAACCGTAAACTTTCTTGCTTTTAACATGGATATCACTAATTTCCTTTAATAGAAGACTATTTGCTTGTGATCTCATACTTTCTGGACGTTTCTCCCATGCATAGTAGCTGCTCCTAGAAACTGATAGGACCATGCATAGCTTCGCTATATGGTAGTTCATGCGATTAGCCTTGATAAATAGAAATCTCTTTATTTGAGGTTTCTCGCGAAGTCGAGTAGACCAGGGACTTTCACCCTTAGCCTCTCTCGGAACCGTACGTGACACTCTCATGTCATACGGCTCTTATTATCCAGTCGAGGGTAAAATTCCAACTTTCCAATGAGCAAATAAGACTTTTAATTTCATTGATATCATTCTTAGATATTTACTAGCTTGATTAGGTTTATATTTATACTTTTTGTATTTTCTTCTTACCCAAAAGCACAAGTGTAGATTTATATGTTCTAGTACTTTTGTTAATTCCTTTTTCCCATACTTGCCGTAATAATTTAACCATCCTCTGATTACTGGATTATATTTTTCTGCAATATCTATAAGTTCCTTGTTTGTCATCCATAGTAATCGCCATTCTTTAATTGTTTGACGGATGTGCATTTTAGCTTTATTACTTATTGCGGGAAGAAAACTAGTAAATTCCTTGCCATTTCTACCTTTAGCTTTTCTAGGCCTGTATGTGTAACCTAAAAACGTAAATTCTATATTATTATGGGCTTCTTTCCTATTGCTGTCTTTACAATAAACTATTTTAGTCTTATCTGGATGAATTTCAAGTTTGCACTCTCTGAGTCTCTCTTCAAGGTATTGTCTTATATATTTTGCTTGGTTCATTGTTTTGCAATGAACAATACCATCATCCGCATATCTACACCAAGGGTTTAAAGGAAAGTTTATTTGCATCCACTTATCAAAAACATAGTGTAAAAATAGATTTGAGAGAACTGGACTTATGACACCACCCTGAGGTACGCCGATTTCTCTTGAAACTGTTTCACCATTTATGCTTTGATACGGAACTTTTAACCATCTTTCAATATAAAGTAATTCCCATTTACAATTTGTATGTTTCATAACAGCCTTCATTAGTAGATCATGGTTTATGTTATCAAAAAGACCTTTGATATCAAATTCTAGCACCCAATTATATTGCCAACATCTTTTTCTTGTTATTTCAATGGCATCATGTGCTGATTTTCCTGGTCTATACCCATATGAATCTGGCAGAAAATATTTTTCAACTTTATTTTCAAATTTGAGTTTGACTACCATTTGTGCAATTCTATCAGCGACAGTTGGTATTCCTAACACTCTTACACCACCATTTTTCTTTGGGATTTCAACAGCTTTGACTGGTGGCGGAAAATAAGTTCCTGATGACATTCTATTCCATATTTTATATAGGTTCTTTTTCAAATCGCTTTCAAATTGTTCTAAAGAAATATCATCTATTCCAGCAGAACCTTTGTTTGCTTTTATTCTCTTATATGCTTCTTGGACTAAATTCTTGGAAATGTCAAACGACTTTGCTTTGTTCATTTAGTTCCTCCCAAAATAATTGGTTGACCAAAATACAAAACTAGATAATACAGCCTCTTTGCTCCTTTTCCATTACAGAATTTTCATCACTACTATAAGCTGTTCCGTCCCTATATCTTGCATTGGTACTTTCATCCTCGTAAGTTCTTTACTTGTGACTTTTCCCTTTACATCAAAATCGTAGGTTCTCCTGTTCCATATAAAAGCCTATGTTATATTCATGCCACCTTTACTCCGGCTATCATTTAGTCAGTAACCAGGTTTCTTCTAAACTTATCCCAAAACAGCCTACCGTTTTGGTTTTGATAACAACTGAGCCTTTCGAAGCGTCTTCAGCAGTTCACTTTCGTTCATCTCTATAACACATATCTGATAAAATCTTCTGTTTTACCTTTTCCTTAACGCTCAATACCATTGCTTTTGACAATAGCACCTTAAGGTGATTTGAAACCTCTACCTGTATAGAGATTCCGAGGGGCCCACCCTCATCTTTTATATAGCATGAAACAATTTAAATTGTTTCTTCAGGACACACGTAGGATGCCGCTTTTTTAAATATATCATTCTCCTCTTTGAGGTCCCTATTTTCTTTTTCAAGCTTATGTAGTTTTTCATCTTCTGGGCTTAAGTGTCCACTACCTATAAATGGAGCCTTAGGAGATTTTCTATACTTATTTACCCAGCCCTGCATTGTAGTGGGTTTAACGCCTAAATCAGCAGCTACTTTTGACATTGGTTCTCCTGTTTTATCTAATCTCTTTACCGCTTCCATTTTAAATTCAGCACTATAACTTTTATTCATATAAACCATCCACCCTTCATTTTTAGTATAGCACGAGTTCCTCGTGTCTAACAAAGGGGGTATGGGTCAGAAACGCAACATTCTTATGTGTCTATACTTTCAGACATAAATTTGTATTGTTAAATGTCGAGTATTTTTATTTTCTCTAAAAGTAGTCAAAGTGTAATGTAAACGGTAGTTTGCTTATAACATACGACGATATGGATAAACGTTATGGCTTCTTAAACAGTACAACTCCGCTACCCATAAAAGTAATTGTATCATCTTGAATATAAGCCGCACAAGCATCCGGCAATGCGATTGTGCCATATGACTGCGCTGAATACTCTTAAATCCTATTTCGTTTATAGTTTGTATTATCATAATCCCCATTCCCATAATGACAACAAATGTTAAAACCTTTTACCAAATTTAGTCCTGTTGAATCTTCAAAGCCAATAGTATTTTCACTATCATAGGTTGTACTCGTTATATCTTCACTAAAAATAATGCTTCCTGCTGATAAGCCATATACAAATCCACCTCGATTTATAAAATCAATGAGCTTTTTATCAAATCCACTCTCTTTTATTTCCTTCAAAAGCTTAAAAGTGTTGCCACCTCCGATATATATTGCG
>NZ_JBOITL010000019.1:0-198633 GCF_050717515.1 Clostridium sp. | reverse complement strand
AGAGTTACCTCCAACGCAGTTTCGGATGGGAATATCCCTACTACTGGGACATCAGACTACAGTCTGTACTAACATTTCAAGAAGAAGCCGCTTCTTGTCGCACTCCCATTATTAGCCTAATGGGTATATGGATAATTTGAAGTTACAATTGAAATAAAATTTGTAAAACGTTTAGAAAGCAAGACTTTCCTAAGTTTAACTAGATTTGGCTTAGTGAAAGAATGTATTATACCCGTACTCTTAAACCTAAGCTAACTTAAGTGCCTTGTTATATGTTATAAGAAGTACTCAATACCCCTATATCACTCGCATGCATTATCTAATTGATTTTTTAGAGCCTTGTCTATATTATTTAATTCCTATTTAGAGTTAATTATCTTCTCAAAAGTAGAATTGGAATTTCTAAATTCATTAGGATTTCTTACAATTGTCTCTCTAAATAATACATCTCCTTTTTTATCCAATGATTTCTATATATGCTTGGAGTTAATTTCCACCTCATATCAGCATGTCCAGGATAAAAAAATGTTTCTTTTTCCTTTTGATACATCATAATATATGGCTACTTGAAGTGACATAGATATGAATTCAGTGTTATTCTCATAAAAAACAACTGTATTATTAATGAACTATCCCCAGTGAAAGAATTTTTTCTTGGATTTCAACCTCTAGTTGTTGTTTCCATCTTGTGATTTCTTTCTCATCCAATTCAATTATGTCTTGGGAACTATCCAAAATTCTATTAGAATGAAACTTTCTATCCTTAGGAGTAGTTTCAATTGGACCCCAGTATGGAGTTGGTGCAATTCCAATCGGAACCATTGGATTCTCCAGCATTGAATCAATATTACCATCGATTAACTGCCCTTCGGAAACTACCCATGCATGATCCCATTCAAATTTTATATCCTGATTTTCATGAGTAAAGTAAGTTGCCTTTCCTACGTGAACTTGAGCTGGTTGCTTGAGGAAATTGAGGCCATGCCTGACCAATACTGCAAAATATATGCACATTTCAGACCGACCACACCAGTTTTCATCAACTAATTTAGCACAAATATCCACCAAAAATCTTCTAATCTCGATTTCGGGTTTATCACCTATTGAATGTAAAGTTCTTGACGGCCATATGCGAGTCCCACTCGTTTTTTGTTCCTTAATCATTGACAGTAACTTGCCTATATCTTTTTTTGGCGTAGCAAATAGACTTTCCATCCTAACTGAAGCTCCAAATGAACCAAAAGTTGTCCATTCAGTCTTAATCTGATTTCCTTGATCAGGCCAGTGACAGAGCTTAAACTTTTTTCCACTACCACACCAGCATTGATCATTTCTTCCCGTTTTAAAGTTCATTTCTATCTTCCCCCATATTTCAAAATTGCAACTAACTTTTCACACCCCAGTTATACATGGCTTCAAAGAGATACACACTTGGTATTTCCATAGGATTGGCCTCACATATTCAATGCGAATTTGAATGTATTATTATTCGAATCTCAAACTGAATATTCTTTATCAACATCCTTAGCAGCTAATTCAAGCTCCCTTAAATAATAATTTAAGATATCAACTAAAACGGTTGCCTCTATATTTTGGTTTAATCCTTCATTAGCTTTAAACTTCTTAATCTTACTAAATACGTACTCAATTTTAGGTTGATAATGTTTTATACTATCTAAAATAAAACCGTATCTTTCTTTTATTTCATCAATAAATTCTAAATAACTTTCCTCAAATATATCTAGTTGTCTAAACGCAAAATCTTCTTTTTCACTTGAGGTCTCGTCTGAGTATAAACAATTGCTAAGTTTTTCAATACAATAATGACGATGAATAAAAAAGTTTTGCAGCTTATTATCACTATATATTTTCTTATGCAAGGTTTCTTCCTCCTCTAGTTTTCTTAGTATTCCTTTTAAACTATAAGCAATGACGTCCCGTTGAACTTTAATAATCTCAATTAAATTGATATTTTTAAACTTATCAACTTCATCATCAAAATCCGAATATAATTCAAATCCATTTTTATTAATTGAATGTTGCACTATACTGTGATACGATTTTCCACCTCTGTTGGTCGGATGCCCAATAGAATCGTTTCTTATTTCCCTTATATTCCTTAGTTCTTGAAACCTTTCTAATATATCCTTTAAGTATTTACTCGATTCAAAAATTCCATCATGCAAATTTCCAATAGCATCTTGTTGCAAAAAAAGCGCTTGTAATAAACCATAAATAAATAGATAACCTCCAGTATGTGCATCAAAATCTTTTAGCCTTAAATAATACTCAATAGCACTTTCTGTATCTTCTATAGTATCAATACAAGTACAAAGTTTACTCCAATCTCCACTCCTTTGAATTAGTTCATATTGTTTTCGAGGGTTATTAATTATTTTTCTTAGATTTTTAATTAAATTTGCTACACTTGAGTCCATAAAACACCTCATTTAATTTCATATAACGCTTCGTATCTCCGATACCTCTGAACCAGACCTCCGAAGTCCTTCCTCCCAGGTGGTGCTTGCACCTGGTGAAGAGGTGTGCAAAGCGAACGGAGATATTTTGTTATGGGAAGTTAAGACATTAATAATGCATATTACAAGATAAAAGATCATGCAAAAATTGCTCAAAAATATTATTAATAAATTCAATATTTCCAACTTCAGCTGTCTTTACTAAGTAAAAACTTGAATCTAATTTCTCTGCGTGGAAATATTTATTCCGTACAAAGTATGAATATTTCAATATATAAAAGCAAAGTAACTCTAAGTTATTTTTCTTTTTCAAAGCAATCTTTGAACTAATATGATTCTCAACATTCACAAGTAAACCTTTATTTACTAAGAATTTTCTTCTAATTACTAAAACATCCTTAAATACCTCATTAATCCTATAATCTTCAAATCTTATAATAAAATCATGAAATGCTTGCGTTTTAGCCTCGTCCTCGAAGTTATTTAATATCATTTTAGCTATAGATAACTGTCTTATTGAGTCCTTATCATGAGAATCTATCAAGTTCAAAGAACTACTAAAATAAGATAGATTTCTTTCTAAGAACCATCTTATAAAAATAAGTTTATCCATTTCTTGTTCTTTTCCACTGATACCTGTATAAAGACAATTAAACGATTTCCACAACTCATTAAATCTCTCACCATGTAAATTTTCATTTAATGCTTTGAAATATGATACAAAGGCAATTATTAACATTTTAGATTTTTCACCATATGAAAATAACTCTTTAAGAACATTATGATTAAATCTAAGTCGATCTGGTAATTCTCTAGAAAAAGGTTGATTTATTTCACTAAAAGTATATTCTTCTACAATCTCACCATTCTCTATTCTACAAATATAGATGTTCTCGATTACTACTTTTCTCCCAATAAGAGCATATAAATAACATAGTGATTTTGTTATTTGCTCAGTAACTGTGCTATTATTATTCCTAATTAAATTCTCTAAGTTCTTTTTTCCCTGTCTTTTAAAGTTAATTTCAATTGTTTTACTGCCTATTTTTACACTATCATACTTTTGCGGATAGTATTCTGACTTATCGTCAAAGAGTATTTCGTCCTCATCATTGTTGTCTAATTGAATTTTAATACTATATTCCATCATAACATCTCCTAGTATTTTAATTTCCCATAACTACGGCATTCCCGACACTCATAAATTAAGTATTCATTTCCCGACTTCTGATTATAGACATTAGTACTTGTACAAAATACAGCAATAATTAAACTGCAGATTATTAGCCTAATGGGTATATGGATATGGATATGGATATGGAAATTATATTTTACTTATTTTCTCGTTGAGCTTTATATTTATCCAATGATTCCATTAATTCTTTAGCAATTCTATAAATTCGCTCAAAATTCATATGAGTATTACTAATAGATTGCTCAATATCTGAAATCAATTCATCAACTATGTTGTCCTCTATACCACCTTCTGACGGCTCAGCATAATCACCATAACTGATTTGAATAGTATATGTTCGTTTATTCTCACTATCAATTATTAAGTTAAAGTCTAACAAATCTCTACCGTTATTTTCAGGGTCAAGCTCTCCATTAAAATTAACTTTATAATTTTTATTATCTGACGAGAACCAATTCACCTCATAATCCATACTAAAACGTTCAAACTTCTCATCCCAGTAAGGATATAAATTGTCATCAGTATATGTTGAAATAGCTTGGTCAATATCAACATCAGAGTATAACAATTCATATATAATATCAATTAACTCCAAATCACTTACATCACTGAATTTTTTTCCTAAACATAACTCCTTATTAATTTTTGTAAAAACTTCTAGTTTAAATTCAGTAGTTATATCCTCATCATCAATAATTCTATATTCTTCATTTAAACTCTCTATTATTTCAAAATACGCTCTCATATCTCCAAGAACAGCTATAGTATCAATAAACCGTTGTATTGGTTTTGAACATTCAATAAGTTCATCCTCTATAACACTTTCTGATAAACTGAACTGAATACCTACTTCTTTTCTTGCTTTTTCAATATCAAAGAAATTTCTTTCTTCTTCTTCATAAGCCATATCTTCTAAGGCACTAAAAACCCCTTCTTCATCAGAATAAAAATGTTGATTTATGAAATCAAAACATTCATCAAATTTTTTATTCGCTTCATCACAATTAGATACTATATCGTTAAATAGTTCCCTACAAACAGGTTTATTGTGAGCAATCATATTTCGCATCTTTGAAAGTTCATTTCCCCACAAATCTCTAAAATCATTATCAAGAATCGTTCCTAAATCACTTCTTTCATTCTTATTACCAAACATGTCTTTACACTCTGCCTCACTCATTGAATCAGCAAAGACATTTTCTCTTTTAGCTATTCGACCTTTTATCTTAGAAATTTGTTTATTAACTTCTTTAAAATTAATATCATCGCTTAATAAGTCATTCAAAGTTCCTAGTTCTGTGCTAATTGAAGTTTCTGATTCATTAATGCAATTAACATCTTTTAGATCTAGTATTTTTATAATTTTAGAAAAGTCTAAATTGGAATAGTCGGTATTTATTCTTTTAAATGTGAGATACTTTCCTTTTGTCTCATCCCTAAACCATTTTGAATATTGATCAACCTCGTTTTTCAAAGAATTTGAAAGCACTAAACGTCCGTATTTCTTCATTAAATATTTAGTTATTAAATTTCTTAATCGATTTTCAACTTTATGAATTTTTAAATATGCCGTTTGACATATTAATTCATTATTAAAATCTTGAAGCATAAAAATATTTGAATTCTCACAAATCTTATTAAACGATTCAATAATTTTAATTTTTACATTATAAACTGTTCCAAACAGTTCTAATTCTTCATTTTCTGATTCTATACGACATCCAATTATTATCCTATCCCCATATGTATCTCTTGTAAGAACAATTCTATATTGATGTATATCTATTTGAATTTCAAATTTAACTTCTGAAATTATTTCTTCATCGAAGAACTTTTTATAATAAATCTTAGGTTTAGATAAATCATTATGAATCTTCTTCACTAGCTCTTTAGCAAATTCTAGTAAAAAATCTTTATCTAAGTTAACATCTTTACATTGATAGTCTAGATCATTTAATCTAACGGTTTCCTTTAGTCTTCCTGCTAATTCAATTACACTCATTAATTCTCCCCCTATAATTAGTTATGCTTATATTTATGATTTATCCTTTAAAAATCCTTTCTCTATTTCATCTAACATTTCTCTAAGATACTTAGAAATAACTGCATAGTCTTCAATAATCCTTTTTAAGATAAATGACGGATGGTCCTTGAAATTAAAATCATAATCACTTATGGTTGTAACATTAGGTGAATTTCGATGTGTCATTTTATTTCTACAGTCATTAGTATATTTGTGATTTCCTTTCCATTCCCCCTCTATACCTGTCTCATCTTCTTGCCATATATAATTGTTAATGCCTATTGCCTTTTCTTTAAATTTAGCAGCATGTGATGAATTTGGATTAAAAATTTTATTATAGTAAATCCTATCTTTTCTAATATTAATTTCATAAAACAAACAGTATAGCTGTGCTAACATGTCCCATAAACTTGAGGTTCTAAATAAAGCATTTTCTATATAATAGTATGCTAAACTTTCTTCTTCTGAATTAATGTCAACCAAACTAAAATTTTCTTGAACTGATTCAGAATATGCATAGTCAATACCTTTTATAAGTGAGATTTTTATTTTCCAATCTAAATTTTGTAATGTATCATATATAGTCTTATATTGCATTAATTTACTAAATGGCGCTTCTTCACCTTCAGGAGAAATTACACCAAATAAAAATCTATCTTCTCCCAAAAACACCTTAAAACGTTTTGGATTATATGATACTTCCGAAATTTTCTTTTTTAAATATTCCACTTCTTTATTATTAATTTTACTCATAAGTTATGTTTAGCAAGCTAATGTATAACAAATATACAATGCTTTTAAACTCTCACTTCCTTTCTTTTTATACTCTTTAATGTGTATAACCTGTTGAAAGAAGATTTCAGCATAACTAAGTTATCAGTTACTTTATTTACATAGTAACAGTATTATTTTTAATTTTATCTATCCTATATTTATCATGTAATATTTCAAATAGTACTTCTGCTAACAAATTATCTAGAAGACAACAGACATCGAGTAGAACCCAATTTAATCGACTGTATTCAGAATAGTCAAAACTAAATTGATTCATATAAGCTACGGCAAACTCTTCAGATTTTATATTAAATGCAATAAAATCTCCATGCCCAATTTTGTTTCTCATCTGCCTCAAAAGGCGTGCTACATTTTTACACTCAGTACCATAAGTAGGTTCTAAGAATATTGCTAATTTTCCATCTAGCTTCTCTGTTTTTTCACCTGATTTTAAAAGCAACATTTCTATCAGTGAATAAGATCTAAACAAATGATTCGTATTATATTCGTTATCTTTATATAATGCATTTACTATATAATCAAACTTGTAATAATCATTTTCATTTTCAAGAAATTGATCTAAACTTTCACCCCACTTTTTAAGCTGTGATATATATTCATCTAATGTTTCTTTTCTCTTATAAGTAAAAGATAATATGGATATAACCCTAGTTTTCTCAAAATTGTTTATATTGCTAGAATATACACATGTAGGAGACAGCAATTCTTTATTGTTTTTTCTTACAAAACGAATAAAATTAATAATTTTTTCAGCATAATCTTCTTCACAAAGACGGCCATCAAAACAATTAGTTTCCCAATCAAAAAATGGCATGCTTTCATTTCCATAATCAAAAAACAAATAAGTCATATTATCTGCAATATAATTTAAATAACTAGATATATCACTTTCTTCCATTCTATCAGGTGTATTAAAATTATCATCAACTATTCTTTTCAAATATTTTGCATTATATGATGATTTAAGGTTCTTTCCATAATCTTTCTCGAATTCAGAGTTATCAAGCTCTTGTTGGCTAATCTCTTGTTCCATAACTCTTACCAACTCTTGTTTCCACTCATTATCTTTTTCATTCGGTAAATTAGCTATATATAGTTGTAATTTCTTAGAAATTACCGTTTTCTCTATCTTTCCATATGCATCGATTACTACCATTACTTCACCTTCAAATTCCGATTTATCAAGTTGTTTATAACAATTCATGCAGCTTATTATTTTACAAGTTTATCATATCCAAGTTATTCATTTTCACAGAACTTATCAATTAAGTATTCATTTTTTCAACTTCGCATTATAGACATAATGGGAAGTTTTATATCTATACTGTTTACAAAAAACTAACCGCATTATCGTAAATTGCATAGTAAATTATTAGTAAACAATATGGGGGAATAGAGTCTTCTTTTATTTTCCATATTACTTGACCAAGCATTTTTTCTTCTGCTGTTAACAATGATCCCAATAAGTATCTTAGTTGCTTTTCAACCACTTTAGAATATTCGACAATAATTGGTGCAAAATCTATTACGCTATTTTGATGGAGTTCAAATAATAAATTAGCTGTAACCAAAAATTCTTTTGCTGTACTATCTAAATGTGGATAATTAGCATTAACTTCTCCCTGGATTTTAGTCTGTAACTCAGTTTCGTTAACTGTGTTTTTTTTCATATTTGCTAAGATTCCATCCATCTTAGCTTCATAATGCTCCCAATTGTCTTATTCCTCTAAATCAATATTTAAAGAATTGTTTTGAAGCGTAATTAGATCAGCAGCCCATTTTCTAAAATAGCCACGCTGATATTTATTCTTCTCTAATTCATTTTGCAACGCTTCTTTTGCCTTTTGGTAGGCCCCACTAATGTCGTCTAGTTTAGGTAAAATCTGATCCCATATTTCCCATTCACTTTTTTCTGGCAACTTTTCTTTAGCTATTTTTAAAAATGCTTGCGCATTATTATAATCTCCCAATTCATTGTATACAGAAATCAGACCTTTATAAACCTCATATTCAATCTATCCCATCGCACTATTGGAAGCTAAAGAATGCATCAACGAACCATACTCATCTAAAAAAGCGTAAGTATTTTCATTGTACTGTATAGAATTCAAACAGGCTATGTAAGTTTCTACTGCTAACTCGAATCCTTTATTTTTTTTATAAATGTCTGCCAAAACTAGCAATGTAGTATCATCCTCCACCAAGAATAATGCCTTTTTACACCATTGAATAGCTTCCTTATAGTTTCCTTTTCGCTTCAATAATTCTGCATAATTAGAATAATTTTGATTATTAGGGTTCAGCTTAATTAGTTGATTTACTAAATCATAAGCTTTATCATATTGTTTGTTTTGCATTAATGAAATTACTAGATTGCTCTTTATACCAAATGTAAGAATGTCATCTTTAGACAGTTCCAATGCCTTAGTTAAATAATCGATAGATTCTGTTATTCTATTTATTTCCGGATATAGCGATATTAGCCCCAATGTACAATATACTTCAGGATTCGGCCATTGTTCAACGCAACATTTCGCTAATTCATACGCACGAAGAGTATCATTCCCAATTCCTATATAGAACGATGTTGCAACACCACACAACCCTGCATTTTTCCCATATTTCTCAAATAGATAATCTGTAATTTCTGATAGACCCTTTTGGCTTTCTTCGTTAAAATCTGTTGAATTAGCACAATCAATAGCATGTTGATAACTCATTACAATTTGTTGCTCAGCTTTTTTTAAAATTGACATGTCTTTAACTGACTTTAATGCTTGTGCTGCTTGTGAAAATTCTAGTATTTCAATATAGATATCATAAGAAATAATTAAAGCCTGTTGATTTTCAGGTTTTAAGTCTAACGCCTTGTCGCACAGTTCCCTTGCGTTTTTTAAATCGTCATTACTATTTATTTCTTTCCATAAGCACCAATATGCACGAGCCATATTGGTAAAAGTTCCACTAATAAATTTATACGGTTTATTTGCACTTATGATTTTATTTCCATCAACAATTATTTGATGACAATTTTGAATGGTTAAATTTTTCATCAATGAATACTGTTTTAAATACAATTGCTCCATTTCTTTATCATTAATAATCACTTTGTCAATGCAACATTTTTTATATTTTTTACCACTACCACAAAGGCATGGTTCGTTTCTGCCCGGTTTCATTTAGTAATCATCCCCTTGCATTAATTCTTGTTATACGCAGTCATTAACGGCGGTAGCGGATACACTACATTAAAATATCTTTATTCTTTTTGTCATTTTAAATGAATCGAAGCCCCTTGGACCGTTTTCTTTAATCATCACTACTCTGAAACCTTGTTTCTCATAAAATCCTCTTGCCTGAAATTCTACAGTGCCTGTACTAATGCTATAAATACCAAGCGTTCTTGCTTTATCCTCGATGATATTCATAAGATTTGTACCGATTTGATTCCCTCTATACTCTTCACTAACAACAAGTCGATTAATATACATAGAATCTTCAGTGATGCTTACCTGAATTCCTCCGGCAAAATTATTATTATTATTATTATTATTATTATTATTATTATTATCTAATGCCACAAACATAATATTCTTTTCTTCTACATCATGAATGTCATTTTCTTTATTAATTCTCTCCATCTGATTATGGAGAATTAAATCATATTCAACAATTTTCTCAGTGGTTATAACAACTTCTAATTTAGTATTACTTTCTACATTAAAATCGATATTCTGTAGATGAAAACTTCTTTTAGTCTTAGGAGTACCTTCCATCACTCCTATCAGCTCAAATCCTAACATCTGAAATTCCTTTGCACAAGATTCAATTTCTGTAATTAAATTTATTCCAACAGCTCGATTACTATAGTGAAGCCATATTTCCGAAATAAGTTTCTTTAAAACTTCAACATCTTCATAGAATATATTACCTATACTTACCCAATCCCAAAATAGATTAATATATATAGCCCCAACAAGCTTATCACCTTCAATTGCATAATAATACTCTGTTGAGACCTCTCTATCACCAGTATGCTTATAATTGTAAGCTCTTAAATGCTTAACAAGGATATCATTATACTTAAAATCTCTGTCTTCAATGTACCTCATTCTGTTTCCCCCTATAAAATGTTTTTTACATTTTTTTAATGCATACCGAAAGCTACCAAATACTTACGCTCTAGCTCAAAAAATAGTTAATGATTGCGCATAACGTTCCTGCTTGCAGACGCCCCTGAGCCCATTTATGAGGCGAAGGGATGTGTTGTGGCCACCCTAAAGAAAGACCCCTAAGCTGCCACAACGAATTGCAAGCTTTTGTTAAGCGACGTTTTTCAAGCAATCTTTTCTTTAATTACATTGATTACTTTATATCCATCACTTGTTCTACCTTTGTATGCTCCATGTTTATATGTCATCGGTATAGTGGTCGTTAAAAATTGACTATAACTACCAAATATAAATGAGCATAAAAGTATTTTTAAAAATATATTTTCTGTTATAGCGCCTAAAATAGTAAATATAAATCCAACTAATACTGAAGCAATTGGACCACCTAAATAAAATAATATTTTTTTATATTTCTCTTGTGGTATTTCACTCAAATACGTATATCCAACCCATGGCGAGAATTTATTTAAATAAACTTTCAACCTACCAATTTTGAAACTAACATGCTTTTTTTCAAAATTTCCTATCGTTATATCTACTTGTCCATTTGTGAGAATTAAAGCACTGATGGCATGCCCTAACTCATGTAAAAATGTTAGAATTGGTGAAATTAAACTTATTAATACTCCATACACAATAAATAAAATAATACTATTATTCATTTTAACTATTTGCCCATTAAGTATAAATTTGAATTAACTTATACTAATTTTCATAATGTCATACAGATATAAATCTCTTATTTTAATGTTGCTTAACTACGGTATTCCCGACATTTATAAACTAAGTGCTAATTTGGGGAACTGTCCATTATAGCCATAATACTCATAAATACTTCTAAAACATTCTACCAACAATCTTTCTACATCCTTCTATAATATTCCTTCTAAATTTGTATAATAAATCAAAATAACTCGTTATTTACTAAACAATCCATCTTAACTTTCCTTTAATATTATGAAACAACAAAAAAACACCGATATCTAACCGATGTTTTTTGTCCAAGCAAATCTATTTAAATTATTTAATACAAAATTTTAATGACAAAAGGTTAAAAAGCTTACCATTTATGTAGGTGTCTATTCATGGCTATATGACTCATTTACATATCTTGCTTTTAGTTCTTCAATATTCATAGATAAATTCAATCTATAGCAATTTTGACCACAGCAATCCATAAGCCATCGTTATGACTAGGCCCCTCCATATATTTACCCAATGTCATTTGAGATAATGCTGATATTCTTGTTTTAAAATATTCTCAAAAATAAAGAGCACTTCTGCTCCATAAAACTAATTTCACAAATCCTTAGCAAGTTCTATCAATTGCTTTCTATAACTTTCTTTATTATGCTATATCTTATGTATATCGATGCTTTTAAGCGTATATCTTTTTATAACATTCTAAAGCTTTCTAACACTTGTGTGGGAAAGGTGTGGGAAAGGTGTGGGAAAATAAAAATATAGCAGGCTTTACATTGCTGTAAAGCCTGCTATATCAACGTTTGTGTTTTGGTGACTCCTAGGGGAATTGAACCCCTGATTCCACCGTGAGAGGGTGGTGTCTTAACCTCTTGACCAAGGAGCCGTATTAACACTACGAGATTTATTATATCTCTTTGTTTAACATAAGTCAAATAGGTATCCTAAATAGCTGATTATTTATCTATTGTAAATTCAAATCTTATTTGGATACATAAGAAAAATAGGATATACAGTTTTGCTGCACACCCTATCTAATTAAAATTATAAATTTCTTTCGTATTGCTCTACCATTTTTTTAACCATTTCTCCACCAACTGAACCACATTGTCTTGATGTTAAGTCACCATTATAGTCTGTAAAGCTTACTCCTAACTGATTTGCAGTTTCCATTTTAAATTTGTTTAATCCTGCTTTTGCTTCTGGTACTAAACTTCTGTATGCCATACTATGTGACCTCCTTTAAATTGATTCGTTTCTTGTTCTACTAATAGAATGTACATATTTATTATATTTTATAACATTATTTTAATGGTAACCATGGCAAAAAAAGTATAGCTAAACTTTATATATTTAAATGCAATTTACTAGAGTGGTCAGCAAATTCGCCATACTCTTTTGATTATAAATAATTTATCTACATAAACCTCGTAGTTCTATTTTATGCACAAAAAGAATTGCTTTTATCACTATGCTAGTGTAGTAGCCAATACTAGCAGCCCAAGTAATAAAATCACATAATTTATTATTCAATTATTTTGTGTCTAAATATTCTTTGATAAATAATTACTACAATAATAAATATCATTATTGATAGGCTAAATGGCACAAAATATCCAAACTGTAATGCTAATATACCTGATAATATTGGAGATATAATACCTATCAACTTATTAGCTGAGCTTATATTTCCAAAAACTTCCCCTCTTCTCTCTTTAGGAATATATTTCATCAATAAAGAATTATGACTTGGAAACCATATAGTATTACCAATTGCTTTAAATGAATAAGCTATGAATATTAGAATATAATTTTTAGAAATTATCATTAACATTATAAATAAAATAAAAAAAATTAAACTTATTTGTACAATTTTTTCTTCGGCTATAAAGGAAGTAAGATTTTTTGTAACTAACCCAGTTATTAAAATAATTAATGAACTAGCAACTTCTAATAATATTATTATCATTACTGTTCCGTTCATCTTATCTAAAATATAATAACTAATTAATAAACCGGAAACAAGCCCAAGAGCAGCATTAATCAATATTTGTGCCGAAGCAATCATATATAAACTTTTGGAAAATTTTATTAAACTTTTATTAGTTTTAATTTTTACAGGCTCAACCCATTTCAAACATTTATATGGTATTAATGCAACAAATAAATAGCCTAAACCACACACTAGAAATAATATTCTAAATGAATTAATTGATGGATACTTATAAGTTAATATATATCCAATTATAGGGTAAAAAATAATCGAAAATATTTCTGGAGTAATTAAATGATATGTATATATTAAACTCCTCTTATCTTCAGAATATATCTCATTTTCATATATTTGATATGAAGAATTAAGCACATTTGTAACTCTACTTGTTACTGCTCCCAAAAAAAAGTGAAATCCAGTACTGGCAATAAAATAAATTAATGGTGGAAGAGCTTCTGTTAACCAATCTAATGCAATACAAGTATTGGGAGATACCTTATCGATAAATTTACTTATAACATATGTTAAAACCATATCAAATATAGCAGCAATACTAAATATAGTACTAGCCGTTATAATATTGATTCCCATCTTGTACATGAAAACGGGTAGTACCGTTGTATATATTAACAAAAAACCACCACACCAATGCATCATCATATATTTCTTGACATCACTGTCAAAGTTTAAAAATTCATTAAATGGAGTTTTTATAAATTTAAGTATTTTTTTATTTTTTTTGTTACTAGTATTATCTTTGATCTGCATTATTCAATATTCCTCCAATGTTGTAATTACATCTTGGATCTGCACAATTAATATCTTTATATTCACTATATGCTATACCAACACAACCTCCATTACAGCTACTTAATACTTCACATTTAGAATTTTTTAAATTCCTAATTGTTTTAAATAAAACGTTAGACGCATAATCTCTAAATCAGATTTTATCAAATGATTATTTTATTGCATTATAGTAATCATTTAAGTTTTTATGTATAATTTTAAATCATTATGTATAATATACCATATATAAAATTAAATAAACATATTCTTGTAAATAATAACATAACACACACACTATAAGCCTGTTTTTGTTCATATAATCTCACAACTATTAATTTATAATACAATCTTACTCACATAAAAATTAAACACCCAACTTAATTAGTTTTAAGCAAGGCATTTTATTTATCATTTCATATTATTTTGAAACTTTTTGATATGTTCTTTAAGTTCATCTATTTGTTTTTGCAAATGCACGTTACTGCTATTTGAATTATTATTTCCATTTTTCGTATCAGAATTTCCTGATTGTTGTTGTAAATTTTGAGCCTGGGCTGCAATTATAAATAAAGTCTGTCCCACACCATCTAAAAAATTGCCTACCACATTTTGTTGGTTAATATTATATTTAGATGCAATAATAATCCCTATTATTGTTGATAAAGTAGCTAATTCATTAGGTGTGTAATCTTCTAATTTTTTCATATAATTCACCTATTACAATTATTATATTCTATTATATTCATTTCTTAGAAGATGTGTAAATGAAGTTTATTTTTTTAACATATGACAAGATGGTATTGTTAATCATATGATACTCGTAAGGGGTGATCTATATGGGTGTTCTTAACAATATAAAATTTGCAGATGCAGTGTTTGAAGGTGGTGGAGTTAAAGGTATTGGCCTTGTGGGCGCCTTAAAGACATTTGAAGATAATGAATATCATTGGAAAAATATTTCAGGAACATCAGCTGGCTCTATTGTGGCTACACTAGTTGCAGTAGGTTGCTGTGCTGAAGAGATAAAAAGATTAATGCTACAGCTAGACTTTAAGAAAATTGCTGATAAAAATCGTTTTAATATACCTATATTCTCTAATTTTTATAATATGATTTTTAAGAAAGGAATTTTTAATGGTGATTATTTAAAGAACTGGATTGATGAAGCTCTTTCAAATAAACTCTCGTTTAAAAGCGAAAGAAAAGTAACCTTTGGAGATTTGATTATACCGGATGAAAAGGGTATTCTTTTAAATAATAACAAGTACAAAAGAAAATACAAACTGCATATTATAGCAACAGATATTAGCAATGGGAAGATGCTAATACTACCAGAAGATATTGCAGACTATGGCATAAATCCTGATGAACTCCAAGTGAGTCTGGCAGTAAGGATGAGTATATCCATCCCCTACTTTTTCCAGCCAGTAAATTTGTATAATGTAAATACTAATAAAAAGTCTCTCATTGTTGATGGCGGGGTTCTAAGCAATTACCCGGTTTGGATTTTTGATGTAAATGGCATTCCCAGCTGCCCAACCATTGGTTTTAAACTAGGTGGAAACACAGAGGTGCGAGAACATAAAATCACAAATATCTTGAATTTCACTAGTTCAATTATTGAGACTATGCTAGAAGCACAAGATGATATTCATATAAGAGAAATGGATTACTTGCGAACTGTAAAAATTGATACTCTTGATATTAAAACCACAGATTTTAATATTTCCAATAAGAAAATTATGGATTTATATAATTCAGGTGAAGTTTGTGCGAGAGAATTCCTTAAGAGTTGGGAAAATAATTATAATAAACATTTAATCTTCAGAGGTAATTCTTTTAAATAACAAGAATTACTAAAAACATGCTTCTTCCACAACTTCATGACCATTTTTTATGCGTATGTTCCTCAGCAACATACGCATAAATGCTGCTTTATCTACTACAATCATTGTTTTACTTTTAAGTAACTTGCTATAATTTATTATTTAAGATGTATTAACTAAATTTGGTCATAATTTAAATTTTATGATATTATAATTATAAAGAAAAAACGAGGTGATTTATATTAAAAAAATATTATTAACAGGTGCTAACGGTTTCTTTGCATCAAGGTTTTATACATATTATAAGAATAAATACGAAATACTCCCATTAGCCCATAGCGACCTAGATATAACAGATGAAGGTAAGTGCTTAGAAATAATTCAAAACTTTAAACCTGACTATGTAATACATACTGCTGCCATTGCTGATACTGGTTTGTGTGAAAGAAGTCCAAAACTTTCTTATGAAATAAATGTTAAAGGTTCAATTAACATTGCTAAAGCTTGCAATCTAACAAAATCCAAGTTAGTATATTTAAGTTCTGAACAGATTTTTAATGGCAATTTTGAATCAGGACCCTATAATGAAAATAGCATTCCAATACCTAATACAGTTTATGGAAAACACAAACTCCAAGCTGAAAATGAATTAAAAGGAATTATTGATGAACTATGGATTTTAAGATTTAGTTGGTTGTTTGGATTTCCAGAAAAAAACTGCAGGGTAAGTTCTAATATTCTATGGAATGTTGTATCTTCTGTTTTAAAAGATAAGAAAATAAAATTACCCATAAATGAATTTAGAGGAATGACTTATGTTTACGATTTAATAGAAAACTTTCATAAAATTTTTAATCTTCCCTACGGAATTTATCACACAGGAAGTGAAAATGATTTAAGCACTTATGATATAGCATTGCTCATATTAAAAGAAATTGGCTTAGGCCATAAAGCCGATAATTATTTAGAAAAAGATATTGATAAGTATAATGACCATCCAAGGGACCTTCGAATAAGTAATAATAAATTAAAAAAGCAGGGTATTGATTTGCCTGAAACTGTAGGTGGAATTAAAAATTGTCTTAATGATTTTAACTACTAAAAAACAAGTAACTGTTGGGGGGCAACAGTTACTTGTTTTTATTTAAAAGGGCTTTTTACCACCCCGAGGGGTCATTACATTTCTTTTTTTATGCCTCTACTTAAAGTATTTTCATAATCTATAAATTCATATACATCATTTTGGAATAAATCGCTAAAGACCTTAAGCTCTTGTAAACTTAAATCCTCTATAGCCTTATGATTTTGTTCACAATGTAACACTATAGCACCTATAACTCCATGAGCATCTCTAAAGGCTGCGCCCTTATTTACAAGATAATCTGCAGCTTCCGTAGCATTTAAAAATCCTGTTTTAACTGCATTATACATATTATCCTTTTTAATCTTTAAAGAACTTAGCATTCCATTCATAATCTTTATGCATTTTAATACTGTAGACGCTCCGTCAAAGAAAGGCTCCTTATCTTCTTGCATATCTTTATTATAAGCTAGTGGAATGCCTTTCATAGTGGTAAGCAAACTCATTAAATCTCCATATACTCTTCCAGTTTTCCCTCTAATTAATTCTGCTGCATCTGGATTTCTTTTTTGTGGCATTATACTACTGCCAGTAGAGAATTCATCACTAATTTCAATAAAATTAAATTCCTTACTACTCCATAAAATGAGTTCCTCACTGAGTCTACTAAGATGCATCATTATTATAGAAAAACATGATAAAAGTTCTAATAGATAATCTCTATCACTTACCCCATCCATAAAATTATCTACTGGTTTTTTAAATCCCAGTTCTGTCGTTGTAAGACTTCTATCTGTATCATAGGTTGTGCCTGCTAGAGCACAACATCCAAGAGGATTTTCATCCATAATGTCAATAGCACTTATAATCCTTTTCACATCTCGCCCTAGCATATTATAGTATGCCATAATATGCTGTTTGAAGGTTACGGGTTGGGCTCTTTGTAGATGTGTATAACCAGGCATTATAACAGCATTGTCATTTCCTACTTTTTTAATAGTACTTAAAATAACCTCTAAATTTTCAATAACTTCCTTTGCTTTATGTTTTGAATATAATCTCATATCCACAGCAACCTGATCATTTCGACTTCTTGCTGTATGAAGCTTTTTACCTACATCGCCTACAAGCTTTGTAAGTTGTATTTCCATAAAACTGTGAATATCCTCATAATCACCTTCAATTTTAAGTTTTCCCTCTTCAATATCTGAAAGGATAGAAATCAATCCACCAACTATAGTATCACATTCCTCATAAGTTAAAATGCTACATTTAGCAAGCATTTTAACATGAGCTATGCTACCCATAATATCCTCATAATATAATCTTTTATCAAAGCTTAGAGAACTATTAAAATCCTCCATAAGCCTGCTTTCTTTTTCAATAAATCTTCCACCCCAAAGTTTCATAAATATCACCAGCTAACCCTTCTATAAATTTTGTATTTTCACTTAAATATTATTTAATTTTTTGTATGCCTTAATTTTACTTGGCAATGAAAATAAGTTTATAAATCCTTCTGCATCCTTATGGTCATATAGTACACTTGAACCAAAAGAAGATATACTTGCATCATATAGTGCATTAGGCGATTCTTTACTTGCTACCATAATATTTCCTTTGTACAGCTTTAATTTAACAGAGCCTGTTACGGTTTCTTGAGTCTTATCTACAAAGGCATCAAGAGCTTCTCTCATAGTGCTAAACCAAAGACCATCATAAACTAATTCTCCATATTTCTGTGATACTTGGTATTTAAAGTGCAGTGTATCTTTATCTATAGTTATTTCCTCGAGCTCTTTATGAGCTGCATAAAGAATAGTACCACCTGGTGTTTCATATATTCCTCTTGATTTCATTCCTACAAGTCTATTTTCTACTAAATCTACAATACCTATTCCATTTTCTCCACCAATTTTATTTAATATCGAAACTATATCTATTGGCTCTAGTTCAATGCCGTCTATTTTTGTGGCAATTCCCTTTTCAAAATATATATCTACATAAGTAGCTTCATCTTTAGCTTTTTCTGGAGGTGTAACCATAAGATACATGTCTCTTTTATGATCGTTTTTAAAATCTTCAATATCCCCACCTTCATGGCTTGCATGCCATAAATTTTGATCCACTGAATATATTTTTTCTTTGGTTACTGTTATTTCTATACCGCGAGCATTCGCGTAATCTATAGCATCCTCTCTTGATTTTATATCCCAGATTCTCCAAGGGGCGATAATCTTTATTGTAGGATCTATAGCTGCTATGCCCACCTCAAATCTAACTTGATCGTTTCCCTTACCAGTACATCCGTGGCATATATATTTTGCTCCTTCTTTATGAGCAATTTCTACAAGCTTTTTAGCTATTAATGGTCTTGCAAAAGCTGTACCTAGTAAATATTTTCCTTCATATGTAGCATTTGCTTTAACCCCTTTAAATACATAATCTTTTATGAATTCAGCTGTTACATTTTCAATATATATTTTTTGAGCTCCTGAGCTTAAAGCCTTTTTCTCTATTGCCTTCATATCATCCTCTTGACCAACATTAATACAAGCTGCTATAACATCCATATCATAATTTTCCTTAAGCCAAGCTATTATTATAGAGGTGTCTAGTCCTCCTGAATACGCTAAAACCACTTTGTCTTTAATTATTTTTTCCATTTTTATATCCCCTTTCAATTTTGCTTTTACTTTTAAATGTCCTAGGTTTAATCTAAAGTATTTTATTTAGAAACTCTTTAGTTCGCTGCTGCTTCGGAGCAGTAAAAAATTCTTCTGGTGTTCCCTCTTCTACTATTTTTCCTCCGTCCATGAAAATGACTCTATCTGCCACTTCCTTGGCAAACCCCATTTCATGGGTTACAACCACCATTGTCATGCCTTCTTTTGCAAGATCTTTCATTACTCCTAAAACCTCTCCAACCAGCTCCGGGTCTAAGGATGAGGTAGGTTCATCAAAGAGCATTATGTCAGGTCTCATAGCTAAAGCCCTTGCTATAGCTACTCTTTGCTTTTGTCCTCCTGATAATTTTGATGGATAATTCTCTAATTTTTCACTAAGACCCACCTTTTCAATAATTCCCGCGGCTCTTTTTAATACTTCTTCACGAGCTTCACGCTTAACAGTAATTGGAGCCTCAATTACGTTTTGAAGTACGGTCATATGATGAAAAAGATTAAAGTTTTGGAATACCATCCCTACTTTTTCAATAGTATTTCTCATATGTTTTTTATTTTTTACATCTAGCTTTTCGCCTTCAATAAAAACCTCTCCCCCATCAGGCTCTTCAAGGTGATTTAAACATCTTAGAAATGTGCTTTTCCCTGAACCAGAAGGTCCTATTATAACTAGTACTTCTCCTTTTTTAACTGTTACATTCAAATCTTCAAATACCGTTAGGCTACCGAATTTCTTAGTTAAATTT
Source organism: Clostridium sp. (assembly GCF_050717515.1). Lineage (GTDB taxonomy): Bacteria > Bacillota > Clostridia > Clostridiales > Clostridiaceae > Clostridium_AD. The sequence continues at coordinate 178,150 of NZ_JBOITL010000019.1, read as the reverse complement.
TTAGTTTCTATCATATACACTCCATATCACCTCTACTAATATACTGACAGTCTTTTTTCATAGTATGAAAATACTGTAGTAAAAATTGTTGTCATTAAAAGATATAAACATCCTGCTATAAAGAAAGCTTCTAGCGGCCTAAAGCTTGAGGCATATAAAAGCTGAGCTGATCTCATAACTTCCACCATAGTTATAGTAGCCACTAAGGAGGTATCTTTAAGCATTGTTATAAACTCATTACCTACAGATGGAATTATTATTTTAAAGGTTTGAGGCAATACTACTCTTTTCATAGTATCAAAATAAGTGAACCCCAGTGACTTGCAAGCTTCAAACTGACCCTTATCTACTGAAAGTATTCCACCTCTTATTATTTCTGCCATGTAAGCCCCTGAATTTAAACTAAGTCCTATTATTGCTGCTTGAAAGGCTGTAAACTTAATTCCTACAAAGGGTAATCCAAAATAGAAAAACCATAATTGAAGCAGCATAGGTGTTCCTCTAAATAGCCAAGTATAAAAACTTGCAACGGTTCCTAGTAACTTATTTTTAGAAAGCTTTAGCATTGCTGTAAGCATACCTATCAAGCTTCCAAATACTACTGATATAAGCGTGAGTTCCAATGTTATTAAACTTCCTTGTAATAACACGGGAAACATATCCTTTAAAATATTTATATCCATTATCGTTCCCCCTATCATTACTCTGGGATAGCTAACAATTACTAATTGTTAGCCCCCTAGTTATTTCTTATATGCGTCAAAACCAAACCATTTTTGTGAAAGCTTAGAGAGAGTTCCATCTGATTTAAGTTCATTAAGGGCCTTTTGCACAGCTACTTTTAATTCCTTATCTTCCTTCTTAAATCCAATTCCTATAGGTTCTTCGCTAATTCTGTCCTTTAAAACCACAAACTCGCCTGGTTTCTTTGATACATAATATCCACCAACTTGAGCATCCATAACTACTGCATCTACTCTTTTAGACGATAGCTCTTGAAAGGCTTCTGTAATTTTGTCATACTTCTTAACTTCTTTTAATCCCTTTATTGCAGTGGCTGCAGCATCTCCTGTAGACCCTAGCTGACAAGCTACTATTTTACCCTTTAGGTCTTCCAAACTTTTTATTGATGTATTCCCTTGTTTTATAGCAATAACTTGACCACCCATTAAATAACTGTCTGAGAAATCTATACTTTCTTTTCTCTTATCTGTAATACTGAGAGCTGCAAGTATAATATTAAATCTTGACGAGTTGAGAGCTAAAAGTATTCCATTAAAATCTGTAGTAGTGTACTCTATTTTCACTCCTAATTTTTTTCCTATTTCATTTGCCAAATCTACATCAAACCCTACTAAGGTGTTTTTAGAATCTCTAAATTCCATTGGAGGATATGAATCATCTGTTCCTATAGTTAGGACGCCCGCTTTTTGAACTGCTTGTAGAGAATTAAGTTTTTCCTGTTTTTGCCCGCATCCCGCAAGTAATGCACCTGCCATAGTAACCATTAATACAATTGACATGATTTTTTTCATTTGTACCACTCCCCCATTTTAGTATAATCGCTTGTGAATATTTATACATTCTTTATGTATAATGCATATTCTTCTCATTTCCCTGTAGTTCAGTTGTTTATTAACTTTTATCATTGATTTAACTACCTTGTTTTTATTTATTATATACCGTTTTTTATAATAACGCAATACTTTTTCTTAATATTTATTCATTTTATATAATATTTATGCACATTTTGCAATGAAACCTTGCCAAACTAGCTGATTTTGCTGAGCTTTAGTTATCATAGATTCCTATTATTCTTCCTCTTTCTAATCGCTTTAGACATTGAATTTTTTAGAGCTATTTTAATAACATCTTAGTAATTTTCCTATTGACAATTACGTATTACAGATGTAATATGTAATTATAGTACATATTACATCTGTAATATATGCTAAAAAAATAGCAAGTAAAGATAATACAATTCCACAATGAAAGGAGATGAGAAAATGCTAGATTCATCTAAGATATCAAATTCGGAATGGGAAGTAATGAAGTGTATTTGGGAGAATACGCCTTTCACTGCTAACGAGATTGTTGATGCTTTAAGTAAAACCACTGACTGGAAGCCAAATACTATTAGAACTTTAATAAATCGCTTAGTAAAAAAAGAAGTATTAGGTTACGAAATAGATGAGAACGATAAAAAAACATATTATTATTTTCCCTTATTATCAGAAAATGAGTGCATAAAATCTGAGAGTGACTCCTTTATAAAACGAGTGTTCAATGGCTCATTAAACGGGATGATTGCTAATTTTTTAAGCGAATCAAAGTTATCCGATGAAGAGATTGAAGAACTAAAAAATATTCTCGATAAAAAGAAAGGGTAATTGGGTGTGTTTATGTTATTGGTTATATCTATTTTTAAATGGGTATTATATTCAACCGCTCTAGCAAGTGTTTTAAGTTTAATAATTCTTCTTTTCAAGTTACTGTTGAAAGACAAGTTAGGAGTAAGGTGGCACTATGCTATTTGGCTTATTGTTATAATTAGGTTATTAATTCCCTACGGACCACAAAGCTCATTGAGCGTTTTTAATCTTTTCAAACTCGGAAGTGCACAAATACCTTATGTAGTAAATTATGAAACAATTAAGAATGTAAAAAATAATAATGAAAAAGAACTAGTTATGAATAATAATAAAATCTCTGAAAATATAGCAGCGAGCAAGGACAAAACTATGCCATCTGATAATATACACGAACCTAAGCACGTCCCTATGTATTTGCAGTTGTTCTATTACTTGTGGCTGCTTGGAGTAATAATGCTCGGAACTTATACCATTGTAATGACAGTAAAACTAAAGGGCAAGCTTAAAAATGAACATTTATGTGATGATGAAGAAATTATAACACTTTTATTACAGTGCAAAAATAAGTTTATTCTAAAGTCTAATATAAAAATCATCAATACTAATTTAGTTAAAACGCCCTGTATTTTAGGGTTTATAAAACCTAAATTATTATTGCCTATAGGTATAGAGAGCTATGTAAGCAAGGATGAATTAGAATTTATAATTTTACATGAGTTAGCTCATATAAAACGAAAAGATATAATGGTAAGCTGCATATCGGGAGCGCTTCAAATAATACATTGGTTTAATCCCATTATATGGTATTCGTTTTATAAAATGCGCAACGATAAGGAACTCGCTTGTGACGCATTAGCTTTATCTCACATTAATCCAGATGACTATGTAAATTACGGTAAAACTATTATAAAATTGTTAGAAAGCTATAAGAAAACAACTGTAGTTTATGGGGTTGCTTGCATTATTAATGATAAATCTCAAATAAAAAGGAGAGTTACTATGATTTCACTATTCAAAAAAAATTCATATAAATGGTCAATAATCCCCATAGTAGCATTAGCACTAACGGGAGGAGTACTACTTACTAATTCAAAAGATAAACCAGTATTAGCGGATAATAAGAATATAACAGCTACTAAGAATTTAATTGATACAGCTAAAACAAAAGAAAATATTATCACCCAGTATGATATTTCCGGCAAACGTTTTAAAGGAAAACTGCTATTAATACCAAATAACAAGAAAATCGTTGTAGGATTTAATAAAGATATTTCAAAAGTTGATAAAACCACAAGTCAAATAGCTAAAGAAAACAAGGCAATATGCGCTATTAATTCAGGTGCATTTGTAGACTCCACAAGTAAAGGCTTCTCCCCAGCAGGACTTATAATGCATGATGGGAAGGTTATTTTTAATGAGACAAAAGACAACGCTAGAAAAACACAAATTATTGCTTTTACAGATAAAGGCAAGCTTTTAGTTGGTTTCTATTCATTAAATGAATTAAACAAGCTTAACGCAACTGAAGCTGTTAGTTTTGGCCCGGCACTTATAGTTAATGGGAAACCAACAATTATAAAAGGCGACGGCGGTGGGGGAATTAACCCAAGAACAGCTATCGGTCAGAAAAAAGATGGTACAGTTATTATGTTAGCCATTGATGGTAGGAGCATAAAATCTATGGGAGCTACTTTATTAGAGGTACAAAACATACTTTTAGATCACGGCGCTGTAAATGCTTCAAATCTTGATGGAGGAAGTTCTTCAACTATGTATTACAATGGGAAAGTAATTAATAATCCAAGCGATAGCAAAGGAGAAAGAAGGGTAGTATCCACTTTTATGGTATTGCCTTAAGAAAAAAACACGTCACAGATTTAATTACCTGTGACGTGTTTTATTTATAACTTCTTTTTCACTATTCTACAATATTAAACACTTCTAAATTTGAACTCACAATCTTTTTCTTCATAAGTTCAACTATTGCTTTTGCAGTGTCTAACGAAGTAACAACTAGAACGTTATTCTCAATAGCCGTCCTTCTAATTCTAAAGCCATCTGTTTTCGAATCATTTCCTTTAGTAGGTGTATTTATTACTAAATCAATCTGTCTACCCTTTATTACATCAATTATATCAGGCTTTCCTTCTGTGATTTTTTTAACCTCTAAGGCTTCAATGCCATTATCTTTTAATAGCTTAGCAGTGCCCTTGGTTGCTATAAATTTATAACCGAGTTCTCTAAAAGCCTTTGCTATATACAAAAACTCGCCATAATCCTGTGGGTTTATCGTGGCCAAGATAACTCCATTTTCCTTTTTAATCTTCATTCCTGACGCTACAAGCCCTTTATATAACGCCTCCTCAAAGTTTCTTCCTATTCCTAGCACCTCTCCTGTGGATCTCATTTCTGGTCCAAGGCACACCTCAACTTCTGGAAGTTTTTGAGTTGAGAATACAGGAACCTTAACTGACACTAATTTCGGCTCTTTATAAACTCCGGTACCATACCCTAAATCCACTAGTTTTTCTCCTAGCATAACTCTTGTTGCCAATTCAACTATGGGCACTTTGCTAACCTTACTAATATAGGGAACTGTACGACTAGCTCTTGGATTAACTTCTATTATATATAATTCATTTTTAAATTCTATAAACTGAATATTGATCATACCCATTACTTTAAGGCCTATTGCTATTTTCCTCGTATATTCTAATATTTTTTCTTTTATAGTCTCCGATATGTTTTGGCTTGGATATATTGTTATACTATCCCCGGAGTGAACTCCCGCTCTCTCTAAATGTTCCATAATACCCGGTATTAATATTTCTTCCCCATCACAAATAGCATCAACTTCTATTTCTCTACCTAATAAATATCTATCTATTAAAACCGGATTTTTCTTATCCTTCTCAAAGGCATTCACTAAATAATGCTCCAGCTCCTCTTCTCCATAAGTTATTTCCATTCCCTGCCCACCTAATACATAGGATGGTCTAACCAAAACCGGATAACCTATGATTTTAGCCTCTTTTAACCCTTCTTTTAAATTCCAAACCGCTTTTCCCTTCGGTCTATTTATATCTAATTTTTCTAGTAATGCATCGAATTTTTCTCTATCTTCCGCTGCATCTATTTGTTCAGGTTTAGTTCCATATATAGGTATATTTTTCCCCTTTAAGAATTCAGCAAGATTAATAGCAGTTTGACCTCCAAATTGAAGAATAACTCCATCCGGTTTTTCTTTTTCTACAATATTCAACACTTCTTCTTCCGTTAACGGTTCAAAGTATAATTTATCTGAAATATTAAAGTCCGTGCTTACAGTTTCGGGATTATTATTTACTATTATAGTCTCAATTCCTAACTTTCTAAGAGCGATTACACTATGAACAGATGCGTAATCAAACTCAATACCCTGTCCTATTCTTATAGGACCTGAGCCTATTACCATAACCTTCCTTTTATCGCTTACCTCAACCTCATCATATTCATCATAAGTTGAATAGTAATACGGGGACAAGGCTTCAAATTCTCCAGCGCAAGTATCTACCATCTTATAAACAGGCTTAATGTTCCATATATTTCTCAGTTCATAAATCACGTTTGGCTTAACCCCTAATAAATCCGAAACTCCCTTGTCTGAAAATCCCTTTTTCTTTAATAATTGCAACCACTCTTTATTCATATCTCCTAGGTCGGATTTTTTTATTTTTTCCTCCTCATCTACTATCCACTTAATTTTATTTACAAAGAATTTATCCATACCTGTAATTTCCGAAACCTTATCCACCATATAATCGCGTCTAAGCATTTCAGCTAAATGAAATATTCTCTCATCATCAGGAGCCATTACATTATCCTTCAATTCTTGCAAACTTTTTTGTGCTAAGGAGTCATCTTGCAATGAATATTTTCCGATTTCTAAAGAGCGAATCCCTTTTAATAAAGCCGCTTCAAAATTACTTCCAATTGCCATTATTTCCCCTGTAGCCATCATCTTTGTGCCTAAAACTCTATTCGCCTCTTGAAACTTATCAAAAGGCCACTTAGGAATTTTAACTACCACATAGTCTAGAGAAGGTTCAAAACAAGCATAGGTTTTTTGTGTAACTGCATTTTCTATCTCATCTAGTGCATAGCCTAGAGCTATTTTCGCTGCTACTTTTGCAATGGGATATCCCGTAGCCTTTGAGGCTAGGGCAGAAGATCTACTTACCCTTGGATTAATTTCTATAACTGCATACTCAAAACTTTTGGGATGCAGGGCAAGTTGAACATTGCATCCTCCTTCTATTCCTACACTATTTATAATGTCTATGGATGCACTTCTAAGCATTTGGTATTCTTTATCAGAAAGAGTTTGACTTGGTGCTACAACAATACTGTCTCCAGTGTGTATCCCTACAGGATCTATATTCTCCATATTACATACGCAAATACAATTGCCACGATTGTCTCTCATCACTTCATATTCTATCTCTTTCCAGCCTTTAATACTCTTTTCTAGAAGCACTTGCCTGATAGAACTTAATTGTAATCCAAGTTCTAATATTTCAATCAATTCTTCCTCACTTTCGGCAATTCCACCACCACTTCCACCTAACGTATAAGCCGGCCTTACAATTACAGGATACCCTATTTCGCCAGCAAAGCGCACTCCATCTTCTATTTCTGTAACAATTTCACTTTCCACAACTGGCTGATTAATTTCCTGCATAAGATTTCTAAATATTTCTCTATCTTCACCTTTTTTTATGGCTTCTATAGAGGTGCCGATTACTCTCACATTATATTTATCTAAAATACCATTATCGGATAATTCTACAGCTAAATTCAAGGCTGTTTGCCCACCCATACCAGAAATCATACTATCCGGTCTTTCCTTTTCAATAATCTTCTCTAAAAATTCTATAGTTAGTGGTTCTATATAAACAATGTCCGCAACCTCTTTATCTGTCATTATCGTTGCTGGATTACTATTTACAAGCACAACTTCTACTCCTTCTTCTTTTAGCGCTTGACAAGCTTGTGTTCCAGAATAATCAAATTCAGCAGCTTGCCCTATTATTATTGGCCCCGACCCAACTACTAATACTTTCTTAATGCTTTTATCTAATGGCATATAAATCCTCCTCTAAATTATCTTTTGTTTAATTCTATTTGCGCATCTTAAATTTCATTTACTTCCTCTTTTACCTTTGCACTTGCGATTCTCAATATTTGCCTTAAATCATCGAAAGAAATTTATCGAAAATTGCATCTATATCTTTTGATCCAGGACAAGCTTCCGGATGGAACTGCACAGAGGATATTGGCATATTCTTATGTTTCATGCCTTCTATAGTTCCGTCATTTACGCTTACATGCGTAACTTCCATTTCTTCTGGGAGTACGCTTACATAATATCCGTGGTTTTGTGATGTAATATACACCTTATTTTCTTGTATATCTTTAACAGGATGATTACATCCTCTATGACCAAATTTAAGTTTTTCGGTTTCCCCACCAAGGGCTAAAGCTAAAAGTTGATGTCCTAAGCAAATTCCAACTATAGGTTTTTTACCTATAATTTCTTTTAACATTTTAATTATTTCCTTTAAATCTTCTGGGTCTCCAGGCCCATTTGATAAAAATATCAAATCCGGATTAACCTTTAATATTTCTTTCGCAGATGTATCAGCTGGAAATACTGTTAATTTGCAATTTCTTTGCATAAACGATCTCAGAATATTTTCTTTTATTCCAAAATCCACAACAGCCACATGAGGCCCTGTTCCGCAAATAACATAAGGTTCTTTTGTAGTAACCTTCATTACAGCATCAGTATTATTAAATACCGCAAGCTTTTGCTTTATTTCACTTTGCGATAATTCCTTCGTAGTAATAATACCTTTCATAGTTCCTTTATTTCTAAGTATTTTTGTTAATGCTCTTGTATCAATACCTTCTAGGCCCACTATTTTATTTTGCTTAAAATATCCCTCTAAATCCATTTCACATCTAAAATTATTAGGGTTATCACATTTTTCTCTAACAATAAAGCCCTTGACTGTAGGTGACTTCGACTCTACATCTTCTAAATTAATTCCGTAATTTCCAATAAGCGGATAGGTCATAGTTACTATCTGTCCATAATAGGATGGGTCCGTTAAAATTTCTTCATACCCAGTCATACCTGTATTAAAAACTACTTCCCCCACACTTTCCTCTAAATACCCAAATATATTACCCTCAAATATTATTCCATTCTCTAAAATCAATTTACCTTTCATCTTAAATCCTCCTACATAAAAATCATTTTTTTAAAACGCCAAAACTTATTAGTGAATATTTATACAATTTTTATGTATAACGTATATTCTTCTTACATGCCGCATTTTTTAATATTTTTATTGGTATTGCTAGCTTATTTTTATTAATTATATGTTAATCATCATAATAAAGCAATATTTTTCTTGTTTTTTTATTCATTTATCACAATTATTATTCATTTGAAAATATACTTATCAACTAAAACCATTTTTTTAAACAAAATAAAGGATAACAAAGAGACTATTAAAATAATCTTTTTGTTATCCTTATCAATATATTGATTATATTTATTAACGAAATAGAAAATATACTTACAGTTTTATTGCAAATATTACCCACTGTGTTATATTTAATAGTATTAAATTCAAAACTTTCTACGCAAAAAAAACATGGCATAATCATCTATACTCCTTCCTAGCCTCACAGGACTAACTTAAAAGTGTACTTCTTTTTTATATATAATATATAATTTCTTCTTAGTCTAATTTAAATCTTGAAATTTGTCAATGCATAAATATAATTTTTAGTTGCAAATAAGTTGAAATTTGGTAAAATATAAGATGTGTTTAAAATTATATATAATAATGTATCCACTTAATACAACAATTTAAACAGATTTCAGCACCAAAGGTGTGACTTGGCCAGGAGGCAACAGTATGCAAAAAATAGGAATGAGAAATATTAAAACTGCAATTTCAGTTTTTTTATGTATAATTATATTAAGATTTTTTCATAACCAAAACCCCTTTTATGCATGTATAGCTGCGGTAATAACAATGCAAAGCACTGTACACAATTCCTTTACTACAGGTAAAAACAGAATGATTGGTACTATCATAGGCGCAATTTGGGGATTAATATTCGCACTTATAAGTCCTAATAATGTATTTCTTATCGGTATAGGCATAATATTTGTAATTTATTTTTTAAACCTTCTTAATAGAAAAAATTCGATTATAATTGCCTGCGTAGTTTTTTTAGCAATAATGACGAATCTTAAACAAGGTACTCCGCTAGTTTATAGTTCCAATAGAGTTATAGAAACTTTTGTGGGTATATTGGTATCGGTTTTAATAAACTATTTTATATTCCATCCTAAATTTTTAGATAACTTACATAGAGACGGAAAAATCCTAATCCGTAATATTTTTGCAACAGCTAAAGATGTGTTTAATTTCAATGGAGATATTAATCTTTCTAGTTTAAACCTTCAAATAACCAAATTGGAAAAATCACTGGACTCATACTTAAGTGAAATACAAAGTGAAAAAACTGAAAACCAACATGTTAACAAAATTAATAAAGTTATAGATACTTCAAAAACTGCTTATAATCACCTAGTTATACTAAACTCTCTAACATTCACCAATTCGCCTTGTAATTGCTATTTCAATGAAACTAACCGCTTTAACATAAACGAATTGTTCCATGAAGATACACTTAGTACACCTTACATAAATAACGATATAAACGTAGTATTTAACTTCCATGTTCAACATTTACTTGAAACATTAACTATTTTAAGAGAAATGTACTCAGAAGAATATTGAATTATTTAATAAGCAAAGCCGAACTGCAAATCAGCAGTTCGGCTTTACTTATTATTTTATAAATCTGTCTTTGTGTAATACACTATACCTAGCGCACCAGGTCCAACATGCGTTCCTATTACAGGCCCAATTGGAGCTATGCTTATTTTTTTACCTATATATGTTTCAACTGTTTTTGCAAAATCCATTGCCCCTTCAACATCATTTATGTGATGTATCATCACATCTCCAAGACCGTGCTGTGCTATATCTTGAATAAATTTATCAGTCATAGTTTGTATGGCACGTTTTTTAGTCCGTACTTTATTAAATAATTCTGTTTTCCCATCTACTACAGTAAGAATAGGTTTAATTTGAAAAATAGTACCAAGTAATGCACTTGCACCACCTATTCTGCCACCTTTTTTTAGATACTCTAAAGTATCAGGTATAAACAGAAATCTGCTCCTTTTTATATTGTCTTTTACTATGCAGGCTACTTCATTTACCGATTCTCCCTTTTGTGCTGCAATCGCCCCGGTTAATACTGCAAATCCAAGTTGCATACAATTAGATCTAGAATCTATAATCTCTATTAATGCATTTGGATAATTTTCAAGTATCATGTTTTTTGCAAGGCATGCATTTGAATACGTCCCACTCATATCTGAAGATAAGAAAACACCAACAACTTCATTATTATCTTTTATATGTTTTTCTAAGACGTTATACATTTCCTCTAATGATGGTTGTGATGAAGTGGGAATACTTGCGCTCTTATCTAGTTTTTCATAAAAAGTTTCGTTTTTAATATAGCTTTCTTTAAACGCTTCATTTTCAAAAATAACACTTAATGAAGTCACAGAAATATCATATTTTATTGTTAACTCCTCACTTATATATGAGGTACTATCAGTTACTATTTTTACAGTCATTGTCCACCCCTACTTATTCATTATCAAATACATTATACTACAGTACTGCACTAAACAATACCCTAGAAGTTATGAATAAGTTAAATCAATAATTATATTAAATTTATACCCACAATAACTGTAATATATTTCACAAAATATTAAATTATTTTAAACTCTCACAAATATCACTAAAATGCCTCCTCATATGTTATAATTATAGTGTCAAAAAGCAAGTGATATGAATAATATATGAACTGCTTTTTAAAATAAACAGCTATTAAAATTAAAGCACTAATATAAAATCAAGGGGAGGTGCTGCAAAAATATAGGTTAAATCATATGGATACCTATATTTGCAAGCAGAAAATATGGATAAAAATAACCAAACAGAAAAAGAAACTAGTGAAAGTATAAATAGTTTGTATTCAAACAACAATTTAGAAAAGCATAAAACTAAATCTAGTGAACCGACTCAGTTAAAAGATCATGCGGAAGGTCAAAAATACATAAAAGAAATGCATGAGCTCGCAGACAAAAATGAGTTTAAGAACAATGCAATTGTTTTAGGACTTTTTATAGTTATAGCCGCTATAATCGTTTTTTCTATATTAATGAACACCTCTTTCATGAAGCCAAAAACAGACGTAGTTGCCAAGAAAACAGTTACAAAAAGTACTGTTGATAGTGACGTTAAAACTGTTACATCCCAAAAGAAAATTTATGACTATTTAGATGTAGAAGCAAATAGAACATCTATGCTAAAAAAAGCAGTCGGATTAAACAAAGGAAGCAAAACCGGAGTTACTGTATATCTTTTGTCAGAAATTTTAAGATCCAATGACATTGCCATACCTGTAGACACATCTACTGTTAAACAGTTGGCGACAGATCTAACTTCAATGGGCTTCAAAAAAAATACTGACGTTACTAAATTAGAAAAAGGAGATATATGTTTCACCACAGATGTAGCTAATAAGCCTGGTGTTCCTTCCCATGCTTATGTGTTTATGGGTTGGGTAGCAAATGACAAGACTGACTATGGTAATATATGTGATGGTCAAGTTCAAGAATATAATAATATACTTCATAAACGAAATATTTCTATTTTAGTTGACGAAAAAGATAAATTCAGCTTTTTTCTTAGGAAATAAATGAAAAGTGTTAATTTTTATAGTTTGTTTACCAGACCAGTATAATTTTTCATTATACTGGTCTTTTTTATATAAAGTTATATATTGGACACGTGGTTTGCACTATTTTTAAAATTGACATATCTTTGACACACTAATACAGTATGATAAAATAAATTACAATATTTATTGCTAAATAAAAGAGCCGCTAGTAAGCTAAGAAATTATTTTAATATCAGTAATTGGCATATTAATTGTTTTAACTGTAAATACTATTTGGAATGTATGGTCCCCAATTTGATGTTCAAAAATTTATATATTTCCAGTTTTAACTATAGGAGGCGCTCCATTGAGTAAAAAAAGAATTTTACAAGGAAGTATTTTTACTATTATATTAATATCTATCCTCTTAGGTTTAAATTCCTTATTCATATTAAAAACAGGTTACCGTAATAATTTGTATCAAGGGTTATATGCAAATACAGGGGATAAATATGATGTAGTATTATTAGGCTCTAGTCATATGCATTCAGCTATTAGTCCGAATTTACTATGGAAAGATTATGGAATAACTAGTTTTAATTATGCAACAGCTGGGGAACCTATCGATGTTACATATTATTTATTAAAAGAAATATTAAAAAAACAGGAAAAACCTATTGTTGTAGTAGATTTGTATTATTTAGGCTTAACTGAAGAATATGGAGAAGAAGGGTACATTAGTTATGTGCTTGATAACATGAAATTGTCTAAAAATAAAATTGAAGCAATTTTAGCCACTACGCCTAAAGATGAAAGACAAAATTATTTTGTTCCATTTATAAGGTATCACAACAGATGGAAAGAAGTTTCTAAATTGGATCTTCAATTTAATAATTTAGATAATTATTATGAAAAAGGCTTTAGTGCCGGAGATGAAAAGTATGGTAAAGAAAATAAAGCTAATGTTTCTACCAAGGGGGTAGGACAACTTCCACCCAAATCAGAAGAGTATTTATACAAAATGATTAATTTATCTAAAGAGCAGGGATTTAAACTTATATTTACTAATATGCCATACGATGAAACAAGCACAACTGGTATGAAAAATTGGACTCAAACTCCAGGAAAAATGTTTAATAAGGTAGAACAAATATGTAAAGCTAATAATATTGAGTTCATTAATTATAACAATAAGTATGAAGAAATGGGATTTGATTTTAAGTCTGATATGTTTAACATTGGTCACCTAAACCTTTTGGGCTCTAATAAAGTTACAAATTATTTAGGCGAATTATTGAAGAAAAAATATGAACTAAAGGATCATAAAAATGATAAAAACTATGAGCAATGGAATAATGATTACCTAATATTTTTGAAAAATCATCCAATTGCCAAGTAACTCGACATGGATAATCCAATATCATTTTTGCTTATAAAAAAAATCTCAATTTAAAATTGGGATTTTTTTTATATTTGTCAACAATTTGAAGATAGCCTAAGAGCTATCCTTTTATTTTATAAAATTTTTTTTATTATAACTGGAAATTTTTATAGAATTTTAGTAAAATGTAATTGACAGTATTAAAAAAAATACTAAGACTTATAAAATGGAAAAAGCAAGGGGGAACTAATGAAAAGTTCAAATATTTTAAAAACTTATTCCGGCTTACCTAGAAGTATTTACGTTGTATTTTTTGCTAGAATTATTAACAGTATGGGTAGTTTTGTTCATCCTTTTCTAACACTATTCCTTACTATAAACTTAGGTCTGGGAGCAGAAACTGTAGGTTTATTTTTAATGATGGCAGCCTTCTCTTCTATACCTGGTTCACTAATAGGTGGAAAGTTAGCAGATCATATTGGCAGAAAAAAAATCATTATTATTTTTCAAGGTTTGGCAGCACTATGCCTTATTCCTTGTGCATTTCTGGGTAAATCTTTAATGATACCCTATCTTTTAATACTTTCATCCTTTTTTGGAGGAGCTGCCCAACCACCAAACAGCGCTATGATGGCAGATTTAACAAATACCAAAAATAGAAAAGCCGCATACTCGCTTTTATATCTAGGAATTAATATAGGCTTTTCCCTTGGACCACTAATTGCAGGTTTTTTATATAATCACCATTTGAAAATTTTATTTTTAGGTGATGCAGCTACAACTATACTCTCCTTAATACTAGTTGCTGTATTTGTAGAAGAAACTCTTCCCACTAAGGAGAATAAAGAGGATGAGGTAATTAATGAGTTTTATAATGAAAATGAAAAAGCTCAAGAAGGTAGCTTACTAAGTGTGCTTTTAAAAAGACCTTATCTTATAGCCTTTGCTACAGTTTCAATGATTTATTCATTCATGTATTCTCAATTTGGTTTCATTACACCAATACAAATGAGGAAACTTTTTAGTATCGACGGTCCAAAGCTTTATGGTTCTATAATGGCTATTAATGGTCTAGTTGTAGTTACTATGACCACAGTTATAGCTGCTTTAACAAAAAAACTTAGACCAATACTAAACATCACCTTAGCTGGTTTATTTTTCTCTGTAGGTTTTGGAATGTTATTTTTAGCAAAAACTTTTACGGTCTTTGTTATTTCTACGATTGTATGGACAATTGGTGAAATACTATCTGCCACTAATTCTGGAGTATATATTGCAAATCATACACCAATGTCCCATAGAGGTAGATTTAATGCAGTTATACCATTAATTACTGGTACAGGCTTTGCGGTTGGTCCCTTTATGATGGGCTTTTTTATTAGAAATAGATCCATAAACTCCGCATGGCTCCTTGTATTTTTCTTTGGTATCTTTGCTTCTGCTTGTATGTACTTACTATATTTAAATGAAAAGAGAAAAGAAACTTAGACGCTATTAATGCCCCAGGGTGTCCTGAGGCATTGTTTCTTATAAATTTATTTCTTTAATGACATTCCCCTCTAAATCTTTTATTTGGAATAAATCATCTTCAAGTATTGCATAAGAATTGGGGTTGTTTTCCTTAGGCAATGATAGGGATCCTGGATTCAATACATATATTTTATTCTGTTTTTTAGCTAGAGGAAGATGCGTGTGGCCCTGTACCAAAACATCATTTTCGCACAAATTCGGCAGATTATCCTCGTTATATGTATGCCCATGTGTCAAAAATAATCTTCTATTATTGTACAATATTATAGAATAATCAGCCATCATAGGATACTCTATGAGCATTTGGTCTACTTCACTATCACAGTTCCCTCTAACAGCTATTATCTTGTCTTTATATTCATTTAAGAGGTTTGCTACTTCCTGAGGTTTGTACTCCTCTGGCAATGGATTTCTTGGTCCATGATATAATGCATCTCCTAGCATTACTATATAGCTTGCTTCTTCTTCTCTATAACGTTTTAATGCTTTTTTTAAAAATAAAAGTGAACCATGTATGTCAGAAATAAAAAATATTTTCATTTCTACTTAACTCCTTCCATAAAATTAATTTTTGCGCTTTATGATTCCTATAGCTGTACCTATAATGTATGTATCTTCACTATCTATTACAATAGGCTTATATTTTTCATTTTCTGGCATAAGTAATACTCTATCTTTGTCTATAGAAAGCCTCTTTAAAGTTGCGTTACCACCTATGTCAACTGCAACAATATCCTTATTATTTGCAGCATGTTCCTGCCTTATTATTACATAATCTCCATGATTAATGTTTGCTCCAATCATACTGTCACCTTTAACCTTTAAAATGAAAGCATTTTTCACTCCTTTTAGCCAATACTTTGGAAGATAAAATTTACCTTCTATTTCAGAATTAATAAGTATAGGTTCACCTGCTGCTATATCACTATATACAGGTAGTTCTAATAATTCCTCATTTATATACTCATAATCGCCTTTTTCATCATTTACTAGGATATCTGATATCCTACTATAATCCCTCATAAATTTGTAGGATCTACTATGCCTTAAATCACAAAATTGAAAATTCTCCAATGATTCGATGTCTAAATTCTTGTCCTTTATCTCCAACTGTTTTTTTTGAAGGATTTCTTGTGTTTTATAATTATTTTTGAATATATGTGTTTTCGCCTTTTCTCCAAGTGGTTTGGAATTAATTCTTTTACCTTTTACCATCCAGGAATTAGTATTGTGAGGCACATCTATATCAACAAGTAACATCATGTTAGAATAAGATTTTGCTTTAAATAATGCATTAATAAAATCTATTTGTACCTTAGTTAAATCATTACTTTTATCAACTATAATATGGCAATACTTATCTGTTGTAATAGATTCTGCCATTAGTAGCGCGTATATATTAATATCTTCATTATCAACTAAATTCTCTAATCTAAGCTTTTCATTATATGTAAGCATAAGCTGAAATATTGCTTGTCTCGCAGTGGAATTTTTGAGAATTTTTTGTGGCCCTTGCCCTTTTTCACATTTTCTTCCTGTTCTATTGCATTGTAAATAGGAATCAATTTTTAAGTAATTGCAACTTTTCATCCACTTTACTTCTTCAACAAAAAATTCAACATAACTCGCATGTAATATCCTTAGACTTGGATAAATATTTTTAATTTCCAATATGCAGTTTTTCATAATGCTATTTTTTTTATCATTACCTATTATTTGCTCATTTTTTAATTTATATTTGCTTTTATATTCTAAAAAATATCTATGTAAAATGCCCTCTAATGTAACTACATGAAATTTTCTTTCACAATTAGAAAATAGAGTTAAATAATCTAATCTAGTTTCTTTTTCTACTTTGCTATATATTTCTTCAATATAATTTATTTCTTCATCCTTAGAAGCTAACATTAATATTTTATCCTCTTCATATAAACAATAATTGTTTTTTAAATAAAGACTTCTATAAATAGATGCAGTTGTCTTACCTGAACCTTGAATCCCTCTAATTGTACTATATCTTGAGGGTTTACTATGAATCATTCTATGTTGCTCTAAAGTTAATTCCATTTCGTCACCTCCACTGTTGTAGACATAGTAATATTATACCTTAATTAGAGGCTGAAAGTATGATTTTTCTATAATTGCTTATGCTATAATCATGATTTTACTAAACTTTTTATAAATTACGAATATATACAAGCCTCTACTGAGCATACTAAGTTGTAAAACAATTTAAAAACTTTTCTAAATAGGATAAACTAGGGGTGATTAGTGTGAAATCAAAGATATTGAGTATTATTATTTCTTCAATGCTTACAGTTAACTGTTTATCTGTTTATAGCAAAGATTTAAAATTCAGTTCAATTATAGACTCTAAAAATGAATATCATAACAAGGGTAATTCAAAACCAGCTGACCTAATAAATTTTTTCAAAAACGTCTTTAGTAATAATAAAACTATTAATGGTTTAAGCACCAAAGAATATAATTGGTATTTCCAGCCCCGAAATGACAATACGCCCCCTGAAGGACCTAAAGAAACCAGTAATATTATATCAAACTATGAGTGCTACTATTTAGGAGACACATCAGAAAAGATACTATATTTAACTTTTGATGAGGGATATGAAGCTGGGTATACTGCTCCAATTTTAGATGTTTTAAAAAAACATAATGTGAAAGCAGCCTTTTTTGTTGTAAAACCCTATATTACTTCCAACCCAGAATTAATTAAAAGAATGGTTGCAGAAGGACACTTAGTATGCAACCATAGCGCTCGTCATCCTTCAATGGCTTCAATAGTAGACGCAGAAAAATTTAATAGTGAATTATCTGATGTAGAAGCTGCCTATGAAAGTATTACAGGAAAAAAAATGTCTAAATATTTTAGACCTCCCATGGGCAAATATAGTGAATTATCCTTACAATATACTAAAAATTACGGGTATAAAACTATATTTTGGAGTTTCGCTTATATGGATTGGCTTACTAATAAACAGCCCCCTCATGAAACTGCAAAAAAACGTATTATGGAAAGAACCCACAATGGTGGAATTATGTTACTGCACGCAGTGTCAAAAACCAATGCTGAAATATTAGATGATGTAATTACAGAATGGAAAAAGCAAGGATACGCGCTAAAAACACTAGATGAACTACCTACTAAACATTAATCAGCAACTTCAGAAGGAGATTTACTCCCTTGTAGACCTCTGGAGTAGATAACAATTCTCAATTGTTATCTACTCCAGAAGTTTTCTTTTTTTAAATAATTGGTAGATTTCTATTCAATTTCTTTACTTTTCTATAAACTCCAAAAGCAAATCTCTTCAAATCCTAGACTTTTATACATCCTTCCAGCTAGATGCCCATCATAGTTTTATTAAGACGAAGCAGATGCTCCTGAAATAGCCGCAGTGCTACTAGCTACTGCTATTATAGCAGCTGTTTGTGCTGCAATTAATGCTTCAATGGAAATCCCAATAGCTGTTTGAATAAGATCCTTTTGATTTTTTATATTCTCAATATATGCATCACTTACCAAAGCTGCTGCAGTATATAAATGAGTTTCTTTGGTTAACCATTTATATTTTTTAGTGGACTTAAGAACATTTACAATTTCAATAACTTGATCTACTGCTACATACCCATCTTCTCCAAGTATAGATAAGAAGCCAATTATCGCATACCCACTAGAATACACCTTCATTTTATTTTCTTTTAACTTATCAAATATTTCTTTGCATCTTAAAACCTTGCTTTTATTGTCCTCTTTGCTAAATCCTAGTATATGAGATAAAAGTTGAAGTCCATTATTTTTTCCAAACCCATTTTCATTTAATATATTATAACAGTCTTCCATATTCTCTATAATACTATTAACAGAAGCATCTGAATTTGCTAAAAGTATTGAAAGTGGGTAATCATCTCCACCAGTTAACCAGGGATGATTGCTTTTCATTTCACTATATATTTCTTTGGCTTTCACTATTCTTGTACCCACCCATTCTTCGCTACAGGTAGCTAAAAGAGCATAATTCGCTATTGGCAAATACATATTATTCTTGAATCCTGACTCTTTCATTCTTTTATCATAATCCAGCATTTTATCAAATTCCTGTTTTGGATTATCATATTGACATGCTAATAATGTTGATAAAATTATCATAGAAGTACCTCTATAATTAGAAAATATCCCTGTGGTCTTCTTAATATGTTTTCTCACATCTTCAATTTTCTCTTTATCAAACTCTTTGTTATTTAATGTATAAGTCAATGCCGAAAAATGGTTAGTTAAGGATTGCTCCCATTTATATTGTGCAGATACTTGTTGAAATAAGTCTATTAGTCTATCTAGCTTTTCTTTCACTAATTGTTCCATAAATAATAGCCCCCTTTACAAATAGTCTAACATATTTTAAGCTTTACCAGTTATCATATAAATTATAATTTAGCAATTACTAACTATTATATCATTATAATTAATTATTCTTATATAACATTTCTACATGTGGAATATCATCTTCTAAATACACATCACTAACTCCCACAAAACCAAGACTTGAATAAAAATTTAATAAATACTCTTGTGCAGAAATTCTAATTGTTTTTTCATTTAAATTATTTTCGATAAATCCTATTGCTCTTAACATCATTTGTTTTGCTAAACCTTTACCACGATATTTTTTATCAGTTAAAACCCTTCCTATAGATATCTCATTATATGTAACTCCTTTTTCTAAAATTCTTAAGTACACAAGGATTTCTCCATCTTCCCTTGCAAATAAATGATAAGATTTTTTATCTTTACCATCACACTCCTCATAAATACATTGCTGCTCTATAACAAAGACTTCACTTCTAAGTTTTAAGATTTCATATACTTCCTCGCCGCTTAGTTCTTTAAACTTTTTTATTTCCCACTTCATCGCTCTCTTTCTCCTTTATATATAATCTAATTGAAATAGTTATATCTAAATCTTAGTGTAACTTAGTTAAGATTTCAACCCTTTTGAGTTAATATTAAACATAATAAAATCTGTTAATTGCAATTTTTTTTGATAATAATTATTTATATTTCCTTTTTTGCATTATTATGATAATATATAATAAATATTGTATAAATATTGTATAAATAGGGGGGGAACTAAATAATGAACAGAAAAAAACTTTTAAGTATAGTTCTTACAGTAAGCATTTTATCTTCAAATATTTATCTATCTAACGTTAATGCAGAAAGTATCAATGCTGGAGGTGGTTATAAACCAACCATGACATCCGCAAAAGATTTAACCAATGTATTAAAAGAATGGCAGGTTTCTAAGTATAAAGGAGAAGGCATGGTAATCTCTATAATTGATAGTGGTATAGATTATAGACATAAAGATATGAAACTTACTGATCCCTCAAAAGCTAAAATTAAAAATAAGAGTCCACAAGGAAAAGGAAAATATTTTACTGATAAGGTACCTTATGGATATAATTACGCAGATAAAAGTCAAAATATAATTGATGAAGGCAATATGCATGGAATGCACGTAGCTGGTATAGTTGCTGCAAACGGAAATTCCACTGATGTTTCTAAATTTGAAGCAATTCAAGGAGCTGCACCTGAAGCGCAATTACTTGCAATGAAAGTCTTCTCAAATGATCCAGATTATCCAAGCTGTAATGATGAAGATGTAGTTGAAGCTATACAAGATTCTGTAAAACTTGGAGCAGATGTAATAAATATGAGTCTTGGTTCCGATTCAGGTTTTGTAGAAAATAGCGCACCTTTACAAAAGGCTATAAAAGAAGCTGAAGAAAAAGGTGTAGTAGTAGTAGTTTCAGCTGGAAACTCTGCATATTCCACATCTCCTGACAAAGTTTCTGATATAGTTGATACATCCGTAGTTGGCGCTCCATCTACTGCAAAAGAAGCACTAAGTGTAGCATCTATTAATAATAGTATGCTTGTATGGCCCGCACTAACATATAAAGTTGGTAATGAGTATAAAGATATAGCATACCTAAAATCAGAATTAGAAATCAGCCCAATTGGACTTTTAAAAGGTGAATACGATATTGTTGATTGTAATCTTGGAACTCCTGAGGACTTTAAAGGTAAAGATTTAAAAGGTAAGGTTGCACTTATTAAAAGAGGATCTAATTCTTTTATAGAAAAGAAAATAAATGCTCAAGATGCAGGTGCTGTAGCAGCCGTTATATACAATAAAGATGGCGATAAATTATATATTAGCATGGCTACTGACCTTAGTGTAAAAATCCCTTCAATGTTCATAACTAATGAACATGGAGCTCAACTAGCAGCTTCAGTAAAAACTGGTACTAAAATTAAATTTGAAGATAAAAAAGTAAGTATCGTAAATCCTAAAACCGGACTAATGTCTGATTTTACATCTTGGGGTCCTACTCCAAACTTAGAATTTAAACCTCAAGTTACCGCTCCCGGTGGAGATATTCGTTCAACAGCTAATGATGATAAATATAAATATATGTCGGGCACTTCTATGGCTGCTCCACATACCGCTGGTATTATGGCATTAGTACTACAACACATGAAGGAATTAAAATTAGACAAGTTATCTCCAATAGAAAAAGCTGAACTTGCAAAGCAACTTGTAATAAATACAGCAAAACCCCAAATTGATCCTTCTACTGGCAAAGATTTAATTCCATTTTCTCCAAGGAGACAAGGAGCTGGTCTTGTAGATGTAGCTGCTGCTGTTAAAACCAATGTAATTGTTGTAAATGAAGCTAACGAATCTACAGTTTCATTAAAGCAGATTAATGAACTTACAAAACAATTTACTTTAAAATTTAAAAATTATGGAAATAAAGAAGAAACTTATACTGTTAAACCTTCAAATGTAGTACTATCCGATAAGAGCGATGAAGCAAGAGACATAATTCTAAAAGGAGCTACAGTTTCCTTTGATAAGGATAAAGTGGTTGTACCTGCGGGATCAGTAGTAGAACTTAAGGTTACATTAAATATACCTGAAAGCACAACTAAAGGTGTATTTGTAGAAGGCTTTTTAACTTTTGAACCTAGTTCTAAAGAGTCAGAAACACTTGGTGTTCCATATATGGGCTTCTATGGTGAATGGAATGAATCTTTAATTATGGACAAGCCACTTTGGGATGAAGGCTCTCATTTAAAAGAAACTGGCGTATATAGTTTAACTGAAAATGGGGTTGAAAATCTTTTAGGAGTAGTTGGTGAAGATGAAAAAACAAAATTGCCAATAGTTGATGAAAATTTAATCGCTGTAACTGCAGCAAATGGAAAAATAACTGTGACACCAAAAATAAAATTCCTCAGGAATGCTAAAACTATGCTTGTTAATGTAGTAGATGAAAAAGGTAATTTAGTTAGGAGTCTAAGTGTTGATAAAGATCTAGTTAAAGATTTATGGTCACCAGACCCTGATGATAAATTACAAGCTGATAACTATGTAGAAGAATCACCATGGAAATGGGATTTAACTAGTTATAATCCAGTTAGCGGAAAATACGAGATAGTTAAAGATGGGCAATATTATTTCGAAGTTAAAGCATCAATTGATTCTACTACTACAAATTATCAAACTATGAAATTACCTATTAAAGTTGATTCAACTGTTCCTACTTCACTAATGACTTCTCCCAGTAAAGTAACTTCAAGAAAGTACGTTTTGAAATTTAAAGCAACAGATAAATTATCTGGAATAAGAGATTTTAAAATTTTGAAAAATGGAACATATATTACAGATAAAAATGGAAGTACCTCTATGAATCTTGAAAAAGATACTGATGGAAACTACTCTGTAAATTTGGATCTACAAAGTGGTAATAATAATTTGACAATTTCCAGTACAGATTATGCCGAAAACACTTACGAATATTCAACAAAGGTAGAAGTACAATCCCTTGCAATAACTTCACCTAAAGCGAACACAGTATTCCCTTCAGGTAATTTTGAATTATCATATTCCGGAGATTCTAAGCTTCTTTCCGATATGAGATATTTCAATGTTTTAGTTGATGGCGAGGTTACAGCAAAAAATATTGAAACACTATCTTATAAATTTAAAGACTTAGTTCCTGGCAAACATCAAATAACTGTACAAGCTTATGGTATAAAAGATATTAAACTTGAAGAAGTGAGTACAAATATAATTGTTAAAAATGATAAATTGTATGTTAACTTTACCGGAGTTAAAAGAGAAGGTAGTTTCTATAATTCCACGAGTCCTACTTTAAGTGGAGATTTATCAACTGGAGTTAAATCTTTTAAAATACAAGGCACGGACGTTACTGTAAATTCAGATTTAACTTTCAAGAAAGAAATAAGCCTACAAGATGGTCAAAATAAAGTTGCAGTAACAGCTGTAGATGAAAAAGGCAACAAGTTCGACTATTCAATGAATCTTTATTGCGATTTAGTTGCTCCTAAGTTAACTATTAAGGATATTAATCCATCTAGCAAAGTTAAAACAATAAACGTAGCCAAAGATGTTGCTACTTTTAAAATCAACTGTGAAGTTTCAGACAATAACTTTGGATTTGGATTGTTTGTTAATGGAAATGAGATATCAACAACTGCAGATATATACGCTAAAACAGCTCACTTTGAATCGGAGGTAAAACTTCATGCAGGAATGAATTATATTGAAGTTAAAGCTGTAGATAGAGCCGGTAACACAACAAGTAATATAATATCCGTGCTTCGTCAAAACTAAAAAATTTCAAAAAAAGATAGTCTTCATATTATGAAGACTATCTTTTTTTGAAAATTTAGTTGCATGATTAGATCATCATCTAGTGTGATAGAATACTAAAATAATGCTTTACCAGAAAATTTTTATTAATCCTATTACTAATAAATGTACTGGATAAAAAGCATAAAAAAGGTATTTTAGATCTTTGCCTTTCTTATGATTATAGCTAAATATAAAAATTAATGCCAGTAGTGATAATGCTTGATTAAACCAAACTAACTGAATACTTGTACCTGAGAATTTGTTCACATAAAATAAGATTTCTGATGCACTAAATAATATATATACACTAGTTTGAGATATAGCTGTTTTGACTTTATTATCTCTAAAAATATAAAATGCAAGAATCATAGCAACTCCATAAATTCCATAATCGGTACCGAAAAATTCTGCTGTTATGCCCAATGATATCACACCTATTATTCTAGCAATCTGGGATTCTTCTTTATCCCATATACGTATTGCTAGTAATCCCAATGCCAACGTAAAGAAAATATTTAAATGTAAATCTGGACTTCCTACAAAAAATCCCAAAAAATCAGAAAAGCTGTTTATACTAATACCTTTACTAAAGGCTAATGAAAATGGAATTTGAGATACAGCTGCAAATATAAGCAGTCTGCGTAAATATTTAGGAAATGAATTTGTTTTAGAATATCCTACATGGATTAAATAAGCAAATATAGGAAATGATAATCTTCCTATCATTCTCATAATTGTAGCCTCTGGAAAAAGTGCTGCACCCATGTGGTCAATTAACATTAGTAAAATTGCAATAATTTTTAGCATACTGGTTGTCATAAATATCCCCCCAAGTTTTCATTAATATAGGTTATTTTATTTATAAATTATACCATTTTTAAGATAATTATGCATTATATTTTTTTTCGAAAGTTCTTTTATATTAACTCTTCCTACCTTTTAAGCCCTAGTATAAACTTTTTTATTCCTCCACACATATCTAACTCTAAATCCTTTATCCTACCTATTATAGCCTCATTATCGCTTTGAAATATTTGCCTTTTAAAGTTTTTATCTTTAAAGAAATCATTGTCATTATTTTCTATGTAATTTTTCAAAGCTTCAAAAAAGCTAAAACTCACTTCTTTTTCCTTTAACTTTAAAAAATCATTAACTGCCCATAATATATAATCTCGAGCCTTCTTTATCCCACCATAGATCATTAAATAATTAAAGAGCTGCTGGAAGTTATAATTTATATAAAATTCTTCTAGGAGATCTTCTTTTTCAGAATTACATCCCATTGTATTATGAAAATTACACTCTATAAATCCGACCATAATTTTTCTAAAAGTTTCTCTTGAAATTTCCTTTTCATAAAAATATTGTATTCGCTCTTTTACTTTTAAAAATATGGGAGACATTTCATAAACTTCTGTCATGGTTTTAAGGGACAACTGACAAATCTTTCTTTCACCGAAACTTATTTCCCTATCTACCTTACTTGCAAGTATTTTCTGAAGATAATATACCATCATATATGTATCATTATTTTTATACTTTTCTTCCATAGTAAAACTCTTAATTTGCCTCTTAGATATTTCAGATATATCTATATCTTCTAAGATATTCAGCTCAGCTTCCTTACCTTTAAGTTCTTGGGTTTGTACTTTTTCTATTTTAACTATTTTGTCTTCTGAAGATTTTATTGCCTCGAATTTAAAGTTCTCTTGGAAATCAGCTGTAAATATCTGATTATATTCTTCCAAACTAACCCCTTGCCCCTGCTGCTTTTCTTTAGTATATTTATCACTTTTGCTTAAAAATTCATTTAATACTTTCGGCTCATCTAGGTTATTCCAAACAAAATTCAAATAATCATTTTCCTTTTTAAGTTTCATTACATTTAAATGTTTTTCCTCTTGAAAATCAAAAACATATGCAAGAGATTGCTCTACATCTGCTTTCCTTACCCCACCCTTAGCCACAAACTGAAGATTTATGTACTCCTTGATTTTTGAATCTTTTGCATAAGTTATAAACCCAAAATTTCTTCTAACTACGTATGGGAGACCTATATATATATACTTCATTAGCTGTTTTGAGTATTTTGATAACTGCTGCACTGGCACTTTCATCACTATATATATTTTTCTGTTATTTAAAACAGAGTCAAAGCATGCACTTAAAAGCTTCTTATACATACCCTCTTGTATACATAATTCCTTGAAAAACTGGTCCCTTTTGAAAAATTCATGGCTCTGTTTATCCATAGGTATATCAGTTAATTCATCTAAAAAAGTTTCACTTGGCTTATCATCACCAGCATGTAATTCAAAAATCGGTATTTTAAATTCTGCATGAAAAATTCTTTCAGGATTTCTGATATAAAATTCCTTCTGCACCGGACTTACTACATAATCATGGGTGAAATATCTATTTCTTTGACCAGTATAATCTTTGCCTGCAAAACTTGAACATCCAATTACCATTTCTTTAGATGGTATATTAAAACACATAAGTGCTTTTGGATATTTATTTAAGTCTTCTTCCTCTATAAGCTCAAAAGGCGCTTCATAAAAGCAATAATTATGAAGCACCTCTTTTATTAACTTATCTTCTAAGCCCTTACTTTTTGAAATAGTATCATATCCTGGGGTAGCACTGTATAATCCTTTTTTATCCCTTGTATAATAATGTTGCTGAATCATACCATTACCTTCCTTCTTTAATATAACCCATCTTATATAAAAGCCATAAAAAAGGCTCCTCTATTCTTAAAGGGGATATAGTAAAATTGTCATTAATTTTAGAGTTCTCTGGATTACAGCCTAAAGAAGATACTGCAAAATAACCTACATTTTTAAAATATGCATCCATAGCACCTTTAAAAGGTGTGTCCACTTTAGTTAAAAACCTTCTTATTTCTCCATCAATATTTTCAAATTCATTTAAATTAAAGCTGCCCTCATGACTACAATTTCTAAATACGTTACTACTGGCACTTATATATTCTTCATCCTTTAAGCTAATTAGCATATCACTTTTAGTAACCACTACTGCTGTGGGTATATCTGTAATAGTTTTTTCCTGCTTAGATATAAAATTTTCAAACAAATACACAAGAATTTCTTTAGGTTCTTGATATTTATCTGTAAAATCCCCTTTTGCTCCATTTGCTAAATTTATTTTTTTCCTTAATGCTCTCATTTGTAATGGATCTATAAGGAATATAATACCGTCAGAATTTTGAATATGTTCTCCATGCTTGTCTATATAAGCTTTGTCAGTCATACCTTCTCCTGGAACATCATAAAATACAAAAGTTATTGGCTTTTTAGTTTCATCTTTAAACTTAAAAGTTTCAATTAATGGATCTATATGTTGCTTTGGTGTAGGCTCTAACATCTTATTAAATTCAAATATTATCCTCTGGTTTTGCTTTATATCTTCATTATACTCTGAGCTCCCAGGAATAACTGCGGCTTTAAACTTCTCCGCAATGTGGCGTTCAAGATAATATAAAAGACAAGACATATAAACAGACTTCCCAGCTTGAGATGCTCCTACTACTGAAATGATTTTTGTATCTCCTCTGCCTGAAGTTATAGGGAGCACATTATGACAATATGGACATAACCTCTCCTCTGTAGCCTTATCATAATTATCTCTTACTTCGATTATAGCATTATCAACCTTTGTCTTGCTTTTTTCTGGCAAATCTGATGCTCTAATAACAGCATTTATTTCTCCTAAGGTGGCTTTACCAATTTTTCTATTATATTCATTTAAAATCTCATCAATCTGTTTTTCATACTCTGGGTCACCATCCTGATCATGGCTTACCCTAAAATGAACATCTTCATTATTAAAAGTTTTAAAACAAAATGGACATTTAATATCCTCTGTATTATGTTTTTCTTTAGATTTTTTTAAATTATAATTTTTATCTGCTCTATTTTTTTTACCTAGTGTTAAAATATCAAAAATGCCCATATAATACCTGACTTATAAAAACCATCAGGTACTCACCTCCCTTTTATAGCTACCAATGAACTTTCTCTTACTTTTCTCTCAAATTATATGCGCTTCCATACCTATTAACGTCTTTTATGAAAATCTTAACAAATTCATCCCTACTGATTTCTATATTAGGCATTTCATTTACCCCTGGATGAAAGTCCCCTATAAAATCAAATTTAATTCCATCATCCTTGTTAATGGGGTAGTTTCCCTGTTTTTTTACATAACATAGCACATCTTTTTTAAAAGGTGCATCACAAATTATTCTCATCTTCACCTTTTTATTTTTACTAAATAAGGAGGTACGTTCTGTAATCTCATAAAAAACATCCGGCTTTCCTGTACAAACAATTACTTCATTTTCGCCATCCTGCTGTTTTACAAGGATAAGCTCCTCATTAATTTGCTCCGCTTTAAAAATCATAAATTTGTATTGATTAATCTCCCTTATACTCTCAACATAACCACTAAACTCTCTATATTCTTCTCTAGTAAATATCTTTATATTCTCCTTAGTTATATCTTCTATACCTGCCTCATTTAGAGCTTCAGACTTAAAAATATAGACTACATCAGAGCCTTGTGCCCATTCCCATTTTATAACAAATTTTTCTTTTTCTATTTCACATTTTACAGCTTTTATGCCTCTTTCTAAATTTTCTAAATCTCTCATATTCATAGCAACACTCCTAACTATTATAAATTTCTATCCACCAAATGTATTACTGCCTTTTGAATTATTTGAATATGAATCATAATCTATTTTCGATTTCACACCTTTAAAAAATCCGGTTTTTTTGTCTTTTACATCTACAGATACTGAAAATAAAGTGAATATAGTTGTTAGCATTACAGCTGCAATTAGTCTATGCAAAGTTCCAGCCCAGGGTATAAATCTAAATCCTACTTCTAAAACAATGCCTGCAGTGAGCCCTCCTACTAGTCCACCTATAATAAAGCCCTTTAAAAGATATTTATTATCAAACATAAAACTTATTGCTGTTGAAATAACAGCTCCCACAAGCGTTATAATCATAATTCTCATTATTGCATAAAATCTAATACTATCAAATAAGCCATTTCTTTTATCTACCAGTAGCCTTTGATCTCTATATTTATAGATTTTACTGAAAATGTCCTTCAAATATTTACTTTCAGAAACACTGTAATAATTTCCGTTAGTTACACTGGATATTTTCTTTAGCATTTTCAAATTATTATCCTTAGCCATACCTACAGTATAAACTGAAATTTTATTATCCTGAAAAGGTTTTATAACCTCTTCAAAGTTTTTATTTAAATCAAAGCTATCCTCTCCATCAGATAACAATAGTACAATAGCATTCCTATCAACTTGCGTGGTACTTTGTATTTCCTTTAAAGCAGTATCTAACGCTGCCTTCATATTTGTCTGACCCTTAGGAGTTTTTAGAGATTCTAACTTTTCTAAGGCTACTTCTTTAGTTTTTTCTGTAGCTTTAGTCATTGGAAATATTTCTAAAACTTCATTATCAAAGGTGTAAATAGAGAATCTTTTTTCCTCATCCATATTTTTAATAAGATTTTTTGTTGCTACAAATCTATCATTATTGGGATCTGTACTTTTCATACTTTCCGAAGTATCAATTAAAAGCAATATATCATTAACCTTTTTATTGTTAGTATTAAACCCATAAATAAATTGAAATAATGCACCAACTATAAATAAAAGTACAAAGGTGCAAGGTACTAAAAACTTTAAAGAAGTTTTTAAATAATTGTTTTTCCAATTATAACCATTAAGCCTTGGATGGATAGCCTCTGCAATAATACACATAAGCCCTGCAAAGAAAGCTATAATTCCAAAATATAATCCCATAAGTACACTTTGAGGAAGGCTATATTTATAAGCATTTAATAATAGTTCACTAAAAATAAAGCCTAAAATACCCCCTCCCCCACTCATTAAAATCATTAGCCCATTAATTCTCTTATCCTTCACAAAAAATCCCCCTTTTCAAACTAAATGTCTGGAAGTACTGATGCATCTATTCTATGAAGCTTATATTCATTATCTATGCAAGAATGATAATATCTTGCAGCGTTTTTAATATACATTACATCTCCTAAAGTAAAGCCACCCATTAAATTAAGTTTCTCTATACCACTAGCTCTTTTTTCATGAACATAACCTATATTGTAGCTTCTACCATCTCTATCCACATTAAAAGCATATTTAATAAAATCACTACTGTAGTCACCAAAAAAATATTTTTCTTCATATTTATTTACATTATAATTCATAATATAAGCTTTTACAGTGGAGTTTTCCTCTAATATTCCGTAGAGCCTTTTATACAATTCCTCTTTAGATAATACACTGTTATCTATAAACTCTATAGATACATTAGCTCTTTCATTTAACTCATCCTCAAAGGATTTTGAGAATTCGGCTTCGCATAAAATATATTTATTACAAACCTCACATAGTTTTTTTATAAATTGATTTTTATCATTCCTATACTGATATATATCCCCTAAAAATTTTTCCTTAAAATAAAAATCTTCCCCATAGCTCTCTGATAATTTATTTACTATTTTCTTAATTATAATCCTGTAATATTCTTTTATATTTTGCGCTATATATTCATTCTGCTGTTTAATATCACTATTTGTATAATCCTCAATACACTCCCTTATACTTTCAATATAATTAATTTTTTCCGCAAGTTCTTCAT
The DNA here is from genome assembly GCF_050717515.1 of Clostridium sp. GTDB lineage: Bacteria > Bacillota > Clostridia > Clostridiales > Clostridiaceae > Clostridium_AD. Next base: position 147,528 of record NZ_JBOITL010000019.1, on the reverse strand, counting down.
GAACACTAATAATAATTTCTTCGCTTTTTCTCAGGATACTTTGAGCTATCTTAAGTTTTAGTATGCATAATTTATTTCCATACACGCCTTTAAATAAATTTTTTTTAATATCATCTAAAACAGCATTTGCTGAAAATAAACTTTTGAAAAGCGAAGGTACTTGGACTCTTTTACTATACATTTCATAAATTTCCTGATTTATAGCTTCAATACTTTTATCTATATCCACACACTTAAGCCTTATGTCCTGCAACACTTCTAAAGGCTCTGTTAAACTATATGTGCCATATAACCCATAGCTTTTATCTTCCATCAAAAGCTTAACAATGCCACGTATTTCCTTATTAAGACTTATATTTTTAAATTTTTCATCAATGATTTTTTCAAAATTCTCATTGAAGAAATGCTCACAACTATTCTCATAAAGCATTCCCTCAGCTTCCCTTAATGTAAGTTTCGCAAGTTTTGAAACTGAAACATTGTAACTTATAGTCATAAGTCCCCTCATATCCTCTACCGCGCTGCCTTCTGGTAACATACTACTAGCTTTTAAATCTAAACTTTCATCATCTAACATAAAAACTCTAAGCAAATTATCTTTATTTTTATTTGAATAATTTTGCATTTTATTTATCAGCTCATCATAAAATTGATTTACAGCCATAAGTGCAACTGTATTATTGGGCCTTTTGACCTTTGCAAGTCCTGCAGTAACTAGAGTAAAGCTCCCATTCTCCCTTGAAATATTTTTTTTAAACCTAGCATTATCATAGTATTGATTTTCCATATCATAATAAGTATCTATATTCACATTTCTATTTTTTATAAGATTTATATAGGAAATAATTTCGTAATTATCTTGCATACTTCCACTAGAAATTATACCTTTTTCATTAGTATCGCTAAGCAAATATACTAAATCAAATATAGGTTTGTTTTCACTAATAACAGGGAGTTTCCTGTCACTTCCAAAAACCTCTATATCTTCTTTAAAAGTGAAATCACTTTTTTGCATATATGAAAGCTCTTTAAAAAAGCTAAAGGCTATGGCAGCATCAAAAAATGCATCCTCCTGGTTTTTTTCTAGGAGTAAACCGTAAAAATCTGCTAACACAATTCTAAAATGCTGTGAAAGCTTACTTTTTATTAGCAAACTTATTTCCGCCACTAAAATATTCATAGCATCATCCGCTCTACTTACCACAGAAATATTTACCCTCTCGAAGGAAGTAAAAAGTTTACCACAATCTAAAAGCTTGTTTTTCATCTTCATTATTTCTTCATTTAAAGCTATAAGTCCCTTTTCACTGTTATAAAAATTATTACTTATATCATATCTAATGGTTTTTTTATCTTCTATGTCTATACCCTCAACTTGGATCTTAAAATTAAAAACATTTTCAGCTTCAAATTTTTCTTTATTATATACATTAAAAAACATTATACCTTTACTATTATCCCATTTTTTATTTACATCCTCATATACAGACTTTAACCCTTCATTACTCTTATCTCCAATAAAAACAAAAACCACCGGACTGCTGGCAATTTTCTGTTCGTCTTCTCTGTACACCGTATTATCCGTACTTAAACAATATCCCTGTGCATATTCTTTCAAGATATTTTCCATTTTTGAGGCTCACCACCTTTTTGAATTGAAAATTAAATTTTAAGAGTTAAAAGTTTATAGTGAACTAATTTAGTTCCCTATAAACTACCCTTAACACTTCATTCTTAACTCTAAGCTATTCTAAATTCACCCTAATCTCTTTAAGCTTGTCATAAGTATTAACATAAAAACTATACATATCCTGGCCATCCTCTATTTCATACCTTCTGTAATCTAACTCTTCAATAGCCTTACTATAAATCTCAATCATGCATTTTATTCTACTGTACAATGTAGTAGTTCCCTCTTCCATAGATAAATCCGCTAATCTTTTATCAGACTTAGCCTCAATAACCTTTCTATGCTTTTCATCAATTTCACAATACTTATTATAAATTGAGTATTCAGGGTATTGCTTTTGCTTCATTAGGTTAACAAATGGCTCTATTTCTGTCCTTTCATCTGCATCTTTATCATACATATACACAATACCCTTTTTACAAATGGTTTCTGTATACATAGCTTGGATAAAGTTATCTATTAATTTGGTTTTTTTATCGTTATCTCCTATAAATCTCCCAAGTTTATTTATCTGATCCTCTACAGCTTCATATTTATCTATCTCAACTTTTAAAAGCTCTATTAATCTTGGGCTTCTTATTAAGTTTTCCTTTGCAACCTCTTCATCTCTACTATCAAAAATGTAATACATTTGCAAATCATAGTCCTCAATGTTTTCTAATTTGTTCTCCATTAATTTTCTAAGTTCTCCAATGCATTTTCTTATTTCAGCCATATTTGGAGTTTTATCTTCTTCAATAGCTAAATCGTAATTTAATAAGAATTTTTCTATATTAAATTCTTTAGTGACAATGACTTTATACTGTGAATTCGTAATCTCAGATACACGCTCTATACAGCCATAATTCATAGCTTTATCAAAAACCAGTCTTATTTCACCGTTATATTTTTTCACTCTTTCATTATGATAACTAGTTCCCCAAGATTTTTCAGGAATAGGTGATGGCAAATATGTCCAATTAATATCCCTTGTTTGAATAAGATGTCTTCCTATTCCCTCTTTAGTGAAAATAGATTCTTCATAAATTTTTTCGTATTGTCTTATTGAAGTATACGCATAGAGTGGTACTCCATTTTCTGTATTTAGCCAAAATATTTTATTTGATACCTTACTCCTCTTAATGTTTACAGAGTGACCTAATGTACTACTTTCTTTATATTCCTTAATTCCCTTATATATTCTTGGAGTTTTAGCTGGCACTGAGACCATATTCCAAGATGGGAAGATTAGTGAGCCACCTGCATCTTGAAGCTGAAATACTGGTATTGCATCTTCATCTAGTCTTGGTGCAATTTCCGTTTGAATTAATCTTTCAATAGATTTTTCTTCTCCATACTTCATTACTAAAAAATCTTCCATAGATTTTGTTATTATATCGCCGAACTCTTCTGATACAAAATTTGATATAGAACCTACTATATCCATATGCTGCTCATCAATCCATTTTTGTGATTCCCCTAAAAGCTTATATGTAAATCTTCTTATTAAATCATTTGTATCCTCGTCACAAACCATTTTATCTATAGTTTTTACCACATCTGGTACATTAATAAGATTCCAATAATAAGTCTTTCCATTATTAATTTGTACTTCTTCACCCTTAACAAGAATATTTCCATCCTCTTTAAGCACCTTGTTTAATTCATTTAAAATCTCTGTATAAACCTTATATATTTTATTATTTGAACTACTTATAATTTCAATAGCATACTGATAGAATTCTATCATCTTCAAAGTTCTTTCTTCCTCTGCCCTTGCATAGTACTCCTCTATTTTAGCTTCAATGTAATCATTCTTTTTTGATTCTTTTGTAAATAAAATAGTCTTTTTCGCTGCATCAAATTTATCCCCAGCATCATCTCTAAGGTTTTTAATATTATCCGGTAATCTTCTATGCTTTTCTACTAATGATTCTTTTATAACCTCTAGGGTTTTTACCATACTAAAGCCTTCATTTGAAAATAACATCCTTGAAGCATAAAAAGGTCCCTTAGTTGCATCTTCAAACATTCTATCTATCTGCTGCTTTAAAGCTACAGAGATTTCACCAGGGTACTGTCTTTTAACCTTCAAATATTCATCACAAACATCCCTTAAGTATTCACTAAGCTCTTCATCCATATTTACTGCTTCTTTTTTAATAACATTTGCAAAATCATACTTATCTCTGTTTTTATAACCTGAAATTGGTTGTCTACCTAAATTTTCACGTTCAAACCTGGCTTCTACAGAATCTTTATCTAGCTTCACTATTCTAATGAACTGATCCACATCCTGCTCTGTTGGTGATTTTTCAAACATTACATCCATCTTTTCAAAGACTTTAAATGCAAGATAAGTAGTTATTTCTTCAATAGGTAAAACTGCAGAAGATGCTCCTATAATGTTATATTTATAATTTGCTGAATAAGGCTTTTCCATATTCTTAATGTTTTGCTCAATGTTGCTTATATAATCATGAATAGCAAACTCCTGTCCCGCTTGCCTCTCCTCACTAGCCATAAAATTCGTTATATTTTCTGCAGTGACATTCATGCAGTAATCATAAGCATTACTTAATAGTTTACCCTCTTTATTTGTAGCGGAAATCAAATGGCATAAATCAAAAGGCGGAACCCCCGAATCAACTTCTAAAGCACTTTTGTACTTCTGCTTGAATCTATCTCCTCTTTCAGAAATATTCATTAAATAATCTAATTCTTTTAATGCAGCATATCCATTTTTCATAATATAATTTCTCTCGTGCATTCCAAGACCCTTAGATATATTAACATCTGGGGTAAACAAATAGCCTAAAATATTTACTCTATCTATGCCATAGCCACCAAATTTTCTTTCCATTATTCCTCTGACTATGTATGCAATATCAAGGAAACATCCACTTCCTGTTCCCCCTGAAATACCTGTAAGCATAAATACATATAGTTTTTCTTTGCTATCCTTCATAATAGTATTTATTTTTTTCTCTATACTTTCAACAACTTCATTTATTTTTGTGAAAAGTAACAACCTTCCCGCCTGCCTAACACCACAAGCGCCTTTCATTCCATCTGATATATTAAGCTCTGGCGATAACCACTGCGAAATACATGGGTCCATAACTTTTCTATCGCTTAAAATAGCTCCAATTTCTGCATTAGATAACATAACCAATTCACTTTGAGGGTCCAGTCCAATGCCCTTGTATTTCTTGTTTTTTTCCTGCATATTGGTTTCAAATCCTAAAAATTCTATTTTATCTGGCTTCTCTTTTCTTACCTTTGTTAAGGAATCTTCAGGTAATTTAAATCTTCTATTTATTTGATATTTTAATCTTAGCATTGCATCTATACCCGTACCACCAAGTCCTATAATAAGCATAGGATTTTCAATGGTATCTACACGTATTTTATCACTAATAATTCCCCCACCAGTCATTACATTTAGTTCTTGTATATGTTCTCTTATATTTGCATTCATATTAATTTACCTCACTTTCAATTTTAAGTTCCATCAATTACTATAAAACTCTATAATTATACTTTTAGATGATTTATTTAAAAGGACTACAATTCTTTCACCATTATACAACTTTGTCTTAATATCCTTTGATATAACTCTACCAGATTTTTGAACACTGCACTGTGAATTATTTGCTATCTCAATGCTGTCGTCCTTCTTAAAGTAAAATTTTAAGTCCACTACCTCTGAAAATTCCTCTTTAAGCCCTAATACATCATAAAGACTAAATTTCCCATTATAGGTGTGCAAACTTCTATGTTGAGGAGCTGATACTTCATTAGTATTTTCATCTCTAATTTGAAACATCACCCGACCAAAGCCAGTTGCTTTATTTTTCTTTTTCACTACACCTACTATTACTATTATAATTAAGGCAATGATAGCGAGCACTGCAAAAATAATACTCGCTATATTTTTTTTACTACCACTTTCCTGTGCTTGAGTATTATTAGAAGGTTTTACTACATTTCCTCCACCAATTGTTATAGGAGAAGTTTCTCTATAAAAACTCTTTCCATCAACCCTTGCCTTAACTTCATATTTATTATTATCTTGCAAGGTATATTTTCCGCTAAATAAATGATCACTATTTTGAAGTGGAAATTCTTTAATATCTCCGCTTTTTAAATTTTTAACTACTATTTTAGCTTTCATATCTTTATAAAGCTCATTGTCATCAATAACTTGACCATTACCTAGGAAATAAGCTTCTATATTCATAACTTCTCCTGTTTTAGGTGCAACTGGATTAAATTTAGCCTTTAGCTCAATATCATAATTAAAAATGTAGCTGATATTTATTTTGTCTCCACTAATTCCCTTAACTTTGATTATCCAGTCTCCTTGCACCGGCTTTACTATTTTTAACATAGAATACTTACTCGAAGAAGTAAAAATTATATCCTTAGAAGGAATAGGTGCCTCCACGCCCTTTGGATTTACCAGTTTTACGGAAACAGGCTTATTCGATAGTATAGATACATTAGCTTCTAATACATTGTCATTGGGTATATTTAACTTTACATCTTGAAATCCACCATTTGCTATAATACTTCCACCATTTTGAATATTGATTTTTGAATTATCCGCATAAATATCTGTTAATATCTGTGTAAGTTCTTCTGCTTTATTAGTTATATAAGTTTTACCCTTAGTTTTACTTGAGAGACTTTCTAATTGTGCCTTATCTACAGTACCATCATAGTTTAAACCTATAGTATATATAGGATACCCCTTACTTTTAGCAGTATTTGTAGCATCATTTAAATCCTTTAATGACTCATTCATACTTCTCTGTGGATCATTTTTACCATCTGATAAAAGAATGATAATTGGTTTATGAGTGTCATCATGACCGCTTTCCATAAGTTTTACAGCTTCTTTTATACCCATCCCTGTATCTGTTTTTTGTCCAAAGGGTATACCGGTTGTCATTCTCTTTACACTATCTTTGTCCGCTGCTGAGTTCATTTGGGCTAAATTATGTAGCCGGATAATATTATCTGAATAAGCCACAAGGCCTACTTTGTTTCCAGAAGTTCCACACATATCTAGAAACATTTTAATTGCTTCTGTTCTTATTTCCTGAGGATCACTGGTTTTCATTGACCCACTAGCATCTAAAACAAAAATCACATCCAAATTTGAAACTTCTGCACTAGGCTTAGCAAAAACACTTACAACCCAGGAGATTTGAAGTGTTAGCACTATTATAAATGCCATTAATCTATTAACTTTTTTATTATGATTCAATTTACTCAACTCCTTTTTAATCAAAGTCCACGCAATATTTTATTATCCACCTGTCCTAAAATCCATTGAAATACTTCTGCTTCATGGTAATTCGCTTTATTTTCACTTTGCACTGTCAAATCAAAATTATCTAGGATAAAAAATCTATAATCACTAAAATTGGTTTCTATTTTAGATTTAAAATTTTCCTTAGCATAATCACTACAGTTGTTTCTAAGAGTATTGTTAGTTATAAATGCTACTGGCCTACTAATTATTTCTCCAGGCTTAAGCCCAAAATTTTTTTGAAGATTTAAAATAAATATATCTAGTATGTCATTTGAAGTTAAGTTATTTTCCACCTCTTCACCTGAATTTATAAACTCTTCACCGTTAATTATAAATACTATTCCATTATAATAATTAAAGTATCTATACTTTTTTAAATTATCACTTAACACTAAATCACTTTCATTAGTATCAAAAATATAAATTTTCCTTGAAGGTTTTTTTTTATTTTTTCCCAAAAAGAAATATTGAGTTTTTGGTGTTGGTACATAGGCTTTAAAAGGTGCCTTCTGAAATTTCCATTCTATAGTATCAAGCACATTGTATATGAACTTTTCTTTTATAGATGAGTTTGTTCCAATAATGGGTATACATATTTTTTTAACCTTATTCATTTTGACTTCATTTTTGCACCCTCTACAAAGGGTTTTTAATTTATTTTTCCCGTTTAGTACAGTTAGTGGCAACTTATAACCACAACTACATTTAAAATAAAAAATATGCTTAAAAGTAGGCATAAGAGCCGCATACCTATTATTGCAACTTGGACAGACATAATAGGGCAGCGTTACTTTTTCATAACACTTTTCACATACATCTGATAAATTTTTACTAATTAATTTTTTTTCTATAAAATATATAATTTTATAGAAAATAAACTTAGGAGGATAAACTATTGCTTTGTAAATAAATCGCATTATACCATTAATAAACTCCAACCCCAGTCCCCCTTATTTTACCTATGTTCTCCTATTTACCAATAAACTTGTTTATTCCTCTTTGAAATATAGAATTCCCTCTATCCTCATGAACTTTTTTACGTATACTATTCCATGGCCTACTTATCATTGATTTATTTCTCATTCCACTCATCACATCAATCATATAATTTTCATATTTTTTCATTTCTCTCAGGGACCTATTACTTAAAATATTAATTATTTTATTAGTAATATTTTCAATTATATACTTTGGAAAGTCATCTATATTTCTAAATAGATAAATTAGAAAATCAAAAAACACTTCATATCCTTCTAATTTGTTATCTTTTAAATTTTTTTTATAGATTTTTTCTTCATTTAATATATCTTCTAAGGTTTTTAAAAGTGCTTCATAATATATTTCTTCATAGGCTCCTAGGCAGGTAGTATCAGTTATCCTTTGATAATCCACTTTTAAATCTTCATTTACGCCATTTATGTATATATTAGATAAATACCAACATATATATTTTCTGTAGGTATGTCTGTCCATACAATCGAAGTTTAATTTAACCTTTCCACATACTGTTTTTATTACGTTTGTGCCCTTCTCAAGGTTCATTCCAAAACAAATAAGCCCTGTAACATCTGGCTCAGTTATAATGTCCCTTGAATTTTTAAGGTCTTTTATAGCTGGAATAATTATTGCGATTTCTTCTTCTGGATATGCAGCCCCTAATTGCTTTTCAAAGTTGTTAATTAAATTATATAATAAAGATTCATCTATAGTAGTTTTTAAGCAATGATTTAATATAAATTTAAGAATTTCAAAGGATTCATTTGAAATTTCCATACTATTCTCTAAATTATTCAAGAATTCCATAGCAGCTTTGGAAAAATATTTTCGTTTATATCTAGGTGTTTTATTAAAAACCGAATGGCAATAACCCCAAAAATATTCACTCTTATCCTGTGCACAATTAAGTTCATGCACAAAATATCTAAACAATAGCTCTTCACCACCATCTATTTCATTTAGAATATTTCTAATTTTCAAAAACCAAGTTTCATCATTCTCTTGTTTTGCTTCCTTTAAAAGTTGCAGCACTATTTTTTCTTTTTCAGCAGCCTCATTTACTGCAGCATTTTTATAACACATAATTATAAAATTTGAAAAATACTCCTCATTCTTGTAAATAGACTTAGTTATATATTTCATTTCATCTTTGTTAAAACTTAAAATATCAATACATCTATCAATAAATTTCACTAGTGCAGTATTTGTAATTATGCTTTTCCAACTAATAATACTGCATGTCCTATAGCTATAAAAAATGAAATTTCCAAACAGTGTATATAAATAAAACTGAGCATGTCTTGCCTTTGCCCCTTCCATATAAATGTACAATTCATCTATTCTATAAGAATCAAAGGAATAAGTTATAAACTCATCTATCTTATTACTATTTATAGCTCTGATTTTGTCATGCAATTCTATTATTTCTTCTAATTGAATATTTTCTCTATCTACCACCATAAAATAAAGAGCATCAAAAAAGAACTCAAAGGCATTCTTTATATAAATTTCATTTTTTGTTCTTATTGCTATGTTAAATAAAAATTTTGAAATAACCTCTGCACTATGTATATCCACTTCTCCACTTATTTTTTTAAGCATAGGTTCTATCTGTATAAAAATCTGCTTACAGGTGTCTATAGAACCATAGTTATTAACAAAGTCTATTCCCTTTATTATACTATCTGTATCCATTTTTTCGATACCTTTTTTTGCCATATTGTAAAGATACAGACAATCGTCTATTTCATCATCTAACACCTCATAATCAAATTTATCTATGAAATCTATAAATGGTAACAGACTATCTTTTGATATTGAAAGCCCTACCTGTGCTAATTTGGAAAATTTAAAGTCATGATTCAAATCGCTACTATATCCATTTATAAAATCAAATACATTATATTTATAAATATTATTACAATCCTTAAAATTAATTTTAGTTCCTTCCACTGATGAACCGCAAATAATGTAATTTGTATTTTCACAATCATTGCTATAGGTCGTAAATGTTAGTAACTTAGAAAGTTTTAAAGGAAGACACATTTGAGCAGCAGCTATCCAGTAAGCATTGTTCTCATTAGTATCGCAAAAAATAATTTTTTTATGTTCTTTGTGATACTCAATAACTGCATCCATCATATTTTTAAAGCTCTTACTTCTTTTTGTAACAGAAGCTCCTTTTAGAAATTCTGATACACTCTCCAATGTGATAAAATCTACTAAAGGCAGCTGCTGTAATACTTGCAAAGACTCTATTTGCTCGGCATTTTCTTCTCTTTCAGTTAAATGATTTTTAAAAACATCTGAGCCATATATCTGTATAGGATGAAAAGGCATCTCTCCCTTTTCAAACAATAAAACATGACAAAAATAGTTTCCAAAGCGTCCACTATAATCTTTTCCTATATATTTAGCTTGGCATACTGCTTGTTTCCCATTTTCCAGAATAAAGTATGAAAAAGCTATTGGAAATAATTTATCTATTTCATCTTTAGTAGGTTGACTAGGAAGATTGCTAGGTGGAACATACACACAGTAACTCTCTATTTCCTTTTTTTCAGCCTCTGTAATGCCCTCAGATACGGAGTAGGTTTGAAATCCCATTCCTGTGGAAAGCCCTTTTCTACATGAGGTATAATACAATTGCTGCACTTTCATGTCTCTTTCCTCACTTTCTCTTTTCTGATTTTATAAGCTTATGTTTCCAAAGTAACCATAAAAATGGGTCTTCAACTCTATTAGGTCTTAAATTTTTAATACTGTTACTGTCCGGGCTACATCCTAAGGCAGTTATTCCAAAATAAGCAAACTCCTTAAAATTTGAACTAAGCTGATTAGCAAAATTTTCTCCACCCCAACTTCTTACAAGGGATTCCATTGAACCATTTACATCCTCAAAATCTGCAATATGGAATTTACCTGCAGCAATGTGTTTACTGGGATAATTAATACAACTAGCTGGATCTAGCAAGCATTCCACCGCATCCATTTTTGAAAATGCCACTGCCACTGGTATATCTATAAGTTGAGTCATTTTCTTATCTTTTGCACGTCTTATAAGATTGGCTGTTCTTGAAAGCAAATCCTCAATTTCAGTATTCTGTTCTGGCAGTGGGGTTCCCTCTGGAAGAGAATTTCGTACATTAGTAAGTTGAAGTGGGTCTAGTAAAAAGATAATACCAGAGGAATTGTATATATACTTATTTACCGACTTCATAGTGTCTTCTTCATTCAAATCCTCGCCTGCAGTATCAAAAAAAGCTATTGTCACTACATTACTTATTCTCTTGCTTTTTAAAAGACCACCAAAGATGCTTGTCTCTCTAAACGCTAAAGTATATATAAGCGGCTGACTAACTGTTGCATCAGTTTTCGCTGAATGTGTAACTCTAATTATTTCTTTGCTTCTAAACACTGGATAATAAAAATCATTGCGATATCTTGTTATAGTCGCATCGTTAATGGCTTGCAGACTGCAATTAAATGCAGCACCAATTTCATTCATTATTTTATCTATAAGCACTGCAATATAATGACTCTTCCCTGCTTCCTTAGCACCTATTACTGCAAAAATCAAATCTTTATATTCACCTATAGTATAGGGAAGTTCTGCACTGCATGTAGGACAAACCTTCACATTTGTGTTCTCCTCACATGAATCGCACACCATGTCCCTTGGCATAATATTTTTTCCTTCATTAGAATCTGGAACCATCACAATTTCTTTTTTCGCATTTTCACATTTATTTGGTTCATTTTTACATATAAAATTAACTTCGCTTAATTTATGTTCTGTAAAACAAAATGGACATATATAAGTAGATTTTTTTAATAAGTTCATATTTCATGCCTCCTAGTAGTTCCATCTAGTAGATAACAATTATTTAAAATAAAGTTTTTCTCTAGCTGGAGATATTATCCTATACCTTGTACTTTCTTTATCATTCATCACAAATAACTTTATGTACATATTGTTTTTTATAGACTCTAACGGGAATTCAAAAACACAGGGCTTATTTTTACTTATTACCACATCATTAAAAGTACATATATCATCACCATCTGATTTTTGAATTGGCATATTGCCTTTTTTGCCTATTACCGTAATAGCCGGTAATTTAATTTCCCCCTTCTCTTCCATACTAAACATAATTTCTGCTGATTTAAGTTTGCCCAGTAAACTTCTTTTTATTTTCAAATCATAATATATTTCAATAGGCTTTTTACTCACCATAAGTCGCCTCTTGCCTTCTGAATAAAAAATCTTATCATTCATTTCTGCCATAACATAAATAGTGAAATAATAGTTCCCTTCTGGTATCCTGTCGATGACAAATGTTCCTGTACTTTCATCTTTTTCTCTTTTTATTATGCTAGCCACTGCTGATGAATCCTCTGCACTTTTAGCAAAGCTATCTCCTCTATAAATTACCTTAATCTTATTTGCTTTTTCTGGCCATTGCCATTGCAAGCACAATTGATTATGTTTAACTTCACCCACTATGGCTGCTATGTCTATTAACGTAGAATTTAATTCCTCTACAGTTTCTATTTGTATTTCGGGTTCAGGTTCACTGTCTTGAATTCTATTTATTATGATTTGCTGAGCTTCTTCTTCTTCTTCTCCTTTTATTGCTTCAATCTCAGTTATCTCGCTTTTTTTAAAGGCTTTATTTTGCATATTAATTTGTTTTTCTTCAAGCTGCTCTTCTATATTTACTTCCTCTATTAAGTATTCATTATTATTAGTTATTTCAGCAATCGTTCCCCTTATTTCTTTTTCTGTTAATGAAGGAAAGGAATCCACAAAGTTGTTTATTTCTTCATTTGATAGTTCATCTTTGATAGAAAGAATTATCTCTATCTCCTCTTTTAAATCATTAATTTCTTTATACTTAATTTCCATGCTAATTAGATTCAACTCCTTTATATGCTTTTACTAAAACATATACTTATCTATATTCTACAGTAGATTACAATTCCCTCTGATTTATTCTGCTTTTACGCAAGTAACCATAAATTAGTGGTTATTATATTATTTACTAAACCTATTATTAATTATGATTTTAAAATTGATTTATTACAACCGTTTTTATCTTATATTTTGTAAATTTACTGATAATTTTATTGTTTTAAGGACATTTCAGAACCGCAGGTGATGATTTAATGTTTTATTTTAAAAAAACATATAATTATAATCATATTTCACTAGTGAAAAATAAAAAATTCCTGAACTCTTTAAGCTCAGGAATTTTTTTTACTTTTTAGGTCCTTTGTTTTTTTGTTCTTTTTTCTCACCTTTTTTACCAGTGCTCTTAGTAGTAGTACCGTTACTTTTGCCCTTATCTGGCATAATATATACCCCCCTTGTTTTGATATCCCTTTTGTTTTAGGTAACATAACAATTACAAATAGGTATTCTCTTTGCTCTACTTTTAATTAAGCAGGTGCTATATAAATATTATAATTAATTTTTACATTAATGTCAATATTTAATAAAAATTCGGAATAGTAAACCTTGTTAAGTCCATTTAAATTATATTACCTCAACTTTGTTCATATTAAAAATAGTAACTATAATAAAGAGTATGCTACAAATAATTGAAAATGCTATAGTATAAAAATAATTTTCTAGTGTAAATGAATTTGCCCCTTCTACTAACTTGTATGGCATAAACTTTCCTATTGTATTTAAATTTACAAGTGCAGCATTTGTGAAAGTTATCATGAGAGTTATAAAACCTGCTGTAATACCTTTTTTCACAAAACTGCTAAAAAGTGTTACCAACGCAATATTAAAAAAATAATATAGGGACATTAAAAGAGCAGAACTCATAATACCTGATAGACTAGCCTTTTCTCCTTGTAACAGAATGCTACCATAATAATAACAAGTTAAAAATCCTATAAAGGTTAGTATTATTACCACAATAGTATAATGAACTATTTTAGCAAGCACTATGCCAATTGGCACACTTCCTTTAGAATATGCGAACACGAGTTTTTCTCCATTTACCTCATCATTTAAAGTACTTGCCAAGGTGAATATAATAAATAAGTTTCCGATTTGAAAAAGATCCTTAATATAATTATTAATAGCACTCTTAGGCGTAGCAACAAAAAGCGAACTTAAATCTCCTTGTAATTGTTTTTCCAATATTTTTGGAAGTAACTTTAACATAAATGGATCTAAAATAGCAAAAGCCATTATTCCTACAGCAAGTATTATATACCTATATTGTCTTTTAGATTCCATTATTTCTTTCTTAAAATAAGCCTTAAATGTTGTCATTTTCATTCACCAACCTTATAAAAATATCTTCAAGATTACTTTTTCTTAAATTATAAGATAAAATAGTATTTTCTTCCTGCACAAGAACTTTTAATAGTTCAGCTTTAGCAACATCTAAATTATTAACATAGATAGAAGCCTTATTTTCATTTATTGAAACACTTTCTACCCATTTTAAGTCTAAAAGAACTTTATCTAATTTTACACAGTGTTTTTCAAACTCAATATCAAATATAGGTTGAATATACTTATTCTTTAAATTCTCTAAACTATCTGATACTAGTATTTTACCTTTATCCAAGATACTTACCTGGTCACAAATTCTTTCTATATCGCTCAAAATGTGAGTGGAGATAAAAACAGTGGTTCCCTCTGACTTCAAGTCTTTAATAAACTCTAGTATTTCCATTCTTCCCTCAGGGTCTAATGCAGCTGTTGGCTCATCTAAAAAAACTATTTCTGGTTTATTAAATAGTGCCACCGCAATTCCTAGTCTTTGCTTCATTCCACCTGAATATTGTCCTATTTTTCTCTTTGCTACTTCTGTAAGCTTTACAATGTCTAAAATCTCTATAGTTCTCATTCTTATATTTTTCTCTGTCATATTAGCTATCTCACCAATAAAGTGAAGATACTCATTAGCATTCATGTAATTGTAAAATACTGGATTTTGTGGGAGGTATCCCACCTTTTTTAATAATCTTCGTTTATTCTTTTTAAAATCTTCTCCGTCTAAATATATCTCTCCACCATTAAAATCAATTAATCCAGAAAGTATATTCATGGTTGTAGATTTCCCTGCTCCATTAGGCCCTAAAAATCCATATATGGTTCCTTTTTTTATTTCAAAGGATATCTCATTTAAAACTTCAAAGTCTCCATATTTTTTATTTATATTTACCACTTTAAGCATATTAATCACGCTCTCTTCCCATTAATAAAAAAGCTATGCCACCTATTATTTGAATAAAAAGTATAATCAAAGCCCATGCCCACTTAGGTAGAAATTTCACTCTATCCTTTGACAATCTATATAAGCAAAAAAACACAAGAACTACCTCTAGCATAATTATAGGTGCAAATAATTTTATTATCTCTAGCAAAGCCATTCCTTCAAACATATACCGTTCCTCCTTTTTATATTTTCATAACTTTAACGTAATCAAGATCAAAAAGTTCATTTTATTTTTTTAAAAAAAGTTAGTTGCTAAGAAATTAGCAACTAACTTTTCTTTTTATTATTTAATATTACTCGTGTTACTAATAGATAAATAATAAGATTACCTGGTGTATTAATCAGTGCAAAAATTCCCCAAAGCCAATAATATTTTTCTTTACGTTTTCTGGCATCACGAAATACCCAAGCTCCCTGTATTAATAAAATAGGAATAGCTATTGCTAATAGTATAATTAACAAATTATTTGAAGGCACCATTAAGCTTCACTTCTCTTTCTTTTGATTACTAGTACAGGTATTATTATCCAAGGAGCAATGGTAACTATAATAATCTGTGAAATAATAAGTATCTTAGGACCTGTTTTGATAATGGCTATGGCACCTAAAGAAAGGATTATAGTGGATAATAATATAAACAAAAAGAATTCTTTTTTATTCTTACTATTTTCTTTTATACACTCCCCTTGCTCTATTATGCTTAATGTATCTATATCAAAATCGAATACATCATCATTTAGTACATCCATTTTCTCACTGATGGAATTTAGTTTACTTTTAAATTCTGCAATTTCATAGCTATCCATTGTTTTTCTAGATACTTTCTCCTGCTCTTCATTGTAAAATTCATCAATCAAAGATTTTTTAATTTTATCAGAATCCACCATTCATATAATCTCCTTTCTCTCAATTTCTTTTATTATATATTTTACAGCATTATGAAGTCTTGACCGAACTGTTCCAAGGGGACATCCTATAATTTGTGATATTTCTTCATATTTATAACCGTAATAGTGTTTTAAAATAAATACAACCCTTTTCTCATAGGGTAACTTTAAAATTATTTTCATTATTTCTCTATATTCATAATTTGATATTACAATATCCTCTACTTGATTACCACTATGAACCATCTCTTCATCTGCTAACCCCAAAAATTTATTCTTTCTTAAATAATCTCTATAAACATTAGTAGCTATTTTTATTAACCAAGTAGAAAATTTTGCTCGAGGCTCAAACTTATTTATATTAAGCACAGCTTTAAGCAACGCATCCTGAATAATATCCTGTGCCAAATGTTGGTCTCCTACCATTTTAACAACATAACCTTTTAAAATATTAAGGTTATCTTTTAAAAGAGTATTTAATGCGCTTTTATTTCCCTCCTTAGCCTTACTAATAAGTTCTAGTTCATCCAATAATAATCACTCCCAGTACTCCTTTAACGCCTATATTGATTAAAAAGTTCACTATATTTATATTATTACCTATAAAGATTAATTCATTTTGTCCTTGTTGTTTAAAATTCTTTTTTCTTTTAAATAATATGCAGTATATACCATAAGTGAAGGCACTGCAATGACTACCGAAATTAAACCTATAATAAAAGCTATAAGTAGGATTTGATTTTTTATCATTGTTTCTTCTATTCTGTTTACTAGTAAAAATCCAATTAGGTTTACAAAAATAAGTATTACTATTGATATAATTGCTGCTTTTTTAGACACATCTTTTGATTTTTCATACTTACTTAAATAGTTCTCTTTTTCTGTGTATATTGGAACAGTTTCAGGTAGAGCTGAAAAAAAATGATAAGGTCCATAAGAACACATATGCTCCCATCCACTACTCTGAAATAACTTGAAATACTCATTATCGTGTTTACTTAATTCTTTGTAATCCATAGAATAAACTATTTCCTTTGGTTGACCTTTTACTAATTTATACCTAGACAAAGACATTTCTTTAAGAATCCAACCCTCTTTAGCCATTTGACTTAATTTTTTCATAGCTCTATCTTCATCAAAAGCTAGCCCCATATTCATTATATACCTATATTTCTTTTCCACTAATATCCTCCTCTTCTAAATATTTTAATGCTTCTTCTCCATACCTCACCATAGTAATTCTTCTCTTAATGTCTTTTTTTAATATTTTTTTGCCCTTAAAAGTTAGCATATACGTCTTACGTCTTTCTTCATCATCTTCTAATAATTGAATTAATTCTGCACTTTGTAGCTTTTTTATAATTGTATAAAGACTTGCTGGACCTATAATCATATCACCTTTTGAAAATTCTTTGATCGCTTGCATTATTCCATACCCATGCATAGGCCTCACTAGCGTAAGTAAAATACAGTAGGTTGAATCCGTTAATATATCCTCATCTAAATCTTTTCCCCTAGCCACCTTTTCACTCCCTTAATATTATCTGTTACGCATATCATTTAATGATACATCATTTAATAATATAGTATTCCATTCTTATAAAATTGTCAATATTTTTTTGGAATTTTTTTCTTTTTTATAGTTTTATTAGCATATTCTATATGGAATATAGATGGGGCACAAAAATAAACTCTTGAAAAATCAAGAGTTTATTTTTATTGAAACTCCACTTTTCTATTTGGATGATCTAATCTTTACCATTCACCAATAATAGTTATTTTTTTATTTGTGGCATCTAATTCTATTTCACATCCTAGAGGTAGAGTTATCATAGGGTGTGTATGGCAACAATCAAAATCTGCAACAAATGGTATTTTTCTATCACCTAATACTTCTAAAAGAATTTCATATGGCTTTCTACCCGTTTTCAAATCATCAAATAATTCATGCTTACCAAGAATTATTCCAGATATCTTTTCAAAAATACCATTCACTTTTAAAAAGGAAAAACTTCTTTCTATTGTTGCTGCATCTTTTAATGAATCCTCCATAAAAAATATATCACCCTCTTCTATTACTGGCATATATTCACTACCCCATATACCTTGTATTGTATTTAAATTACCACCAATTACTCTCCCCTTAGCTATACCCTCATAAACTGTAATCCATTGGTTTTCCCTTTTTTCTTTATTTCTATCTTGTGTTTCCCAATTAATACATTCATCTGTCCAATATTCCGGAACTTCTAAATCATAAGGAATTTTTATTTCATCTGCAGTGATTTCTTTAAAATAATTATAAGTCCAATCAACAAAAGGAGATAATTCTCCAAAGGATGCTACCAATGCAGGTCCATAATAAGTGTTTATTCCTGTTTTTGCATATATGCCAAGTAAAATCGCAGTAATATCTGAATATCCTATTATTATTTTAGGATTTCTTTTAAATGCTTCATAATCTATATAAGGAAGAATCGAATTTGAATTCATACCTCCGATAGTAGCCATAATGCATTTTATATCTGGGTTTCTAATTAAACTATTTAATTCATCTGCCCTATCTTTAATACTTCCTGACCTATAAAAATCACATTTCCTCGTTAAATTTCCTTCAACTATTTTAAACCCCTTGTTTTCTATATATTTCTTTGCTCTTTCAAATCTTTTAGGACAAGTGTCTGTTATAGGTGATGAGGGTGAAAATATACCAATCAAATCTCCTTTTTTTAATTTCATTATGCTATCCATTATAATTCCTCCTCTTATATTTCAAAAAACAAAAAAAACCTTTCATCCTACTATAGGACGAAAGGTTTAACTTCCGTGGTACCACCTAGATTATTATAAAAATAATCACTCACGCTGCAGTACGGAATAATATTCGATACTGATCACTTTTAACGGTGTTATACCGTCCTCACCTACTTGCTTTTTAAAGCATTGCTTTCAGTTGGATACTCCAAGATGTTTTTCGGTTAAGGTTTCCATACCAATCTCACACCATCATTGGCTCGCTATAACTTTTTCCCAAACTTACTCTTCTCTTCATAGTATTTATAAATTTTCCATTTGTTACATTATATTGGTTGCTATTACTATTGTCAATAAGGAATTTCATATATGAACTTTAAAAAAGTTCCATTTGATCAACAGCTACTTCTTCTTCTAATTTAAATCTTGAAGCAACTATAGTTTCTATATATTCTTCCCCTTTTATATGCTCTGATTTTAAATACTTTAACCCACTTTTAAGCTTTGATGGTACTAAATCCAGCACATATATATTGTCAAACCTATTTAATACAGATTCCCCGCCGAGTCCCGACAAACAAATAAGCTGCGTGTTACTTTTCTTAGCTATATCCATAAGAGGTTTTAATAAGTGTTCTGCATTAGTTTGAGCAAATGGGTTAACCATTATGAGAACTTTTCCATCTTCATTGCTTGCAAATATATCTGTTTCATCGCGTCTCATGTAGGATAAAAGACTTGATAATATTACAAAGGCTGAAAGGAAGCCTTCTCCCCCTAAGTTTAGTGCGATTTCATTCCAACCTAATTGAATTTGTCTATCCTCTTCTATTTTATACAGTTTAACCTCTATATTGCTTATAGATACAACTTCATTGTAAAGATCACGGGTATTAATACTCTTAGATATTAAGTCTTCTATATTTTCATTGCTTTGAAGTCTTGCAAGCGCTTTTATAGTGAGAGCTTCTAAAAAGTCATTAACTCTTAATCTATAAAGCTCACTGTTAGGTTCCCACTCTGGCAATTTTATACTTAGCATCTTTACATATTTATCTCTTATTTTTATTGAAGAGTTATTGTCAATTTTACCCATATTTGCATGCACTTCTAGCACATATTCGTAAATACTTTGAGCTACATTATCTTTTTCTCTAGTTATTAAATCAATATCTGCTTGAAGTTTTTCCATTAATGCCTTGTGGGCATCTAGTGTTATGTTCAAGTTTTCTATTACAATATTTGGCTTATCTATACTTCTTTCAATAGTTTCTAAGGACTTTTTAAAAAAATCATCATTTAAAAATAATGGTTTTCTTGATACTCTATTTATTTCATTACTGAGCGCAAGACTTTTCTTTGCTTCTTCATCTAATGACTGTCTATAATCACGCCTAAGCTCTCCGCTATATTTGTTAAGCCCTTGAATGCGTTATATTTTCAGAAAGATCATCTAGCTTTTTCTTATCAAAAGTATATCTTTCATAACTTTTTGAAAGTGAATTAAAATCTTCTATTTCCCTTTTTAGTTTTTGTAATTCACTTTCCTTCGTTCTTATTATTTTGTTTGTTTTTTCTATAGTTTTATTTATATCTGCTATGGTATCACGAATTATATTAAATGTGTTTTCCTTTGATATTAATTCTTCTTCCTTTAACTACTACACTTACTAGATCCATATAATGACTTATATTAAGATATTCTTGCAACTCATCAATATCTATTCTTTTTTTATTGAGATTTTTTAAATTTTTCATTGTTTGCTCCTTATATAATCTGATATCCAGTATCTCGCTGTGCCTAACATTAAACCCTACTTTAGCAAAAGTACAATACTAGTTCCCTTCTAATTATAATGCTATATTACTAAATATACTGGCTCAATCCTAGGTATACATTTAGTTTACAATTTAATTTTTATACCAAATAATGCTCTTTACTATAAAGTTTTAAAAATCATGTTTCTGATATAAGTTTTGAAATTAAAAAGAGAATCCCATTAAAGGGATTCTCTTAAAACGATTACTTATTAATTTATTAATTAATAACTTCCTTGTGCGTGCATTGCTTCTGCAACTCTTACAAATCCAGCAATGTTAGCTCCTTTAACTAGGTTATAACCAAATCCAAATTCTTCAGCAGAATCTCTACAATTTTTGTATATGTTTAACATTATTGCATGTAATTTTGCATCAACTTCTTCATCAGTCCATGATAATCTCATACTATTTTGACTCATTTCAAGTGCTGATGTAGCAACTCCACCTGCATTTGCAGCCTTAGATGGTCCTACTTTAACTCCCATTTCTAAGAAGTAATCAACTGCTTCGTTAGTACATGGCATATTAGCACCTTCACAAACCATTGTTATTCCATTTGCAACTATTTGTTTAGCGTGCTGAATATGAATATCGTTTTGCGTTGCACATGGTATTACTATATCAACTTTTACACCCCATGGTTTTTCTCCAGCGAAGAATTCACAACCATACTTGTCAGCATAATCTTTAACTCTTGCGCCTTTGTTTTCACGTAACATTTCAACCATGTAATCTACTTTTTCGCCAAGTACTCCAGCTGGGTCATATATGTATCCGTCTGGTCCAGAAAGTGTTACTACTTTACCACCTAATTGTTCAACTTTTTTACAAAGACCCCAAGCAACATTTCCAAAACCTGAAGTAGCTACTGTTTTGCCTTTGAAATCTGTTCCTTCATGTTTAAGCATTTCTTCACAGAAATAAGCTATACCGAAGCCTGTAGCGCTTGGTCTTCCTAAACTTCCACCATATGATAAACCTTTTCCTGTAAGAACTCCATTTTCGAAATTCCCTTTAATTCTTCTGTATTGTCCAAATAAGTAACCAATTTCACGTCCGCCAACACCAATATCTCCAGCTGGAACGTCCACATCTGGTCCTATGTGTCTATAAAGCTCAGTCATAAAGCTTTGGCAGAATCTCATTATCTCATTATCTGATTTTCCTTTTGGATCAAAATCAGAACCGCCTTTACCTCCACCTATTGGAAGTCCAGTTAATGAATTCTTTAATATTTGTTCAAAACCTAGGAATTTAATTATCCCTATATAAACTGATGGATGAAATCTTAAACCACCTTTAAAAGGTCCTATGCATCCATTAAATTGTACTCTAAAACCACGATTAACCTGATTAACACCTGCATCATCAATCCATGGCACTCTAAACATAATTTGTCTTTCTGGTTCACAGAATCTTTCTAAAAGGTTTGCTACAATGTACTCTGGGTGTTTTTCTAAAACTGGCCCTAAAGATCCTAATACCTCTTCTACTGTTTGTATAAATTCAGGTTCATTAGAATTTCTCTTTTTAACATTGTCTATTACCTGTTGAATATAAGCTTTTGTCTCCATAACTTAATCCCTCCTAAAAATGAATGTTTAAATTCAATTTAGCATTTTATATGCATACTAAATTGCTTTATAATTAGTATATTCTATATCGTTTTCATTATTCCTTCTTTATTTCTAAAAAAATATATATTATTTTTAAAAATTGAGTAAACATTTACATATACTTATTCTAAAGGAATATTCTAGATAAATTATCTTTCATTTTTGTCTTTATATGAATAAACTTGATATTCTTCCCATATACTTTCCAAAGTAGAAAATGTTCTAGAAATTTTTTCTTTTTCTCGAAGTCCAACAGCAATAATTAATGCATTTATTACACTAAGAGGTGCTACTAAAGAATCAACAAAGGAAGCCATATTACTTTGGGCAATTAATGTGTAGTCAGCTTTAGCCGCAAGTGGAGATAATAAACTATCTGTAATTGCTACAACATCAGCATTTCTACTTTTAGCAAAAGCTAAAGCTTCAATTGTTCTTGTAGCATATCTTGGAAATCCTATTCCAATTAGTACATCTTCTTCAGAAACATTAATTATTTGTTCAAATATATCGCTAACACCATAGGCAACAACCTTAACATTATCTAAAATTAGATTTAAATAAAAGCCTAAAAACTCTGCCAGTGCTGAGGAACTTCTAAGTCCAATTATATATATTTTTTTAGCTTTAAATAGTGAATTTACTACATCCTCAAAAGTTTTATGATTAATCTTTTCAAGAGTGGCACGGATATTCTCCATATCAGCTTTTAATACACCTTTCAATGCATTTTCTTGCGTAATAAAATCATTAGATAATTCAATTCTTTGCACAGTAGTTAATTTATTTTTAATTAATTCTTGAAGAGATTTTTGTAGTTTTGGATACCCACTAAAACCTAACTCATTAGCAAATCTTACAACTGTAGATTCACTTACCCCTACACTAGATCCTAATTTCGCAGCCGTCATAAAAGCAGCCTTATCATAATGCTTTAAAATGTATTCCGCTATTAATTTTTGTCCTTTGCTTAAACGCGGAAATTTTACTTGAATAGACCTCATTAAATCCTGTTTACTGTTTTCCATAATAACCCCCAACCCTTTCTATGTTAACTTCAATTAAATGAAATAAAAATTTCATTATATAAATAAATGAAATTTTTATTTCATTTTACCATTTATTGAACATAGTTTCAATAAATTATTCATTTTTATAATATTTCAGCTGTTTTTTATTTTAAACAGCTAAAATATCCTTCATATTACCTGTATTTCTTCAAAACACTAATGACATTTAAAAATTATAAATTCTTCAAATATCTTATTTCTTCTTCAGTTAAGTTTCTCCATTCACCTTTTTCCATATTCCCCAGTTTAATCTCACCAACTGAAACTCTTTTTAATGCAATAACTGGATGATCTATGGCATCACACATTTTTCTAATTTGGCGATTCTTTCCTTCATGAATAGTAATTGTAACCTTGCTGTTAAAGCCAATTCTCTTATTCATTTCAAAATTTGCTCCTGCTGTAATATATCCGTCAATATCTATACCATTACAGAACTTATCTATTTCTTCCTCTGTTGCACAGCCTTCTAATAAAGCTATATAAACTTTATTAATTGCTTGTCTTGGATGAATCACCCTATTATAGATATCCCCATCATTAGTTAATATAATTAAACCAGATGTATCATAATCTAAACGCCCTATAGGGTATATCCTTTCTTTTGTCTTCACTAAATCTAAAATTGTTTTTCTATCTTTTTCATCTTTTACAGTAGATACTATTCCTTCAGGTTTATTTAATGCGATGTAAACCTTATTTTCTTCTATATTGATAATTTTATTATCCACATATACAGTATCTTGCTCTGGGTCAACTTTTTGTCCAAGTTCTGTAACTACAAAATCATTTACCTTTACTCTACCACCTGTAATTATTTCCTCGCATTTCCTTCTTGAAGCAACCCCACATCTAGCCATGAATTTTTGCAAACGTTCTTCCACTATACCACTTCCTAATATTATTTTAATTGCTATATAAATAAGTCTTCATAAAGAAGTATATAAGTATATTAGTAAAAAATCAATTGTCGAAATCTTTTTTCATTTAATTACCACCTTCAAAGTAAAATTTTGTAATATATTTACTCCCCTTTCTTTTAACTTGCCTAATGATATAATATATACATAATGTAATATTCTACAAATAGAATAAAGGAGGTATATTATGGAGTTTATGAATTACTACATGCCCACAAAAATATTACTAGGCGAAGATGTAGTATTAAAAAATAGCAACTTATTTAATAATTATGGAAAAAAAGCTTTAATTGTAACGGGTAAAAATTCTTCAATAATAAATGGTTCATTAAAAGATGTTACAACTGCACTTAGGTCGGAAGGAATTTTATATGATATTTTTAATAGTGTAGAAGAAAATCCCTCTTTAGAAACCGTAGAGAATATTGCAGAACTTGGACGGGCGCAAAAATCCAATTTTATTATCGGCATTGGAGGAGGCTCTCCCATTGATGCCTCAAAAGCAGCCGGTGTGTTAATAAATAATCCAAAGGCTACAAGATATAATTTGTTTGATAGTCCACATTTAAAATCTATACCGGTAATTGCCCTGCCAACTACAGCTGGAACCGGAAGTGAAACAACTCCTTATTCTATAGTTACAGATAATGAGATGCAAACAAAGCGTGGTATATGTCAAAGAATATTTCCTGAATATGCCCTACTAGATGTAAAATATCTAATGTTCCTGCCAGACCCAATAACTATTAATACTTCCATAGATGCACTATCCCATTTAATAGAAGGGTATATGTCTTCAAATGCAAATGTATTAAGTGATGCTCTAGCCGAAAAGGGCTTGAAATTATTTGGAGAATGTTTAAATATGATAAAAGAAAAAGATTTTACTTATATAGTAAGAGAAAAGTTAATGCTTGCGTCTTCCATTGCTGGTATGGTAATAGCTCAAGCTGGAACATCTCTTCCACACGGAATGGGCTACGCTCTTACATATTTTCATAATATACCACATGGGAAAGCAAATGGATTACTTTTAAAATCATATTTAGAATTTTGCGTGGATGAAAATAAGGTTAGAAAAATTTTATATCTATTAACCCTAGAAAATTTAGATGTTCTTGGTAATTTCTTAAATGCTATGCTTGGATACGTAAATACTGTAAGTTATGAAGAAATGTGCTTATATGCAGGAAAAATGGCTTTAAACAATGATAAATTAAAAAATCACCCTGCACCCGTAAAAAGAGAAGATATACTAAAAATATATAATGACTCCTTAAAAGTATAGCTCACGCTACATCCTAAATTATCATATATTTTCATACACCAAAACTTATAAAAACAAGGAAGTGTGATTCTACACTTCCTTGTTTTTATGGCTTTATTTTTCTAATAAATATATATTTGCTTAATCATCATCTAAATTAATGTGACAGTAACCTCCAGGATTCTTTTGTAGATATTTTTGATGAGAATCTTCAGCATCATAAAAACAAGAAAGAGGTTCTATCTCTGTTACTATGGGCTTATTATTTCTACTTTGGACTTCATCCATTGTTTTTAATATAATGTCTAAATCCTTCTTATCAGTATAATAAATGCCACTTCTGTATTGAGTTCCTATATCAGGTCCTTGTCTATTAGACGCTGTAGGATCTATTATTCCCCAGAATTTTTCTAATATTTTCTCTAGTGAGACAATATCTTCATTATAACTTATTAAACAAGCCTCTGCATGCCCGGTGTTCCCTTGGCAAACCTCATTATATGTTGGGTCTTTCTTTGAACCATTAGCATAACCAACTACAGTTTCAATAATACCATCTATTCTTGACATATAAGCTTCTACACCCCAAAAACAACCTCCTGCTACAACAATAGTCTTCATAAACGCACCTCCATATTATATAAACTACTACATATATATATTACTACAAATGCATTTTATTTTCTAACTAATTGTAAAAAACAATCTAGAAATAATGAATTTTTGTCTCGCTAGTTTTACGTGCATTACACTATCTCTTTCTTTTTATCTAAAAATTTAAAATCTTCAGCTACAACTTCCATACTATATTTTTTATTACCATCTTTATCTGTGTAACTACTGCTACAAAGTCTACCGGTTAGACCAATTTGGCTTCCTTTCCCTAAATATTTGCACATAGTTTCAGCTAATGCATTCCACACTAAAACATTTATAAAATCTGCTTCAGGTTGTGAGTCCTTACGAGGTATTCTATCAATTGCCAATGTAAATTTAGTATAAAACCCTTTGCCATCATTAAAATCTTTTAGTTCCAAATCTCTTGTTATTCTTCCTATTAATGATACATTATTCATAATATCTCTCCTTTTTTGTTTAATAACTTTTTAAAATTATTGACAACAAAAATAGATTTTATACAAACAAATGTTTGCTTTTAAATTTATTATTTTGTGGCAATAAAAAACTTTCGCTTTCTTAAAATACATCTAAGAAAGCGAAAGTATATTTTTTATCAAAAGTTTATTTTTTATAATATGTATCCTTAATATTTTTTTCAATCTCCTCTTTAGTTCTCGTATCAAACGGATTATTAGTCATTGCCGTAACAAATAAATATGGAAAAGTATTTTTCAAATGCTTCATATACAGAACCCATTGGCTTACGCTTGCTCCATATACTCTTTTTATATCAATTTCTAAATGTTCTTTTTCATCATCTCTTAGTTTTGATAAATCCCTTGAAGATAACTCATCTTCTAAATGAAAAACTGCCGTTAACAAATGAGTAAAGGTTTCATGTTCCAATAAATTCGGATTTTCTAATAATCTCAATAAAAATCCTTTTTTACTTAATAGAAATTCATTCATTTTTTCTAAATCAACTTTACAAAATTCAATTTCATAATTATAATTTTTGCACTTTTCTAATGCTTTTTTAAAATTTCTTTCTTCCCAACTTGGCTCAACTATAAGGGAATTTGCTATTTCATTAACCTTTGGATCAATGGATGTGCAGTATTTCAAAATAGTAGTTCCTACTTCATTAAAATATACACCTATTATTAAATTGAGTTTTTCTATTAGGGCTTCTCTCTCTCTTATTTTAATAACTCCATCTATAACTAATGATACAAATAAAACCTCAATAGGTATAAAAGCTAAATCACCTACAAGATATAAGAATATATGATGTGCATCTCTAAAAGCAAAATAGTGAAAACAATATAATAATGCTGATGAAAGTATCAATAATACAGAAAGTTTTAAACGCCAATTCGATTTCTTCATGTTTGTCCCCCTATATATATGGATATATGTATAATACTTTATTTACAATTATTTATCAAATATTTTAAACAAATAATAATACTCCCACTAAAAATAGTGGGAGCTATTGATTATACTTCAACCATTTCCTTTAATGCTCTTGATCCTGCTATGAAAAACACAAGTGCAAACAAAATTAAAACTGCTAACTTTGGAAGAATATCTATGACACCGCTATTTTTTAATGCCACATCATCAAGTGCAGATAATGCCCAATTTTGTGGAGTAAAATAAGCTATTTTTTTAAATACTGCTGGAAGAAATTCCAATGGTAAAAAGGTTCCACTAATAATACATGTTGGGACTACTATTAAATTAACAATACCCGCAGCCTCAGATTGGTTTTTAGCATACCTTGATATTAATAATCCAAGACTCAAAACAAGCACTATAAAAATAGTAAATATCAAAAACACTGCTAGCATTGATTTTCCCCAATATATATGAAAAATATATTTTGTCACTATTATCATAAGTCCTATTTGAATCCAACATAAAAATAGCATAGATAAAATCACAGAGCCTATTATACTAGTACTTTTATTAGGTGTTGATATACTTCTTCTTAGGGTTTTGTTATTTCTAAGTTCCACCATTTCACTGACAATATATATCATTGAGAACATAAGAAAATTAATTATAAGGCTGGTAGATAATGAACCTGATAAGGTACGTGTTCCATCCTTTTTAATCTCTTCTAGTTGAACTTTTACTGGATTATTACTTAATGAAGCATCTACTTTTTTTGTAATTTCTGCATACCCTGTATTTACTACAATATCATTCTGTTTTATAGTGGATATGACTTTATTTGAAAGAAGCCTTTGAGCTACAAAATTATTTACCTTTTTGGAGATGGTAATATCCATATTACTATCTGACAATTTCAATACATCTAATTTTTTCAAGTTACCATTTTCTAAATTTTCCGTAAAGTTTTCAGGTATAACTAGAGCTACTCCTGCCTTATTTTGTTTTATTTTTATTTCAGCCTCTCCAAGCCCTAATTCTTTGATTTTGAAATTTTTATCTATTTTTAATTCTTCTATAAGTTTCTTGCCTAAGCTTCCCTTATCACTATTAACTATTGAAATGTCAACAGTCCCATAATATGAACCCTTAGAATCTCTTGTAAAATATGCAATTGTACCCACTACTAAAACGGGGATTAAAATCATTGAAAATATGGGTGTTTTCTGTTTTAACATTCTTTTCAAATGTAAAAATGCCATATGAATAACTTGCATGCCTGCCGCCTCCTTAATCATATCAATATTTTTTTTACTATAGTTGAACCTCTTGGCCCTTATTTAATTTTTTAACTAGATTATTACCTTGTTTTTTTCTCATAAAATATGCACCAAAAACTATTCCAAAAATTCCAATACCTAAAAGCACTATAATATTTACTATTAAATCTTTTATACTTCCTCCAAGCATTACTTTATTATAGCTATCCTGAATCCAATAATTCGGGGTGAATTTAGCAATTTTCCTCATGATTTCGGCAGCATTTTGAAGGGGATAGAAACTTCCACCAAGCAAAGCAAATATCATAATTACTGCTGTAAAGCTTGCATTTAAATTTTGCTGATTTTTATATAAATTCATTATAAAAGCGCTAATACCTGTTATAGTAAAGGCGTGTAAAATACCAATTAAAATCAGCTTAATATAACTCTCTCCAAGGTTTATTCCAATTATTTTGGAAACGCCAATGTATAATATAATATCCACTAGAGTTATAAAAAACACAAAACATATTTTAGCAAGGTACAAACTTTTCATACTTAAAGAAGTAGATTTTAATCTTGCAAATGTGCCTTCTTCTTTTTCTCTCACCATATTTTGTGCTCCTATTACTGATATATAAAGACTAATAAATGCTAGCATTGAGATTGTAAAAATTTGTTTTCCACTAAGCTTTTTATCTTTAGTTATATTAACTGTATTTATAAAATTTTCACTATTTAAGCTGATTGTCTTATTTATAACTGCTTTTTTTAACATTTCTATAGAAGATTTCTCCTTAACACTCCCCTCTACTACAGAAAATATATTTATATTATTATTAAGTTCCTGAGCATAAGAATTTACTATATCAAAAACAATCTGTGATTCAACACCAGAGGATGGCGCTTTTAAAACTTTTACATTAATAGCTTCACCCTTTTGAACCTTTTGCGAAAATCCCTTTGGTATCACTATGGCTGTTTTAATCTTTCCTTTTTGAAGATTAGCTTTTACTTCATCTATATCAGATGTCTCACTAAGGTCTATATACTGCTTCATATTATCTGATTTATAAATATCCTTCAAAGTCGCTGTATACGTGCTTTTGTCCATGTCTATCAATGCTACATTTACTGTAGGAATATGCCTATCTGGGTTAAGTTGTTTTTCATAAAGCATTCCATAAAGAGATCCTAGTAAAAGAGGCATAATCAAATATATAAGTATATAAAATTTTATATTTCCTAAAAACACCTTAATGTCTTTTATAAATATCCTAAATGTTTTCAATTTTTCCACCTCCACATTTTTTAATCTCTTAGGCTCTTTCCAGTTAAACTTAAAAATACACTTTCTAAGTTTGGTGAATTGACACTTATATTGTTTATTCTTACTGCAAAAGCCATAAGAACCATAATAATGTCTTGAAGATTCCTCTGCGAATTTTCAACAGTCAAAGTTAGCAACGGCTCAATATAATTTATTCTCTTAACCCCTTCTACCGTCTTCAATTTTAATATGATTTCTTCCTTGAAATTTTCTACAATAAGTTCTAACTTTTCTTCATTTGTTACCATTCTCTTTATTTCATCTTTAGTACCGCTAGCAACTACTTTGCCTTCGTCTAATATTGCAATCCTGTTACATAGACTCTCAACTTCCTCCATATAATGACTTGTATATATAACAGTTGTCCCATATTCACGATTTAAGTTTTTAGTAAACTCCAATATATGATTTCTTGATTGAGGGTCAATTCCCACTGTTGGTTCATCCATAATTATAATGTCTGGATGATGCATTACTGCCGCTGCAATATTAAGACGTCTTTTCATACCACCTGAATATTTTTTTACTTTGTCCCTTGATCTTTCAGTAAGTCCTGTAGCTTCAAGGATTTCTTTAATCCTATTTTTTAGTATACTTCCCCTTAGTCCATACATGCTACCCCAGAAAACAAGATTGTCATATGCATTTAAATTTTCATATAGTGCCACTTCCTGAGGGATAAATCCTATGTGCCTTTTAGCTTGTACGGGCTTTTTATTTATGCAATTATCAAAAATCTTTATGTCTCCTCCATCAGCCTTTAATAATCCGCAAATCATTGATATGAGAGTAGATTTCCCAGCTCCATTAGGTCCAACCAGTCCAAATAATTCTCCTTTTTCTATATTGAGATTTATACTATCAACAGCTAATTTGTCCTCATATCTTTTTATAACATTATTTATTTCAATTATTGACATCTCCAACACCCCTTTACATGATTTGTTTATATTTATATTATATAAATTTCCAGTATCTATATCCATTGAGTTAAGTAATGACTATAAAAAAATAACCATTACTTAAGTCATGTTCTTAAGTAATGGTTATAAAATTAAATCATTATCTTGGAAGAGGCAATATCCTTAAAAATCCACTAGTGAATTTTTAAGTGCAAAAATTGCTATTTGAGTTCTGTCTCTTAACTCTAGCTTTGAGAGTATTTCAGTAATATGATTTTTTACTGTTCCCTCTGTAACAAAAAGACTTTTGGCAATTTCTTTGTTTGTAAGCCCTGTTCCAATTCCAATTATAAATTCTATTTGTCTTGGAGTTAAATTGTATTTTTCCATAATATTACTTAAATCTTTTTTAGAACTAGACTGGGTATTGTTTATCATTTTGGCTGCTACCTCAGGGTGCATAACCACATTGCCTCTATATACACTTTTAATACCATCTATAATTATATCATAGGATGTATCTTTTAAAAGATAGCCACTTGCACCATACTTCATAGCATCATATATATACTCATCATCTTTAAATGTAGTTAATATTAGAATTTTTATATCCTTATATTCACTTTTTATAAGCTTGGTTCCCATAACTCCATCACAGAAAGGCATTCTTATATCCATAAGTACTACATCTATTTTTTCACTTCTACATAATTTTAGTGCCTCTTCTCCGTTACCACATATCCCTACCACATTTATTTCTGGATTAGCACTTAATATAATATTTAATCCTTCTCTTATAAGCACTTCATCATCTGCAATTGCTATATTAATTTTTTCCAAAGGACTCCCCCCCATTATTTTATTAAACTTTCAATTTTGGGTATGGATATATTGATTTCAAAGCCTTTTTCAGCATGAACATCCACTTCTCCCCCAAGACTTTTCACTCTCTGCTCAATACCATTTAACCCAAAGCCTTTTTTAATCTTTAGACAGCCTTTTCCATCATCCTTTATATGTAAATACAACTTATCTTCTAAAAATTGAAGTGATATAGTAACGCTAGATGCATTACCATGCTTAAGTGAGTTATTAAGCGACTCCTGAATTATTCTATATAAGGTGAAGCTCTGATCTCCACTCAATGCCCATTTTTCACTAGAAACAATGAACCTTACCACAACTCCACTAAGTTTTTCAAAATTTGAAGTAAGTTCCTGAAGGGCAAAAATACCTTGATAACTATCAAAATCCGTTGGTTTAAGCTCCTTTACCGCCCTTCTAACATTTTCTATGCCATTTTTAGTGAAATGTACTAAATTATCTACCATTTTTCCACCTTCATTTTGGTCATTTTTCATTACATAAGGAATTGCTTGAAGCTGAATAAGTAGTGTAGATAAAGTATGTCCAACAGAATCATGGATTTCTCTAGATATTCTATTTCTCTCCCTTAAAATAGTTAACTCTTCTACAGTATTTGAATACTGCTGTAATTTCTCAAAGGTATCTTTTAGATTTTCCTCCGATATTCTTAGCTTATCATATAAATCCTGCGCTTCACTTTTTCTCTCTCTTTCTTCTTCAATATATCTTCCCAAGGCTCCAAATATAACTACAATCACCGTGTTAAAAATCACATTAATTAAGGTATAATTCTGCATCTTACCATAAATTGGTTTACCGCTTTGAAATATTACTGCTGCATACAAAACTGAAATAACTACATATGCATATGCTTTAGGCAACATCAACGCAGCATCTAAAACTGAAATGAAATAATATATAAAAACAAAACCACCAAAACTATAATAGATTACAGAAATCAATACTAAATCTATAAAAAGAGAAATTATTACTGCATATTTTTTTGCATATAAAAAATACATTCTTATCTGAGTATTCAATATATATAACATAATACAAATAATGAATTTAGTAATAATATTCATAGAATATTCTCCAGTCATAACAACCGAAATTGCCACTAGCAAATATACTATATATTTAATTAATTCTAAAAATGGATAATTATTTTTTTTCAATTTAGCACCTACAATTTCTATAATTATTATTTTTCAAATTATTCACAATAAAATATGGAAGCTTTTATAATATTAGCTTGTTCTGGACTTTTATTATGAATTTTAAACTCTGAAGGAATTTCTTTCGCTGTTCTAGTTACAAGTGCTAAGTCACCTTTATTGAGACCTATTTTTTCATTTGCTCCTATATTTATTTCTACATCACCTTTCACTATATAGAACGCTTCTGTGATTTTAGAACACTTTTGCGCATCATTAACATTATTGCATAACAACATATCTTTAAAATCTCCACTTTTAAAAGAAATTGCTTCTAGTTTCCCCTTGTAACCTTGTGCCAACATTAAATTAAAATCTGTAACTCTGCCAAAACTTGTTGTTATCCAATCCCCACTAAAGCTATCCTGCTGTAATGCTTTTAACGTAGCATTGTGATGATCTTTATGCTTAAGATGTAGTTCTCCCTCAAGAACCATAATGAGCCTAGATATACCTTGTAAAGAAGTAAATGTAGAGGATTCTACTTGGACCTTTGCAGAACTCAGCCTCCATTTAAAATTACGTTGATCATATTGTGAATTTTCTGGATAAATATAAAGCTGAGTTGTTGTACCACCAGACCATTCACTTGTTTTATGTTGATTTTTTTTAATTACTTCAATATTGCATGACATTTATAACTCCTCCTTGTATAATGTTACAAATAGATAAATAGTAACTTTTAATATGGCAAATTATTTTAAATAGAAATAGAATAAAGATTTTCCAAGCTTTCTTTATCCTATTTCCTATATTCATTAAATTAATTTTTTCTTGATTTTTTTAATATGGTATTATATCTAACATAATTGAACAATGATAAGATAAATAAATTTATAAATACCCCTAAATAAACACCATATAATTCAAGTTTTAATACTATGCTAAATACAAATATTAAAACTATACCAATTATATTGATTGTGGAGGAGTTTAAAAACACCCATGCGCCATCTCCCATTCCTTGAAGACTATACTTATAAATGTTATTAGGTACATCAAAAATATTTGATAAAATCGCATAAACAAAATATATGCCACAGGCCTCTACTAATCTAACATCAACAGTTATAATCCTAATCATATGGTTTTTAGAAAACAAAAAAATAACAGCAATAGCTATACAAAACATCAAAGAAAGACCCAAACAAAGTTTTGGTATTGATTTTGTTTTCTCTAAATCTCTTTTACCTAGATATTCACTCACCATAGTTAGTGATGTTTGTGCGTAAGAATACATAGGCATTAGTATAATGCTTACTAAACTAAATAGTAAAGTATAAACTGAAAGCTCTAAAACTCCAATACGGGTTAATATAGCATTAATACATACTACTATTAAAGTAGATTCGAAAACTTCTTGTCCCATAAGTGGAAGGGATACTTTAATCAAAGTTTTTATGTTCTGTATTATTCTTTTTTTACAAATTTCACTAGTGAATTTCAGCGTTAAGTTTTTTCTTATTACAATTATATAAATACAAAGATTTATTGTTAAAGCTAAAACCGAGGCAATACCGGCTCCCTTTACACCCATAGGTTTAAACCCAAGCTTGCCAAATATTAAAATATAATTTAAAACTACATTGCTTATTGTTGCAGTTGTACTACCGTAAAATAAATATTTAGTTTTATTTATAATCTTAAAGTAAGATGAGAACATAAATAAAAGCATATTTAGTCCTACTGTAAGGCTAAATAATTTACCATAGTTCATTGCCTCCTTTAAAATTTCTCCTTTAAGTCCAAATACAAATTTAAGTACCGGTAAGCTAAAAAATAAAACCATTAAAGAAAATATGATGCCAATAAATAAGCTTAAACATATTCCAATAATAAATTTACATCTAAAATTTTCTTCACTGCCTTCTCCTTTATTCTTAGCGCCTAATATATTAAATGCTACTGCAATCATACCTAGCATTCCTGCAATGCTATTAAATGTAGAACCAATTAAACCAACTGCTCCGAAAGCAATTGATGATATTCTGCCCACCATTGCTTGATCAATTAATCCTATAAGCATACCAGTAACTGAATTTAAAACTAAGGGTAACGCCATTTGATTTATATTTCTTAATAGTTTCCTATCTATTTTACTAATTGTTTTATTCATTTTTTTAATATCTCCCCTCTTCTTATACTATATAAAAAGAAGGGTTAGATTATCCGCATGAACCATTTTAATGCCCCCTAAAAAGTAACTTTACATATTTATATTCTATAAATACATGTAATTCCCTTTTATTTCAAAAAAATAAATTTTAATTACTTTACATTTTAAAATCAATTTACATATAATATGTATTTCTATATAATTTTACAACTATAATCTACCTATACTTTATTTAGAAATTCAACAGCAAAAATGGTTGTCTTCAAATGATTTTTAATCAATTGAAAACAACCATTTTTAAATCTCTAGAAAGATTAATAGTAAAAATAATATGAATTCAGCATATATTCAGCATTATACTTATCACATAATTTTTTCAAATAAATCTTAACCTTTTCTTTATGTTCCAAATCCATTAGAATTTTTTTAAAATGCATTTGTTCTTTATCAGAAGCACTATTTTTTACATATCCCCAAACATGTTCGCAAGTGTTTATAAAACTTCCATCCTCTACCTCGAAATTCATTACATCATCTGTGTACTCATAGAATTCCTGAATACTGCAATTTTCTTTTACAAGGCGGCTGCACTCTTTATAATATTTATAATTTCTTTCCATTAGCAGATATTTATATTTTGCCCATTGATTTTCTGTAATTCCATGCTTTAATTTCTTATTCATATTACTAACTATAAGATTGCATTTTATAGCTGAAACATCCTTATCTTTTACTTCTAGCATAATATCAATATTAAACTCTTTAACTTGTTCATAGTATTCTAAAAAGTTTTTAACTACTATAGTATTTGAATGAGCCCCTACATGTTTATGTAAATCTTGTTGACTATAATGGACTTTGGGATTTCCATCTTCTTCTTTCCATGTTTTAGCTACCTTATTCATTATTTCTTTTATAGGCATATCTATTTCATGGTTACACTCATGGTGAAGGTTATCAAATATCACTGGTATATTAATTTCACCACTTACGAAAAGTAAATCAACAATATTGAATGTTCTATCATCATTTTCAATTACAAGTCTATTCTTTACTGATGGTGATAACCTTTTAAAATTTTCTATAAACCTATTCATAGCGGAAGCCTTATCTCCATAACCACCGCCAATATGAAGTATTATCTTATTCTCTCCGTCTACCCCTAAGGCATCAAGAAATCTAGCATGATATTCCAAATCTTTAATTGCTTTTTCTACAATGTCTTCTTTTTCTGCATTAAGAACTGTATACTGACCTGGATGCATAGAAACCCTCATGCCACATTTTTTTATATATTCCCCTATTTCATTTAACTCATTTTGAAAATATTTATGCCAAGGAATTTCATTAATACTATGGCTTCCTAGTGGAACTATATCCGAGCTTATTCTAAATAACTTTATGTTATACTTCTCATTATTCTCTAATATTCCTCTCAAATCTATTAGATTTTGCTCTAACACCTCTAAAAGCTTCTTTTCCGAAAAATCTTTTATAGTTAATCTTCTGTTTGTTCTTGCATCTATTGTAAGCGGTATACATGCATATCCGATTTTCATGTTTTCCTCCTGTTCCTATTTATAATTATAAAAAACTATACGTACATTACTACTACTTCTACCACGCTATTCTTCTATATTAATCACATAATTGACGTTAAAAAGCAATAAAAGATTAAGAAAGCATAAATAACTTTCTTAATCCTTTTATCACTATACACCAATATAAATTAAACTTCAAATATATATAATTCACTTATTATTTAATTGATTATTAAAAATCAAATACATTTTCAAACTTAGGCTTTATGACAAATTTGCCTTGTTTATCTATGAACCCCCACTTATCATCCATTTTAACCGCTGCTACACCTTCTGAAAAGTCTGAAGCTGATTCAAAGGTAGGATTAATGGTCCAATGCAACTTACTGTCCATATAACCCCATTTATCATTTTTTTCTATTGCTACTAAACCTTCAGAGTACTTTAATGTAGAATAAGGGTTATCATCAAATTTAGATTCTACTATAAACTCACCCTTTTTATTTATTACTCCCCACTTATTTTCAATTTTCACTGCAGCTAAGCCATCTGAAAAATCTGATACATCCTCAAACTTAGGTTGTACTAAAAAAATACCATTTTTATCAAGAAGACCCCATTTATTCTTTACTTTTACAAAAGCGAGCCCATCAACAAAGTCCTCCGCATCATCAAACTGTGGTTCGATAATAAACTTCCCTTTTTTATCTAAATACCCCCATTTATAGTTATAACAAGCAGGTATTAGCCCTTCGGAAAATTCCACAATTTGGAAGTTTCTAGAATAATTCCCGATATCATCAAATACAGGTTCAATTATAAATGTACCACTTTTATCTATGCATCCCCATTTTCCATCAATACAGACTACTGCAGCCCCTTCTTTAAAATTTCCAAGTGAAGTTTCACTAAATTTAGGCTCTATAACCATATCCCCTTTTTTATCTATATAACCATATTTACCATTTTGACTTGCTAATGCTAATCCTTCTGAAAAATTATATGCACTATCAAACTTTGGTTTTATAGACCATTCCCCCTTTATGTCTATATACCCATACTTGTTTTCATATTCAGCAGAAGCTAATCCTTCTGAAAATTTTCCTACTGCACTAAACTTTGGCTTAATAACCCACTGACCAACCTTATCAATAAACCCCCACTTCCCTTTATAATTAGCAGCTACCATATTATTTTTCTCACCAGTATTATAATTATCTCCATTTACCATTGCCTTACCTTTTCTACTTATTGAAGGAAAAAATATAATTAGGACTGTTACTAAAATAGTAATTGCTGTTAGTCGTATTATTTTATCTTTTTTCACCTATTACATCTCCTTATAATTAAAATAATTAAAACAACCTCTAACTAATTGGTAATATATTACATATAATAGCATCATTACATGTTTATGTAAATACATTTTACAAAATTTGTAAATATATTCTTGCAAGTTGAAACTCTTTTGATTTATTTTTTTTATAATAATAAAAAAAATAAAATTCCCTAAAAAAATAACCTTCTTAGGTTTTATTTTTTAGAGAATTAAGATGCTAAAGATTTATTTAAATTTTAAAATCTACTACTATGTTTAAAATACATCAATTAGATCTCCAGCATTGTTTTTCAACTTATCTACAGAGTGAATATACCTATTAGTAGTAGCTAAATTTTTATGTGCCGCAAAATCCCGAACTTTTTCTACGGTAGCACCGGCTAAAATTGCCAGCGTAATAGCTGTGTGCCTTGTAGAGTGAACTTGCAGGTTTTTTTCTATTCCTGCATTTTTGCATACTTTTTTTATCATGTAATTTAATGTGCTTGCATCTAATTTTTCTTTATTTTTTCCATTAGTTGAGTGACCAATAAATAAATACTCCTCACCACTAGATAATTTATTTCTTTTAGTAAGCAGAATATACTCATTAATCATAGCAAGAACGTTTTTTTGAAGTTTTACTATATCCTCCTTACCACCCTTTCTCCTTACCTTAACTACATCATAACCAGTATAAGTTACAATATGTTTTATTTTAATATTTATAATCTCAGATTTTCTTAGTGCAGTGGTTAATGCAAGTACTAATATAGTTTTATTTCTATGCCCTAATATAGTAGTTGTATCTATACTATTTAATAAAACACTACACTCGTCTTTTGTTAAAAACTCAGTTTCCTTGTTATTTATAACTGGTTTTTCTTCTTTTAGATTTCCAAAAGGATTATATTTAATTATATGAATATCTGTAGAATTATCCTGGTATTTTAATAACCATTTATACAGAGCACTTAATGATGATATTTTTCTATTTATAGTAGCAGAAGACATATTTTTATCCATTAATTTCATTATATAATTTTGTGTATGTAATATAGATACCTTTTTAATGTCTTCTATAGTAATATCAGAAATAGAA
Organism: Clostridium sp.; assembly: GCF_050717515.1. Lineage (GTDB taxonomy): Bacteria > Bacillota > Clostridia > Clostridiales > Clostridiaceae > Clostridium_AD. Next base: position 108,281 of record NZ_JBOITL010000019.1, on the reverse strand, counting down.
TTAACACAAAAAAAATCTTTTATATCTCGTTCATAGCTTTTAGAAGTATAAGTACTTTTCCTGGATTTAATCTCTAGAAAATACCATATAAAGTGTTTACTATCTAAATTTACTTCTGAATTGTAATTGAATTCTGTAAGCTTATTTATCATATATATTCTCCCTTAATATTCCCCTTATTTCTATAGATTTTAAAAAGCTGCAAACAATAAGTTAGCAGCTTTTTAAAGTATATAGACTACAAGGCATCTTTGCTTGTTATTTTTTTAGTAAATTACTCTTCTAATGATTTAATTAGGTTTATTATTTCTTCTAAGGCTAATTTTTCATCATCACCATTGGCTATAACGTTTACAATGCTGTTAGGACCAACTCCTAGAGATAAAATACCTATCAAACTTTTAATATTAGCTTTTTTACCCATATATTCTAAACCTATATCTGATTTGAAAGAAGCGGCTTTTCTTACTAATAATGTAGCTGGTCTTGCATGCAATCCTTTTGAATTACTAACCATAACTTCTTTTGTTACCAATTTACTTCACCTCAATACTTTAATAATAGCATGAGCTAAGATATAACAGTTTACTATTAACTCATACTATTATAATATCATTAAAAAGTATGTAAATCAATTTTAAATATTCTCAACAAACCTTTCTATTCTATCAAGTCCATTTTTTATATTTTCCATTGAAGTAGCATAGGACAATCTAATAAAATTATCTGCTCCAAATGCAACACCTGGTATAACCGCAACTTTTTCATTTTGAAGCAAAAGGTCTGAAAATTGGAGTGAGTCTTTTATAATTTTTCCATCTATTGATTTATTTAATAATTCGCATAAATTTACCATAACGTAGAAAGCACCTTCAGGTTTGATGCAAGACAAATTATTGATACTATTAATTCTTTCTACCATATAATCTCGCCTTAGCTTAAATTGTTCAACCATAATACTAACATCATCTTGCTTACCATTTATTGCTTCAACTGATGCATACTGAGCAATTGAATTAGGATTAGAAGTAGTATGGCTCTGAATGTTAGACATTAATGCTATTATTTCTGTGCTAGCAGCAGCATACCCTATCCTCCAACCTGTCATGGCGTAAGACTTAGAAACACCATTGATTACAATAGTTCTATTATAAGCATCCTCTGAAAGACTTGCTATACTAATATGAGCATTATCTCCATATAGTAATTTTTCATAAATTTCATCTGATATTATAAATAAGTCCTTCATTTTTGCAAAATCAGCAATTTGCATTAGTTCTTCCTTTGAATATACTGTGCCTGTAGGATTATTCGGACTATTTAATACTATTGCTTTAGTTTTAGAAGTTACTGCTCTATTTAGGTTTTCAATTGTTAATTTAAATTTGTGTATTTCTTCTGTTTGTACATAAACAGGTTCTCCATCTGCTAATTTAACAAGTTCGGGATAACTTACCCAATATGGAACCCCAATTAACACTTCATCTCCTGGATTTAATATAGTTTGAAAAACATTAGCTAAACATTGTTTTGCGCCAGTTGAAACTATAATTTGAGATGGTATATAAGTTAATTTATTATCATTCTTTAATTTTTGAATTATTGCCTGTTTTAACTCAACAATACCTGATGTAGCTGTATATTTAGTCTTGCCTTCTCCAATTGCTTTTATAGCAGCGTCTTGAATATTTCTTGGTGTATTAAAATCAGGTTCACCAGCACCAAAACCTATGACATCTATTCCTTCAGCCTTCATTTTTTTTGCCTTTGCAGTTATATCCAATGTCAAAGATGGTGATATTTGTTTAGCTTTTTTAGATAATATCATTTTTTACCCCCAACGCATATATTTTTGTATATTTTTGCATGAATTTGATTTAAATTAGATAATTGAATTATTACCTTCATTTACAAGCAAAATGAAGGATATAATTCATATACTACTAATATAGCATTTTTCTTTTGTAATGTAAATAGTTCAAATTCACTCTAAATAGTGTGCAAATTTCTAAAAAAATAAAGAGCCTGTACCACAAGCCCTTTGTATATCTATTATCTAGGTTGAACTATTAATTTAATTGCAGTTCTTTCTTCGCCTTCTATTATTACATCTGTAAATGCAGGTATACAAACCAAATCAACACCACTAGGTGCAACAAAGCCTCTTGCTATAGCAATAGCCTTAACTGCTTGATTAATTGCACCAGCACCTATTGCTTGAAGTTCTGCTGCTCCTTTTTCTCTTAGTACTCCCGCTAAGGCTCCTGCTACTGAATTTGGGCTAGATTTTGCTGAAACTTTTAATACTTCCATAATAAACCTCCTATTAGTACATTTAATTGCTATATTTGTATTATTCTACAAACATAAAAAAAATCCTCTTAAATTTTGGAATTTCTCTAAATTTTAAGAGGATTTAATATTATATTGGTTTATTTAGCATAATCAATAGCCCTTGTTTCTCTTATTACATTTACTTTAATTTGACCTGGATATTCTAGTTCATTTTCAATTCTTTTAACTAGATTTCTTGCCAATTCAACAGCTCCTGCATCATCAATTATTTCTGGTTTAATCATAATTCGAACTTCTCTTCCAGCTTGAATAGCATATGATTTTTCTACGCCATCATAAGAATTTGCGATTTCTTCTAATTTTTCTAGCCTTTTAATATAAGCTTCCAAAGTTTCTCTTCTTGCACCTGGTCTTGCAGCTGATATAGCATCCGCTGCTTGAACTAATATTGCTTCAAGAGACTGCAGTTCAACATCACCGTGATGCGCTGCAATAGCATTTACTACAATAGCTGATTCGTGGTGTTTCTTTGCTATCTCTGCGCCTATAAGTGCATGTGGTCCTTCAACTTCATGGTCTACAGCTTTACCTATATCATGAAGTAGTCCACACCTTTTAGCAAGCGTTGGATCAATTCCCAGTTCAGAGGCCATAAGCCCAGCTAAATATGAAACTTCAATAGAATGCTTTAATACATTTTGACCATAACTAGTTCTGTATTTAAGCCTTCCAAGTAGTCTAATAATTTCTGAATGAAGACCATGCACTCCTGTTTCAAAAGTTGCTTGTTCTCCTTCTTCTCTTATATCACTATCAACCTCTTTTTTAGCTTTTTCTACCATTTCTTCAATTCTAGCAGGATGAATTCTTCCATCCACTATTAGCTTCTCAAGTGCTATTCTAGCAACTTCACGCCTTATAGGATCAAATGCTGAAAGAATTACTGCTTCAGGTGTATCATCTATTATTAGATCAACGCCTGTAAGTGTTTCTAGAGTTCGAATATTTCTACCCTCTCTACCTATTATTCTTCCCTTCATCTCATCATTAGGAAGCGAAACTACATGAACTGTTGTTTCTGCAACATGATCAGCTGCGCATCTTTGTATAGCATAAGTAATGATTTCTCGTGCTTTTTTATCGGCTTCTTCTTTTGCCTTAGTTTCAATTTCTTTAATCATAATTGCAGCATCATGTTTAATTTCTTTTTTAATTTCATCTAATAAAACTTGTTTTGCTTCATCGGCTGTTAAACCTGATAATCTTTCTAATTCTTCCCTTTGTTTTGTGTATAAATCTTGAACACTTGCTTCTAACATCTCAATTTCTTGTTGTTTTTTATTAAGATTTTCTTCTTTTCTCTCCAGCACATCACTTTTTTTATCTAAAGATTCTTCTCTTTGGATATTTCTTCTTTCTAACCTTTGAACTTCATTACGTCTTTCTCTTGATTCTTTTTCTAAATCGGTTCTAAGTCTGTGAACTTCTTCTTTGGCTTCTAAGATAGCTTCTTTCTTTTTTGTTTCAGCTTCTTTTGAACTTTCATCAAGAATTTTTTTAGCTTCTTTTTCTGCCATAGAAATATTTGCTTGAGATATATTTTTTCTAGTATAAATTACAACAAAAATACCTACTAAAACAACAACCAAAATAGCACAAACTATTAAGATCATTCGACTATTAGTATCCATCGATTATCAACACCTCCTTTGCTTATTTTCGAGTCTATTTAAGAGTAAACATGAAAGCTAGAGAAGGTGTAATATTTATTCAATTGGTAGCAATTTGAATATGCTAAACCAGTATTTGTATTTATTTTATATTACTTTTCAATTAATGTCAAGATTTTAACATTTAAATAAGTTATTTTGCTTTTACTATTATACAATAATTATGCTAACCCATAATATGTTACACCTTAAAAAGCATATACTACACATTATTATAGTAATAATATTCCACAGTTACACTTAAAATATACCATTTAAATTACAATAGCATATAAAATTTAATCATTGAACAATTAATTAAAGAAAAAAGCAAGTAGCCACTTGCTTTTATATTTCTTTTACTTCCTTTATTTCTTTTGCTTGTTTTGCTTCTTTTTTATCAATTACTGGAGCTTTTGCTAATGGCAAATTATATTTTTCCCTGATTTTATTTTCTATTTCGAACATTACCATAGCATTATCTTTAAAGTATTGTTTTGCATTTTCTCTTCCTTGACCAAGACGTATATCTCCATAGGCAAACCATGCTCCACTTTTTTGTACAATTTCTTCTTTAACTCCTATATCTAAAACATCACCCTCGCGAGACATACCTTCACCGTACATAATATCAAATTCAGCTTGTTTAAATGGAGGGGCAACTTTATTTTTAACTATTTTTATTCTTGTTCTATTACCCATAAATTGATCACCTTGTTTAATTGTATCTATTCTTCTGATATCTATTCTAACAGAAGCATAAAATTTTAATGCTCTACCGCCAGGAGTTACTTCTGGGTTTCCAAACATTACTCCAACTTTTTCTCGTAATTGGTTTATAAACACAAGAACACATTTTGATTTATTTATAGATCCAGCAAGTTTTCTTAGTGCTTGTGACATAAGTCTTGCTTGCAGTCCTATATGAGAGTCTCCCATTTCCCCTTCAATTTCAGCTTTAGGCACCAATGCCGCTACTGAATCCACAACAATAACATCTATAGCCCCTGAACGAACTAAGGCTTCTGTAATCTCTAAAGCCTGCTCACCGGTGTCTGGTTGTGAAACTATTAAATCATCTATATTAATTCCTAGTGATTTAGCATAAATAGGATCTAGTGCATGCTCTACATCAATAAATGCAGCTGTGCCGCCTTCTTTCTGTGCTTCTGCAACTATATGTAGTGCAACTGTAGTTTTACCTGAAGATTCTGGTCCAAAAATTTCAATCATTCTTCCTCTAGGCACACCACCTATACCTAGCCCTATATCTAGTCCTAAACAACCAGTAGAAATAGCATCTACATTTAAAGTACTATTATCTCCCAGTTTCATTATTGAACCTTTACCGAATTGTTTCTCTATTTGACCCATAGCTGCTTCTAGTGCTTTTAATTTTTCATTATTCATATATTTCCCCTTAGGGTTCACCATCCTTTTCATTGCGAACATTTGTTCTATACTAAGTATACACTATTTGTTTTGCATGGTCAACATACAAAATAAAAGTTACCACTTTTTCCTCCAATTGGAATATTATAATAAGAACCTCATTATTTGTATTATTAACAAACTATACTAAATTAATCACTTATCAATTCTAATTGCTCCTTTATTTTTAACAAAATAATCAACACCTGATATTATTGTAATAATCACTGCAGCAGCCATAAATATATTAGTTAACACATTTAAAATTGGATTTACATAAGACAAATTTAATAATGCTGTAATTATAGCTACTATTTGAATAACAGTTTTTATTTTACCCCACCAGCTAGCTGCAATTACTTTTCCTTCTGAGGCCGCTATTGTTCTAAGTCCTGAAACTGCAAATTCTCTAGCAATTATAATCATAGCTACCCAACTATGCACAATTTGAAGTTCTACCAAGCAAACAAGTGCCGCAGTTACTAAGAGTTTATCAGCTAGGGGATCCATAAATTTACCAAAATTAGTTATTTGGTTTCTGCTCCTAGCTATATAGCCATCTAATTTGTCTGTAAGAGAAGCTATTATGAAAATAATGGTAGCCACTTCTCTCCCATAAGGTATGTCTTTAGATGCCATAAATATTAAAAATATAGGAACTAGAAAAATTCGGATCATTGTAAGTTTATTCGCAAGATTCATAGCACACAACTCCTATTAAATCGTATTCTAAAGCTTTGGTCACCTTAACATTAACAAATTCTCCCTTTTTATAAATCACATCAGATTCAAAGAAAATAGTTCCATCAACTTCTGGTGCCATTTCATAATTTCTTCCAAAATGTGATTTATCATTAACTCCTTCTATTAAAACCTTGTATATTTTCCCTATCTTTTTACTATTTAGTTCTTTGGATATACTTTGTTGTATTAACATCAGTTCTTCTTCACGTTTTACTTTTATATCTTCTGAAATTTGATTTTCCATTTCTGCAGCGGCAGTACCCTCTTCCATTGAGTACTTAAATACCCCTAATTTATCAAATTTAGTTTCTTTAATAAATTGTTTTAGCTGCTGAAAATCTGATTCTGTTTCACCTGGAAATCCAACAATAAGTGTAGTTCTAAGATTTACTCCAGCAATATTTTTTCTCATCTTGTTTATGTTTTCTGTTATAATACTCTTTCTTCCTTTTCTTCTCATGGATTTAAGAATATCATCACTTATATGTTGAATTGGTATATCTACATATTTACATACTTTATGGTTTATTGATATTTCATTTATAATTTCATCCGTCATTTCTTCTGCATAACAGTAAAGTACTCTAATCCATTCAATTTCACTTATTTCAGAAATTTCCCTTATCAACTTGTGCAAGGTTTTTTCACCGTACAAATCAATACCATATCTAGTAGTATCTTGAGCTACTAAAATAATTTCTTTGCAGCCATGTTGGCTTAAGTCCTTAACCTCTTGTACTATGTTTTCCATCTTTCTGCTTCTATATTTACCTCTAATGTTTGGTATTGCACAATATGCACAAGCATTATCACAGCCCTCTGATATTCTAACAAAAGCTGTATAAGTTCCTGTGGTTAATACTCTTTGACCTTCATTAATATTTTCATCACTATAACTAGTATGTTGTACTTTAATATTTTTAGAAAGCACCTCTTCTATACTACAGAGTAACTTATTATAATCGTTGACACCAAGCATTATATCAAGCTCTGGCATAAGTTCAAGCAGTTCAGCTCCATAACGCTGAGTAAGGCACCCCGTTGCAATTAAAACCGTACACTTGTATTTGTCTTTGTATTTTGACATTTCTAAAATAGTGTCTATTGATTCTTGTTTCGAAGATTCTATAAATCCACAAGTATTCACTAAAATTATATTTGCAAGTTTAGGATCAGTGGTAATTTCATATTTTTCACTTAAACTACCTATTATAATCTCACTATCAATTCTATTTTTATCGCAACCTAAATTTATAACTCCAACTTTTAATTTTTCCACGGGTCATCCTCCTTGTTTATCTACCTGTTTAGATAACATTTATTAACTGTTATCTTCCTTGTTTGGTTTTATAAGTAAATAATAGTTATTAATTATTATTCTCCTACATTTGTATACATAAATTATTGTAAATGTGATTTACAAATTAAACAAGGGTATTTGCAATTTTTCTTACAGAAATTTATATTATTAATCTTTTAATTCACTCTGGCTTAATAATATCTCTCTAGGTTTACTTCCATTTCTACCTGAAATAATTCCACGTTCCTCCATTTGCTCTATAATTCTTGCTGCTCTATTATACCCTATTTTTAGCTTGCGTTGCAATAAGGAAGTGGAAGCTTGATCATTTTCAACTACTATTTTAATTGCTTCATTTAATAATTCATCAATATCCTCAGCCTCATCTTTATTATTTGAATTACCTTCTATTTCATCTATTATTTCTTTTTCATAATTTAATTCTGCGTTCTGACTTTTTATAAAATTAACCACTCGCTCAACTTCTTCTTCTGATACAAAAGCTCCTTGAATTCTAAATGGTTTAGCCTCTCCTACGGGATAAAAAAGCATATCGCCTTTACCTAGCAATTTCTCTGCACCAGCGGAATCTAAAATTGTTCTAGAATCTATTTGACTTGAAACTGCAAAGGATATTCTTGAAGGTATATTTGCCTTTATAACCCCTGTAATAACATCAACTGATGGTCTTTGCGTTGCAATTACTAAATGCATTCCAGCTGCTCTTGCCATTTGTGCCAGTCTTCCAATGTATTCTTCTACATCATTGGCACAAACCGTCATAAGGTCTGCAAGCTCATCAATTATAATTACTATCCAAGGTAATTTATTTTCTGCAATACCTTTATTAACTAATTCATTATATCCTTCAATACTGCGCACATTGTTTTCAGCGAAAAGCTTGTACCTTCTTGTCATTTCATTTACAGCCCAATTTAAAGCGCCTGCAGATTTTTTAGGATCTGTTACAACCGGTATCAATAGATGGGGTATTCCATTATAAATATTTAGTTCAACTACTTTAGGGTCAATTAATAAAAGCTTAACCTCCTCTGGAGAATATTTATAAAGTAAACTTATTATTAATGAATTTATACAAACACTCTTTCCAGATCCTGTAGCTCCTGCTACCAACAAATGAGGCATTTTCGTTAAATCTGAAACAACACAATTACCTCCTATATCTTTTCCTAGACTAAAGGATAAATTTTTATTTGTAGCTGTAAATTCATTAGACTCTATTACCTCCCTTAGGTAAACTGCACTTAACTCTTTATTTGGCACTTCAATTCCTACCGCTGCCTTACCAGGTATAGGGGCTTCAATTCTTACACCAGAGGAAGCTAAATTCAATGCAATATCATCTGCTAAATTTACAATTTTGCTAACCTTAACCCCAGCATTTGGTTGAAGCTCAAATCTTGTCACTGAAGGTCCCTTTGTAACTTGAATAACTTTTGCTTCAACTCCAAAGCTACTTAAGGTCTCTTGTAGTTTATTCGCACTACTAAGCAATTCTTTTTTATCATTTTTATTCATTTTAGAAGTAGTATTTTCATTTAATAAATCTACAGTTGGAAAATCATATTTATAATTTGATTTTGAATGTGCACTATTTAATTGAATTTCTTGTTCTACTTCTTGTTTAATAGAATTATCTACATGCTTCTCTTTAGATTCGCCTGCATCGCCCTGTTTAATAAAACTAACAGGTTCTTCTTTATTTACAATTTCCACTTCTGACGCAATTTCATTTGACTTTAAAAAATCAAATATTTTAATTTTATTGTTAACGCCTTTAATAAAGTCATTTTTATCTTCATTTGGTACTATTACTTCTTCTTGCTTATCAATATTCTCTATATATAACTCCTTATTATCATTATTCTTCTTAATCTTTTTAGTCTTTTCAGTGATAAATTTCTCCTTTAGATTAAAATAGATGTCATGCCAGGATATTTCTAATATTAAAGTTAAACATATAACATAAATACCAATAAAAATTATAAAACTTCCCACAGCACCAAATAATGTATGCAACGGTACATCAATTGAATAACTAATAATCCCACCATGCAGCACCTGCTCTGAATTGTATATTTTATTTATTCCCTGCAAAAACTCTCCTTCAGCATAATACTTATTAAAAGATAGCATTTGTATAAATAGCAATGTATTTATTATAAAAAATATTATTCCATAAAACTTCTTACTGAAGTTTATCTTACCTTTCTTAAGAATGGAGCATATTCCAATAAATATTATCAAAAACGGCGAAAAGTATGCACCCACCCCGAGTATTGCAAAAAGTAAATGGTTAATAAAATCTCCTATAGTACCTGATATAGAATCAGAACTTGAAAACATGGTAGAGAAGATACTAAATAAAATTAATATGCCTATTGTTATTAAAATAATTCCAAAAATTTCACTATCAGAACCTGAACTACTCGCGACTTTAGATTTAGTTTTAGTTTTTTTTCTAGCCAAAGTATCACCTCCATTCTTAATATTTCTACAAATTTTAGAAATCTCCTTTAACTTTATATAGATTTATAGAGGAATTTTAAACTATATACATAAAAAACTCAATTATTCCTATTAATTATGGTAAAAAATTAATAAAATAGATATAAATAGGCCCATAGAACCTATTTATATCTATTTTTAAGCTTTATCTATCATTTCATTTAATTTTGATAAGGCTTCACTAATTCCGCCAACTTCATCTATTAATCCATTATCAACTGCTTGTTTTCCGATAAGTATAGTACCCATATCATTTAAAAGTTCATCGGTTTGATGCATTAATCTATTTACGGTTTCCTTATCGATTTTGGAAGTTCTAATAATAAACTCAGTTATTCGTTCTTGCATTTTATTAAAATATTCAAAAGTTTGAGATACTCCTATTATTAAACCATTCATTCTAATAGGATGAATTATCATAGTTGCAGAGGGGGAAATAAATGAATAAGCAGCAGCTGTTGCCAGTGGGATACCTATTGAATGGCCTCCACCGACTACTAGTGATACAGTTGGTTTACTAACGCTTCTAATCATCTCAGCTATTGCAAGACCAGCTTCCACATCTCCTCCTACAGTATTTAGAACTATAAGAATACCTTTTACTTTTTCATCCCTTTCCATAGCAATTAACTCTGGAATAACATGTTCATACTTAGTAGTTTTAGTTTGAGGAGATAACATCATATGTCCTTCTATTTGACCAATAATAGACAAAATTTGAATTTTATCATTTTGAGTCGGAACATTCGTTACTCCAAGTTCTTTGATATTTTCAACCTGTTGATTTAAATTTTCCACAATAATTTCACTTTTCTTATCTTCTTTATTTTTTTCAGCTTTTGGCATTTGCATTCCTCCTAATCCATCTTTATTTTGTGCATTAAGAGAAACTATATACATTTATTATCCTAATTTAAATTCCCTGTGCAAGGCTATAATTGCTCCTTCAACATATTCTGTTTCTACAAGACACCATATAGTCATATGCGAATCCGCTGTTTGCAACACTTCAATCTTTTCCCTGGTTAACGCTTTAAGTATTCTAGCCATAACTCCTGGTATACCTCTCATTTTTGAACCTATAATTGAAATTTTACTACAATTCTTCACAAAAGTACAAATCATATTAAGCTCTTTTATTAAATTTTGAAATTTAATAAAGTCTTTTTCATCAATAGTGAATATTTTTTCTTTAGGAAAAACATTTATAAGATCTATGCTTATAAGATTTTCAGCTAAGATATCAAAAAGATCATCATAGCTAGCGTCTGAATTTTTGCATATCTTTATTTGAACCCTATTATTCATATGTGTAATACCTGTAATTATACTTTCATAGCCTTCATTTCCTAAATTACTAATTACTGTTCCATCACAATCGTTCATAGTGTTCTTTATTACGAGTGGTATATTATATTTTCTAGATATTTCCACTGCTCGTGGGTGTATCACCTTGGCTCCTTGATCTGCAAATTGAAAAATTTCATCATAACTTATTTTCTTTATTAAAGTCGCTTCAGAAACTATCCGTGGATCTGCTGTCATAATACCATCTACATCAGTGTATATTTGAGTCTCTACTGCATTAAGCGCCGCTCCGAGTATTGCAGCAGTAACGTCACTTCCACCTCTACCTATAGTTGTAATATAGTTATTTTCATCCTTACCTTGAAATCCTGCTACTACAGGAATTTTTCCCTTTTGCAGTATGCCTAATATTTGTTTTGTATCCACATTAAGTATTGCTGCATTGTTATAATTACAATCTGTAATTATACCTGCTTGTCCTCCAGTTAAGGGCACAGCATCAATACCTTTATTATTTAATTCATTACACATTATTACAGTGCTTATAGTTTCCCCACAACTCATTAGCAAATCTACTGCTAATGGATTTGCTACTTTAAATTTATCATCTATAAGTGATAACAGAGTATCTGTAGCATAAGGCTCTCCTTTTCGTCCCATGGCAGATACTACTACCACTGGAAAATAGCCTTCTGCCTTTGCGTTTAAAACTTTACACACTACAAGCTTTCTTTTTTCCTCCGTCGAAACAGATGTGCCTCCAAACTTTTGCACTAATATTTTCATTTATGTCCTCCCAAATTAAATCATCTTCCTCGAAACAGAAATGTCGTTAAATATGAGATTTTTTTAAAAATTCATTATCAACATCAATTATTATAGTTCTCGAGCCTATTTTTTTTACATATTCCCAAGGTACCTCAATTATATCGCTAGTTTTAAAAAAACTAAATTTAGAACTGCCCTCGTTAATAATTAAAAATTTCAAAAGACCATTCTCATCAATAACTACATCATTGCTGCCTAAATTGCTATATTTATCACCATCATTAATATTGATAATTTCATATCTTTCCATTTCACTGTACATCTTTATATTATCTTCCATATATACACCCTCCTTACCAATTCTCTGAAGGGACATAAAAATAAATAACAAATACCTTTGATTTATTTTCATACCCCTAAAATACTATGGAATATCTTGTGGAGTTATGCATAATTTCTATATCATTGTAAATAAATTTACTTATCCATAGAAATAATATTTCCTTTAAAGAGTTTATTAAGCATTTCTTTTTCTTTACCTACATATGCAGAATTTATTATACCCTTTTTAAAAGTCTTTTCCATAACAGAATTTACCCTTGCCATATCTATCTCATTTATTTTTCTAAGTACATCTTTAGGTGTATTGATTTTATTCAAAAACATAACAGACTTCCCATTGCTAAACATTCTACTACTGGTACTTTCAAGCCCTAGAATATAACTACCCTTTAACTGCTCTTTGGCCTTTAGTAACCTTTCATTGTCAATTCCTAATTTTGCAAATTTTCTAACTTCTTCTTTTATTGCATCAATAGCAACTTCCGCTTGTAATGGATTTAGCCCCGCATAAATACTTACAATCCCAGTGTTTTTAAAGGCTGATATGTAAGAATAAATTGAGTAACATAGTCCTAGTTCCTCACGAATTTTTTGAAATAATATTGAGGAGGCTCCTCCTCCTAATATATTGCTTAGTAGTATTAGAGTATATGTGTCCTCATTTCCAATTTCCACTCCAGGTATTCCGAGGCTTATGTGAAGTTGTTCAATATCTTTTTTTCTAAAATAATGGTGGTTTAAAAGCTCAGGACTACTATATTTAGTAATTTTTTTATTTTTAGTATGCCATTTTCCAAAATATTTTTCTAGAAGCTTTTCTATATTTTTCATATCAAATTTACCAGAAATTGATATAACTGAATTTTCCGGTATATAATAGGAATCAATGTAATCTAAGATGGTTTTTCTATTAAAAGATTTTACAGTTTCCATGGTTCCCAAAATAGGTAAGGAAATAGAATCCTTATTCCAAATTGCTTTTGTATGCAGATCTATTAATACATCCTCTGGTGAATCTTCACTCATATTTATTTCTTCGATAATTACGCCTTTTTCTTTTTCCATTTCATCTTGTGAGAAATTACTATTAAAAAGCATATCTGACAAAATATCCAGTGATAATTCTAAATGTGTATCTAAGGCTTTTATGTAATAACATGTGGCTTCTTTTCCTGTAAAAGCATTTATTTGACCGCCCACGTCTTCAATAGCTTCGGCAATTTGTTTTGCAGTCCTACCAGGAGTTCCTTTAAAAAGCATATGCTCAATAAAATGTGATATTCCACTGCTCACTTCATTTTCATTTCTTGAACCATTTTCTATCCATAGGCCTACGCTTACAGAATTTACATATTCTATAGATTCAACTACAACTCTTAACCCATTACTTAACTTAAATAAATTGTACATATGCGCCTCTCCTTAATGAGAATTTATATTTAATATGTGCAAATTAGTGTAATATTATTAAAAAAAATAAAAAGGCATCTAAGCCCTTCTATTATTCAGCATCTTTTTTTTCAGTTTCACTATCTTTAATAGCATCTCTTCTTGAAAGATTTACTCTTCCTTGATTATCTATTTCCATTACTTTTACTAATATTTCATCACCAACGGAAACAATATCTTCTACTTTATTTACTCTAGCAAAATCAAGTTTAGAAATATGCACTAATCCTTCTTTATTAGGAAGTATTTCAACAAATGCTCCAAAAGCAGCAATCTTTGTTACTTTTCCTAAATATATTTCTCCTACTTTAACAGATTTAGTTAGCTCTTCAATAATTTTCACTGCTCTATTTGCACTATCTCCATCGTTAGACATAATTACAATTTTACCATCGTCATTAGTGTCTATTTTAACTCCGGTTTCGGCTATAATTTTCTTTATAGTTACTCCGCCTTTTCCTATTACGTCTCTAATCTTGTCAGGTTCTACATTTAATATATACATTCTAGGAGCATATTTTGACAATTCACTCCTTGGTGCGTCTATACATTCATTCATTTTTCCTAATATATGAAGCCTAGCTTTTTTTGCATCTATAATTGCAGTTTTAATGCAATATTTAGATAAGCCATGAAGCTTTGTATCAACTTGTATAGCAGTAATACCATTAACGGTTCCTGCAACTTTAAAGTCCATATCACCAAAGAAATCTTCTATACCTTGAATATCTGTCAATACTTTTTCTTTAGTTAAGTCAGCATTTGTAATGAGTCCCATTGCAATACCAGCTGCCGGTCTCTTAATTGGAACCCCTGCATCAAGTAGTGCTAAAATACTTGCACTTACACTAGCTTGAGATGTTGAACCATTAGAACTCAATACTTCCGATACTACACGAATAGCATATGGAAATTCTTCTATAGATGGTAAAAGTGGTTCTACTGCTTTTTCGGCTAACGCTCCGTGACCAATTTCACGCCTTCCAGGTCCACGCATTGGCTTAACTTCTCCTACGCTATAAGCTGGAAAATTATAATGATGCATATATCTTTTAGTATCTTCGTCACCTATTCCGTCTAACATCTGAGCTTCTTTTAATGCTCCAAGTGTTGCAACACCCATTACTTGAGTGAGTCCTCTTGTAAACAAACCAGTCCCATGAGTTCTTGGAAGTACCCCTACCTCGCAACTTATTGGTCTAACTTGATCAAAGGCTCTTCCATCTGGTCTTCTATCTTCATTTAGCATCATATTTCTAACTATTTCTTTTTGGATACCATATGCAACTTCACCTATATCTGATTTTTTATCTGGGTACTTTTCACTAAATTCAAGGCTTATTTTTTGTTTTATTTCATCTACCATTGTATTTCTCTCATCTTTATCCATTATATACATTGCTGTCTTAAACATATCAAATGAGAAATCTCTAACTTCACTTTGGAGAGTTTCATCTATTTTACTTATTTGAGGAATGATTTTTTCTTTTCCAAACTTAGCCACAGCTTCTTCTTGGAAAGCTACAATTTTTTTACATGCTTCAAAAGCAAAATCAATTGCATTTATCATTACATCTTCTGGTATTTCATTTCCACTTGCTTCTATCATTGTTACATTGTCTTTTGTTGCGCAAACTGTAAGATTCATAGAACTAGCGCTTCTCTCTTCTACAGTAGGGCTCAATACAAACTTATCCTCAACAAGGCCAACTGATACAGTTGCAACAGCATCTGTAAAAGGTATGCTAGATATGCATAATGCCATTGATGCTGCGTTCATAGCAAGTATCTCAGGTGAATTATCTTGTTCAACTGACAATACAGTACATACAATTTGCACATCATTTTTATAGCCTTTAGGGAATAGTGGTCTAAGTGGTCTATCTATACCTCTTGCTGTTAAAATCGCTCTTTCTGATGGTCTTGCTTCTCTTTTTATGAAACCACCAGGAATTTTACCAACGGCATAAAGTCTTTCTTCATATTCTACACTTAGAGGAAAGAAATCAATACCTTCCTTTGGTTTTTCTGATGCATTTGCATTAACCATAACTACTGTTTCACCATAGCTCATGAATATTGAACAGTTTGAAAGCATTCCAACCTTACCATATTCAACTTTAAGAGTCCTACCTGCAACAGTAGTTTCTATAACATGAATCATATATTTGCCTCCCTTCAATTTACACTAATATTATTTGCTAATATAAATGTTTTATTAATCAAATTTATATTTATTTACTAATACTTAAAATAATAGAGCGGCTAAGCCGCTCTTAATTACTTTCTTAGTCCAAGTTCTACAAGAATTGCACGGTATCTTTCAATATCCTGGTTCTTTAAGTAACCTAACATACCTTTTCTTTGTCCAACCATCATTAATAGACCTCTTCTTGAATGGTGATCTTTTTTATGAATTTTTAAGTGTTCAGTTAACTCTAAAATTCTTTCAGTAAGTAGTGCGATTTGCACCTCTGGAGAACCTGTGTCTCCTTCATGTCTCGCATGTTTAGTCATTATTTCTTGTTTTGTAGCTTTTTGCATTTTACAACACCTCCGAATATAATCCCCATATTCCAAGTACACCGTTAGCAATTCGGTGAACTTAGCATAAGGTTCAAATCAATTATAACAAACTAAAATTAAATTGTAAATTAATTTTTACATCTTAATGCTATTTTTCTACTTTTTTTTGCTTAATAGCATATTCTTTATCTTTTATAAGCTGTTGCCTTAATTCCTCGATAGTATCAAATTTAACTTCATCTCTTATTCTATTTATAAAGTGAATTTCAACCTTTTCACCATAGATTTGTTTATCAAAGTCCAAAATGCAGGTTTCTACGGATAGTTTCCCACCTTTTACAGTAGGATTATACCCTATATTTGTTATAGCCTTATAAAGATTATTATCATACTGGGCTATTGTATAGTATACCCCTCCCTTAGGAATGATACATTGCATATTGTAATTTAAATTTACAGTTGGAAATCCAATAGTTCTGCCAAATTGTTTCCCTTTAATTACTTCACCAGTGATAGAATGGGGTCTTCCTAAAAGTTCATTTGCTTTAATGATATTCCCCTCAGCTATAAGATGGCGTATATTTGAACTACTTACAACCTCATTGTCATAACTAATAGCTTCACAAACATATAGCTTATAGCCTAGTATACTACTGTATTTTCGGAGCATTTCTACATCACCTAAATTTTTATACCCAAATCTATAATTAAAACCAACAACTATTCCCTTTGCATTATAATAATTCACCATGTTTTTTATGAACTCTTCTGGAGTTATCTTCATAAATTCTTTATCAAAATTAACTAAATTAACAATATCAATACCTGTTTCCTCTAATAATTTTATTTTGGTGTCATTATCCATTATGAGCTTTGGACAAAGTTCTTTGTTAATAACAGACAATGGATGAGTTTTAAAGGTACAAATCATACTTTTAGCATTATTCTCTTTTGATAATTCCACCGCTTTATTTACAAGATACATATGTCCTAAATGTAGTCCATCGAAACTTCCCAGGGCAATGTATGTTGGATATTTAAGTTTAGTTTTAAAATTATCTTTTATAATTACCATTTTAAATATACTCCTATATAAATGATTTTATTAGCCTAACACCATCATTACCTTTATCTGCAATGCCAATAAAGTCATTGTTATTATTATAGATACTATACATTTTTTCGCTTTCAAACTTAGACGCTAAAGCTTTATCTTTTACTACAACACCATTTAATAAGAACTTAACAAACCTATCTTCTATGGTGATTTTAGTATTGTTTTGAAAAATACTTTCTATAGGCATAATATGTCCATTTATATTTTCTTCATTTAAGTCCTGAATATTTATAGCATCTTCAATGTGAAATTGCCCTGTAGCTGTTCTTTGCAAATTCCACATCATTCCACCACATTTTAATAGTTCTCCAATATCATAACATAGACTTCTAATATATGTACCCTTAGAGCATTTAACCCTAAACTTTACGTAAGGTATTTCAATAGAGCTAATTTCTATGTCATAAATCGTTATAGATCTTGCTTCTCTCTCTATTTCTATCCCAGCCCTTGCCAGCTCATAAAGTTTTTTTCCATTAACCTTTAAAGCTGAGTACATAGGCGGAACTTGTTTTATTTCTCCTATAAATGAATTAATTGCACCTGTAATTTCATCTTCACTGCAAATAACCTCACACTCTTGTAGAATTTTACCTTCTCTATCATAAGTATCTGTAATAACGCCCAACTTAAGTTCAGTTTCATAAATTTTAAAGTCCCCCATTATATAGTCAATAGCTTTTGTTGCTTTTCCTATACAAACAGGTAAAACCCCGCTAGCCTCAGGGTCTAGAGTGCCAGCGTGGCCTACTTTTTTTATATGACTGATTTTTTTTATTATGCGAACTACATCAAAAGAGGTCATTCCTGTAGGTTTAAATACATTTAATATACCATTCATTTTATCAACTCTTTTTCTATAATTTCCAGCAATTTCACTTTAGTATCATGAAAATCCCCTTCTGTGAAAAAACCTGAAGCTCTAATATGTCCGCCACCGTTAAAACTTTCGGCAACTTTACTAACATCTACTAGTGATTTAGATCTTAAACTCACTTTAACACCATTTTCAGCATCTTTTATAAGAATAGTAACTTCAACGGTATCTATGGAAGCACCAAAAGTAATAACATCTGATGTATCTTCGCAAACCGTCTCATATTTTTGGAGCATGTTTTTAGATATATACATAATACACACTTTAGCATTGAGTTCTGAAGTCATACTATTAATAACTTCTCCATAGAATTTTATTTTTTCAAATTTCTTGTTTTCAAAAATCATTCTATGGATGTTACTAAATTCTATGCCGGTATTAATAAGTTCACCTGCAATATTATGAGTTACTGCTGTGGTACTGGAATGTCTAAATGAGCCAGTATCTGTAAGTAGTGATGTATACAAGCAAGTACTTATTTCTTTGTCTATTTCTACATGAAGAAGTCTAAGCACTTCATACACAATTTCTCCAACTGCAGAAGCACTTGTATCAACAAAATTTAAATCTCCATATAAATCATTAGATAAATGGTGATCCATATTAATTAATTCAAAATTCTTATTTTGCATACATAAATTTGCATTAATTCTTTTGAAATCACCACAATCTAACACTATAACACACTCTGTATCCACTAATGGCTCAATTGTTTCACCATTAATTTCAATTGAGCATGGTAAAAACTGAAAAGTTTGTGGTATAATTTCTTTTGAAATTATATAGACTTCCTTTTTCAGTTTTCTAAGTCCAATTAGTAAAGCTAGCGCACTACCTAAGGAATCACCATCTGGTGAAGTATGAAAAGTTATAGCAATTTTTTTGAATAGCTTTATTCTAAGAGCAATATCATTAATTTTCATCGCTATCTTCGTTACTTATATCTTCTTCATTCCTATCTTCATCACTTATGTTTTCTTCATCAATTTTTTCTTTTGCCTTTATTTGATGAAAAATACTCTCTAAATGTATTGCACGTTCTATAGTTTCATCTACCTCTATGATAACTTGAGGAACATGTCTTAGCTTAACATGAGCCCCTATTTCTTTTCTCATAAGTCCAGTTGAACTTTTAAGTGCTTGAATTGTTTCTTTTTTAGAAGCTTCGCTACCAAATATACTAACATAAACCTTTGTATATGTTAGGTCTTTTGTTGTATCTACTTTTGTTACACTTACCATAGCACTTTTTCTTGGATCCTTTATTTTGTTTTGAATTGTATTGCTTACTTCTTTTTTAATTTCTTCGTTTATTCTACCATTCCTATAATTAACCATACAACCCACTACTCCTTATACTTATAATTTTGGTTTTACTTCTTCCATTATGAATGCTTCAATAATGTCGCCTTCTTTAAGGTCATTGAATTTTTCTACACTTAATCCACACTCATATCCAGCAGCAACCTCTTTTGCATCATCTTTAAATCTCTTTAAAGAAGCTAAGGTTGATTCCGTTATTACTATTCCATTTCTAAGCACACGTACACTACTACTTCTTGTAATCTTACCGGTTAATACATAAGAACCAGCTATTGTTCCTACATTTGAAACTTTATATATTTGTCTTATTTCTACTCTGCCTAAAACAACCTCTTTATATACAGGATCAAGAAGTCCAACCATTGCAGCTTTTATATCATCAAGAGCATCATAGATTATTCTATAAGTTTTAATCTCTACTCCCTCTTTTTCTCCAATGATTATAGCATTATTATCCGGTCTTACATTAAACCCTATAATTATAGCATTTGATGCAGCTGCAAGTGTAACATCTGTTTCTGTTATAGCTCCAACTCCAAAATGTATAACTCTTACTTTAACATTATCAGTAGATAATTTTTCAAGGGATTGTCGTACAGCCTCTACAGATCCTTGAACGTCAGCTTTTACAATAACGCCAAGTTCCTTAACAGATCCTTCTTGTATTTGACTATATAGATTTTCCATAGAAACTCTATTACTTGATTGAAAATGTTCTTCTCTTGAATTTGATTTTCTAGTTTCAGCCATGTTTCTTGCAGTTTTTTCATCTTTAACTACATTAAATCTATCTCCAGCTGCTGGCACTTCAGATAATCCAAGTATCTCTACTGGTATGGAAGGTCCTGCAGTTTTTATTTTATTACCTTTGTCATCAAACATTGCTCTTATTCTTCCGTAAGTTGAACCAACTATTATAGAATCTCCAGTATTTAGTGTACCATTTTGTACAAGTAATGTAGCAAGAGGGCCTCTACCTTTGTCAAGTTTTGCTTCTATTACAGTTCCTTTTGCACGTCTACTAGGATTTGCTTTAAGTTCTAGCATTTCTGCTGTAATTAATACCATTTCAAGTAGTGTATCTATACCCTCTTTAGTATGAGCTGATACTGGAACACAAATTGTGTCTCCGCCCCAATCCTCTGATACAAGGCCATTATCTGCTAATTCTTGTTTAACCTTATCAATATTAGCTCCCGGTCTATCTATTTTGTTTATAGCTACTATCATTGGTACCTTAGCAGCCTTACAGTGATTTATAGCTTCTTTAGTTTGTGGCATAATACCATCATCTGCAGCTACAACAAGTATAACGATGTCTGTTATTTGTGCACCTCTAGCTCTCATTGCTGTAAAAGCTTCATGACCAGGTGTATCTAAAAATGTAATTTTTTCTCCATTAATATTAACAGTATAGGCACCGATATGTTGTGTAATTCCGCCTGCTTCTGTTTCAGTTACCTTAGCTTTTCTAATACAATCAAGCAATGATGTCTTGCCGTGATCAACGTGACCCATAACTGTTACAACAGCTGGTTTTTTAGCTGTTGCTAAATCAGCTTCAACTTCTTCTACTTCTTCATCATCAGCGATTTTACCTTCTTCTACATCTTTGAGTACTGCAAGTGCACCATATTTTTCTATTACTTTTTCTGCTGTAGCAAAATCAATTTCTTGATTCATTCCAGCCATAACGCCTATGAAAATAAGTTGTTTTATTACTTCAACATAAGGTCTCTTTAGCGTGTCAGCTAAGTCTTTAACTGTAATAGAAGCTTCAATTACTACAACTTCGTCATCTATTGCCTCAACACCATTGTTACCATTTCCAAGTTCATCTCTACCTTTTCTACCTCTTTTTCTAATAATAACTTTGTTAGCATCTTCATTAGCTATATTTTCATAATGCTCTACTGTTTCATTTTTTTCATCTTTAAGTCCTGAATTCTCGTCATTATAAAGCTCTTTTATTAACTCAGCATCTTCTTCCTCAATTACACTCATATGATTCTTGGCCTTTATACTAAACTCTTCGAATAGTACATTAATTAATTCTTTACTTGACACCTCTAACTCTTTTGCTAATTCATATATTCTGACTTTTGCCAAATCATTCACCCCCGAAATTTAATTTATTCATTACTTTCATTCCATAAGCTAAGTAGCTTATCGCTCATTCTTTTATCACTTACGCACAAAACATTAATTTCTGCTCTTCCTAGACAATTTCCTAAAACCTCATTGGATACTCCTTCTATAAGGGGTATATTATTTTTAACACTAAATCTTTTAAATTTATCTTTAGTATTTGTGGCGCTTTCTTCAGACAAAATTATAAGAGTTCCTCTCCTATGTGATAGTGCTTCTTCACATTGATTGTAACCTTCAATAAGCTTACCTGCTTTCTTGGTCAAACCCAAAAACTGAAAAAATTTATTGTTCATGCTATACCTCACCTTCAGGATTTATTTGTTCCTTCAGTGTTCCATAAATTTCTTCACTTATTTTTCCACCTAAATTTCGCTCTAATCTTTTTGTCTTAAAAGATTTTTCAAAGCATTCTATATTCTTACAAATATATGCACCTCTACCTGGCTTTTTCCCAGTTAAATCTATAGAAATTTCGCCTTCTTTACTACGAACTATACGTAATAACTCTTTTTTACATTTCATTTCCATACAACCTGTACACATGCGCTGAGGTATTTTTTTAACTTTCATAAAGCTATCACCTACTCTTCAGTAATTGTTTGGATTACTTCATTTTCAATAGTTTCGCTTGTTTCCATCTGATATTGTGCTTGAGTTCTACTTTTAATGTCAATTTTCCAACCTGTAAGTCTTGCTGCCAACCTAACATTTTGGCCTTCTTTTCCTATAGCCAGTGATAATTGATTATCTTCCACTATAACCTTTGCAGATTTAGAAACTTCTTCAACTACTACATTCAATACCTTTGCTGGACTTAAGGCGTTTGAAATATATTCTTCAGATTTTTTGCTCCATTTAATAATATCAATTTTTTCATTTCTTAATTCATTAACTATATTTTGAACTCTAATACCCTTTGGTCCAACACAAGCTCCCATAGCATCAACGTTTTCATCATTTGAATATACTGCGATTTTAGTTCTTGAACCTGCTTCTCTTGAAATACTTTTTATTTCAACAATTCCACCAAAAACTTCTGGCACCTCCAGTTCAAATAACCGTTTTACAAGACCTGGATGAGTTCTTGATACTCCTATTTGAGCACCTTTAGTAGTATTTTTAACCTCAACAATATATAGTTTTAGTTTTTCATTGAAATTATATTCCTCACCGGGCATTTGCTCATTGGCCCCAAGCACAGCTTCTATTTTACCCAAATCTATAAATACATTTCCTCTATCTTTTCTTATAACACTTCCTGTAATAATATCAAATTCTTTTGTAATAAATTCATTGTAAATTATATTTCTTTCAGCTTCTTTAATTCTCTGAATAACCACTTGTTTTGCAGATTGTGCAGCTATTCTTCCGAATTTTCTTGGAGTAACTTCAATATCAACAATATCATCAATTTGATATCTAGGGCTATATTCTTTAGCTTCTTCCAGTGATATTTCATTAACTTCTTCAACCACTTCTTCTACAACTACTTTTTGACCATAAACATGTATTTCGCCTGTTTCTCTATTCATTGATACTTTTACATTTTGGCTATTGCTGGACAGCGTAGCATAATTTTTCTTATATGCTGCAACTAATGCATCTTCAATAGTTTGAAAAAGTAAATCTTCACTGATTCCCTTTTGATCTACAATTTCTCTCAATGCTTCAATAAATTCTTGATTCATTTTAACATCCTCCTTACAGCACTGGTTTCAAATTCACAATGGAAATCTTTTCTTTGGGAATAGATATATTATTCCCCTCATATTGAATTTCTATTTGCATATCAGAAAATCCTAATAAATTGCCCTCAAATTTTTTCTTGCCCTCATATAGACTATTTAAATTAACTAATACATTCTGGCCAATGTATTTTTCCAGATGATTATCATTATATAAAGTTCTCTCAATTCCTGGAGAGGAGACTTCTAAACAGTAACTATCAGTTATTGGGTCTTCTACATCTAATATTTCACTTGTGGCTCTGCTGACTTTTTCACAATCTTCTAAAGATATTCCATTAGCACTATCTATATAAATTCTTAGAAAATTTTCTCCTGATTCTTTTACATACTCTATATGATATAATTCAACATTATTTTTTTCTGCTATTGGCTCAGTTATTTTTCTAAGTTTTTGTATCAAGGTATTGTTTTTCATTTTAACACCCTCCTTTTATTAATATTTTCTACAATTATTAACATAATTAATCATAATATTATAATTAAAACGCAACCATGAGTTGCGTTTCAATAAATAGAGAGTAGGCGGGCCTACTCTCTTACAATAAAATTCTCTCTTACAATAAAATTATCAGCCATAACCAATATATATTATTCTATCATATAAAATATTCTATTTCAAGGGTTAATTACATTTCGCTAAAAAAACGACAGCTGATTTGTCTCAGGCAGCCCTTTTAAGCATCCATGATTGGCCAATGCTTCAACAACTGTTTTCGAAATTTTGCAACGAGTTCTCAAATCTTCCTTTGAGATGAACTCACCTTGATCTCTTATAGCAACTATGCTTTTAGCAGCATTTTCTCCTACACCTTCAAGTCCACTTAGGGGAGGTCTTAATGAATCATCTTCAATTGTAAATTTAACTGCCTCAGACTTATAAAGGTCAACATTTAATAACTTTATACCTCTTTTAAACATTTCATAAGATAGCTCTAGTGCTGTTAGAAGTCCTTTTTCTTTCATGCCCATATCCTTACCCATATCTGTTAGCTCATCCATTTTTGATTTTATAGCACTCTCACCTTTTGCAATCAAATCAGCATCAAAATCATCTGCCCTTATAGTAAAGAAAGTAGCATAATATTCCTTTGGGTAGTAAACCTTATAATATGCTATTCTTACCGCCATCATTACATATGCTACTGCATGCCCTTTAGGAAACATATACTTTATCTTTTTACACGACCCGATATACCAATCTGGAACGTCATGTTCTCTCATCACCATCTCATCATCTTCTGTAAGTCCCTTACCTTTCCGAACTTTCTCCATGATAGTAAACGCAGTCTTAGGTTCAAGATTTTTCTGCATTAGATAAACCATTATATCATCTCTTGTAGAAATACAATCTTTAAGAGTTGTAAATCCTTCTTTAATATAATATTGTGCATTATTAATCCATACGTCAGTACCATGAGATAGTCCTGAAATTCTTACCAAGTCCGAAAAAGATTTCGGCTTCGTATCTAAAAGCATTTGTTTAACAAACTTTGTTCCAAATTCTGGCACACCGTAGCTTCCTACCTCACAGCCCAGTTCTTTAACGGTTAACCCTAATGCTTGTGGGGAGGTAAATAAACTTATGACCTTATCGTCCGACAGTGGAATGGTTAGTGGGTTAAGTCCCGTTAAATCTTGAAGCATTTTAAGCATCGTAGGATCATCATGTCCAAGAATATCAAGCTTTAAGAGCCTACCACTTATGGAATGATAATCAAAATGAGTAGTAATAATATCTGAATTTGGGTCATCAGCAGGGTGTTGCACAGGGCAAAAATTATATATTTCATTGTCACTGGGCACAACCATTATACCACCCGGATGTTGTCCAGATGTCCTTTTAACGCCAGTACATCCTGATACCAGTCGTTCTATTTCAGCCTGTGGCACCATCAGATTTTTTTCACTTAAATATTTTTTTACATATCCGTAAGCAGTCTTGTCCGCAATTGTTCCAATCGTTCCAGCCTTGAAAGTATGGCCTTTACCAAACAATACTTCTGTATACCTATGAATATCTGCTTGGTTTTCACCTGAAAAGTTTAAATCTATATCCGGCTCTTTATCCCCTTCAAATCCTAAAAAAGTTTCAAATGGGATATCATGACCATCTTTTACATAATTCGTACCACAACTTGGGCACTCTTTATCAGGTAAATCAGCACCTGAACCAACAGATCCATCTAAAATGAATTCGCTATTTTTACAATTAGGACACACATAATGAGGCGGCAATCCATTTACCTCTGTTATATTAGACATATTAGCTGCAAAAGAAGATCCAACAGATCCCCTGGAACCCACTAAATAACCATCTGCCAGAGATTTTGCTACTAATTTTTCAGCTATTAAGTAAAGTACTGCATACCCATTACCTATAATTGAGTTTAATTCCTTATCCAATCTTTTTTGAACTATTTCCGGTAATTTTTCCCCATATATAGAATGGACTTTATCTGAGGTCATCTTTCGAATATCATCTTCTGCACCTGGTATTGTGGGAGTATACGTCCCGTCAGGTATAGGTTTTATAACTTCTATCATATCTGCAATCTTATTCGGGTTATAAATTACAACTTCTCTACATTTTTTTTCACCTAAATACGAAAACTCTTTTAACATTTCATTAGTAGTTTTAAAGTATAGCGGTGGTTGATCATCTGCATCTGAGAAGCCCTTACCAGCCATTAAAATTTTCCTGAAAACCTCATCAGATGGGTCTAGAAAATGTACATCTCCTGTAGCAACTACAGGCAAATTGTTTTTCTCGCCCAAATCACATATCTTTCTATTAATATCCATTAATTCACTTTCATCTTTCACAGCACCATTTTTAATCATAAATTTATTGTTTAGAAGAGGTTGTATTTCTAGATAATCATAAAATTCTATAATCTTCTTAAGTTCTTGCTCGGATTTCCCTTGAAGCACTTCTTTATATACTTGCCCAGCCTCGCAGGCTGAGCCAACTATAATTCCCTCTCTATACTTTTCAATCAAACTTTTAGGAAGCCTAGGTCTTCTATGAAAATAATCTAAATTTGAAAATGAAATAAGCTTATACAAATTTTTAAGGCCTATAAGGTTTTTCACCAAAATAATCACATGATAGGTATTTGCTTTTTTTACATTAAAGTCTCCTAAAAATTCTTTATTTAAAGTATCTAAGTCTAGAATGTTTTTCTCTCTAAGTAGTCCAAAACAATGTAATAATATTTCGGCAGTAGCTCTCGCATCATCTACAGCTCTATGATGGTTTTCAAGAGATATACCTAAATGCTTAGCGACTACATTTAGCTTAAATGTTTTAAGTTCCGTAAGTAAATATTTAGCTAAAGGAATTGTATCCATAATTGCATTTTCAAACTTTAAATTAAGCCTTTGCGAATTTTTTTTAATAAAAGAAGAATCAAAAGCAGCATTATGCGCTACTACCACACTACCGCGTGCAAACTCTAAGAATTTAGGCAGTATTTCTTCAATAGAGTCTGCACCTGCAACCATGTCATTTGTAATTCCAGTAAGCTCTGTAATTTTATAAGGTATATCCATTCCTGGATTAACAAATTCATTAAACTGATCTACTATTTTCCCATTTTCAATTTTAACTGCACCAATTTCAGTGATTCTATCATTTTCACTGGAAAGCCCTGTTGTCTCCAAATCAAAAACAACAAAACAGTCGTCTATATTTTCATTATGATTATTAATAGTGATAGGCTCACCATCATCTACTAGGTATCCTTCTACGCCATATAAAACTTTAATTTTATTCTTTTTGGCCGCATCCATAGCTTCTGGAAAAGCTTGTACAACACCATGGTCAGTTATTGCTATAGCACTGTGTCCCCATTTAGCAGCTCTTGCAACAAGTGTGGATGTAGCACTAATACCATCCATAGCACTCATTTGAGTGTGCAAATGAAGTTCCACTCTTTTTTCCTGTGCAGTATCCATTCTTTCTACTTTCTTTAGTTTTATTATATCTCTAACCATTACAACTACTTCTTTTGCATAAGTATCGTAACTTGCTTCCCCTCGCACCTTACAATAAAGCCCTACTTTAATTTCTTCCATAATCTTCTCAACATCTTTAGGCTTTGGAAAACATTTCACTGTAATGGAACTTGTGTAATCCGTAATAAAAAACGTTATAATTATTCTTCCAGTTTTTGTTTCTATTATATTCACTTTAAAAATATCACCACTTGTACAGACTATTCCTGAAGTTTCATTTATATCTTGTATTTCTATATTTTCACCATTTATATTTCTTCCCATTATTGTGTTTTCATCGGCAACCTCATTTTTTTTATAACCTTGCCCATTTCCTTTATTCCATTTATTGCCATTGTTAAAATCTTTATTTTGACTATTGCCTTGACTATTACTCTGAGGTTTATCTTTCTTTTCTACATTTATGTTTTTAATAATTTCATTTATTATAATTTGACTTTCTTTTTCTTTTTTTCCAAAATCCTCTTCTTTAGAGAGTTCACTATTATGTTCTAATTTAACAAGTGAATTAACTCCGAACATATCATTTATTGTATTTTTTAAAAGAATTTCTATGTTCTTATCTCTTAGAATTTTGCACATAAAATCATTACCGCACTGAATTTTTAGTGTACCATTCTCAATAGTCCTAGAAGATTTTAACAAACTATCCTTACTTGATGGTTGCGATGTAGCTATTACATTGACAACATCTAACCAAAACTTATCTGCCACATCTTCTATTGTAGCATTTGATACATCTTGGTAACAAATTAACTGTATATCTTCAAAACTATTTAACCGCTTTGAGATAATATTTTTGATTAGTAGTGTTTTATAATCATCTATATTTTTAAAAGATTTTATTATTACCCTTAATTTATTGCTTTTTTTAAGGTATTGAACTCGGAGTACCTTAATATCATCTACTAATGTTTGTTCGTTTGAATCAAAATCATTTTTTAACATTTCAGCTAGACTTACATTCATTAGTATTCCTCCTAATGTTACATTTTACAATTTATCTATCTCACGAAGAAGTTCTTCCACTAAATCTTCTTCCTTAACAGTCTTAATTATTTCACCTTTTTTAAATATTAAGCCAATTCCTTTGCCGCCAGCGATGCCGATATCAGCTTCTTTTGCTTCACCAGGCCCATTAACGGCGCATCCCATTATTGCAATTTTTATGTTCTTATGGCAATTTGCCAGTCTCTGTTCCACTTCATTTGCAATTTTTATAAGATTAATTTGAGTTCTGCCACAAGTA
Organism: Clostridium sp.; assembly: GCF_050717515.1. GTDB lineage: Bacteria > Bacillota > Clostridia > Clostridiales > Clostridiaceae > Clostridium_AD. The sequence goes on along the minus strand of NZ_JBOITL010000019.1, from coordinate 79,398 downwards.
GGACATGATATAAACTTAATTCCCTCATCAATATATCCTAAAGATTTCAGAATTTCAATGCCAACTTTAACCTCGTCTACTACATCCCCAGTTAGAGATACTCTTATAGTATCTCCAATACCCTGCGCTAGAAGTGCTCCAATACCCACACTTGACTTTATTGTTCCTCTCCATGTAGTTCCAGCCTCAGTAACACCTAGGTGGAGTGGATAATCTACCTTACCCGATATTAATTTATAACTTTCAATCATCATGACTACATCAGAAGATTTTATAGAAATAACTATATCATAAAAATTTAAACTCTCTAATATTTTAACATGCCTTAAGGCACTTTCTACTAGTGCCTTTGCGCATACATGCCCATACTTTTCAAGAATATCACTTTCTAACGATCCTGAATTTACACCAATTCTAATAGGAATGCCCTTGTCACTTGCTGCTTTTGCAACTAATTTTATTTTATCAATACTACCAATATTACCTGGATTAATCCTTAATTTAGATATTCCATTTTCAATAGATTTTAATGCTAGCTTATAGTCAAAATGAATATCTGCAACTAAAGGTATATGAATTCTTTTTACAATATCTTTAATAGCCTCAGCTGCTATCATGTCAGGCACTGCGCATCGTACAATGTCACAGCCTGCCTCTTCGAGCTGAAGAATTTGTGCTACAGTAGCCTCTACATCTCTTGTATCAGTGTTTGTCATTGACTGCACCGATACATTTGAATCTCCACCTATATATATTTTTCCAACTTTAATCTTCCTAGTTTCTCGTGCTTTCATAGTATTCATCTCCTAGAATTTCATTGGGCTCACTATATCCTTAATGACTATCAACACCATAAATGCCATTAAAATCATAAACCCAATATTATTTACAGCTCCTACTTTATTTTCATCTAATTTTTTACCTGTTATTATTTCAAATAACAGTATAAAAATCCATCCTCCATCTAAAGCCGGGAAGGGTATTATGTTTAATATTCCTAGTTGAACACTGAGTAGTGCAGTAAGGAACATTAACGTTGGAAGTCCAGCTTGTGCAGCCTTTCCTGAAATTTTTATTATGCTTATTGGTCCTCCTACATCTTTAATAGATTCTTGGCCCTTAAATACGCTCCCGAAAAAACCAAAAATTTGTTTTGCTGTACCAGTAGTTTGGCTAAATCCATAACTCACAGATTCACCAAAGTTCAATTTTTTCTCCACATTAGAAGGTGCAACTCCTATCATGAATCTTTTTTCTTTGACATTTTCAACAGGCACCAGGGTAACTTTTTCAGCTTTTGAATTTCTTACTATTTCAATATTCATACTTTCACCTTTAGAAGTAAAAATTTCATTTAAAGCCTGATCCCATCTATCTACTTTAACTTTATTAACCTTAGTAATTTCGTCTCCAACTTTTATTCCAGCCTGCATGGCTGGGCTATTAGGGACTACTTCGCCTATTATTGGTAATATATATCCTTTCGCAGCACCTACAATAGCAAATAAAACCACTGCTAAGATTATATTCATAATAGCGCCAGCAGAAACTATGCTTAGTTTTTGAGCTGCAGTTTTATTATTAAAAGATCTTGGATCATCACTTGCCGATTCTTCCCCTTCCATTTTAACATAGCCACCAATAGGAAATGCTTTGATCAAATACTCTGTTTCTTTTCCTTTTATTCCAAAAATTTTCGGACCCATTCCCAGTGAAAATTCATACACTTTTACTCCATTTAATTTGCACATAGTAAAATGACCTAATTCATGTATTATAATTAAAAGACTAAATGCTAATATAGCCATAATAAAATATGGTATGTTTGCTATAACACTACTCATAATAATTCCCCTCCCTATTCTCTATCATAATTATTTCTTACGTATTCTCTTACCTTTAAATCAATTTCTAAAATTTCTTCTAGATTAGCATTAGTATGGTGTTCAAATTTATTCATACATTTTTCTATAATATATTCAATTTGGAGATACTTTATTTTATTTTCCAAAAATAATTCCACAGCTACTTCATTTGCAGCATTCATAATAGCCGGCATATTACCACCCATTTTCCCTGCACTATAAGCTAATTTAAGACATTTGAAAGTATCCATATCCGGCTTTTCAAAAGTCAAATTACCCATATTATAAAAATCTAATTTATCAATAACAGCGTCTTTTCTTTGTGGGTGGTTAATAGCATATTGAATAGGTAATTTCATATCAGCAACACTTAGTTGTGCTATTACACTCCCATCTACATATTCTACCATAGAATGTACTATACTTTGAGGATGAACTACTACTTGTATATTTTCGTACTCTACACCAAATAGCCAGTGTGCCTCTATAACCTCAAGCCCCTTATTCATAAGTGTTGAAGAATCAATAGACACTTTTTTCCCCATATTCCATTTAGGATGTTTAAGCGCCTCTTCCGGTTTTATCTCCATTAATTGCTGTTTGTTTTTACCTCTAAATGGTCCGCCTGATGCAGTTAGTATTATTTTATTAACATTCTCTAACCTATTGCCTTGAAGACATTGAAAAATAGCACCATGTTCTGAATCAACCGGTAAAATATTTACATGATTTTTTCTAGCCGCCTCCATTACAAGGCCTCCTGCCGCCACTAGTGTTTCTTTATTAGCTAAAGCGATATCTTTTCCAGAATGTATAGCTTTTATAGTAGGAACCAGGCCTATCATACCTACAACTGCGGTTACTACAATATCAACTTCTGCTAGTGTACTTATATAATTTAAGCCTTCAAGTCCTTGCAAAATTTCTGTTGAATATTTTTTTTCCATGCAATATTTTTTCAGATTAACTGAAGCTTCTCTGTCCATCATGGCAACATATTTAGGTTTAAATTCCTCTATGATGGGTATAATTTTTCCCCAATTTGTATTGGCGGATATTCCTATAATTTCAAAATTTTGAATATCATTTCGAATAACATCTAAAGTTTGGGTTCCTATGGAACCCGTAACTCCTAAAATAGTAACCTTCTTCATGCAAATCTCTCCATTCGTATATTGCTATAATTAAACCATCACTTGCAGTACTAGAATATTAGTTTTATCTTGTTATCCTTTCTATTTAGCATAAATCTATTTAAAAACCCATATTTTTATTAGTTATTAGTTCTTCTACAGCATTTAATATAACATATTTACCTGCTAAAATAAAGCCAGTAGAAATATTTGCTATTATATAGGATATTATCACATATGTATTATAATTCCACACTCAGTGCAAATATTACCCTGAAATATAAAATCATATATTATCGCCAATGCCAATTATTCAATTGAGTTAACAATATCTACTAATTGATTTTTGCATTCTGCTAAATATATGATTTTTAAGTATTATATGAATTTATAATCTTAATACAAATGTAATATAATAAAATGCCCCCACGGACACAAATAGAATACTATCAAACCGATCCAAAATTCCGCCATGTCCCGGTATAAGACTACTATAATCTTTAGCACCTACAAATCTTTTTATAGATGAAGCAATTAAATCTCCAAATTGTCCAACAATACCACAAATAACACCAATTACAGCGAAATGATATAATGGAATAGGAACACCATATTTGGAAATAACAAAACCATAAATTACGCATCCTATAGTACTTCCAAGTAACCCTCCGATTGACCCCTCAATTGTTTTATTCGGGCTAACTTTAGGGCATAGCTTATGAATACCTCCTTTACCAAAATACCTTCCTGAATAGTAAGCTGAAGTATCACAAACCCAAGAACAAATAAATATAATCCATACTAAATATCCACCGTAGGGTTTACTATTTGTAAATACTATAAAGCTAAAAAATACTGCCACATACAAAAACCCAAATATAGTAAGAGCAACATCTACAAAATTATAGGTTGTATAAATCACAGGAATGCATAACATTAAGAAAATTGTCCCTATCAAAATGTATATATTAAAACTACTAGAAAAATCATTACCCATATTTAAGTAATATACTATACATAAAATATATCCTATAAGTCCCATGGGCTTATAATGTTTTTTCCTAGAAACTTTGTAGAACTCGTGCATACCCAAAAGCGAAAGTACCATTACAAGATATTTTAAATAATTTCCCCCTAAAAATAAAAATATTACTAATGGTGCTAGAATAAGTGCTCCTATATATCTATTATTCATAATTTTCTCCCCTATTTAACCTTTCCAAATCTTCTATCTCTTTTTTGATAATCCACTATTGCAAGTGATAGCTGCTTCTCATTAAAATCTGGCCAATTAATATCTGAAAACCAAAATTCTGAGTATGCGCTTTGCCAAAGCAAAAAGTTGCTTAACCGAAGCTCCCCGCTAGGCCTTATTATAAGATCTGGATCTGGCATTTCCCCCGTATACATATATTTTGAAAATAACTCTTCAGTTATTTCATCTTTTGATATTTTTTTGCTAATTAAATCTAGTGAAATTTCTTTTACAGCATCCACTATTTCGCTTCTTCCACCGTAATTTAAAGCTAAATTTAAAATTAAGCCTTTATTATTCTTTGTTTTTTCATAAGCATTGTCCAGTTCCACTCTACACGTTCTTGGTAATTTTGATATGTTACCAATAGAATTAATAACAACATCATTAGCATTTAATTCCTCGAACTCATTTTTTAAATATTCTACCAATAATTTCATTAATGAATCTACTTCTTGCATTGGCCGATTCCAATTTTCAGTGGAAAATGCGTATAGCGTTAAGTATTTAACCCCCAATTTATTACATTCTTTAACAATTTTTCTTATTGTTTCTACACCAGCCTTGTGTCCAAGTGCTCTAGGCAGATTACGTTGTTTAGCCCATCTCCCATTTCCATCCATTATAATAGCAATATGCACAGGTATTCTTGTCATATCCAAGTCAACATTAGTACTTATATTTTTATCTTTTTTAAAAAAAGCGAATAATTTTTTCAATAAAATTCTCTCCTTTTTATTAGTTATAGTATAATTTTAAATAGAACCTGCATAACTGCAGGTTCTATTTAAAATTATATACTAAACCACCATTATTTGTTTTTCCTTAGTATCTATCATTTTATCTACTTCTTTAATAAATTTGTCTGTTTCCTTTTGGATGATATCTTCTGATTTTTTCACTTCATCTTCACTAATTTCGCTACTTTTTTTCAAAGCCTTAATTTTATCATTAGCATCTCGCCTAATAGACCTTATGGCTATTTTAGCATCTTCTCCTGTTTTCTTAACAGTTTTAAGCAATATTTTTCTTGTTTCCTCAGTAAGTTCAGCAATAATCAATCTAATGGCTGAACCATCATTGGATGGGTTTAACCCTAAATCAGATTTCAATATAGCTTTTTCTATATCTTTCATAGATGATTTATCCCAAGGCTGAATAAGCAATACTCTAGGTTCTGGTGCAGAAATGTTTGCTAGTTGACTCAGTGGCACAAAACTCCCATAACATTCAACCTGAACCCTATCCAGCATTTTAGGATTTGCTCTTCCTGCTTTCATACCTTCAAACTCATGCTTTAAAACAGCAATAGTTTTATTCATTTTTTCATCAGCAATACTAATAATTTCCTTAATCATAGAATTCCCTCCATATTATTGTTATTCTTTAATAGAAGCAGTTACTAAAGTACCAATTTTCTCTCCTAAAACTGCTTTTTTTATATTTTCTGGTTTATCAAGTCCAAAGACTAATATAGGTATATTGTTGTCCATACATAATGAGGTAGCAGTAGAATCCATAACTTGAAGTCCTTTTTCAAGCACATTAAGATAACTTAGTTCTTCAAACTTAACTGCATCATTATAAATATGTGGATCCTTATCGTAAACACCATCAACTTTTTTAGCAAGCAGAATTACTTCAGCTTCTATTTCTGCTGCTCTGAGTGCTGCTGTTGTATCAGTTGAAAAATATGGATTACCTGTGCCAGCTGCGAATATAACAACTCTACCTTTTTCCAAATGTCTCATTGCTCTTCTTCTTATAAATGGTTCTGCCACTTCTTTCATTTCAATGGCAGTTTGTACTCTAGTATTAACGCCTAGATTTTCTAGTGAATCTTGAAGTGCTAATGCATTGATGCAAGTTGCCATCATTCCCATATAATCCGCAGTAGTTCTGTCCATGCCTTCACCACTTCTACCACGCCATATATTTCCACCACCAACAACTATTCCTATTTCAACACCGAGCTTTACCAATTCTTTTATTTGAAGTGCTATATCATTTGTAGTATCAAAGTCTATTCCAAATCCTTGCGTGCCGGCTAGTGCTTCTCCGGAAATCTTTAGCATAATTCTTTTATATTTAGCAACCTCCATAAACATTACACCTCCAAATTTAAAGTATTACTTATTTTAAAAAAGAGAACACGTAGTGTCCCCTTTAATTATTATTTGCCCTCAACTTGTCTTCGAACTTCTTCTGCAAAGTCTTCTTCTTTCTTTTCTATACCTTCGCCTCTTTCAAATCTTACAAATCTTGTTATTTTTATTTCAGCACCAAGTTTTGCAGATTCTTCTTGAAGATATTTTGTAATAGTATAATCAGCGTTTTTAACCCAAACTTGCTCAAGCAAACAAACTTCTTTATAATATTTATTGACTCTACCCATAACCATTTTTTCAACGATTTTTTCTGGTTTTCCTTCGTTTAAAGCTTGAACCCTGTATATTTCTTTTTCTTTTTCTAAAGTTTCATGATCAACGCATGTATTATCTAAGAATAGTGGACTAGCAGCTGCAATTTGCATTGCAACATCTTTAGCAATCTGAATTAACACGTCATCTTGTTTGTCGCAAGCTAGTTCTACTAAAACTCCTATTCTTCCGCCACCATGTATATAGCTTTGAACTATGCCCTTTTCAATAGAAAACTTTTGAAATCTTCTCACAGACATATTCTCACCCAATTTTGCTATTAGTGCTGTAACAGCATCATTAATAGTAATTGCTCCATCAGCTATGTATTTTTCTGAAACAAATTCATCAATAGTAGTTGAAGAAGTTTGCGCTGCTTGAATTGCTACGTTTTTTGCTACAGTAATAAAATCTTCATTATCAGCAACGAAATCTGTTTCACAGTTAACTTCTACAATAGATCCAGCCTTCATATCTTCTGAAATAGATGTGCATACTAATCCCTCTGCAGCTATTCTTCCAGCTTTTTTAGCAGCTGCAGCTAATCCTTTTTCTCTTAAAAGTTCAATGGCTTTATCCATATCACCCTCTGTTTCACTTAGAGCTCTTTTACAATCCATCATTCCAGCCCCAGTTCTTTCTCTCAACTCTTTAACCATGCTTGCAGTAATCATTATTTATTTCCTCCTATTCCTATCTAACTTAAAAGGTAAATGAAAGAATTAACTTCCACCTACCCCTCAAATGTTATTTCATAATTATGTTTTAGATAAATATAGTTACTATTCTTATTAGATAAATATAGTTACTATTATTCAGCTAATTGTTCGCCTTGTCTTCCTTCTATAATAGCATCAGCTAATCTTTCAGTTATTAATTTAACTGCTCTTATAGCATCATCATTACCTGGAATTACATAATCAACTTCATCTGGATCACAGTTAGTGTCAACTATAGCAACTACAGGAATTCCAAGAATTTTAGCTTCAGATATTGCATTTTTTTCTTTTCTTGGATCTACAATAAATAGAGCTCCAATTTTGTTAGCATCCATACTTCTGATTCCGCCTAAATTCTTTTCTAGTTTTTCTCTTTCATTTAAAAGTTTACTAACTTCTTTTTTAGGAAGAACTTCAAAAACTCCATCTTCTTCAATTTTATATAATTCTTCTAATCTTTGTATTCTTGTTTTAATTGTTTTGAAGTTTGTTAACATTCCGCCTAACCATCTATTGTTTACAAAATGCATTCCTGATCTTATAGCTTCAAATTTAATAGCTTCTTGAGCTTGTTTTTTTGTTCCTACGAATAAAATATCCTTGCCTTCTTCAGATACAGATTTGATAAAATCATATGCCTCATCGATTTTTCTAACTGTCTTTTGTAAATCGATAATGTATATTCCGTTTCTTTCTGTAAATATGTAAGGAGCCATCTTAGGGTTCCATCTTCTAGTTTGATGTCCGAAATGAACACCTGCCTCTAATAATTGTTTCATTGAAATAACTGCCATTAATAGTAACCTCCTTGGTTTTTACCTCCATTACAATCATCTTATTGAAGACCAAATATTGGCACCCTTCCATAATCAAGCAATGTGTGTATTTTCTCACGAACTTATTGTATCACATGCTAAATATGTATTCAATAAAAATTTTCAATAAAACTAAAAACTTTTAATAGCATTAAAAATAATACATTTATCCTAATGTTCATTTAATACATATTTATACTTAAAAACGAAAATAAATTGAGTCAGAGCATAATTGCCCTGACTCAATTTATTTTATTTTTTTTAGTTCATCCATTAGTTTCTCATTTAAAATTTTAATATGAGTCCCCTTCATTCCAAGTGATCTTGATTCTATCACTCCCGCACTTTCAAATTTTCTAAGTGCATTGACTATAACAGATCTTGTTATTCCAACTTTGTCCGCTATTCTAGATGCTACGAGTAACCCTTCCATACCATCTAATTCATTGAAAATATGTTGCACAGCTTCAAGTTCTGAATAAGATAAGGTTCCAATAGCAAGCTGTACTACAGCTTTCTTTCTTGCTTCTTCTTCTATCAAATCATTTTTAGCTCTCAAAATTTCAAGTCCAACTATAGTAGCACTATACTCAACTAAAACTAGATCATCATCTGTAAAATCTTTATCAAATCTTGCAAGTAAAAGAGTTCCTAGTCTTTCTCTATTCCCATTTATTGGTACAATAGTAGTTATTTTATTTTTTATTGTACATTTACTATCTTCAAATACGCAAGTATCTTTGTTAGTAAGATTAGCCTTTGTTTCATTAATATTAAGCAAACTATTATTATAATGTTCTGGGAATCTCATATTTTTTATAATATCATCTTTCATAATATCACATTCAAACCCGCTTGATAAATCATAACCTAGTATTTTTCCTTTTCTGCTAATAATATATACACTACACTGCAATACATCACTTAACAAATTACAAATATCATCAAAAACTACAGGCTCTGTTCCTGATTTTTGCAATATTTTATTTAACATTCTTGTTTTAGCTAATAGCGACACAATATTCCTCCTCGTTTATGTTATAAAACACAACCTATATTATTTAACCCAACTCATAAAGCAACTTTATTCATAAACCACTTCAGAATAGATAAAATTCAAAATATTTAAAATTTTTAGAATCGTTCCTTCTCTATTTAATAATATCACAATATTCATGCTATATCAACAGTGTTTTCATGATTTTCGACATAATATTTATGAATTTCAGTGAATTGGTTAAATAATTACAGGAATTGTGTCTTTATTTTACTTTTCTTCAGTAATTTCCTCTACTTTGTACTCCTTATGTTTACATTCTTTATTAGAACATTCCATATATTCGCCTTTAGTTTTACTATATCTTTTTAGCATATATTCATTACACTCTGGGCATTTTATGTCAGTAGGCTCAAACCAACTTACGAAATCACATTCTGGGTAATTGCTACATCCGTAAAACTTAGTGCCCTTCTTACTTCTTCTTTCTAAAATTTTCCCTCCACATTTAGGACAAGGAACTTCTAATTCTTTAGTAATTGCTTTTGTATTTTTACACTCTGGATATCCAGGACATGCCAAGAAATCACCAAATCTCCCATGTTTTATTACCATGAACTTACCGCATTTATCGCATTCTACTTCTGTAACCTCATCTTCAATGGTAATTTTAGCTATCTCTTTTTCTGCAATTTCAATATCCTTTTTTAATGGTGTGAAAAATTCATTAACTACATTTTCCCATTTTTCTTGTCCTTCTTCTATAATATCTAAATTATTTTCCATTTGTGCTGTAAACTCGATATCCACTATTTGTTTGAAATATTCACTTACAATGTTATTTACTATATGACCCAGTTCTGTTACTTCCAATATTTTTTTATCTTTTTCTACATATCTCCTGTTTAGGAGTGTTGTAATAATTGGTGCATAAGTACTCGGTCTGCCTATACCATTTTCTTCTAATGCTTTCACTAGAGATGCTTCCGAATATTTTGCAGGAGGTTGCGTAAAATGCTGTTTACCTTCAGTTTTTTCACTTTGTAGAATATCTTCTTCATTCAATTCTGAAATTTTCAAATTATTTTCTTCTTCATCCAACTCTTCATCATATATTTTTCTAAATCCATCAAATGCTACTTTAGATCCTGATGCCTTAAGCATATATTCTCCATTGATAATATCTATAGAAATAGTGTCAAGTAAACATGATGCCATTTGACTTGATACATATCTATTCCAAATCATTGTATACAGCTTATATTGTGGAGCTTTTAGAGTTTTCTTCGCTATTTCTGGCGTTATTTCAACATAAGAAGGTCTAATAGCTTCATGAGCATCTTGTATATTCTTTTTACTCTTAAATATTCTAGGAGTACCCGGATAGTATTGCTCCCCATACTTACTACAAATAAAGTCTTTTGCATTTATTTGGGCTTCTTCAGATATTCTAGTGGAATCAGTTCTCATATATGTAATTAGTCCTACTGTCCCATGTCCTTCTATCTCCATGCCTTCATATAATTCTTGCGCAATAGACATAGTTCTTTTAGTTGCAAAATTAAGTTTTCTGTATGCATCCTGCTGAAGGGTACTTGTTGTGAATGGTGGTAGTGGATTTTTACTTTTAGACATTCTTTTTATCTTGCTTACAATAAACTCTTTTTCATTAAGTGAATTAATAATGATTTCACTTTCTTCTTTAGAATTTATTTCGATTTTTTCTCCACCCTTAGAAGTTAATTTAACATTTAATTTCTGTTTATCTCCATCTTTACAGAGCTGACATTCTATACTCCAATACTCTTTAGTGATGAATTTTTCTATTTCTTTTTGTCTATCACAGATTATTTTAAGTGTAACTGATTGAACACGCCCCGCGCTAAGTCCCCATTTAACTTTTCTCCAAAGTATAGGACTAATTTCATATCCAACTAATCTATCAAGTATACGTCTTGCTTGTTGAGCATCTACAAGCGTTGCATTTATTACTCTTGGAGTTTTTATGGCATTTTTAACAGCCGTCTTTGTTATCTCATTAAATTCTATCCTGCATTTTTCTTTGTCATCTATTTTCAAAGCTTTTGCTAGATGCCAAGCTATAGCTTCACCTTCTCTATCAGGGTCAGTGGCCAAGTAAATTTTGTCGCTTTTTTTTGCTTCTTTTCTTAATTTATCAAGTAGTTCACCTTTACCACGAATAGTTATATATTTAGGCTGATAATTATTTTCTATATCAACCCCCAATTGACTCTTTGGCAAATCTCTAACATGTCCCATGGACGCTTCAACTACATAATTACTACCTAAATATTTTTTTATAGTTTTAGCTTTTGCTGGTGACTCAACTATAACAAGTTTTTGTCCCATCTTATCCCCTCCATCAATGTATTATATCTTTTTACTTATATTTTGTTGTTTACTTTTACATAATAGTTTCCTGATAAACATAATATTTCATTTTTAATCTGCATTTCAAATAATACCTCATATAATCGTTTTATGTCAATGTTAGTTATTCGAACAATATCATTAATATGTAGTGGACTATCATTTATAATGCTATATATCCCACTATGAATTTCATTATTAGCAGACCTTCCAGTGGTATCATTTTGATTTTTTATTTCTATTCCAATTAAATTAAATATATCATTTACACAGGTTAGAGGGAAGGCGCCATCTTTTATTAATTTATTTGTTCCTTTGCTTTCCTCTGAAAATATAGACCCTGGAACAGCCATAACATCCTTACCTTGTTCAAGAGCTAAATTTGCTGTAATTAGGGATCCGCTTTTCTCACCAGCCTCTATTACTATAATAATATCACTTAGAGCGCTTATGATTCTATTCCTCAGCGGGAAATTATAGGCATATGGCGGTGTGCCCGGTAAAAATTCTGATATAACGGCTCCCTTTTGCACTATTTTATTAAAAATTTTAATATTTTCTTTGGGGTACACTATATCCAGGCCTGATCCCAAAACTGCACAAGTATAGCCTTCATTATCCAAACAGCTCTCATGAGCAAAAGTATCAATTCCCTTAGCCATTCCACTAATAATATTAATATTATTAGCACATAAATCTCTGCATATAATTTTAGTAACATCCTTTCCGTAATTTGAATACTTCCTTGATCCCACTATAGAAATATTATACCCCTCATTTAGCGGCGTTATGTTCCCTTTATAAAATAATGCAAATGGTGCATCATCATAATTTTTTAATTTCATAGGATATTCATCTTCTAGATAAGTGATTGATTTTATTTCATTAATTTCTAAACTTCTTTTTACATTAGCAATTTCACTTTCATTCCAAGCATTATTTAGTACATCAATTAAATTATTTTTAAAATATTCTGTTTTTTTGTTATGTACACCATAATACCATATTTTTTCTGTGTCATGGAAATCATTTATCAATCTCAGCTTAATTTTAGGGGATAATTTAACTAGCGAAAACCATATATCATAATCATTCATTATATCACTATACCTCCAGTACGTTAAATTATTCTTTCATCTATAAATTTTCTGTATTGCATAGCTTCAATGATATGTATATCTAAAATATTATTACTGCTATCTAAATCTGCAATAGTCCTAGCCACCTTAAGAATCCTAGAATAAGCCCTTGAACTTAGATTGAATTTATCATACATGAGTTCCATGATTTTACTAACACTATTATCTAAATGGCAGTACTTTTTAATTAGCTTTTGACTCATTTCTGCATTACAATGAATTATATCTTCCCTGAATCTTTTTTCCTGGATTTTTCTTGCCGCTTCTACTCTTTTTTTAATATCCACAGATTTTTCGCTACTTTCTACACTCGCTATTTTATTGTAAGGCAGAAGATTCACTGCTGTAAAAATATCAATGCGGTCTAGTAAGGGTCCACTGAGTTTACTCAAATACCTTCGTCTTTCATAATCACTACAGCTACATTGCTTTTCATAAGAGCCATAGTATCCACAGGGGCATGGATTTAAAGCACTTACAAGCATAAAATTTGATGGATATTCAACAGTTCCGTTATGCCGGGAAATATTTATTTTTCTCTCCTCCAGTGGCTGCCTTAATATCTCTATTACATTTTTTTTAAACTCTAATATTTCATCTAAAAACAATACCCCTTTATGGGCTAAAGAGATTTCTCCAGGTATTATTTTATTTCCACCACCAACAAAAGCAATTTGCGATATGGTATGATGTGGGTTTCTAAAAGGTCTTTGCAGAATGATTCCCCCATTACCCTCAAGTTTTCCAGAAACACTATAAATTTTAGTAACCTCTAATGATTCCTCCTGACTTAAGGGTGGTAATATAGTGGGAATTCTCTTAGCCATCATTGATTTTCCAGAACCTGGCGGGCCATACATAAGCAAATTATGCCCCCCAGCCGCCGCTACTTCAATTGCACGTTTTGAACTTTCTTGCCCCATAACATCCTCATAATCTAACTCTTCATTGATTAATATTTCTACATCCGCACACTGCTTATAAGGCATTAAATCCTTATAATTTAAAAAATCCACTACTTGCTTTAAATTATCTAGTGGAAATATCTTTGCAGTTTTCACAAGACTACATTCCATTGCATTATTCGTCGGAACTATAAATTTTTCAATTTTGTTTTCTATCCCCTCCATAACCACCGGTAATGAACCTCTTACTTTTTTAAGTTCACCAGATAGTGATAATTCCCCTATAAAAAGATACTCATTAATATCATTAACTATTATTTGTTTAGTTGCTAGCAGTATACCTATAGCTATTGGTAAATCAAATAGAGAACCTTCTTTTTTGAGGTCCGCTGGTGCTAAATTTATAGTTATTCTGCTTACCGGGAAATCAAAGCCCGAGTTTAGTATTGCAGAGCGTACTCGTTCTTTTGATTCTTTAACTGAAGTATCTGCGAGACCCACAATATTTAGAGCAGGGAGTCCGCGAGTAATGTCAATTTCAACTGTAACTATAACCCCTTTAATTCCTGTAAATGCAGCAGACATAATTTGTATTTCCATATTATCACCCTTACCTTTATTATTTGTCATTACATAATTATTGACAAAATAAAATTCAGTAAACTTAATATTAAATTAAATTTACATTAACTTTTGATTTTATGTACATAATTAGTAATATGTAAATTAAAAAAATGTACATTAAACTTATTAATTAAGATTTTATTTTTTTAAATTTAATATTAAATGCATATAAATTAATGAACTTATGGAAGGGTGTTTTATTCATGAAGGCTTTCAATAAAGATATTGGATCACTTGGTGAAAATATATCAGAAATTCACTTAAAAAACTTAGGATATAGGATTTTAGAAAAAAATTTCAGATGCAAATGTGGCGAAATAGACCTGATAGCCACAAATAATGGCTACATTTGCTTTATAGAAGTCAAAACTAGGTATGCAGCTAATTTTGGTTTGCCCGCTGAATCAGTCACTTTTTCAAAGCAATGTAAAATTCATAAAACAGCCCAGGTATATATTTTAAGAAAAAATATTATTAACTATAATTTCAGATTTGATGTTATGGAAGTCCTACTAAACCATGAAAATAATAATTTTTCAGTTAATCATATCCAGGATGCTTTTCAAGTAGGATTTTAGACAAAACAACCAAAAAAAAACAAACGCACTTTTGCAATTTCAAAGTACATTTGTAAATTTTTTGTTAATTATTATTGTTATTTTCTAGTATGTTTCTTAAAAAACTTTTTCTGTGTATTGGCGTAATTCCATGTTTTTTTATTGCAAGTACATGCTCCTGCGTACCGTATCCAACATTTCTTTCAAACCCATAATTTGGGTACTCCTCATGGTACTTTAACATCAGTTCGTCTCTATATACTTTTGCAATTATAGAAGCACAAGCTATACTTATACTTTTAGTATCACCTTTTATTACACCCTCATTTAGTTTCGAAAAGCTTTTTATTTTATATCCGTCAGATAAAACTAAATCCGGCACAATAGAAATTTTCTCACAGCATTCTAAAAATACTTGATTATTACAAACGCCAATACCCTTTTCATCAATTAAGTTATTGTCAATAGCAATGATTTTATAGGCTAGAGCTTTTTCTTTAATAATATAAGATAGTTCTTTTCTGCAAGCTATTGATAATTTTTTAGAATCGTTGGCTCTTAGGATTAGATTTCTCTCCTCACTTGCTGATAAATCTAATATTACAGCCGCTGCTACTATGGGGCCAGCTAAAGGACCTCGTCCTACTTCATCAACGCCAGCAATGTATTTATAATTTCCAAAGCTTTTATCAAATTCGTACATTTTTTTTATTCTCTGAATTTCCTTTTCTTTTAACTCAATACTTTTATACATTTTATCACCTAGTTTTTGAACAGTTTTCCTACCGTCTTGCAGAAGCATTTTTATTATACTTGCTCTATTGACATCTTTGATATCGTTTTCAATTTTTAGCACATAATTACATATTTCCTTATAGCTCATGTTTGAAAAATCAGTATTAAACTCCATTATATTTTCTCCTTAGACTTTACTAAATTGTTACATTTAATCATTTAAAAAAAGACAACCTTCCGTTATTTTCACAAGTAGAAAACAATTAATACTTGCAATCTACTTTTAAACAGAAAGTTGTGTATCTAATAAATTTAAAATGATTATCCTTATATAAATATTTTAAACTTATTTTACTCTTTCTAGAGATATAGCACCTAATTTCCCGCCTCTAAATTCATCTAAAAGCATAACCGCTACTCTATTATAGTCAATGTTGCCCCCAGAAATTACAGCCCCTCTTTTTTTACCTATATTATCCATATTATCTAGTGGATTCTCCATGATTTCTGAAAGTTTATATCTTTCCATTAATCTTTGTGCATTATTAGTCTGAAGCCTTTCTACTAATCTAAGGGCTAATTCCTCAATATCCATAATTTCATCTTTTATAGCCCCTGTAAATGCCAAATTAAGTCCAACTTCTTCATCTTCAAACCTAGGCCATAATACTCCTGGAGTATCCATTAATTCTATGCCTAAGCTAGTTTTTATCCATTGCTTACTTTTAGTAACCCCTGGTCTATCCCCAGTTTTAGCAATATTGTTTTTGGCCAGCTTATTTATAAAAGAAGATTTACCAACATTAGGTATACCAACCACCATAACTCTAGTAACTATATTAACTAATCCTTTTTTTCTCTGTCTATCTTGTTTTTCTTTTAATAATTCATCAAGAATAGGCTTTATACTTTTCAGCCCTTCACCTGTAATACTATTTACAGCCAATGGTTTTACAGTATCAGTTGTAAGATTTTTAATCCATTCTTTAGTTACTTTATCTTCAGCTAAATCACTTTTGTTTAATAAAATGACTCTAGGCTTATCTTTACAAATCTCATCAATTTGTGGATTGGCACTTGATTTAACTATTCTTGCATCTCTAATTTCTATTACAGCATCAACAAGTTTTAAACTCTCTTGAATTTGTCTTCTTGTCTTCGCCATATGACCTGGAAACCAATTTATGGTCATACTCATGCTTATCAAATCCTTTCCATACTATTAAAGGATAAAGCCTTATAAAGGCTTTTCCTCCTTAAAGTTGCTTAAAAATAAAAAGGGACTCTGCAGCCCCCAATTTTATCTCATTCTTTCTTTAACTTTTGCAGCCTTACCAACTCTATCTCTTAAGTAGAATAGTTTAGCTCTTCTAACTTTACCTAATCTTACGATTTCAATTTTCTCAATAACTGGAGCGTTTACTGGGAATGTTTTTTCAACACCAACACCAGATGCAACTCTTCTTACTGTGAAAGTTTCTCTTAAACCGCCGTTTTGTCTTTTAAGAACAGTTCCTTCAAATACTTGAATTCTTTCTTTGTTACCTTCACTAATTTTGATGTGAACCTTAACAGTATCACCCGCACTAAAGTTTGGTAAGTCTGTTCTAATTTGTTCTGCTTCTATTGCTCTTATAATTTCTAACATGTGCATTCCCTCCTAAAATTTTATTGTGACGTTCATACTCATTATAATAAGACAGAGGACCGCCCGTACTAGCACAAGCTACATTTTATCATATATATATATATATATCAACATAAAAATATTTTTTATGCTTATATATATGATATTATTTATTTAATTTCAAATAAATCTTTGTTGCTTATACTACTCTTTTTCTGCTTCCACACTTAATAGTTTTTTATCTTCCTTGGTAAGTTTAAGTTTTTGGAACATATCCGGTCTTTTTTCTTTAGTTATTAAAAGCGACTGCACTCTTCTCCACTTTCGTACGTTTTCATGATGTCCCGAGGTCAATACCTCAGGAACCATTCTATCCTCAAAAGATTCCGGTCTTGTATATTGAGGATATTCTAATACTCCATCATAAAAAGATTCTTCTGTGTAGCTCTCACTACTAGATAATACCCCTGGAATTAACCTACAAATGCTGTCCACTATAGGAATACATGCCATTTCTCCTCCAGTCAAAACAAAATCACCCAGAGATAGCTCCATATCTATATAATCATAGACTCTCTCATCAATACCTTCGTAATGACCACATATAAATATCAATTCACTTTCTTCGCATAGCTTTTTTGCAATTTCTTGGGTAAAAGTATTCCCTCTTGGTCCTAAAAATATTACTTTTCCGCCATTATGCAATTTAACATCTTTAATACTATCCACTAGTGGTTGAGCTTGCATTACCATCCCTGCTCCACCACCATAAGGATAATCATCTACTTTTTTGTGCTTATTTAAGGAATAATCCCGAATGTTATGAGGTGAAATATCCAGAATTTTTTTTTCTATGGCTCTTCCAATGATACTTTGATTAAAAATTTCAAACATTTCAGGAAATAGAGTTAATATATCTATTTTCATTCTAGCCAATCATTCACTGGTTTAATTATTATCTCGCGTTTATCAATATCTATACTAACCACAATATCCTTAAGTACTGGAATAAGCACTTCTTTTTTTCCCTTAACCCAATATACATCATTACCTGGAGTACTAAGAACATCAAATACTTTTCCCAGTTCTTCTCCAGCAGTGTCGAAAACACTGCAATCTATAAGATCAGCTACATAATAGCTACCCTCTGGTAATTCAAGTGCATCTTCCCGACTAACCATCAAATACTTGTTTCTATATAATTCTGCCTGTTCTATGCTGTCTATACCTTCAATTTTTAGTATTGCTTTATCTGCTTGAAGTTTACAACCTTCAACTTTTCTAATTTCCCCATCAATATACACACTTTTTAATTCTTTAAATCTTTCAAGTGAATCTGTTAATGAGAAAACTTTAACTTCACCTTTTAATCCATGTGTTTTACCAATCTGACCTACGCTCATAAAATCTTTCATTTAAAACCCTCCTTTCAATATCGCTTATGTGAATAACTATAATTTTAATAATAAAAACTATTTATTTAAATGTCTCTTGTAGATAAACCCCAATATTTAATTAAAATAAGAGTTAGGCAGAACCCAACTCTTACTTTATTTCAACAACCACTTTTTTGTTTTCTTTAACAGCAGCTGCCTTTACAACAGTTCTAATAGCTTTAGCTATTCTACCTTGTTTTCCTATAACTTTTCCCATATCCTCATGAGCAACAGATAATTCAAGAACTACTGTATGCTCATGTGCTACTTCGCTTACTACTACCATTTCTGGTTTATCAACTAAAGACTTTGCCAATACTTCAAGTAACTGTTTCATGGAAAACTCCTCCATTCATTACTTACAAACTTTTCTAGTTGACTGCTATTTTATTAAGTAATCTCTTAACTGTATCAGAAGGTTGTGCACCATTCTTAATCCAACTAGCTGCTTTTTCAACATCGATTTTAATAGTTGTTGGCTCTGTTGTTGGGTTGTAGTATCCTATTTCTTCGATAAATCTTCCATCTCTAGGTGCTCTTGAATCTGCAACTACTACTCTATAAAATGGAGCGTGTTTAGCACCCATTCTTTTTAATCTTATTTTAACTGCCATGTATATCACCTCCTTAAATTTATTCAATACCAAAGTTTTTTTATTAAAAAGGCATTTTACCAAATAAACCCTTTTTGCCAGGTTTTTGGAATCCTTTTGCTTGCTTCATCATTTTCTTCGCCATTTCAAAATCTTTCAACAACTTATTTACCTGCTGTACCAAAGTGCCTGAGCCATTAGCAATTCTCTTTTTTCTAGAAGAAGAGCTACTAATCATACTAGGATGTTTTCTTTCTGATGAAGTCATTGATTTTATAATAGCTTCAACTTTTCCCATGTCTTTCTCACTTTTAGATAAATCTAATCCCTGCAATTCTTTTTTGTTAGCACCTGGCATCATTTCAAGTATTTTATTAAGTGGTCCAAGTTTTTTCATCTGCTGTATCATTGCTAAATAGTCATCTAAATTAAATTCTTGAGAAAGCATTCTACTTCCAAGTTCTTTTGCTTCATCTTCATTAAAGGACTGTTGTGCTTTTTCAATTAATGAAAGTACATCACCCATACCAAGTATTCTTGAAGCCATTCTATCTGGATAGAAAACTTCCAGATCATTCATTTTTTCACCAACACCAACAAATTTTATAGATTTGCCGGTCATTGCTTTAATAGATAATGCTGCTCCGCCTCTTGTATCTCCATCTAATTTAGTTAAAATCACTCCAGTTATATCTAACTGCGAGTTAAAACTCTCTGCTACATTAACTGCATCTTGTCCTGTCATAGAATCTACTACAAGCATTATTTCACTTGGCCCAACACTGGATTTTATATTTTGAAGTTCTTCCATTAAATTTTCATCTATATGAAGTCTTCCTGCTGTATCTATTATAACTACATTATTACCGTTATCCTTGGCAAAGGCTAAGGATGCTTTTGCTATATCTACAGGACTAACCTTGTCTCCCATAGTAAATACCGGAATATCAATTTGTTTTCCTACTACCTGCAATTGTTTAATTGCAGCTGGTCTATATACATCGCAGGCAACTAATAGTGGTTTTTTGTTTTTCTTTTTCAATGAAAGAGCAAGTTTCCCACCCATTGTAGTTTTACCAGCACCTTGAAGACCTACAAGCATTATTACTGTTAGTCCATTTACAGAAAACTCTAATTTGCTTTCTGAATTACCCATTAAATTAGTTAACTCATCATTAACAATTTTGATAACCTGTTGCCCAGGTGTTAAGCTTTCTAACACTCCATTGCCTAAACACTTTTCGCTAACATTTTTCACAAAATCTTTAACTACTTTATAATTAACATCTGCCTCAAGCAATGCTAATTTTACTTCTCTCATAGCTTCTTTAATATCTTTTTCGGAAAGCTTACCCTTACCTTTTAATTTTTTTATGGTATCTTGTAACTTAGAAGATAACCCTTCAAAAGCCATAATAAACCTCCTAAATGTTTTCACTAATCTGAGTTTTTATATCATATATAAGCTGTTTCATTTTTTCATCTTTTAGATCAGTTTGTAAATTATCTAATTCTGATATAATGTTTTTTAAAGTTTCTTTTAGTTTATGGTCTTTATTTAATAATTTTAATTTTTCTTCATATACTAAAAGCACCTTTTCACATGTTTTAATTGTATCATGAGTAGCCTGCCTGCTAGTATTGTTTATCTCTGCTATTTCTGATAGAGATAAATCATTATTAAAATACAAATCCATTATATCTCTTTGCTTTTCAGTAAGCAATTCACCATAAAAATCAAATAATAGGGAAATTTCAAATCTTTTTTCCATTTAATCACCCTGCTCACAAGTCATATAATATCAGAATTTAAATACCCTGTCAAGTAGTTTTACTTAACAGTTTATTTTTTTTATAAATTAACCTAAAAAGTATTTATTTTAAAACAGCGCCTCTACAAAATCTCTTGAATTAAACTCTTGTAAATCATCTATGCCTTCACCAACGCCTATATATTTTACAGGTATATTAAGTTGTTTTTTTATTGATATTACAACACCACCTTTAGCAGTGCCGTCCAATTTAGTTAGTATTATTCCATCTATAGGACATATTTCCATAAATTGTTTAGCTTGTTCTACACCATTTTGACCGGTTGTGGCATCAAGCACTAGTAAAGTTTCCATATTAGCCTCGCTATATTCCCTTTGAATCACCCTATTTATTTTAGCCAGTTCATCCATAAGATTTTTTTTATTATGAAGTCTACCTGCAGTATCACAAATCAGCACATCAACTTTTCTTGCTTTTGCTGCTTGAACAGCATCAAAAACTACAGCAGCAGGATCCGAGCCCTCTTGATGTTTTATAAGTTCCACGGAGGCTCTACTACTCCAGACCTCTAACTGATCAATTGCAGCTGCTCTAAATGTATCTGCTGCAGCAATTAGAACTTTGTATTTTTCAGCTTTTAGTGCTGCCGCTATTTTTCCAATAGAAGTAGTTTTCCCAACTCCATTAACACCAATTATAAGCATTACTTTAGGTAAATTTTTAGGATTTATTGAATTTTCCTCTTCACCTAATAATTCAATTAAAACTTCTTTTAAACAAGGTCTAATTTCTGCTGGATCTTTTACTTTATTTTCCTTCACCTTTTTTTTAAGCTTTTCTATGACATATATAGAAGTCTCTACACCTATATCTGATGTTATTAATATTTCTTCTAGTTCCTCGTATAATTCATCATCAATTGTAATAGCTAAGTTTAGCACTTCACTAACTTTTTCCGTTATGCTATTTCTAGTTTTAGTTAGACCATCTTTTAGTTTGTCAAAAAATCCTCCGAACATTTATAGTCCTCCTTTTAAGTCTCGCTGTTAGTATACACTTTTTCTTTTTACTTATTAAAATCTACAGATACTATTTTTGATACTCCCTTTTCCTCCATGGTAACACCATACATTACATCGCTAGCTTCCATGGTTCCTTTTCTGTGAGTTATTATAATGAACTGGACATTATCAGAGAATTTGGTTAAAAATTCTGCATATCTAACTACGTTTGCGTCGTCGAGAGCTGCCTCAATTTCATCTAAAATACAAAAGGGTGTTGGTTTCATCTTTAAAATAGCAAATAATAATGCAATGGCGGATAGCACTTTCTCCCCACCAGACATTAAACTTATGTTTTGGAGTTTTTTACCTGGTGGTTGTACGTTAATATCAATTTTAGCTGTAAGTTCATCGCCTTCTGTAAGTATTAAATCCGCACTTCCACCTTTAAACAATTCTACAAAGGTTTCATGAAAATTTTGTCTTAATATGTCAAAATTTTCTGCAAATATTTCCTTCATTTTTTTAGTCATTTCACATATTACAGTTAATAATTCATCTTTAGATAACACTAAGTCTTTTTTTTGCACATCCATAAAAGTAAATTTTTCTTTTACTTCTTTATATTCTTCAATAGCGCCTACATTAACTTTCCCCAGCATGGATATATTTCCTTTTAGTGTTAAAATCTCTTTTTTAAGCTTATCAATGTCATCAATTTCATTTTTAAATTCTAGCGCTTCTGCATAGGTTAATTCAAAATCTTCATTCAGTTTTTGGTAATAATTATCCTTTTCCGCGCCTATTTTTTCAAGAGTAAGCTCACTTTTATAGGAATCTTTCTCACTTTTTTCTAGGACTTGCGAAACACTCTCTAACTGTTCCACACTTATTTTTATTTTTTCTTTAATTTTAATCCTTTGAATTTCACTCTCTTCAAAGTTTTTTTCCATCTCTTCTAATGTGTCTTTTATTTCACTGGCTTTTTGCTCACCACTTTGTATTTCATCTTCACTTATGTTCTTATTTTGCATCGCTTCTTGTATTTCTTTAGAACATACTATTATTCTATTATTATATACTAGCATTTCTTCATTTAACCTTTGAATTTCAGAAACCTTATTACGTATTGTTTCGTCAACTCCAGCTTTTTTTATCTTAGCATCAATAATAGATGCTTTTATATTCTCAATTTCTTGCAATCTATCTTTTAATTTTAAAAAAACCACACTTAATTTTTGTCGTATTTCATCTTTTGAACATGTCAATTTACAAACAGACATATTCTTTTCTTCTACTTCACTATTGTCATTTTTTAGTTTGCTCTCTTCTGACAATTTTTCAATATTCAAGTTTCTCATATTATTTTTCAGCCTATTTGTTTCATCTTCTATTGTATTTAATTTAGCTTCCATTTTTGTTTTTTCAATATTTTCTAAATGGACCTTATCCTTTAAGTTTATGTTTTCTCCCTCTAATCTTAAAGTTTCAGATTTATTTTGTTTTATTTTTTCTAAATAAATAAGGGATTCACTTTTTAAGATGTTTAAATCTTTAGCCAATTCTTGTATTTCTCTTTTTCGGCCAATTATACTTGAGGTTTTTGAATATATGCTTCCGCCAGTTAATGACCCACCAAGGTTTATAACCTCTCCTGATAATGTAACAATCTTATATCTAAAATTATTTTTTTTAGATATATGCAAGGCTGAGTCCATATCTTTACATATAATTGTTCTGCCAAGTATAAAAGAAATGACTTCACTAAACTTCTCATCATAGCCTATTAGTTCACTGGCAATTCCAACAAAACCAGGATCATTTTTAGTTTCACTGTCAATTGTTAGCTTTTTACCTTTAATAATGTTCAAAGGTAAAAATGTTGCACGTCCAAGATTATTTGCCTTTAAATAAGTAATTAATAATTTTGCCACAGTTTCATCTTTAGTTATCATGTGTGATATGGTACCGCCTAAAGCAATTTCTATAGCTACTTCTAAGCTTTTTTCAACTTTTATAACTTCTCCAAGTACAAAGCATTCATTAATATTGCCTACTTTGCCTTCATTAATATGCTGCATTAAATTTTTAACTGATTTATTATAACCTTCATGCTTCTTTTCTAAAGCATTTAGCACATTAAAATTAGCTTCATTTTTATTTATTTTAAAATTATAATTTTTCATGGTTATCTCGTCATTATTTAAATCCTTTTGAAGTTTACTAATTTTCTGCTTATTTTCCAGGAGTAGATTTTCATAATGAAGTATTTTCTCTTTAAATTCTTCCATTTGGCTTTGAAACATTATTTTTGTAGTGGCATTAACTTCTATTAAATTATTAAATTCTTCAATATTATTTTTCAAAAAAGCTATTCTTTTTTTAGCACTATCTAGATTATTATTTAAAATTAATAATCTATTGGTAAGTGAAACAGTTTTCTCAATGCTTTTTTGTTCTTCTTCCTTAAGGAATTTAGCTTCAGTATTTTCAACTGCTATGTTTTCTTCAATAGTCTTAATTTTTATTTCCTCTGACTGAATTTTTTCTTCTATTTCTATTTGAGTGTTTTTTATATTGCTTAAAGAATTCTCTATTCCATGTAGATTAAGTTTGAAATCTGACAGTTTTTCATTAATTGCATCACTGTCTTTTGATGTTTTATGGATGAGTTTCACTAAATTTTCTATTCTTTCATTTAAAATATTTATTTCCGAAATACTATTTTGGTAAATTAACTTATTGTTATAATATAATTGCTTTTCTTCTTGATTCTTATTGTCAAATTTTTCAAATTCAGTATTCCAATTTTCAACATCCAGCTTTAACTGCGTTTTTTCCGCTGTAATTTTTATAACTTCTAGCTTTAATCTAGAGCATTCCTCTTGCGTTATTTTAATTTTTTTTTCAACTTTATTTATAGCATCAATAATTATGCTAACTTCTTTACTTTTTAATTGTTCAAAAAATTTTAAAAATTTCTTTGCCTTTTCACTTTCATTCATTAATGGTTCTAATCTTTCTTCATAAGTACTCAATATGTCTTCTATTCTAATAAGATTCTGCTGGGTGATGTCCAATCTCTTTTCCGCTTCTTCTTTTCTGCTCTTAAACTTCACAATTCCTGCAGCCTCTTCAAACAGCTTTCTTCTTTCTTCTGTTTTTCCACTTAATATAGCATCAATTTTGCCTTGACCAATAATTGAATATCCTTCTTTTCCTATGCCTGTATCCATAAAAAGCTGTTGAACATCTTTTAATCTACAAGATGTATTGTTTATTAAATACTCACTTTCTCCTGACCTATATAATCTTCTTGAGATTGTGACATTAGAATAATCAATATCCAGTTCGCAGTCACTATTATCTAGTGTCAAGGCAACCTGTGCAAGGCTAACAGGTTTCCTAAACTGTGTACCTGCGAATATAACATCCTCCATCTTATCTCCTCTTAGATTTCTTACACTTTGTTCTCCAAGAACCCATCTAACAGCATCAGAAATATTACTTTTACCACTTCCATTAGGTCCAACTACCGCTGTAATGCCCTTTTTAAATGTTAATTCTGTTTTATCTGCAAAGGATTTAAATCCTCTTATTTCAATAGATTTTAAAAACATGATAACACTCTCCTATTTTACCTAAATAACATGGGCAATACAATACTCAATGTAAAAATTATAACCACCCCATAAACCATTACCTTTGTATATTTATCTCTTTTTTTCTTATTCATAATTCACCTCATATTTTTATTTTGTAATATCCTTAATATAGAAAATAAAAGTATATATTACTACAAATTTAGCAAGTGCAATATATCCTTTATTTAATGTGCTAACCGCTAGAACTTATCTGTTTAATTTAAAATTATTCTATTATATAGTTTATAGCATTTACATGAAAATATCAATTACTAGACTAACAATAAATTAAGAAAACCGTGCATGCACGGTTTTTTTACCTTGGTTCAACTATGAATTTTATAGCTGTTTTTCTTTCTCCATCTATGGTTATTTCCACAAAAGCGGGAATTACTACTAGGTCCATACCATTTGGTGCAACAAACCCTCTAGTAATGGCAATAGCTTTTACAGCTTGATTTACGGCTCCAGCACCTACAGCTTGTAACTGCGCAATTGAATTCTCCCTAAGTGCTGCCGCTAATGCTCCTGCCACTGATTTAGGTTGTGAATTTGCTGATACTTTTAATACTTCCATCATCTATTACCCCCTACTAAATTCCTTGTTACAGATACTATAGACAATATATTCTATACAATAAATTAAAATCCTTCTTTATATTTTTTATGAGCATACTCATATATGCTCATATTAATACATTTTTCTTCTATGCATACGCTAATACTTCCACGTTCTATAGTGATATCTTGAAATACTTCTATTAAATTTGTAGCTATTTGTTTCTTTATATCATAAAAAAAGCTTTTTCCATTAGCATAAAGTTTTGATATATCTTTTGGATTTATTTTTACTAAAACTGAATTAACAATAATATCATTTTTAATATTATCCATTATGGCATCATATAGCATATCATTATATATACTACCTTCAACCAGCTCTCTAAATGCAGGATGAAATGGTCCTGCAACTAAATCATTACCCTCTGAAATTTCCTCAGTAGGCTGTAATCCTATTCTGATAACGTTTATTTTGTTTGCCATCATCATTAGGTAAATTAGCTTACTTATATTTACTGCTTCACTTAATGAATAAGGTCTGAATGTTTTATTTTCATACATTTTTTCCATAGGCGTATCTTTAATTACAAGTGCCGGATATATTCTACAAATATCCGGTTTAAGAGCAATAACACCTTTAGCCGTATCTATATCTCTTTTTATATTATCTCCTGGTAGGCCTATCATAATTTGATGCCCTAAGATAAAACCATATTGCTTTATAAGTTTTGAAGCACGTTCTACATCACGCGCAGTATGCCCTCTACCTGATTTTAATAGTACCTCCTCGTCCATGGACTGTACTCCTAGTTCTATAATATCTACAGTGTATTTTTTAAGAATACGGAGTACACTATCGTCGATATAATCTGGTCTTGTAGATAACCTAATGAATTTTATTTTATTACTATCTTTAAACTTCTTCGCAACAGTTAGAAGTTCTACCTGCTTTTCTGTTTTTATAGCTGTAAAAGTTCCTCCAAAAAATGATACCTCAATAATAGCTTCATCATTGTTTATTGTTTTTAAATATTCATTTACTGTTTTCTCCACATAGGCTGCGTCAACTTTTGATTTTGTTCCTGTTATGCTATTTTGATTGCAAAACACACAATCATGCGGACAGCCTTCATGTGGAACAAAAATTGGAATAATGTAATGCAAATTACTCATGCATATCCTCCCGACTTATCATAACTTCTTTGGCTGCATTTTGCTCTGCTTCTTTTTTACTAAGCCCCTGACCTGATCCACTTATAGAACCATTTATTAATACATCAACAAAAAATTTCCTTTTATGTGGTGGTCCCTCAAATTTTACAAGTTCGTAGCAAATATGAACCTCTCCATTTTGCTGTAATATTTCCTGAAGCTTAGTCTTGTAATCCAAAACTATCTCATTACTAATTGCTTTATCAATAGTTGCTTTAAAGTTATTAAGTATAAATGCCTTTGAATATTCTATTCCGGAGTCTAAATATACAGCAGCTATTACTGCTTCAACACAATCAGCCAATATTGAAACTCTATTTCTACCACCAGTAATTTCCTCACCTTTACTCATGTTCATATACATTCCAAGGTTCCATCCACTTGCAATATCACACAGTGAATTTTCGCAAACAATTAGAGATCTAATTTTAGTTAGATAGCCCTCATACTTTTCTGAGAAATTAGTATATAAGTATTCGGATATAATAAGTTGTAACACTGAATCGCCGAGGAACTCAAGCCTTTCATTAAATTCAACTTTTTTTTTCTGATTTGCAAAGGAACTATGGGTTATTGCGGTTTTTAATAATTCCTTATCACTAAAATTTAATCCTAGCTCATTCTCAAGGTCCTGTAATTTTATATTGTTCTTCATAAATCATTGCTCCTTTTAGGAAGTTTATTTAAATATTTTTTATGACCTTAGCCATTTTTATCAAGTTTATTATTCAATTTACTCCCCCAAACCTAATAAATCATCTCCTGCGGAGCTGCCATTAACGACTTCATAAGAAGATTTAAATTCCCACTGACGTTTTCCTTCTGAACTGTCGTTAAAATAACTAGATTTGATTTTTATAATAAATTCAAAAATAAGTTTGAAAAAGCTAAAGGCCCGCAATACTGCGGAGCCTTATATTATTCTTCGGTGTGGGCTTTAATATATTCTACTACATCGCCTACAGTAGCAATTTTCTCAACATCTTCATCAGGAATTTCTATATCGTACTCTTCTTCTAGGGCCATAATTAATTCAACAATATCAAGAGAATCAGCGCCTAGATTATTCATAAAAGATGATTCCATTTTTATTTCTTCTTCATCAATACTTAACTGTGATGCTATAGTAGCTCTAATTTTTTCAAACATAATATTTTCACCTCCTTAACTTTCTCTAAAATATATTTATTACAAATCACTACTTATATTCTTTTCTTGCTGAGATAATTTTTCGATTTCCAATTTCAATTTTTCTACAACATTATTTTCATTAAATATTATAGCTTGTTTAATGGCATTTTTAAAAGCTTTGGCATCTGAACTTCCATGGGCTTTTATACAAATCCCATTTACTCCTAGAAAAGCAGCACCACCATATTCTTTATAGTCAAAATCTTTTTTAAACTTTTTAAAGACTGGTTTTAATAACATTCCTCCAAGCTTGGTTCTAAAAGAACTCATTATACCCGTTTTTAATATATCAAATATATTAGCAACTGCGCCTTCGTATAGTTTTAAAATTACATTTCCCACAAACCCATCACATACCAGAATATTAGTTTCTCCAGTAGGTATCTCTCTAGCTTCCACATTACCTACAAAATTTAAATTTGCTTGTTTAAGTAGTTTATGAGCTGATTTAGAAAGTTCGTTACCCTTTTCTTCCTCAGTCCCTATATTTACAAGTCCTACAGATGGATTTGATATTTTTAGAATATTTTCAAAATATGTTTTACCCATAAGTCCAAATTGTACTAAGTAATGAGGCTTACATTCTGCATTAGCTCCACAGTCAATTATCATAAAAGGGCCACTTTTACCTGGCATTATAGGTGCAAGTGCCGGTCTATCTATGCCTTTTATTCTTCCGACTATAAGTGTACAGCCAGCTAAAAAAGCACCGGTACTTCCTGCTGAAATTATAGCATCTGCATCCCCACTTTTTACAAGATTCAATGCTTTTACAAGGCTGGAATCTTTTTTACGCTTAATAGCCATTACTGGATGTTCACTTGTACTAATAACCTCTTTTGCATCAACAATTTTTATTCTATTACAATCATAGGTATATTTCAATAGCTCACCACGAATTAATTCCTCAGAGCCAGTTATTAATATATCTATATCATACTCTTTTACAGCCGCAACGCAACCTTCAACCACAGCACTTGGAGAAAAATCTCCACCCATTCCATCTACAACAACTACCATTTTAAACCCTCACTTTGAATTTGCCTTATAAATAAATATAATATATATAAATTATATTTATATATATTATATACTAAACAGTGCAAATATTTCTAGTATTATTAATACTAGAATGAAATATAATTATATTTTATTTACCATAACTATATTTAAATAATAAAAAAAAAGTCTTTCGACTTTCTTTTTATTTTGGTTCCATAACAATAACTTCTCTATTTTTGTAATAACCACAGTTTTTACATACTCTGTGAGAAAGTTTCATATCGTGGCATTGAGGACACTCAACTATTCCTGGTAAACCAAGTTTAAATGTTTGCGCTCTTCGAGAATCTCTTCTACCTTTAGAAAATTTTCTAGCTGGATTTCCCATTGTAACACCTCCTTAATCAGTTAAAAACAGTTCTTTTAATTTTGCCAACCTTGGATCAACATCGTCAATAGCACATTTACATGTACTATGATTTAAATTAATTCCGCAATGATGGCATAAGCCTTTACACTCTTTACTACAAAGTCTTTTTATAGGCAACATAGAAATGATATTATTTTCCACAATTTCATCTAAATCTAATCTATCATTATTAATAAAAATAATATCCTCATCTTCACTCTTTAGAGTTTTCGACAATCTCTCATTTAATTCAATATTTATTGAATATGAAAAAGTCTCAAGACACCTAGAACAAGCAAGTAATAGTTCTGTCTCTATCTTTCCAGATAAATCTATTTCATCGCCATTCGGTTTTAAAATCAAATCTAACTTAACTGGTTTAGAAAATTGTATAAATTCATTTTCATAAAAAAACTTATCTTTTTCTAAATCTAAATGAATTTTTTTTCTTGTGTTTTTATTACTAAACAATTCTGAAATATCTATTACCATATTATCCACTCTGAAAAACTAAATAACATTTAGTTTTTTCTCATATAAAGAAAATCTTTATACCTTGTATAAAAAATATACAGCTCGAGCAAAGCTTCTGCGTCCCTCCTAACTAAATAGTTTTTTGCTTACATCAAACACAGACTATTATATAAACAATACGATAAAAAGTCAAGATTTATTTATCATAGAAATTAACAATATCTTTATTAAAGACTTTATTTTATTAAAGCCTGCGTGTCTCTTGCAATTACTAATTCTTCATTTGTTGGTATAACAAATATTTTAGTTTTAGAATCCACTGTATTTAATTCCACAGCTTTTCCACGAACCTTATTCTTAGATTTGTCTAAAACTGCTCCCAAAAATTCTAAGCCATTACATACGTCTTCTCTTGTTTCTGGAGAGTTTTCGCCAAGTCCAGCTGTGAATATAATTGCATCTACGCCGCCCATTACTGCAGCATAAGATCCTATGAATTTCTTAACTTTGTATGAGAATATATCAAGTGCCAATTGAGCTCTATGATTTCCATCTTCCCATGCAGCTTTTTCTATATCTCTAAAATCACTACTCACTCCAGATATCCCCAGAACTCCTGATTTTTTGTTCATTAAATCATTTACTTCGTCAATTGTTAAATTTAGCTCTTGCATTATATATATTATTATAGCTGGGTCTATACTTCCACATCTAGTTCCCATAGCTATTCCTTCAAGTGGAGTAAATCCCATACTTGTTTCTACAGATTTACCATTTTTTATAGCAGAAACACTTGCTCCATTTCCTAAGTGGCAAGTTATTAATTTTAAATCTTTTATGTCTTTACCCATCATTTCTGCAGCTTTTTCTGAAACATATTTATGAGATGTACCATGGAAGCCATATTTTCTAACACCATTGTTGGTATAAAGCTCATATGGTAGTGGGTATACATATGCAACCTCTGGCATTGTTTGATGGAATGCAGTATCAAATACGGTTACCATAGGTGTATCTGGCATTAATGCTTTGCAAGCATTGATTCCAATTATATTAGCTGGATTGTGAAGTGGTGCAAGTTTTGAACATTCCTCAAGGTTTTTCATCACTTCATCATTAACTATAACTGATGAAGCATATTTTTCTCCACCATGAACAATTCTATGTCCCACAGCGCCAATTTCTGATAGTTCTTTAATAACACCATGCTTCGGATCTACAAGCGCTCCAAGCACTAACCTAATTGCATCTGTATGATCTTTCATTGACTCTTCAATAATATATTTCTGGCCACTGGCCTTTTGAGTTAATATTGATCCTTCTATTCCTATTCTTTCTACCAGGCCAAGCGCTAAGCACTCTTCATTTTCCATGTTTATTAATTGATACTTTAATGATGAACTTCCACAGTTTATAACTAATATTTTCATTAAATTCGCCTCCCAAGCCATATGTGTTTTTGAATATTTATTATATATAAAACTATTTTTGAATTTGAGCTTGAACTGCAGTTACGGCAACAACATTAACTATATCTTGCACACTGCACCCTCTTGATAAATCATTTATTGGCTTCGCAAACCCTTGACAAACTGGTCCAATAGCTTCAGCTTTTGCAAATCTTTGTACTAATTTGTACCCAATATTTCCAGATTGTAAATCTGGGAAGACTAATACATTTGCATTTCCAGCTACAGTACTATTTGGTGCTTTTTGTTTTGCTACACTAATATCTATAGCTGCATCTAGTTGAAGTTCTCCATCAATTTGTAAATCTGGTCTAGCATTTTTTGCAATTTCAGTAGCTTTTGCAACTTTATCAACTAATTCATGCTTTGCACTTCCCATAGTTGAAAAAGATAACATCGCAACCTTAGGTTCAAAATTACATAAACATTTTGCATTATCTGCAGTACTTATAGCTATGGATGCTAATTCCTCTGCATTAGGACTTGGATTAACAGCACAATCTGCAAATAAAAGCAGACCATCTTCACCATATTCATTAGTAGGTAATTCCATTATAAAGAAACTTGAAACAACCTTAATTCCTGGTGCAGTTTTAATAATTTGCATTCCAGGTCTAAGTAAATCTCCTGTAGTATGTACTGCTCCTGATACTAATCCATCGGCGTCTCCCATTTTAACCATCATGGTTCCAAAATACAATGGATCCTTTAATGTCTCTGCGGCTTTTTCCAGTGTCATTCCTTTGTTTTTTCTTAATTCATAAAATGCTTTTGCATAGCCATCAGTTTTTTCAGAAGTTTTTGGATCTACAATTTCTATACCCTCAATGTTAACGCAAAGCTTAGTTGCCTTTGTTTTTATTGCAGTTAAATTACCTATTAGTATTACCTTAGCTATTGAATTATTTTTGATGATTTCACTAGCTCTTATAGTTCTTTCTTCCTCACCTTCTGGAAGTGCTATTATTTTCACATCTGATTTTGCCATTTTACATATTTTCTCTATAAATGCCATTCTTATTTCTCCTCTCAGTTTTTATCAACTTATATACACTAATAATATACTACTTTTCCGGTATACATTTCAACCTAAAATATAAAATTCCACTACATATATTGTATTTTATTTATTCGTAATTTTCGCTCTTTTTATTTTATCCTTGAATATATATGCTTTTATTAATTTGTATTATATAATATGTTTAAATAATAAAAGTTTTCACCGCCCTCCAAAAAAATATTGTACTGTTTTCTTCGGCTTATATTTACACATAAATTTTTAGCTTATAATTAATATAGTTGTAATTTATCTAATTATATTTATATGAGCTTTCATGAGGTGATTAAATGAATATTTCAGGTATAATTGTTGAATATAATCCATTGCATAATGGTCACGTGTATCATATTAATAAAACCAAAGAACTCACAAATTGTGATGCACTAATTTGTGTTATGAGTGGCAATTTTGCTCAACGTGGAATTCCATCTAGTATAGATAAATGGACAAAAACTAAAATGGCACTAAACAACGGAGTAGATTTAGTAATAGAGTTACCCGCGATTTACAGTCTTTCTTCAGCAGAATTTTTTTCCTACGGCTCTGTGAGTCTCCTAAATAGCTTAGGCATAGTGGATAATATTTGTTTTGGTAGCGAGCAGGGTAATATAAGGGACATCTACGATATTTCAAATATACTACTTAAGGAGCCTATTGAATTTAAATCATTATTAAAAACTTATTTATCTAAAGGTATTGTTTACCCAAAAGCCAGAGCTAATGCACTTTATGATTATTTAGTAAGTTCCAAAAATGAGATATCAAAATTATTATCAGATAATTTCCTAAGTTCGCCTAATAATATACTAGGTATTGAGTATTGTAAAAGCTTAATAAAGTTAAATAGTTCAATTACACCCTATACCTTAAAAAGAGAAGGTGCCTCCTATAACAATAACATGCTACATAATGAATTTTCAAGTGCCACGGCTATAAGAAAATTCATTAAAGAAAATGGTACACTAGAGGATCTCAAAGGTCATGTTCCAAATTCAGTATTAGCCGAAATCCTAAATTTATACTCGAAAAATTACAAATTCACCTTTGAAGATTCCATGTTTCCATACATAAAACATAAATCTGCTACATCAAAAAACTCATTAGTAAACTTACCAGATGTGTCGGAGGGTCTTGATAATAAGATTATTAAATCCTTACAAAATAATTTAAGCTACAACAGTACCCTAGAAGATATAAAAAGCAAACGGTACACCTATACCCGGATTAGCAGGATATTATGCCAATATTTTATAGGATTTGATGGCTTTGATTCAAAAGAATTAAGAGCATTGTCTTGTCCTTATGCCCGTGTTTTAGGATTTAATTCAAAGGGAAAGTCAATTCTAAAATCCATAAAATCAAACAGTAGCATTCCACTTTATACTAAACTCCCTAAAGAACACAATGATACCTTAAAGCTGGACATTCAGTCTACAAGAGCTTATAGCATAATAAATAGCAGTATAAACCCTAATAGCGATTATTTGATATCCCCAATAATTGTAGATTAATCATCTTCTTCGTAGCTGTTAACCATCTTCTTCGCAGATTTAATATTAACAACTCCAAAAGGACATTTACCCCCTTGTAGACCTCTGGGGAGATAACAATTCTCAATTGTTATCTCCCCACTGAAGTTTTCTTTTATATTAACCACTTCAATACATAAGTTTATTAAATTTCAAATATATTTAATAAAGAAATACTTTAAAAGGGGTTTAAAATTGAAGTTACTATTAGTTATAATATTGCTTCTCATAATATTCTTATTATTTAAACTATTTAAAACTTTAAATATAAATATTTTAATAACAATAATTAGTTCCCTTGCTATTCTACAAATAATATTAGCACCAAATATTTGTATAAAGTATACCATATCTGGTGCAAAATTGTTTTTCAACGCTGTTTTCCCTTCTCTTTTTCCATTTTTAGTTGTAATAAACATTATAATAGGCTATGACGGTATTCATATTTATTCTAAATTATTAGGCAATATAATTTGTAAACCCTTAAAACTAACTAAAGAATGTAACTTTGCACTGTTAATTAGTGTATTATGCGGGTACCCCTTAGGCGCAAGGTATACTTGTGATTTGTATGAAAAAAATCTAATTGATTTAAATACCTGTGAAAGATTGCTAAATATAGCTTCCAACTCCAGCCCTCTATTTATTATAGGTTCAGTAGGTGCTTCTATGATGCTAAGTGCTAAAATTGGTTATATATTATTACTTTCTAATCTTCTATCCTGCATATTTATGGGATTTATTATTCCATCAAAAAATTCTCTTTATAAAATCAAGAATAAAAATAGTAATTTTTCTAAAAACACTGCCTCCTCTACAAATATTGGTATAATATTTAAAAACAGTATTGAGGATGCCCTAAAGAATACTTTAAATATAGGCGGTTTTATCATAGTATTCTCTGTAATAACTGGAATAATAAAAGACAATGTGCTATTCCACATTGTCCTTAATAAGATTTCTTTAATTATTGGTCTTTCTGAGGATTTTATAGAAGGATTAATATTAGGGTTACTCGAGGTAACTAATGGATGCTATTTAATAGCTTCTAGTAATTCAAGTTTATATGTAAAACTTCCAATTTTGAGTTTTTTAATTGCTTTTAGTGGTTTATCTATAATTTCTCAAGTTTATAGTTATACTTATAAACACGATGTGTCAATAAAAAAATACATCCTTCGAAAATTCATTCAAGGCATAATTTCTTCAATTTTAACAATAATTTTATATTATATTTTTCCTTGGGCCTCATCTATTTTTACCTTTAATAATATGAATTTATATAACAGTAGTAATTTATACTTTTTAATACTCTTAATTTTGTTTATCCCACTACTGCTCATAAAAATAATTAGACTATTTCATAGTTCTTAATTCTTTAACGTTTTCTCTTATTGAAGTTGTGGTATCCGTAACTTCTTCTTGCATAGATATTAAGAATGTTTGAACATCCGATTTAATTTTATGAAGCATTTGTTGACCTTTTAACTCAATTTCTTTATCTAATTGAGATAATATTTCATCCGCATAGTCCTTAGCCCCTAGCCTCATAATTTTAGCATCTCTTTGGGCTGCAGCTATTATTTCTTCAGCCCTTGTTTGTGCTTCTTTAACTAGGTCTTGCTTTTCAACTCTTCTTCTTATTTTGTCAATGGTCTCTTCCTCGAAAATTTTAGCTTGTTTTTTTGCATCAACAAGAATTCGTTCTTTTTCATCACAGATCCACTGAGACTTCTTAAATTCATCTGGCAAGTGATTTACAATTTGATCAATTATATCCAATATTTCTTTTTTATTTATTACTGACTTACCTGTAACAGGTATTTTAGACGAACTCTCAATAATTTCTTGAAGATATTCTAAAAGTTTTATAACATCCATATTTTTCCCCCTATTTAGAATTAATTTTCCTCATAATATCTGGAATAATCTGATCAGGTACTAATCCCTTAATACATCCTCCAAACATTGCAACCTGTTTAACCGAGGAAGAACTTAGATAGCAATACTCTGCCTTTGTCATCATAAACATAGTTTCCTTAGTTGGATCCAATTTATTATTCATGGATGCCATTTGAAACTCATATTCAAAATCCGAAAAAGCTCTAAGGCCTTTCACAATAACTCCCGCTTGCTCTTTATTCATCAGATCAACAAGTAAGCCACTAAACTTCTTAACCCGTACATTAGGCAAATCCTTCACTAAGCTTTTTATTTGATCTACTCGCTCGTCTACAGAAAAGAGATTTTTTTTCTCAGGGTTAACAAGTACTCCTACAATTAATTCATCAAAAACTCTAGCCGCCCTCTCAATAATATCTAAATGTCCGTTAGTTATTGGATCAAAACTTCCAGGGCAAATTGCTTTTTTCATGTTATTCCTCCATGTTTTCCTTTGGTATACTAATACTTAAGAATTATTAACTTATTTGTATTCATAGAACAATACAGTTGTATTTCCATATTTTCTCAAATCAGAAAGATGAATAATAGAGTTTCCCTCATATACTTCTTCCGAGGTATCTATTTTGCAAACAATCAATCCATCCACACTTAAAAGTTTATTTGCTGCAATAATCTCAATAGCGGGTGGAATCATATCTTTAGCGTAGGGTGGATCTATAAATATTAAATCAAACACAATTTTTTCCTGCGCAAATTGTTGCATATATTTATAGGTGTCACCTTTTAAGCAGATGCATTTATCATTAAACTTTAAATTATCTACATTCTTCTCTAGCATCTCAAATGTGGTATCACCCATGTCAATTAAATAGCATTTTTCAGCTCCCCTGCTTGCTGCTTCGAGACCTAAGCTACCGGTACCTGAAAACATATCTACCACTACCGCATTTCTTGTTCTGTCTTGGATTATATTAAATATAGCTTCTTTTATCCTATCTAATGTGGGCCGCGTTCCCATCCCAACAGGGGACAACAACTTTCTTCCTCTTGCACTTCCAGAAATTATTCTCATATGTTTATTCCTCCATCTAGCCAGTTTCGATAATATTTTAACATATTTATGTAATATATACAAAGATATTTTTCCCTAATTAAAACAAATATAATTAGAACTTTGCTGGATTTTTTCTATTATTTCATTCTTTACCTTTATGTCTTCAATATTATTACTTTGTATTAACTCTTTTGCTTCACTATTTGCTAGCTTTAATATATTAATATCCTCAATTACATCGGCTAAAATCAAACCTGATTCACCATGCTGTTTAAACCCAAATAATTCTCCTGCGCCACGAGTTTTCAAATCCTCTTCAGCAATAAAAAAGCCGTCATTACTTTTGACCATTATTTCTAATCTTTTTCTTACTATTTTGTTTGTAATATTAGCAAGTAGAATACAATAGGACTTATGTACTCCTCTTCCTACGCGTCCTCTGAGTTGGTGGAGTTGTGCAAGTCCAAACCTTTCTGAGTTCTCAATTATCATAACAGTAGCATTGGGTACATTCACCCCTACTTCAATTACTGTGGTACAAATCAATGCTTTAATTTCTCCGGTTTTAAATTTATCCATGATTTCATTTTTTTGCTTACTAGGCATTTTACCATATATCATTGCTATTTCTATAGAGTTAAAATATTCCTCTTTTAATTTTTCATAAATCACCTGAACTGAACTTAATTTCATTTCTTCATTTTCTTCTACTAATGGACAGACTATGTAGACTTGTCTTCCCTTATTAATTTCACTTAATGCAAACTCATATACATGTCTACTAGATGTCATACTTTCATAGGAGGTATCAATATTCTGCCTACCTGGGGGCAATTCATCTATTATAGATACGTCTAAATCACCATATAAATATAAAGATAATGTTCTGGGGATAGGAGTAGCTGTCATTACAAGAATATCTATATTTTTACCTTTATTGGAAAACCTATTTCTTTGCGACACTCCAAATCGATGCTGCTCGTCAGTAACAATCATCCCTAAGTTTTCAAATTCTACATTGTCTTCAATAAGTGCATGGGTTCCAATAATAATATCAATGGATCCATTCTTTAGTTCTTGTTTTATCAATTCTTTGTTTTTAGGCGATGTACTTCCAG
Organism: Clostridium sp.; assembly: GCF_050717515.1. Lineage (GTDB taxonomy): Bacteria > Bacillota > Clostridia > Clostridiales > Clostridiaceae > Clostridium_AD. Next base: position 40,785 of record NZ_JBOITL010000019.1, on the reverse strand, counting down.
TTAATAACTTTATTGTAAGTGGAAAATCTTTTAATACATTTTGAATTTCCTCGTAATGTTGATTTGCTAGAATTTCAGTTGGTGCCATCATAGCTGTTTGATAACCATTTTTCACCACATTAAACATGGTTATTATAGCAACTATTGTTTTACCGCTTCCAACGTCGCCCTGTAGTAACCTATTCATGCCTATATCTTTCTTTTGATCTATTAGAATCTCCCTTACAACTTTACTTTGTGCTTTCGTAAGGTTAAAAGGAAGTCGCTCCTTTAATGTTGTAAGTTCTGGAGCTATTTTGAACTTAATACCATCATTGTTAGTTTTTATAAACTCTTTTAACATTAATATTTTCAATGAATATGTAAATAGCTCTTGAAATTTTAGTCTTTTCTTTGATGCATTAAGTAATTCCAAAGTTTTAGGGCTATGAATACTTCGAATAGCCTCATCTAAAGAACAAAATCCATATTTGTCTAGAATCCATTTAGGCAAGTTCTCTGTTATCTCAATATTGCAGAGCACGTCAGATATGATTTTATTGAAAAAATTATTTGTAACATTGTTTTTAAGTGGATATGTTGCAATAATTTTATTTGTATCCATTGACGTATTTTTCACTATTTTTGGATTCATCATTGTGATTTCACCCTTAAAATTATTCACTTTGCCAGTGATAATGTAATTATTTGAAATTTTAAAGCTATTTTTTGCATAAGTTTGATTAAACCATTTACCTTTGAATTTATTTTCACCTTGGCAAAAGACTACCGTAGAAAGAGTTTTATTATTTTTTAACCTAAGATCTTTTAATATATTTAAAACAGTACACTCTACAATAATTTTTTCATTCTCCTCGCAACCTTGAATGTTTTTCACAGCAGCTACATTTTCATAATCTCTTGGAAAATATAATAAAAGATCTAATACGTTAAAAATTCCGCATTTATTCAGTGTTTCTGCCATTTTAGGCCCAACACCCTTTATATATTTTATCTCACTATAAATATCCACAAATACCACTCCAAAAATAAGATTTTAATTAATGTACCTAAGAAAAAAAGCCCTAGGGCTTTTATTCAACTGAAGCAATAAAATAATATAGTGGCTGTTTTCCATTGTAATGTTGAACGTCTATATTTGGATATTTATTCTCTAACTCGGAAATAAATGATTCCACTTCACTTATTATACAATCTTCACCATAGAAAATCGTAACAAGTTCGCTATCTTCAGTAATCATACTATCTATAACATCGGTGCAAACTTTGTAAATATCTGTTCCAACTTCTTTAATTTTGTTCTCAACTAAACCTAGTATATTACCTTGTTTTATTATTTTACCATCAGATTCAGTGTCTTTAACTGCATAGGTCACAGAAGCGGTTACAACATTTTTAATTGCTTCTTTTAGTGTATGTTCATTTTCTTCTACACTAACTTCTGCATTAAACATTGTTACGGCAGTTATTCCTTGAGGAATAGTTTTAGATGGAATAACTATTACATTTTTATCTGACAGTTCCACCGCTTGCAATGCTGCCATAAGTATATTTTTATTATTAGGTAATACAAATATATTATCCGCATTAATTTTATTAATACTATCTAATATATCTTGTGTACTTGGATTCATAGTTTGGCCGCCCTCTATTACAACATCCACACCTAAATCCTGAAAAATATTTTTAATGCCTTCACCAAGTGCAACAGACACAAATCCATATTTTTTATTTTCAATGGTATTCTCTTCAGCGGATTGCTCAGCTACTTCCTCTTGAATTCCTAATAAATTTCTATGTTGCTCTCTCATATTTTCAATTTTTATCTTAGAAAGCTCACCTAGTTTTACTGCTTTTGAAAGCACTAGACCTGGATCATTTGTGTGTATATGAATTTTAAGAAATTCATCTTGCGTCACCACAACCATGGAGTCTCCATGTTTTTCTAAGTAAGTCTTTAATTCATTAGTATCCACATTTTCAGCAATAACTAATAATTCAGTACAGTACCCATACTTTATGTCTACAGGCATATCTGTAGTTGTAGGTGGTATTATGCTATCTGATTTACTACTTTGCTTATCTGATTTATTAATGGTAGCTTGCATATTATTTTTTAAAGCTTCATGCATTCCCTTAAATATTATTAAAAGTCCCATACCACCTGCATCAACAACTTTTGCCTCTTTTAATGCTTGCAGCATATCTGGAGTTTTATCTAGCATAATTTCACTATCCTTGCAAACTTCCTCCATAAGTGTAACTACATCAGTTGCTTCACTATTAACCGCACTTTCACCAGCAGCTTTAATTATTGTTAAAATAGTTCCTTCAGTAGGTCTCATAACAGCCTTATATGCAAAAGTGGCACCTTCTAAAATACTTTTAGCAAACTCTTCAGAAGTAACCTCATCTTTACCTTCTAGGCCTTTTCCTATGCCTCTAAATATTTGTGATAGTATAACGCCTGAATTACCTCTTGCACCCATCAGTGCGCCTCTAGCTATCTTTTGCGATATTTCACTAATAGATGTAGTTGACATATTTTCAATTTCACACACTGCAGCCTTAAATGTCATTGACATATTAGTACCTGTATCTCCATCTGGAACTGGAAATACATTAAGCGCGTTTACGTATTCTTTTTGATCTTCTAACCTATTAGATGCATTAATTACCATATTACGGAAATGTTGTCCATTAATTTTTAAGTATTCCAATGTCGTTACCCCCTTAAACCCTTACACCTTGTACGTTTACTGTTATTGCTGCCACTTTTAGTCCTGTATAATTTTCAACATTATATCTTATTTTTTGAATTATATTATTTGCAATTACAGAGATTTTTGTGCCATATTCAACTATTATATAGAGTTCAATATATAGTTGATTTTCCTTAGAATGAATTTTAACTCCTTTATTTAAACCGTCACTTTTAAGCAATTGCCAAAATCCATCCTTAGCATCTTTTAATGCCATTCCCACAACTCCATAACACTCCATTGTAGAAATGCCAACTATATTAGCTAACGATTCCTCTGAATAATATATAATACCATTCTCGCTCGTAATGTTACCTTTCATTGTAATTCCTCCTTATAACGCTATATAGATTATTTTATATTATAAAGCTAATTTATTCAAGAAAATTAATTATTAAATTACTTTACTTACTAATAATTCTGTATTCCACTTGCAAGAGTAGTAGTATCTATGTTACAATAATGCGTGTTTCAATTGAGAAATTTTTTTTTCTTATTAGTCTTAAGGAGGTGTTTTCATTGTCAAGAAAATGCGAAATATGCGATAAAGGTGTTATTTCTGGTGTTCAATATAGTCACTCACACCGTCAATCAAAGAGAAAATGGGCTCCAAATATCCAAAAAGTTAAAGCTATAGTTAGCGGAACGCCTAAATCTATACATGTATGTACTAGATGTCTTCGTTCAGGAAAAGTACAACGTGCTATATAATTAGGAAATAAAAAATGCAGCTGAAAAGCTGCATTTTTTATATTAATTACATTAATATTACTCTCATTATGAGCTTTTCTATGTTATTTTCTAAAAAAAAATTTTATTATTCGAGACATAAACCTAGGTAATTTAATAGCCATAATTTTCATCTTTCTTCCCCCCCAAACATGAACTATAGAGCACCCATCTATCTTCATATCATTAACAATGATTGTTGTGATTCATTATAGTAAAGCCACAATAAACAATTCCTCCTCCCGCAGCAATTAGCCACCACCAAAATGGAACTATTACTACTGATATAATCCCTATGCCTACGCATGCAAGGATCACTCCAAGCTGATTTCCAAAACACTTATAATACTTTTTCATAAGTTATTACCCTCCCAAAGTATTCCAATATTATTATATGATTTACTGTCATTAATGTTGCAAAAATAAAAAAAACTATTTTTTTATTGAGATTATCAATAAAAAAATAGTTTTTATAAAGATATTAATCTGATGATAATATTATCATTAGGGTCCCAGATTTAAATTTAAGTTCAACCTGAGGCGCTACAAACTCATTTGAAATAGTTATGCTCTGGCCAATTTTCAAATTATAATTATTTAGTGGATATTTCGCGCCCTTAATGGTTAATCCAATTATTTCATCACCATAAGGTTGCAGAGAGAATATCTGCCCCACAGAGCCACTTAATAATGTGGAGGCACTAACTAACCTAACCTCATTGTTTCCATCCTTTACGCAAGCGTTAACCCCATTTTCCAAGCAAATTCTCAGCATTCCAATATTCCCAAGCAAATGATCAATTCTACTCCCCGTACATCCCAAAAATACTATTTCATTTGGTTTCATGCAGAGAGCTTTTTTAACTGCAATTTCAGTATCAGTAAAATCTTTTTCTGTAGGATAAATATCTATAATACATTTGCCTTTTTTAAAATAATCAAATGCCACTTTATCAATGGAATCAAAATCTCCTACTAATAAATCAGGCTCTATATTGTAATCATACAGACAATTAGCCCCACTATCAGCTCCAATTAAAAATGTATCTTCTGTAATTTCCTTTAAAATAAATTCCAGAGGCGGTGGATTCCCACCTGATATTATTATGACCTTCATGTTAAATCATCACCTTCGGTGCTGTATTTTCAACGACTTCAGAAGTATGTTTAGAACCACCCTAAAGTTTTATTTTTACTAAGATATTAGTCCCGACTTATTGTTATAAGAGATTTCCCTTCTGAAATGTCGTTAAATACCAGTTCTTAATTCTTTTATATTTTTCTCAATTTCATCATTCTTAAATATAGCGGACCCAGCTACAATTACATTAGCACCACTACGCGCAACTTCAGAAATATTAACCCCATCAATTCCACCATCCACTTGAATCATAAGGTCTTTATTATAAATATCTGCAAGAGCTCTCACTTCTTTAATTTTGTCTGAACAATATTTAATATATTTCTGCCCACCAAAGCCAGGGTTTACAGACATAATAAGTACCATATCAAGGTTACTTATTAAATGTTTAATAGAGTCCACAGGTGTAGCAGGATTTAATGCAACTCCTGCTTTAACCCCAAAACTTTTTATGTAATTAATAGTTCTATCAATATGCCTATCTGCTTCATAATGAACAGTTATAATGTCAGCTCCGGCCTTTGCAAAATCTTCTACGTATCTAGATGGTTCTTCAATCATAAGATGCACATCAAATGGTAATTTTGTTAGTTTCCTAATACTCTTAATAATTGGAATACCAAAAGAAATATTAGGCACGAACATACCATCCATTACATCAATATGAATCATATCAGCACCATATGCATCTAGCTGCTTTATATGTTCTCCTAGCCTTGAAAAATCCGCTGACAATATAGATGGTGATATTTTAATCATTTTCTATTCCCCCTAGCAATAATTTCTTCTAATGTTTTTACATAAAATTTATACCTGTCCTCGTAAATTTCCTTATGCTCTACAGCTTCTTTAACTCTGCAGTTAGGTTCCTTATAATGCATACAATTAGAAAACCTACATTCACATCTATGTTTTTCAAATTCCGGAAAACAGTATTGTAATTGTTCTTTGTCTATGAAATCTAAACTTAAAGAGGAAAATCCTGGAGTATCCAGCAAAAATCCTTCTTCATATTCAATAAGTTCACTGTGCCTTGTGGTGTGCTTACCCTTTTGGGATTTCTTACTTATATCCCCGGTTATCATAGCTTCTCTTCCAACTATATTATTGAGTATAGTTGATTTTCCAACTCCAGAAGGTCCACAAAAAACACTAATATTATTTTTTATTTTTGTTTTAAGCTCTTCAAGGCCTTCACCCTCTTTTGCTTTTAAAAATACTATATCACATCCCACACTCTTTAATTCTTTTATAAGGTCCTCATTTACTTCTTCAACTAAATCTAGCTTATTTAAACAAAGAACTATCTTTAACTTATAAAATTCACAAAGCACTAGGAATTTATTGAGCAAATCCATATTTAAATCCGGTTGTTTAAAAGCAAAAACTACAAAAGCTTGAGTAACATTAGCAACTACTGGGCGTATCATCTCATTATCTCTTTCAAAAATTTTTTCGATTACACCTTTGCTCTCGTCTACCTCCAGCATTATTTCTACTTTATCACCAATAACAGGGGAAAGTCCAGCATACCTGAACTTTCCTCTTGCCTTACATTGAATAACTTTATCTTCTACTTTTACAAAATATAATCCGCCTACACCTTTTATGATTACTCCTTGCATATATCCTCCAATGTTTATATTTAATTTAGTACTTTTAAATATATTTCATATGTTTAACTTATATTTTTATTGCGCAGTTGGCGGCGTTACTGGAGCCACAGCCTTAGACGTTAGTGTTATAGTATCTCCAACATTTACCTTAGTCCCTGGATCCTTATCTTGCGTATCAATGATATCTTCATCCTTACCAGGAGCTTTTAAAGTTATATCATTTGCTGCAGCTAACTCTTTTGCATCTTTAACTGTTTTTCCTATAAAGTCCGGAACTTTAACTTGCTCTTTTGGTGGTTCTTTATACTTGTAAATACTAATACCTACAGGAGTACCTTGCTCAACTCTTGTATTTGCAGCAATTGTTTGACTGGAAATTTTACCATCCTGTGCTTTATCATTAGTTTCTATTTCGTTTTTATCACCTAATTTTAAATTTGAATTTTGCAATAATCCTTGTGCCTCATTTAGAGATTTTCCAAATAAATTCGGAACAATTGTTGATTTAAATTCTGCTCCCTTGCTTATTACTAAATTTACTTTGTCACCTTTTTTTGCTGAACTTCCTGCATTTGGATCTTGCCTTATTACTATTCCACTAGCATAGGAATCACTGAATTCAGGTTTAACCTCACCTAATACCAAACCCTTTTCTTCAATATTAGCTTTAGCTGAAATTTTGTCTAGCTCTTTAACATCAGGAACTGGGATACTCTCTAGCCCTTTACTCACCCTAACTCTTACTTCTTTATTAGGTTCTATTTCTGTTCCTTCCTTTGGAGAACAATCTAGCACCGTACCTTTGGGTTTTTCACTATTTTCTTCTCCAATCTCTGTAAAAATCAAACCCTTTTCTTCAACTAACGTTTTTGCTTCACCTTTATCTAACCCGATAATTTTAGGCACCAATATTTGAGCGACTTTGCCTCCCTTTTTATTACCGGAAAGAATACCTTTATATACTATGCCGAAAACACTTATTAGTACAATTAATAAAATTACTGCAACAGATACTATTATCTTTGTTTTATTTTTTTTATTAATTTTGGGGTTTTCATTTTTAGATACCTCTGGTTTTTCATAATCATCTACATTTACAGGTGCCATAACCCTAGTATATTCATTTTCCATGGTATTTGTTGCTATAGTATACTCACTATTCTTTTGTATCCTTTGTAAATCTAAAAGCATTTCATTGGCAGTTTGATATCTTTTTATAGGTTCCTTCTCTATTGCTTTTAGTATTAATTTATTTAAATTTTCAGGAACATTATCATTTATGTCCTTAGGTGGCACAACCGGCTCTTGTATATGCTTTAAGGCTACGGATACAGGACTTTCTGCATCATAAGGCACTCTCCCTGTGACCATCTCATAAAGCACTATTCCAAAAGAATAAATATCCGTTCTGCAATCTACAAAACTTGCTTTAGCTTGTTCTGGCGAAAAATAATGAGCTGATCCCATTACTGTACTAGTATTAGTTATAGTTACAGAACTAGAAGCTTTGGCTATACCAAAATCTGTAACTTTCACTGTTCCATCTTCAGTCACTAATATATTATGCGGTTTTATGTCCCTATGTATAATGTTATTTTTATGAGCACACTGAAGCGCTTTTGCAATTTGAATACCATAATCTATTACCTGGCTATTATTCATGCTACCATTTTGAAGTATAACTTGCTTTAGTGTTTTACCTTTTATATATTCCATTACAATATAGTTAATGTCATTCTCTTGACCAACATCATAAATATTAACTATATAATTTGATGAAAGACTAGCTGCAGAAGCAGCCTCTTTCTTAAACTTTTCCATAAAATCTATATTATTTGAGAATTCTTCTTTTAGTATTTTTACAGCAACATAACGATTAAGCAGATGACACTTAGCTTTATAAACTATCGCCATTCCACCTTCTCCAATTTTTTCAAGGAGTTCGTATCTACTCCCTAACATGGTTCCTATCATCTCTGCACTCTCCTTCAAATACGATAACTGAAATGTTATCGCGTCCACCCTTAGATTTGCTTAAATCCACTAACATTTTGCAGCTAGAGTCATTGTCATTTTTCATAATAATATCATACATTTCATCATAAGTCACATCATTAGTAAGACCATCTGTACATAAGATACACTTAATTACATTAGTCAAATCCACATCAAATAAATCTACTTCTACCGTCTCATTTGTTCCAAGCGCCCTTGTAATTATATTTTTATTTGGATGATTTCTAGCTTTTTCTTCAGTAATAGTACCATTATCTAAAAGTTGTTGTACAAGTGAATGATCTCTTGTAATTTTTGATAACTTTCTTTTATTATCAATAACATAACAACTACTATCACCTACATTTGCAACAACCATCTTATCTTGCTTTTTAAAACAAATTGTTATTGTTGTACCCATGCCACTCAGGGCATCACTCTCACTTGCCACATCATAAATTTTCTTATTTGCAGATTTTATTCCTTCTGAAAGAACTTCTTTTAGATCGGAGCCATGTTGATTGGCCTTTACATACTCTATTATAACCTTAATAGCCAGTTCACTTGCAACCTCTCCTGCATTGTGTCCCCCCATACCATCTGCTACAGCATAAATTTCAAAATCACTACCTTCAAAATAACCTACAGAGTCTTCATTTGTTTTTCTAACATTTCCAACATCTGATAAAACCCCCAGCATTTCTACACCCCCTCATTTACATTATTCCCTTTGATATAGCTTCGCCTAAGTTGTCCACATGCTGCATTAATATCCAGTCCCATTTCGCGCCTTATTGTTGTCTGAATATTATTAGCTTCAAGTACACTCTTAAATTTATAAACTGCCTCATTTGAAGATCTTTTTAACTCATTCTCTTTTATCTCATTAACTGGGATCAAATTAACATGGCATAACATACCCTCTAGTAAAATACTTAATTTTTCCGCATCTAGAAAACTATCATTAAGATCTGCTACAAGCGCATATTCAAAAGTTATTCTTCTATTAGTTTTATTTATATAATACCTGCATGCATCAATAATTTCTGCAATAGAATATTTATTTGCAATAGGCATGCTCCTTATTCTAATTTCATCTGTAGCTGCGTGAAGTGAAATAGCCAGTGTTGTTTGCATATCAATATCTGCAAACTCTTTTATTTTTGGTACAATACCACAAGTAGAAATAGTTATATGTCTTTGACCAATATTAAGTCCATTTTCTGAATTCACAATATCTAGAAATTTTATTACATTTTCAAAATTATCAAAGGGCTCCCCACTTCCCATTAGTACAACATTAGAAATTCTCTCGCCAATTAGCTGCTGTGATTTCATTATTTGAGATAACATTTCTCCCGTTGTTAGGTTTCTAATAAGTCCCCCAATGGTAGAAGCACAAAATTTACATCCCATCCTGCATCCAACTTGAGTAGATATGCATATAGAATTTCCATGTTTATATTTCATAACAACGCACTCAATTAAATTACCATCATTTAGTGCAAAAAGGTATTTTCGTGTATCGTTTATTTTTGAAGTATATTCTTCTACAAGCTCCGGTATTCCTATATAAAAATCACTTTTAAGTTTTTCTCTTGTACCTTGTGGAATATTATTCATATTTTCAAATTGCCAAATCCCCTTATAAATCCAGTCTGAAACTTGTTTAGCTCTAAATTCACTTTCGGAATTACATTTCATCCATTGCTTTAGCTCTGCTAAATTTAAATCTAAAATATTTGTCATTTTATACACCTACCACCATTTTATAATTTTAGGATTTTGGCTATAAAAAACCCATCCATGTACTCATTTGGCAATATAGTTACATACCCCTTATCACTATAGTTTATATTCTTCAGATCTCCATAAAATACTGGCTGAATTTTAAACTCTGGATGATTTTCTATAAACCAATCAATATTGCCTTCATTTTCTTCCTTATTAAGGGTGCATGTAGAGTATACAAGCACTCCACCTTTTTTTAGGTATTTACAAGCATTCTCCATTATTTTTCTTTGCGTAGTCACTATATCCTCTATGTTTTTTATATGCTTACTCCACTTTATCTCAGGTTTTTTTCTAATAATTCCAAGCCCAGAACAAGGTACATCAATAAGCACCCTATCTGCGGATTCCAAAAGACTCGGATCATAAATCCTAGCGTCCATAACCTCACAACTTGTATTTACAATTCCTATTCTATTTAAATTTTGTTTTATTAATGGCAACTTATTTTCATGTAAATCAAATGCAGAAATATGTCCTGTATTCCTCATAATTTCTGCAATGTGTGTAGTTTTACCACCCGGAGCACTACAAAGATCTAATACTTCTAGATTTAGCAAAAGTTCCATAGAATGAGCTGTGAGCATTGCACTTTCATCCTGAACCGTTATGCTTCCTTCATTAAATAAAAGGTTATTCTCTATATTTTTACCTTTTATAATTCGTATTGCGTCAGAACACGCGTAGCCCTTTTCTATATTATAACCATTTTCTATAAGTTTTTCCCATATTTCTTCATAAGTTAATTTCAGAGTGTTAACTCTAACTGTAACATCTGGTTTTTGATTTAAACCACTTAGAATTTCCTCAGCGGTTTCAATACCATATTGCTTTATAAATAGTTTAACTAAAGCCTTAGTGAAGGAATACTCAAAACATAATCTTTCAATATCATTTTTTTCATTATAGTAGGCTGCGTTGTCGCCCCTTAGATAGTTTCTAAGTACTCCATTAACAAGTTGTGCGGCTCCAGCATTACTCATCTTTTTTGTTAAGTTTACAGCCTCACTAACCACAGCAAAGCTTGGGACTTTATCTAAAAACCTAATTTGATAAACCGATATTCTAAGTATGTTTAAAACAAAACTATCTAAGGATTCGAAACCTTTTTTTATAAATCTACTGAGTATTTTATCTATAGTATATTTATATTTTAAAGTACCATAAACTATCTCTGTAACTAGTGCTTTATCTTTATCATTTAAATCTGATTTATTAAGTTCCATGCCTAAAACTATATTAGAATAAGCACTTTCATTTATTACTTTTTCTATAACTACAATTGCTACTAACCTACTATTATTCATGCTATTACCTCAATTTTCTATTTGATTTTTATCTATCGCGACTTAATAAAATAAGACGTATAAGCTGAGAAATTGCCATAAGTGCTGCAGATAAGTACGTCATAGCTGCTGCACTTAATACTGATTTAGCTCCTTTTATTTCATCTCCATAGAGTATACTTTTAGATTCTAAAATTGTAAGTGCCCTACTAGATGCATTAAATTCAACGGGCAGCGTAATTAACTGAAATACTACCACGGCCGAAAATAATATAATACCAACAAATATTAAAGGCTGAACACTTAAAATTATTCCTAATAAAAATAGTACCCAAGATGCATTAGAGCTAAAATTAACTACCGGCACTATTGCGTTCCTTATTTTTAAAGGTGCATAATTTTCTTTATCTTGAATCGCATGCCCTGTTTCATGAGCAGCAACTCCTATAGCAGCAACCGAAGTACCATTATATACCTCCTGGGAGAGCCTCATAACTCGTTTAGAAGGGTCATAATGATCAGTAAGTTTTCCACGCACCAGCTCTACCGGTATGTCAAAAAGACCACCATCATCTAGTAACATTCTAGCTACCTGTGCTCCCGTATAACCATTTGCACTATTTACCTTTGAGTATTTACTAAAAGATGACTTAATTTTAAACTGTGCTAAGGCCGATATAATTATAGCTGGTAGTAATATAATCATAGTACTATCAAAAAAGAACATATACTTCACCTCTCTTTATTTTAAAACCGCACCTTCCTCTATCTTATTTCCTATTATATAGTCTTTAACTTTTAGGGGTTTTTTACCTGGGAATTGTATCTCTTCAATAAGTAAAACACCACTACCCGTGGATACCTTTAATCCCTCTTTTGAAACCTCTATAATACTTCCACTACTTTTATTTGACTGCTCGTTTATCACTCTTGATTTATATATTTTCATTACCTTATCCTCATAATGAGTATATGCAATGGGCCATGGATTTAATCCTCTTATGAAATTGTGAATACTTGCGCTACTTTGCTCCCAGTTTATCACAGCCATTTCCTTGCCTAGCATGGATGCATAGGAGCTAAGCTCATTTTCTTGTTTAACTGGCTCTATTTTATTATTTACTATACCATTTATTGTTTTAATTAAAAGCTGGCCACCACTGCTGCTAAGAATATCATGCAATTCACCGGCAGTAATAGTATTTGTAAGTTCTATTTCCTCTGTTAAAAGTATATCTCCTGTGTCAAGACCAACGTCCATAAGCATAGTTGTATTTCCACTTTTAGACTCACCATCAATTATACACCAATTTATAGGAGCAGCGCCTCTATATTTTGGTAATAATGATGCATGCAAATTTATACATCCGTACCTGGGAATATCTAATATTTCTTTTGGGAGGATTTGACCAAAAGCTACTACTACAATAAAATCTGGTTTTAAGTTTTTTATTAGCTCTATCATTTCCTCATTTTTCTTAAGTTTTAAAGGTTGATATACGGGTATATCATAGGAGCTGGCTAATATTTTAACCGCGGACATTGCTAGATTTTTTCCTCTACCTTTAGGTCTATCTGGTTGAGTAAAAACTGCTGAAACCTGGAACTCATTTATAAGTTCTTGAAGGGCGGTTGCAGAAAATTCTGGTGTACCCATAAAAATTATCTTCATATTATTTCTCCTCTTCATCTATCGCTTTATCTACAAATAAAACACCATCTAAATGATCGATCTCATGACAGAGAGCTCTTGCAAGAAGACCTTCTCCGTTTATTATTATCTCTTCACCATTTTCGTTTATTGCCTTTACTGCTACTTTTTCAGGCCTCTCTACATTTTTTTGTACCCCTGGTATGCTTAGGCATCCTTCATTAGCTATGCTTGAACCCTGCATTTCTAATATTTCCGGATTAATAAGTGCCATAGGTCCATTTCCAACATCAATAACTATTACTCTCTTTAAAATTCCAACCTGTGGTGCTGCAAGACCTATACCTTTAGAATTGTACATAGTTTCTTTCATATCTTTAATTAATAATAATATTCTTGGGTTAATTTCATCTACCACTCTGCTTTTTTTTCTTAATAATTCATCGCCATAGTTTCTAATTGTTCTTATAGCCATAACCAAAACCTCCTTGTAATTAAAACATGCTGCTAGGATTAATATCTATACTAACCCTTATACTAGTATAAACATCTTTAACTAATTCATAAACTAAATTCTTTATATTTTGCGCTGTGTTTTCTTCAATATTTCCTTTAATTATAATCTGCCACCTGTAGAAATTTTTAATTTTAGAAATCCCACAAGGACATGGTCCAAGTAATGTAATTTTATCATTATTTTCAAGCTTATATTTTAAATTTATGCCAACATTTTGTATACTTTTTATTAACAAATTTTCATTCTCAGAACTCATAGTTATGACTAGAATTCTTGTAAAAGGTGGATAATCCATAGCTTTTCTCATCATTATTTCATTTTTATAGAAACTATCATAATCATTAGCTGCTGCATATTGTATAGTAGTATTATCTGCACTGTATGTCTGAATAACCACGCTGCCTTCTTTTTTACCTCTACCAGATCTTCCGGAAACTTGAGTTAGAAGCTGAAATGTTCGCTCAAACGCCCTGAAATCAGGTAAATTTAAGGATAAGTCTGCAGCTATTACCCCTACCAAAGTAACATTTTCAAAATCTAATCCTTTAGCCACCATTTGAGTTCCAATTAAAATATCTGCCTCTCTGTTTTTAAAGGTATTATATATATATTCATAAGAATTTTTATTCCGTGTTGTATCAAAATCCATTCTTAGAGTTTTTGCACTTGGAAAAATTCTATTAATTTCTTGTTCAATTTTTTCCGTCCCAACTCCAAAATATTTCACATAACTACTTCCACAACTAGGGCAAGTTTTACTAATTTTTTCTTTCTCACCGCAGTAATGGCAAGTTAAGTACTCCCCTGAATTATGGTAAGTTAATGAGATATCGCATTTTTTACATTTAAAAACGTATCCACATTTTCTACAAGACACAAAGGTTGAGAAACCTCTTCTATTTAAAAATAATATCACCTGCTCTTTTTTACTTAGAGCCTCGATAATACCTTCGTGTAGTAACCTACTAAACATTGAACGGTTGCCATTCATGAGCTCTTCTCGCATATCAACAATTTCTACTTTGGGCATGGCCGCACCATCCGCCCTATCATTAATAGTAATCAATTCTAATTCCTTTATGGAAGCCCTGTAATAGCTTTCAATAGAGGGAGTGGCTGACCCAAGTAATAACTTACAATTTTCTAGCTCACACTTCATATAGGCTATTTCACGAGCATCGAATTTGGGGTCACTATCCGATTTATAACTGAGTTCGTGTTCCTCATCTATAACAATTAATCCTAAGTTTTCAAAGGGAAGAAATATAGCCGATCTTGCACCAATGGCTATTTTAACACTACCAAACTTTACTCTCATCCATTCATCAAATCGTTCACCATCTGATAACCTACTATGAAAAACTGCTATATCACGTCCAAATCGGCCTTTAAACCGCTCTACCATTTGAGGTGTTAGTGATATTTCTGGTATCAAAATTATAGATTGTTTATTCTCTTTTAACATATAACTAACCAAATTCATATATATTTCAGTCTTTCCACTACCTGTAACTCCATGCATCAAAAATTTTTTCTTTTTAGAATTTATAATAAAATCTACAGATTGCTGCTGTTTGTCATTTAATACTTTTTCTTCGTATCTAGAATAGTTTTTTTCACTATATCTATTAATTGTAATCTCCTGAGTGGTTAGGAATCCATATTTAATCATGGTATTAATTGAGGACAGTGACTGATTGAAATTTTTACTGAATTCATTTTTATTATATTTCATATTATTCAATTGTATTAAGTCATAAATATTTTTATAAGGCTGCTTTAAAAATTTCCCTTCTAGCTCCTTACTTACAATCAACACTTGCATAGTCTTTTTCTTTATACCTTTTGTTATGCCTCTTGGAATAATAACCTTTATACACTCTAAATATGTACAGAGGTACTTTTTTTTCATAATCTTTACAAGTTCAATGTCAGTTAATCTAAGCAATGGCATTTCATCACAAACGCTAGCTATATCCTTAATTTTATTCACATTATCACAGTCTTCATAGAGTTCTAAAACAAAAGCATCTAATGTTTTATTTCCTCTGCCAAATGGTACTTTTACCCTAAATCCTAAAAGGACTTTCCCTATTAAACTAATAGGTATCTTATATGTGAAAACCTTATCTACTTGAACAGAATCGTTATTCACCACAACTCCAGCATACTGATACACACAATCACCCTTTTAATTTATAATTTTCTATAATATAAAAAAGCGCATTAGCGCTTTTTATTTATTAAACTAAACAATTCCCTAGCGACTTGTTTTTTTGCCATTTTGTCTAATGCTATTGGACTGTTATCTTTACTTAGTATAACTACTCTATTATCATCAGTTCCAAACCCAACATCCGATGCTGATATATCATTGGCAACTATGTAATCTAAATTTTTCTTTAAAAGCTTTGCTTTTGCATTTTGGAGTAAATCATTACTTTCAGCTGCAAAACCTACCAATATTTGCTCCTTCTTGTTTAATCCTAATTCTTCCAAAATATCATTATCACGTACAAATTCTATGCTTAATCCATCTTCACTTTTCTTTATTTTACTGCTACTGTAAAATTTAGGTTTATAGTCAGCTACAGCTGCTGCACTTATAACTATATCACTATCTTCATAATGGCTTATTGCAGCTGCCCTCATCTCTTCATTAGTATTTATCCTTATGACCTTTACGCCAAAAGGTACTTTTTCATAAGATGGCCCAGATATTAAAGTTACACTTGCTCCTCTATCTACAGCTTCCCTGGCAATTGCATATCCCATTTTACCTGTGGATCTATTTGTTATAAATCTTACAGGATCAATAGGTGCAATTGTAGGCCCTGCTGTGACCAAAACCCTAGTTCCCAGCATATCTTTTATTGGATACAAATTACTCATTATTATTTCAACAATTTCTTCGGTTCCCGCCAATTTCCCTTGTCCTATATCACCACAGGCAAGTCTTCCTGTGGTTGGCATTATAAAATCATACCCATAGTCCTCGAGCTTTTTAATGTTGTCCTGCAATATGGGATTATTATACATATTCACATTCATTGCTGGTGCAAAAATTACTGGCGCCAATGTTGCCATAATAGTAGTAGTAAGCATATCGTCTGCAATTCCATTTGCAACTTTACCAATTATATTGGCAGTTGCTGGAACTACAACCAGCAAATCAGCTTTTTTAGCAAGAGATATATGTTGTATCTCCCAGGCTTTAGGCTCTTCAAACATATCATGAATCACCATGTTTTGACTTAGTGTTTGAAAACTTATAGGATTTACAAATTCCAACGCTGCTTTAGTCATGATAACATGTACGCAAACATTTTCTTTTCTTAATCTACTAATAACATCTAAAGCCTTATATACTGCTATTCCACCTGTTACACCAATAACTACTGTTTTTGCATTTTCCATACTATTTTATTCCTTCTTGTGTTGTAATAGCTACAATAGCTCCTTCATAAATCTCATGTATAGCTATAGTAACTGGTTTCGTTGAATCCACATGTACAAGTGGACTTTGACCCTCTATTATTTGTCTTGCCCTTTTTGATGTTGCTACAACTAAAGAATACCTGTTGTCAACTCTTTCTAATAAATTTACTATTGATGGGTTAATCATTGAATTATTCATTAATAATTTCCTCCTTTAGAAAATCTCCATTCATTCTATCTACTCTACATCTTTCCGCAATTATAATGCTTTGAATTTTCTCGCAGGCACTATTTACAGTGTCATTTACAACTGCATAATCATATTTTGATACAAAACTAATTTCTTTATGAGCTGATGTAAATCTAGTAATTAAAGATTCTGGGGTTTCACTGCCCCTATTTGTAATTCTATTTTTTAATTCCTCCATGGATGGAGGAAGAATAAAAATAAATAAACCATTTGGATAAGCTGTTTTTACCTTAAGAGCACCTTGAATATCTATTTCAAGTATTACATCTCTACCGCTATCTAATACTTTTAAAACTTCAGATTTAGGTGTTCCATAATAATTCCCATAAACTTCTGCATATTCAAGAAAATCATCTTTCTCGATTTTTTGCAGAAATTTTTCTTTGGTTGTGAAATAGTAGTTTATGCCTTCTATTTCATCATTTCTTGGACTTCTTGTGGTAGCAGACACAGAAACCCAGAAATTGTTTTTTTCAAGAATTGCCTTGCATACAGTTCCTTTACCAGCACCGGAAGGTCCTGAAATAACAATGAGCTGCCCTTTACTCATCATTATTCCTCGACCTCATCTATATGTTCCTCATCTTTAACAGATAACCGGTGTGCAACAGTTTCAGGTTGAACAGCTGATAAAATAACATGATCACTATCAGTGATAATAACTGCTCTGGTTCTTCTTCCATAAGTAGCATCAATTAGCATGCCTCTATCTCTTGCTTCTTGAATTATTCTTTTAATTGGTGCTGATTCAGGGCTAACTATGGCTACCAATCTATTTGCTGATACAATGTTCCCAAAACCTATGTTTATCAATTTTATACTCATTGCGCGCCTCCTGTTATTCTATGTTTTGTATTTGTTCTCTGATTTTTTCTATTTCGCTTTTCATATTAATTACTGTATTTAAAATTTCTAAATCATTAGCTTTTGATGCTATTGTATTAGTTTCTCTGTTCATTTCTTGAATAATAAAGTCAAGTTTTCTTCCAATTGGTTCATCTAAAATTAGCGTTTCTCTCATTTGCTGTATATGACTATTTAATCTTACAATTTCTTCATCAATTCCAGCTTTATCCACAAAAATTGCAACTTCCATGGCAACTCTATTCTCATCAAATTCAACTTCCTTATTTAGAGCATTTAGTCTTTGGGTTAGTTTTGCTTTATACTCATCAAAAACAAAAGGCGATCTTTCCTTAACCTTTTGGACTAACACATTAATTAAATCACATTTAATTATAACATCCTCTAGTAATTTTTCTCCTTCTCTTTCTCGCATAAAAAGAAGAGCTTCAAGGGCTTCTTTTAATGATTGCTCAATCACATCAAAGGTTTCTGATATATCTTCTTCCTTTTGTTTAAGAGTTATTACCTCAGGTAATCTAGCTATTTGAGAAACAGATATATCGCCTTCTAGATTATATTTATCTTTTAAAACTCGAAAGCATTCCATATAACTTTCAGCTAATTTTTCATTCAAATTAGCAAAAGCATCGTCCTTATCATAATTGCCTTGAGTTACAAATACATCAAGTTTTCCTCTTTTTACTTTTTCACCAATTATTTTTCGGATTTTATCCTCAAAAGATATTAATACTCTAGGCATTCTTATATTGGTTTCGAAATATCTATGATTAACACTTTTAATCTCAATGGTAAAGTCTTTACCATCTTTTTCGCAGTTCCCTCTCCCAAACCCAGTCATACTCCTAATCATAACAACGCATCCTTCCAATGTTCATTGTGAACCCTTATAATTATACATAAACTATCACTACAATATCAAGTTAAAATTATAAGTTGTCACTTTTATCAGGATTTTTATTAAAAAAATACTGTAATTTTGTAATTTATTGTATTTTAAAAATAGTATACACTTATAATAAAATATTTCCTATATAACTTATATTATACCAATAATAATACTAATCACCACATTTATTTAGAGATTTTAAAGCTTCTTCTATAATAAACTTATCTTTTGTAAGTGCTATACGGAAATAATCATATCCAAGTTTTCCAAAAGCATTCCCTGGCGTAACCACAATTCCATTATTAGTAAGTAGTTGTTCACAAAACTCATTAGTTGTATAATTTTTAGGTGTTTTGCACCACAAATAAAAAGTCCCCTCTGCATCGAAAAAATTAATGTTTTTTTGTAGTAAAACACTTTTAGCAGCTTCTCGCCTTTCATCATATACTTTTCTCATATTGTAAACATAATCTCGTTCTAAATTAAGAGCAGCAATTGCAGCCTTTTGCACCGGAATAAATTGCCCAGAATCACAATTACTTTTCACCTTTAAAAGAGCATTTATTACTTTAGCATTACCAACAGCATATCCTATTCTATATCCTGTCATATTGTATGTTTTAGATAGTGTTCCAAACTCCACACATTGCCTTTTTATATCATACTGCATAAGACTAATGGCTTTCTTATCCGCCTTAATTATCTCATTATATGCCGAATCATTGCATAAAACAATATTATTATCATAAGAAAACTTTATAATACGCTTATAGAACTCACTACTGGCTACGGCACCAGTTGGATTATTGGGATAATTTATAAAAATAAGTTTACAATTAGTAATTATCTCTTCAGGGATAGTATTAAAATCTAGCATATATCCATTGCTTTGCGTTAAAGGTACAGTATAAGGTATACAGCCCCATAGTTTAGAGCAAATGTTATAAACAGGGTACGCAGGTTCTGGCACTATTACACCATCTCCTACATCACATACTGCTGGAATTATATTGCTTATACCTTCTTTTGAGCCTATAAGAATTATTACTTCATCCAAATCTAGACTTACATCATAAACCTGTTTGTAGTATTTCATAACCGCTTTTTTAAGTTCAATTATGCCATCATAAGGAGGATAATTATTATACCTATAATCTTTCAATCCATATATTAGGGCATCGGTAATTTTTGAATGAACTTCTAAATCTGGATCTCCAATACTGAGGTCAATAATTTTTTTCCCGGTGAGAATTGCTGCATTTTTCATTTCCTCAATTTTTTTAAAATGATATTCATTAACATTGGATAGTCTATTATTTATTTTCATAATATCACCCTTTATACAATTTTTTATTATGTTATTCAGGTGACACTAACTTTGTTACAGTACTTTTATTTATAAAAAAAAGAAGAGTATATTTTAAACTCTTCTTAATTGTTTATCTATCAATAAGTAGTGTATAAATATATTACCTCTTAAGGTAATATGATAAATCTAATAATAAATAAGACTGCTAAAATATAAACTATGGGACTTACTTCCTTCCGCTTTCCTGTTGCTACTTTTACTATTGGATAGAAAATAATCCCTGCTGCTATCCCATTTGCTATACTATAGCTAAAAGGCATTATTGCTATAGTAAAGAATGCAGGAAGTGCTTCTGTAAAATCTTCAAAATCTATTTTAGTTACTGAACTCATCATAAGCACCCCAACTATTACAAGTGCTGGAGCAGTAGCCTCAGCTGGTACTATTCCTACAAGTCCACTAAAGAATAATGAGCACAAAAACAATACTCCCACTGTGGCTGATGTAAGTCCTGTTCTTCCGCCCTCTGCAACTCCTGCCGTGGATTCAACATAGGTTACCACAGTACTTGTTCCCATGAATGCTCCTGCCGTAGTAGCTACTGCATCTGACATCAATGCCTTTTTCATATTTTTCACTCTACCTGTTTCGTCAAGCATGTTAGCTTTTGTTGCTGTTCCTACCAGGGTTCCTATGGTATCAAACAAATCTACTAAACTAAAGGTTATTACAACCATTACTACACTCATTATCGCTGCAAATAATCCTTTACCGGAACCAGCTCCTAAAAGACCTACAAAGTCAAATTTCATAAATGTAGGTGCAAGAGATGGTGGCGCACTAAATACTTGAATTCCTGAGAGTTTAGTAATTCCAAAAGGAATCCCTACTATTGCACTTATGACGATTCCAAATAGGATAGAACCCTTTACTTTTCTAGCCATAAGTATTGCCGTAACAGTTATACCTATTAATGTTACTATTGCACTTGGAGTTGTAAAGTTACCAAATGTTACTAAGGTTTCTTTGCTCCCTACTATGATACCACCACTTTTAAAACCTATAAGTGCAATAAACAGACCAATACCACCTGAAATAGCAAGTTTTAAATTTTGTGGCAAGGCATCCACTATTTTCTCTCTTATTGAGGTAAGCGTTATTATTACAAATAAAATTCCAGATATAAGAACTGCTGCTAGGGCTTGTTGCCATGTATATCCCAGTGTTAAACATACGCTATATGTAAAAAATGCATTGAGTCCCATGCCTGGCGCCTGTGCAAATGGCAAATTAGCATAGAATGCCATTACAAAAGTACCTACTGCCGCTGCTAGACATGTAGCTGCAAAAACTGATGCTACAACTGGATCATTTAGAGCATTAAAGGCTGCTGCCCCATCCCCCTTTATACCAGGTAGATTCATTCCAGCAAATTTGAGAATGTTAGGGTTTACAAATATAATATATGCCATAGTAATAAATGTAGTTATACCCGCGAGTATTTCTGTTTTAACTGACGTATTATTTTCTCTTAGTTTGAAAAGTTTTTCAAATATAGAATCATTGGCCTTGTTTTTTATTGATTTCATTTTTATCCCCTATTCTGTATTTCATTATAGCTTGGATAATGATTACAATTTTATCTTCCGTTTATAGAATAATCCCTCCATTTTTCTTACATTATCATAAATACCTTAAAACTTTTCCATATTCAAGAATCTTAAAATCACTAAAATTTTGGCTGGATTAGTTAAGTATGAAAATCTAGTTTATTTTTGCAATACAAAATAAAACCACTAGGGCTTCTTTAAAACCGTAGTGGATATTTTCTTTTCACAAACATAATATCAAAAATAGACATATTCGTCAATGTCATCACGAATATTTAAATTTAATCTTCTTGTTATATTCGGCTTTTATATCGTCCTCTTTCAAACATACATTCAATTTCTTCTAAGTTTGTGGTGCTAGCAAGTGCAAGCATAAGTTTAATTCTAGCCTTTTGCCCTGGAAGGCTATCTCCAAAAATCACGCCAGCGTTTCTAAGTTCTTTTCCACCACCAGGATACCCATAAGAATCTAATACTCTTCCTTTGAAGCATCTAGATACCATAACTACTGCCACACCCTTTTTTATAGCTATTTTTACCCCTTCTGCCATTTTAGGTGGAATATTCCCTCTTCCCATAGCTTCAATAACAAGCCCTCTTGCACCTTGCTGAACACAAAAATCAATTAATTTTGAATCCATTCCAGCACAAGCTTTTATTAAATCTACTCTAGTTTCTATTTTTTCTGTTAATATATGTTCTTTTTTCAAACTATCTCTATAGAAGATTGCTTCATTATTGTCGACAATCCCTATAGGACCAAATTCTGGACTCTGAAAAGTATTTAGGTGCATAGAATGAGCTTTAGTGACTTCACCCGCACAATTAAGTTCATCATTTAAACACACGAGTACTCCCCTATTGCGTGCCTCCTCTGAAATAGCAGTACAAATAGAGGCTGATAAATTTGCTGGTCCATCATACCCAAGTTCTGAACTATTCCTCATTGAACCTGTAACAATTACGGGCTTTGGATTATCTATAGTTAAGTGTAATAGATAGGCTGTTTCCTCAAGTGAATCTGTACCATGGGTCACTACAACTCCACAGATATCCTCTCGAAGCAGAAAACTTTGTATATATTTAGATAGTTCCATCATGAGTTCGGGTGTCACATGAGGGCCTGGTAAGCTTGAAAAAGTATATGATTCTATTTGTGCATAATTTTCAATTCCAGTAACCATAGACATTATTTCTTCTCCACTTAGAGTCGGAATTGCAGCCTTTATTCTTGGATCAACCGTCATAGCTATTGTGCCGCCATTAAATATAACCGCAACTTTTTTCATTTAAAATTCCTCCTAATATTTAGTCTTAAGATTAATAATATATTTTATGGGTTTTTCTCGGACAAACATATTCTATTTTACAATATATTTATAACAATTACATCTCTTATTTTAAAACTTTGTATCTGATAATAAAATAAAATAAGATATACTTGATGTTACAAGCATATCTTATTTACATCATTGCCATTATAATGATTATGTCAGTATTACTATACTATCTATTTATTTTTTAAATATTCAAATAAATTCCTTTCTATATCATCTGCACCATTATCATCTAAGGTTATATATTCTCTATGACCATCTAACGCCTTAACTTCAATCTTCCCTATCTCTTGTCCATTAACACTATCGATATCACGTTCAAACTTCATTATCTTATAACCTTCATTTATAAACTGCTCAGTTTTGTTTGACATCAAATCACACTCCTTTTATATATGCAGATGTACATCTTAATATTAATTGTTAAAATTTATTTTAATTTCTTCTTTCCTTCTTCTGCTCTTTCTGCTTATCACTAGCATCTGTTCTTTTAGTCCCAATATTAACTTCTTGACTATTTAATTCGTTTTTTTTGCCCTTTTGCATATTGTTTCCCCTCCTTTAAATGAATTTTGAATACCCTGCAATGCTATTACACTCTTATAAATTTTTAGATGAAAACCACTATCCCCTTATGGTAGTTCCCAGTTGACTATCTATTCAAGAGTTTTTCCATTGAAATTTTCATACAAAGGTGGTGATTTTTTATCTCCTTTACTTTTTTTAGGTTTACTAATATTGTCCCGTTTAACATTAATATTACTATTTTTGCTCCCTCCAACATGTTGATGATCAGGCATCTTTAAAACTCCCTTCAAATTAATTTAGGTTTTATTTTTAAACCAAGTCTGAATATTTCACCTTAATAAATTTGTTATTAAACACTTTATTATTTTCTCTCATTGTAAGAATTATTATACCTAGAAAACACACCTATAATTTAGTTTTCGTTAATACTGTAGCATCGAAGATGATGAACAGTTGCGCAGGTGATGCCTTAACATGTATTGGCAAAATTTCACTTATTTATTTTGTAAATAATATAAAATATAGTAACCTTTTTATAAATTCTCCATAGTATATACTAAAGTAATATTAATTAAACTTTTCATAGCATTAATCCTTTATTTGTTTGTTTCTATCCCCCCCATACAAAACCACCGCTCTATTAAATAGATTGGTGGTTTTATCATTATATTAAAATATTTATTTATTTGTGGAATATTAATTTGACTGTAGATAATATATATATATATAAACAAGTAATTGAGGTGTATTAAATGGATGATGACTTAAAAGAAATAATCCATGAAGAAATTAATGAACCACTTAATAACATTGTTAATATTTTCACTCCAAAGCCTAAAAAAGCCGATTATAAACTTATAGTCCTTTTGGTTCTAGTTGGTTTTTTAGCTATGTTATTACTTTACTATGGTTATGAAATGATATTTATTTATTTTTAGCAGATTTTCACTCTATAACCTTGCTTAGTAAAACAATTTAAAAAATAAAAATTTTAATTTTATTATAAAAAAAATAAGGTATCTATGATTATTAAACATAGATACCTTATTTCCATAATTAAATCATCGCCTGTGGTGCTTAAATGTGGTTAAAATGGTGCATAACCTTGTTCTGACCACCATTCTTCTTTTAGCTCCTGATACTGCGATGAAAATTTATCTAAATGAATTTTTTCCCATTTAATTAAAATATTAAATAGTTCCTTTGCTTCTTTAATCCCCGTCTCTTTAGCAGCCTTTACATAGTACTCTATTGATGCTTTTTCCATTTGTATTCCAATACCAAAAACAGATACTGCAATGCTAGCATCCTTTCTATCAATATTCTCCCATTTAAAAATTGCTGGAGATGTTGGTTCTGGAATTAATGCCAATTGAAAATCCACCATATTATCATCTTTAACTTTATTATACAAATCTTTTAACCAAACTACATGTTGCATTTCTTCCTGCGCAAGCTCCAAAAAAGCGTTTTTCACTTCAGTAGAATTAGTATTGCTCGCTGCCATATTATAAAATTCATACCCTTCTATCTCGTTTATAATTGCTTGTTTTACAATCATTAGCTCTTGATTGTTCACTAATATCTCCTCCTTTATATACTATTAAATTATCATCTTTGATGTTGCAACGCCAACTTATATTAGTTATTTATTAATAATTAATATTTATTTATTATTTTATCATATTTTCAAAAATAATACAACAATTATGTTTTACTAATTTAATGTAGACAAAATATCATGCACCTACTAATAAATATAGATAAAATTAAATTTTTCCAATGTTGTTATAAAATTATAACAATTGTGTTAAAATAATTGGGAACGTAAAAGAAAGTATAACTAGGGGGGTATTACAAGAGATGAAAAAACTATTAAAAAAATCATTTATTTTATTATCATTTTGTATTTTATTATTATCTGCACATACTTCATATGCCTTTGAATCAACTAATGATCAAGTAGTTGCTGCAAATAAAGTCTGGAATATTGAGTTTAATAAAGAAGTTAAATATGATGATGCAACACAGAAATCTATTACTGTAATAGATAGTGCTGGGAAGTTAATAAATACAAAATTAGAACTAGGAAAAGATATGAAATCAATTTTAATTAAGCCGCCAGTAAAAGGATATACACTAGGAGAAACATATACCTTGAAAATTGCTGCAGATATTTATTCAAAAGACAATATGAAACTTTCGGAGCCGGTGCAGCTGAAATTTAAAACCAATAAAAACCTACTTGTAGAAAACAATGAAAACCTTAAAGTTATTTTTAATGATAACTGTAGTAACCTATTGGATAATGGTTGGAGTAAAAGTCTTGAAAATACACAGACCTCATTTATAGCAGATACTAGTGAGAGTAATAAATATTATAGTCATGTTCCATATGAACAATATTTATTTTATAATAGCTCACCAAACTCAATCTTACAACTAAGCAAAAACGTAGAAATAGGCGCTGGTCCTTTTAACATAGAATTTGATGCTAAAATGACCGATTTACAAACTCCAAGTAAAAATGCAAACTGGCGAGGCTTAGCAATTGATATAATTGCTAATAATAAAAGATACCGCTTAAGTTTCAATAGCAAAGACTCAGATAACAAAATAAAAATAAACTTGATGAATAAAGCATCAGGAGATGGTTCTTTTCAAACTGTTGATGCTTATTTGCCAAAGGATAATAATATTCATAGATGGTCTATTAAGAATAACGGAAATAACACTATTTCCGTATTACTAGATGGTACTAATATAGCTAACTTCAAAGATCCACAACTAGCAAGTAATGGTCTTAATGATATGGTTGTTTTATATAATGATATGACTGATGCACTTACTGGTATAAATAAAATCTATATTGAAAATTTTGCTATAACTAAATCCTTATCAATAAAAGATTGTGCTGTAATAGCCGATGAAAACAATCAAACTGTAAAAGCTTCCATATCTATGACTATTGAGGATGAAAAGCTTATAAAGGAAAAGGATTATGTAATCAAATGTTGCTTATACAAAAACGATAAAATTGTAGCAGAAGACACAAAGACACTAGACAATAAAAATATCAGTTTTACACTTAATAATATAACCCAATCTGGAGAAATGAAGCTTGTACTTACAGTTATTGCGGGAGATAAGAAAATCGAGGAAATATCAAAAGGTATTTCTATGAATCTTAAGACCGTTAATTTAGAGCCAGGTCAAACTATAAGTTCCCAGCCAGGAAAAGTATATTTATATGATAAAATGGATAAGATGCTGGCAAACGACCAAAATGATGCGCAACACTCAGGATGGGGCTTTGATACTTACACAGATTATGACTCCAATAAGAGTGGAACAATACTTGAAAATGTAGAAAATGCTCTTCCCCTAAATATGCCCGTAAAACTAAATGGCTGGTTTAGGGTTTATGTAGGATATGTTACAGGTACTGAAAGCTTTAGAATAGGTCAAACAGATGGATCTTCCATGCTCCAAATAAACGGTGATATTTCTCTTGAATCTAAGGAGTTGTATGGTGATCAGTTTATTAATGAAAAATCTACAATAATATCAAACTTTAATAGTAATTCAATTAAAATTTTCCCAAACTCATCCCAAAAAGCAAGGATTGCTTATATCAAACTAGTAGGTCTAACTAAGGAACAGGTATCCATATATGAAAAACAACCGGAGAATAAAAAGACACTTCTATATGATATTGATGGATATTCTGGTTTTTTTGATGGAGCATATCCTGACATTGAAGCTCTTAAAAGTAGAACTGTAGATACCCTTACTAATAAAAATGTAGGAGAATTAAATTGGTGTTTAGGAACTACAGGTATGTTAACTTATAATAGTAAATATGCAGGCAACGCTTTTGAAGGTCTAGAAATATATGATGATCAACTTAGAGATGGTGATAAATTAGCAAAATCCCAAATATTAAACATCTTAAGTTCTGGTAAATCACCTTTAGAAATCGTGGCTGATAGAGGCCAGGAGAAGGGAATGAAGGTCAATGCTTCATTAAGAATGGATACATTTTATAGTCCATTAACAAACGGGTTTTTAAATGGTGCTATGTATAATGAATATCATAAGTATACTCAACCTGGGAATTATTACTTAGACTATTCCCACCCAGAGGTCAGATCTTACATAAAAAATATACTTATGGAAGTAGCTTCTTTCAATAATGTAGGCGGCATAACATTAGATTTTTGTAGGTATCCTACAATCTTCGGAGAACAATGTTCAAATGAGGAAAAGATACGCATTATGAATGAATTTTTACGAGATATAAGGCGCGAACTACCAAAGAATAAAACCATTTCCATAAGAATACCTTGCAATGAACCTATTAAATATGGCTATGATCTTAATACTTGGATTAAAGAAGGTTTGATTGATAAATTAATACCTTCAAGCGTTCGTAGCGAGGAGTATTTCAACATTAAACCTTATGTGGATATGGTTAAAAATACAAATGTAAAATTGTATATTGCTATTTCTGCAGATGTTAGTGGGCATGATATAACAAAAGCAGAAGAAGAGTTAGCAAAGCAAGGTTTATATATACATAATAAAGTATATTTAAATGTCCAACAGTACTTGCTACGAGCTTATGAAGTATATAAAGCTGGTGCTGATGGAATATTTTTATTCAATTCAAGTTCTAGCCTTCTTGTGGATAGAAGCTCACCAATTGAATCAACCTTCCTAGGTGAAAAAGCTCTAGTTCAAAAGTGGCGTGAATTTGATTATGTATCAGGCTTTATGATAAATAAAATCAATGTTCAAAAGCCCTCATTTTAAGTACATGGTAACTATTTATTGATTTTTAATAATATACGGATTATTATAATAATCCGTGTATTTTTTTTATATAAAATTTAAATCTATCATTTCATAAAATAAATCCTTGACAGTTTATGATTAACATGATATAGTCAATTTATAGAAAGATTGCATTCAATTTAATTTTGCATATTTAAATTAAGCCAAATATATATTTTTATATAAGAAAACAACATATAAAGGAGGATTATTAAATTATGAACATTTATGACTTTAAATTTAAAACTATCGATGGAGAGGACGCAGCATTAGATGGATTCAAAGACAAAGTATTATTAATTGTAAATACTGCAAGTAAATGCGGATTTACCCCTCAATATAAAGATTTACAAAAATTATATGAGAAATATAATGCTAAAGGCTTTGAAATATTAGGTTTCCCATCTAATCAGTTTGCAGACCAAGAACCTGCAAATAATGATGAGGTTAAAAATTTTTGTGAAATCAATTTTGGAGTAACTTTTCCACTATCTGAAAAAGTAGAAGTTAGAGGTAAAGAAGCAGACCCACTATTTAAATATTTAACTGAGCAATCTCCCTTTAAGGGCTTTGATATGAATAACCCAAGTGGTAAAATGTTGCATGCATTTTTACAAGAAAAATTTCCTGAATATTTGTTAGGTGATTCAGTTAAATGGAATTTCACTAAGTTTTTGGTAAATAGACAAGGTAACGTTGTAGGAAGATTTGAGTCTCCTATTGATCCAATGGATATTGAAGAAAACATTCAAAACTTATTATAAAATTCATTAATTAATTTTACTAGTATGGACGTAAAACATATTTTTCAAGTTATAATATATGTTTTATGTTCATATTTTTTTAATTTTAACGATGTAAAATTAAAACCATAAAGGAAGTGATCCAAGTGAACTATGAAGCACTTAAATTAGATAACCAATTATGCTTTGCTCTATATGCTTGTTCCCGTGAAATAACAAAATTGTATAAACCCCTATTAGATAAACTTGGTATAACCTATACTCAATATATTTCTCTTTTAGTATTATGGGAGAAAGATAATATAACAGTAAAAGAGATGGGAGAAAAATTGCATCTTGATTCTGGCACCTTGACGCCACTATTAAAAAAATTAGAGTGCATGAATCTAGTAAATAGAACTCGAGATACTGTAGATGAAAGAAAAGTATATGTTAAATTAACTGAAAGGGGTATTGAACTCAAAAAAATTGCTATTGAAGTCCCAAATAAAATTCTTTGCTCTACAGGACTTACCCTTCAAAGTGCAGAACTTTTGAAGGAAAATATAACTTCCCTATTGCTCAGTTTAACGCCTAGCTATAATAGCAAATAAAAAATATACAGTATGTTTAATGTATTTATTACATCGAACACACTGTATATTTTTTTATATTTCTAAATATCTGCTCATTTAGCATCATAATTGATACTCTTCTCAATGCGTATTATAGTATCATGGGTCTTTTCAAAGATAATCCCAACCACAATCCATACTGGTGCATAATCCAATGTAATTATTCCGCCTATTGATAATGTTTTGTTTGCATAGTTCCAAGGGCACACACCTAAAACCGACCTAAGCAGCAGTCCGCAGACTAATTCTACTGCAAATATAAGAACCATGTATATACCTCCCCGAGCTATAAGCGGAAGATGTTTTATCCTATAATGCACAGGTTCAAGAAATACAGCAAGCCCATATATAGGGAACATCCAAATACAGGTAGTGCCCCTGAGTAAAACATCACCCATAAGCATTGCGCCAAAACCATTCCACAAAACCTCTGCCAAGAGGCCTAAAAGTCCATATATAATAAATCTTTTCCACATAAATGTATTGTTCGTATTACCTTGTAAAATATACTGCTAAATTATTAATTAGTATAAAAATAAAAATATATCATTAGATTTATAATAAAAGATATTGTTATCCATCCCACCCCTAAAAACAGTGGGCTTTCCACACAAATTGTAATATAATATAAATAATATATAAAAAAGAACAAATTATATGCAGGTATTTATTTAAATGTAAATAAAAAGGGAGAGGATTAAAATGCAAATTAATTCTAGTGCAGTAATAATTCCCAAAGATCAATTATGTATATGCGGAAGCGGAGTGAATTTTTCTAATTGTTGTATGAAAAAAAATCATATTTATGAATCGCTATTGTTACCTGATACTGGAAGACAAGTTATTTACGATCAAACTGAAATTATCATGGCGATACAAAAATTAAATGGATTTATTGAAGCTAGAATCGATCCAATAAATACTGAATTATCTCCAAAGGAGTCTATACGTAAGCTGGGGCGACTTTACGAAAAGCTTGATAATGCTTTAAAACCTATAGCGAAAGTTACTTCTTGCAAACAGGGCTGTAACCATTGCTGCTTTTTACCAATTTTATCAAGTCAACTTGAAAATGAATTAATAAAAGATTATATGAATGAGCATTATTCTCCAGATAAACTGGCTGAGTTTAAGGGTAAAATCAATCAAAACAAAGATGTGCTATCACAACTTGTACATGTTAAAGGTAGATTTATGAATGAAAACTATAAATTATATGCAAATGCTAATATTCCTTGTGCCTTTTTAGATGGCGATAACAATTGCAGTATTTATTCCGTAAGACCTTTTATCTGCAGAAAATATTTAGTTTTTAACGAGTCAGTCCTTTGCGAAAACCCTTTAAATAAAACTGATCAGTACTATTCACCTTACCTAACTAAAGTTAAAGATTCCATAATAAAACTTAACAAGCTAACCTATGGTGAGGATTTTTCGTACAAGCATATATTATCTTGGTTTGTTTAGGATTATCATAAATTTAAGACAGTAATTTTTATAAATAGCGTTTATATTAACATATCAACGCTATTTTATAGTTTTTCTGTATTCCATAGGCGCCGAGCCCTTTAAATTTTTAAATACCCTATTAAAAGTTTTAACGCTATTAAACCCAGATTTATATGCAACCTCTATAATAGAATTGCTATCATACATAAGGTACCACTCAGATTTAGTTATTTTAAAATTGTTTAAATACTCCAAGAATGTCATCCCAGTATTTTCCTTAAAGAACCTAGTAAAATGAAATTTACTAAAGCCTGCAACCTTTGAAATCTCATCTAAACCTATATGATTTTGATAATTTTTCTCTACATGTGCAAATACCATATCAAGCTTCTTAAGCCTCTCCATTTGTCTACTCTCATCCTCTGGTGAATACACTGTTTTGGGCATATACCTAAGTAGTATAACTGCCAAGTCATATAGTCTTGCTTTTAAAATAAGTTTATAGCCTTCTTTATTATTTCCGTACTCTTCAATAATCTCTTGTATCTGCTTTTCCATTAAAGCATGAACTTCACTTCCATGAGACAATAGTTTAGAGTGAATAAACATTGGTTTAATAGTTCTATTATCCTTTGTTCCCGAAAGAAAGTTATCGTATATTGACATTCTAAATTGTATCACCGCTCTACTACTTGCTTCCTTTTCCTTAAAAAAACAATGAATCTCTCCTGAACCTATAATAAGTATGTCCCCAAATACCAAGTTATAGGTATCCTTATTTACCATTACTTTAAGATTTCCTTCTACAAGATATATAATTTCAATATCTTCATGAAAATGATGATGTGTACTAGTATTACCATCATTGAAAAACAATCTAAACGGAAAATCTTGTTCCAATACTGTTTTTTCTAAACTAACTTGCATAATACCCTCCAGAAGTTTCATTAATTCAGACAACACTTGTATATTAAAATAGACATACAAATTTAAAACCTTGTATGCCTATTTATTATTCTGCCTGTTACAGCTTTATTTTAACTCTTTTTTTACCAGATTCATAGATGCTACATATGATTCTTTGTGTTTTTATTGCTTGTTCCCCATTAATATCAGGTTCGATACCTAACCTTAAAGCATGGTAATAATTCTTTATTTGTTTTGAATGACTTATTCCCCAATATCCCTTTGCTCCATTACCATAGTCGAAAGTTTCATGTGGATTGCTATCTGCGATTAATTCCCTACCATCCGTAAAGACAATATGAGCTCTATCCCCTACCATAGTTGCAATACCATTTTCACAGTGAAGTTCTATTTCTACCGGAGCATCATAAGTATAATAATTAATGGCGTGAAAAGCTGTAACTACTCCATTCTTATACTTTATAATTCCTTCAGCGCAGTCTTCTACTTGTATTATTTCATGGGCCCTATTACTAATGCTGGCATCTATATAATCTATGTCACAGTTTACAAACCAGCTCATTAGATCCATAGTATGAATGGCTTGATCTATAATAACTCCTCCACCTTCTTTTTCCCAGGTACCTTTCCAATCACTGTGACTGTAATATTCATCTGAACGGTTCCAAGTAACCTCAAGCTTGCCCGATAGTATTTTACCAAGTCCGCCAGAATCAAGAGTATTTTTTATAAGTTGCGACCCAGGATTATATCTATTTTGAAATATAACTCCCAGGGAAACCTTATTATCCTTTGCAGCTAAAATCATATTTTCTGCGTCTATGAGATTTATAGACATAGGCTTTTCAGTAAGCACATGTTTTCCATGTTTTGCAGCGTATATAGCAACCTCTGCATGAAGATAGTGAGGAAGACATATATGCACTACATCTATCTCTGCCTTTAAAAGCATCTCTTTATAATCCGTATAGTAAGCACAATCATATTGCTCTGCCTTTACTTTTGCTCTATCTTCCTTTATGTCACATACACAAACCACCCTTGCATTATCCAATGTATTTATAGATTGAGCATGCATGGGAAATATGTTCCCACATCCAATAATCCCTACTTTAAATATCTTCATTTCAACATCTCCTAAATAGTTTTATATTAATTTTTGAAGATAATCTATTCCAATTTGTAGACCTTCCTTTACCTTTTCTGAGCTGCCTTCATAAATGGGGTCTTCATGTTCAATACTAACTACTCCTTCGTACCCTACCTTAGTTAACTCCACTAAAAGACTTTTCCAGTCCACTTGTCCAAGTCCTGGCATTCTATATCTCCAATATCCAAAGTCCTCCTGATTTATGTTTAGTTGCTTATTAAACACACCATATATTTTTAAATTTTCCTTAAATACTTCAGTATCCTTTGCATGTACATGGAATATTCTGTCCTTAAATTCCTTCACAGGAGTAATATAATCCATAAGTAGTGCATGCATATGAGAGGGGTCATAATTTAATCCAAAGTTTTTATTAGGAACTCTTTTAAACATCTCTCTCCAAAGCTCCGGAGTAAAGGAAATAGTTCCAGGGACTCCTTTTTCCTGCCAACCAATCATTGGACAATTTTCAATTATAACCTTTATACCTTTACTTTCTGCATAACCTACTAAATCCGTGAAGACTACTTCAAATTCATCAAAGTTCTCCTCAATGGACTTATCTATATTTCTTCCTACAAAAGTTCCTACTGCGGTGACCCCTAGAAGTACTGCAGCATCAACACATTTTTTAAAATGATTGTTTATATTTACTCTCGTAGTAAGGTCTCTATCTAAATTATTATCATAATAAGCAATTGAAGATATAGTAAGTCCATACTCATTAAAATATGTTTTGATTTCCTCAGCTTCCTTTTTTGTAAAATTAGCTACATCTATTTCACTTCCTGAATAATCGCGACTATTAGTTCTTGGCCAACAAGCAAGTTCTAAAGATTTAAACCCATGCTCGCTTGCCCACTTTGCTTTTTCTTTAAGTGGAATACCACCAAGACATCCTGTTAAAAGTCCTATATACATATTAACAACCTCCTTATATTCTTAATTATTTAAATAAACAGGCTTTCCTGTTTTAGAAGACTCATATATTGCTTCAAGTATTTCAGTAACCACTAAGGCTTGTTCTGGTTTCACTACAGGCTCACTATCATTCAATATACAATCAATCCACGCTCTTGCTTCCATATCTGCTGGGTCCTCTGAGCTTCCTTCATAAAAATCAACCCCACCTGCGTTAAAATCTACTTTGGTTTCATACAATCTACTTAAATTTTCTCCGTTTATCCGAAGACCATCTTTCATATCTGCTCCGCCTTCTGTTCCACAAAGGGTAGTTTGTGCTTCGCCTACATCAAGACTATTTAATGCCCAACTTGATTCTAAAATTATAGTTGCTCCATTTTCCATTGTAATAAATCCAAAGGCTGAATCCTCTACAGTGAATTTTTTAGGGTCCCAAGGTCCCCAAGCATTAGCTGCATTTTCTTTACTGCTAAGCTTATGATATACATTCCCAACTACATATTTAGGTTTATAATTATTTAACATCCACAAAGTTAAGTCAAGAGCATGGGTTCCGATATCTATTAGTGGTCCTCCACCTTGCTCAAATTCATTAAGAAATACTCCCCAGGTAGGAACTGCACGTCTTCTTATAGCATGGGCTTTAGCAAAATATATTTCTCCCAAATCACCATTTTTACAAATTTCATGAAGATATCTCGAATCACCTCTAAATCGATTTTGATATCCTATGGTAAGCTTTTTCCCTGTACGCACGCAGGCCTCTAGCATTTTTCTTGCCTCAGCAGCGGTTTTAGCCATCGGCTTTTCGCACATTACATGCTTTCCAGCTTCTAGTACGTCCACAGTAATCGCGCTATGTGATCTATTGGGTGTACATACATGAACAACATCAATACTTTTATCTTTCAAAAGTTCCTTGTAATCTTCATAAACCACTGCATCCGACCTTCCAAATTTTTTTGCAGCATCTTCAGCTTTTTCTCTTGAAATATCACAAAATGCTACCATGTCCACCTGTGATATTTTAGCGAGGCTCGGCATATGTTTGTTATTTGCAATACCACCGCAACCTATTATTCCAACTTTCAACTTCTTCTCATTACATGTATTCTCCATAATATACTGACTTTCAAGTTACACCATAGTTATAACAGGAAAATCAGGTTTTCACTTCCTTTCAAAATATAATAATTGAGAATCTGCTTTTCTGCAGCTAACTGTTACAGAAAACTAGTTCCTCTATGTAATTTTTATTTAACGTTTACATTTCATATTTTACAGTACAAAAAAATTTATTACTCGCCATGTATTGCGGAGTTATTCTCAAATATTGCTTTTTACATAAAAATAGATCCATAGCATCATAACTTATTTATTTTAAAATACCTAGCAATTATAAAGGTTTAGAAAAGCGAAAAGGTCCGCTCCACTTTAAGCTGACCTTTCCAAATCTTTCTCTATATAAGTTTTTCACTAAATATATTAGATAAATTTAATTTTTCTACTTTTCCCTTTATCTTATCTATATCCAAAGTATAAAGCCCAAGTTCCTGCATTCTATTAAAATACTCTGCTCCTGCAAAGGTATATCTGTTTGTTCTTCCTTCTTTAGAATTTATTTTTTCATTTGCATAAGCTATTATATCTCCAACGGCTAGTGACCTTGGTAACATCAAAAGAGGCATGCCTAAATAGTTTCTTATTGAATTGTGCCCTGCTAAAGCACCCGTTATAATAGCTTCTGTATGACCTACAAATAATCCAGCCTTCTCACCTGCGCAAAACAGATTATCTAGTCCTATAACCTTCATACTGTCCGTTCTTGGAGCTACGGATAGGTATCTTATGGAGTTTCCCTTTCCCCCTGCATATGGATCTATATATTTTGCGTTTTCAAGTCCTTTAATTTTTCTTAGCTTTTCTAATGGATAATACGAACTCATAAGCTTTGCATGTGCAAGGTGAACAAAAATGCAACATTCAAAAAAATATTTGAACCGCTTAAAAGTGATAGTTCATTGGCTTATTCTAGCCTTCCTGAAAAAACTACTGCTCAGAAGATTTATAAACTAAGGATGCTCAATGGGTATACTCAACGTGAATTTGCTAATGTATGTTCTATAGGATATTCAAGTCTATGTAAATATGAGATAGGATTTAAGCCTAACAACGAAAATTTCAAAAAAATATGTGAATCATTTAATATTGATGCTGAGCACTTTTAAAAATAGGAAGCTCTACCTGTTTCCTATTTTTAATTTTTATTTTCAATATAACCCTTGTTTTTTTATCACTTGTCTTGTTCCCCCTGTTTTCCATGTCTTATCCCCCTCCATGTCTATCTGCCTAACTTTGTTAAATCTAGCCTTATATGGGTATATAATATCACGTTATTTCACAAAATGCAAACACACGTTCGCATATGTATGATTGTTAATTGTTTCACTTATTATTATAAATCCTAAAAGCACAAATGGAAAGCACACCATAGTCCACGCGTTACAGCCCCGTTGCCTATTAGACAATTTTTAATTAGCTAATACATTTATTTTAACCCCAAAAAGTGTCGAGCGCCCCGACACTTTCGACAATATCACACTAAATTATTACAAAAAAGAATAAAACACCCTACTTTTCGGCAGAATGTTTTATCAAAAGGTCTTCAATGGCTTCATCTACTAACCGTGATATTGGTATCCTTGTTTCTTTTGATAGCTCTCTTAATTTTTCATCCAATTCCTTAACTAAAGAGCTGCCAAACCTAACTCTATGTATTAGCATAGTATCACCTCAAGTAAATTATATAAAGAACATAATGTGCAAACAAGACTCGTTACGTAACTACACCTGCCATAACTTACCTGTATACATTGATATGACCGTACTCATATAATAAAATTATGGATAATTACAAACTAAAGATTAAAGCATATAGAAACTGTAGAAATCTAAGTCAAAAGGAATTAGCTGAAAAAGTAGGAATAAGTAGAAGCTTTTTAAGCGAAATAGAAAATAACAAATGGGATATCAGAATAAGCTTATTGATAAAAATAAGTAAGAACTTGAAAGTGGCCCCTAGTAAATTAATAAAGTATAAGTAAAAGGCACTAGATCGTGGATGAACTCCATTGACCAGTGCCTTTTTAGTATATCTATTTTAATTGTTATCCTGCAACGTTTTTAGGTTGCCTAACGTATAATTGCTTGTTTTTGATTAGGTGGAATATTAATAACCCTGTAAATATAAAAGAAATTATTGCCCATATTTGTAAATCACTAAATGAACCTACATTGGCTATTCCTATAATCCCAGCAAGTGCATAAAGCACTATTGATGTGATAACCATACCCTTGCTTTTCTTTGAACACAACAAAATTATGCCTGCTATGAGCCATGCTAAAGCCAACATAAAGCCCGCTGACCCGCTTGCTTCTGTTTTACTTTGCATTGCGTTTCCTACCCCCACCGCACAAGATTGGAATGTTATAATTGTAAATAAAACAATACTTAAAATTCCTATTACTTTTTTCATGTAAAAGCCCCCCTATTTTTAGTCATTATATACAATTCAACATAACTTTTCATATTCCTCTAAAACTTAACATAAATAAAAAAGACCTAAAGCTAGATTTCTCTAACCGAAGGTTAAAATTTCTCCCTTAAAACAGTGAATAAAATTTTCAAAATAGTCTATAATTTAAATACCATCCTCTTATTATGATACTGCAAAGGGCCTTCACCCGAGTGCAGTATTTTTATTTTGATCCATTTGTAATTTTTTTTATTGTTTCTTCTAAATCTTGAATAACATCCATCTGCAGGTATTCAACTCATATTTTATCTCATATAGCTTATCAGCTCCGTTAATTACACTCTGGCACTTATACACTAGCATATTATTACCCGCCAGTTTTTCTTTCTCTACACAAATAACTTTATCTATTTTAACAACAGAATTACTTTCATCCTTATTAGTAATTTTAAATCTTACAGGACTTATATTACCCTTTGTATCAGTCCAAGCAACCATTTCAATAGGCTTTGCTATAACTTTCATGGTACCACCTCTAAGGTTATTATATAGAACATACGTTCTAATGTAAAGTAGGAAAATATGTAAAAAATAAAGCTCCAAGACATTCCTCAGAGCTTCTAGCTATTCTTAATTTTATAAATACATTTTCCTTTAGTTCTTATGTTGTAACACTACATCTAAATATTTATTATTACCGAAAAAACAACGTCGCTAAACCTTATCTGATTTCTTCTTATTTTCTAAAAATTCAATATATTTATCGACATCTATGCGTTTATAATTCAATTCATCTTTTCCCATGCTTAACATTGAACTGTATATATTAAATATAAATATTTTTAATGTATATACTCCCATTAAAACAATATTTATAGTTACTGAGATCACTATAGAAGTTAGAACATCTTGGTACGCAAAGTTATATAAAAATTTATTAATTAGCGATGTATTATATAGCATAATACCATATTTCATAAATATGCCATATGTAAGCATCATGATAAATATTCCAAATGATTTGAAAAATATTAACAAGTTACTTTTATACATATTAATTTTTTTTCCTTTGGCCTGAGTTAGTATAAGTATATATTTACTCTTATTTTCTAACAAAGCTGCATATAATGCAAACCCTGTAATTGAAAAACCTATAATGCCTACTGAAAAATTTATCGCCAAATCTATAATTCCTAATACAAATTGGCTTGTATTTTCACTCTTAGCAATAGGATACGATATAATAGTAAAAGTAAAAAACATTACTAAAGATATAATTATTTGTTTTCCTTTTACATTATCGTATTTAAATGAATTCATGAAAGCCTTGTTAAAATTAGATTCTATTTCTAATTCTTTGTTGAGTTTATCAAACGCATCATTACTTAATGCCATATTATATCTACTTCCTCAATATTTTAATCTCTTTTGCAAATTCGACTATTTCTTTGTATTTTAAATCATATATTTTTTTTATTTTCAGGTGATATATCTTTTATTTCACTTCTATTTTTAATACTATTATATATGTACATAGCCTTATCTACAACTCCTAAAGTTTCATTTACTTTTATTGGTATTTGTTCAGCAATGGTTTCTGAATCAAAGGTTATATCCTCATTTTCTATTCCTTTTGCCTTCACCTTATAATAAGTCTTCCCTTTAGAATCATGTAAAGCCTTTTTTATTTCTTCTTTATCTTTAGGTGAGTTCAATACTGATACAATTGATTTACCCTGTGTAATCTCCATAAATTCTCGTAGCGAATCGTAATGGGGCTCATAGTCAATCTCAGAGTTCAAATTAAATATTTTGAAAGTAACAGAAGATATTTTAGATACAGACTTAAACTGTTCATCAATTAAAACTTTCGATGGGATAGGAACAACATCTAAATTAGGTTCAGGAAATTCTTTTTTAAAATATTTTTCTTTAAATTCTGCAAGATCGTTGTACTTTACACCTTCATAAGCATATTCACTTTCATTGAGTATTTTTAAATATTGATTCAATTTTTTACCTAAATAATCACTTGTGAGAACCCTAATCGTAGTACTTAAACTTCTTAAATCCGGACTACCTTTTTGATCAGTAAAATGTAGTATTCTATGATTACTTAATTTTATTACGAACATTGAGAATGGCGCAGATGGAACAAGATTTCCCTTTGGTATGATACCGTCTGCATTATTGTAATCTTGTTTAATTTCAAGGATTACCCTTTTAAAATGTTTACCTATTAAAATTAATTCACCATCTTCATCGACTACTAGTTTTAAATCCGCTATATAGTATTTGGTATTACTTCTAATATCATGTCTAAATAATTCCGGGTCAGTAAGTGCTGGCAGTATGATCTTTGTAAAATAAATAAGCATTGGGTTAATATGGTTATTTGCAATAAACGTACAGTTAAAATTAGCGATTTTTATTCTTTTAGTTTCCATTAATTATCCTCCTAAATTGAACTTATACTTAAACTACTGTTTCAAAATTTAGTAGTTTAAGTATAAGTTCCACAAAAACCCTCATTTTCCTTTTATTTTCTGCAAATAACCCCAAGGATTTCTCCCTGAGGTTTAAAATTATTGTGCTACTATGTTTGTTACTGGTGTAAGCTCTGTAACTCCATCCTGTGCAAAGTATTTTATAATAGGTGCAACAACTTCTATTGGTTGCTCTATGGCTTTTATAATTAAAGATTTATCTTTATTAACTTCCCCAGCAATGGCCTGTCTAAAATTTTCTATTTGTAAATCTGTGATCCCAGGTACCTTTTGCTTAATTAAAGTTTCAAATAATGTAATCTTAGCTTGGACAGTATCTCCAATAATTTCATTTAATCTAAAATGTTCTTCAACTATATTCCAAATATCCATAGCCACCAACTTAC
>NZ_JBOITL010000018.1:0-18398 GCF_050717515.1 Clostridium sp. | reverse complement strand
CGCTTCCGAAGAAGCGAATCATCGCTCGACTTGCATGTGTTAGGCACGCCGCCAGCGTTCGTCCTGAGCCAGGATCAAACTCTCAATTTAAAAGTTTACACTTTTTATTTGAAATGAATAATCTGCGCCAACTGTTAAGCTGGTTAGCAAGCTCATTACATACTTTTTAGTCTTACGACTAAAATTACTTTTTTATCTAAAGTAATTAACTGGTCAAGCGAAATGTTATTTCGCTATTTTACCTATTTCTCTGTTTAATTTTCAAAGACCAACTTGCTTTGTCATCATGTGACGACTTCTACTACTTTATCAGTTATTTAATCATCTGTCAACAGTTTTTTTAATGTTTAAACTAAATTTTCTGTTATGCTATAATGATTACTTAGTCATCGCTAAACTGCAACAACATTTAATATTTTATCATAATCTATTATATCTATTTTAAGTCATATAGTTTTTATCTCAATATAGGTTCACAATAATCTTACTTTCTTACTTATTCGACGTTTTTCTTATACAGATACACTAGGACTAGTATACACATATATTCCTATAAACTCAGCCCAAATACCTGGATTTATAAAAATTTATACTCTTTCAGCTATTTTAATTATAAATAAAATTTCTATTTTATAGACTAATTAACTATCCTTAACCTTATAAAAAACCATGTGGTCTCTCCATTCACCATTTATGTATAAGTACTTTTCACTTATACCAAGTTCTTTAAACCCAGAGTTTATTAAAACCCTTTGTGATTTTTCATTATCTATTAAAGTAGTTGCTTCTATTCTATGTAATTCTAATTCATCAAAAGCATATTCTACTACAAGTTTAACTGCTTGCCTCATATACCCTTTACCTTGCTCATTTTCATCCAAAGAATAACCTATAAAAGCATTTTTAAAAACACCCATAACTATATTAGATATTCTTATTTTTCCAATAAGTTTATTGATGCTATATATACCTAAATTAACGCCAGTACCCTTTAGAAATTGTTTGTAGCTCTCTGTTAAAGTATGCTTCTGGCTGTCTATTGTATAAAACCCCTCATCTCTAGAAGGTTCAAATCGCCTTAAAAATTCTCTGTTTCTTATATGATAATCTAACACTTCTTCCGCATCATTTGGAATTAATCCCCGTATTTTAATATTGCTACCTTTGACCGCTAACTCTTTTTTTATTAACCTTCTATTAAAGACAAAACTATTTATACCCAACATAAGTTCCGATTGGTATTCAGATTTATATATTACACTATCTGTAATAATACCTTCTAACTCAAAGCCTAGATCAGTAAAAGCATGTGTATTTATGTTTTCATGGGCTATGACGTTCACTTTATTTATTCCCATGTTTTTGAACAATATATTCAGCATAAGATTTAATGTATCTTTTAAATACTCGTAACTTCCATTATTACTTCTATGAAACTTCAATCTAAATTGACAATACTTGTTTTGTTTATCTAATTCTATTATAAATATTCTTCCTAGTATGATATAAGCATTGTCTTTTATTACATACTCTCTCTCATTTCCTTTTAGAGCTTCTAAGCTCACATACTTACCCTTGTTCATTGTTAACCCCACTATCTGCAGTAAAACTACTTTTTGTGTTTATATATATAAGGTATATAAAAATAATTGATATTATTAGACTTATTGGTATCATATAAAAGGCAAAATAAGTACCAACCCTATCATTTAGTTTACCTATTACTAAATTAAGCAACATATTAACTGAAGATGTTAATGTAACTATTACTCCTGTTATGTAAGCAGTGTTTTGCTTAAATACCTTGCTTATGGTAAGCACAAGTGTTGGAAAGGTTATTGCAAAAAACAAACCTGAAACAGATATTATTATAAGCCCCTTTTCTCCAACAACTAGTCCTAAGGTGAATAAGCATACTGCAATTATTAGAGAACCCATAGTTGTTTTTAAACATCCTAGCTTTTCAACTACAAATCCTCCAACTAATCTTCCTATACTAAATATAACTAAAAACATAACACTATAAAAAGCACTCTTACTGCTATTATATTTATAATTATCTTTTATATAATTCACAAGCCAGCTTACTGTAGCTACCTCCGAAAATACATAAAATCCTAATGCAAATACATAGAAATAAATTACTTTATTTCTTAACAGCTCCAATTTGTTTATTTTATTGCTTTCACTATATTTATGAGTATGAGGCATTTTTATAAAAGTGAATGCTATGAGTAGTATTACAAATAGCAATGATATTCCTAGATATATATTCCTCCAAGTAAATCCCTTGGTCATTAATATTCCACCTAGAGCTTGCCCTGTAGCCCCACCTACGCCATAACAAAAATGAATTATATTCATAAGAATTGCTTGATAACTTAGAAGTAATACTGGCACTAATGTATTTATAGATATACTTGTAAGTGCAAGTCCTATATTCATAATGAACATATTTATTAAAAAAAATGTATAGCTGTCTACTACCGACATTAATGCCAATGATAAGACCATACAGCTGAGCCCTAATATAATAACCTTCTTTTGTCCTATTTTTTCGCAAAGTATGCCGCCAATATAAGAAAACAATATGTATGATAATGAACCAATAAAAATCATTATACCTATACCCGTATTATCTATATTAAAGTCCGATTTAAAAGATGGTATAAATATTCCTTTAGTATTTTCAGCCATTGCATTTAGCGCCATAGCGATAAATAGAAAAATTATAACTATAGCATTATTTTTGTTTTTCAATTAATTTCCTCCTTATAGTCCTCTAGGGTGTCCTCCTAGTTTTAGTAGTCTGAGGAATTATCTCTCTTAATTCTCTATTGCAACTTCATTTTTATTTTTATTAATCAAATTTATTATAGCACAAATTATTATGGTTAAATATAGAAAATAACCAATATACGACCTTTCCTCATTTTCTATTAGCAATTCTGTTATATTGCTAAATCATCACCTGCGATGTTTCACCACCATATGCATAAAAAAACAATATTAACAAAAATAAAAGAACATTTTTTATACTAACTTGATACTAATAGTAAAAAATAATGCTCTTTCTAAATTATTTTATTTTATAATACTAAACTTGAGAATTTAATAAATTATTTTTCTAAATAAAATCATTTGTTAAAACTACTACCATCATTGCGCATAATTTTATCCCAGTATTCCATTTTCTCTATAACCCGTATTTTCTACACATTTTTGAGCATCACTTTCAGTCTTATATGAAAACTGTTGCACTTTTTTTGTAGAAGAATCTACCGAAACAAGTATGCCTTTACCTTTTCCGTATTTATACACAATACCACATGTTTCAGGTGAAATCGTTGCTTCCCCTAAAAAACCTAATGTCTCAACATCTTCTACCAATTTCTTTTGCTTTATAAAATCAACTGCTATTTTTTTAGCTTCTTCTAATTCAATTAAAGTAACCTTTTGTGAACCCTTTTGTGTATTGAAAATAATTCCCATGTCAATTATTTGTCCATCATTTTCTACAAGAGCATAGTAACTTTTATTGCTATTTGTCCAACTTATTTCGGAATAAACTTTTCGACGTGAATTCCATTCAACATCTGCTTTAATTACTTGTATGTTTTCTTTTAAATTCTTAACATCTATTTTTTCATTAAAATATTTTTCAAAAGCATTTAGTACTACTTCTTTAAGTATATCTTCATTATTTTCTTTCTTACTTGCTTGTATAACAACCTTTTCAGTCATTACTGTATTCTTTGTCACTGTATTTTCTGACATCTGTGCAAAAGCTT
Organism: Clostridium sp.; assembly: GCF_050717515.1. Taxonomy (GTDB): domain Bacteria; phylum Bacillota; class Clostridia; order Clostridiales; family Clostridiaceae; genus Clostridium_AD. Next base: position 14,607 of record NZ_JBOITL010000018.1, on the reverse strand, counting down.
TAACTCCACCAAAACTTACCGTTCCGATTAATACTAATGCCATTATTCCTTTTGATTTCATAATATTTTTCCTCCTTATAATCTTAGCTTAAACTTAATTTGTTTTATTTTCTTGCTACAACTAAAGTATATGATAAGTATTTATACAAACTATCTGTTAGTTGTAAATTAGTTGTAAAATCTAATAAAATACTATTTTTATAGTTGTTCCCTTGTTTATTTCACTTCTTATTTCTAATTCAGCTTCATGTATTCTTGCTATTTCAGCACATATAGCAAGTCCAAGTCCAGCACCATTGTTACCTCTAGTTCTCGATCTATCAACCACATAAAAGGCTTCAAAAACTTTAGGAATATCTTGTTCTGAAATTCCTATACCTTCATCTTTTATTTCAAGTACAATTTTACTTTCTTTATTTTTATATACATTTAAATATATATTACTACCTTCTTTTGATGCTTTAATAGAATTATCAACGAGATTACTAATTAAATTTCTAATTAAATCTACTTCCGCAATGATTTCATATTCTTTACTACAAATTATTAAGTTTATATTTTTCTTCTGCAATTTAGGCTTTAAACAATCTTTTAAATCTATCAGTATATTTTCTATGCTTTCTTTTCTCATTTTAAAATTTTCTCTTTTAAGTAATATTAAATCCATCATTTTCCATGATAATTCTTCTAGTCTTTTTCCTTCTTCAAATATATGACTTAACCCTTCTATAAATATTTCTTCATTATATGAAGTTAACCGAAGAAAATCCGCATATCCAATTATAGAAGTTAATGGCGTTTTTAATTCATGGGTGAAATTATCTATGAATCTTTGTTTTTCTTCTGCTTTAATTTCTAACTCATTTATTTTCCCCTCAACAGCAGATGCCATTTCATTAAAGTTTTGTGCTAAAATACCGATTTCGTCCTTAGAATTAATCTCTACTCTTTTTGAATAATTACCCTTTGATACTATTCTTGTGATGCTTATTAGATTATCTATAGGACTTGTAATATACTTACTTAAGATATACATACCAATAGCTAAAATTATAGTTACCATAATTGATAATTGAATAAAAAAATTATATTGTTCTTTTTTATCTTCATAAATATATGTTACATCACGAATATATGAAAATTTTAAATCTACTCCTTTTATATTTACTAAACTAGTTACAAATAGTAATGTTCTATTTTCTATATCTCTTATAATATATTTCCTTTTATCAGAAAGTGCATTTTTTACCTCTTCTCTTTCTCCTAAAGCTTTAAAATCAATATTGGTAAAAATTACATTATCATTTTCACCTAAAACCTCTAAATAAATCTCTTTAGAAGTAACTTTCCCCAAATAGTTTTTAATGGTTTTTTTATAGTTACCTTCAATTTTCTCAGATTCACCCATATATAAATAACTATTTGAAATCATATTATAATAACTAATTCCTGCTGAAATATTCTTGTGCTCGCCTAATGACCTATCTATCTCTCTTTTCAAACTTAAATTATGACTATTTTGTATTAAAAAAATACCACCAAAATTAAATATTACTAAAAATAACAATAATGAATATATAAATATCTTCTGCCAAAACTTCATTTATATCTCCAATCTGTAACCAATTTTGTATACAGTTTTTATCCTTTCCTCTAAATTAAGTTTTTTTCTAAGCTTTTGAATATGCATATCGACAGTTCTAGTCTCTCCTAAGTAATCGTATCCCCAAATTTTCTCTAAAATTTTTTCTCTGGATAAAGCTATACCTTTATTCTCAACTAAAAGTTTTAAGAGTTCAAATTCTTTCATAGTTAAATCTACAATTTCACCTTCATATTTTACAATTCTCTCTTGTATATATATATCTACATTTTTTATAACTAGTTTGTTACTCTTCTTACCGTAACGTCTTAAAACTGCTTCAACTCTTGCTAGAAGTTCTATAGTTTCAAATGGCTTTACTATATAATCATCAGCCCCCATTTTTAATCCCTTTACTCTATCTGCTAATGAATCTCTGGCAGTTAAAAAAATTACTGGAACATCTATATGTTTTATCTTTTCCATAACACCAAACCCATCCATTTTAGGAATCATAACATCTAAAATAATTAAATCAAACTTTTCTTTTTCAATTAACTCGATTGCTTCTTGTCCATCATAAGCTTGTTTAGTATTATAATTAACTATGTTTAAATTCAGTTTAATTATATCTGAAATTGTCGGATCATCTTCCACAATTAATATCTTTTCCATTTTTATCAATTCACTATCCTCTCAAATCTGATTGTATATAAAGTATTTATAAGTTGTAAAATCTACGCAAATAAATTATTATAAAATAACTCCATCAACATTTTATTATAATGCATTGATCTTCTTATTTTGTAATTTATTACATATATAATATTTTATTATTCATTATTCTTAATTAAATACTTAATCTCGCTTATTATAACGTAAATAATTACAATTAAATATATTATACACCTTTATTTACATTTAGTTACTTTTATGTTTGCAACTCTACTTTATGGTTAAAACTATAATATTATATTTTTATTCAATAGCTTTTAAATTTTTGCTATACTTGTAATATAGACTGCACATAATTATAAACGAAAGGGTTGAGCACAATAAATAAGCAAAATATTAATAAATTAAAACTTTTTTTAATGGGTCTTGAAAATAGATTCTCTGAAAACTCCTCAATATTCAAGCAAGTTAATACCACCTACATATCTGGCCTAAAGGAATTTAAGGGAACAGGACTCTATAACAATGGAGATATTAAGTACAATTTTAATGGCAAAACAGAAATTTTAAGTATATCTCAGTTATTTTCTAACATAATTAAGGAAGCTGAAAGCTATGATAGTCTATCACTAATTTATAGTGAAAGGGGCTCTGTGATTCTAATATCTGTGGATAATAAAAATGTAACTATGAAGAACTTAGATGTGGATCCTACAGATGCAGACGACTCAAATAATGTTTCTTCTAAATCACCCTCTGCGAGTATTAGTGGAACAACTTCTACCCTTTTAAATAGAGATTACTATATAAAGATTGGCAGCGCAGATAATTTACTAAAAGAAATAGGAATAATGAGTAAGGATGGTAAAGTTAAAAATGATAAAATAAGAAAATATAATCAAATTGATCGCTATGTAGAACTATTAGAAGGGATTTTAGATAAACTTCCTAAAAATGAAATAGTGAATATCTTAGATTGCGGCTGTGGAAAATCTTATTTATCCTTTGTACTTAACTATTATTTAACAGAAGTTAAAAGGAAAAAATGCCATTTTATTGGGCTAGATTACTCTGAATCTGTAATAGAATCTTGTAAAATCATGGCCAAAAATTTAAATTATAGAAATATGGAATTTCAGGCTATAGATATTAAAGATTACAAACCTACTAAAAATATACATGTAGTATTGTCCTTGCATGCTTGTGATACCGCTACAGATATGGCATTAGCCCTAGGCATAAGAGTAAACTCCGATGTAATAGTTGCTGTTCCATGTTGCCATAAAGAATTTTCAAGTCAATATTCTTATGAACCCTTTAAGAATATACTAAAGCAGGGTGTATTTAAAACAAGAATGGCAGATATTTTAACAGATGGAATGCGCTGCTTGATGTTAGAATCTAAAGGATACGAGGTTTCTGTAGTGGAATATATATCTCCACTGGAAACACCTAAAAACACAATGATAAGAGCTATAAGGACTTCCACTGAAAATGATAAAGCTATGGATGACTATATATCTTTAATGAGTAGTTTAAATGTTTATCCTGCATTATATTCATTTTTAAACGACTGGGAAGTATAACCATAAAATTAATTTCAAATAAAATAAAGATAGGAGTTCATTAATTTCCACTCTTATCTTTATTTTAATATCTTTATCTATAGTTTTAAATATTATCTTTCACTTTAATTAAATCCTTAATGACTTCTCCACCAATTATCATACCTGCTACTGGAGGAACAAAGGATATACTACCCGGAATCTGTCTTTTTATAGCACATTTTTTTGATCCTCCGGTGCATACGCATCCTTCTTTACATGTTATAACTTCGTCCAGCTTTGGCTTTATAGGAATTTCCTCAGAATAAACCACCTTAAGCGTGTCAACATTTCTCTTTCTAAGTTCATGTCTCATAACCTTTGCAAGTGGACATACTTTTGTATCATAAATATCTGCAACCTTAAATAAAGTTGGATCTAATTTATTCCCTGTACCCAAACAGCATATAATATCGATACTCTGCTCTTTGCAATATTCCACTAAAGCTATTTTTGAAGTTACTGTATCAATAGCATCTACCACATAATCTGTATCGAGCGTAATAATATCCCCTATATTGTCCGCTGTTACAAAAGTTTCATGAGTGATAACTTCGCATTTAGGATTTATTTCAAGAATTCTATCCTTCATTACTAAAACCTTACTTTTACCTATAGTTTTAAATGTAGCATGTATTTGCCTATTTAAATTTGTTAAACATATTGTATCGTCATCTATTAATACCAATTTCCCAACACCAGCTCTTGCTAGTGCCTCAACTGTATAACTACCAACTCCACCTATTCCAAAAACTACTACCTTACTTTCTTTTAATTTATTTAAACTATCCATACCTATTAGTAACTCTGTTCTTGACAATGAATGCTGTGGCATATGTTTCTCTCCTTTGTAATGTATAATATAATTTTAAAAAATCAATTTTATAATTTTATTATACCCTAAATACACAAAAAGACCACGCATATGCGTGGTCTTTCGTTAAATTATAATTCGTGGACAAATATTCCACTTTGTAATTTTGGTTCGAACCAAGTTGATTTAGGAGGCATTGTCTTTCCTGCATTTGCTATATCCATTAAATCGTCCATAGTTGTAGCACACATAGAGAAGGCAACTTTCATTCCTTCATTAACTCTTCTTTCAAGCTCAGAAAGTCCTCTTATTCCACCTACGAAATCAATTCTTGAGTTTGTTCTTGGATCATCAATTCCTAGAATTGGCTCTAATAAATTATTCTGAAGTATTGATACATCTAGTCTATCTACTGGATCCTTCATATTAAAAGTTCCTTCTTTAGCAGCTAGTTTATGCCATTTTCCATCCAAGAACATTCCGTATGTTCTTTGAACTTCTGGCTTAAATTGGCCTTCACCTTCATAAATCGTAATATCAAATTTTTCAGAAGCTTTATTCATAAATTCTTCTGATGAGTTTCCGTTTAAATCTGCTACAACTCTATTATAATCCATTACATATAAATCATTATCTGGGAATATAACTGATAAGAAGAAATTGAATTCCTCATCACCTGTATATGATGGATTTTCTTTTCTTCTCTTTAGTCCAACTTTAACAGCTGAAGCTGATCTATGATGGCCGTCAGCTATATATAAATAATCTGTTGCAGCAAATAGAGCTGATAGCTTATTAATAACCTCTTCCTCATCTATAACCCAAATAATTTGAGATACACCATCTTCAGATTTAAAATCATACACTGGTGTTTTTGTTTCTGTCCAGTTTTTAACTAAAGAGTCTATTTCATCTTTATGTCTATATGTTAAGAATATTGGTCCGGTATTAGCATTTGTATAATCTACATGATTAAATCTATCAAGCTCTTTATCTGCTCTTGTTAACTCATGTTTTTTAATTATATCATTTATATAATCATCAATTGAAGCACAAGCAACTATACCAGTTTGAGGTCTTCCATCCATTATTTGTCTGTAAATATACAAACAAGGTTTTTCTTCTTGCATATACACTTTATAATTAATCATTTTTTTAAGATTTTCACTAGCTTTAAGATAAACTTGCTCACTGTGAATATCTATGCCTGGTTCTAAATCTACCTCTGGTTTATCAACATGTAAAAATGAATAAGGTTTTCCTATTACCATTTCTCTAGCTTCTTCACTGTTCATAACATCATAAGGAAGAGCTGCTACTTTCTCTACTAAATCTAATTGTGGTCTGTATGCTTTAAAAGGTCTTACTACTGCCATGATTATTCCTCCTCTGATTAATTAATTTATTTGAAATAATCGCAAATAATGCTTATTATCTCAGTTCCTATTCTTGTTTGAGCTTCTTTAGTTGCAGCACCAATATGTGGTGTTACAGAAACCTTAGGATGGTTAACTAGTGCTTCATTTTTAGTTGGCTCTTCAACAAAAACATCTATTCCAGCCCCTGCTAGTTTACCATTATCTAGTGCTTCTAGTAATGCAGCTTCATCAACTACTCCACCTCTAGCACAGTTGATTAAGAATGAACCATCTTTCATCATACCTAATTGATCCTTTCCTATAAGAGCTCCCTGCTCTTTAAAGAATGGTATATGTAATGATAGATAATCTGCTCTTTTTAAAACATCATTTAATTCACAGAATTCATACTCATCACAATCTTTAGCTTTCCCTATTATATCTGTATATATAACTGTCATACCAAGTGCAGATGCTTTTTTAGCAAGTTCTCTTGATATTCTTCCAAATCCAACAAGACCTAAAGTTTTTCCGCTAATCTCTACGCCTTCATATTTTTTCTTATCCCATTTGCCCAGCCTCATAGATACATTAGAAATATTAATAAATCTTGATATTGCAAACATATGAGCAAGGGCAAGTTCAGCTACAGATGCACTACTTGCATTTGGAGTGTTAGAAACTTTTATACCTTTTTCCATAGCATATGCTACATCTATATTGTCAACGCCAACTCCGCCACGTATTACAAGCTTTAGTCTTCCTGCTTCTACTGCTTTGTCAATTATTGGTTGTCTAACCTTTGTTGCAGATCTAACCACAATTACGTCAAAGTCTTTTAATGCTTCACCTAAAACTTCAGGTTCATAAAAATGTTCAACAACTTCGAATCCCTTAGCTTTTAACTCTTCAACAGCATTTTTCTCCATACCATCAGTAACTAATACTCTAATCATGATAAGCCTCCTCTTTTATATACAGAAAACGTTATACTTTAATGGTTCATCCCACTATAGCATATTATTTTCAATGATTACTTAAAGTTAAATTAAGAATGAAAAATTAAATTATAATTTTTCATTCTTAATTTTAATTTTTAATTATTTAAGTCCTAAAATTTCGCTAATTATAACTAACAGCTCTTCTATTTCTTTTGGTGTAGTTTCAGCCATATGAGCTATTCTAAAAGTCTTATCTTTCAATTTTCCATAACCATTAGAAATCATAAAGCCTTTTTCGCCTAATTTTTTATTTAAGTCAGAAACATTAATTTCTCTTGTGTTTTTTATGTTAGTTAACGTGTTTGACAAATAATTTTCATCAGGGAACACTTCAAAATATTTTCTAGCCCATGCACGAACAAGCTGAGCACCAGCAATATGTCTTGCGTATCTATTCTCTAAACCTTCTGCAAGTATTTTATCTAGTTGATAATCTAATGCAAACATATGTGCAAGTGAAGGAGTAGATGGATATTGATAATCTTTCTTTTGAACATAGTCATACATTCCTAATAAATCGAAATATACTCCTCTGTTTGTAACTTGTTTAGCTCTTTCTACTGCTTTTTTTGAGAATGAACAAATAGCCATTCCTGCAGGTAATCCTAAACATTTTTGAGTTGAAGTAATACAGATATCTATAGCCCATTCGTCTGCTTTTACTTCTGTTCCAGCAGCGTTGCTTACTGTATCAACACATACTACAACCTCAGGGTATTTTTTGTATACATCTGAAAGAGCTTTCATATCATTCATAAGTCCTGTTGAAGTCTCGTTCATAGTAATAGTTATTAAGTCATATTTCCCAGTTGATAAAGCTGCTTCAATCATTTCTGGAGTTGTTGGTTGTCCCCATTCAGATTCTATTTTATCTGCTGGTACTCCATTAGCTGTACACATTTCAAACCATCTGTTTCCAAATGCTCCTACTGAAAATACTGCTGCTCTTTTTGCTGTACATGAACGAACCGCACCTTCCATTAGTCCACTTCCTGAACTAGTTGAAAGTAATATTTCTTCTTTAGTATTAAAAACTTTTCTCATTTTATCACTAATGTTTCTTTGTAATGCAGATGCTTCTTTACCTCTATGTGATATTTGAGGAGTAGCCATTTTTTGAAGTACATCTTCTGCTACCTCTACTGGTCCTGGTATAAATAATCTTTTATGCATAATTCACCCTCCAAGTTTTGGCTTTTGCCATTTATTATTCATTTTGTGATTTGTCTTGAAGTCTAGTAACCCATTTCATTTTAACACTTAAACATAATTTTCTCAATATAATAGAAATAAATTTTATAATAATTTTAGCTAATATTCTACATTTATCATATATAAGCATACACTATTCTAACATATTTTGTAAAATATTCTTTAATTTAACCTTACAATAGTATTTTAAAAGGTAATAACTCACACTTAATATAACAACACATGTTTATTATATCTACTAAGTGTGAGAAAACTACCTTCAAAGAGTTACTATTAGATTATTAGTGATTTATTATCTGCATTAACCTTGATCGAGTCCTGCTAAAACTTTATCGTATAAATTAACCTCACATTTATCATTTTTTAAATGATGACAGTTACTACAACTTTTACTAAATTCTGTACCTATTGAAGATTGAAATCCCATACCTACTGAATCATATCCATTACAACTATTTGCTACATGGGACATCTGTTCTATATTGGGCATAATATTATTCCTCCTTTTAATTTTTAGAAATAGTCAATTTATACTTATTATTTCCCTAACTCCATCGAATAATCCCTCTGTACATTTTTCTTTTACGTAATTAACACAACTACTACAACTTTCTGACCCATAAGTAATGCTATTCATGAGCCCCATGTAATATTTAGGTCTATATCCATGACAATTCTGAGCTACTCTCATTTTTATTTCACTTGAAACCATAAAATCCTCCAAACAATAATAGTTTTACATATTAATTTTATTGTTCCTTTTAATTAAGTTTTCAATTCTTATTATATAAAATTAGTTTTAAATTATAAAAAAGCTACTAAAACACAAAATAAAATGTTCTAGTAGCTTTTATATGTTATTTATAATTATATATTAATTATAGATTCAGTTTCTCTACAGTATTTTGTAGTTAAACACTGCCCTAAATTCCTAGGACATCTTTTACAAATGCAATCGGAAGCTTCTCCATCACATTTTTTTGTTAGTGCTTCAGGGCATTTATCACAATTATCTCCACCTACAGCCATTTTATCACCTACCACTTTAATTTAAATTAATTTCTTAAAAGTTATTATATAATATACTATTCTCCTATATTTTCTGCCTCATACTTTTTTCTGTACTTAATCATTATTTCATTTAAGATATCTGCTACTATTGGTGGTGTATAGGTAATTGCGTTAGCTCCTGCTTGTATTGTTTCTATTATACTTGCATTATTAGGACCGCCTGTTGCTATTATTGGAAAATCAGGATGTTTTTCCCTTATTTTTCTAATTATATAGGCTGTCCTTTTTGCCCCTGAGACATTAAGTATAGTTGCTCCCGCATTTATTCTTGCTTCTATATCTTCAAATTCTGATACAATAGTAACTATTATCGGAATATCTATAGTTTCCCTTATTTGTGTTACAACTTCATTGGGTATTGGACTATTAACTACTATCCCCATAGCACCTTTGAACTCAGCATCTAGTGCTAAATTTGTTACCCTTTGACCTGTAGTAATTCCTCCCCCAACACCGCAAAATACTGGTACATCTGCCGCCAGTAGTAATGCTTCTGTTATTATAGGCTGAGGTGTAAATGGGTATACCGCAATAACTGCATCAGCGTTTGTATTTCTTATAACTGCTACATCAGTGGTAAAAACAAAAGACTTTAATCTTTTCCCAAATATTACAATACCACTGGCATCTCTTATTGCAGCTGGTAGCTCTATCATATGACTTCTCAAAGTTCCTTTTATTTGAGGTACTTTTTTGTTCAAATTTTTATTTTCATTGTTTTTTTCCATTTCTGTCCCTCTTCCTTTTTTATTTATATAATATTTAACTAGATTTTTATGATGTTACTATATTTTATTAATATCATAATTATACTTACAATTGTTGTTTAATTCTACCCACAATTCATATATTGTTTTATTTATACTAGTAATTATTTTATATTTACTATAAAATAATTACATAGAGTTTAAGTTTATAATATAAAGGAGGTCCTTAATGCGACGGAAAATTCATTCCACCTATTATATGTTTATTTGCTTATGTTTATTTTTCATGATTTTGGCCTTTGTTATGGACACCCCAAAAGAAATTTTTCTAGGCTTTAAAAAAATACTTTTTGAATCTAACATACTAATAACAGATTATATAGAGCTTGCGGGTATAGGTGCTACTTTTATTAATATGTCACTAGTAGTTTTAGCCTCTATATCACTTCTTATATATGTTGGAATAAAACCAAATGGTTCTACTGTAGCTGCACTATTTACAATGGCTGGGTTCTCTCTTTTCGGGAAAAATATTGTGAATATTTGGCCAATTATTTTTGGAATTTGGTTATACTCTAAATATCAAAAAGAAAAGTTTATAAGTTATGTTCTAATAGCACTATTTGCCACAACCTTATCTCCTACCGTTAACGAATTGGCATTTTCTGGTCATTTACCTTTTGAGGGAAATATCATTATAGGAGTATTTTTAAGCGCTTTTATTGGTTTTATTTTTCCTCCAATGGCAGCTTATTGTCTAAAGCTTCATCAAGGTTATAATCTTTATAATATAGGTTTTGCAGCTGGACTTCTTGCAACCCTACTCATGTCCTTATTAAGAGCTTTTGGTATAAATTTTGAAAGCCGATTACTTTGGTCTACAGGAAATAATCTATTTTTCTCTATAATCTTAATTTCTTTATTTATAGTAATGATCTTAGTTGGATATATAGATAATAATAAAAGTTTTAAAAATTTATTCAAACTTTATAAACAGCCAGGTAGACTCGTAAGTGATTATTACCTCTTATTTGGAAGAGGTATTACTATGATAAACATGGGCATTCTAGGTATATATGCCACTGTTTTTTTACTTGTAATTGGTGGGGATTTAAATGGACCTACTATGGGTGGAATATTAACCATTGTTGGGTTTGGTGCATTTGGAAAACACCTACGAAATGTATTCCCTGTTATGATAGGTGCAACACTTTCATCTCTATTAAATATTTGGCCAATTAATTCGCCTAGCATGGTCTTAGGTATTTTATTTAGTTCAACACTTGCTCCTATTTCAGGACAATTTGGATGGGCCTATGGTGCCCTTGCTGGTTTTTTACACATTTGCTTAATGATGAATCTTGCCTATCTTCATGGAGGATTAAATTTATACAACAACGGTTTTGCAGGAGGAATAGTATGTATAATCCTTATACCAATTATTACTGCATTTAGAAAGGAGCTTAAATAATATTGAAACATACACATCAAAGAAATATAAAAATAGTAAATGAATTAATGGGCTATTGTTATAACCATGGTTCAGAAAACGTTCATATTGATATAAGTAAAGAAGATGAAAAAGTAATCATATTTATAAGAGCACAAATTTCCACTATATCCAAAGAAGACCTTGAACTTTTAGAGAGGTCCCTCACTGCACAGAGATGTCATGAAATGGAAGAATACTATTGGAACCTTACCGGTGATAGTGATTCCTATTCAGAGCTTACTCTTGTAGGCATGATGATTGATGAAGCTCACATAATCTATGTTGATGGTGAGTATCTTGAAATACTTTTAACTAGGATCCCATAAAGAGCTTAGTTTGCATTATTTTTCAGTCTACAATTTCGGAAGGAGCAATAATTACTAATTGTTGCTCCTTCTAAAATAATTAATTAACCTAATTCCACGTACTATTATTTTATGAATCTTTACTCTTCCTCTATAATATCTGTACAATCAGTTTCTATATCGCATCTATATGCGTTTTTTCCCTTATATTCAATTTCCTTTAGCAATTTTCTAACAACTCTTTTTCCTATTTTGTCTTCACTCATTTCGCAGAGAGCATCATCTATATTTGACCAATCAACCCATTCAACTTCAGAGGACTTACTTATTTCCCCTTCAATATATGTAGCCCTAAAAGTTAGCATTATAATTTCTTTAGATGCTAAATAATCGCTTCCCAAATATTTTATATCTCCAACCGTTATTCCTGTTTCCTCTTTAACTTCCCTGTATACAGTCTCTTCAACAGATTCTCCATTGGTTACATATCCTGATACTAATACCTTTGAATTCTTGAAAATATAACTTTGTTTAAGAAGTAAAATTTCTTTACCCTTCATAACTGCAACTACTACACATGGTTTTGGTGTGTTAAAATACATAATATCATCCACAGGGCAATATGGAACCCCACCTTCATCCCAGCTGTATTTTTCAATTAATTCTTTTCCACAAATTGGGCAATATATAAATTTCAAAATTTTTCCTCCTTAGCATCTATTTTATTTTTCAACCACTTATTTTAAATCTAGTTCAATTATTGCTTATTTTAAAACAATTATCAATAAGATGTATAAAAATAATTATAAAACAACCTTAACTGGCTGACTTAAGGTTATAAACTTTTCACCAACTTCACATTCATAAGCATAAATGTCAACGCCCACACTGTGCGCTAATCTTAATGCCTGTCCAAAAGCTCTATCCATATCATCATAAGGAGAGAAATTATCTATGTTATTCATTTGAATAAGAAATAGTATCCCTGCTCCAAAACCCATTTTTCTAGCCTCAATAAGCTCTACTAAATGTTTCCTTCCTCTCTCTGTAGGTGCATCTGGAAACATACTCTTACCCTCTACCTCATAGGTGACTCCCTTTACCTCAAGATAATAATCTTCGCCCATATCATTAGATAGTTTAAAATCAAATCTACTGTTTCCAAAAGTTTTTTCCCTCTGTATTATATTATATTTAACAAGATTTTCTATTTTATTATTTTTTAAGGCTTCATCCACAACTTTATTAGGAATTTGTGAATCTATATTAATGATTTTATTATTTTTATAGCCTGCAATTAGATCATATAGTGTTTTTCTAGTAGGATTAAGCTCTTCTCTTAATAAAACCTTGGAGCCAGGAATTAATATCTCCTTGCATCTTCCTGTATTAGGAACATGAACTATTAATTCTTCGCCATTTAAATTTACGTAAGCCTCAAATCTATTTGGTCTTATTATAAATTCTGCAATAAAAACTCTTTTATCTATCAACATAATTTCATCTCCATTTTTATAAATATACACTAATTTATAAAAGTTATCAACATTATCCACAGTCATAATATTATTTTATGTGGATACATTGGTCATTATCTTATTAAATCATCATCTGCGATGCTGCAATTAACGACTTCAGAAGGAGATTTACCCCCTTGCAGCGCTCTGGAGTAGATAACAACTCTCAATTATTATCCCTTAACTTATTGAAGTGGGAGACTTCCTTCTGAAATGTCGTTAAATCAAAAAATTGTAAGCAAAAAAGCCCTTGCATTTGCAAGGACTTTTTTTATGGTGACTCCTAGGGGAATTGAACCCCTGTTACTACCGTGAAAGGGTGGTGTCTTAACCTCTTGACCAAGGAGCCTTATAAAGTTTGGTGGCTTACCGGGGAATCGAACCCCGGACACCATGATTAAAAGTCATGTGCTCTACCAACTGAGCTAGTAAACCATATTGGCTGGGAGGGCAGGATTTGAACCTACGAATGCCACAGTCAAAGTGTGGTGCCTTACCGCTTGGCGACATCCCAACAATATAATGGTGTGTCTTAAGGGATTTGAACCCCCGGCCCACGCCTTAGAAGGGCGTTGCTCTATCCAACTGAGCTAAAGACACATATTAAAATATAAAATGGAGCGGGTAGAGGGAATCGAACCCTCGTAATTAGCTTGGAAGGCTAACACTCTACCATTGAGTTATACCCGCTTAATAAATATGGTGCAGGTGAAGGGACTTGAACCCTTACACCGTAAAGCGCTAGATCCTAAGTCTAGTGCGTCTGCCATTCCGCCACACCTGCAATATATATATGGTGACTCCTAGGGGAATTGAACCCCTGTTACCACCGTGAAAGGGTGGTGTCTTAACCGCTTGACCAAGGAGCCTTATGACCTGGCGACAACCTACTCTCCCACAAAGTTACCCCTGCAGTACCATTGGCGCATTGAAGCTTAACCTACCTGTTCGGTATGGGAAGGGGTGTTACATTCATGCCATAATCACCAGATTTGTTTTTTAGAAACAATAATTGAGAATCTACCGTCGTTGACTACGGATACTAGATATAAAATATCTTCTCATTATTATCCCTATATAGAGATAATTTTTTCTTTACAGAAAAATATTCTCTCAAAATTGCACAGTGAAATAGTCTTTTTGCTTACGCTCAAAGCCTTCGCTTCTTTTTACAAAAGAAGTATATCGCATTATTTTTACTTATATTAAGGTCAAGCCCTCGACTTATTAGTATTAGTCAGCTGAACATGTTACCATGCTTACACCTCT
>NZ_JBOITL010000017.1:0-20974 GCF_050717515.1 Clostridium sp. | reverse complement strand
TGTAAGCATGGTAACATGTTCAGCTGACTAATACTAATAAGTCGAGGGCTTGACCTTAATATATATAAAGCGACTTCCAGCGTAAGCTAGAAGAATTAATTTCACTGTGCAATTTTGAGAGAATATATATTTTCTCAATCTGGTGATTATGGCATGAAGGTAACACCCCTTCCCATACCGAACAGGTAGGTTAAGCTTCAATGCGCTAATGGTACTGCAGGGGCAACCTTGTGGGAGAGTAAGTCGTCGCCAGGTAACAAAAAAACACTAAGTCTAACTTAGTGTTTTTTATTTTGCGTAAATATAATTGATATTTTTGATAACACAAGCATTGGGTGAAAATGCTGATGAAGTTATATTGACTGGTACAGGAGTTTTAGCAAAATGTTTTTGATATGAAATAGACAATTTAGAAGGTATTCTTTACTGATTAAGTTAGTGAATATATAGAATAATGTTATTGAACTTATGAAGTTATGAATTAATGTAATAAATTTGAAGTTAAAATTGAGAAACAATATTTTTAAAATGCGATGTAAAAATACCGTATTATTCAGTTATCAAAGAATTTTAACTGCATTGGTATGAAGGGGTGTGAACCTTTTAGCAGGAACCCCATACAAGTTAGCGATAATAAAATTAATTGACAGATGACTCGCGCAATTGTCTTAAAATTGGGGACTTAGCTCCTGATTTTAGTTTAGAAGGAGTTCTTGGAGGTGAAAGAACCAAGATAAATTTTAGCAATCAGAGAGTGAGATGGACTGTAGTATTTTTTTATGCCTCTGACTTTACATTTAGAGCAAAAAATCACATTTATAAAAATATAACATAATATATTATTGAATTATTATTTCAGGGGGGAATTTATGTATATTATGCCAAGAGCAGAGAATCCAATGATGTATAATCCTCAATTACAGGAGGCACTTGTGGGAGTAAAAGAAGCAGTTCAAGGCGAAAGAGAAGATGAACTTTTTTATGATTATCTTATAAGTGTGGCGCCTACTAGAGAAGAGAAAGATATTATAGTTTCTATAAGGGATGATGAACGCAAACATAATAGATTATTTAGAAAAATTTATAAAGACTTTACAGGTATGGAAGTGCCAACTGGTGGAGAAGAAACCTTCGAAAAACCAAAATCTTATTTAGATGGTATTAAAAAAGCTTTATTTGGAGAGTTAAGAGCAGTAGAAAAATATAGAGCAATTAGAAGAGCTTTGCCTATGGGGTCATATAGAGATGTGTTATTTGAAATAATTACAGATGAGATAAAACACTCATCTAAATACAATTATCTGTTTATTTTAAACAGCAGTTTATATATTCCATCTATAAATAGAGGCCTGGTACAAGAAACTTCTAAATTTACACCAGACGACTGGGTAAGATATATAACTCCATTAGTAACTCGTGCTTTAGCAGAAGCTAAAGAAGGGATTAATCCAGAACATTTATATCAGGAATTTATACTATCAGGAGTGCTTGTTGGACTAGGAAAGCCCCCTCAGGAGGCTATAGAACAAGTTGAACGGTGGGAAAGGGATGGTACATCACAGCTGCTTGCAAAGAGTAAAATGGCAAGAGGCTACAATTACTAGAGTGTAAAAATAAAATGTGATAGCTTAGTAGTTAAGTTATCACATTTTACTTTTACATGATTTTTATAATTACCCTTTAAGTACACCAACCTTAGGAAGCTTAGTTAATTTGCTTGCCACTCCATGGCAACTTTCAAACTGTGAGCTTAAATCTTTACCAGCAGTTAAGCCAAAGTGTGTAGCTCCGCTCCATTTTGAAATATCGCTTACATCATATACAATTCCATTAACTGCTACATAAGCAGGTTTTCCCATAGCACCATCATACTGTGCAAGTTCACTTAAGGTAAATTCCTTGGTTTGTCTAGGAGTTTTTTGTCCACTTTGATAGTAGTCGCCGCTGTGCTCTTCAGCAGCTTGTGCATCTGCTTTAGTTACATGAACTGTACCATGTGGATGCTGAGGTGGTGCATAAATAGAGTATAATTTAAGTGGTGTATTACCCGTATTGATTAGATTATGCCATTTACCAGCAGGTATGATGAACGCAAAATCATCATAGACATTTCTTTGAAAATCCAAGTTATATCTACTGTCACCCATTTTAACAAGTCCCTTACCTTCTTCAATACGTATAAATTGGTCAAGACCTGGATGAATCTCTAAACCTATATCTTCCCCAACATTGATGCTCATCAATGTAAGTTGAAAATGGCTTCCTGTCCATAAAGCAGTACGATAAGTATTGTTTTGCTTAGTAGCCTCTTCAATATTAACTACAAACGGTTCTGGCCCATAGTCCTTTAACTGAATTAAACCATCATCATTTGCAGATTGCAAAAAATCAAATCTTGAATCTAACCACGTTTCATCAGTATAGTTATACATTGGTGTGTTAATGTAATAAGGATATGGATAGCTTCTATAAACATTATACGTATTGTATGGATTATACATTGGTGTGTTAACACCATAAGGATATGGTTCATAAACATTATACATATTTCTATTCCTTTCATAGTATTATAAAATTATCATATGATATATGTTTAGAAAATGTGCTTCGGTTCACAGGAATGCTACGATCCTGGGGCCGAACTATAAGTAGGTATTTTCTTCATTTCAATTTTATATCCTGAAAAGAATGCCCAGTGCCGTGTTAAATAAAAAAATTAAACAGCATACTATTAGTGCAAGAAAGAACGATAGTACAATAACATCAAAAATAAAATGAGCTTATAGTGGGTCACCCTTGCGGCAAACCACGTGCAGGTGCATTTTCGCCAGATACCGCATGGGAGTGGGTCCGTAATGAAATAGACACCATCAGCACTAGATCACAGGATCCTTATTTTATAAGCGAAGAAGACAAGAAGATTATGCCTGGGAGGGGTACGAACAAATACGTCGTGACTGCCTTGATACACCTAAATATGGGAATGATGATAACTATGCCGATCTGATTGTCACCGATATTGTAGATTATACAGAACACAGAATCAATCAGCACAAGTCACTTTATGCAAGACAGATCCATGGCACTTTGTCCCAGTCCTTTAATACACCTCTGGGAGGGATGATTGGAGCAACACCCAATGGGCGACTTTCCGGTCTACCACTGTCTGACGCAATGAGTCCTTCTCAGCGCGCTGATAAAAAAGGGGCCACGGCAGTTATAAAGTCTGTATCTAAGATTAATGTTGAATCAATGAGTCTTGGCATGGCTCATAACTTTAAAATAAGCAGTAATTCTTTGGACACTCCGGAAGGTAGGATGGGACTCATTACCCTGCTTCGCACCGCCTCCATTATCGGGAATGCTGAGATGCAATTCAATTGCGTGGATAACAAAACATTAAAACTAGCCCAACTACATCCTGAAGAATATCGGGATCTTATTGTACGTGTTGCCGGATACTGTGCCTTTTTTGTGGAACTTTGCAAGGAAGTACAGGATGAAATTATCAGCCGTACAGTAATAGAATAAACTGTATTTCTTGTGGGCTATGTGCTGGAACTTGACCAGTTTCAGTAATTAAGTTGGAATAATATAAACATAGGATACAGCTATTAGTTAAATAAGATAAAAAAGAGACTACACAGAAATGTTTGTGTAGTCTCTTTAAATCGGTGAAGCGAACAGTAAAAAAGAATCAATTAGCGCAAGTCACTTTATGTGTATCAGTATCGTATTTTTATTATGGCACACCCAGTATATGGTAATACATCAATATAAGGGTGTGCACCTTTTAGCGGAAATCATACAAGTTAGCGATATTAAAATCACTAACTTTATTGAAAAACTCGCTAAATTGTATCAAAATCATAGTTATTAGACAGAGAAACCCTCGACTAATTAATCTTTAGCTGAGGGTTTCTTATGCTCTAATTTAGAAAATGTGAGCAGGACCGTGCCATAAGTAAATGAGTTTTTTTTCAAAACAAAGAGACTTAAACTAATATGTATATATAAATGAATATGTTTAGGCCTCAAGGGATTACTTATATAAAAAAACTTTTAGGCTACCTTTATTATCAAGGGTGGCAAGCAGAACGTTTTTTACATCAGTTTGATATAAACTTTCTAAACTGGAAACAACCCAGCTTTCGTCCCTATGAATTTGTTTTAGCTCCTTGGAAATAATTTTACCTTCCTTTATAAACGTCCTTGGCAAATTAAAAGGTTCTGTTTCCATTTGCAAGGATGAAGGAGTAATCGGTTCGTATTTTGGATGTAAAAAAACAGAAATTTTTCCGTCAGCTTCCCAAATTGCTAATGCTACCTTTTTCACATCCTCTACTTTTTCTTCACGTAATTCTTCTAATAACACATCAATTGATATTCTTGCTTTTTTTAATCCTTTATAAAGGATTTCTCCGTTCTGAACAATTGTGATTGGTGAATTATTAATAAGTCTTCTTAAAGTTGGAAATTTAAGAATGCTGAATATGCCACCAATATATAGGACAACTAATACAGTGGTTGTAATCATAGACCCTTTTAGACCAAGATGTTCGTCAGACAACGGATGGGCAATAATATTTCCAATTACTAAAGTAATAACAAAATCAAGGAGTCTTAATTGGGAGATGGTACGCTGTCCTAAGAGTTTTGCAATAGTCAGTAAAAAGAAAAAAGCAATAATAGCACGAAGAATCCACTCAATGGTGGTGAGCGTTTCCTGGCTTTGTAAAAAATTCATTTAAGATGCCTCCTAATCGCAAAAATTTAACACTGATGTTATTTTAACCAATATTCAATGAAAAAATTAAAAGAATTAGTGAATTGATTTAAAATATAAATTTGTAGTTGAAATTTAGGAACAATATTTTTGAAAGACGACATAAAAATGCCATAAAATCCAGTTATGAATAATACGGTATTTTAAAGGATTATTCGATTTTAATAGTTGTGACGCATAATACGAAGGGTATGAATTAATTTTTATTATCCAATAGTTTCTGGCATAAGTACATTAAACATGCATTTATTATTGCAAGTATAAAATAATTAATTAAATTATTTTTTAGTTTGATAACTTCAAATCCTATAAAAAATGTTAAGACAATACTCAAAAAATTTATTAATGCAAATAATTTATTCTTTTTCATATTTTATCCCCTTTATTCGTTAGATAGTGTTTGCTCCGTCTTATTTTACTGTGACGTATTAGATTTATCTTTATAAAATCACCTCATCTTAATTAATGTATAATATTTTACAACGTTGGCCTAACTATATAGAAATTATAGCATATTATACATATTTCTACATTGCTATATTTCTATAATAGTAAATGCTTTAATATTTAAACACCGTAGTATTCAATTTTCAAAGACCATTGTTCGCACTTTCAATTTCAATAGTTACGTCGCCTCTTTCTCATATGTCGTCACAATAAAACCCATATTAATCAGATATGGGTTTTTAAAAAATCAATTTAAAAGTTAGGTATTGACTTCAGCTTTTATAGTCCTACTACTGAAAATGGAGCAATCGTTTTTTTATCAACTACTGGATCTTTTTTAAGGCAAGATGCATACCGATGCGAATTTTGAACAAGGGATGTGCATTTTTTATGTTGATGTAGTGTGATTTTTAGCCAAATTATTTATTAGAATCAATGATAAATTAGATGACCTATCTTAATAAATAGTTGCAGCATTATACAAAAGCATGTAAAATCAATGTATAATTTTATGTTTTTTAGTTTATTATGAGGGGGATGAAAAGATGTCTATTAATCTAGCTTTATTAATATTATTATTTCTAGTTATCTTATATATTACCATTATTGAAATATTTACAGTGATTTTTATGATTGCTGGAGTGTCTAGTACTAGGGCTAAATTTCAAGTTATTTCATTGCTTACAAATTGTGGTTTCACAACAACCGAAAGTGAAATAATTGTTTCTTCTCGAAAAAGGCGAAAAATTGCTATTACAATTATGCTTTTCGGTAATATCTTCAATGTGGCCATAGTTTCACTTTTGGTGAACATGGTTATATCTTTTTCGAAAAATAAAGATTTTAATGTAATTCACTCTATTTTATATCTTTTGAGTTTTCTAGCCTTTATTACAATAATAAGAAAGATACCATTTTTTAGAGTAACCTTTGATAATATCGTAAAGCGTATAGCAACAAAGGTAATATTTAGTAAGAAGGCGAATCCAATGTTAATTTTTGATAATTTTCATGGATTTGTAATTGTAGAGATAAAGATTGTTGAGGTCCCTGAAAAGCTTAATAATAGGACTTTATTGGAGTCAAGAATTAGCAAAGACTATGGAATAAGAGTTCTAAATATTAAAAGAGATGATTTTTTAATGGGGGATATATCAAAGGAGGAAGAGATTATGAAAAATGATAGAGTAATGGTTTATGGCCCTTTAGCCAATATCATTGATGTATTTGAGCAAAAGCCTTCCCTTTATAGTAGAGCAAGCTAGAATTAGAAAGGTATATATGTTTTGCCTTGGAAAAACTTGACTGAAATACATATGACATTTAGTATAGTAAATACATGGATAAATAATGGCAAAAGGGTGATGAATATGTATAAAATATTAATTGTAGAAGATGACCCAACTATATCAAGTATATTAAAGAATCAATTGTGCAAATGGGGTTACGAGGCAGAAGTTATTTCTGATTTTAATAATGTTATAGATGAATTTATAAAATATGATCCGCAGCTGGTGATTTTGGATATTACCTTGCCTTTTTATAATGGCTTTCACTGGTGCGTGGAAATTAGGAAAATATCAAGGATTCCAATAATTTTTGCGTCTTCCGCCAGTGATAATATGAATTTGATTATGGCTATCAATATGGGAGCTGATGATTTTATTGCCAAGCCTTTTGATCTAAATGTAATAGTTGCAAAGATACAGGCCTTACTTAGGAGGACATATTCTTTTCAAGGACAAGTAAACATTTTAGAAAGCGATGGAGCTGTACTTAATTTAGGAGAGCTGACTCTTACCTATAAGGATCATAAGCTGGATTTAAGTAAAAATGAGTTCAAGATATTACAGATTCTTTTAGAAAACAAAAACAATGTGGTTTCTCGTGATGATATTATGAAGAAGCTGTGGGAAAGTGATAGTTTTATTGATGATAATACTTTAACGGTTAATGTCACTAGATTTCGAAAAAGGCTAGATGATATAGGGCTTAAAGATTTTATTAAGACAAAAAAAGGTATCGGATATATAGTGGGTGATTAAGATGGAAAAAAATTATCTTTGGACTATTGCAATTTCCTATTGCAAGGATAAAATAAAAACAATTGTTAAATTTTTCATTTTTATAATGATATTTTTCAGTGTATATTCTTTATATCATCTTCCCGTAGAGCCTATTTTATATGCAACCGTACTATCATCTACATTAGCTTTTTTATTTGGTCTTTATAATTTTAGGATATATTATGATAAGCATATGCTTCTTCAAGATATTCTCAGTGGGATACAATTTGAAATGGATAAGCTACCAAAGGCTAAGACCTTAATAGAAAAAGACTACCAGAGTATTAGTACAACTATATATAAGGAAAAATCAGAAATATTATATAACTCTGATAATAAATTAAGTGAGATGGTTGATTATTATACAATGTGGGCACATCAAATAAAGACCCCTATTGCTGCTTTTTCTATGATTATTCAGTCTATGCAGACAGGTACAGAAAAAAAACTTATGGAGCAGGAGCTATTTAAAATTGAACAATATGTAGAGATGGTGCTACATTATATAAGGCTAGAGAATTTGTCCTCTGACTTAAAATTAGAGATATATTCACTACATGACATTATTCGTCAAAGCGTGAAGAAATATGCGGCTACTTTCATATATAAGAAGATTTCACTAAACTTGAAGGAGTTTGATTGCAAGGTAATAACAGATGAAAAATGGATTACATTTGTGCTAGAACAAATTTTATCTAATGCATTAAAGTATACAAAGAGCGGTAGTATTTCAATTTATGTAGAGGGGAGTTTAGAGAAAACCTTAATAATTGAGGATACTGGAATAGGTATAGCCTCTGAAGATATTCCAAGAGTTTTTGAAAGAGGTTTTACAGGGTATAATGGCAGAATGGACAAGAAATCAACAGGAATAGGATTGTATTTATGTAAGGAAATTATTTCAAGACTGTCCCATAAAGTATCTATAACCTCAGAAATAGGAAAAGGAACAAAGGTAGCTATTGATTTTTCTACAGATACAATAAATATAGACTAGCCTTACATAAATGTAAGGTTAAAAAAGGAAGTGTAAGCTTAAGTTAAGGCAGAACATTCCTTTTTTTTATATAATTAATTTGTAAGTTAGGAAAGAACGTAAATCAATTTCCTAAAGTAAAAATTGGAGGGGTCAATATGGTATTAGTAGAAGTTAAAAATTTAAAGAAAATATATTCAACAAGATTTGGGGGCAATAAGGTTGAGGCTTTAGATGATGTTTCATTTTCAGTAGAAGCTGGTGAATATATAGCTATTATGGGGGAATCAGGATCAGGTAAAACTACATTGCTTAATATATTGGCATCACTTGATAAACCTACAAGTGGAGAAGTTTTATTAGAAGGGAAAAATATTGTTAACATAAAGGAAAGTGAAATATCTGCCTTTCGTAGAAATCATTTAGGTTATGTGTTTCAAGATTTTAATTTACTTGATACCTTCTCTATAAAGGATAATATATTCCTGCCGCTTGTGTTATCAGGAAAAGACTATAAAGAAATGGATAGCAGATTACAACCTATTGTAAGTAAGCTAGGAATCAAAGATATATTAGAGAAATATCCTTATGAAGTATCAGGAGGACAAAAGCAAAGGGCAGCAATAACCAGGGCTATTATTACAAATCCAAAATTAGTTCTAGCAGATGAGCCAACGGGTTCATTAGATTCAAAGTCGGCAGGTGAGATTATGAAATTATTTTCAAATATAAATAAATCTGGTCAGACTATTCTTATGGTTACACATAGTACAATAGCTGCAAGCCATGCTAGTCGTGTACTTTTTATAAAGGACGGAAAGCTATTTAATCAAATTTATCGTGGAGCTATGGGTAATGATGAAATGTATCAAAAGATTTCAAATACACTAACTCTGTTAACTACAGGAGGTAGTGAAAATGAATAGTTCCTTTTATTTCAAATTTGCTAAGACTAATTTAAAGAAAAATAGCAAAACTTATTTGCCCTATATATTAGCTTGTATATGTGCAATTATTATGTTTTACACCATGGATTGTTTAGCATTAAATGAAGGATTAGATAAGATTAGAAGAGCAGATGCATTAAAAATGATTCTGAAATCTGCAGTTAAAGTCATTGCATTATTTTCTATGGTATTTCTATTTTATACTAATAGTTTCTTAATAAAGAGAAGAAAAAAGGAAATAGGGCTTTATAATGTGCTTGGAATGGAAAAAAAGCATATTGCCAAGGTTCTTTCTAGTGAAACGGTAATAGTAGCTATTATTAGTTTAGTTTTAGGTATTTTAGGTGGAATTATAGTTGGAAAATTAATGTTTTTAATATTAATAAATTTAATGAAACTGGATATTACTATTTCATCTTCATTTTCACTATCAGTGCCAGCAATAATACAAACTATAGGATTGTTTAGTATGATTTTTGCAGCTATTTTAATAGTAAATCTTCTACAAGTTAAGCTTAAAAATCCTATTGAATTACTAAAAGGTGGTCAAAAGGGGGAAAAAGAGCCAAAGACATCATGGATATTAGCTATTTCTGGTGTTATTGAATTAGCCGTTGGGTATGGCCTTGCTATTAATATAGAATCACCATTAAAAGCATTTAATATATTTTGTATAGCAGTACTTTTAATTATTGCTGGAACCTATAGTACTTTTATAGCTGGAAGTATAGCGTTTTTGAAGATATTAAAGAAAAACAAGAAGTTTTTCTACAAAACAAAGAATTTTGTTTCAGTATCTGGAATGATCTATCGTATGAAGCAAAATGCTGTAGGGCTGGCTAATATTTGTATTTTAAGTACAGCGGTATTACTAACAATATCAACAACTGTTGCTTTATATGTTGGACAAGAAAGCAGCTTAAAAATTGCTTATCCATTAGATGTATCAATATCTATAAAAAACAGAGCAACAACAGCAAAAGAAAAGGATAAAGTAGCAAATATGATAAAAGAAGAAGCTCATAAGAGCAATGTAACACTAAAAAACCAAGTAGAATTTGACGATAAAGAATTAATAACATTACAAGATAAAAATTCATTCAAAATTCCTAATCCAGAGGTACCTATTACGACTGATTTAAAAAGTATACATCTTTATACCTTAGAAGATTATAACAAAATGGAAGGCAAAGATGCATCTTTAAAAGATAATGAGGTACTCATCTTTTCAATTGGGAAGGAATTTAATTATGATTCTATTGTTATAAATGATAAAAAATTTAAAGTGAAAGACAATCTTAATAAAATAAAGATAGCGAATAAAAATAAAAATAAAGTAATAGATGAATATAGAATTATAGTTAAGGATATGAATACATTAAAGGATACCTCTGAAGACAAGGATGTCACAGGATTTGTAAATGCTACTGAGAGCATTGCATTTGATATTGATGGTAATAAAGAGGATGCTCTAAAATTCTGTGATTCATTAAAAAGCCATATAAATGCTATGAAAAACAGTAATTTTAAAAGTATTTATACAGCTAGAGAAGAGTTTTATATACTTAATGGTGGGTTCATATTTATTGGATGTTTTTTAGGACTATTATTTACAATGGGAACAGTTTTAATAATTTACTATAAGCAAATTTCTGAAGGGTATGATGATAGCAAAAGATTTAAAATTATGCAAAAGGTAGGTATGAGCAAGAAAGAGGTTAAAAATACTATAAACAAGCAAATACTTATGGTGTTTTTCCTTCCACTAGCAGTAGCAGTAATGCACATTGTAGTTACTTTCAATGTTGTATCTAAATTATTATCTTGGTTTGGTCTATTTAGTACCAGTACATTAATACTTGCAATAGCGGGCACTGTTGTAATCTTTGCAGTATTGTACGCTATAGTTTATGGACTTACAGCAAAGACTTATTATAAAATTGTTCAGCAAGAAAATTAGATAGTGAATGGGATACATTAAAATCTCAATGTATTGACTGTGAAAATGATTTGTTGCTATAATTGAAGGGATGATGATAATAAGGGGATGTATTTAATTGGCTAAAGATAAAAAAGTTTATATTTGTAAAGATTGTGGCGCACAAGCTCCAAAGTGGATGGGGAAATGTAACGATTGTGGTGCCTGGAATACATATGAAGAAAAAATAGTTAAGGCAAGTGCTACCAAGGCTAACTCAAGTAGAATGGCAATAACAACTAGTCCAACAAAACTAAGAGCCATTGTACAATCCAACAGCGATAGGATAGTTACAGGAGTTTCAGAATTTGATAGAGTTATGGGTGGCGGGATAGTTAGAGATAGTATAAGCATAATTTCAGCACCGCCTGGGATGGGCAAGTCAACCCTTTTACTGCAACTAGCAAATGCTCTGTCTTTAAAAGGGTATAAAATTTTATATGCATCTGGAGAGGAAAGCAATAGTCAAATTAAAAATAGAGCTGACCGTACTGTAAAAGAAATAGCTGATAACTTCTGGGTAGTTTCTGATACTAAGTTAGATGAAATATTACAACATATAGAAACCGTTGATGCAGACTTAATAATACTTGACAGTATTCAAACATTTACGTTAGAAGAATATTCAGGTTCGAGAGCGGGATCTCCTACTCAAGTAATTGAATGTGCCACAGCTTTAAAGGATAAAGCTAAGAATCCAGATAGACCAAGAGCTGTATTTCTCGTTGGCCAAATGACAAAGGCTGATGAGATGGCGGGGCCTCGAATATTAGAGCATTTAGTGGATACCGTATTGTACATAGAGGGAGAAGATGGAGAAGAACTGAAACATTTAATCAGCAAAAAGAATAGATATGGTGACACTTCGGAGAGTGGACTATTTCGTATGTCAGAAATAGGGATGGAAGAAATAGCTGACCCCTCGGAGTTTTTTATGACCAAAAGGGAAGAGCTAGTACCAGGGAGTGCACTAGCCGTTATAAAGGATGGTACCAGACCTATTGTTGTAGAGATAGAGAGTCTTGTATCTAAATCGTTTACTCCTTATCCAAGTAGATTAAGTGAGTGTTTTGCAAGGAAGGAACAACTAGGTACTCTTATCTCTATTCTTGAGGAAAGGGGAGGAGTAGGACTTTATGATAAAAATGTTATTATAAAAGCAACAGGTGGTCTTAAGTTAACTGAAACATCAGTAAATCTTGCTGTAGTGATGAGTATTGCATCCTCCGCATTAAACCATGGAATATCTACTGATACAGTTTTTATAGGAGAGCTTGGTCTTACAGGTGAATTAAAAAAAGTACCATCACTCGAGCAAAGACTAAAAGAGGTAGATAGAATGGGGTTTAAAAAGGCATATATACCCATGAATTGTTTAAAAACAGGAGTTAAATTTAAAAATATAAGGGTTATTCCTTGTAAGAAATTAATGGATGTTATTGAAAAGGAAATAAAATAAACACCCCTAGGGTGTTTATTTTATTGTTGTTGGGTGCTATATCACGGTGAGAGTCATCTCATGCTGTGATAATCAGTCGTTTTTATTCAACCACTTATTAAGCACTTCTATATATTTCTCATTCTCTTCTACGAAGGGCATGTGGCGGCTGAATTCAAATAATTCCCATTCTGAATTCGGAATTTTGTCATACATTGTTTTTGCAATAAGTGGTGAACAAAGATCAAGCAAACCGCTGATGATTAAACTAGGTTCTTTAATGTCTTCAATCTCTTTCATAAAATCAAAGTTTTTTAAGTTGCCAGATGGACTGAACTCATTTTGCCCCCATGCAGTTACATAAGCTTCTGTTCCAGCAACCTTTGGGCGGCTTAAACATTTTGGAGAATCTGGTCCTAATAGGCCTGCGCAGTGACGAAGCATGAATTCTGCCTCTGCTTTTTTATATTCTTTTGATGAATAATCCACCGATTTTTCTGCTTTTGCAATGGCATCTTGCATTTCTCGCGGAAGGTATGCAACTCTTCTACGCTGTTCCTTTTCCCAAAGCGAGGCAGAGGGTAAAGTACTGGATAATATATAGCTCTTTATTCCTTTGGGTTTGTATTCGCAAGCATATTGAATTGCCTGCATCCCTCCCCAAGATTGTCCTAATAAGTGGATTTCGTCTAGGCCTAAGTGTTTACGTAACTGGATTAATTCTTCAATCCATGTCTTCGCACACCATAAGTCGGGACGGGAAGGTGCTTCGGAAAGTCCGCATCCCAATTGGTCATACATAATAACTGCACGTCCATCTTCCGCAACTTTATCAAGTACTTCAAAATAATTATGTGTAGAACCCGGTCCGCCGTGTAATAAAACCAATGGTTTTTTATTTCCTGTGCATTCACCTACTATACGATAGTAAGTCTTATATTCTAGATATGGAATATAGCCTTCAGTAATCTTCATAATCAATCTCCTTATGTCTATTTGTATTCAGTAACAATAATTACGTTTTTTGTATATTTATTCGATATTATTAATTTGTATTTTTCTACAAACTTAGATAAGATTTCAACTTTGTTCTGAATATCATTGTACCATACAATTTCTATACCAAGACACTCTTCTTGTGGGAACAATTTATTAATGAGGATTTTGTAGTTTCTGTTAACATTATAATGGGCCATCAGAAGTGGTAAAACTAATGTTTACTATGATGGACATTAGTTTTATTGAGGTTTATTGACTTTCATTCTTACTTTGTTTATAATAAACTAAACAAATGTTTAAACACTTAATTGTTAGCTATTTTACAATTAAAATTATTTAAAATGAAATGGAGAATCGTATGACGGAACGGGAGTTAGAAATTCTAAAAATAATTAAACAGGATCCATTGATTTCACAATATGAGCTTGCAGATATTCTTGGGATTACTCGTTCTGGAGCTGCTGCTCATATTCATAATTTAACAAGGAAAGGGTACATAAAAGGAAAGGGATATGTTTTAAGTGAACCTCGTTTTATCACAGTAGTGGGTGGAGTTAATATAGATACTCTTGGGACGTCAAGGAGTAAACTAATACATGATAATTCAAATCCTGGCAAAATAGTTCATTTATTAGGAGGTGCAGGAAGAAATATTGCACTGGCTCTAACAAAACTGGGAATTCCTAATTATTTTATTTCGGTATTTGGTGATGATCTAAATGGAGAAAAATTCTTAGATGATGCGAAAGAAAATAATATGAACGTTCAATACTGTGAAAAAATTAAAGGGGAAGCTACATCATCATTCATATCTATTAATGATTCAGATGGAAATAGAATAGTTGGAATTGATGACATGGACATATATCATAACATGACTCTTTTGTTTATTGAAAAAAATTTAGATAGAATTAATCATTCAGACTATTGCATTATTGACACGAATCTTCCGAAGGATGTCATAGATTACATATATGACAAAGTAACAACTCCTCTTGTAGTTAAAACAGTATCCCTTAATAAAAGCTACCGACTAATTAATAATATACACAAAATAGAAATTTTAGTAATCACACCAAAAGAGCTATCTCAATTAGTTTCTGAATTAAATGAGACTTATACAAACATTAGTAATGCCATTGACCTCTTACTAAATAAGGGTGTTAAAAATGTTCTTGTTTTTTCAGCAAGCGAAGGTCTGTTTTTTAAAAATCAAAGCACAGAATACAAATTGAAGATTGCACCAGCTTCAATTGTAAATACAAACGGAGCAAGTGCAACTTTAACTGGCACTTTAATTTGTGGACTCCAAAATAATATGAAATGGGAAGAAGCTTTAAAATATGCATATGTTGCAGCCATTAGTAGTATGGAAACACAAACTCCGGTAAATCCAAATTTATCTCAGGAATTATTAATGGAAAAAAAGAAAATTCTTTTTTCTAATTAAAACTATACTATTATTTTTCATAAAAAAACTTATCTTGGTGATATATCTCACACAAGATAAGTTTTTTTATTCGTATAATTTTAATAAATTTTCAGCTAAATCCAAAGTGATTTCCATTGGTGAATTACCTGCAAAACGTTCTTCAACAACCTTTTGTGCATTAGCTATAAGCTCTTCCCTAGAAATATTGAATTTTTCTAAAGAGTCCAGGCCAATTACTTCATCTCTA
The DNA here is from genome assembly GCF_050717515.1 of Clostridium sp. Lineage (GTDB taxonomy): Bacteria > Bacillota > Clostridia > Clostridiales > Clostridiaceae > Clostridium_AD. Next base: position 5,658 of record NZ_JBOITL010000017.1, on the reverse strand, counting down.
AACCATTTGAATTTTTCTGCTGTGATTTCACCAATTTCGAAGGCTGTAGAATCATCCGGATACTGAGCCCCCAAAATCAATCCAATTTCTTTTATTTTTTTAGGATTTGCCTGAGCTGTATATAACAAAGTACCAGGTAGAGCATAAGCACATGCCATTCCGTGTGGAATTCCATAAAGTGCGCCAATAATATGAGCCTGTGAATGACCAACATGCGTTCCTGCATTATTTAACATCCAGCCACCTAATGCAGCGGCAACCATCATACGTTCTCTGGCCTCTAGGTCATTCCCGTTTTTTATAGCTTTAGGCAAGTATTTTACAATTAAATACATAATCTTTTCACAGATAGCATCTGTAACTGGAGAAGATAAATTGGAGGTATACCCTTCAGCTGCATGTGAAAATGCATCTAAACCAGTAGCCCCTGTCATGCTTTTAGGAAGTGTAATTGTGAGCTCAGGAACTAAAACAGCATATTCACTCACGGCATTATTTGATAAGACAGCCAATTTTTCATGTGTCTCAGGTTCAGAAACAATTAAAGCATTAGATAATTCACTTCCGGTGCCAGATGTGGTAGGAACTGCAATTAATCCTTTGCAAAAATTAGGAATTTCTTTCTCAAAAGCATAATCTCTGATATTTCCGCCTAAAGTTCTAATAATATTGATTCCCCTTGAAGAATCAATAGCACTTCCGCCACCAATACCAATTATGCAGTCACAATTATTTTCAGAAAATAATTTAGCTCCATTATCAATAACATCAGTAGGTGGATTAGAAACTATTTTATCGTAGACAAAGTAGTCCAGACTGTTTTCTTTTAATAATGTAAACATTCCCTGAATAATAGGAGTGTTTAGTAAAAAACTGTCAATGGCAATCATAGGTTTTTTATATTTTTCCGTGTTTAGAATCTGCAAAATAGTATTATCTAATTCGTGAGAAACAATAACTTTAACTTTTTGTTCTAATTTAAAATCCATAATATCCTCCTAGTTTTTAATAAACCTTGTTGAATTTACCCTTAAAATTAACTTTCATGATAAATGCATTTTTTAAAGATGCCGCTAAAAAACTGTATGGCGGGACCAGTTGTAATTGCAGTAACTATAGTTATAATCCCAAACTTTCCTCCCAGTAAAAAACCAATAATAGTTAAAACAATATCCATGGTAATTTTAGAACGACTAATACTCCAGCCTGTCTTGTCACGAATAGTCAGCATAAACCCATTGAAGGGGTCAACTCCTATATTACTTGCCACAAAAAGACTAATTCCAATATAATAAATAAGGCATCCGAATCCTCCTGCAAGCAAGCGTATTCCTAAAGCATCACTTGTAAAAATATGAGGGTATAAGTGACTTCCAATAGATATAAAGACTCCATAAGGAATTAAATATAGAAAAGTTCCAACATTTAAATATTTACGTCCGAATAAATATAGAATAAGAAGTAATCCAATGTTTATAAAATTTGAAACATACCCAAGTTGGAGATAGCTTAATCCCCAAAAGGCACGTACCCCATCATAAACAATCCCAATTGGATCATTTCCTAATTGGGTATTATTATTAAATGAGACGCCTATGCATACTATAAAAATACCTAGCATTGAAATGCTGACTGATTTAAATGATAGATTTTTGTTAATAGATTTCATTTTATAAACCTAATTCTTTAGCAATCTTATTTGCTCTTTCACAAAATTCTTTTACTTTTGGAATGTCTTTTTCCATTACACCATCATTGTATTTATGGCTTGTCTTAGTTAAAGAGTCTACACCATAAGGTTTTACCCGTTTGATACATTCTTCTACATTGTCCGGTCCTAAACCTCCTGCAATAATTACTGGGATATTTACAGATCTAACAATCTCTGCATCAATGTCCCAATCATGGGTCAGCCCGCTTGCTCCTATACCTGTATCTGCTGCAAGTCCTGAATCTGTTAATATATAATCACAGAATTTTGCATACTCTTTTGCACGATCTACAGCTTGAGGTCCGTCCACAAGAACAGCCTGCATTAATTCAACACCAGGGCATTCTTTATGTAATCTTTGCGCGAATGCTGCATCAGCTGTAAATTCCATACCTGCAATATGTAGAATATCCGGTTTTACTCTATTTGCAATGAAAATCATTTCATCAGGGTCTGTATTTAGCATGATAGCTACACATTTGACACCGCGTTTTTTTGCCTCATTGAAGATACGATCCACAACATCAAATGGAACACGATGAGCTGGTACGCCGCCGCTCTGCACAGGTACCAAGCCAATATGGTCTGCACCAGCATTCATAGTCGCAACGCTTTCATTGTAGTTTACTAAAGAATAGATTTGATTTTTCATATTTTTACACCTCTTCGTAAAATTTTTTTGCTCTTTCTATTATATTTTTAATATTTAAATTTGGAGATACCGACTCCGCAACTTCTACAGTTAAACTAGCTGCTGCCTGGGTCAACATCCCTACTCTTTTTAAAGGTATTGTATTACCATACTGAAAACGTGCCCAGGTAATAGTTGCCATACTACAATCGCCGGCTCCATTTACACTTACTATATGTGAATCCAAAATTGGAATACAGTCCACTTCTCCTTCTCTTGAACACAAAATTCCCTTTGATCCTAAAGATATAAATACATTCTTTACTCCCTTTTGATGTAAAACTCTGGCTGCTTCTTTAGCGCTTTCGGTATCAACAATTTTTACTCCTGATAAAACACTTGCTTCTAATTCATTTGGTTTAAAAGTATCAATTTTATCTAAAATATTTTCAAATCTGTTTACTTTAGCAATAGAAACTGGATCTGCAAAAATCGGTACAGTACAATTGTTCGCAAGCCACTCGATAGATTCTTTTGGAATATTTCCATCAATCACACAAATGGATGCTCTGTTAATGAAGTTTATACGTCTCTCCAAGAATTCCGGAGTAATATATTCTGTGATTTTCATATCATTAACCGCTGTGACCATATCTCCCTTTTCATCTGTGACATATAAATAAGTTGAGCTTTTGGTATTAAGAATACATTCGGCATAATCTAAGCGAATATCATGCTTTTTACACTCCTCAGATAGAAATTTCCCGAAATAATCATCTCCATAGACTGTTACCAAATATGTAGGAACATCTAATTTTGTTAAGTTTTGAGCAATATTCTGTCCTACTCCACCAACAGTCATTTCAATGCCTCCGATATTCGAATCTTTTTCCCTATATACATCCCCGGACAAGCCCGCTATATCTAAATTCAGCCCCCCTATGACTACTACATAATTATCCATTAGCATCTCACCCCCTTAACTTTATGAATAAACTATAACACAAAATCTTTAATACTTAAACAAATATTTAAGAACTAAACATTTGTTTAGAAAAGAAAACTTTTTTCTTTAAACCCTCTTCTATGTAAAAATAAGCTAAACTCGACGAGTAACTTAATAATTTGATTGTACATATATATGTACAATTATTATAAATAACAAGGAATGAAGAAACAATTTTTATTAAAACAGCAAAAGAAGTCCTTTTATTATTAAATTCATGCATTATAATTAAGTTATCGTTGCAACGAGGAGTGAATTTTATGAGTTATGTTGAATATCTACAAAAAACCATAGATTACATTGAAGAGAATATTAAACAGCCTATCACAATTGAGGTTTGTGCAGATGTTGCTGGATTTTCAAAATATCACTTTTATAGGTTATTTACATTGTTTGTTGGGGTTAGAGGATGTTATAACATTTATGACAAAATGGGTGGAAAATAATAATATTGATATTAGCTCGAGACAATTCGGATTTGATATTCCTGTTTCAGAAGAACAAAGACAAAAGGGATTAAGGGGGTATGAATATTGGATAAAAGTCAATGAAGATATCGATGTCTGTGAAGGTGTGAAACTTAAAAAAATAGATAAATGGAAATATGCAACTCTCAGAATAACTAACCCTTTCTCAAATCCCTTTCAAGCTATACCTGCTGGTTGGAATAAATTAGTAGAGTGGGTTAACGCAAAGGGATATGAGCCAGATTGTAGAGCTGACTGTTATAAGGAGAAGTACTGGCTTGAAGAAAAACTCCAAGAAAATGGTATTACTTACATGGATATTTATTTCCCATTAAATTAATTTTATAATTAGTAAACACAGAAATATTTTCTGTGTTTACTAATATTTTTATTATGCTTTTTTCATTTATTATGGTGCAATTATTATGGTGCAATTATTATGGTGCAATTATTAGATATAAAGAGGTTAAATTAATAAGACGAAAATTATGCTTAGAGCATAAGCTTTTGGGTTAAATTAAAATAAATGCACATTCCTATGGATTTTAAACTTAGGGATGTGCACTTTTTAGCAGAATTATAAAGTCTTTGATTTAGAAAATCTATGAACTAAGGCTAAACATAATACATATGAAATAGTAAAAGAATCCCGGACTAAGGCGAAGATTTTTTTGGCTATATGTTATAATAATGGTAAATTAAACAAGTAAGGGGTGCATTATATGAAATGGGAAGACTCAAGAAGGTAATTAAGTACTTAAAGAGTATGCAGAAAAACATAAGAAGTATAAAAGTAGGGAAATGTATGTATATCATACAAAACATGATATCAGTTGGCTTGTTTACTAAGAAAGGGATATAAAAATAACTTGAAAATTAAAAGGAGAAAATATTATGAACCAGTATATAAAAATTCAAGAAAAGATAAAGCATAGCGAGATTACTTATATCAGCAACTTTTCTGAATACTTCGAAAATGAACAGATTATTAGATTTCGTGACAGTAAGATGAAGGATATGCATTTTCACAATTCTACAAATATTAAAAAAACATTATCTAAAGATGTTTTACAGCAGATTATTAAAGAGGAAATAGAACTAAATTATAAAGAGAGTAAAGATTTTTGTAGGATTACTATAGATGAACTGCCTTCTGAAAAATGTTTAGAAGGATATCATGAAAAACTAGAGATTGAGCATTATGGTAACTATGTATATGTACCTATGGAATCTACAAAATGGAATACCTTAAATAGGTATTCGATACGTAAAATTGCAGATTATTCTATGGTTGAAGATTTGGTATCACTAGATCTAATTCAGGACAGTGAGACTTTTGAAAAAGATTTTTGCCAGCGTAGAGCCAGACGTATAGGACAGGCATCTTTGTCAGAAATTCCGGTGGATACATATATTTGTTATTATGATAAAATTCCAGTTGGAAGTTGTGAATTGTTTTTATATAATGGAATAGCTAAAATAGAAGATTTTACAGTGTCCCCAGAGTATCAGCGCCGTGGAATAGGTACTACTATCTTAAAATATGTGATAGACATAGCGCTTTTAAAGAAAGCTGAAGTGATATATCTCTGTGCCGATGAGGAAGATACAGCAAAAGAAATGTATAAAAATTTGGGATTTGAAAAAGTAAGTGAATCTTATGCATTAGTATTTAAATTGTAAAATATAGTTAGGGATATAATATTTAGAAAAAATGGGAATGTAGCTAGATTTGTGTAAATAAATCTAGCTACATTCTTTTTTTGTATAAATAAATGGTAGTTGTGGTAATAATATCTAATAATTAAGTTAGGAGGAATGGTTATGAAAGAAATTGAAGCAC
>NZ_JBOITL010000016.1:0-21085 GCF_050717515.1 Clostridium sp. | reverse complement strand
GTAGTTAAAGTTGTAAATGATTCTGTAAAAAATCTATCTGGTAGTGCTATTAAAATGCTTAATTTCATGGATGAAGAAGTTTCTCTAAATTATGAGATTATTATGGGTACAGGTAAAGAATATATAGATGATGCAGAAAATTTCAATAAATTTATGAAGGAATTTGATGAGTCAGCGCAACATTTAAATACATCAATAAATGGGATTGCGGTTGCAATAGATCAAGTAGCAGGGACCGTTAATCAGGGTGCACAGGGTATAGTTAGTATTTCTGATAAAAGCATCGATATTGTGAATAAGATGGAAGAAATAAAAAATACTACCGTTGGTAACAAAATTAGTGCACAAAAATTAAGAGATATAGCCTCCAAATTTAAAATATAATACACATGAAAAAAGGACTAGAATATTCGTTTAGACGAATAAAAAAATAATTTTCAACTCAACGAGTAGCAAATTAATATAATATAAGTCCTATATCAATGATTTTGAAAGATGATTGTTATTATTTAATTTGTATTTCAGATAAATATGACACTATTACTCACTACAGGATAGATAGAATGCAAATGGTGGAAGTTCTTGATGAAGCAAGAAGGGAATAAAATCAAATTATTATACGAGTAGTCTGTACGAATTTATGTACAGGCTTTTATTGCTTTATTGTATTCGCTTTAGGTATACTATAGTAATAGGACAATCTAATATAATTAAAAGAAAGGAAGAAACTCATGTTTGAAGAGATATATAAGAATATTGTAAAGAAACTTGTGAGTTATAAAAATAAAACTATTGATATAGAAAAATTATTATCTTTTTCTTATGACAATGGTAACCAGGTAAATTATATTAGAGCAGCTCAATATAATCTATTTGAAAGTGTTATAGAGAAGTTATGTATTGAGGGTAAATTAAAGCCTCGTGGAAAAGTACAAAAGGGGCTAAGAATTCACTCTAAATTTGAGGTTATAGATAATATTAGTAATAAGGAGAAGGATAATAAAACCATTCTTGAGATAAGTAAGCTAAATTTGAAAAACCTTGATTATTATTTTAAGAATCAGGAAAAATATAAAAAACATAAGAAGTATATACAAGTGCTTAATGACTATTATATGAAGCCACAAAAGCCCTACCTTACTTCAAATGAATTATCTTTCAAACTCTTTAATGATGAAAAATTTTTTGAAAATCCAAAGAGTAAGATAAATTTAGGACTAGAAATTTTATTAAATCTAAAAATGAAATATGAGGATTTTAATTGCTATAAAACACAGGAACCATTTTTCTACCATGTGAAAAAGAGCTTTTTTCAAAAGGAGAGCAGAGAAATATTAATAATAGAAAACAAGGATACTTATTCTACATTAAAAAATAAAAAAATCTGTGAAGCATTTGATATGATTATTTATGGTGAAGGAAAAAAGATTATAAGTTCTTTTGACCTTGCAGGGGAGTATGGTATAAATTTTAATGATAACATTAAATACTTTGGGGATATAGATAGTGAGGGCTTCTTAATATACAAGCTCTTTAAAGATAAATTCTCAAGTTACAATATAGTTATTGGTAGGTCATTATATACAGTACTTTTAGATAATTTTAATATTGATGCTCTTCCAAGACTTAGAAATTTTTCAAGTGATGTGCATTTTGACGAGGATTTAAACTTAGGAGAGGTTATAGTAAATATGAAAAATAGCGATATTTCGAAATATTATACCACAGAACCTAATGTGTTAAGCTATGCTATAGATGTAGTTAATTCAGAATTTGAAAAGTTTTATTCACAAAGGCTTATTGAGATATTAAATAGTAAGAAATATATACCACAGGAAGCAGTTGCCTTAATAGATATAGATTAGGAGTTGGTGGAGTTTGAATAGTGAATTCGATTATATTGATGAGATAATAGGTGAGCACAATGAGAGAATGCAAAACCTAAAAAAATATTATCCTTTTTTTAAGATTAGGGAGATATCTTTAGATTTATTTAAGGAGGGCATATATAATTTTATTGATATGGGTTATATAGTGATAGCGACCTTAAGGCTATTTATAGAAGAAAATAATTTTAATAATATGGGGGTTTCCTTTGAACAGTATTCCCAGTTTACCACAGAAATTTTAAAACGGGATTACAATTTGTACCTAGATGAAAAAGAAAATATGCAACTTGTAAATTATATCTTTGATAAAATTATAAATGATGGAAAACCTTTTTCCTATAATTACTTTGATCCTGTGGAAAAGAAACGGATGTCTTCTAGGATCAAGCTAATTGAATCCAAAATAGAGGATAATACCATAAGCTATTACATAACATCTGAGGCCATTGAGTTTTACCTTGATACAAAGGAAATAAAGGATGAGAGCAAAATAAGCATTCAACAGATACTGCTGTCTAAAATGATTGAGTCAAAAAACTTTAAAGGTGGTATTGAAGTTGTAAGAAGAATTAATAATGAAGTTAGCAAACTAATGCAACGGAAGAATGAAATTTTGAACATTTTAAGCTATAACGTTTTTGAAGGGATAAAGGCCACGGATGAACTTTTTACCAGTAGCATGAAGTGGTTCGACGAGGAACAAAGCCTTTTTGATAAAAACAAGAGACTAATAGAGCTAGCTCTTGAAAGGATTGAGGAAAATGCTAGTAATGATACAGAAGAGGATTTTTAAAAAATAGGGAATATATTTATAACCTAGAAACTGAGATTAAGCGAGCTATTTCAAAGCATAATGAGCTTTTAAATTCTTCTACTGATCTTAAGATAAAATCAGATGAAATTATTAAGAAGGTTACTTTGAATAAACTTAGAATGTCCTTTGACTTTAAAGATGTTTATGATAGAACTCTTCGTTTAGATGATGCTTCACTACTATCACTGCTCATGAACCCCTTATTAAAGATAAAGTTTAATAAGACTTTTAATTTGAAAAGTACAGATGATCTTTTAACCTATAGGACCAATAATGAAGAAGAGATAGAGCAGGTTTCCACTGTAGAGGAAATAGAATATACCTCCCCAGATGATATAGAAGATGAAAGAATAGCAGGGAACTTTATAATATTTATGAAGTTATTAATGAAACTCCTTTTGGAGGTGGGTGAATTTTCCCTTAGAGAGTTTAATGAGTATTTAGTAGGTGTATTTAAAGAGGATATCTTAAAAAATGGAGACTATTATTCTTTCGTACTCCATATTGCACAAAAAAATCATTATGATATGTCAAAGCTTCGCCTAGAGGAAAAAACTATTTTTGATAAAATAATTATTGATATGTTGACGGCTGAAAACCAGAATGAGTTTAAGGTCCTTAAATTTAATGTAATACCAACACCCGATGATGTAATAGAAATATCATCACTATTTAAAATTACCAATATAAAATTTGAAAGGGTTGAATGAAGTGGAAAACTGGAATATGGAGAAGGCTCTGGAGCTGTTTTCAAAGCTTATTACAGGGGAAAATGTAAGCACCAAAGAAAACACAGACCTATACGAAGAATATAATACAAACATGGAAATGTATAATATATTTGGTAGCATGCTTGATAAGCTGAATTTAACACTATATCAATATAAGGATGCAATATACATTACCGCTGGAGAAAAGAATAAGGTTTTTGGCTATACTAATGAGGAACTTCGGAAGATGCTTGGACTTAAGGTCAATAAAGAATTGTATATGTGCTATTTTATTATTTATAATATAATTACATTGTTTTATAAGGATTCCTCAAGTTACACCTTTCAAGAGTATATAAAAATTGAGGATGTGCTAAAAAGTGTTAATGGCTCACTTTCAAGTATTATTAATAAATTAGATGCAATAGTGAAAAATGAACTTGAAGAAAATAGTTTTAATGCCATAGCTCTTTTGTGGGAGGAACTTCCTTTAACTCACAGCAATGATTTATCCATAAATACAAGAGCCTACAGAGGTTCTAAGCTAGGCTATATAAAAATTACCTTTAATTTTCTAAAGGAACAGAACCTTTTTATTGAAGTGGAGGAACGTTATTACGCTAATGATAGATTTAAAGCACTGATAGAAAACTACTTTGAGGATTTCAGAGGCAGGCTATATGAGATTATGTCGGAAGGAGCGCTTAATTAATGCCGCAGATAAATAGGGTACGTGTAAATAATGTTAAATATAATAACGGAACTCAAACATATGATGACTTTAAAATGGAATTTTCCTGTAGCAACACACTGTATGACCTTGCCAATGGTGGGGGTAAGAGCCTTCTGATGTTACTACTCCTACAAAACCTTATACCAAATTGTCATTTAGATGAAAAGCAACCTATAGAAAAGCTCTTTAGAGGTAAAGACTCCAGCAATGTAATTCATTCGTTAATTGAATGGCGGTTAGATGATGGAGATAAATCAGGTTATAAGTATATGGTCACAGGCTTTTGTGCTAGGAAAGGAACAGAGAATACTGGAAATAGTGAAAATAAAAAGGATACTGCAGCCTTTGATTATTTTAATTATGTTATCTTTTATAATGCTTATAATGAAAATGATATAAATAATTTATCCTTGCAAGATAATAGTGAGAAAATAACCTATAATGGCTTAAAAAAACAATTACGAACACTTCAAAGTGATAACTCTTTTATTGTGGTTTCCGATATATTTGAGAATAAAAAGGGAGAATATCAAAGGTTTATTAGTGAGCATGGGCTATATGAAAGCGAATGGGAAATTATTAGAGGAATAAATAAGACAGAGGGTCATGTGAGAGGTTACTTTGAGCAAAACTATAGGACCTCAAGAAAAATCGTGGAGGACTTACTTATAGAAAAAATCATCCAAAAGGCCTTTATGGCTAAAACTAATAAGCTATTAAATGAAGAGGAAGATATGGCAAAAACCCTTTTGGATATAAAGGATAAGATCATAGAACTATCTAAAAAGAAAAGTGAAATCTCAAAATTTGATAGACAGTCAGATGTGGCTCAGGACTTTATTAATAAGACCAGTACACTCCAAAATGTATATGGGGATAAAAATATAATAGAAGATTCTATTGTGAAAACCTATAATACGGTGGAAGGTAACATAAACAGTAAATATGAGGAGCAGGATTTAATAGATAGTGAAATAAATAATATAAACAGTGAAGATATGGAAATTGAAAAAAACCTCCAAACTATAAAGCTACAGATTATGAAAAATAAGCTAAGTAAAACCCAGGAGGAACTTGAAACTTCGGAAAATAAATTTGAAAGTGAAAAGTTAAAGGCGGGCGTTGTAGATAATGAAATTAACCTAAGAGAGGCAAAAAATTATTTTGTAGATTTTCTAGAGTGTAAAAACAAATATTCTGAAATAAAAGAGTTACTACAAAATATTTTTAAAGCCAATGAAACACTAACAACTGATCTAAATATATTAGCATATAATAAGAAAATCAGAGATGAAATTGTGATTGAAGATTTGAATAATAAGCTTGAGGTATCTCTAAGTAAGGTTATGGAACTGTCAAGTAAGATAAAAAAATCTACACAAGATGAAAGAACTATTGATAATAATATAGCTATCTGTAATAGTAATATATTACAATCAAAGGGTAAACTCAAATCATTAAAGGATGGAGTAATTGTTCTTAGAAATAAGTTAGACATTATGATCGTAAGTGATATAGATAGTGACATTACAAGGTTTGAAGTTGGTAGCGCGGATACCCTACAAAAAATAAAAGATAATAACGCATTATTTGATTCTTTAAAAGACCAAATCAGCAGTTATAAAATCGCTATTGGAAAACAGGATGAAAAAACAGCATCGCTTGAAGATAAAATCCTAAAATATAATGATTTAATTGTGAAGTATGAGTTAGATAAAATAAAGGCTAATAAATTATTAGAGGTTTATGGAGCCTCAGATGTGGCAAAACTAAGCAATAGTCTAGATATTAAGTATAAAGAGCTACTGGGAATAATAATAGGTGAAGAGCAAGAATTAGAAGGATCACTAGATTATTATACTCAATTAGATCAAGATAAACCCATGCCTACAACTAAAGAAATATTAAAAGTGAAGGAATATATTAACAAAAACTATAATGAGGACGGCATTTTAGGTATAGAATTTCTTCAAGGTCGCAGCGCGCAGGAAAAAGAAACTCTTTTAAGCATGGTACCTTTTTTGCCTTACTGCGTTATTGTAACTTACAATTTCAATAAACTCCTTGTGGATGAAAAATTTAAAGCCTTTGATTTTGGAAATTATGCTATACCAATTATTAGTTTACAAGCTATTAAAGATAAACTCAATTTTAACTTTAATGGGTTAACCTTTGCAGTAAAAGAAAAGGCAAACTTTATAAATTCAGAAAAAATTAAAGGAGAAAAAGATAAAGTTGAGGCGAGAATAGTAGAGATAAGAAATAATCTGGACCTTCTTAAAAGAAATGAAGAAACACTAAAAATAGATAATACATATATAAAAGAATTCCAGTTTTCTTATGAAAATAAAATAGATAATACTAAAGAAGAGTGCGCTATTGCAAAACAGATTAAAATATCTTTGGAAAATGAGAGAATCGCATGCAGTAAAGCTGTGGATGAACTCCACCTTAAGATGAAAAATATGGAGCAAGAAAATGCAAAGCTAGAAAAAAAATTACTGGCTTTAGACCAAGATTTAAAAACCATTAGAGAATTAAAAGTTAATTTGGATAGCTTGGATAATGAAGAAAAGACCCTGCAGAATTTTGTAGAGTGCTTAAAATCCTTGAATTCGAAATATATGGAAATTGAAAGCCTAATGATTTCAGAGAAAGCTGAGGAAAATATTGAGCTTGAGATAAAAAAATCATTAGAGGAGAAAAGAAATTCTATAATTTCTGATTGGAATAGTATGTATAAAACATATTATAATGATGCTGGGCAATACCAAGAATTGTGCATAACCGATGAGGAGCTAGAATCAAAATTCAGAGGTAGTAAAATAGCTCTAGAAGAAAAAAATTCAGATATAAAAGACAAAGATGAGCTTTTGAAAAATTACGGGAGCAGTATGGATAAGAATGAGAGGGAAGCTGGTAATAGAGGATATTCTATAGATATGCTTTATGAACTTAAAAATAGAAATGAGATTTCAGTAACCCAGGAAGAAGAATTGTGGAAATTAAAAGAGCAGCTGAAAAGCTTTAAGAGTCAGATTGAATATCACAATAGTGCTGTGGAAAAATATAAATTAGCAAAGAGTAATCTTTTGGGAAAGATTGAATTATTAGAAGCTGATTTCACCGAAAAATTTGGTGAATATATAGCTATTCAAATTGAAGTGTTTAAGTTCAAGCAATTTGAGGAGGACAATAATACCAAAAGAAAAGTGCTTGCTTTAAAAAAACAAGGGCTTATAAAATTACAAACTAGTATTAATAGCGCAATAATTTATTTGAAAGATATTATAGCTAATATAGAGGTAATCCTAAGAGCTAGCAATATTTCTAAGGATTTGGCATTGGGCAATCTTTACAACATAGAAGATATTAAAAATTATTTTGGAGTTTTAGAAAAAGACTACGATAAAATTTGTAAAAAAGAAAAAGATACTAAGCTGAATTTTGAAAATAACAAAGAAAAAAATATAAAAGCTCTTAAAGAAATAGGCGCTTTTGAACTAGCAGAAGAATTTTCAAGGAGCATCAATGTTCCTATATTAATTGAAGATTGTACAATGCTTATAGAGAATTTAGAAAATATTAAAGAGCTATTATCTCTTCAAAAGGGGAAAATAGAAAATGATATTAAAGATATGGAGCAAATTAAAGATAATTTTCAAAATCAATGCCTCCAACGTTGTAGAGATGTAAAAACGGAGCTTGATAGGTTACCTAGGCTATCAAGATTGAATTTAAATAATGAGATAATACAAATGGTTAGTCTGCAGCTGCCTTATGTTGTGGAAGAGCAGCAAAAGTTTTACATGTCTCGATATATTGAAGAAACAATAAGAAATGTTGATAATATAGATGAAAATTTAGAAAAAATCAAATATATTAAAAATCAGCTAGCTCTTAAACGACTTTTTTCTGTTATTGTAACAGACATGAATAAAATAGTTTTAAAGCTTTATAAAAGAGAGCAGATAGCAATGCAAAGTAAGGTATTAGAATATGAGGAAGCTGTTGGTAGTACTGGTCAGTCACAAGGAATATATATTCAGTTTTTAATATCTATAATAAATTACATTAAAAATATAAATTCCTTTAATGCTGATAATAACAAATTAAGAAAAACCATATTTATAGATAACCCTTTTGGAGCAGCCAAAGACATATACATTTGGGAACCTATATTTGAGTTTTTAAAAACCAATAATGTTCAGCTCATTGTTCCAGCTCGTGGTGCCTCACCAGCTATTTCTGGAAGGTTTGATGTTAATTACATATTAGGTCAAAAACTTATGGGAAATAAGCAACAAACAGTAGTGATGGAAGTAAGAAGTCAGGTAGCAGTAGAGCAGGTTGAATTTAAAAAAATAGAACATGAGCAGCTAGGATTGGATTTTTAAATAGTACTTACTAGGGTAACTGTGACTTGGGAAAAACAGTAAACTATAATGCAGTAGAGCGCATTAAAAGTACCTCCTTTGCTTCTTACAAATTGGAAGCAAAGGGGGGCTTAGACTACGTTATTACCATTCCTCGTTAAAAAATTTGAAAGATGTCATCGAAATATGTGATGAAATTAATGTATACGATAATACTCAAATATTTAAAGAGATAATTAATTTTAAGGATGGTAATCTAATTTGGAAAGGTAAAAATATGCCAAGTTGGACAAATAATATATTAAATGAGTAGCTAGTAAAACTTATTGTGTTTACTGGCTACTCATTTAACATAATAGTGGAATAATCCCTGGGGGTGGATAGAAAATTGTTAGGATGTGCCGAAAGGTTGGGGAAGCTAGCATGGGAATACTCTGGAATAATTTGGTGGTTTAAAAAGAGGTGAGTAAGAGTAGAAAATAATAAGCTAATTAGAACATTGTGAGCATTAGTGACCGGAGTAGATTTCAAGACTCTTCTTTATGGTGGTTTGTGTAGAAATATAAAGATTGGCAAGGAAGCTAATATTCAATAGATACAAAAAAACTTGCCCACAAACAGGGAGGAAAACTGCTGAAATATATTTAATTCAGTGGTTTTTTCGTCGTTAATATTGCAGCTTGTGAGATGATGTTTATAGAATGTCCATTAGAAAAAGCTTGAAAATATGATATTTTAAAAAAACATTAAAAAAATTAGAAATATATGTTCTATTTTATTTCAAAATAAAGGAAAAATAAAAGTCATATAGAATATAATTACATTAAATGAAATATTATGAATATACGTGGGCTATTATATACTATCTAAAAATGTATTATACAGGGGGAAATATAATGGAATATCAAGACTTATGTAGTTCTAATCAAAACAGTGACATTATAGATTTCTATAAACAAGTGCTTAAATCTGATGACCCCACCATTATTGATTTGGTAGGGACTACTGGATCCGGAAAAACTACTTTTTGTCAGCAATTTGTAGATGAAGCAGGAAAAAAAGTATTAAGTAAAACTATTACATCTTCAGGGAATAACACTATAATTCAAACAGATATAGCTATTGTTGAAAATACAAAGAGCAGGTTTTTCTTAAAAGCGAGAGCTAAGGTTGATATAATTAGAGACTTAATTTTAGTGGCTTTAAGTATAAATCCAGAATACAAATTTGATATTAAAAAAGATATTACTGATGTGGCTAATAAAGCAGGAGTAGTGAAAAATAATATGAAGGAAATTAAAGTTAATAGTGATTTATTTCAGGGTGTGTATAATCTATGCAGGACTATTAAGATAATGGGAAGATTTCAGAAAATAGCAAAAGACTTGCAACAAAATTATACCAATGAGGACAACATCCAAGAATACATACGCAATAACATAACAAATGTAAGTCTCAATAAACTTCTTGATGATATAATATATTCGGAATTAAAGGTAGAAAATTTTTACGGATATCGCCATGAAATTTCACTGGAAGAGGAGAATATTTTAGAGAAAACTATAGTACCTATAAAGACATTTAATAAATACAAGGAACAAAAGGAAGAGTTTTATGAGGTAGTATCTTATAGATTACTTTTTGAACAGGCTATATTGGTGTTAAATTGTGATGAAAAAGCTAAGAAAAGTTTACCTGAAAAGTTTAAAAGAGGAGTTGTGTTTAGAGACTTACAAAGTCATAAAAAGGAAGAACAGCAAGGTACTGTAGTTGATTTTGAAGCGAAATGCAAAATATTACTTGTTCCAGCCAGCACTGGTGGGGAACTAGTTGATGATAAATTTTTAGAAGGATTAAAAAGTGTTATATCAGATCCAAAACAAAGTATAGTAGTAATTACAAAAATTGATAAATCTAGTTCCTATGAAGAGTATGCACAGGGCAATTATGAGGCTTTTATCGAAAGTTTAAAGCAGCAAATTGTTATCACTCATAATAACTTAATTAGTAGATTAGAAGGAATAGAAGCGTGCAATATAAATCAGCCCCATAAATTTGATATAGAGAAAATGACAAGAAAAATTATTACATCTTTTGATAATGCCTATCTATCGAAAATCACTAAAGATAAACAAGGAAATTATGATGCAGAGCTTCACAAAATAGTATGTAATAATAAAAGTAATCAAGAAATATCACTATCAGATATAGAAGATATAATTCTTTTAGAAAATTGGTATACTTTAGTTACAAGTATTTTGGAAAGAGAAAATAGAGTTTTTTATGATTGGGTAATATAAATTTCTAAAATATTGGAATTGAAAAAATAAGGATAATAATAGCCTAGTAGCAGCAAAAGAAGAAAAGCTATAGCCATTTAGTACTGGCATAGCTTTTCTTCTTTTATTATTTTTCCTTGGTTTAAATCTAGTAGCATTATATAAAGATTGGCTCTTAGGGACTTAGGTGGCTTATTTACGAAAAGATCAAATTCGTTTTTACTCCCAAGGGCTATGGATACTTTTATATCTGCTGCCAATTCCATAGAGGCTATTTTGCCATAAACATTATAAAGTGTTGATGAATTAACAAAAGATGTAATCTGAATATACCATTTAGAATACTCCGAGTTAGTGATTTCAAGCATTAAATCAGCAGGGGCGTTTATGGTTTTATTCAAACTAAACTCAATATTACGGGTATATAGATCAGATATAATAGCTTGAAAAATTTTGTTCTTGTTTTCCGTGATTTGTATTCCATCATTAGCTGCAGAGCTTTCTTCTGTTTTATCATTTATGTGTCCTGCAGCTAACATTAACTCACTATAGGTAACTCCATTGTAGGCATCGCTAGCGAATTTATTTATTGTATCAGGTGCAGGTGGTGATTTTACTAATTTTCGAAGTAGTCTTGAAATATGAGCTGCACTTACATCAATTTTATTTGCATATTGAGTAATTGAACGATCACCTTTGGCTTTTTCTAATAATAGGGCAAATGATACTGTATTAAAATTGCTATGGTCAGCCATTTAATCACCTCTCTTAATAGGCATTATATCATTTTTTATTGTTTACAGTCAATAAAAAATGAAATCTATAAATAAATTTTAAAAAAGCGTTGTGCACATTCAACAATTATGATATATTGTTTACAGATAATGTAATTAACTGAAAACAATGTAAATATTTAAGGGGGAAGATTTAGATGAGTTTAAAGAAATGTGCATTGCAACATTTATTGGAAGAGCGCTTTGGTAGTAGTTATACAAAGCTTTCAAAGGCTATTGGTGTAGATGTAGCACATGTATATCGAGTTATGGTTAAAAATAACACGCCAGGGCTTAAGTTCTTCAATGGATTAATGAAGTGGTGTACAGATAATCAGTTAGATTATAGAGAATATGTTTTTTTACCCAAACCGTTAACTGTAGGTAACAAAAAACTAATATAGAGTAAAGAACAATAGGGCAAATTCATTGCTCAAAGTAGGATATCGATGATGCCGCCGTAACAATAGTAATTGCTAATTTTTTTTATATTAATATCAGGGGAGGAATAATAATGGCTAAATATAGACAACTTTATACTGAATTTTGGAGTGATAGCTTTGTGCTTGAACTTACACCAGAGGAAAAATATTTTTATTTGTATCTAATGACAAATACTAAAACAACTCAGTGTGGGATCTACGAAATTTCGAAAAAAACTATAGAGACAGACAGTGGCTATAATAGAGAAACTGTGGAAAAACTAATTAAAAGATTCTGTGAGTATAAAAAGATCTTATACTGTGAGGAAACAAAAGAACTTATGATTATAAATTGGATAAAATACAACCTTCCTAATAATTTGAATATAATCAAGTGCGTTCAACGTGAAATACTAAAGGTTAAACATATTGAATTTGTTGAAATATTATTTGGTAAATGCCAGATGGCAGGACTTGATGTGGAGAAAATTTTTGAAAACTATATTGTAGAAGAAACTTTTGATAGTGAGTCTACAAGTGATAGTGTTTCTTTAGACTCCTCATTGGAAAAAGTGGAAGTAACTGAGGAAACAAATGAATTTCAAATTAATAAGCCCCTTAGTAGGGACTTACAAGAACATTGCAAGGGGCTGCGGAGTAATAGAATAAGAAGTAATAAAGAAGAAATAAGAATTAATAAACAAAAAGTAAGAAGTAAAGAAGAAGTAAGAATAAAAAATAAAAACAATTCTGCTACTGATACTGAGGAGTTAAAAAATATAATTAAAATATTTGAAGAAAATGTACATGCTATAACTCCACTAGAATATGAAAAAATATTAGAGTTTACAAATCATGTAACTAGCGAAGTTATCATAATGGCAATAGAAGAAGCTGTGAGCTATAACGCTAAAACTATGAAGTATATTAGTAAGATACTCAATAGCTGGATGAGCAATGGCATAAAAACTGCTGAAGAGGTGAAAGCCTATCAAAAAAAGTGGACTAATAAAAAGAAAAATAGTCTAAATCAAAATTTAAAAAAGGGTGGTTTCTGTGATTTTGAGCAAAGAACTTATGATTATGATGCCCTAGAAAAAAGATTGTTAGGATATGTGGATACTGAGGATTTAGAATAAGTTATTTTTAAAATATCCTAGATAAAAATTTAAAAGGTGGTGTAGTTTATCATGGAAAAACTAGTTGAAAAGGCTAAAACCAAAGAGGGAGGAGCTACAGAAGCGATAATAGACAAATTCAAATACCTCATATTTAAGGAGGCATCAAGGTATCACGTGCCAGGTTTTGAGCTAGAAGATTTGGTGCAACATGGATATCTTTCTGTTATTAAAGCCATATCTATGTATAAGCTAGGTAGCAATAGCTTTAATGGCTACTGCATAAATGCAATAAGATTAAACTTCAAAGCTCTTCTAAAAGGCCAGATAAAACATTTTAGAGAAGTTCCAAACAATGAAATGCTAGATTTTGATACATCAGGAGATTATGAATTTACCTTAGAGGATGAAGTAATAGCCTACGATGAAGTTAAAAAACTATATGTAGCGCTTGATAGCCTTGATCCATTAGAGCGAGAAATACTGGAGAAATATTATATTATGGACCAGTCCCTAGGTGAAATTGCCTGCCATAGTGATAAAAGCTACCATCAATTTGCAAGAATAAAGAGAAAAGCCCTAGAAAAATTGAGAGCACTTATGTAAATTTATATTTTTAAAAAACTACGCACAAAACTTCTTAGGGGCATATATATTCAATGAAAACAAAATGAAAGGAAAGGAGTGATTAACATGGCAGTTAAATCAACAAAGGTAGCAAGTTCCTTAAAACTTACTATGATAGTAGGTGTTGACAAGAAAGGCAAAGAGAAACATGCAACAAAAAGGTTAAGTAATTTAAAAACTACTGCAGTGGATGAAGATATTTTTGCTGTAGGACAAGCAATCTCTAACATTAAAAATTATCCATTATTCGGACTAGACAGAGAAGATCAGTTCAGCTTAGTTAATGCTTAGTTGTTAGCTGAAAATTGAAGGTCCTGAGTTTATAACTATTGAGTTAAATAATTTAAAGGAGGAAAAGTGATATGCATAAGTTAGTTATGAGATTTTTAACATCTGTAGAAGGTAAGTATTTTACTTTAGCTGTGGATGACATTAAATCAGATGAAAAAGGAGTTCCAACTGTGACAGAAGCACAGGTAAACGCTCTTATGGATTTAGTCATTACAAAAGATATTTTTGCAGGAGCAAATGGTAAATTAACTGGCAAGAAAGATGCTAAGATAGTTACTACTGATACTAGTACAGTTGATGTAGCATAGAACACTAGGGTAACTGTGACTTGGAAAAAACAGTAAACTGATTAAGTGGAATTTAGAGTGAGCATCTGTGGCTGGAGTAGTTGAATAGAAAACAGTAAAAGGGATTTCTGAATAAGAGATCCCTTAAAACATGTCTAGATTAAAATAGTTAAGTACTGGGTTGTAAATTTAGAAACCGCAGTATATGAGAAGGTAATACAGTTAGATAAAATTAGAAGTATAAAATAAGGTCATAATCGTATTATTATTATTAGTTGTAGACTATATAAAGTTCAGAACCTGGCTCTTGTTATATCAATTATTTTGCGATAACAAGAGTATTTATTTTGAAAGGGAAAATATTTATCGTAATTCGATAAATATTTATTGAATTTTGTTAAAAACGGAGTATAATTATGGTATAAGTATATAAATTATTTAGGGGGTACTGTTATGAATCAGTTAAAACTATCCAAATGGTTAAAAGCTATTATTATCGGGGCAGGGATTTGTGGTACAGTTATATATTTTTATGTTTTTCCCTTTTGGGGAAAGGATATTGTAGCTTCTAATCCAGAATTTTCATTCTGTTATTGGATATGGCTGCTATTTCTTTGGATAACTTCCATACCTTGTTATGCTACGCTTGTTTGCAGTTGGAAAATTGCAGATGAGATTGAAAAAGACAATTCATTTTGCAGAAAAAATGCAAATTTATTAAAGTTGATTTCAATATTTGCGGCCAGTGATTCTGCATTTTTCTTTACAGGCAATATTATTTTATTATTATTGAATATGAACCACCTAGGAATCGTTTTCTTGGCATTCTTTGTAGTGTTCGCAGGCATTGCCATTACTGTTACGGCTGTATCACTATCACATCTTGTATACAAAGCGGCACAAATTCGTGAAGAAAATGAATTAACTATTTGAGGGGTGTGGATATGATTATAATAAATATTGATGTAATGCTTGCCAAAAGAAAAATGAGTGTTACCAAGCTTTCAGAAAAAGTCGGCATAACATTGTCAAATATATCAATTTTAAAAAACGGCAAAGCTAAGGCAATAAAACTTGAAACTCTGAATAAAATTTGCAAAACACTTGATTGCCAGCCGGGGGACATTTTGGAATGGAGTGATTGCGATGAAAATAAATAAAATATCATTGATTTTTAAAAAGGCACCTTTTCCGTCAATAATGACAATAATTTCTTTTGTGCTATTTATAGTAGTATATTTGTTCGGGACTATGACATCAATTGAACCATATTATTTTGAGGGTTTAATATTTGCTGTGCCGTTTGTTTGCTTTGGAATAACCACTTTTTTCACTGTAACAGAAAAATTGAAAATTGTTGCATCATCTGTAATAACAGGCATCTTGATTTTTGTTTTAGGTTTTGCAATGTTATTTGCGCTTGTTTTTATGTCTATTGGTCTAGCAACAACTGTAACAACGGATATAGGTAAATATGAAAAAGTTTTAAAACTGACGGATTATCCAAACAACCCATTGACAAAATATTTTCCTGATAAAATTCCGGGCAATACAAAAAGTATTGTATTTAGTTATAATCCTGCTTTTTTGCAGGGCGGTGAAAATTTCGACTTAAAATTTGAAACGGATTCAGATTCCATTAAGAATTATATTGACGAATTTTCACACAAAGCAAAGTGGATAGGAAAATCAAGCGACAGCGAAGCTGAAAAAAACGGTGTGTTTTCGGGTGCATTTAATATTTTCGGGTATACGGATCTGCCAGAAGACTTTACAATTTATTTGATTGATAGCAAGCCTTATCATCCGAACGATTGGAACCATGGTGAGCTAAGCCTTGCTGCTATAAGCAAACAAAGAAATGAGATAATATTTCTTGCAGAAGATTGGTAATCAACTTCTGGTTATTGTGCATAATCTAATGATGTAATGAAAATATATGAAATAAAATTTATATTAGAAACTAGTCAATGGATGCTTTTTAAGATTTAATTATTATAAGGATTGTACATTTATTTTTATAAAATATGGTATAATTGGTTTGCAATAGTAAATTATTGTTCGCTAATTGTGTTTTAAAATTAGATTGAAATTTATAAATATGGAGGTTTATAGATGTACAACAATAGAAAATTAGTTCTATATATTGCAACAAGTTTAGATGGTTACATAGCGACAGAAGATGATTCCTTGGAATGGTTGTTTAAAACTGAAGGCGAAGGAGATAATGGATATTCTGAATTCTACAATACAGTGGATACTATTCTAATTGGTAGAAGAACTTATGACTGGATTATTGAAAAAGAAAAAGGTGAATTTCCTTATAAGAATAAAAAGTGTTATGTATTTTCTAAATCAGAAAAAGGTAAGAATGAAAATGTAGAATTTATTAATCAAGATGTAGTGGAATTTACAAATAAAATCAAAAGACGGGATGGAGGAAACATATGGCTTGTTGGCGGTGGAGTTCTTCTAAATTCTTTTATTAAAGAAAGGTTAGTTGACGAATTTATTATTACTATATCACCTACACTAATAGGTCATGGAATACCTTTATTTAAAAAAAATGATTTTGAGTTAGAACTAAAGTTAAAGGGGATAAGGAGATTCAATCAATTTGTTGAACTCCATTACGAGATGAAATAAAACAATTGATATTTAGTTTGCAATTTTCGTATATTGTGTATTAAATATATAAATAAAATTATTAACAGGATATATAAAGACGGAACATGTTATATATGTATAATATGTTCCGTTTCTTATTTTTAAAGATTTTTTATAAATTAGGTATTGATAAACTTGTAGTGGATATTATTTAAAATTTAGATTTTAGATTAATGATAAAAACAACAAAACTGCACCATATCTTATTGAGGGTTATAAGTTTAATAAGAGAGAATTTCAAAATTGGAAAAAAATATCAATACTTATTGACTAACTAACATTTGTTAGTTATACTATTGTATATAAAGAATATTAAGGAGGATCATCATGAATTTATATTTGGGGAACGTCACTTCTACTATTTCTACTATACTTCTAATTGGTATTCTTATTTTTATTGGTACAACCATTGCAAAGCAAAAGAAAACTAAATTATGGGGAAAACAAATAGCAATACTTGCTATTTGGGGATTGCTATTGTGTATTTTAGTTGCATTAAGGGATAAGTATCATCTATCAGTACAGGCATCAATGAATACTAAAATTTTACCAGGATTGTTTACTATTGAAAGTATTCAATCAACGTTGTGCTGCTTAGGTGGAGCAGTCATTGCATTCTGCTCTATTTCTTCGATTTTTATTAGAAGGCAAGATTACAGGAAGGTGATGTTTTTTATTTTATCAGGAACAATTCTATTTAAAATTCTTGTAATTGAACTGTCACGTCTATTATTCTAAGGAGGAGAAGTAAATGGATATTACTGTGATTCACGGCCAGAGCCATAAAGGCAGTACTTATCATATTTCAGAGATGATAAAACAAATCTTTTCCGAAGGGGATACAGTTGTTCATGAATATTTTATGCCCAATGATACACCGGACTTTTGTATAGGTTGCTTCAGTTGTATTGAAAAAGGTGAAAAATATTGTCCTCATGCTGATAAGGTGCAGAAAATTGTAAAGTCAATGAGCCTTTCACAAATTATAATCATAGATTCACCTACTTATTGTTTTGAGATGACAGGACAGCTTAAGACGCTCTTTGATCACTTAGCCTATATGTGGTTGTCTCACCGTCCAAGAAAAGAAATGTTTAAAAAAGTTGGTATTGTAGTATCTACTGCTGCTGGAGCTGGATCAAGAAGTGTCACAAAATCCATGGCAAGGCAACTATTCTGGTGGGGGGTGCCAAAAATTCACCGCATGAATTTCAATATTAATGCAGCATGCTGGAATGATATTTCAAAGAAAACTATGCAAAAAATTATACAAAGAACTGAGGATGTTTCTAAAAAAGTGAAAGGTGAAATTGGGAAAGCGACACCGAATTTGAAAACAATTTTTATGTTTAACATGATGCGTAAAATGCAAAGTTCGAATAAGTGGAATATAACTGATAAAGAGTATTGGAAAGAAAACAAATGGCTTGAAACTGAAAGACCTTGGAGGTAAAAGTATGGAAAACACAAAAGAAGCAATTATTTATCAGGCACTGTCCTTATTTTCTGATAGGGGTTATGAAGGGGTTACTATGCGTGATATTGCAAGTCCCGTAGGAATTAAGGCATCCTCTCTATATAATCATTTCAAAAGCAAAGAGGATATATTTAACAGTATAATAGAAGAAATGTCGAGGCGGTATGAAGAAATGATTAAAAAAATGCAGATACCTCACGGAGAAATAGATGCTGTAGTTGAGCAGTATATGCATGTGTCATATGAGGCTCTTAATGAGATTGCAAAAAATATATTTTTATATTTTTTAAAGGATGACTTTGCATCTAAATTCCGTCGTATGCTTACCATTGAACAGTTTAGAAGTACACTTGCAGGGAATGTATACCAAAACTTTTTTATTGACGGAGCCATTAGCTTTGAGAATGAATTATTTTCCAACATGATGAAAAAAGGTGCTTTTATCCAGTGTGATCCCTGTATCATGGCACTTCACTTTTATTCACCTATATTTCTGCTTCTAAGCAAATATGATCACCAACCTCATAAGGAACATGAGGCCATTGAAACGCTGGGGAAGCATGTAAAGCAGTTTTCTGATATTTATGCAAAAAGAAAATAAATGTTATTTCATATACTCCGAAATAGCGGATAGATTTAAAATTATCTTTTCTTCTTCATTTGCTTTTAATTTTATAGCCATTAAAAATCGAAAACATCTTTTTCTTTAATTCTCTTAGTAAACCTTTTTTGAATACATTCTTTAGCAATAAGGTAACTGTGACTTGGAAAAAATAGTAAATTTAAGTTGACAAGGATGATAGATACGTTCTCGACAGTTTATATCGCTGCTCTGCCAGCAACAGATTTACCATTTTATCATAGCTATTCACACCGTCTGTCTGGTTATTCGCCTTCAGATAGACATCATTGACAATAATTGAAATATTTGAAATAATCCCCTCATACTTGCCCCAATATTGCTCATTCTGTACTATGTCATGCTGCACCGTCTTGGACAGACTGGATATTATATCTGATGCCTTATCCGAATTAACTTTCTTTAGCACAGATATAGAATGATCAAAAGCTATAAAAAGTCCACTGTAAAGTATCATTGGATCATCCTGCTGCTTGCATGCCAGATAAGATATAAAACTTGCCTCATCCTCATGCATAAAACCACACTGATGTGCCAGTTCATGTGTCATAGCAGCAGGCATTATGAAAACTGGCATATCAACATTGATATTAGATTCCAAAGTAAAAGGGCAAAAATTACCTTGTATCCCTGCACGAGACATCAGTTTTGACATTGCCACTGGTTTTGGTGTTGAATATAAAGACCTCTCCAAAATAGGATACTTCTTTGACAACATTTGCAGCGACAACACTGAGTGTTGTGCATAATAATCAAAATCATCTGGAGCTTGGACCAAAAGGTCAGTATCTTTTCCCAGTTTATCTCTTGCCTGTCCCATTTCATCGGCAAGTGACTTACACAATTTCACCAGTTCCTCCTCGCGGTATTTCTCCTCATGATATTCGGTATAAGATGAGAAAGAATACCTATGATAATTTAATCCATTCAAAACAGTAAAACAAAAATATATCATGCTACACATCGCGACTATTCCCAGCACACCATGATAAACTACCATCCTACGCGTACCTTTACTTATGATAACCTTGCGCACATAATAAATAATATATGATATAAAAAACAACAAAACCACTACCACCAGCCATTCACTAATAGAAAATTTTACTAGAGAAGGTAAAAATCCCACTGCATTAGACAACATCAGATATACTGACCTACTGTATTGTTCCGACCAATCCAGATGATTCTGTGCATATTTATTAAGTATATATGCCACAACTCCAGGTAAGATAAACAGCAATCGCTTAGATAAAAACTTTTTCATAATGATCTCCTTCTGTTACAACTAGGGTAACTGTGACTTGGGAAAAACAGTAAAAGGGATTTGAATACTTACACCTACTTTAGCTGGTCCTCTTTCTAATACATCTATAATATTAATTGTACTATTATTTGTATAATTATCAAATGTTTTTAGTAGAAATTCCCTTCTATTAACTTTAACACCTGGTAATTTCAAGGCAGTTACTAATGCCGCTTCAAATAAAATACCAGATATTTAACTGGGGAGTAACGCTTTTTTTATATTTTTCAACAAAATGCTATCATATGATAGCATTTTGTTAGCTCACAATAATATTCTCATACTTTTAAAAAATCCAGAGAATATGTTGGATATATTAAACAATAATTTAGGCGTTTTATCTTGTTCAAAAGAGAAACAATTAAGAGAAAAGATAGCTCTGCTTTTATCAGAAAATGCAGTAACTGAGCTAGAACACAATATCGTCGAGAGCATTAAAAGTAGAAATGATATTTTTAGTGGGTTTAAATACTTCGACTATGAAAAGTTTAAAAGTTTGGCTATGTTTAAGAATATTGTTGATAATATACGATTTTTTAAAGGAAGCCGTTTTGAACTGACCCCTGTCAAGTAGACAGGCAAAATAATTAAAAAATCTAAGATGATGCGACCACATTGTTGGCCGCATTTCTTATGCAGATTGTTTTTGTTTCTTCTCTTCAAGTCTTGATTTGTA
>NZ_JBOITL010000015.1:0-22682 GCF_050717515.1 Clostridium sp. | reverse complement strand
ATTTACATTACCCCAGTATTAGTATTGCCCAAAAAATAAAAAATTAGTACAGGAGTAAATTCCCATACTAATTTCTAGTTAGATATACACTTCTAAAGTCATTTACACAAATCTATAAACATTCTCGAAATAAATCATTTTCTGCTCTTTTTGTATTGTAAAATTCAAATTATTTTTCTAACAAACTATCATGAGGCCAACCTTTTTGACCTTTTTCTAAGATAAATAGTCTATTTGCGTCTATACCTTTTTTATCAATTAAATATCCTACAGTGTTTTTTGCACCGCTACCACCACCTGGGCAAACTACAATGATTGGGTCTTTTGTGGCGTTAATTTTATCCAAAGCTACATCTATTTTAGCTTTTAATTCTGCAGTATCTGCTGGATAGGCATAAGTTGGTATTGTGTTAACAATGTGATGATCCTTATAGTCAGCCTCAACTTGGATATCTACTAGGTACATTGGGTCCTTTTTTTCTATTGCGGTTTTTAATTGATCCGCTGTATAGTACTGATATTTTTTTTGTGCTTCAGTTTTTGTCGAAGTGGCTGATTTACCACAGCCTACAAGTATGGATGACATAATTATACAAACAGTTAATAAAAGAGTGAATTTCTTTTTCATTTAAATACCCCCCCCGATTTTTTTAAAATTAAACATTTGTTACCTTTAATAGTATATATGAACAGTATTATAAAAACCAATAGACATATCTAATAGGTTATAGAGTTAGTATTGGGGGTATCTATAGCAAGGAATATGATTTATATATCAAGAATTAATTGAGGATGGAGTTGATGTTGATTTTCCATTGGTTTATAGAGCTATGGCTGGAGTTATTCAATTGTGCAAGTGGAGGTAGATGTAACAGAGAGAATAACTTAGAAGTAGGTATATTAAACGTATTTGAACCTGAAAGTATTTTTACAAAAAAAATGCCAAGTTCAATAAAACGACCTATTGAAGTTGCTAAATCTATTATGGAGAGATTTGAAGTTATAAAGGATGGGATATATGAGGTATATGAGATAAATAGAAGATACCTAATATAAATTCTTTACTTTAATTCCATTTAATGATATTATCTTGTAAAGAATAACTTTGCAAAGTTAAAAACTATTATTATAATAGAGCAATTATGGAAAATAAGATTATTATAGCAATTAAGAGAGCTGATGCTTGGTGAAAATCAGTGTGCAATATAATCCCTCCGCTTCCATAGCAATATGCTAAAAATTGAAAGGTTTGTGTCCTTTACCGCACAATAAAGTGGTCATATTTACTTATGACAAATTGAGTGGCACCGCGAGAGTTTAGCTCCCGTCTCTATAGTTTTATAGAGATGGGAGTTTTTTGTTTTAAAAAATATTAACTACAATGTCTAAGCTGTTGAAAATATAAAAGAGAAATTGAGGAGGAAATATATTATGTTAGATTTAAATTTAATTAGAGAAAACCCGCAAATGGTTAAACAGGCACTTTCTAAGCGCATGGATAATATTGATTTTGATGAGCTACTTCAATGGGACGCCGAAAGAAGAAAATTAATATTTGATATTGATATCTTAAAAAGCAGGAAAAATAAAGTGTCTAAAGAAATACCGGAACTTAAAAGAAAAGGTAAAAATATTGAAAGTTATTATTTGGAGATGAAAGAGGTTTCAAGTAATATAAAGATGCTTGAAGAACGATTGACTCCACTTGGAGAAAAGATAAATACCTTCTTAGAGGCCTTACCTAATTTGCCAGATGATGATGTGTTAGCTGGAGGAAAGGAAAATAATAAGGTGATAAGAGAGTGGGGTAAAAAACCTGATTTTAAATTTATTCCGAGAGATCATGTGGAACTTGTAACAATGCATAATTTAATAGATTATGAAAGGGGAGTAAAGCTTGCAGGGAATGGTTTTTGGATTTATAAAGGTGATGGTGCTAGGCTTGAATGGGCTCTTCTTAATTACTTTATAGAGGAACATTTAAAAGATGGGTATGAATTTATTCTGCCTCCACATATTTTATCATACCAGTGTGGATTAACAGCAGGCCAGTTTCCTAAATTTCAGGATGAAGTTTTTAAGGTTACAGATAATAAAAACAATGAAAATAGTCAATTTCTACTTCCAACCTCTGAAACTGCATTAATTAATTTGCATCGGGATGAAATTCTAAAGGAAGAAGAACTTCCAAAAAAATATTTTTCATATACCCCTTGTTATCGAGTGGAAGCAGGAAGCTACAGAGCATCAGAGCGAGGAATGATTAGAGGACATCAATTTAATAAGGTAGAAATGTTTCAATATACAAAGCCAGAAGATTCGGATGCTGCATTTGAAGAACTTTTGGGTAAGGCAGAGAAGCTTGTTCAAGGATTAGGACTTCATTATCGAGTTGCTAAATTAGCTGCAAAGGACTGCAGTGCATCTATGGCAAGAACTTATGATATAGAGATATGGATTCCTAGCATGAATGAGTATAAAGAGGTAAGTTCAGCATCAAATGCTCGTGACTTTCAAGCAAGACGTGGAATGATTCGATTTAAAAGAAATGGAAGTAAAAATACTGAGTATGCTCATACCTTAAATGCATCAGGTCTAGCTACAAGTAGATTACTTCCTGCAATGGTAGAACAAATGCAGCAAGAGGATGGAAGTATTATTGTCCCAGAAGTATTAAGAAAATGGATAGGCAAAGAAAAAATATAACAAAAGACCTCTGGAATTTTTCCAGAGGTCTTTTGTTATATATATGCAAATTAAATTGTGTTTTTTAGAAAACAAGCATTAGTATTTATTAAATACTGGTAAATTTTATTTAATATGGCCTTAAAAAAACTTTAATTAGTTGGCTCTAAAACCACCAGGTTATTACCGATTTTTAGATCTTTCCAATTAAGCACCATACATGAATCTAATTTAGGGTCATACATATTAACCGCTTCATCTTTGAGAAAGTTTTTAAGATTAAAGGCTGCATATATAAAAGCCGCCTTTTTCTTGTTCACAGTTGGGTATTTTCTCATATTAATTAATCCACAAGCTGCCCCTGCTAGATGGAATGAAGGATCATATAAGCTGTTACGACTATCGCAAACTATTAATTTCACATTTTCTCGAAGCTTGCTTATAAGTTGTCGTAAAAGAGTCATACCTTTTCCTTGAGGAAGTTCTACATCTGTTATTTCAGCACTTAAACTTTCACATACCTTACTCCATAATTCCCTATCTGACTCTTTATCAATTTCTAAACAATCACCAATGGTTATAGACTCAAGATATCGTAAATCGTGGAAAACATTACAATCTTCTAGTAAGTCACAAAAATCAATTATAATAGGCTTATTTTCAGTTATTATAATGTTATCTCCTTGAAAATCTCCATGTGCATAAGAAGTAAGACAAATCACCTTTAAATTATTCCAAACATTTTCATTGTTGAAAAAATAATATGGATTAGGTAGTAATATATCTGTTCCATCTAAAGATATCCATTTTATATTTTTGTCTATCCCTATGGATTCAAAAGATTTTATGTATTTATTATCCATATATCTATATGAAAGTTCATTTTTAACTATATCCATAGGAGACATGTTCTGTTTAACATGCTCTTTGTTCCAAGTAAATAAAAACTTAGTTATTGCTGATATTATATTATCTTTAAGTTCATCTTCATTTAAAACCTTATCCAAAAATGTCACACTATTGTATATGTCATCCCCAGCTAAATCATATAGATTAACATATAAGGTTCCCTTGCTTTTATCTTGAATTTTATAACTAGATAAGAGTTTAGCTATATACTTTTGCATATTGTTTTCTACGGCCAGGCCGTAAGCTTTTTGAAATACTTTTGCTTCATTGTTTTTAGTTACCTTTAAAATACCTACTCTATTAGCAGTTCCGTATTCAACCATATATACTCCGGCAGCAGACCTTCCGCTTTTAAACTTTTTTAATACTTGAAAAGGCGCAATTTTATCTTTTGTATCTGCGCCTATCTTATTTATTTGATTTATTACATCTACGATATCCATAGTTAAACCTCCCTAGTACCATTTATAAAAATTGTGCTCTATTAAAATATTTTCTAAAATAAGCTCAACTTCATATAGTATAATATAATCGCTAAGAATACACAAATTATTATGTGTGATTTTGACTTTTTACAAAGAATATGTATTTTTAATAAATAGGCAGTTTATATTATTGAAAAAGTATTGGAAATAAGAAAAAAATTTTCAAATTTTAGATAACAGTTAATTAAAGTTGCAATTTCTTATCAGTAATACTATAATATAAAAGATACTTAGATGCAAATGATTTGCATTTAATGAAAGGGTGAATAAAAAAATGAAAAATATAATGGCTAAACTAACATCACTAATGATTGTATCTGTAATGCTCCTTAGTGGATGTACAACGCAAAAAAACAATGAGGTATCAGCTGATGCTGGTGCAAATAATAAAAAAACATTGACGGTTGCAACCTCCTTTTATCCTATGTACATATTTTCACTAAATGTAGCTAAGGATATTCCAAATGTAAAAGTTGTAAATATGACAAAACCCACCACAGGATGTCTTCATGATTATTCAATTACTACTGATGATATGAAAACACTAGATGCTTCCCAGGTGTTTGTAACTAATGGTGCAGATATGGAATCATTTATGGATAAGGTAACAAAGCAAATGCCTAATCTTAAAGTTATTGACTCAAGCAAAGGAATAAAACTGATTAAAGGTGAGGGTGACGAGGGATACAACCCACATTTATGGGTAAGTATTTCTAATGGTATAACTCAGGTGAAAAATATAGGAGAGCAGCTAGCTACAATAGATCCTACTAATGCACAAAAGTACAAAGCAAATACTGATGCATATGTAGTGAAACTTGAGGCTCAAAGAGATAAAATGCACAAGTCATTGGATAATATTAAAAACCGTGACATAGTTACTTTCCACGAGGCATTTCCGTATTTTGCCAAGGAATTTAATCTTAACATAGTAGGAGTTATTGAACGTGAACCTGGTTCTGCTCCAAGTGCAAAGGAGTTGCAAGAGACTGTTGAACAGGTGAAGAAACTAAAGGTA
The DNA here is from genome assembly GCF_050717515.1 of Clostridium sp. GTDB lineage: Bacteria > Bacillota > Clostridia > Clostridiales > Clostridiaceae > Clostridium_AD. The sequence continues at coordinate 17,585 of NZ_JBOITL010000015.1, read as the reverse complement.
AAAGCATTGTTTGCAGAACCACAGTATCCTCTTAAAGCTGTTGAAACTATTGCAAAAGAATCAGGCTCTAAGATTTATACCCTTGATCCAGGTGTTACAGGACCTATGGATGCAGATGCGTATATTAATACAATGGACAGTAATTTAAAAGTATTGGAAGAGGCATTAAAATGATAAATAGTAATAAATTGACAAGTGGTAACAAAATGACAAATAGTAATAAGATAATAAATAGTGATAAAATTAAAAATATAGATTGTAAGAAGTGTAGCTGTGGACTATGTTGCACAAAAATAAAAGATTTTGGTGTGACTATTGGAAAAACAGAAATATTAAAAGATGTCAATCTCCACATTCATTGTGGAGATTTGACTGCGATAATAGGAGCCAATGGTGCAGGAAAGAGTACACTCATAAAAGCTTTATTGGGAGGAATACCACATTCAGGGCATATTACTTTTGCTGGCGGAAATAAAAAGGTTATAAATAACCCTAAAATGGGTTATGTACCTCAAAAACTTGATTTTGATAGTAGCTCTCCTGTAAGTGTTTTGGATATTTTTGCGGCTACATTAAGCAGTAGACCGATTTGGTTTTCTATTTCAAAAGATATAAGGCGAAAAGCTCTTAAGAGCTTATCTTTGGTTGATGGAGAATATCTTATAGATAAGCGTTTAGGGGTACTATCCGGTGGAGAATTACAAAGAGTGCTTTTAGCCTTAGCGCTAGAGCCTATACCAGATATATTATTATTAGATGAGCCAGTATCAGGAATTGATCAAAATGGGCTAAAGTTATTCTATAAAACTGTATCAAATCTAAGAAGAGAATATGATTTATCTATTATTTTAGTTTCTCATGATCTACATTTAGTATCTCAATATGCGGATCGTATTGCATTTATTAATAATAAAACCATTGAATGCTGCGGTACGGCAGAGGAAGTATTTAGCAATGAAAAAGTAATTGATGTGTTTGGTGTAGATTGGAATAGTGTTTTAGTAGACAAAAACAATAGGGAGGATGACTAATGTCTTTATGGTATAGTATCGTAGATTTTTTACTTCCCTTTGATTGGGCTCATTATACATTTATGAAAAATGCATTATTAGGTGTTTTATTGGTCACTCCTATGTTTGGTTTACTTGGTACCATGGTTGTAAATAATAAAATGGCTTTTTTTTCAGATGCACTGGGACATTCAGCTCTCACGGGAATAGCAATTGGGGTAATTTTAGGTATTAAAAATCCAATATGGTCTATGCTGGCATTTTCACTTATGCTTGCTGTAGTAATAACTAAAGTTAAGAATGTAAATACTTCTTCAACGGATACCATAATAGGTGTTTTCTCATCTACAGCAGTTGCGCTTGGAGTTGTAATGTTATCATTTGGAGGCGGCTTTACAAAATATTCGGTTTATCTTATAGGAGATTTATTAAGTATTAGTCAAATTGATTTGTTAATACTTCCAATTATATTTGTAATTGTGGTTATTATTTGGGTAATTGCCTTTAATAAGCTTCTATTAGTAAGTGTAAATCCGTTATTGGCAAGAAGCAGGGGCATTAACATTAATTTTTATGAATATCTATTTACAATTACTGTTGCAATTATTGTAACAATGTCCATCCAATGGGTAGGAGTTCTAATTATAAGTTCCATGCTGGTGCTACCTGCCGCCGCTGCAAGAAATATTTCTAGCAATATGAGGCAGTACCATATATATTCTATAGCAATTGCCCTTATTTCAGGAGTAGCAGGACTTATTTTATCTTATTTTTTAGGGTCTGCTTCGGGTGCTACTATGGTGCTGATTTCATCAATGTTTTTTGGAATTACATTTTTTATGAAAATGAAAATTTACTCATAAAAAAAGGAGCTGTGGCTCCTTTTTTTTATGAACATAAATAGATAGAGTTATTAAATTAGTAATGAGATAAATTGTATTAATCTATTTGTTAAAAAGGATAGACGTACTCGTTTTTTGGCTTTTCTGCATTGGCTATACTTTGTGCTATAATTACAGCAATTCTTTCACCCTTATAATCTATTATTTCTACTTTTCCTTTGACAAGTATCCATGTATCTTGTTTTAAATCCTTAGCTTTATCATAATGACACAAAAGCCCTACTGGCTGTAGGTCTGCTGCGCAACAGGACATCATAAATCTAGCTGGAACAAACTCATTTATTTTAAACGCCTTATCTTTAAATACGAAACCCGTTAGTTCAATTTTTTTACCTTCGTATTTATTCATATTATAAGAAATCTCTTGTACCCATTTCACAAAATTATTATCATTAATAAAGATGGTGTTATCCTCCATTTTTAAAGATTTATCTACTTTACTAGAATTTATCTTTGCAGTTTCTGCATTAATATCTGTAGTTTTAGTAGTATCTATTATATTATTGTCTGAAATGTTATTCTGCTTTGTAACAACAATTTTTTCAACGTTTTTAGGAGTTGTACGTGACATTGACTTTGAAGAAACTGATGCTGTTGGTATTAGGAAGGTCATAAACAGAGGAATAATAAAAAATAAATAAGGCTTTATATTTACTTTTTTCTTTGGTTTAAATAATTCGCCTGCAATGAATAGTGAAAGTAAAATCATTGCTACAATTCCAAATTTCATATAGGGGATAATCCTAGGGCTAACGTAAAGTAGCACTTTATCTGTTTTTATTATGTAATAAAAGAAAAATGCGAATCCGATTAATATAATTAGTTTTAATAATACTTCTATGTTTATTTTTTTTAGTCTCATTAATTGCATAAATTACACCTCCATTAGAATAGCATAGAGAAAAAAATTAATACCACGAAGGAAATCACAGTTATTAGAATTACAAGTTTAATAACAACCCTTTTTTCAAAGTTTCCCAAAAGCATAAGCAAGTTCTTTATATCTAACATAGGACCAAGTACTAAAAACCCTATTACTGATCCCAGGGGAAATTGATTTATAAAAGGTCTTGCTATAAAAGCATCGGATGTTGAGCATACTGAAAGTATAAATGCAAATAACATCATGATTAAAATTGAAATTATAATTCCTCCACCTAAGGTTGAAAATAGGTCTTTTGGGATTATAGTCTGCATTATGCTAGAAAGAAATGAACCAATAATTAAGAATTTTCCTACTCCAAAAAATTCAGACCCTGCATGCTTGAATATAGCATCTATCCTTTGTCTAAATCCAGCTATATTATTATAATCATCACTACAGAATCCACAATTACAAAATGATTTATTGCTATTGTTTAATAGCATAGGATTTTTTTCGGGAGAAAGAAGAAATACCAAGCCAACAAAAAACGCTACTATAATGCCTAAGCATGTCCTATACACCGCTATAAGTGGTTGGTTTGGAAATGCATATAAAGTAGAAGCAATAACAATTGGATTTACTATAGGCGCAGCGAGCATAAATGTTATAGCTGCAGGGAGAGGTACGCCTTTTTTTATAAGCCGTGCTCCTACAGGTACAATGGCACAATCGCATACTGGAAAGAATAATCCTGCCAATATAGCCACAATAAATTGTAGTGCAGTATTCTTTGGGAAAATCTTTGTTATTTTTTCTGTTGATACAAATACTTGTATTATAGAAGAAAAAAATACACCAAATAATATAAAGGGAAAGGCTTGAATTAAAATGCTTAGAAATACTGTATTGAATCTTTGTAGCCAAGGTAAAATTATATTAGTAATTTCAAAGCCTATTGGTTTTATAATAGAATACAAAAAATAGGCTGCAGTTAAAAAAAAGATTGTCATGAGAAGTAAAAGTTCATTATTGAAAAATTTCGGTTTAGTCTCAATTAAAATTTCTTCACTTATTTTAGCTGACTTGTTTATCTCTCTTAAAGTTCCTTTTATATTCTTTATTTTTTCCGTATTTAAATCATTTGTATTCTTTAGAATGATAAAATCACTATTTGAAATTTGGTTTATAAGTATTTCGCCAAGATTATTCATAAAAAGATCAAAGGTTGTGGCATCAATAAGATGCACAATGTTAGGCGCAGTGCATTTTCTACTTATACTAAAATAGTAAAAAATTTCCAATAAGTCATCAATTTTTTTTATGCCGTTGGCTTCTATAATGATTTTATTTGGTTTGTATTTTTCAATGATTTTATTCATATACTCTACATTTATAGGATTTTGTTTACTTACATTTTCAATAAACAAATTTTCATTTTCTATACTATCATAATCTATGGTTGTCTGTCCTTTTTCACATTGTATTATAACTATTTTATTTTTTATAAAATCTTCATTTATAAGCTTATCATTTACAAATTTAGTTTTACCAGAACCCAAGAAACCAGTAATTATATCTACTTTTATTTTCATTATCTAAAACCCCATCTATTCTGTTACATTAAACAAATTACAAAGTTCATTCTTATTTAAGTTTTCACCTATTATACATAACCTTCCTGTATAATTAGGGTCTATATTTTTCACTTCAAATTCACCAGGCACATAATCAAATTGTAACCATTTATTTTTATCACTTTGTACAATGCCTTTTCCTCTTAAAACAAATCCATAAGTTTTATCATTGGATAAACTGCTGAGAATTTTCTTTAATTCGTCTTCCTTGTATATATTTGGAGTTTCTACGCCCCAAACTTGAAAAACTTCATTGGCAGCATGGTTATGGGGTTTAGAATTTACATTTTCATTCTCTTTAGTGTAGGTGTGACCTTTTATAGAAAAGTTTTTTGCACTTTTTATTTGATTTTCTAAGGAGGCTGAATCATTTTGCTCTGCAACATCTATTATAATATCTGAAGTTAGGCACTCTAATGCTGTAGTTATTATATTACACTTATCATTTAACTTATGTATAGAATCAACCACAGACTCTAGATTTTTTCTATCAGATTTTTCAGTTCGACTTAAAATAATTGTTTTTGCATTCTCTATTTGATTTTCGAAAAACTCACCAAAATTATCTATGTATAGTTCATATTTTAATATGTCTACAAGAGTTATAATCATATTAATTTTTATTAGATTTTTTAATTTAGTTGTTTCACAGGCTTTGATTATATCTGAAAGTTTTGCTACGCCAGATGGTTCTATAATTATTCTATCTGGATTATACTTTGTTACAAGCTCTTGGATAGCTTTTTCAAACTCACCAACAAGCGTACAACATATACACCCAGAATTAATTTCTTTTATTTCAACATTTGATTTTTCAAGTATACTTCCATCAATACCAATTTCACCAAATTCATTTTCAATTATAACTATATTTTCGCTATGTAGTTTTTCCTGAAGTAGTTTTTTTATTAAAGTAGTCTTTCCAGACCCTAAAAACCCTGAAATTATGTCGATTTTTGTTTTCATTTTCTATGCCTCCAAAAATAATTTTTTTATTGAATTATGAAGATGCAAACCATTCGCATTTACATTTGATTCTATTATATTATTATGTATTAAAAATTACAACCTATTTTTGATATATAATCGTTTTAGTTATGCAATGGAAGAGTTAAAGAAATTCAAATATAAAAAATGCTATTGAAAATCTATATAACTGAACGCACTTCTATAGAGATGGTCTATTGGACTCAAACAATTATTGATGTTACTCTAGTTGAGGAACTATAGTAGAACAGGGTTCGCCAGATAAAATATTCAATTACGCAGAAAATTCTAGAACTATAAAGTTTTTAAAACAAGTTCAATTAGAATAGAGAAGTAAAAAAGTATACAAATATATACATCCAATAGGAGGAATATTATATGAAAAAAAAATCAGGATTAATTCTTAGTATTGTGCTTGCAGCAAGTTTAGTTTTTTCTGCATGTGGAAACAGTAAAACTACAAGCAATTCTAATGAAAACAAGGATTTAAAAGAAAACAAAATAATGTTTAGTGGTTCATCTACAATTGCACCTATTATAGCGAAGGTAGGGGATAATTTTACACTTAAAAATAAAACTTGGGATAAGGTAGATAGCAGTTTGCCAAATGCTTCTATAGAAATAGCAGTATCTTCGGGTGGTTCAGGTACTGGAATTAAAGCTGCATTAGAAAAAACAAGCAATTTTGGTTTAGTGGCAAGGGAAGTTTCTAAGGATGAAAAGGCAAAAATGCCTGCTTATAAAGAATTTAAAATAGGTATGGATGCCCTTACTATATCTGTAAATCCTCAAAGCCCTATCTTAACAAAAAAGAAATCCTTAACTACCACAGAAATACAGAAAATTTTCTCAGGAGAAGCTAAACTTTGGAGTGATCTAGATTCATCATTACCTAAAAATAAAATTGTTGTAGTAACTAGAGACGCTGGTGGCGGAGCTGGAGAAGTATTTGAAAAGGCTGTAATGGGTGACAAAAAAATAACTAAAGATGCTATACAATCACCTTCTATGGGAGCCTTGGGACAAAAAATTATGGGAAATAAGGATGCTATAGGTTATGCATCTGTTGGTATAGTAGACACAAACAAAGGTAAAATTATTGCCCTAGATGTTGATGAAATAACACCAACAGCAGATAATATAATAAGTGGTAAGTATAAGATAGCTAGACCTCTTTTAATAATGAAAAATAGTGAATTAAATGGACAAGAAAAAGCTTTTATTAATTATATAACTTCTGATGAAGGTTTGAAAATAGTTAAAGAGTTAGGATTTGTACCTTTTAAGTCCTCAAAATAAGTAAGTAAACAAGCTCGCTGAGTTTAATTATTAGCGAGTTTATTTATATATGAAAAGGTGATGTTAATGAGAAACTATATTGAAAAAGGCTTTTCTGTTTTAATAAAATTTCTAGCACTTGTTTCTGTTGCCATCTTAGTTTTAATATTAATATTTATTTTTAAAGAAAGTATTGGGTTATTTAATAGAGTTTCCTTATATTCTTTTCTTTTTGGAACGGAATGGCAGCCTTTAGGTATTAACCCCCAGGTATCAATAAAACCTTTTATAGCAGCAACTATGATTGTGTCAGTTATTGCTATAGCCATAGCCATTCCTATAGGAGTTGGGTTTGCCATGGTTATATCTGTTTTATTACCTGTAAAATTAGCTAGGATTCTAAAGGTTTCTGTTAACATATTAGCCGGTATTCCCTCAGTAGTATATGGATTTATTGGGCTTTCTGTATTAGTTAAATTTTTTGAAAAATATTTTTCCTTTTCTACAGGGGAATCAGTATTAGTGGCTGGAATACTACTTTCTATAATGATTTTGCCATATGTGGTATCTTCTTGCACTGAAACTATAACTAAGATTAACAAAAAATATAGTGTACACTCTTACGCACTTGTTGAATCAAAATTTTATATGATGAACAATCTTATATTACCTGCTTGTACGCGAAGCATAATAGCGTCTGCCATACTGGCTACTGGGAGAGCTATGGGTGAAACTATGGCAGTTATGATGGTAATTGGCAACAGTCCTCTTATGCCAAAATTTTAGGAAAATCAGAAACTATATCATCGCTTATTGCACTTGAGATGGGTTCTGCTCAAATTGGAAGCCTTCATTATCATGCACTTTTTGCAGCAGGTTTTGTACTTATGATATTGCTTTTATTAATAAATGCTTTATTCTACAGCATAAGTAGAAGAATTAATTTATAAAGAAGGGATTAAAAATGAATAGATCTTTAAAAAATATTCCTTTTATATTGTGGTATTTTGTAAGTGGTTTTATTGTGGTATCAGTAATCCTATTTATATTCATATATGTTTTTATAAAAGGTTTTTCATCAATTAATCTCGAATTCATTCTATCATCTCCAAAAGGAACCCCTCTTGGTATGGAAGGTGGAATACTTCCAGCTATATTGGGAAGCTTAGCCCTAATGCTTATTGCTTGCATAAGTGCATCAATTTTAGGAGTAGCTATGGCTATTTTTCTATGTTTTTATTGTAAGAATAAAAAGATTAAGGGGTTGGTCCATTTAATAGTGAGTACAATAGCTGGTATTCCATCTATTGTACTTGGACTCTTTGGATATTCTTTTTTAGTTTATTTTAGTGGTTTTGGTGTAAGTTTAATTTCTGGAGGAATTACTCTAGGTATAATGATTTTTCCATACATTGAGGTTATTACGGAAAAAGCCATCTTAGAAGTAGATAAAAAATTAACCCTATCCTCATTTGCACTAGGAGTGGATAAATGTTACACTTTTTTTTACATAGTTATTCCACAGTGTAAAAATGAAGTTTTCTCTGGAATTATAATGTCAGGAGGATTTGCAATGGGCGCAGTAGCACCCATTATGCTTACTTCGGCAGTGGTGTCTACAGGTAATCCAAATTCATTACTTTCTCCAGTTATGGCACTTCCTTATCATTTATATATTTTAGTAAGTCAAGGGGTTTCTTTTAAAAAAGCTTATGGAACTGCATTAGTACTTTTGATACTTCTTTTTTTGATTAATTTAATAGGATTATTGAAGAAGAAAACAATTGTAAAATCCAAGGTAATATTATGTTTAAAGGACAAACTACAAATAATATAAAAAAAGAACAGCTTAGAAAAAATATTGGTTGTGTGTTTCAGATGCCGACGCCCTTCCCCTTGTCTATTTATAAGAATATGGTATATGCCCTTAAATATTATGGAATTAATGACAAATCAAAATTAAATGTTATTTTAGAAGAAAAACTAAAAATGGTAGGATTATACGATGAAGTAAAGGATATTTTAAAGTCATCAGCACTTAAATTGTCTGGAGGACAACAGCAAAGGCTTTGTATAGCTAGAACACTTACAGTGGAACCTGAAATAATTTTAATGGATGAGCCTTGCTCAGCGCTGGATTTAAATAATATTGCTATAATTGAAGAAACCCTAAAAAAACTTAGTGAAAAATATACTATAATAATAGTAACCCATAATTTAGCTCAAGCTAGGCGGATTTCAGACTACACTGCTTTTATGATGGATGGACAAATACAGGAGTATGATAAAACTGAAAAAATATTTACAAATCCAGAAAATGAGAGCACAAAACAATACGTTAGTGGACTATTTGGATAAAAAATATATTTAAAGGAGAAATAAATTTGGAGATAAATATACCAGGAAGAAGTAATTTAGAAATAAAAAATGTTGTATTTGACTATAATGGTACGCTTGCAGTAGACGGCATAATGTCAGAGGATGTTAAAAAAATGCTTATAAGCATAAGTCGAGAATTAAATATTTACATAATAACTGCAGATACTTATGGGAATGTTAGAACACAATGTAAATCCCTCCCCGTTAATGTTGAAACTTTTTCTAAGGGAAACGCCACAATTTATAAAAAAGAGTTTGTTGAAAAAATAGGAGGGGAGTATACGTTAGCAGTGGGTAATGGACTTAATGATGTAGAAATGTTAAAAAAAGCAGCTCTATCCATAGCCATTTTAGGTGAAGAAGGGTGTTCATCACAAGCTATAATTAATTCACATATAACTTGTAAGGATATTAAGGAAGTATTTAATATGATTTTAAAAAAGGATAGAATAAGAGCAACATTAAGAGATTAATTAAAAGACGACCTATTAATTAGGTCGCCTTTTGACTTAAAATCCCATTACTTTTTTAAATGTTGCTTTATAAGACATCTTAAGTGTCAATGCTGCTAGGAAACTAACAATTATAATTGCTAGGATGCCCCAATTTAAAACAGTAGTAAGTCCAACAATCCATGAACATAAGGCAATAAAACCCATACCCAGCGTAACTATTGTAGCCCATACATATGACCCTGGATCATTGATTGGCTTTAATTCACAGGAAGCTAAAGTTGGATAAAGTAAGTTTGTACATAAAAGATAAAGCACAATAAATAATAAGTACAACTTAGGCAATTCCTGATGACTAAAAATTGATACAAAAATAGTACCAATGAAACCTAAAATATAAATTATATAGGTATGAAAATATGCCATTTTTATAATATCTTTAGTTTTTATCGGAAGGGTCAAACAGAAAATATATTTTTTTTCTGATATTTCATTCATACCCAAGGATACAATAATAAAGCCTACTATGATTACAAAAAATATTTCATAAAAGTCACTTCGCACAGAAGAGAAAGCCTTTACTACTGAGGGGCTAATTAAAAGCAATGCATATAAAAAGGTTTTATAAAAGAACCCAGCTTTAAGCATTTTAACATAGTTTAATAGTAATTCTTTCATTTCAATTACCCACCTCCTGGGAGATTTTTAAAGGTAACTTACAACTTAAATAATAACTAATTATAGATGAAATAAGTATAACAATTAACCCTGAAACACCACCGATATGGCTACAAGCTTTTAATATAGGAATAAACCTTGGTCCTAAACCACTGAACATATTTTGCTGGCTTACTAAAGTGCCTGGTTGCACATAGGGGATATTTGATAAATAAATTGCAAATACCATTGATAATAACAATAATACAGGAAATAAATACCTAAAGACCTTATATTTTTTAGCAGACATCGATGAAAATCCTATTGAAATACTCAAAGTCATAGTCCATATACAATAGATTAATACTAGAAATCCTGAATATGCTGATATAAGCTCACTTGTGCTGATAAAAACATTTAATCTTATAAAATATATTACTACAATAAAAAGGGGGATACTTACCACTTGAAAAATGATGAATTTGGCATTAAATAAATCTTTTTTTAATATTGGCGCCTGTATTAGAAAATCATTCATATTAACAGTGACTTTTCCTTTTCGCGTAGAAACACGTTGAGCGTTAAAAAGAGATACACAAGATAAAATCATTAAATTTAGTACCTTAAGAACTATGGCACTGAACCCTATTGTTGTTCCGCTACATATATAATTGTGTACAGTCTTTGTTGTTTCAGTACATATCGTTATTGATATTAGTCCTGTAATAATGATAGATGCAGGTATTAACCAATTAGAGCCGCTTGGATCTAGAAACCAGTGAGCTTCAATTATCTTAAGAATTCTTTTCATAACTACTATACCCCCAAATACTAAAGGTTAATAGATTTTCAACACTAGGGTTAGCACCTTTGATATCTTTAAAATATTCATTAGCTTTTTCTCTTAATATCAAACCCTCAAAAGTAATCTCACCTTTTCTAATTCCAATAAACTGATCTTCAAGTCCCTTTAGCTCTTCTATGCCACCAGTTAATACAATATATTTTTCTTCAAGTTTATCAATTGAAAGGCTTTCTATTATTTTACCATCATGAATTAAAGTTATATAATCGGCTATTTTATCTAAATCTGAGGTAATATGTGTTGAAAAAAATACTGATTTTTCTCCATCAGACACAAACTCACGAAGTATATCTAAAATCTCAATTCTTGCAACAGGATCAAGTCCTGCGGTAGGTTCATCTAGAATTAATAGGTTTGGCTTATGTGCGAAGGCAAGAGCGAACATTGCTTTTGTTTTCATACCCTTAGAAAACTCACCTATTTTCTGTTGCAAAGGGATTTTCCATTTAGAAATATAGTTATTGAAAATATCTTCACTCCAATTATCATAAAATACTTGTAGTGCGTCTGCATGATTTTGTATAGTAGAGCTACTCATAAAATAATCTTCATCTGGGACATACCCAATCTGGGACTTTACAAATATCTCTTCAACCACATTATCTTTCCCAAAAATTTTGATTTGTCCTGAGGATTTCCCTATTGCATTTAATATTAATTTAATAGTAGTAGTTTTTCCTGCACCATTTTGTCCTATAAATCCCATAATGCATCCTTTTTTAAGGGTAAAGGTTACATTGTGTAAATTAAAATCCCTAAAATTTTTATTTAAATTTAAAACTTCTAATATATTATCCATTTTTATTACCCCCTATATAGTCTCAATTATTTTGATAAGAGTTTCTTTAGTTATACCCGCTTCTATTAGTTCATCAGTCATATTCTTAAATTTTATAATTAATTTATCTTTTCTTTCTACTAATAACTTTGATAAATCTACAGTGTTTACAAAAGTTCCCTTGCCAGATACGGTATATATAAGGCCTTCATGTTCTAAATCCGTATATGACCTTTTTGTAGTAATAGTGCTGACATTCAATTCCTTAGCTAGCTGTCTAACTGATGGAAGCGTGTCGCTTGCTTGAAGTTTTCCGCAAAGTATATTTGATTTGATACAAGCCTTTATCTGTTCATACATAGGTAAGTCACTTGTATAATCTATAGTAATATTCATTAATTCACCTCTTTTCAGCTAGCGTATATAAAATGCAATATCGTGTATACCATATATATACGATATCGCATTTTCAACTTATTGTCAATGGATTTAATGTTATACTTATATATGAAAATATAACGGAATCATAAATTATGGTTTTATATATTATAAATATTAAATTTAAATATGATTTAGAAAGGACTGAACAAAATTTATGAAATTGGTATGTTTCGGCGATAGCTTAACCTATGGATATGGGATTATGAGAGGGAAATGTTGGGTAGATTTAATTAGAAGAAAATTAGATGTAGAAGTTATAAATCAAGGTGTTAATGGTGAAACAACTGCTGCTATGATTTCTAGGCATTATATTGATATAGTAGAAAAAACTCCAAGTCATGTAATTATAATGGGTGGTAGTAATGATTTTTTAAAGGGATATACGGTGAGTAGAGTTGAAGCGAAAATAGGCCGCCTAATTACGGAAGCAAAAGAATATGGAATAATACCTATTATAGGCATACAAACCCTAATAGACAAAGATTTAGCACTTGAACATTGGAGTATTGATGTGGACTATCTAAAAGTAAATGAAAAGATCAAATTGTATAGGCAGTGGGTATTAAATTATTGCAATGAAGAACATGTTTTGTTTATAGATTTTTATAATGCTTTAGAAACTGCTAAAAAAACTTTATACCCAAAACAATTGTACATTGATGGGATTCATCTAACAGAAAAAGGCCATGAAATTATGAGCGAATGTGCATTATTAACGATTTAAGAAGGAGAACTTTACTATTTTAGAAATATTTAGGATAAAAATAAAATGAACTTTTTTCTGTTTCAGTCGTCTAATTGTTGAATTTAGATAATAATTATTTTATTGTAAAAGATATACAGGATAACTTGGAAATTCAAATAACATTTTAGCAATTATTGAATTCAATAAGGAAGTAAATTATTAGTAGAGTACTGATTTTTTTTAAGAAAGGCGGGGTAGTAGTTGGATGAAAAAGAACTAGTTCAACGTGCTAAGGATGGAAACAAAAATTCATTGAATATTTTATTCCAATTAAATTATAAAATGATTTTTGGCTTCGTAATCAAAATGACAACTAATGAATCGCTTGCACAGGATATAACGCAAGAAACATTTTTAAAGGCAGTGCTCAATATTAAAAAGTTTAATTGTGACTGTAAATTTTCCACCTGGCTTATAAAAATCAGTATTAACCTTTATAAGGATTATATGAAGAAAAATAAAAATATAGAGTTTAGGCAAGATGTTATTTCTATAGAATGCTGTGAGAATATGGAAGAAAAAGTTATGATAAGTTTACAGTATACAGAAGCTATTGAACAATTAAGAAAAATGTCATATAACAAAAGAACCTCTTTTATATTAAAACATTATTATGGATATAGTTTAGAGGAAATATCGAAAATAATGGATTGTCCACAAGGTACGGTGAAATCTCGTATAAGTAACTGTATAAGCTCACTAAGAAAAGTTCTTAAGGAGGTAATATGATGAAAGAAGATATTTTAAAAGATGAATTTTTAGAAGCACTAGGATTAATAAAAGAAATTGATACTCTCTCCATTATTGAAAATGGTGAAAGTATAAAAGAGAAACGAGGAATAAGGTTAAATAACATTGCTATGCTTATGCTGACATTTATAATAGTAGCAATGAATTATATAGTATTATTAACTTTGGGAATAAAGATATTTTTAATAATACAAATAATCCTATCTTGGATTATAACAATTATATTTTTACCCTTGCTTAAAATAAATTTGTATAGGAGGAGTTAGTATGAAAGGTGTTTTGATCATTTTTCCAATAATTTTTATTTTTTTATTCATATACCTTGGGCAAGCTTTTTGGATATATTTAGATGGAAAGCGAAGAGGCGATGAATATGTTTGGTTATGGTCAATTTTATCGCTGATAAGCTTCCCTGTCCCTCTTATAATTTATTTAATTATAAATCGTTCTGGGAAGAGAAAATGTAAGAACTGTGGGAAAGCGTTAGATATAAATCTTAAAAGTTGTCCCTATTGTGGAGATAATACAAAGAAGCAATGCGTCAATTGTGGAAATATGGTTGAAAAGGACTGGAATTTCTGCCCTAACTGTAATGAGAAGTTAAAATGAAATGCTTATTTTGTAAAAGATTAAAGGGGGAGGGATTGTTATGAAAAGTAAGTCAAAGACTATTGCCGGATTCACTATTGTTTGTATAATACTAAGCATAATTATTAGTATTTCTATAATGAAATTTTCGCGTGGTACTAATTTCACAATTATGAGTGTAGAAAAGAGTTCTGCAAGTAGAATGAAAGTTTCTTATAGATATTTTAATGGGACGGATACTCGTAAAATATCTCTAAAAGAAGGGGAAACGCTAAAGATTGACTTCGTAAGTAAGGTAAAGGAAGGTAAATTAGTTATAAGTATACTTGATAATAATAAAAAAATTGTAAAAACACTTGATAGCAATACTGATGGGAATGAAGACATAAAAGCGGAATCAGATGGAGAATATACAATTATTGTTAAGGGGTACAAAACTCGTGGAAGTTATGAGGTTAATTGGAGTAAATAGCATTTTCGTATCAGTTAATGTTAACTTAACTGATACGAAAGAGTCTAAGGTAGTTGCTATTTAAAATGGTTTGGAGTTGTATTATTTAATACCTGCTCTATTGTATCCATAAATGATTTTTTCTCATTTCTTCTTTTAAGTCTAAAATATAGTGCTGATAAAAAGTTTTTGCGATTACTTGTTAGATTGTGATCTTCAGGGTATTTGCCAGTCATTTCAATGTTTTCAAAGCTTTTTATCCAGCTTAAAAATTCTTCGTCATTAAGGATTTCTCTCTCAAATACGTTGGTAACGGCACCTATGAGGCGTTCGTCCTCACAATTTATATATGCATAATGGGTTATACATACTTTCTCTTTTATTGCTTTTAATATCTCTATTAATTCTGGTTTTTTAATTTCAGTGCATTGTGCAATTTCACTAAGTACATCACCGGTATGAGCAGTTGAATGTGCCCAACCCTTGATTTCTACATAACCTCTTGTATCTTTTTCTTGCTTTGTATATGCGATTACCGATGTATAAATTCTTTTTATTTGTTCTTCTGTAAAAAGATTGTTTTCACTTTCATTATGACGGGATAGTATTCCTTGTATAATTAATAAAGTAAAGGTTCTGTTAAAAACAGAATCATCTTCGGTATTGCCAATATTGTAAAATAAATGTTTATCACTTAATGATAGTTCCAATAAATTTTTTACTTCGTCATCTGTTAAATGATTTTCTGAAATCATGCTATAAAGAAGTTCTAAAATAAGTTCATCTCTAAGCTCAGGATCTATTGAACCTATATTTTCTAGCATCTCTAGGGCTAGGTCATATTTATTTGTACTACTTGGAATACTCCAGTTATTGTCTCTAATATCTAGTAACTGCTGTTTTAGTTGATTTATGCTTTGCATTTACTTTTCCCCCTTGTTTATTGATTAGTAAAGATATCCACAAATAACCCTATCATTTTTTTATAAGATGTATTTCATAATTATACCATGTAATTTAATTACAATGAAAGTTTGAATATAATTATTTTAGTCCTCTTTGGAATGAATATAGTATGTGTCATAAGGCTCCTCTAATACATAGCCAAGTTTTTGGGCTAAAGCCACAGATTCAAGGTTAGCCGCATCATAGCTAGGATATTTTCCTCTGTGAAGACAATCTAAAATCAAAGCAGAAGTTGCTATAGTTGCGAGTCCTTTTCTTCTATGATCAGGATGCGTATCAATTTCAAGCTCAATTCCATCATCATAAACACTATATGATGATGCACCACATACAACTTGTCTCTTATGCAAAATACAAAACCCTACGCCTTTATTCATATAATCATCTATGGATATATACTGGCTTGTAAAATCTTCTGAGAGTGCTTGGAATGATGGATCCTGTGCTAAGGATGTATCTATTTTTTTAAGCTCGTATCCTTCTGGTAGTCTTGATAAAAAGGATTGTATATGATTATGATTTAGATGTTCAGGATTCTTTTTGAATGCATAGCGTTGGAATTTTTCTATAGAACCACTATAAAAAGTTTCTATACGATTTTTCCATTCATCATTATTAACAATTACTAAAATATCCTCAGGAAGATTAAGTAGTAACTCTTCTGTAGCCTTTGCATAGGGATTCCCAGCGTAAAATACAAAAATACCTACTGAAACTTGTGCAACTGTAGGGTTTGTGAGATTGTCAACCCAAGCAGTTCCCATATGCCCTTGAAGACATGAAAGAATAATAGTGTTATTTGTATTTCCGAACATAGAAAACAATTGTTTTCTTAAATTAATATCAGTTTTATAGATAATTATAATCACTTCTTTCTATATAATATTTTACGAAAAATGGATTCATAGAACGAGTTTCTTTATATATAAACTACTCAATCTTATTATCACATTCATTGTATAGGGCATACAATAGAAAGAGTTTTTATAAGAAAACTTTCCTAATTTTAAAATTTGGTTTTTTAGTATAGAAACATATATAAGGGCAGTGGCCTAATAAATAAGAAATATTGATAAATGTACAAGTTAATGCTAAATTAAATACAAATAATAAAGTCTAGCTTATAAAAATAAATATTAAAAAGGAGATAAAATCATGAAGATAGTTAGTCTTAACTAAATGTATTAATTGAAAGGCTTCGACCGCACTCTTGTGGCTTCAGCCATGAGTTAGGTCGACTTGCATATTGTTAATTTATATTTAGAGGTGAAAGTAATGGCTCAAGTATATTATGGAAGTGGCTATGTTTATTCAATAGAATAGCATATTGATTGGTGTGTTAAATATAGATATAAAGTTATAACTGCTAGTATGAAAATTATATTAATAGCAAAAAATAAAAGTAGAAAGGTAGGTGAATTTATCTATGGTAAAAGGATTTAAATATTGTATTTACCCAACAGTGGAACAAGAAACACAATTAGCTAAGACATTTGGTTGCGTAAGGTTTATTTATAATAAAATATTAGCTAAAAAAATAGAATTATATGAAACTGTTAAAAAGAGTTTATCAAAAACTGACTGCAACAATTACTGCAATAGAGAATTAAAAAAAGAATACCTTTGGCTTAAAGAGGTAGATAAATTTGCTTTAACTAATTCTATTTATAATTTAGATAATGCTTATCAGAAATTTTTTATAGAACATACTGGTTTTCCTAAATTCAAATCAAAACATGATCATAATTATTCTTACACTACTAACTTTACAAATAACAATATCAAGGTTTTATTTCATAACAATTTAGTTCAATTACCTAAACTAGGTAAAGTAAAA
>NZ_JBOITL010000014.1:0-22731 GCF_050717515.1 Clostridium sp. | reverse complement strand
AAATGAGATTTAAAATCTGTTTTGATTGATTACGGAAGCGAATATATTTGAAGAGCCCGGTGCGGTAGTTCCGCACGCCGGGATCTGTACGGGGTGCACTGGGTAACCAGTGCGTCTACCGTGACTATGGAGTCTGACAGAGTGCTAAATAATTTTAATGAGGAAAGCTTGAATAAATGTTTAGACTTAACCTCATTTATAAGTTTTGTAATGGAAAATTATTTACTCCAAATCAGTTCTTCCATTGACAAACTCACAGGGACACTTACAAGGCGCTTTTTGGAGGAAGCACTATCTGAAAATGTTGAAAAGGCTAATGAATCTTTAGGAGTATTCTCAATTATCATGTACGATTTGGATGATTTTAAAGGTGTTAACGATAGGTTCGGTCATCAAACTGGGGATCAAGTGCTGCAAGATGTTAGCAAAACCGTTATGGAATCAATTAGAAAGATAGATGTATGTGGACGATATGGTGGGGAAGAATTTATTGTTATTTTACCTGGTACGGATACTACGGTCGCTAGTGGCATTGCAGAAAGAATAAGACAAAACATTGAAAATAAGAAAATACTAGGCTCTAAGAGAGAGTTAACTGTAAGTGTTGGTATTGCTACTTATCCAAACCACGGAAAGTGGAAGCAAGAATTGGTAGAAAAAGCTGACCAAGCACTATATGTAGCGAAAGCAAATGGTAAAAACAGGTGCCAAATCTGGGAAGATAAGTTTTATGGCATTGTAAAGGGTAGTGATAAACTATCAGGAATAGTGTCAGGAAATGTAGTTCAAGATTCAAGAAATGTATTAGCTATGGTGGAGTTAATCCAAATTATTAAGGACGATTGTGATTTTGAAACCAAAATATTCAATGCGCTTGGAAGAATAATTGAAACCACTGAAGCGCAAAATGGTATGTTGTTTATAGTAAATAAAAATGAAATTACTGAAAAATTTGGGCGAAGGATCTATAAGGAAAATTGGATTGGAGTTAAAGGCTATAGTGGAGATATAATCGATTCTGTTATTAAAGATAAGCAAGGCAAATGTATAATAGATTGGGATTCTATAATAGATTACGATTTAGTAACTGGAATGCCAAATTGGAATTCTGTTTTAGCTATTCCCATAATTAAATCAGGAATTGTTCGTGGGATACTTTATTTAACTGTTCCTATTAAAGTTAAGGAATTTAAATTAGAAAATTTAAATTTTGCAAATACTTTGGGTCAGCTACTCGTGGGTATGTTGTAGTATTTGAAAAAGCAGTAGAAATCTACTGCTTTTAAACATCTTATCTATAATATTGATTGGGGGAGATTACATTATTCATAGTTGCTAATATTAAGTATTGAGTCATCTTCAAAAAAAGTATTTGTGTTATAAAGCATTAAAACATCTGTGATATTATAGTCTTTTATTAAAGTGCTTACATCATCTGAAAAATATCTTAAATCCACAACTATTATTTCACTAAAATGAGAAGTTAAAAATGGTATAAAACAGTTTGCATAAGAATCCTTTATGACTAAAAGATTCTTATTGTTAAGATTCATAGTGCTTGTCTTTATAATAGGATGATTTCCACCCAAAAATACAGAGTACTTATCTTTGGTATTTAAACTACTGGAATTAAACAAACTGGCACTCTTTTTTTTCTCATCGATGTAATTTACTAATATGTCTTCAGGAGTTTTTGGTAAATATACATTAATTATGTCACTATCTATATTTTTAACTCCAGCTCTTGAGTAAAGTGTTCCATAAAATTTATTGTTAACTTCATTAATATCATAATTACTTACATCTTTTGGTGTTATTCCGGAACTTTTGCAAAATTCTAAGTATGCATAATATGCTCCGTCTGTTGTCCAATGGTGGTCAGTTTTATAATATATGTATTTGTCCTTGTTTTCATTTAAGGTATCAAAAACATTTATTGATTTTATATCTTTATCTAATCCAGAATAAAATTTATTTATATATTGGAGTTGGTTTTCTACTGGAGCAAAGGCAGGTAATTTATCTTTTAAAACCTCTACTTTGTTAGGAACTAACATAATATACTTAGATAATTCTTTGTTGTCATGACTGAAAGTATTTATAGCTTTTAGTTTTTCAGCAAGATTTTCTTTAGAAGGTCTTTTGAACTTAGCTACTAAGTAGTTATCATCTCCTAAATATATATCATTATTTTCTTTTTTTCCAGTAAGTATCTCTGCTTTTGATTTTACATTTATCCAAAAGTTTCTAAGTATAAATTGATCTGAAATGTACTTTTCATATTTTGAAGTAAATCTGTTATGTAACAAATTATTTATCGTAAATTTAGGCTTATTTTTAAGCTTTCTATTCTCCTCATCAGAAAAATCTTTGCTGGGAACTATAATATTTAATATCATTACACTAAATATAAATAATAAAAATATTAAAGTAAGGGATTTTATATATATCCTATTATATTTTTTTCTATTATAATTAAATTCCATATTTATTATCACCTTTTCGTATCTAAAATCTAAAGTATAAGAATGGGTTAAAGCTTTGGTTTACAAGGTATGCCGTAGATAAAAATAGTATTAAAATACGACTGAAAGCTATGATTATGGCACCTCTTGCGTTAAAGCGGCTTTTAATATTTTTATCAAAATTATTCATAACTGGGGTTGCGCAAAGTACTGCTACTACAAATATAATGAAGTTTGTATAAAAATAATATATAGCGGTATTATCACTAAAAGCATTTCCGCTAAGTCCAAACATTACTTTTATATAATTTAGTGCATCACTTAATTTATTCATATCGAAAAATACCCATCCTACTATAACAATTATCATGGTATATAAATTTGAAATGCACCTTGGAAGTTTTTCTAAAAGCTTTCCTAGAAGGATTTTTTCGGAAAATATAAAAAATCCAAAATATAGTCCCCAAAATATAAAATTCCAACTTGCACCATGCCATAATCCCGTTGCAAACCATACTATAAATAAGTTCCGTAGCTGCTTTATTAATGGAACCCTGTTACCACCTAAAGGAATATAAAGGTATTCTCTAAACCAACTTCCCAGGGAGATGTGCCATCTTCTCCAAAATTCAGATACACTTCTTGATATGTATGGATAGTTAAAGTTTTCAATAAATTCAAATCCAAACATTTTTCCAAGTCCTATTGCCATATCTGAATATCCACTAAAATCAAAATAGATTTGAAATGTAAAGGCTACTATTCCAAGCCAAGAGGATAAAACTGATATACTTGAAATCTCCGTGGTTTTTATAATTGTCCAAACCATTCCTATGTTGTTAGCAATCAATACCTTCTTTCCAAGACCTAGTATAAATCTCTCTATACCTTCAGAAAATTGATTGATATTTTCTTTTCTATTTTTTAATTGGATGAATATATCGCTGTATTGCACTATTGGGCCTGCAACTAACTGTGGAAACATAGTTACATATGCCCCAAAATCTATAATGTTCTTTTGAACCTTTACTTTATTTAAGTACACATCTACTACATAGGATATAATCTGGAATGTATAAAATGATATCCCAACTGGTAAAGGAAGCTTTTGGACAATTATATCTAATCCAAATAATGCATTCATATTATCTACTAGGAAACTAAAATATTTGAAAAAAGCTAATATTCCTAAATTAACAGCCAGGGTATTTATAAATATTAGCTTTGAAAGCTTCTTACGTTTTCTATGTTTATTTATGAGCAAAGTGCTTATATAATCAAATATTATACTAAAAACCATAAGGCTTATGTATAGGGGCTCTCCCCAGCCATAAAATATAAGGCTTACAACTAAAAGAGTAAAATTTCTTATTTTCTTTGGGGAAAAATAATATACTGTAAATGTAAGTGGTAAAAATATAAAAATAAATATTAAACTACTAAAAACCAATTATAGCCACTCCGATTCATGTCGCCATTTTATTTGAAGCTTTCATTAATGGCGTTTGTTATTTTATCTACATCTTTTGATACATTTAATATTATATATTTTCCTTTCACCTCTAAATTATGATTTTCCAAAAGTTCATATTGATCTGGACTATAATCTTTAAAGCTACTAGATTGTTTCTCAATTCTGCTTTCAATGTTTTCTAATAAACCATCTATATCATCTTGATTTTTAACCTTTAATATTAGTATTTCATTTGCTTCCATATTGTTCTTTGGTGCATATAATGCAAAATCCTCTAATCCGGTGGTACTTATAGAATAAAGTTTTCTAAGCTTAGTTTTATTACCTTTTTCCATTGGTGACAAATCTGAAACCTTCTGAACACTTGCTATTATCTCAGGTATTTCAGGATTTTTGGTTTGAATTAGAGAACAGCCTTGAAACATTGCTCCCATAGAAGTAGCTAAACATAAAATCCATATCTTCTTTGTTATTTTCATTTGTAGCTTCATATTTATCATCCTTATATAATTAATATTAATTCTTTAATTGAGTTCTTAAATAATCTAACCATAACCCATAATATTTCATAGTAAAATGCATACCATCTGGTTCGTATATATCTTCTATACCACGAGCAACAGAGCGTATATCTATGTAGTGCACATTTTCTTCCTTAGAAACTTCAATAACTTTTTCCACGAATTTATCGATTCTATCTTGTGAAAAATTTTTATCTTTATCTTGCACCTTAGCTTGTACAGGCGTTAAAGATTGAAGGTATATTTCTGTACTAGGAAATGTTTTTTTTATATCTTGTATAAGTTTAATGTAGTTATTTTTAAAATCATCAGGGTTTTCAAACAAACTTAAGTCATTCATACCATAAAGTATAAATATTCTTTTGGGATTAATGCTGAACAATGCGCTTACTTCCTCCTTTGCGGTTACAACATTTAGTCCTTTTTTAGCTAAGACAGAAGATTTATTTACTATATTATAAAAGTCCAAGGCTTCAGTTATAGAATCTCCCATAAAAACAGATTTTTCAAAGTAAATTTTATTGCTTGCTTTTGTTAAATTAATATCACTTTTTTCATGATTTAATTTATGATTTTGGGTTATTTTCTTCTCAACATCAGCAATATTTATCTGCTCTAACTTTTGCAAAACAATACAATTTTTTTCTAGTAGTTCCTTTCCCTTGGTATATTTTAAAAATGATTTTACTGAAAAGTAACATAGTATTAATACAGTTAAGAGGATTAATTTAGGTATGATTTTTAATCTTTTTTTCTTGCTATTTATTGTCATATAATTACCTCGTTTAACATAATTCTACAAAAATATTTAAAATACCTTTTTTGCACCAACATATAAATTATATACTATTTTTTTTAAAAAAAGATTACGAAATAATTACGAAATAATTAATTCTTTTATGTTTAATAGATTTTGTGTGGTGAACTTTAAATAATTCTTATTTATGGTATAATTAGAAGATTATAAAATTCTAAAAAACTAGGGAGAAAATATGTTGAAAGAAGATATGGTATTACAAATATTTAATGAAGGAACTAGCGGTAAAAATCATGCCAGCGGGCAAAGGGTTCTTAATAATGAGTTGGTTTCTTCTGTGGATATTACAAATGAAGATAAACTAATATGCATAGAAGGCAATGTGATTTCAGAGAAGCTTTTTAATGAATACCACACAAAAATTGAGATGGATACGGAGAGAAAAAGTATATTTACTACATTCTGTAGCTGCTCTGATTTTGAAAATAATGAGTTCAAAAAAGAAAATTATTGTTGTAAACATTTAGTGGCAACCTTTTATAGCGCAGTAGAGGATTTAGCCAGTCACCCGCTTTTAAAAGAAGGGGATGTGGTGGGGCAAGCTACATTTAAAAATAGTAGCAATGTATTAGCTATGCTTTTAGGGGATGAAAAACATAAGGATGAAACTAAAATAGAGGTGTACATAAATAAAAATCAGTGGACTAGCAGCCTTACAGCAGAGTTTAAAATAGGATTAAACTCTATGGCTTCTAACAATCTTTACGTTTTAAAGGATATCAATCACTTTTTATTAGCCTATTATAATAATATTCCTATAAACTATAGTAAAAATTTCACTTTTAATAGAGCAGATCAAAGATTGAGCACAAAAGATAAAAGGCTTATGGATTTTATTGAAATGTTAAAGACCATGGAAAACACCCAAAGGTACGTTAAAAGAAGCGAAGAACGTTATATAGATGGGAAAAACATAAATATTCCTAAATTTTTAACACGGGAATTTTTTGAAATTATAAATAAGCATAGGGTCTATTTAAATGAAGGTTTTTTTTCAAGGCCCGTAGACACAGAGATTTTATATGAGGCGCCGGCTCTAGATTTTGATTTGAAGCTAATAAAAAACAATTATGTGCTTAAATCTTCCAATGGAATGCCTGTGGCTTTAGGCTCTAAAAATGATGTTTTTTTATACGGAAGCAATATATATCTTCCGGATTATGAGTTTTGTTATAAGATAAATCCTTACCTTCAAGTCTTTAATGAGGCAAGGGTGGTAACTATGACAAACCTTGAGGAGGAGAATATATTAAGACGGCTGGTTCCAGATCTTAATTTTTTATCCCCTCATGTTACACTATCAAAGTCCATCAAAGATAAAATAGTGATGAGTAAGTGTGGGGTTAGTTTTTACTTTGACCAGCAAGGCAAGGATATTACACTAACATTAAAGGTAAAGTACGGAACTTTTGAGTTTAATGTTTTTGAGGATTGCATCGAAAAAATAATATATAGAGATTCTAAAAAAGAAGCTCAGGTTATAGCTGTTTTAAAATCATTAGGGTTTCAAGAAATAAAGAATAGGTTTTATTTCACAAAGGGAGAAGATTATATATTTAAATTTTTCAAAAGTGATATAGAAAGACTTCAAGAAATAGGAGAAGTATATTACTCTGAAAACTTTAAAGGTATAAAGTCTTTGGGTACTAAGGGTATTAGTGGAAATATTAAAAGTGGAAAATACAATTATTTTGAAATGGATTTCAAAATAGGGGATATTGTGCCGGAAGAAACTACAAATATATTAAGGGCTTTTAGAAATAGCCTTAAATATTATAAACTAAAAAGCGGTGAGTATCTTGACTTGGAGGAACTGGAGCTTAATAAATTCTTAAAGCTTTTAGATGTTATGACACCTTTTGATAGTGACAATAATCATATTGAAATATCAAAAGGCAAGAGCATTTTTCTGGATAGCTATTTAGAGGAAAACAAAATTAGATATATAAAAGGAAAAAAAGAGTTAAAAGAAATAAAAAACAAACTCAAGCATATAGAAAAATTGAATTTCGAAGAGCCGATTGGTTTTAATGGAAAATTAAGAGAATATCAAAAAATAGGTTATAATTGGTTTAAAACCTTGGATTATTTAGGGCTTGGTGGAATTTTAGGAGATGAAATGGGTCTTGGTAAAACAATTCAAGCTATTACTTTTATATTAGCCAGTGAGGGAAGCAAGACTTTAATTGTAGCTCCTACCTCCTTAATATATAACTGGATAAGTGAGTTTGAAAAGTTTGCACCTAGCTTAAAGGTTGCTGCGGTTAATGGATTAAAGGATGCCAGAGATGAAATAATAAATAATATAACAAATTATGATGTGATTATAACTACATACAACTTATTAAAAAGAGACTCAGAAAGCTATAAAGGTTTAGAGTTTGATTATTGCATATTAGATGAAGCTCAAAATATAAAAAATCCAAGATCTCAAAATGCAATGGCTGTGAAGGAGATAGTGGCAAAGACAAGATTTGCACTATCTGGTACACCAATAGAAAATTCTCTTATGGATTTATGGTCTATATTTGATTTTATAATGCCAGGATATTTATATGATGAAAAGAGATTTAGTGTAAGATATCATAAAAAGCTTAAGGAAAGTCCGGAGATATTAGAAGATTTAAATAGGCTTATAAAACCTTTTATTCTAAGACGGAGGAAAAAAGATGTTTTAAAGGAATTACCTGATAAGATAGAAAAACAACTAGTGGTGAGTTTAGAAGAGGAACAAAAGAAAGTTTATAAAACCTATGCAAACCATGCCATGGAGCTTATTGAAAACAAAGTAAAAAATGATGAGTTCAAAAGTAGTAAAATTGAGATACTTTCTTATATAACAAAACTAAGACAATTATGCCTTGATCCAACAGTACTTATGAATGATTATAGTGGAGGCAGCGCAAAAATAGAGGCTTTAGTGGAACTCCTTCATAAGAGTATTGAGGAGGAACATAGAGTACTTGTTTTCTCTCAATTTACTTCTGTGCTTAGGAATATACAAAATAGACTTATAGCAGAGGGGATATCATTTAGTTACTTAGATGGGTCGGTGCCTTCAGAGAAGAGAATGAATTTGGTAAAAGCCTTTAATTGTGGTGAAAACTCTGTATTTTTAATAAGTTTAAAAGCTGGGGGAACGGGTCTGAATTTAACTTCGGCAGATGTAGTAGTTCACTTTGACCCTTGGTGGAATCCAGCAGTTGAAGAACAGGCCACAGATAGAGCTCATAGAATAGGACAAAAGAATGTGGTGAAAGTTATAAAAATAATAGCTAAGGGTACCATTGAAGAAAAGATTTTGTCACTTCAAGAAGAGAAGAAAAAGCTTATATCATCACTTATGGGAGATGAGTTATCAAGTGGTGAAGGTTTTGCAGCTTTAAGTGAAGAAGAAATATTTGGATTGTTTGAAATGAAGGAATAAGGGCTTTCATATTAATATTATTTTAAAACTGTGAGGTGTTTTGTGAGCAATAGGATTAAAGATATTTTAATGATTATTAATTATATATTATTTACTGGAATCTTTTTAATAACTGCAATTTATAACGCCCAAAATCAATTATTGATTGTTACTTTAACTTTCCTATTTTTGACCTCTTATACTATTAGAGTGTTTTTCATATATGGAAGTGAAAATCATAAAGATCTAAGCTGTTTTTCGTTGATAATAGATTTCATATTTATATATATGCTTAATTTATATGATAACTCTCATTTATCACTATGCTTATATTTTTTTATGCTAGAAGATATTGTCCTAAATTTTAGCTTAGCCTTGGGTATAATTGCTTCGATTTTTTCCTTTGTACTATGCAGCGTGACGTTAAGTATTATGGTGAATTTTGAACTTAGAATCATCACTCTGAAAATACTTTTAAGTCTACCCGTATTTTGTATGATTTATTTGATATTTTTCCTTGTGAGATATTTATTGAAGCAAACAGAAATAATTGAAATTTCTCTAAAGGAAATAACTATGGAGAAATTAGAAAAAGACTGTATATATACGAATCTAAAGGAAGCATATGAAAAATTAGAGATGATGACTATTCTTAAAGAGAGAAATAAAATAGCACGGGAAATTCATGATACAGTGGGACATACTTTAACCACAGTTTTAGTAGAAATAGAGGCTAGCAAAAGACTGATGAAGGGGGATTTGAATTTATCGCTAGAAAAACTTTGCCTAGCGCAAGGCCAAGTGAGAAAGGGGCTTAATGATATTAGGGGCTCTGTACGGGTGCTTGAAAAAGGTAATGAATTATTAGAGTTTTATCCTTCACTAGAAACGGTAATTAAGGATACACAGCTACATTCTGAGGTAACAATAAAATCTGAGATAGATTCTTCATTAAATTTAACTAAAGAAGCACAAAAGGTAATTATATCCTCTTTACTAGAGGGTCTTACTAATGGAATTCGCCATGGTAAAAGCACTGCTTTTTTGTTTAAACTTGTAAAAAAAGGAGGCGAAATCTGTTTTTCTCTTGAAGACAACGGCGGAGGTGCAGGTATATTAAACTACGGCTTCGGGCTTCGTGCTATGAGAGATAGAGTTTATGACTTAGAAGGAAGCTTTGATATTAATTCTGATGTGGGAGAGGGCTTAGAATTACTCATTACGCTTCCTTATTCAAAAGCTTGCATGCAATAATTTTCAGAAAAATATAATAATACTGAATACTTTATTTTTGGGGGAGGCTTTTATGGATAAGATAAGAGTGTTAATTGCAGATGATCAAACCCTTATGAGGGACGGGCTTAAGACAATACTAGAACTAGAGGAACATATAGAGGTAGTGGGGCTTGCAAAGGATGGGGTGGAGGCACTGAAATTATGCTCTGAAACAAGGCCTCAGGTGGTACTAATGGATATAAGAATGCCCAATATGGATGGAGTACAATGTACCAAATTGATAAAGGAAGTTTATCCTAATATAGTTATACTTATTCTTACCACCTTTGATGATGAAGAATATATTGTTAAAGCCTTAAGCAATGGTGCCACTGGCTATATTTTGAAGGATATAGAGGGTGATGGGCTTATAAAAGCGGTGCAGGATGCTTATACGGGTGCATTCATATTGCCCTCTAAAATTGCTATGGTGCTTGCGGGTAAAATAGTAAAAGAGTACAGGCATGAAGATGAAAATATTATTAAAAAGAATGAAACTAAATTATTAAGTTCCTTTGGGCTTTCAGAAAAAGAAACTGAAATTGCAAAAATGCTAGCCCAAGGTTTTACAAATAAGCAAATTGCATCTTCGTTATACATATCCGGTGGAACAGTAAAAAACTATGTAAGTAATTTATATAGTAAAATAGGCATTTCTGATAGAACATCAGCGGCAATATATATTAAGGACTTACTTGTGGAATAGATATACATTTAAAAAGTAACCCTGGTCACTTTAATTTGTGACCAGGGTTACTTTTATATTACTCCAATAATTGGTATTATTCTATTAGAAGGAAGTTATAAAATTTATGTTTTAAAAGGAGATAGTACAATGAAACCTTTATCAGCTTTAAGCTATAGTAAAAACAACAAGAAAAAACTTATTACCTCTACTATATCAATATTAGTGGCTGTTTCATTTTTATATGTTTTTCAGACCGTGGTAAAATCTATAGGAGACTCTATGTATGATCTAAATGTAAGTCCATATAAAAATCATATGACTATAGAAAGTATTGAAAAAGACAAACCCATTCCGGAAAATATTGTTAGCAACCTTAAAGATAGCCCAAATGTAGAAAATATAATCCCCTTTGTTTTATATAAAACACGCTATGTTATACCTGGCTCTATAACCGACGCTTTCATTTTAGGTATAAGCCCTGAAAATATAGAATATGTTATGAAAAAGCATAACATAACACTAAAGCAAGGAAGGCTACCACTACAAAATCATAAAGAGGTGGCACTAGATTATAGAATGTCAAAAAATAAGAACGCTAAGATTGGAGATAAAATAGGAAATTCAATCCATAAAAATGATAGCTTAAATGGTGAGTATATTGTGGTAGGAATAGTTGAGGGAGATAGTTATTTATCATTTATGCCTTATAACACTGATACAACCTCAATAAGTACGAAGGATAAAAATATAGTGAAAAAATCTATATTAGTTTTCCCAAGGGAGAATAAAGTAAAAGAGGTGGATGAACTGCTACTAAGCATTCCTAAAAAGGGAGTTTCAGTTATGACTTTAAGTGGAATGATTAAACTTTATAATAAAGGATCATCTATGATGCACACATTAGATATGATTTGTATACTTGCTATTATAGTAATGGTTATTTCCGTTGGAAGTTCTAAATATGTACAATTTTTCAGCAGAAAACAAGAACTGGGTATTTTAAATGCCATGGGATATACCAAGCGGGAGCTAATGGAGAAGGCATTTTGGGAAGTGCTTATTGTAAATCTACTAGGCTTTATTCTAGGATTGATTTTTGGATGGTTGTTATCTGTTTTAATTAATGATGGAGGGTTTGGAGCAATTGGAGGGGTTTCGGTACACTTTTCTATAAAAGCACTTTTAATGGCACTTTATGTACCATTATTTACAACCCTATTTACCTTAATACCTGTAAATAGAATGATAAGTAAGCTAGACCCTATAGTTATGATAGAAGGAATATAAAAAAGGAGTGAATTATTATGTTATTTAAAGTAGAAAATCTAAATTTAATATATGATATGGGAAAAGAGGACCAAACTTATGCATTAAGAAATATTAATCTTTCATTAGAAGGAAATAGACTAATAGGAATAATGGGACCCTCTGGTAGCGGTAAAAGTTCATTGTTATATTCTCTAGCAGGACTTAAAATTCCATCATCAGGCACCATAAGCTACAAGGATATGAAATTCAAGGAATTATCCGTTTCTAAAAGTACAGAGCTTAGGCGTAAAGATTTTGGGTTCATTTTCCAAAGACATTTTCTTATAGATTATATGACAGTAATAGATAACGTATTAACACCAATAAATGATAATAGTATGAAAGCTAAAGAAAAAGCTTTGGGTTTATTGAAAAAGCTTGGTATTGAGAATTTAGCGGGTAAAAAGCCTCATCAATTGTCCGGTGGCCAAAGACAAAAGGCTGCAATTGCTAGAGCACTTATAAATGACCCTAAAGTAATTTTTGGTGATGAGATTACTGCATCCTTAGATCATTCTAGCGCAAGGGAAGTAATGAAGCTATTAGATGAATATAAAGAGAACGCCTTAGTCATCATTGTAACACACGATGCTTCCATACTCGAAAATGCAGACCATATAATTAATATATGGGATGGAGCTATTACTTCAATTAAAAAAAGAGGAATGGAGGGATATAATGAATCCGCTATCAACCTTTAACTATATTAAGAACAATATTTCTAAAACATTGCCAATACTAATAGCTATGATGGTAAGTGTGCTACTAATTTACACTTTTTCACTAGTGGCTAAAAGCAGTATTGAGATGACAAAGCTAGTAGCTACTAATGTTTTTAGTAAATATACAATAGTATCTAGTAATAATGAAGAGCCTATTCCAAAAGATTACTTAGGCAGAATAACTAATGATAATAATGTAGGTCATATTATCCCTCTAATTAGTGAATATGGTTCTCTTAAATATAGTAATACTTTTGGTGACATGAGTATTAGTGTCTTGAATTTTTATGAAAAGGATATATCGCAAGTTATTACTACTCTTAACGTGAAATTAATTGAAGGTAGTCTTCCAAGGTTAGACAAGAGTGAAATTATTATACCTAAAAAATATGCACTGCAAAATAAATTAAAAACAGGAGATTACATTGGTTCAGAGGTATCTCCAAGTTACGCAGTAAAGGGCAAATTTAAAGTGTCAGGCATTACAGATGGTCCAGTAATGCTTGCATTAATCAGCGATAATAAGCAGTATGTTCCTAGAGATACAGTAATAAAGCACTCTATAGTTTTTTCCATTAAAGATATAAAGGATAAAAATTTAATTAACTATTTATCTAAAAACACACCTAAAAATGTTGTAATTATGGATTATTACAGTATGTCAAAACAAATAGATGAAATTCTTAATTCCGTGAATGGTTTAGCTTATATGCTTAATATTATAATAATTATTGTACTATGTATATCACTTGGAAATTTGAATTATATTAATTTCCTTAATAGAAAATATGAGTTTGGAGTACTATCAGCCATAGGTTATAAAAAACCAACCCTCTATTTTAAGCTTTGGAAGGAAAACGCCACTGTATGCTTACTTGGATATGTAGGTGGAATACTAGTGAGTACATGTGTAGCCTTTATTTTAAACTTAACTGTACTTTATCCAAATGGTAAATTCATTCCACTATGGAGTGTTTCTGGTGCGGAAGTAGCGTTAATGATACCAGCTTTTGTATCGATTTTAAGTTTAATTGCACCTATTAAAGAACTGCGAAAAACTGATCCGCTTGATGTAATTGGAGGGGTAATTTAGTGGGAATCATGTATAATACAAATAACAAATGCTCACAATAAACTGAGGTGAGATTATGAATGATGTAAAAGAAATGAATAAATTTTTGAAAGGCATACACATGGGAGGAGCTACATTTAAAGATTACCTCCAAAAAGCTAAAAGTCCAGAGCTTAAAAATGAGTTGGTCCAAATTATAGAATCTTTTAAAAGACATGAAGAGGCAATCACCAATAGGGTAGAGAAAATAGGTGGTAATGCTACAGACACTCTTGGAGTAATGGGGACTATGGCAGATTTTTTTGAAAAAATTAAACTTATACCTGTAAATACGGATTTAGAAGTGTGTGAAAAGGCCACATCTGCTATGGAAATGGGGATAACTCAAGGAGAAAAATTTATAAAAGAGAATAAGAATTTGGACCCTAGCCTAATGAAAGAAGTAGAGGCTGTTGTAGCCGACTACGACAATCATTTAAAAAAGATGCAACTAATAATGAGAACATGTAAATAGCAAAAGGCTCCCAATTTATAAGTGGGAGCCTTTTGCTATTTAATACCTATGTTCATATTTTTTAATAGCATATAATGGCATTTATACCATTCGTTATAAGGCTCTATGTCATAGGCTTTTTCTGCAAATCTTAAGGCAATTATTATATTCCCCATAGCCATATATACTTCAGAGGTTCCAAAATAGGCAGCACTTTTGGCTCCGTCTACTTCAATGGCTTTATTATATATTTCTAGAGCTTCTTTTTTATTACGAAGTGTTAGTAGCATGTTAGCTTTGCCACATAATGCGTCATAAAAATCAGGACACAGTTCTAGGCAAATATCAAAGCAGTCTAAAGCACTTCTAAAATCGTTAAGAAGAGCTAAAAACTCTGCTTTTTTAAAATATATATCTACATTTGAACTGTCATTTTGAATAAGCTTTTCACAATAGTAAACGCATTTATCAAAGTCACCAGTTAAATCATGGATATCAATTAACTTCCAGTAACCCTTTGCATCACCAGGAACTAACTCTAGATATTTCTTTATGCATTTTTGAGCTTCGCATACTTCATACATATCAATATGAGCTTGACCTTTCACTAGATAAGCCTGCGCATATTCATTATTTAAAAAAATGGCTTTATTAAATTCTTTGAAGGCCTTCTCAATTTCTCCATCATTAAAAAGTCCTTTGCCTCTTTCTATATATTCGCGAACTAGATCATCATTATTTAAATTAATATTATTTTTCATTAACCTATTCCTTTCATGTGTGTTCACACATTACAATTATTGACACAAAATAAAACAGTATACATACAATTGCAATGAAATGGAGGTTTTTATTATTTAATGACCATCTGCCACACTATGACATGATTTCATATTTATTATTATAAAATTCTGTTTTGCTTGTTATTTATTTAAATCTACTTTATAATATTTTTATGGATTACATAATTTTTAGAAAAATCAGAAAAAGGATAAATTAACATTGCAGCACCTAAGGGTGATGATTTAAGGGGGAAACTAATATGGGAAAAGTTGTAAAATGTTCAATAATAATTTGTGATGATTTTAATGCTGTGCTCATTGCCACTAGAGGTAAAAAAAAATTACAAAAGGTATGGAGTATTTTTGGTAAAGATATAAAAGGCAAGGAATCGTCAGAACAATGTATTGCTAAAGCAATAGATAAAGATTTAAATTGTACTATATTTGATATGACGACATTTAAAGAATATGTTTTAGATGAAGACAGTGGAGATACTTTAGCGGTTTATACTGGAAAGGTAAAACACTATATAACTCCACATAAAGACATTAGTGGAGTTAAATGGGTTACTGAAAGAGAGTTGGACATGTATGATTTTTCTAGCCATGAAAAAGAAATATTATTAGATTTCTTTAAAAACAATAAATAAAAAATGAAAAAATAATATTAATTATATTATAAGTAAAAACTACCAAAGTGCATAAGCACACTTTGGTAGTTTTTTTTCATCAACTCTATCCTATATATAACCAATAAAATTACAATTTTAAGATTGAATTAGAAGAGATATAAAATATTAGTTGATAATAAATATTTACAAATATGAAAACCTGTAGTAATATTTAATCAAAGACATAGTTGTTATAATACATGTATAAGATTTGAAAATTCCCAAATGTGTAACTGTGTATTAACACAGTTACTATGACAGCGGATAAGTTTTTAGAATGGAGGATTTTTATGATATTAAACTGGCTTAGTGGGTTTGATCCCGTAATTCAAGCTCTTTTTGCAACATTATTTACGTGGGGTCTAACTGCTTTAGGAGCATCATTGGTATTTTTCTTTAAGGAGATAAATAGAAAGGTACTAAATGGCATGCTTGGTTTTGCAGCAGGAGTAATGATTGCAGCAAGTTTTTGGTCCTTATTAGCACCGGCTATAGAGATGGCGGAGCAAACAAGTACACCACCATGGATACCTGCTGCGGTAGGGTTCCTGGCAGGGGGAGCTTTCCTTTTCGCAGTGGATAAAATTTTACCACACCTACATCTTAATCAACCAATAGAACAAGCGGAGGGGATTAAAACTAGCTGGCAAAGAAGTGTATTATTGGTATCAGCTATAACCTTGCACAATATACCAGAAGGCCTTGCAGTTGGAGTTGCCTTTGGAGCAGTAGCAGCTGGTTTACCTTCAGCTTCCTTAGCAGGAGCTATTGCTCTGGCAATTGGAATCGGTATTCAAAATTTTCCAGAAGGAGCTGCCGTATCTATTCCATTAAGACGAGAGGGGTTCTCTCGTTTTAAAAGCTTTATGTATGGTCAAGCTTCAGGCATAGTAGAACCTATAGCAGGAGTTATAGGGGCCTTTGCAGTATTGGCTATGAAGCCTATTCTTCCCTATGCACTTTCCTTTGCAGCAGGAGCTATGATTTTTGTAGTTGTTGAAGAATTAATACCTGAATCACAACAGGATTCAAAAACAGATATTTCAACTATCGGTGCAATGCTAGGTTTTGTAATCATGATGATATTGGATGTAGCGTTGGGTTAACGAGATTCCAAGTCGTTAATTGTAGCGACTCAGGAGAATGAAAATGTTAAAAATAGGATAAAAGCACTGTAAAAATTTAGTTAAATAAATAAATTTTTACAGTGCTTTTTTTTCAATAATAAAATATTTTTTTTTATTCTGTAAAACTGATAAAAAATGTGCTAGTATATAAATATATATAATTTAGTAGTATGAATTATTTGGAGAAAGAGATTATTAGAAAGAGAGGTATTGTATGGAATCAATTTATAATAAATTTATAAATTTGCTAGAACTGGAAGACAAAGAAAATGCAGTGGATTATATATTATCTTTATTAGAAGAAAAAAAAGTTGATATTGTTTCTTTATATACTGATATATTAGGGCCGTCCCTAAATAATATGAAATGTAATGTTAAAGAGGGCAAAGTGTGTATATGGAAAGAACATGTTAGAAGCTCAATAATTAGAACTATTATTGAATGTTGCTATCCTTATGTTATTAAAGAAAAAAATAAAAACTACAAAAACATAAACTATGGGAAAGTTATTGTTATTTGTCCATCTGAAGAGTATCATGAAATAGGTGCAAGGATAGTTTCAGATTTTTTTACACTATGCGGTTATGAAACTATTTTTGTGGGAAGCAACACTCCTGAAAATGAGTTTTTAAAAGTCATAGATTATGTGAATCCAAAGTATTTAGCTATAAGTGTGACAAGTTCTTATAACCTTGTATCAGCTAAAGACACTATTGAAAAAATAAGAAATTCTACTGATAAAAAGTTAAATATATTAGTAGGAGGTCATGCTTTTAAAAATAATCCTGCAGCTTTAAAAAACACTAAGGCAGATATGGTTATAGATAATTTCGATGACATAAAAAATTTGCAAAAGGAGAATTAAAAATGAAATTACCATTTAAAATAGCTGTAAGATTTTTAAAGTCCAGCAAGGGGCAAACAATTTTAATAGCTACAGGCATAGCTATTGGAGTTTCAGTACAAATTTTTATAGGTTCACTTATTCAGGGTCTGCAAAAGAGTCTTATAGATAAAACTATAGGAAATTCTTCGCAAATAACTATTACATCAAATAAAGATGATAAGACTATAGAAAACTGGATAGAAAAAATATCTCGGATAAAAGCAGTAGACAGTAGAATAGAAAAAATATCTCCTTCTGCTGATTCACCAGCTTTTATAAAATATAGTGATAAAACTGCTCCAATTCTTATAAGAGGATTAAATTTAAATCCTAATGTAGATTTATATAATATAAAATCTAAAATTTATAGTGGTTATATTCCTAAAAATCCATATGAAGTACTGATAGGAAAGAATTTGCAAGCGGAACTTAAGTTAAATATTGGAGATAAAATTTCACTTATTACACCTAATGGGAAGACTAAAGAATCCTTAGTAACTGGGTTCTATGATTTGAAAGTAGCAGCCATAAATAAATCATGGATTATAACAAGTCTTGAAACTTCTCAGGATATATTTGGTTTTAGTAATAAAATAACATCTATAGAAATGCAATTAAGTTCAAAAGATGTATTCAAAGCAGATGTAATTGCAACAACAGTAAAAGATAAATTATCTGATACTAGTATAAAAGTTGAAAATTGGAAAGAACAGAATGAAGAATTACTTGGTGGACTTAATGGGCAAAGTGTTTCTAGTTTGATGATACAAGTTTTTGTGCTTATTTCTGTGACTCTTGGAATTGCAAGCGTTCTTGCGGTAACAGTAGTTCAAAAATCTAAACAAATTGGAATACTTAAAGCCATGGGTATAAAAGATAGAGATGCAAGCAAAATTTTCTTGTATCAAGGGCTTTTATTAGGTATAGCAGGGGCAATTCTTGGAATAATTTTTGGAATTACACTTATGGTGGTTTTCACAAAATTTGCGGTGAACCCCGATGGGACATCAATAATACCACTTTATTTAGACTATAAATTCATTGCAATATCAGGGCTTATAGCAGTAGTTTCTGCGTCCATAGCTGCTCTTATACCAGCGAGAAGCTCATCAAAATTAGAACCAATTGAGGTGATTAAGAATGGCTAATATTATTACATTAAAAGATATAAATAAAATTTATGGGTCTGAAGTAAAGACGCAGGTTTTATTCGATACAAATTTAAGTTTTGAAGAAGGCTCTTTTAACTCCATAATAGGTCAATCAGGAAGCGGTAAAAGTACATTGCTAAATATCATGGGAACATTAGATAAACCAACAAGTGGAGAGGTTTATATAGATGGGAAAAGAACAGATAGTATGAATAAGAATGCCTTAGCTACGCTTCGAAATAAAACTATAGGCTTTGTTTTTCAATTCCATTATTTGCTACCTGAATTTACTGCCAAAGAAAATATACTTATTCCCTATATGATGAATAATTCAAAGCCTTCAAAGGAAATCATAGAGAGGGCTGAGGAATTCATGAACCTAGTGGGAATTTACAATGTAAAAGATAATTTGGCAACTAATATGTCGGGAGGACAGCAACAAAGAACTGCTATTGCTAGAGCTTTAATTAATAACCCTAAAATAATTCTTGCAGATGAGCCTACGGGAAACTTGGATTCGAAGTCCACGGAGAGCATATATACCATACTTAGGGATATAAATGAAAAAATTAAGACAACTTTCATAATTATTACACATGATAGAAGAATAGCAGAGAAAACTGATAGAATAATTGAGATAAAAGATGGAAGAATAAATATGGATATCAATACAAAAGACCTTTAAACTATACATAGATATCGCTTTAAAGGAAATGTTATGTAAATAAAGGAGACATTATGGAAAAGTTCAGGGGTAAACCGGATTCTCTAAAAAAGCTTAGTATTAGTTTTATTATCTCAATTTTACTAGCAGTTGTGGGTTTATTCTTTATTCCTAATTTTATGTTAAAAACAATTTTGCTAATAATTTTTATTTTTGCTGCTTGGCAATTTTACAAGGGAATTATACTCTATATAACTGTAGATGACCAAAAGATAAGTATATATAAACCCTTTAATACAAGAACTATAAAATTTGATGATATTGCCTTTTGTGCAGTACATGGAATTGACGATGATACTACATTACTATATGTATTTAAAAGACAAAAGCACCGCCATGGGGATAGAGTAAGGGGAATAAAATCAAATAAGTCCTTTGATGAAATAGTAAAAATGATCTCAGAAGATGAGGGAAATACAAATCTTAATATTAATTTTAATATGGCTTCTAAAGTTCTCATTTCTTTTGTTGAGAAGGGAGATATATTAAGAGATAAAATACTTGCCACTGTAAATGAAAGACATAAGAAAATTCTGTAAAAAAAATCCTTGTTGAAATATCAACAAGGATTTTTTTTTATAGAATTTTCAAGTAAACATTACATTTGAGTCTTTGCGCTTCCCTTATATTCAGGAGCTGATGGATCATCCTCAAGCTTCATCATTGTAATTCCTGTAAATCCAAAGAATATGGAGACCAATGGATTTACAAGGTTTAAGAAGCAGTAAGGGAAATAGGCCCATGTTGAAACTCCCAATGAGGTAGACATAGTTAATCCACAAGTATTCCATGGAACAAGTGGAGATGTTATGGTGCCAGCATCCTCAAGACATCTTGAAAGGTTTCTTGGGGCTAGCCCTCTTTTGTGGAATTCGTCTTTATACATTTTGCCAGGAAGTACAATTGAAAGATATTGATCGCCAGCAAGTATGTTTGAAAATATTGATGTGAATATTGTAGCTGTTACAAGTGAACCAGTACTATTTGCATATTTTAGAACGCTGTTTGCAAGAGTCCCAAGCATTCCAGTTTTCTCAAGTGTACCACCAAAAGAAAGTGCTGCTAGTATTAGAGATATTGTAAACATCATGCTTTGATATCCACCTCTAGTAAGGAGTGTATCTAAAACCACATTTCCAGTTTTCGATACAACACCAATTTGCATTGAATTCATAACATCAGCGAAACTAGCACCTTGGGTAATCATAGCTGCAATGCCACCAAGTAAAACACCTATAAATAGACCTGGAATAGCAGGTACTTTTTTAGCAACCATAATTATAACTATAATTGGTATTATTAGTAAAAATGGTGTTATTGTAAAGTTTTTACTCATTAAATCCGTTATTGTATCAATTTTTGATACATCGATTTTGGTGCCTGCAAATTTAAACCCTAGTATTGCATAGCCAACTAAAGCAATTGCTAAGCTTGTTCCAGTTGTATAGATCATATGTTTAATATGGTCAAATATATTTGCACCAGCCATAGCGGGTGCTAGGTTTGTTGTATCTGATAAAGGTGACATTTTATCACCAAAGTATGCACCAGAAATTATTGCACCTGCTGCCATTGGTGCTGGTATTCCAAGCCCTGCAGCAACACCCATTAGCGCAATGCCTACAGTGCCTGCTGTGGTCCATGAACTACCTGTTGCTATTGATACAATAGCACAAAGTATGCATGTTGCAACTAGAAATATTGATGGTGATAATATCTGTAATCCGTAATAGATAAGTGTAGGGACAATACCACCAAGAATCCATGTACCTATAATCATGCCTATTATCGCTAAAATAAGTATAGCCTGCATAGTACTTGAAATAGTACTTACGATCCCTTCCTCAATATCCTTCCAAGAATATCCCAGCCTAGTAATAGCCATTATTGAAGCTATAAGTGTTCCAAAAATTAATGGAACATGAACTGGTTGATTAACCTTAAAAGCAGGTAATACACAATACATTAGAAGTGCTATTGTAGCAACAACCGGTATTAGGGCTTCCCATAATTTTGCATCTCTAGGCGTTTTAGTTTTTGATATCATTTAACAATCCTCCTTTAATTTTAAAAACTATGATGTGATATATGTTTAAATTTGTAGCCTATTGGCAGAATTCAGTGTTTGAAAAAATTGAATATATTATCAATTCATAATATACAAGTAATATCGTATATTATACAGTAGTTGCAATAAAAAGCAAAGCACAAATATTGTCATATTCTAAAATGGAAAACTACTAATTGGGATTTTTCCATATAATTATCATCATTAAACTTTAAATTAGTATAAAAATAAAAAATAACAAGGTAAATAATTAGTGTTAAAATAGGATTTAATATTTTTGTTCATTTTGTACTTACATATAACGACATAATATTCATAATTTATCTTGTTATATTTTTATCACATATGATATACTGAATTTGTTGAATAGTATGACATATTTAAAAAAATAATATCAATGGAGGTATTAATATGAAAATTAAAGCAATAATATTATCATTAGCTATAGGTGCTACTTTATTAGTAGGATGCGGCACTAAAAAAGAAGCAGCACCAGCACCAGCAAAAACAGAAACAGTAACGCCGGCATCAACAAAAACTGATGTAGTAACAACAGCATCATTAGTAAATACTGAAGCGGCTTTTGAAAATGGAATAAGCAGTAAGGGTACATGGATTATTGCAACTTTAAAGGATTTAGTTATTAACAAGGATCTTGTAGTTGAGGGGGAATTTAAAAACGGTAAAAAAGATGATAGTGGTAAAGAAATTATACAACGTAAGATAGCTCTATATACACAAGATGAAAAGCGTGCTGTAACTGCTAGATTTACTTTGACTGCGCCAAAGTTAACATTTAAAAGTCCTATGGGTAGCATAGAACATGGAACTTTTAAAGGTGACCTTTATGTTTCAGGGAGTAACTTTCAGTTAAAAGACGCTACGATAGAAGGAAACGTATATTTTACTACAGATGAAGCTAAATCTACATTTAAAATGGATGATAAAAGTAAAGTCACTGGAGTTAAAGAATTAAAAAAATAAATTATACTGAGTACTTTTAAAAGTCGATAAACTATAAAAAAACAGCCAATCCATTTGGATTGGCTGTTTTTTTAGTGCCACCCACGTGGCAAGTGGC
>NZ_JBOITL010000013.1:0-224967 GCF_050717515.1 Clostridium sp. | reverse complement strand
GATAACTCTATTTCTTTCTTCTCATCCCCCTTTCCAGCATATCGAGTTTTTTTAACAGTTCATTCTCAGCTTTCAGTAATTTGTTCCGTGTTTTAAGATGTTCATATTTTTCTTCTATGGAAAGTTCTTTATCGCTATATGTGCCTGAGCTACCTCTTCTTGTATCCTCCAATCCAAGCACTCCATTTTTTTTATATTTAGCACGCCAGTCTTTGCTCAAGGACTCAACTCGTCCTATTCCTAATATGCTTATCACAAAGCCACATTCTTCAAATATTGCTCTAGGGAATCTACCTTTTTCATACTCTGATATAAAAATACGTCTGAATTCATCTGTATAAGTAATCCCTTTTGCACTGACGTGCTTTACATATTTGTTAGCGGCTAACATTTCCATTTCTTCTTTTGTAAATAACTTAGTACTCATTTTATCCACCCCTATCCTCTTTGTTTTATTATACATAAAGAAACCCTATAAGATAGATATTTTATTAACTGTCTATCTTATAGGGTACACTTTAATGAATATTACGGTATTTTATGGATTATTCAGGTTTAGTAGTTGTAACGCTTTATATGAATATTCCGAAGTAATTAATAAAATTACGAGATAGGTGAACAATAGTAAATGAAGTTCAGCAGTAGATTTATATTAATAATATTTAATTTACCATAAATAATTAATAGTTTTAGGTGTTAATAATATAAGAATTACACCTATAATTGTTATTAATATAATTTTAATTAAGTCTTTTTTTATACTTTTTGTATGTTTATCCATTATTCCACCTATGCCTATCCCAATGAGCATACCAAATCCTACTCCCATAGCTATGTTCTTAAATATTAATCCCAATCCAGCCCCAAATAGTAATCCAAATCCTATTCCAAAACTAAGATAATAATTTTTATTATTTTTGTTTGTGTTATTATTGTCGGGCATATTTCATCAACTCCTTTTGATATTAACTTTTGTTGTTGCATCTTTTCATACAATCTCGACTTAAATATATAGAAATTATAACACATTTTGTATATATTTACATTATTATATTCCTACAATGGTAAATATATTCAAGTTTGAATATTAAAAGCATTGCTTTTAATAGCCTCCAAATCCTCATTAGCTATCTTATAGTGCCTGTCTGAAACAATTAATTCATATACAATGTTTTCAATATCAGGTAATTTTAATATGGAACTTATAAGGCTATATATGGCGAGTTTTTTGTATTTTTTCATATCGTGATTTTTACAGATTGCATATAATTTTGATTTCGGTTGGTCAAGAAGATATTCTCTTCTGTTAAAACTTTTAACTCCATCTTCTTCGGCAAACTTGGTTTATGCCTAAACAACCATAATCTTTTATTAATATATCTTCCATCTTTTTTAAGGAGAACGAATTAATTGTCATGTTTAAAACTGCAATCCAGATGTCCCAGTGCCATTTAGTCTTTTCTAAAATAGTCCCAGTAAACAGTGTAAAACGAGTGTTACAATCATTGCATAGATACCTTTGTATTCTTTTTCTTTTACCATATTTAATAATGCTAACTGAATTACATTTGGGGCAAGAATTATTTATTTTTAATTTTTGAATCCTTTGTTGAAAATTCAAAGAAATCATATCTTCCAACTCGTTTTCAAAGTTTGCCTTTGTATGAGTTGAATAATGATACATTACTTCCTTAAATTTATTAAATGGTAGTTTTTCAAGGTATAGCAACACTTCATCAAAATCTAATTCTTTTTTAATCATGGTTTCAACCCCTTAATATAGGTAATACCCACTATATTAATTAGTATTTTATTGTTTTTTAGTTTGATTCACAACGAGATAATGTAATTAAAGTAAATATTTTTTACTTTAGCCCTTGAAAATAATAGGGTTACAAGTACCACCCTATTAATGGACTATATAAGGTATCTAACATAAAACACAGAAGTGCTTTTCTATTTGCCAAGAATTCAGGAAGCCATATATGATTTACCACAATTGGTAAAAAAATAACCGTCATACCAAACAGTAACGGTATAAATGCCACAAAGAACCAGTCTTCATGCGTATAAATGCAGCAAGTCATCAAAAGAAGAACAAGTGAAGCAAAAAAAGTCCCTAGTGTAATCAATCCACGATACTCAGTCACCAGAACAGGCAGCAGTGTTAACGTAAATGCAACCAATTCTGCAGTCAGCACAATAAAAAACCAGGACAACATATGCTATCTTTTTTTGTTCGAGTAGTGATTTAGATGGAGCTAGTTTAGTTTAAATCGTAGATAAAAGTAAAAGAAATATTAAAGGTAAAATAAAGATATTATGATAAAATTTGTACTATAATGAAGGTATACG
This sequence comes from Clostridium sp., assembly GCF_050717515.1. Taxonomy (GTDB): domain Bacteria; phylum Bacillota; class Clostridia; order Clostridiales; family Clostridiaceae; genus Clostridium_AD. Next base: position 222,612 of record NZ_JBOITL010000013.1, on the reverse strand, counting down.
AACTTAGAATGGAAGTTGGTTGAAATGAAAGATGGAGTTGACTTTGCTAATTATAAAAACTGAGTGTGTTTGTAGTATATAATAATTATGCTGTTTTAATAAAAAAACCTATGAGAGAGGGGGACTTATTATGTCAAAAGATATATTTAATAAAGAGTGTGAAACTAGAATTAAGTTAGCGAGAGAAATTGCGAATAAATGTTCAATAGAATATGGAAGGGAAATTATTATTGTTGGTTCTGTTTCAAGAAATCTTGCAGATGAAGATTCTGATATTGAAATTGAATTTTTAGTAGATAATTTAATATCAGAAGAAAACATGATTAATTGGATTAAACAGATTGGAGGAACAGATATACATCCCTATGGTGTACCATTATGGGATGGCTCAGTTTGGATAATATTCAAGTATAAAGATTATTGGATTGAAGCAGGATGGCAGACTATTAGTAGCATGAAAGATAACATAAATTCAATTATGGAAGGTAAAGTAATTACCCATGATAAACTTATTCTTGCTTCAGTATTAAAAGATGCAATTTTTATCAGAGGTAATGGCATATTAAGTGATTTACAAGGACAATTAAATCTTTATCCAGATGAACTTCAGAAAGATATTATAGCAAATACAATTGAACCTTGGACTATGAGTTTGGCAATAGAAGTTAGAAAAATGCTATCTAAAAGAGGGGATAAAATTCCATTCCTTCAAAGAATGATACCAGATATTCAAAGGATTTTAAGAATTTTATATGCAATAAATAGACAGTGGGAACCAGATTGGAAATGGACAAAATATATAATCAGTAATCTAGAGATAAAACCACAAAATATAGAAGAGAGGATAGATTCAATTATATGTATAAAAGATACTAAAGAGAATTTAAAGAATTGTTTTGAGTTAATAAAGGATACATTATTACTTATACCAAAAGACCTTGAACTAGGTGAAACAGTTGCCGATATACTAAAGAATATTGATAATGAACTTATAAATTTCTAATCTTTTTAAAATAAACACCACTTAACTACCGGATATGGCGAATTTTTAATGCTTTTTAAAGAAAAACTGCTGAAATATATTTGGTGGTTTTTTTCGTCGTTAAGATTCCCACTGAAGGTTTATTTTTGTTATAGCATATTACCCTCACTTATAGAAGTGGGAAACTTCCTTCTGAAATGGCGTTAAAAAATTACGTAATAAAGAATGTGATAGTATTTATTATCATAATCTAGCATATAAGTTAAGTATAGGAATAAAACAGGATTTTTTTTAAGTTAAATAACAGGGGTGACATATAAAAATAATATGTGGTACGAACATAATTATCCAGGCTTTTGTGTTATGCAGGTTATGAGGAGAAAGAATAATGTTTAGGAGGTCATATTATGCCGAATATTTTACTAACAAGAATTGATAATCGTTTAATTCATGGACAGGTAGCTGTAACCTGGTCAAGTCATTTAGGTGCAAACCTAATACTTGTTGCAAATGATGAAGTTGCAGGTAATGAAGTTCAACAAAGTCTTATGGACATGGCAGTTTCAGATGTGGTTGGTACTCGTTACTTTACAATACAAGAAACTATAGACAAAATAGGCTTTGCAGGGGACAATCAATATATTTTCCTGGTAGTTCGAAATCCACAGGACGCTTTGAGGCTTGTAAAAGGCGGAGTTCCAATTAAAGAAATAAACATTGGAAATATGCATTATAGTGAAGGGAAGGAGCAGATTACAAGCACTGTATCCATTGACGATTCGGATAAGGAAGCATTTAGAGAATTAAACAAGCATGGCATAAAAATGGAGATTAGAAGAGTACCCGACGAGAGAGCAAAAAAGATAATGGACTTTGTAAAATAATCTGATAACCTTACCATTATAAAAATGATGGTAATGATTATAAAATTATTAATTAGGGGGGGAACGAATGTTTGTACAAGCATTATTAGTAGCAATCTGGGCAGGTATTGCCGGGATTGACTTGTTTGACGGTCTTTTCCATATTCACAGACCGTTGGTAACCGGTATGGTTATAGGACTTATTTTAGGTGACGTTAAAACAGGACTTATTACAGGAGCAACCTTAGAACTTGTTTGGATGGGAATGGTACCACTGGCAGGAGCACAACCTCCAAATGTTGTTATCGGTGCTATTATCGGAACATCTTTTGCAATACTTACAAAGCAGGATCCAAAGGTAGCAGTAGGTATAGCAGTTCCATTTGCAGTTGCAGTACAAGGTGCAATTACATTGATATTTACAGCATTTTCTCCTGTGATGCATAAAGCTGATGAATATGCAGCTAATGCAAATACAAAAGGAATCGAAAGAATCAATTATCTTGGGCTATTATTCTTATTTTTCTTCTATGCAATAATTGCATTCCTACCAATATTCTTTGGAGCGGAGGCTGCAAAGAATGCAGTTGAAGTACTTCCAACATGGCTTATTGGAGGGCTACAGGTTGCAGGCGGAATGATGCCAGCAATAGGTTTTGCAATGCTTCTTAAGATAATGCTTAAAAAAGAATATGTTCCATTCTTGCTTATTGGGTTTGTATTAGTTGCATACTTTAAGCTTGAAATACTAGGAGTAGCAATACTTGGAACATCAATAGCATTATATGATTTTTATTCAACAAAAAGAAAGGGAGATAATCAGCCAAAGAAGGAGGCACGAACAAATGGAATCTAATGTAGTAAAATATAAAAACCAAAGGGTTGAACATGTTATTACTAAAAGAGATTTAGTTAAAATAGTTTGGCGTTCATTACTTCTTCAAGCTTCCTTCAACTATGAAAGAATGCAGTCTTGTGGTTGGTTATTCGGACTGCTACCAGGACTAAAAAAGATACACAAACAAAAAGAAGATTTAGCTGCATCAATGTCAATGCATATGGAATTCTTTAATACACATCCATTCCTAGTTACTTTTATAATGGGTATAGTATTAGCTATGGAAGAGAATAAAGAAGACCCAGAAACAATAAGAGGTATAAAAGTTGCTACAATGGGACCTCTTGGTGGAATAGGAGATGCTCTTATATGGCTTACACTATTACCAATAACAGCTGGTATTGGAGTATCCATGGCAATGGAAGGTAATATTGCTGGACCATTTGTGTTCCTTATAATGTTCAATGCAATACATTTCGGATTAAGATTTGGTCTTATGAACTACGGATATAAGACTGGTGTAAAAGCTATAAAATCCTTGAAGGAAAGCACCAAGTATGTATCCCATGCTGCTTCAATAGTTGGGTTAACAGTTGTTGGAGGTTTAATAGCTTCTTACATTGCATTAAGCATCAAAGCAGTAATACATGCAGGGCAGGCAAAAGTAGGTATTCAAGCAGATGTATTTGACAAAATTATGCCAAAGATGCTCCCACTGGCATATACATTTTTAATGTACTATTTATTAAAGAAAAAGGTTTCACCTGTTATGCTTGTAGTGATAACAGTAATTGTAGGAATTCTGGGTAGAGTTTTAAAAATATTATAATTTAATTAACTACTGGGCCAAAACAAAAGTATTTAATTTGGCCCAGTAATATTTTCATACAATTATTGGAGGGTAAATATGAAAAAAATTATATCAACAAAGGGAATGTTAGTCAAAGCTCAGAGAGAACATTATGCAGTTCCTGCATTTAACATACATAACTTAGAAACCATACAAGTAGTGTTAGAAGCTGCATCAGAGCTTAAGTCTCCAGTAATTTTAGCTGGAACACCAAGTACTATTAGTTATGCAGGTGGAGAATATTTAGTTGCTATAGTAACTGCAGCTGCTCAAATGTACGATATTCCAATAGCATTACATTTGGATCATTTTGAAAATTTAGATGAAATTAAACACTATATAGATATGGGATTTACCTCTGCCATGATAGATGCTTCAAAAGATGATTTTGAAGAAAATATAGCAAAGGTGAGAGAAATAGTTGAGTATTCACACCTAAATGGAGTTTCCGTGGAAGCAGAACTGGGTCTGCTTTCTGGTCAGGAAGATTATTTAATTGTAGATGGTAAAAATGCTCAGTATACAGACCCAGAAGCCGCCAGGTCATTTGCTGAAAGAACAGGCATAGATTCCTTAGCTGTTGCCATAGGTACAGCACATGGACTTTACCATGGAGACCCAAAACTTGATTTTGATAGATTAGTAGAAATAAGTAAAAGAGTAAAAGTACCACTAGTGTTACACGGAGCATCTGATATTCAAGGAGACAAGATAATTAAGACTATAGGGCTTGGTATATGCAAAGTAAACATAGCTACAGATTTAAAGATTCCTTTTTCCAATGCAGTAAAGAAATACTTCATTGAAAATCCAGATGCTAATGATCCTAGAAAATATATGACACCTGGAAAGAAAGCAATGAAACAAATAATAATTGAAAAAATTAAAATGTGTGGAAGTGAAAATAAGGCATGATAACCACAGTAACACTAAATGCAGCAATTGATAAACAATATCTAATAGATAATTTAGAAACTGGTACTGTTATGAGGGCATTAAAAGTAAACAACACTCCAGGAGGAAAAGGAATTAATGTTAGTAAGGTTGCAAGGCTTTTAGGAGAAGAAGTTACAGCAGCAGGATTTATTGGTGGTGACAACGGAAGATATATTGAGTACTCTATTGAAAAACTTAGAATTATAAGTAAAATGACAAAAATAAGTGAGGAAAGTAGATGCTGCCTTGCCATTATAGATAAAGATTTTATTCAGACTGAAATATTAGAACCTGGTCCAGTGGTTAAAAAAGAAGAATTAGAATTCTTTTTAAAAACCTATAGTGAGATTATAAAGAATAGTGATATTGTATGTGCATCGGGAAGTGTTCCTATAGGTGTACCTAATGATATTTATAATACTCTCATTACTATAGCAAAGAAAGAAAATAAGAGATTTATTTTGGATTCAAGCGGGTGTTATTTAAGCCTGGGAATAGAAGCATTGCCATATTTCATAAAGCCAAATAAAGATGAACTTAGAATACTTACTGGTGAAGCTTTGGAATATGAAATAGACATAATAAGGCAAGTAAAAAAGCTTAATAAAAAAGGTGTAAAATTTGTAGTAGTATCTCTAGGAAGTGAGGGTTTAATTGCAGGAGCTTACAATAAAATATACAAAGTTAGGTTGCCAAAAGTAAATGCCATAAACCCTGTAGGCTCTGGGGATTCAATGGTAGCCGGATTTGCAGTTGGATTTATGAGAAATTACTCAATTGAAAAGCTTCTTACATTTGCATCTGCTTGCGGCAGCGCAAATGCAATGGAACAAGCTACAGGATTTGTAAAGATTCAGAGTGTAAATAAGATTATGAAAGAGATTGTGATTGAAAAAATATGATTATATAAATTAACAAAAAAGGAGGAGTAAAATGGAAAAAATATTTGGGTTTACACAAGAAGATATTAAAGAAAAGCACATGACTTATACAGCAAATGAAATAAGTAGGCAACCAAAAGTGTGGGCATCTATTTATGACAAAGTTTTATATAATAGAGAAAAAATTAAAAACTTTATGAAATCCTTTAACAGTGAAACGAGAATTATATTTATGGGAGCAGGAAGTTCTGCTTTCATTGGTGATTCTTTGGCACCATTAGTTAGAAAAGAATTTAAATTTAGTGATGTAGAGTCTATTCATACAACAGATATTGTTGCCAGTCCATCACAATATTTTGTTAGGAATGTTAAAACAGTTTTAGTTTCATTTGGAAGATCCGGAGACAGTCCAGAAAGTATTGCAGCAATCGAAACAGCAGAGAAGCATATAAACAATTTATATCATATAATTATAACCTGTAATCCTTTGGGAAAATTAGCGAAATATAAAAATGAGAGAACTTTAAATTTAGTTTTTGATGAGATTAATGACCAGGGATTTGCAATGACCAGCAGTGTAACTGGTATGATGCTAGCTGCTTATAGCATATTTGCCATTGAAAAGGATTTAAAAGAAGAAGTAAGCATAATAGCCAGTTATGCTAAAGAGATAATAATGAACAAATATTCCATTATTTCTGAGGTCTTCGAGAAAACTGTAAATAGGCTAATTGTTTTAGGGTCAGCTAATCTATTTGGAGTAGCAAGAGAATCAGCACTTAAAAGTATAGAACTCACAAGAGGAGAAGTAATGTCTTGGTATGACACACCAATGGGTTTCAGACATGGACCTAAATCTGTACTTACTGATAATGCAATTATATTATTCTTTGTATCAAATAATGAATACACAAGAAAGTATGACGTGGATATGCTTAATGAGCTATCAAAATCTAAAAAGCACAAGTTGTTAGTAGTTTCAGATAAATACTATTTAGAGGTGGAGGACTATGCTGATGTTTATATATATAACTCAATGGAAAAGGTAATGGACGATTCATTTACACCATATAGTGCACTTTTAGTAGCACAAATATTTGCATTGTTTGCATCGATAAAAACAGGATGTACACCTGATAATCCATTCCCGAGTGGAGAAGTTAATAGGGTTGTAGAAGGTGTTTTAATTCATTAATAATTGGAGGAAACACCTTATGGTGCCCATATAAATTTGTGACAGTCCTTTAAAGTGTGTCACATCTTCAAAAATGAGGAGGGTATATTAATGGGACAACCAATCATTATAATAAGCGGACATGGAGAGTATGCAACTGGTATGAAAAGTGCTTTTGAACTTTTAGCCGGAGCAAATGAGAATTTTTATTTTATAGATTTCACAGTGGAGGATACAGATGAAACATTAAGAGGGAAATTTAACAACATAATAAACAAAAACATGAATACATCTATATTATTCTTTTGCGATATAATGGGTGGAACTCCTTTTAAAACGGCTGCTTTAATTGCTAATGAAAAAGAAAATATGGAAGTTATAGCAGGGTGCAATTTAGTTTCATTAATTGAAGCTAAATTCCAAGATGATACTACATCTATAAAAGAATTAGCTGAGGTGATAGTAAATTCAAGTATAAACTCAACGTGCATATTTAAAAAGGTTAAAACAACTGGGGTAAAGTATATTAAGACTGAAGATGGAATTTAATTAACAAAAACGGAGTTATTATATTAATAACAAGTTCCATTTTAAGGTGCTTTTGAAAAATTATCATTCATCTTCACACAAAATAACACTATGAGTTTAACATAGCGTTATTTTTTAATGATGGTTCTTTTTTGCATAAGGGGAATGTAGCTAGATTTGTGTAAATAAATCTAACTACATTCCCCTGAGTTTTAAATAATATCAACCTTTCTTATGTAAGGCTATCTGTATAAAGTAAATCTTTTGACAGTAACTTACTATTTTCATATGTAGCTCTATATACTTTTACATTTTTTCCTGCAACTTCATTAACAATTTCATATTTTTTATTGTTAAGACTTGAATTCGAGTAAACATTAAATGTTACATTTTTGTTTTGTGTTATAGCTTCTATATATATAGGATAAGAATGCGTATTCTTAAATCTGTAATCCAGAATCCCAAAAGCAATTGTAGCATCCAAACCTACACCAACATAGCTAGAATGTAAGGAATGCTTGTACCTTTCCACAGAAGATAGGTTAGCCCTTAATATAGCATTGTAAAGCGTAGTTGAAACTTGGCACACTCCTCCACCAGAAGCTAATTCCACCTTTTTACCTACTATTACTGGAGCTAATTTATATCCTCTGTCAGTTGTACTATTTCCAACAGTGGTGTTAAAACTAAAGGTTTCTCCAGGCATTAAAAGTTTACTATTTATACTTTTTGTAGAAAGCTCAATATTGGTTGACCTAGCAGAATCTGAAGAAGTATAGTTTGTACTAAAAGAAGAAATCTTCGTATCAATAGTATTAAGTTTACCACTAGTAATATTAGCTAAAACTTTTTTCGTTGGTGCAGATTCAACTATATCCTTAGAATTAACATCTCCATTTATCTTGCTTAGTATAATTTTTTCGAGTTCCTTATCTAAAAGTTTTATTCCTTTTTTATCGGGAGTAATTTGAAAATTATCATTTATTAGTGAAATACTTGCATCTTTTGATCCGATTTCTACGTCCTTCTTTATGGTAGAAATAAATTTCTTTATTGGCGTTGGATCATAAATGAATTTTAAATTATATTTATGCTCTGCAGGGTTTTTTATCATTTTATATTTATCAAATAAGTTTAAATTTTTTCCATAATCAAAGGCTTGTTTTATTACATCTTCAATATTATATCTTGCATTTAATTTTGAATAGTTCAAATTGTAGTCCTTATTCGATGTTTTTATAGTTATATTCTTTTTTAGTATTGCATCTCCATATTTTTGTGTAATTAACCTCTTTGATTCATCAAAGGTTTTTCCTGAAACATCTATATCCTCAATTTTAGTATTAGGATATACTATGGTTGCCCATTCTTTAGTGTTGACATATATATACCCAAAGAAAACAGCCGCTCCTAATATAATAATTGAAATCAATGAAATAATAGTAATCTTTATTTTTTTCATTTGTATAATCCTCACTTCCCATTATGTTTGTACTATAAATATATTCTAACATTATATTTAAGATAGGAAGTTAAAATAAGATTAAGTTTTGGTTACAGAAAGGTTACAATTACCTTTTTATGAGTTATCTAATATTATGTTAGAGTAGGGAGATAGCAATGCGAATTATTGATAAACGCAATAAATATATTGATAAACAATAAAAAATATGATATGCTATAATCGTTGATTAAATATAGATAATGAGAGGTAAATGATTATGTATGATATTGCAATTATAGGGGCAGGTCCAGCAGGAGCAACTCTTGCAAGACTTGTGGCTAAAAATTATAAAGTACTACTTTTAGATAAAAGACAGTTGAACAAGCCAGCAGATTTAACATCTACTGTGAAATGTTGTGGGGGACTTTTGGCTCCTGATGCACAGAAAATTCTTGCAAAACTAGGATTGGGATTGCCTAAGGATGTACTGGTAGATCCACAGATTTTTGCAGTAAGAACTATTGACCTATACAATAAGATTGAAAAGTATTACCAGAGATTTTATTTAAACATAGATAGAGAGAAGTTTGATAGGTGGCTTGTTTCCATTATCCCACATCAGGTTGATTTAAGATGTGGCTGCTATTTTAAAAATTATATTAAAGAAAAAGACTTTTATAAAATAAATTTTATGCATAATGGTAAGGAATATAGTGAAAATGTGAAACTTATTATAGGTGCAGATGGAGCAAACTCAAATGTTCGTAGACAGGAATTTCCCGTGCAAGGAAATTTAAAGAAATATATATCTATTCAAGAGTGGTTTGAAGTTGAAGAAACACTGCCATATTTTTCAGCAATTTTTGACCCCGAAATAACAGATTTTTATTCCTGGACAATTCCCAAGGGCGATAATCTTATTATAGGTGCAGCACTTTCCATAGAAGATGATCCAGTGCAGAAATTTGAATTGCTCAAGAGCAAGTTAAAAAAATATGGATTTAATTTTGGTCAAAGGACTAAAAGAGAAGGTGCATTTATACTCCGTCCACAAAGTATAAAAGATATTTGTACTGGAGAGGATAGAGTTGCATTTATAGGTGAAGCAGCAGGCTGGATAAGTCCAAGTTCAGCAGAGGGATTCAGTTATGCATTTCAAAGTGCTAGTGATGCAGCATATGCTTTAAATCAGGGGATAGGCGGCTTTCAATTAAGATATGCTAGAGCATGTGGAGGACTTAGAAGAAATATTATTCTCAAAAACATGAAATCTTCTATAATGTACAATAAGACTTTAAGAAAAATGGCTATGTCAACAGGTATACAAAGCATAGAACTCTTTTAACATATTTTAAAATAGTAGTAGCCTCTTAACATTTGTACCAAAATGTTAAGAGGCGTTTTCTTTATAATAAGAAAAAATTGGATTTTAGATTTAATTTCTCCTATATAATATGTTATATTATAAGTAGCCTATAATACTAGGAAGTATAATTTGGAAAACCACTTAGGGGGATATTATGTATAAAATATTGGTAATTGAAGATGAAGAGAAAATTAGAGATATAATAAAGCAGTCTCTCTGTAAATGGGGTTTTGAAGCCTACGTCGTTAATAACTTTAATAATGTATTTGAAGAATTTGTGCAGATAAAGCCGCAGCTTGTTCTAATGGATGTAAATTTGCCTGCTTTTGATGGTTTTTATTGGTGCAATAAGATTAGAAGTGTTTCTAAGGTGCCCCTCATCTTCTTATCTTCTAGAAGTACAAATATGGATGTTATTATGGCAGTGAATATGGGAGCAGATGATTACATTACAAAACCTTTTTCCTTGGATATACTTATGGCAAAAATAAATGCAATTTTACGTAGGACCTATTCCTATGGGGATACAAGTTTGGATACCATAGATTATAAGGGAGTTGTGCTATCACTAAAGGATAACAACCTTTACTTCCAGGAAAAATCAATTGAATTAACTAAAAATGAATTTAAAATATTATATGTATTAATGAAAAAACATGAAACCATAGTAAGCCGCGAGGATATAATGCAAGAGCTTTGGCAGGATGAAAACTTCATCGACGACAATACACTAACAGTTAATATAAACAGGCTGAGAAAAAAGCTAAAGGAAATTGGTCTTATAGATTTTATTAAAACTATTATAAATCAAGGATATGTTATTAAATGAGTTTTATTAAATATTTAAAGGAAAACCTTAAGCTCTTAGTATTTTATATTCTGCTCATGGCTTTTATTTTATTAACTATATGTTTTGACAGAAAAAACCGGGTACTTACTTCTAATGTTCTTTATATTATATTTGTTTCACTTTTCATGTTAATAATTTATATTAGTATAGATTATTATGCAAAATCCCAGCAGATTAAAAAGCTTTTACTTGTTAAAGCTTCAGAAGATAAAACTCCTATTTTGCCTAGACCAATAGATTATAAAGATGAAGTATATGCTGAAATAATTCAGATGCTTTATGAAGATTTCTTGAAAGTTACAAGAGTTATGGAAACAGATTTCAAAGAAAATGCAGAGTTTATGACTGCCTGGGTTCATGAAATCAAAACTCCAATTACTACATCAAAGCTATTGCTTGAGAGCGGCGGCGTGGCCTCGACCTCCTTAAAAGAAGAACTTGAAAAGATTGAGGATTATGTTGAAAAGGTACTTTATTATTCAAGAAGTAATAATTTTTCTGAGGATTATATTCTTTCAGAAGTCAGCATCAACAAATTAATTAAAGAAAGTATTAAAAAACATTCAATTATATTTATAAAAAAACATATTAAATTGATAAACAAAGTCCCTGAAAGCCTTATTATAGATACGGATAAAAAGTGGTTGCTTTTCATAATTGATCAGCTCCTATCAAACTCATTAAAATATACCAGTGATGGTGGAAGTATAATATTTAAACATATTGAAGTTACAAAAGAATTTTTATTAATAGTAGAAGATACTGGAGTAGGAATTAAAAGTGAAGATATAAATAGATTGTTTAAAAAGTCCTTTACAGGGTTTAATGGAAGAAACGAAAACACAAAATCCAGTGGAATGGGGATGTACCTTTCGCAAAAGATTGCTAAAAAACTTGGTCACTATATTACCCTAGAGTCAGAATATGGTAAGGGCACTAAAGTAATTATTCATTTTTTAAAATGGAATAATTATTATGAGGTTACAAAAATGTAAGGTGAAAGAGCAAAATGTAAGCCGAGGCAATGGCGGTATATTTTGCTTTTTTGTATACTAAGAGTGTAAAACATATTCAAAATAATTAATATTAACGGGGGTATTTATAATGAACGAGGTATTAAAGATAGAAAATCTAAGAAAAGTTTATGGATCAAAATTTGGTGGCGTAAAATATACAGCACTTGATGATATAAATTTGAAAGTAGAAAATGGTGAATTTGTAGCAATAATGGGACCATCTGGTTCAGGAAAAACAACCTTTTTAAATGTGATATCAACTATTGATAAACCAACCTCAGGAAGTGTAATAATTCATGGTGATGATATAACCAAGCTAAAAGAGCCTAATTTATCTAAATTTAGAAGAGAAAAACTAGGATTTATTTTCCAAGACTTTAATTTGCTTGATACTATGACCCTAAAGGAAAATATTGTACTGCCCTTGGCTCTCTCAAAAACTCCTTATAATACTATAAAAACAAGGGTCCAAGAAATAAGTATTAAGCTTGGTATTAGTGATATATTAGGTAAATATCCTTATGAGGTATCGGGAGGACAAAAGCAAAGAGCAGCTGCTGCAAGAGCAATGATTACTAATCCGTCTATGGTGCTGGCAGATGAACCTACAGGCGCTTTAGATTCCAAAGCTTCCAAAGAACTACTGGGCTGCCTTGAGAATTTAAACCATAAAAATAAAGCTACAATTCTTATGGTTACTCATGACGCCTTTGCAGCATCTTATTGCACGCGAATTGTTTTTATTAAAGATGGTAAACTTTTCAATGAAATTTATAAAGGGGATAAATCAAGGAAGGATTTCTATCAAAATATATTAAAAATTCTTTCAGTCATAGGAGGGGATACAGATGACCTTAATTAGTATGGCTGCACGCAATATAAAGAAAAACTTCAAAAATTACTGGGCATTTTTTCTAAGTTCCACTTTTAGTGTTTTTGCATTATATCTTTTTATGTCTATTGTAAATAATAGTGATGTAAAAGCACAATTAGGAGAAATGAAAAGCCTTATGATTATATTTATAATAGCTGTCTACATGATTGCAGCTTTCTCAGCATTTTTTATATGGTATTCTAATTCTTTCATTATAAAGTCAAGGAAAAAAGAATTTGCAACCTATATGTTGCTAGGTATGTCTAAAAAACAGACCGTAACATTAAACACTATTGAAAATCTGATAACTATATTTGGTGCCTTTTGTAGCGGAATTGCTCTAGGACTAATTTTTAATAAATTTTTTGTAATGCTATTATATGTAATGATACAGGCTACAGGTGATGTGCCTTTTCAGATTAGTTTAGAAGCTTTAAAATTTTGCTCTATAGTATTTGGGGCTATGTTTATAATAATTAATATTCATGGGTCTATACTTATATACAGGGATAACCTTATAGATCTTTTTAATTCATCAAAAAAAGCTGAAAAGGGTTTAAAAGTATCCTTTCTAACCCTTATAATTGGCATACTTTCTATAGTTTTCTTAGGCTCTGGATATTATATGGCGATTAGAAAGATTGATTCTAATATTCTTATAGCGCCATTAATAGTAGTGTTAGTTGTTATAGGCACTATATTATTTTTTACAAGCTTTACTTCTTTAATTATATATATTAGTAAAAAGAATGAAAAAAGTCTCTTTAAAGGAACAAAACTCATACATGTTTCACAACTTTACTATAGATATAAAGGTAATGTAGGTACCCTAAGTGTTATAGCGGTTACAACTACAGTAGCACTTTGTGCCATGATTTTCTGCTTTGGACTTTTTAATAAAGTGGAAGAAAACTCAAGAAATATGAGACCATTTTCTATAGAATATGTAAATGGTAATAATAATATAGATAAAACCTTTGATGATACTATTAAAAATCACAAAGAAATTTCCGTTGCATATAAGGACACTATGGAGTTTCTTCGGGTAAAATCTAAAGATTACCTGCTTGGAAGTAATACATTTTTAATTTTAAACGAAAGTAAGTTTAATGAGATTAATAGTCATGAAAAATCAGATATAAAAATAAATTTAAAAAATGATAGGGGTTGCTATTTTTTTCAAATGGCCGCCTTAGAGCCTAATAAAAGAGTGATTGGTAAAGATGTTAATTTAGTGGGGGGAGGTAGTGACTATAATCTAAAAATAACCGATACTGGTATGAAATACTTTATAGCACTTGATGATTCTAAACCAACGTTTATTGTAAAGGACAGTGTATACTCTAAAATGAAGAGTACAATTTCTAAAGAGAATATCTATAAAAAAACGGGATATATACTTAATAATGATTTTCTTTCACAAAAATTTATTGTGGATTTTAAAAGTAAGATCCTCTCTGAAAATAAGCTTTTAACCTTTTATGAACATTTTACGGATGGTATAAAGTTATCGGGTATGATGGCTTTTGTTGGTTTATTTATTGGATTAGTATTTCTTACAGCTACAGGAAGCATTATATATTTTAAAATGTCCATGGAAGCTATGGAGGATAAAAATAAATTTATAATTCTTAGGAAAATAGGGGTTAGTAAAGCTGAAATAAAAAAGGCTGTTTCAAAGGAACTAATGATTTTATTTGGAGCGCCCTTCATTGTGGCAACAATAAACACTCTTGTCGCTTCCATTCCACTTGGGAAAATGATGGCATTTGATTTTACTAAAGAACTTATTATTATAATTTTGGTTTATGCAGTGCTTTATAGTATATATTATTTAATAACCTTAAAAGCCTATATTAAAATTGTAACTAGCTCATATTAATATATAATTTTAGTAATCCATAGAAAGTATAAAATTTGTTATTATATAAATACCATTTAAAATTGCTTCCTCTGAAGCATCAAAGTTAGGTGAATGAAGAGGATGAATTCCTTTATCCATATCTGCGATGCCAAGCCTAAAATGAACTGATGGAACCTTCTGCGCGAAGTATGCAAAATCTTCTGCTGCAAAGGTTTTTTCTAGTGGTAAAACCTTATCTTCTCCAATTAGTTTTTTTGTGAAATCAATGAATTTATTAGTCAGTGCTTCATTGCTTACTAGAGGGGGATATTGAAAATCATATTTTACATCTATGGTACATCCATATTTTTCTGAAGATAAAGCTGAATTTTTTAATATATCTTCATATAACTTCTTTCTAAGCTCACTATTAAAGGTTCTAACAGTGCCTAAAACCACACATTTATCTGCTATTATATTAGGTGCGTTGCCACATTGAATAGACGCAAAAGTAATTATATGTGAATCTAAGGGATTATTTTCTATTCTAGATTGTATATTCATACTCTGAATAAACTCCATAGCAGGATACATTGGATTCTTGCAAAGGTGAGGGGTGGCTGCGTGTCCTCCACTACCAATGAAACTTATATGGAAATCATCTACGGAGGCCATAGAAGCACCACTTGCAACTTCTATGCTTCCTACGGGCACATTAGGCCATACATGAAATCCAATCATATACACAACCTGCGGATTTTCAAGTACACCTTCGTTTATCATTGGAAGAGCTCCACCTCCTGACTCCTCACCAGGCTGAAAAATAAATTTTACAGCTTTATGAAAACCTATTTTTTTAAGTATCAGTGCAGTACCTAAAACAATAGCCATATGGTAATCATGTCCACAGGCATGAGTAATACCATTTACAGGTAAAGCATCCATATCAGCCCTTACTGCAATACACTGGGTACCAGCATTCATGGTGGCAGCCACTCCAGTATTAGCTAGTACTTTTGTATTTACATCTAAGTCTTTTAGAAAATCAAGAATAATGCTTTGAGTATTAAATTCCACAAAAGATAATTCAGCGTTAACATTCAACTTTTTTCTTAATTCGTTTATAGAATCTATATTTTGATTTATTACTTCTCTAATATTCAAACTAACACCTCCTTGTATAATAAATATATTAAACGGTAATTTCAGATATTACTACCTCAAGGATATTTAAAGCCTCATCAAGCTCTGCCTTTGAAACGTTAAGTGGTGGAAGCAGTCTTATCACATTATCTCCAGCTGTAACCACAAGCAGTCCCTTGTCAAAACACAATTTACTGAAGTCCTTTGCTCTTGTTTTTAGGCTTATGCCAATCAATAGCCCCATACCTCTTACCTCATCTATTACACCATATTTTTCTTTAAGCTTAAGTAATTTTTCCTTTAAATAAATACTTTTTTCTTCTATTTTATCTATAACCCCACCATCTACTAGTTCCGTTAAAACAGCAACACCAACTGCTGATCCAAGGGGGTTCCCGCCAAAGGTGCATCCGTGATCACCAGGTACAAAAGCCGTTGAAGCTTTTTCATTGGTAATAGTAGCACCTATTGGGAATCCACCACCTAAAGCCTTAGCTATACAAATTACATCGGGAATAACTGAAAATTTCTTGTAAGCAAAAAGACTACCTAGGCGTCCCATGCCGCATTGCACTTCATCAAAGATTAGTAGGGCATCATATTTATCACACAGATTTTTCGCCGCCTCTAAAAACTCTGCGTTTGCTATATTTATTCCACCTTCTCCTTGAATTGGTTCTATTATTATGCCGCATACCCTATCGTCAAAATTCTTTTTTAAATCGTAGATATCATTGAAATTTACTTTGCGTACTCCTTCAACTAAAGGACGAAAATCTTGTTGATATTTCTCCTGTCCAGTAACAGAAAGTGCACCCATGGTTCTACCATGAAATGAATTGTCCATATATATGAATACATTTTTATCTTCAGTATCTTTTAATGTTCCGTATTTTCGTGCTATCTTTAATGCAGCCTCCACAGCCTCAGTACCACTATTACAAAAGAATACCTTGCTGTGATCACAATTATCTATTAATTTTTCTGCAAGAAGAATATTTTGAGGATTCCAATAGTAATTTGATACATGAATGAGCTGGCTGCTTTGCACAGTTAGGGCATTTATTATAGCGGGATGGCTATGTCCAAGGCAATTTACCGCAACTCCTGAGACAAAATCCATATATTCACGTCCATCTATATCATAAAGCTTGCATCCAAGTCCTTTTTCAAAAGTAACATCATATCTCCCGTAAGTGTTCATTATACAATTTCTTGACATTTATTTACCCCTTTCGCTGTTATAATTTTAGTTCCACAATTCTTAATTATATTTAATAATAAGCTGTGTTTTTTTCTTCCATCTACCAGATGAACATTTTTAGTACCTCTATTGATTGCAGCAACACAACACTCTAGCTTAGGAATCATGCCACCATAAACAATACCACTTTCTATAAATTCCTTGGTCTCATCTACAGTGATTGATGACAGAAGCGTTGATGGGTCAGTTATATCTGTATATACTCCAGCTATATCTGTCATAATTAATAACTTTTCAGCTTTTAACACACCACTTATAGCAGCTGCAGCATAATCTGCATTTATATTGTAACTATTGCCTCCCTTATCCGCGCCTATAGGAGAAATAACTGGAATATAACTATTTTCAAGCAAATTCAATAATACTTCTGTATTGATATTAACAACATCTCCAACAAAGCCTATATCAATTTTTTTGTTGTTTTCATAGATAAATTTTTTTTTAGCTCCAATTAAATTGCTGTCTTTACCACTTATACCTATGGCATTTAATCCTCTTATACTTAAGATGGAGGATAGTCTTTTATTAACATTTCCTGATAATACCATTTCTACAATTTCCATAGTATTATGGTTTGTAACTCTTAATCCTTTTATGAATTTATTTTCACCACCAGTTTTTTCAACCCACTTAGAAATCAAAGGGCCGCCGCCATGTACTATAACTACTTTAATACCCACACTTGTCATAAGTGCTATATCTTCCACAAAGGCTTCCTTAGCTGCATCATTGCTCATTATACTTCCACCATATTTTATAACAAAGGTCTTACCCTCATACTTATTAATTTGCAAAAAGTCTTTTATATTTGAACTGTTATTATTTATATCCATTGTAGCCCCCAAGCATATTATTTGATTTTTATTACTTTTGATTATTTGAATAATTATACACTGATATGAATAATTATTCAATAAAATATTGATTTATTTATAAATTAGTTGTATAATCATTTTTATTAATAAATCTAAATAAAGAGGTGATTGGTATGATTAAAGCTGGCATAATAGGGGCAACGGGATATGCAGGTGAACAATTAACGTGGCTTTTATACAAGCATCCAAGGGTTGATGTGAAATTTTATTCTTCTCATAATTATGCAGATGTTCCTTATAATGAAATTTATAAGAATTACTATGGTTATATAGAAGATATCTGCATTAGTATGGAAACAGCTATAAGTAAATTATCAAATATAAATGTTCTTTTCATTGCATTGCCAAGCGGAAAGGCCTTTGAAATAACTGAAAAAGCATTAGCTTTAGGTGTAAAAGTAATAGATTTAGGTGCTGATTTTAGATTGAAATCTAAGGAAGTATATGAGCAGTGGTATGGGATTAAACATGAAAGTTGCGAACTTCTCGGGAAAGCTGTCTATGGGCTTACTGAATTAAATAGAGAAGCTATAGTGCAATGTAATTTATTAGCTAACCCAGGGTGTTTTCCTACAGCTACTATCTTGGCTTTAACTCCACTTCTGAAAAATAACCTAGTAGACGTAAACTCCATCATAGTTGATGCTAAATCTGGAGTATCTGGAGCAGGTAGAGCTGCAAGCATTGGCTCACTTTTTACAGAATGCAATGAATCAATTAAAGCTTATGCAGTTGCTAGTCATAGACATACTCCGGAGATTGAACAAGAACTAAGCGGGGTCTCTTTTGAAAATGTAATGATAACTTTTACTCCTCATTTAGTACCAATGAATCGTGGGATATTATCAACCTGTTATGGAACCCTTACAAAAGACTTAACTACAGAAGAGCTTATAGATTTATATAGAGATTTCTACAAGGATGATTATTTTATAAAGGTTCTTGATGGATTACCTGAAACTAGATGGGTAAGAGGCTCTAATTTGTGTCATATTGGAATAAGGGTAGATAAACGTACAAAGCGGGTAATTATAATATCTGCTATAGATAATTTAATAAAAGGTGCCGCTGGTCAGGCAGTGCAGAATATGAATATTATGTTTAGCCTGGGCGAAACTACTGGCTTAGAAATTATTGCCATGGCGCCTTAAATATACAATGAGTTTTTCTGAAAATTTTTAAAATTCACACTCGTTTTTTTAACATATACTTAACAGAAAACATGTTGTTTTTTGATTTAATAGTATGTATAATTACTCACAGAAATAATGTGATATGGGGAGGTAGATCCATGGAAAAAATGTCTTTTGAAGTTAGAAAAGCTTTTACTAGCGACATTGAAGAAATACGAATACTGGCAGGAGAATCTTTTAAGATGTATACTGCAAATGCATCAATTACAGAACTTATTGCACCTCTTAATGAAACTTATGAGGAAGTGAAAAAGGCTATAGAAACTACTGAAGTTTTTGTAGCTTTATATAACGAAGAAGTTATTGGTAGTGTGAGAATTGAAATCAAATCTGATGGAACTGCTTATTTAAGTAGATTTGGTGTTTCAGCCTCACATCAAAATAACGGCATCGGGAAAATATTAATGAATGCAATTGACAACTCAATGAAAGAACTGGGGATTACATCTTTATATCTTCATACTGCATCCAGAATGTTTTCACTTATTAGATTTTATTATGGAAGAGGTTTCTATATAGAATCTACCACTAATGACAGGGGATATATTAGGGCCTTGCTATGCAAGGAATATATTACAGAAAAAAACGAAGACTTATCGGATAATGATTATGAAAATCGTTCAGTAGTATAATATAAATATTTTAAAATCTTGTATCATTTCTTCTTTAAGGAAAAATGAGCTTGATTATTTAGAAAAATAATGATATTATAAATATAATATTTTTTTAAGGAGAGATTAATTATGAAAAACTTATTAAATCAAAAAATACAATTTGTCTTTACTAGCCAATTTAGATAGGATTTGTACCTGCAAATTAAGCATAGGTACAGGTCCATTGATGCTTGCATCAAATGATTTGTATCTATGTTGGCTATGATTGTAAGTTTTTCATTAGTAATATGAAAAAAGCCACATAGATTATCTATGTGGCTTTTTTTGATTATTATCCTAAGTCACGTGGATTCCCATGTGACTTTTTTTGTATTTTAAATATCTTACCTAAATTTTAAAAAGGAGGTTTTTTTTATGGAAGTTGTAGCAGGAGTACTAGTACAAGGTTTAATTTTATCAATTATGGTATTGGGGGTGTATATAAGTTATAAAATTTTAGACTTCCCTGATTTATCAGTTGATGGAAGTTTTTCCTTGGGAGCAGCAATAATAGCTGTAACCTTAAAAAGTGGAATTTCTCCTATTTTAGGTTCAGTGCTTGCTCTAGTTGCAGGATGTATAGCTGGGTTACTCACGGGAGTACTGCATGTTAAGTTTAAAATATCAAATTTACTTTCAGGTATCTTAGTAATGGGAATTTTATATTCTGTAAATTTACGGATTATGGGGAAAGCAAATATTCCTATTTTTAGTGATACAAATATATTTTTCGATTTTAACCCTTTAATTGTAGCTTTAATTTTTGTTGTAATATTTAAAATTACCATTGATATGTTTTTAAAAACGGGATTGGGATATGCATTAAAAGGAGTGGGTGATAACCCACAAATGATTAAATCACTGGGAGTAGAAATAGGTAAAATAAAGATATTTGGGCTTATGATATCTAATGGACTTGTAGCTTTTTCTGGAAGTATGATGGCTCAATATCAAGGCTTTTCAGATATATCTATGGGTATAGGTACATTAGTTTTAGGTATAGCTTCTATAATCATTGGATCAGCCATTATTAGAAGTGGAAAGTTTATAAAACAGACAAGTAGTGTGATTATGGGAACTCTAATTTATCAAATTACCATATATTTAGCTATGAATATTGGACTTAAACCTATGGATCTAAAAATGGTCACATCTTTTGTAATAATTTTATTTATAACAATTGGTGGTAGAAACAAAAGTGGAGCAAGTAAAACTGTAAGGGGGCTACTAAATGTTAAAAATACAAGATTTATCAAAAAGTTTTTATAATTCCTATTTAGGTGAAAATGTTATATTTAAGCACATTAATTTAGAAGTTAAACAAGGGGAATTTATAATTATAATTGGTAGCAATGGAACAGGTAAGTCCACATTATTAAATATAATTTCTGGATTAGTTAAAGAAACCTCAGGTAATATTTTTCTTGAAGGAAATGATTTAACTAAAATGCCTGAACATAAAAGAACAGAAAATATAAGTAGAGTTTTTCAAAATCCATCTTTAGGAACATGTCCAACCATGACCGTTAGAGAAAACTTATCTCTGGCTTTGAATAAGGGGAAATTAATTAATTTGAAAAATTGCCTTAGATATAAAACTAAGGAATTGGAAGAGCTTTTAAATGGAGTATCACTAGATCTAAAAAAACTTTTAGATGTGGAGGTAAAGTATTTATCCGGGGGGCAACGGCAAGCATTATCATTAATAATGGCAGGGCTATCTACTCCTAAGTTATTGCTGCTAGATGAACATACTGCAGCATTAGATCCGAAGACATCTAAGGAGATAATGGAGTTAACTCAAAAGATTGTAAAGGAAAAAAATATTACTACAATAATGATAACTCATAATCTAAAGGATGCACTTGCCTATGGCAATAGATTAATAATGCTACACAAGGGTGAAGTTATTTTAGATTTAAACCAATCTGAGAAGAAAGAATTAACAATAGAAAATATATTAAAAAAATTTGAATATGCAGTATAAAGGAGAGAATATTATGAAAAAAATAGTAGCTATCGCAGTAATAATTACATGTATGTTAACAGGATGTGCAAAGGTGGATAAGAAGAAAGTTATAAATATAGGTATAAGTCAAATAGTAGAATATACTGCACTAGATCAAAGCCGCGAGGGATTTATAAAAGCATTAGAGGAGAAGGGTTATAAGGAGGGGGACAATATAAAGATTGATTATCAAAATGCCCAAGGAGATATAACTACAGCTCAAATTATTGGCAAAAAGTTTGCAGCTGAAAAGAAGGATTTAATTTATGCTATTGCTACTCCTTCAGCACAGGGGGCATATAATGCTACAAAAAAAATTCCAATAATAATTACGGCTGTTACGGATCCTGTGCAAGCTGGAATAGTAAAATCTTTAAATAAGCCAGGAACCAATGTTTCAGGTACTTCAGATTATTTGCCAGTGGAAAAACAATTGGCGTTAATAAAGCAATTGATGCCGAGTGTCAAAAGAATAGGAGTTTTATATAATACAAGTGAAGTGAATTCGGAAGTACAAGTAAACGAACTAAAAAAGGCAGCTAAAGGATATGAAGTTATTACCTCTGGAGTAACAAATACTAATGAGGTTAATAGTGCCATAAGTAGCTTGCTTACAAAAATAGATGTTTTATATGCACCAACTGATCAGTTAATAGTGTCATCCATGCCTATAATAGTGAAAAACACATTGGGGGCGAAAATACCTGTTATAGCATCTGAAAAAGGCTCAGTGCAGTCTGGTGCATTGGCTACTGTAGGAATTGATTATTACAAGTTAGGATATGAAGCAGGTAAAATGGCAGTGGAGGTACTAAAGGGTAAGGATATATCTAATATGCCAATTAAAATCTCAGCAGAAACAGAGGTGTTTATAAATAAAAATACATTAAAAGCATTGAATATATCTATGCCTAAAAATGAAAATATTAAATATATAGATAATAAATAAAATTACTTATATACCCAAATAATTAACAGTTTATCCAAGATTCGCTAATAAACACTTGCTGTGGTATAATAAGCATAGGTACTGCTTAGCTGTGATGATAATAATTTTAATTGAATATTGTTAAATAACGGAGCGCCAACTGATTTTAATGTTACATTAAATTATCAGTTAAGGTGGCTTTTTTATTATGAGAGATAACAAATTAGTCTTTTAATACGTGAAAAATAAAATAACAATTAGTGAAAAAAAGTGTGCTTTAAGGGACTAACTATTAAGGAGGAAAACTTATGAAAGCATTATTTATTGTAGGTGGAGTAGGGAATAGATTAAAACCATTAACTGATGATTTACCTAAATCTATGATACCCATGATGGCGAAACCACTTTTAGAAAGAAATATATTAAAACTTAAGGATTATGGTGTTGATGAAATTATACTTAGTACAGGTGATAAACCACAAAAAATCGAAAAATATTTTGGTGATGGCACAAAATTAGGATTAAAAATCCATTATATAGGTGGAGATATTACTTTAGGTACAGGAGGTGCAATTAAAAATGCTGAGGAATTTTTCAATGATACTTTTATCATAGTTACTGAGGATATATTAAGTGATATTAATATTGTGGATATGCTGAAATTTCACAAAGAAAAATGTGCGGTAGTTACAGTTGCAGTAACACAAGTTGAAAATCCTTCTGATTATAATGTTATTGAATATAATGAGAATCTCTATGCTGAAAGCTTTACTGAAAAACCAAAGCTTTCGGAAATAAAATCAAACTATGTTAATGCTGGAATATATATATTTGAACCAAATGTTTTAAAGGAAATACCGGATTCACAGGCAGTATCAATAGAAAAAGAAACATATCCCTTACTATTAAAAAAAGGTTATCCTATTGCAGTTTATAAAAGTGATGCATATTGGATGGACATAGGTACCCTTGAAGAATACATTCAGGCCCATGAGGACATTTTAAGTGGAGACTATCCTTTACCAGAAATTAAAGATGAACACCAGGACATATTTGTAGGTGAAAATACAACAATCCATAGTTCTACTAAAATTATTGGTCCTACGTATATTGGTGAAAACACTAAAATTGCGGCTAATTCTACCATTGGTCCAAATACAATCATTGGTAATGATTGCAGAGTGGGTCCAAACAATACAATCACCGACTCTATTGTTTGGGACAAAATAACACTTGAAAATAATTCCACAGTTTCAAGTGTCATTCTTAACTCGGATTTTATGATATCTAATAGTAATGAAAATGTGAATAATATTAAAACAGATGCTCTAAATAAAAAGATTGAATAAATATATGTTAGTAAATGTATATTCAAAGAGAAAAGAGATAGCCTGAGGCTATCTCTTTTCTAGTCCACATTCAACCAAATACTTCATTACATCAAAGTCACTCATATCAGGATATGTTTCCTTTATCCCCATTCTTATTACTCCAAGATAATTATCAGAAGGGTTGTGATATGGTCTTGTATTTTTATTAGTAATGGTAACAATCTCAACACCATTATACTCTCCTAAGGAAAGACTTTGATTGTACCAATTTTCTTCAATTCCCTCTTGACTTGAAATATCTTCAAACTGTTCCTCAGTAATAAGGTACATTCTACCTAGTGATTGCCCCCTACCCTGAGTATCTAAAAATGAAATCCCACCACTTCCCCAAGGAGAACTTTCATTACCATAATACATTTTATAAGGAATAGTTACTGGTCTAGTATCCTTTGGTAGTGATTTATTCCTACAACCGCTATAATTCACTCCATTAAATTTACACTTTCCACCTTTAATATAAATTAGCAATCTTTCATAAATCAGGTTAGAACCATAGCTTGCATACCAAACATAATCGTTTCTTCTTACTGCTGTGCTAGGTAGGTTGCCGGGACTAACTTTAACATTTTTTGAAACATCCTTATTATACACATAGACATAAGCTTCTTGAAGCTCATCATTATCATTAACCACTCTAATTAATTTTCTTGTAAATAAATTTGCTTTTTCCTCAGATATATCTAGTTTGTCTAATATGGTACTATCCACAATATACATCTCACCGCGAATTTTATCAATTTCATTTTGAATTATTAGTGGGTAACTACCAAAATCATACAATTGAAAACCGTCAGCTATAAAATACCCTGCAAATCTGGCCCCGGATAAGAATTTTTCATGATTGCTATTTCCTTTCATAAGCGTACCATAAACAAAAAGCCTTATTATGTTATTACCTTCACATTTAACATTCTCTTCTGTGGTTTGAAATTTATCTAGCATAATAGTATCCCTCCATAAATTATTATTTTCTAATCTGTTAATAAAAGTATAACACGATAAATAACTAAATTGCGAGAAAAGTATTAATATTATAATTAGCTTCTGATCTTGCTGGATTATTAGGTTTGAAATGTGCTAAAATGGAAGTAGGCAGATATAAATCAAGAATAGGATTTTAAAGGAGAAGAATTTATAAAATGATAGATTTACATATTCATACGACATCTTCAGATGGTTCGGATGAACCAGAAGTAATACTTACTAAAGCAGAAGAAGCAGGACTAAGATATATATCAATTACAGATCATGATTCCATAGGTGCATATAAAAAGCTTGAGAAAGTAAAAATAGATAATTACTTTAGTGGCAAAATCATTCCAGGATGCGAATTTTCCGTTGCATATAAGGGCACTCCTATTGAAATACTAGCATACGATATAGATCTTAAAACTATTGAGGAAACAGGAATAGTTTCCGAAGAAAAATTTCTTGAAAGAGAAAACCAGTACTTAAAAACAATGATGGGTATTTGCAAAAATCTGGGCATTAAATATGACAACACTCTATCTATAGTAGGCGGGAAATACTTTGCAACACAAGTATTATATTTTAATTTAAAAAAATATCCTGAAAATGAAAAACACTTTTCTACAGAAGTATGGAAAGGGGTTAATGGCTTTTACAGAACTTGTGTTAACAATGAAAGCAGTCCATTTTACCTAAATCAATTAAAAAATTATCCATCTATTCACGAAATAACCAAGGTAATAAAAAAAGCAGGAGGAAAGTCATTTCTTGCCCATCTTTATGTCTACTATGCAAAGGATTATGAGGGATTTCTAAACTCAATAGTATCATTAAATGTTATTGATGGTATCGAATGTTATCATTCCCTCCACACAATGGATAAAACAAGATTCCTTCTTGAATATTGTAAAAATCACAATATTTATGCGTCAGGTGGAAGTGACTATCATGGTAAAATTAAACCTAAAGTTATATTGGGGGAGAGTATGCCTGGAGTAAGGATACCTTACGCGCTATCAGAAAAGTGGCTTTCCAGTTGTAGGGTATTTGATGGAGAGACTTTTAATAAAATTTATGGGGAAACACGCGATAAACCCCGTTTGATCTAATTTAAATCACTTAATCATCATGTTTTTCTTTATTATACATAAAAACGCTTCCCTTAAAGTAGACAGATTTTTATTATTTAACCTGTCTACTTTAAGGGGAGCATATCAATTATGTGTTATCTATATCCCTTTCCTTTATCTATTGACTCATCTCTCATTTCTGATTTCATACCATTAATAGCATCTTCTCTTCTATTATTCTTTTCTTCTAGTGTTTTCTTTATTTTTCCATCATCTGTTTTTTCAATAGCTTCCTGCGTAAGATGGAAATTTTCAATGGTATTACTAATATTATGTTGTATTCTATCTACGTTATCGCGTCTATCATCGGGTTTGTTTTTCATCATAATTTCATATCTCCTTTGTTTAATTTAATAATTTATCCATTATTATTATATCTACAAAAATATTTATTATACGCAAAATAAAAATACTTAACTTTACTTAATAAACTTTTACTTATAATAGCTATATTATCAAGTGAGTATTATTTTAGGAAAGATATGGTATGATATTAATATAAGGTTTAAAGAAGTGGACACGTATATCATTTTGTTAAATGCATTTTGTGAAATCAGAGAAGAAATATTATTAATTATAATGGGAGATTAAAAAATGGAAAAAGATAAAGATAAAGATAGACAAAGTATAAATGTTGCAAGATTGTATTATCAATCAGAATACAATCAAGATCAAATTGCAAAGCTACTCAATATTTCTAGGCCTACAGTATCAAAGTTATTGAGTTATGCCAAGGAACGAGGGTATGTAACTATTCAAATTAATGATCCATCGGATATATCGGATGAATTATCAATAGCCCTAAAAAATAAGTATAATTTGGATAATGCTATTATTGCCTATTCGCCATTAAATAGTGATGATGAAATAAAAAAACATATAGGTCGCGCTGCAGCTGAGTATTTGCATAATATTGTTAAAGATGACGATATTATTGGAATAAGCTGGGGTACGACTATGTATTCTATAGCTACACATTTAGTCCAAAAAAAATTAAATGGTGTTCAAGTTGTACAACTTAAAGGGGGATTGAGTCACACTGATATTAATACATATGCTCCACAAGTAAATAAATTGTTTACAAATGCATTTTATGCAAATGGAAGATCTTTACCATTACCGCTTATATTTGATACACCAGAATTAAAAAAAATTATAGAAAAGGATAGTCATATAAATAAAATAATACAAATGGGTAAAAAAGCAAATATTGCAATTTTTTCTATAGGTACAGTTAAAGATGATGCATTACTTTTTAAATTAGGTTATTTTAATAAAGAGGAGATAACGCGCATTCAGGAGAATGCAGTTGGTGATGTATGTTCAAGATTCTTCAACAAGAAGGGTGAAATATGTGATGAGAAAATAAATAGTAGAATAGTTGGAATAGAGCTGGAAGAATTGAAAAAAAAAGAACGAACTATTTTGGTGGCGGGTGGAGAAAGGAAAATCGAAGCTTTGCATGGTGCATTAAGTTCAAGAATAGCTAATACACTAGTAACAGACCAATTTACTGCTGAATTATTGCTTATAGAATAATACAAATAGGGCTACTGGATATTCTTCAGTAGCCCTATTTGTATATTCTTATGCTTTGTTAGCTATATACCTAGTTTGTGAAAAATCAAGAATCTATTAATTTAGACAGGGAGTGCATCTTAAAGGTTTCTATTTATAAAAAAATAGCACTTAACGGAACAAATGTAAAATTACTATTTTACATTTGTTCCGTTAAGTGCTATTATAAATGCATAGACAAAATACAAGGAGTTGTAAGAAATGAAAATATCTAAGTATATCGATCATACAATACTAAAACCAGACGCAACAGAGAAAGATATTTTAAAAATTATTGAAGAGGCTAAAACTTATGATTTTGCTTCAGTTTGTATTAATACAAGTTGGGCTAAGCTTGCTCATGAACAATTGAAAGATTCAAACGTTAAGGTTTGTGTTGTTGTAGGGTTTCCGCTAGGAGCAGCATCTGTAGCTTCTAAAGTATATGAAACAAAAGTTGCTATTGAAGATGGCGCTGATGAAGTGGATATGGTTATCGCTATTGGACAACTTAAATCAGGTAATGAGGATTATGTAAGAGAAGAAATTAAGAAAGTTGTGGAAGCTTCTGGAGATAAATTAGTTAAAGTAATTATAGAGACATGCTTATTAACAGATGAGGAAAAAGTTAGGGCATGTATTTTAGCCAAAGAAGCTGGTGCAGATTATGTAAAAACTTCTACTGGATTTTCAAAAGGCGGAGCAACAGCACATGATGTTAAGTTAATGAGAGAAACTGTTGGAGCTGATATGGGAGTTAAAGCTTCCGGAGGAATTCATACTAAAGGGGAAATGCAAGATATGATAAAAAATGGAGCTTCAAGAATTGGTGCAAGCTGTGGAATTGAGGTTGTAAAATAGTTATGATTTGTTAAGCTGTACTTAGAATGTATAGTTTAGAAAATTTCATGAAAAAAACAACATTCTAATGGTAAGAATGTTGTTTTTTATGAATTGATATGTTTATGCTACGTCTGCTTCATTTATAGCATCTTCATCTACAGCATCTTCTTTTGCTTTTATTGAAATGTTGGAAATTACAAAGGTTAGTAAAGTAGGTATAAGCCATGTGAATCCAACACTTGATAGAGGAATAAATTTAATAAATCCAATGATATTTGGGTATATACCATTTATAGTATCTAAAATACTTACAATTAGCGCTGTGTATGTAGTTATAGCAACAACCTTATTACTTTTCACTTTATCTCCAAGTAATGTAATAGCTATAAGAACAATTACAATTGGGTATAAAATTTGTAGCACAGGACCTGCCAATGTAATTATAGCATCAACGTTTTTTGTAGCTATTAATCCACTTACTACAGCCATAATAACAGCAGAAGTTTTGTAAGATATTTTATTCTTTGAAACCTTAGCAAAGAATTCTGCTCCACTTGCAAGTAATCCTATAGCAGTTGTTAAGCATGCAAGAGCAACGCATAAACCAAGAACAACTGCTCCAATACTGCCTAGGTCTAATTTAACAAGTTCTGTAACTAGCTTAGTTCTAGCTATATCTGCTGGAAACAAAGTACTTGTTTGTGTTCCAAGATACATAAGTCCACCGTATACAAAGGTGAGTCCTGCTACAGCAACTAGTGCTGATTTAATAGTCATCTTCATTATATCAGTTGCATTTTCATAACCTTTTGATTTAACAGATGAAATAATTATCCCTGCAAATATAACAGAAGCCATAGCATCCATTGTTTGATAACCTTCTATTAAAGCTTTTGATAATCCACCTTTGTAAGAGGTATTTACAATTGGTCCAATAGGATCTATTATTCCTTTAAATATAATTATAGCTAGCATTAACAAAAGTGCGGGTGTAAGTATTTTACCTATATTATCAATTATTGAAGAAGGTTTAAGCACAAATGCAAGCACTATTGCAAAATAAAATATAACTACCATGTTTTGTGACACAGATGGAAATAGAGGATGTACTCCAAGTTCGAAAGTTGTTGCAGCGGTTCTTGGAATTGCAAATAAGGGTCCTATAACAAGAATTAAAGCTATGCCGGTTATTATAGCAAATTTCTTACCTACTCTATTGGCCATTTTGTCGTAAGTACCATTAATTTTGGCACAGGCAATTACTCCAGCTAGTGGAAGACCAACTCCTGTAATGAGAAAACCTATTATGGATGCAAAAAATGCACTTCCTGCAGCTTTTCCGAGTAATGGTGGAAAAATTAGGTTTCCTGCACCGAAAAACATTGCAAATAGTGCAAAACCTATAACAATTGAATGTTTTGTTGAATTTTTCATAGTTTGCCTCCTCATTGTCTTTAAAAGTTGAATTTTCTGAAAACATAATCTGCGGTTCTAGACATTTATATGATTAGTTCCTTTGTTATTATATATAGCAACTATTATGCCAAAATATTTTGAGTTTCATAGTTTTCTCAAAAAAGTCTGAAAATTTGCTCGCAATTGATGTTTAGCCACATTATATGAGGATTACTATTTATAATGCAGTTGTAAACGGTTTAGTTAATTTCTATTTTAATAATAAAAGTGGGCAATTTTTTTCCACCTAGTATGGAAAAAAATTGCCCACTTTTACTTTTGTATCTCATATTCATTAACTTTATTTTGTAGTTGTCTTCGAGTGATACCTAGTACTTTTGCTGTTTTTGTCATACTAAAGTTATTTTTGGAAAGGACCGTTTCTATATATTTTTTTTCTATTGCAGATCTAAATGCTTTTAAGGTTTGATCTCCTTCATAGTCTGTAGTTGGCGCTTCATGTATTAATAAATCATCTTTTGATATAATACCATTTTCACTAAATACTACCAGCCTTTCGATTATGTTTTTAAATTCACGTACATTGCCTGGATAGTCATACTGGTTTAGATATTCCCAAACTTCAGGCTCTACCTTGTGTATTTCTTTGTTCATTTGTTTCGATGCCTTAGCTATGAAGTTACTAGCCAAACTAAATATGTCTTCTTTATGTTCCCTTAGAGGTGGTATTTCAATGATGATGGTGTTGATTCTATAGTAAAAATCTTCTCTAAATAGTCCCTGGTCTATTAGTTTTACTATAGATTTATTGGTGGCTGTTATAAGTCTAAAGTCAACGGGAGTACTTATGTTGCTACCTATTTTTTCTATTGCCCTGTCTTCAATAACCCTTAGTAGTTTGACTTGTGTGGATAAGGGCATGTCAGCTATTTCATCTAGAAATAAAGTTCCCATGCTAGCTGATTCAAATCTACCAATTCGATCCTCAGTGGCACCAGTAAAAGCTCCCTTGCTATGTCCAAATAGCTCAGATTCTAATACACTCTCAGAGAGAGCATGACAGTTCACTGCTACAAAGGGTTTATTTTTGCGCTGGCTCTGAGTATGGATATAATTTGCAAATATTTCCTTTCCTACGCCTGACTCCCCAAGCAAAATCACGTTGACGGTGGTTTTGGCTACTTTTCGAGCCATATCAATAATTTTTTTGAATTCTTTATTTTCTGATTCAAGAAGTGAGCTCTCTTTTTTATCATAGGTTTTAGAGTTTAGTTCTGATTTTTTGTACTCTTTATATGCTTTATCTATTTCTTCTATTAGTTCAACTGGATCATTTCCTTTTACAAAATAAGATACTGCTCCTTTTTTCATGGCTTCTACTGCGTTAGGTACAGTAGCATATGCAGTCATGAGTATGACTTTGATATCTTGCTTTAATTCTACTGTTTTTTCTAAAAGTTCTATGCCGTTCATTCCATCCATCATTAAATCCGTCACAACCATCTGATATTTTTTGTGTTTGAGTTTTTCTATAGCATCTTCTGCTGAGAGTGCTGTTTCTATGAGATACCCTTCAATTTCAAGTATTTTAGCTAGTCCCTTTGAGTATGCAGCTTCATCATCTACTATTAATATTCCATAATTTTTATTCTTCATCTCATATCTCCTATTTCAATATTAGTATGGGCTCATGTATCTTTGTTGGAAGTGTGACTATAAACTTTGAGCCTTCTCCAATTTTACTTTCCACTCTAATAGTTCCCTCCATTTTTTGGACTTCGTTATAAACAATAAATAGTCCAAGTCCTGTGCCTTCGTTGACTTGCTTAGTAGTGTAGAATGGATCAAATAAGTACATTTGCGTATTTGTATCCATGCCTGTGCCTGTGTCGGATACTTCTAGGATTATATTTTTATGGCTTTTGAACGCCCGTACCTGAAGTATGCCTCCTTGCTTCATAGCATCCGTAGCATTTGAAAAAAGATTTAGCAAGATATGTTTAAGTGATTCACTATATAGCTCTACTTCTAAATCTCTTTCCACCTCTAACTTGAATTCTATATGTTTTTCCTTCAATGCTTTTTGATTAAGTTCATAAAGATTTGATATGAAATCTTTAACTTGTATGTTGTGTACTTTGTTATCAGAAAGCCTTGAAAAGTTTAAAAGATTGTCTATGATTTTGTTGGCTCTAGTCACTGATGCCTCTATTATATCTATTGCTTCTTTTTTATCTTCTTCTTTTTCCATACGTTTTAGTAAATATGTATAGTTTCTAATAATTCCGAGAGGCGTCCTTATCTCATGCGCAATCCCTGCAGCAAGCTGTCCTACAGCAGCCATTTTGCTTGATTGCAACATTTTTTGTTCTGAAAGCTTTATATCAGTGATATCTTCCATCATGACAAGTACTCGCTCTTTAGTGTTTGATATTTTATCTAACAGATAAGTTCTCACTTTAAATTTTCTGTTTTGATATTCCACTTCTGTTTCTATTGAAGTTTTATATTCAAATATATCTTTAATCAAACAAACGTCACAGTTACTTCCTAGTATTCCGTTGACATTTTTACAGTGCATATTTTTCACTACATCTGCAGAGTATCCTATATGCTCACAAAATGCGGTATTGCATTCTGACACGCAACAGTCCTCGTTTACCACCACCATTAAATGAGTGGTAAGTCCATTAAAAGTAGTTTCTAATTCGTTTTTAGATATATCCAGTGCATTTGTTTGTCTTTTGACTTCTTTTTTTAGTTCTCTGTTCCAATAGTAAAAAAATAAAGCTACTAACATTGCTAGGAGTATAGCATATTTAACTAAAAGCATATATTTTTCAACGTTGTTATTTTTCATAATTAATGGTAATTTGCCAAACCATTTTCCATGTATTCTTTCCATGGTGTTTTCTTTTTGCAACTGATATATAGCTTTGTTAAGTATTTTTACTAATCTTTCATTTCCTTTTTTTACGCCTATTACGGCTTCTCTTTCGTACAAGTACTCATTTAATATTGAATATTCGCGGCTAAGGCTTTCCTGAGTTAAATAATAGTTTATTACTGATTCATCTCCAAGGACCGCATCTACTTTACTCTTTTCCAGGCGGCTAATAGCATCTCTTAAACTCTCAGTTTCAACTCCATGCACATCAGTAAAATTTTCAGCTAAATGCTCAAATATATAGTCTCCTTTTATTGCCGCTATAGTTTTCCCTTTTATATCTCTAGGTGTTTTGATACTTTTATTATTTTTTTTTATTAGTATAGCTCCTCTTTGATAGTATATAGGGTCAGTAAATATAAAATTGCGAGAGCGATCTTTGGAAGCATGCATATCACAAAAATCTATATCTCCACTTTCAAGGGCCTTAAGGGCTTCATTCCAAATCATAGGCCGCATCTTTATGTTGACTCCTAGTTCTATAGAAAGTGCATTTAGATAGTCTATTACGAGCCCTTCATACTGTCCGCTATCTGGATTCAAAGATCTTAGCGGTGGAGTATTTTGATCTGCTCCATATATCAAGTCTCCATATTCCTTCAGATACTCTTTATCAGAAGCATTTAGGCGTTGGTCTTGTGTAAAAAATTCCACCATGTTCATGTTGTGTTCTATCTTGAAATAACTATTTGCAAATATAAATGCAGTTATTATAATTAAAAATCCTAATATATATTTTTTCTTCATTGTTTTTTTCACCCTATTTTATTATAACAGTAAATCTGCAAATTTGCATTGCAAGTACACCAGAATCTGTTGTCTGTTTTATGGTGGAAAGACAAATAAAATCAATTTATCTTTACCTTGAATAAAAAATATTGGTATAGAAGATACTATTTTTATAGAAAAAGAGTCCGAAATACAAGCAAAAAACATTGCTATAAATGCGAGAATGGAGGTGTTTTATGGTTAGAATACTATTATTGTTATTAATTTTGTTAGTATTATACTTTGTTTTTTATTATTTTTCTGACCTTTTTAAAGCAGCAAAGGCAGGAGGAATTGGAAAGAAAAACTTTATTGCTTTTGGTGGAATAGGGTTTATAGCTAATTTTTTTGATACCTTAGGAGTAGGAAGCTTCGCTATTATAACATCCATAGTTAGGTTCTTCAAATTGACTGATGATAGAACCCTTCCTGGTACTTTAAATGTATCTTGTACCATTCCTACAGTTTTGGAGGCAGTTATTTTTTTGACTGTTATAAAAGTTGATAAAGCAACATTGATTTTAATGATTTTGGCTGCAGTTATAGGTGCAATAATAGGAGCGGATGTTGTTGCAAAATTTGATGTAAGAAAAGTTAGAATAGGAATGGGTTTAGCGCTACTGGCAGTTGCTATTATTATGCTTTCAGGTATGTTACATTTTATGCCGGTTGGCGGAACAGCTGAAGGACTGACAGGAGTTAAACTTATAATAGCTATTGCTGGTAATTTTATACTTGGAGCTTTAATGCAGCTTGGTATTGGTCTTTATGCGCCTTGCATGGCATTAATTTATGCACTTGGAATGAACCCTCTTGTTGCTTTTCCAATAATGATGGGCTCTTGTGCTTTTCTTATGCCGGCGGGATCTGCTGAATTTGTAAAAAAAGAAGCATATGATAAAAAAGCATCTATAGCTATTACGTTGTTTGGAAGTGTTGGAGTATTAATTGCTGCCTATATTGTTAAATCACTCCCACTAAATATTGTTAAATGGTTAGTGGTGGTAATTGTAATATATACAGCCATTATGCTATTAGGGTCGGCGCGTGAGGTGCGCAAACAAATTATGGAAGGCGCACATTGATACACTTTAAATTAAATTAAGCTTTGAGGAAATTGTTCACTGTAAGGGGGTTGCAACAGTAGTTAAAAAAAGGAAAATAATTAGTGCGAGTATCATTAATGATATCCGCACTAATTATTTTTCTTAAGAACTTTTATAAACTTTTCCATAGCCATTCTTACATACCAGACTATCTCTTACTGCAACCTTACCATTTAATACAACAAATTTAATCCCAACAGGAGCTGTAGTTGGTTTAAAGTAATTCTCAAAGCCTTTAATTTCCTTTAAATCAAATAAAACTATATCAGCAGTTTTACCTATAGCTATTTCTCCTATATTTTTAAGTCCTAAGGTTTTTGCAGGCAGATATGATATCTTATATATAGCGGTCTCAAGAGAAAGAGCCTTTTTATCTCGCACAAATTTGCCTATAAAAAGGGGGTAGTTTCCATAAAGTCTTGGATGTGGATTTCCTCCTGGTATACTGTCTGAGCCTACCATTTGCAGTGGATGATTTATTAGTTCAATGGTATCCTCTTCCGAAAATACATTTAGGGTCACTATTGCTACCCCAAATTTTTCTTCCATAAGTAGCTGCAGCGCAAAATCTACAGACTCAATACCTAAGTTTTTAGCAATACTACCTACAGTCTTTCCAATGTATTTTAAATTTTTCTTTTCTTTTACTGAAGTTATGAGTATGCCATTCCAACCTGTAATTAAGCTATAATTGTCCCAGCCACTATAGTGAGTTTTATGGTTTTTAAGTTCTTCTTTAAGTTTTAAGAGGATTTTTTTGTCTTTTAGCCTTTTACCCATTTCTTCACTGCCACCAGCGGTAACCCAGGGTGGTAAAAGCTGGGTCATAAGAGTGCTTCCTGATAAATATAAATGTTCGTCAAAAGTTATTTTAATTCCATTATCTATGGCACTATCTATATAACTTATAAGCTTTTTAGCATCACAACCCAAATCCTTCGAGTTATAAGACCTCAAGTGTGAAATGTGAAGACGTACCTTAGACTGCTTTGCTATATAAATCATTTCCTCTAGTGCATTTGTTATAGTATCATCATGATTTCTAAGATGAACCATAACAATTCCATCATACTTTGCTATAACGCTACATATAGCTATTAACTCATCTTTTGTGCTGAAAATTCCAGGCAGGTATTGAAGTCCTATAGACATGCCAAAAGAACCAGCTTTCATAGCATCCTCTGCTATTTTACACATGCTGTTAATCTCCTCTTTAGTTGCTATCCTATTATCAAAGTTCATAACGCTTGTCTTAATTGCACCGTGAGAAATTAGAATTGTAAAATTATTTTTTAGCTCTATTGAAGATATTTGATGTATATAGTCGTAAAGATTAGAAAAACTCCAATTAAGTGAGGGGTCTCCAACTACTCCTCTTATATAGTTTTTCCATATGTTATTTTCTTTTTCAATACAAGGAACAACGCCTAAGCCACATTGTCCTACAAGCTCGGTGGTTACACCTTGCATTAGTTTTAAATTTTGAATATTTTCATCCATAAAAGGTACTAAATCATTATGACTGTGCACATCAATAAACCCTGGACAAACTATAAGTCCATGAGCATCAATAATTTCTAAGGCCTGTTCATCAATATTACTTTGGATTTTTACCACTTTTCCATCTTTTATTCCTAAACTTCCTTGATAAGAAGAATTGCCTGTACCGTCTACTATGCATCCATTTTTTATTATTATATCTAACATTTCCATTCATCCCCTTATTTAAAATATAATACTTTACATATTTTTATGCAATAAAAACTGTAGCAACCTTAGATAACTAAATAGACGTAGTGGTTAGATTTATATAACTCTTCCGGGGTCTGAGTGCTTGGCGAGTTTGATGATAAGTGTGTTAATAGAACAGCTGAGGTCCTATAGTGTCTGAAATAAATCAGTATGCAAAATCAAATAAGGGTTTTACATTTTAAAGAATATTGTGTATGATATAATAATTATAATTTTTTTTATTGTTTTTAAAATTCTATATTAATATTTTGTTATAATATACGATAAATATATTATAAGTAGGGGTTTCCTACTTTAGTAAAGAAAAGCTTCATCGAAAGTCTAAATTACCTTTTGAAGTCGTTGATATTACAAATCAAAGGTGATTTAATATAACAAGGGGGAATTAAAAAATGAACAAAGAATCAACGAATATATTAATTATTGACGATTCTATAAGTATTAGAAATTTTATAAGGAGTATTTTGGAACAAGCAGGTTATATAGTATATGAGGCATGTGATGGAGAAGAAGGCATAGAATTATTTAAAAGCATGGGAAATGTTGATTTAGTAATTACTGATGTATATATGCCTAAAAAAACAGGAATAGACGTGGTAATTGAGTTAGGAAAGGATTACAAGGATACAAAAATAATTGTACTTTCAGATGGTGGAAAATATAATTTTAGTGATGAGTTAGGTTTGTGTGAGTCATTTGGAGCTATTTGTTTCATGAAGAAGGAGTTAGTGAAGGAGTGTTTGGTTGAATTGGTAAATAGAGTGCTAATATAAGTCAAATAAAAACATCCAATTTTGCAATGCAAATTGGATGTTTTTATTATAGTACTATAATTTTATCTGCTACTTCTATTTTTAATAACACTTTTGCTTATTGAAAAAAATAAGTTGACTCTATAGTAACAATATAGTTTATACTAGAAAAAGTGTGAAAATAATAAGAAAAGGTGGATATTTATGACGAAAAAATTTTTCAAATACGCTGTTCCATCAGCAATCGCTATGTTTATTTCTTCAATGTATACAGTTATCGATGGAATATTCGTAGGTCAAGGTGTGGGGGATTCAGCATTAGCAGCAGTTAACATAGTGCTACCATTTACAGTTTTGTTATTTGGTCTTGCTTCTATGTTTGCAATAGGTGGGGGAGCGCTAGTCTCTAAAAATTTCGGAGCAAACAATACTGAAAAGGCAGTAAATATATTTAGACAAGTGTTTAAGTTTTTACTAATACTTAGTATTGGAATAAGTATAATAGGCGCCTTCTTTACAGAAGGAATAGTGAATTTTCTAGGAGCAACACAGAAATTGCAAACTATGTCCGTAGAGTATTTAAGGTTTTATGCATTATTTTGTATTCCTAATTTAGCAGGAATAGTTCTTAGTAGTTTTGTTAGAAATGATGGAAGACCAAAACTTGCAATGGTATCTACAATATGCGGTGCAATAACTAATATAATATTAGATTACATATTTATATTTCAATTTGGTTTTGGAATAAAAGGGGCAGCTATTGCTACTGGCCTTGGTCAAATAGTTACAGTATGTATTTTATTACCTCATTTCTTAAAAGGAAAAGGTCACTTAACTTTTGGAAAGGTAAAACTTAATAAGGAAATTATTAAAGAGTTTTCACTTATAGGTTTTCCATCATTTTTTGCGCAAGGAAGTTATTCAATAATTGTGTTATTGCATAATATAGCTTTAGCAAAATATGTTGGGGACATAGGCATTTCTGCATATAGTATAATAAATTATTTAACTACAAATATATATATGGTTCTCTATGGAATAACACTAGGAGTACAACCGCTTTTAAGTTATAATTATGGAAGAAAAGATGCTGAAAAACTTATAGGATTCTTTAAAATCACCTGTATTTCATCACTTTTAATAAGTGGAGCTTTTGTTATAACAAGTTTTGTCTTTGGACAGAACCTTATAGGAATATTTACATCAGATCCATACATAGCACAGCTAGCTTATAAGGCACTTAGAGTAGCAAGTTTTAGTTATTTTGTAGTAGGATTGAATCTAAATACTCTTGTGTATTATCAAGCTATAGAAAAACCAATGTATTCAAATATAAGCTGCATATGTAGATCGGTTATTTTCTTGCCAATATGTTTATTTATATTTGGAAGTATGTTTGGAATAAATGGAATATGGATAAGCGCAACGGTATCTGAAAGTTTAACATTTATAACAATAAAATTAATAGCGAATGTGAAAACTTCCACACAAGCAGTTTTTGCTGAATAGACTTTTGGTGCTTAAATGAAAATAATAGTTTGAAAACTTCTTATAAAAAGAAAAAAAGTAGTATAATAAAACTATGCCTAAAGTAATTTAGGCATAGTTTTATTATTTGGAAAAATTAAATATGAATAAGGCATCTCAAAAAATAGATTAGTAGGTGGACTACTTATTTTTATGAAGATTGTTAAACATAGATGAGGTGAGAATATGGGAACTAACTTTTCCATAGGAGAAATATCAAAGTTACAAAATCTATCAGTTCAAACATTACGATATTATGAAAAAGTCGGACTAATAAAACCTTCATATATAAACGAAAAGAGCAGATATAGATATTACTCTGCAAAACACTTAGTAATACTTGATTTAATAAAACAGTGTAAGGCTATGGGTTTATCCTTGGAGGAAATAAAGGAATTAATAGAAAATTATACTTCATTTGATTCTATACTTAATATAATAAGTAAGCAAAAGAAAATGATAGATGCTAGAATAAAAGAATTAAGTATAGTAAAAAATAATATTAGCTTTCTTGAGCAGCGTATAAAAGAATCTTTAGAAGAAGGCATTGGTGACGTTTTTATTAAATATAATCAGGAAAGAAAATTTATTAAATATAATAATACAAAGAGGTATACAGAAGAGTTTGAGGTGAATTTAAGCGAAATATTAGTTGCTATGGAACAAAAATATAATAGTTCACATAAAGAACTTGCTTTTGCTGTATCATACGAAGATGTGAAAAAATCTGATGAATTAATATATAATATGTTAATTAGTGTCTCAGAGAATATTACAAATGATGATGATAATTTAATAACTTTGCCGAAAGGAGAATATATAACATTAAATTTTGATGATGATTATAATAATACTAGTAAGTATTATAAGAGTCTTATGGAGTATATAGATAAAAATAATATTGAAGTAAGTGGAGATTTTTATGAAATATATATAATGACTAGAGTTGGGAATGATGGGGAGGAAAGATCTTTAGGACAAATTCAAATATTATTAAGGTAACTGTCACTTGAAAAAAATAGTATTGGCTAGCCTTAGATCAAATTTTTGAAGAGAGTAGAACTTTGAAAAATTTAATCTAAGACTAAATATTATAAAACATTGAAAATTTTTAAATATACATTAATTATCTAGTTTTGAAAAAATATTTTTTGAAACTGTAAGTATATCATCTCTACCATCAACTGTAGATAGTGAATGATTAGTCTTATAATAATTTATTAGAGGATGTGTTTGATTAGTATAAACGTTGAGTCTTTCCTTAACTGTCTTTTCATTATCGTCATTTCTTTGAATCAATTTTCCACCACAAAAGTCACAGAAACCTAGTTCTTTTGGTGGATTAAATTTTATATGATAACTTGATCCACAGGAAGAACATATCCTTCGTCCTATATTTCTTTCAAGTATAAATTCTTTAGGAACATCGATTAGAAGTACAACATCTAAGGTATTATTAATAGTTTGTAGAAATTTACCTAGTTCTTCTGCTTGGAAAACAGTCCTTGGAAATCCATCTAATAGAAAGCCGTGTTTGCAGTCATCTTTTACTAGTCTATCTTCTACTAATTGTATAGTTAGATCATCAGGCACCAGCTGCCCTTTATCAATATATTTTTTTGCTTGAATACCAAGTGGAGTACAGATTGAAATGTTCATTCTAAAAATATCTCCAGTTGATAGATGGGTTATGTTGTATTTCTCACAGATTAACTTTGCTTGAGTACCTTTTCCAGCTCCAGGGGCACCTAATAAAATCATTCTCAAAATAACGCCTGCTACCTAAAATTGTAATAAAACAACCTTAGCACTCTATTCGTTAAATAGAATGGTGGGATAACGGGATAATGATAAACCACAGTGCAGGATTTTCACCTACCTTTCTTATTATATTTTCAAGTATGATATATACTAATTATACAATGAATTTAATAAATTACCAAATAGAAATTTTATATGGAAATCTAAAGTAGAGAGAAAACATGAAGTGTACATAAATTAGTGCTAATAGTATAATAATTCAGATAAGTATTTTTTTCTGAAAATTATTTTATTAGGGGGGATTGTTTTGTCAAACAAATTTAAACAATACAATAGTCATAGAAATACTAATGCTACAACAGGTCAGTATGCTGATGTTATACTCGAAGCTGAAAAACAATTATCACAATCCATGTTATGGAGCCTACAGAAAGATTTCTTTGCGAACCAAGGGCCAGAGGCATGGACTCGCGGAATTGTACCTCAATATATAACAACTAATCCTTATATAGCAAACCTATATGCTAAAACTATATTCGGATATTGCAGAGATTATGCTACAAGGACTGATATAGATAAAAATTCTACCATATACATAATGGAGCTTGCGTCAGGGGTAGGCCGATTTACATATACTTTTCTTAAAAGATTTTTACACATAATTGAAAATTCGTCTCTAAAAGGGTTGAAATTTAAATATATAGTAACTGATTTTTCTGAAAAGAACATTGAATATTGGCAAAACCATAGTTTTTTAAAACCCTATTTTGATTCTGGAATACTTGATTGCGCAACCTTCGATATATCTAAAGATGACCAGCTTAAATTAAGAAATAGTGGTGAAGTTTTATGCCCTGGAAATCTAAAAAATCCTTTGATTTTAATCGCTAATTATACCTTTGACAGCCTTCCTCAAGATACCTTTTATGTAAATAAGGGAGAAATATTTGAAGGTTTGATTACAATAACTTCTCCAGAAGTAAAGGCTAATCCTGAGGATAAATCCATACTGGCCGGCTTAGATTATTACTATACGGACAACCGAATCAAAGGTGAAAATTATTACGAAGATGATGATTTTAATGATATCCTTATATATTATAAAAATCACTTGGAGGATACATCTTTTTCACTTCCAATAATGGCCATGCGATGTATTTCTAGATTAAAAAAATTATTTAGTGATGACATAATTTTAATTTCTGCGGATAAAGGTTATAAAGATGAAAAAGCCATGTTGAAAAATTCTCATCCATTTCTATCAAAACACGGCTGCATTTCTATGACTGTTAACTTTCATTCATTGGAACAGTATTTCAAAAATCTTGGTGGAAAAGCCATTCATAGCATATATGAACATGAAAATATAAACATGTCTTTGTTTGTATTAACAAACAGTTCTCATAATTTCGTAGAAACCACAATGGCCTATAATGAAATTATTGAAAATATAGGACCAGATGATTTTTATATTTTAAAAAAAGCAATTGTGCCTCTAAGCGAATCTTTAGAGACAAAACAGATACTAACCTTTCTTCGGTTTACCGTTTGGGATGCAAGAACATTTCAAGAAGTTTATAACATATTGCTTGAAAGAATAGATACTGAAGAGGATTTTCCAGTAGAAGAACTGATTATGGTAATGAATAAAGTTTGGGATCATTATTTTCCTATTGGTGAAGAAGGGGATTTAGCATACTATATAGGCTTGTTGTTTAGTTATATTGGCAATGATAATGACGCTCTAAGATTTTTCAAATATTCACATGAATTATATGGTGCTACTGCTGAAATCTATTATAAGATTGGAGTTTGCTTTTATAATCTAAGCCAAATTGAAAAAGCCCTAGAGTATACAGAAAAATCATTGGCATTAGATCCGATTTTTGAAGAGAACATAACTTTGAAAAGCTTAATCCAAAACCAAATAAGATAAACGTGGATAGATGTTTTTTATGAAAACTTTTATAATTGTGGTTTAATTTTTGTAAGCTTTAATATTTAACATATCAGAAATAGTTTTAAAATGATAACCTTTAGCTTGAAGTTTTTCAATAATTTGTGGCAATGCTTCAGTAGTTACAATTTTATCATTATTACTATGCATAAGTATTATTTCACCAGGACGAACATTATTAATTACAGTATCTACAATATGTTTTTTTTCTTTTTGAGACCAATCAAAGGTATCTAATGACCATATAGCCATTAGATAATTGTTTTTTCTGAAAACAGAAATAACATTATTATCTATAGCACCATAAGGTGGTCTAACTATGGATGGGTGTTTCCCTATAAGCTTATATAATATATTATCAGTAGATGTAAGTTCTTTAGTAACTACTTGTAAACTAAGCTTACTTAAATCAGTATGTGTATAAGAATGATTTAAAATTAAGTGGCCTTCATTGAAGGCTCTTTTTACTATTTCAGGGTTAGTTTTGGCACTTTCACCTATGAAGAAAAAGTTAGCTTTTATATTGTACTTTTTTAATATATCAAGTACTTTGGGTGTTATTTTTGAATCAGGACCATCATCAAAGGATA
Organism: Clostridium sp.; assembly: GCF_050717515.1. Classification (GTDB taxonomy): domain Bacteria; phylum Bacillota; class Clostridia; order Clostridiales; family Clostridiaceae; genus Clostridium_AD. The sequence continues at coordinate 179,637 of NZ_JBOITL010000013.1, read as the reverse complement.
AGGATACAGCTTTTTCTTTTGTTGGTCCATTTAAAAATACTATATCAGGATTATCCTTTGCAAATTTAACTATATCATTTTTCCATTTTACATTACTTGCAAGCTGCTTTTTAGTAAATTTATCTGATGTACCTAATGGGTATAATATTTGGTTATCTTTATTATAAGACTTAGCACAAGTTTTTGTTTCATCTATAGCTAAAGCATTATTTGATTTGAAAAAATCACCTAAAATTAAAGAGTTTGTTAAAAATATTAACAATAATATAGAAATAATAAATTTAGTTTTCTTAGTAAGCATAAAAATTTACTGGTTTGCTAAACCTAAACAAATCTGAATAAGTCAGAATATTCTCGATTTAGATACCTTTTCCTTTCATTAAAATAAATTAGCTTTTACTTTTGAATAGTTGGTATTGGTTTAAATAGGTTTCTATATTTTAAATCCATAATGACCTCTTGCTATAACCATAGCAGCACCACAGGAACAACCATGCTAAATTAATAACAATATTTATACAAATATATCTTACTTATTAAATCTCTTTAAACATTATAATGACCCAAATTTCATTATGTATACCCTTTGAAATGATAAAAAGCCTTAGAGAAATAAATTAAAAATAATCCATCATAGGTATAAATAACTTGATTAATCACAAAGTATTAGGGTGGAGGATGATTTAATGTTAGACTCAATTAAAAAAAAATTTTCACTTAGTGAAGATAATAGTAAAAATCAAGCTATAAGTCATAAAAGCATACAAGAAGAATACCAGAATTTGAAAGTTTCAAATAGCTTAGAAGAAAATAAAAAAAATATAAGTAATATTTTTGATAAATGTAATGATTTAGTTATAAGAGAATTCAAGATTACAAGTAATACAAAATTCAGTGCTATTCTTGTGTATATAGATAATATGATAGAAACAAGAACATTTGAAGAATCTATCATAGTAAGATTGACTAATATAAAGGTTGAAAATTCCTATCCTCCTAATAGTAAGGAGTATTCACAGTACTTACTTGGGATAATGGATAACAATATATATGGAGACATAAGCAAAGTTGTGGTATCAATATTAGACGGTAAAGTTGTTTTATTTGTAGATGAAATAAATGAAGCCATGGTAATTGATATAAACAACCCTCCAGGTAGGGATGTAGAGGAACCTCAATCTGAAACTGTTTTGAGAGGTCCTAGGGAAGGATTTACAGAATCTATAACTTCTAACGTAGCGCTTTTAAGAAAGAAAATTAAGAGCACAAATCTTAAAATGGAAGAATTTAGAATTGGAACAGAGACTAAAACAAAAGTTATCATTGTCTATCTTTCCAATATAGTTGATCCTAAGATAGTAAATGAGGTAAAAGAAAGGATTAATAAAATTGATATAGGCTCAGTATTGGAATCCAATTATATAAAAGAGTACATAGGGGATGAGCCTACAAGTAATTTTCCTACTGTATATAGTACAGAAAAGCCAGATGTGATAGCAGGTAAGCTACTAGGAGGCCGTGTTGCCATTTTAACTGATGGAACTCCCTTGGTCTTAACTGTCCCTTCACTTTTTATAGAATTTTTTTTGAGCAATGAGGATTATTATTTGAAATTTATTGCAGCCACATTTAATAGATGGATTAGATATATAGCATTTGTTATATCCACTACCTTACCAGGATTTTACGTAGCTATAACAACATTTCATCCGGAGCTTATTCCAACTCCTTTAATAGTAACTTTAATAAAAAGCCGTGTTGGTGTACCTTATCCAGCTTTACTTGAGTGTTTATTAATGTTAAGTGTCTATGAGTTACTTAGAGAAGCTGGGATTAGGATGCCAAGGGCGCTTGGGCAGACTATAAGCGTTGTTGGTGCATTGGTGCTAGGTCAGGCAGCAGTTGAAGCAGGCCTTGCTAGTACAGCTATGGTTATAGTAATATCTCTTACAGCATTATCTTCATTTGCGCTGCCATCTACAGATATGAGTTTGGCACTTACATATCCAAGAATAATATTTCTTCTTCTTGGTGGAACCCTGGGGCTTGTGGGCCTTACCTGTGGAATGATAATACTGCTTTTGAGATTAACATCATTAAGGTCCTATGGTATTCCATATTTAAGCCCTATGGCTCCAGTTCAGGGGAAAAAATTGACGCATATATTTATAAGAGGGCCTCTATTGACAAAGTTTAAGAAATCTTGGGTTATTAAAGGGAAGAATAATATACGCAGATAATTTACTGTGCGAACAGATTCTATAAATATAAAACAAAAAGAAGCTATAAGTAAAAAGAAAACGAGGAGTAGCTTATGAAAAGAATTATTTCTATTTTCATATTGATCATGATTTCAATTTTTACAACTAGTTGTAAGGGAACAAAAGAGGAACTTGATAAACTGGCTGTAGCTGTGGCGGTAGGATATGATATAACATCTGAGGGTAAATACATGTTAACGACGCAGATATTAAATCCACAAAAAGACTCAAGTGGAGGTATGATGGGAAAAAAAGCTGGAAATCAGAAGACTGCTACAGATGTAGTGGTTTTTGACACTATAGGTGATAGTATTTCTGCTTGTAAAGGTCAACTAACCACAAAGCTTGGTAAGGAACTAAATTATGGCCATGTAAAATTTGTAGTGATAGGTAATCACCTAGCAGAGTCAGGCATAGCCATGGTTATAGATGCTGTATTAAGAGGTTATAAATTGAGGCCGGATACTCCCTTGCTTGTAACAAAAGGTAATGCTTTCGATATTATAAGGGCGACTTCAGTTCATGAGAAAGTTCCTGCTAGTGAAGTAGATAATATATTAAGGTTACAATTAAGTTTTGGGTTCACAGATACAGTTTCAATCTTAGATTTTGCTAATTCTTTATCTAGTAAGACTGAATCACCTGTAACAGGTGTTGTTAATTTAAGTAAAAACAATGATTCAGATGAAACATTTGAAGTGGTTGGTACTGCAGTTTTTAAGAAGGATAAGCTCATAGGATTTATGGACATGAACGAAACACGAGGTATGCAATGGATAAAGGGTAAGGTTGATAATGGTTACATAACAATTTTATCACCGGATGAAGGTAAAATAACTTTTTCGGTTATTAGATCAAGTAGTAAGATAAAACCTTCAATAAAAACTGATTCATATACAATGCTGATAACCGTAAAAGAAGAAAGCTATATAAGTGAGATGATAGGTAAGCTAGATCCAATGAAGACCCCTGAAATAATGGATAGATTAAAAATTAGACAGGATGAGGCTATAGCTAATGAAATTAAGTTAGCTATAAATGTAGCACAAAAAAAGTTTGATGCAGATATTTTTGGATTTGGAGAAATGATACATAGAGATTATCCTAAAGAATGGACACATATTGAAGGACAATGGAATGATATATTTCCTAATTTAAATATTGAGATAAGGGTAATTTCTAGTTTAAAGAGACCTGGATATATATCTAAACCTATGGGTTGATAGAAAAATGTTTTAAAGAAGGTGGAATTTAAGTGAAAGCAAAAATATCAGCTTATCAACTATTTGGTGCAATTATAATGGTGCCCTATAGTACTGCAGCACTTTTTTTTATAACCCCTAAAGCAAAACAGGATGCATGGATATCAATGCTTATTTATATGATTCCAGCTATTATTCTGCAACTTATTTATGTTGAATTATGGCGAAAATATCCTAAGGATACTATAGTTACATATATGCCCAAAATTTTTGGGAAAGTAATAGGATACACATTGAGTGTGATATATATTATTTATTGGGCTTATGCTGCTGCAAGGGCAACAAGAGATATTACTGAAATTATACTAACTGCTGTAATGCCTAGGATGTCAATTTATGTAATTGGAATAACATTTATGTCTGCAGTTATATATGGAACATACACTGGAATTGAAAATTTATCACGAGTGTGCTATATTTTTCTGATTGTATATATATTTTTAATTGTGATGGTATGGGCAATCTTATTTTCCATGCCAGATGCAATAAAATTTTATAATTTAAAGCCTGTTCTTGAAAAAGGTATATTTTCTGTTATAAAAGAAGGATGGCCCCTTATTACTTTTCCATATGGTGAGAGTATAGCATTAGCTATGCTATATCCATTAGTCACTGAATCATCCAGAGTAAGAAAATCAGCAGTGTTAGCTATTATAGCTTTAGGAATAATGCTCACGCTTATCACTATAATGTTTTTAACAACACTAGGGGTGAATTTTGCAGCTACTTCTCTCTTTCCTCTTCTTGAGACCTTTCGTATCATGAAAATAGGAGAGGCCTTTAGTAGATTTGGTGTAGTTTTTGTTTTCATTATGATAATAGGTGGTTTTGTTAAGGTGAGTTTTTTTATGTATGTATCTATGTTAGGTATCTCTCAACTAATAAAATTAGACGACACTAAATATTTAGCGCTACCTTTGGGTATCGTGGTTTTTATTACTTCACTGTTAATGGCTTCAAATTATCCCCAGCATATACATACAGGCCTAATAATAGTGGTTAAATACATTCATATACCTTTAATGGTAATAGCTCCGTTGTTTGCATTAATTGTGTATTATATAAAAGCTTTGTTAAAAAAACAAACATAATATAGTTGTAGAATTTAAACAGTAGCACGCAATAATTAGAAATTATCGCGTGCTACTGTTTGCTACTATTACTGGATAAATGTTAACTTTTATCTATTTTCAAGTATAGTATTTAACTTAATATCCTGGTTAATTAAATTCTCTTCATATTTATTTCTTAATTTTAAAAGATATATATCATTATGAATATGTTCTGAAACAACTGAAACTAAAAGAACATTATCTGTAAAAGTACCTAAAAACTCTTCTCTATGTGGACCTTTATCTGCAATTAATGTTTTTTTACAATCTACAACTAACATTATTCTTGTTTGTTTATCTAAACAACTGGCATCATTATGAGTATATATTTCTACTGGTAGTTTTTCTCCATTAACATTAGAAAAGGAAAATATAATTATTCTAACTCCTCTTTTTTCAAGTTCAATAAATTCTTCTGAGAATGTTTGTAAATTAAAGTCTGTATTTATATAGACTTCTTTTTCTGCTGTTAATAGCAATTCCTTTGCTTTTGAAATAATATTATCATAACCTGAGATATTTAAAAATCCTTGTTCAGAATGGGAGGTTTCTAATTGTTGTAATTTTACTTCTAATAAATCTGCGCTTTTAACAAATTCATTTTTCATTTTATTTGTTAACGTTGAAGGATTTTCTGCTTTATATAGCTTAGAATTCCCTGGCAGTGAAAACACAATGCCTTTTTTATATAAATTATCTAAAGCAGAATAAACGCAGGAACGAGACATATTTAGATTTTTAGCAATTTGATATCCATTTAAGCTTGAGTTTTTCAACAAATCAACATAAACTGCCGCCTCTGTTTTTGAGAAATTCAGCTTTTCTAATAAACTTAATATTTCATCCATACTTGTTTTCTCCTTTTTTAAAGTATTTCTTCTATCACAACTTCTGGATTTACTCCAGTTATATTGTCCATCCATTTCCTTGAATGCATTATTTTAAGGCCAATAATAAATCTTACAAATTCTTCACCTGAAATTATTAAATAAACGAAGTGCACTGGTAGTTTTAAAACAAAGGCTGAAACAAAACCTAGAGGGACTCCAATTCCCCAGGTTCCAATCATATCTAAATAAAGTGTATATTTAGTTTTTCCACCACTTCTTAAGATTCCACCACCTATAATCATATTTGATACTTTAATCCATAGAACTATACTAAACATAATTAATAATTTAAATGTACAGTCTTTTAGGTCACTAGATATATTAAATACAGAAATATATAAGTTTGAACAAGCTACCAATAAAATGCCAAAAACAGCTGAACCTATAATCCCCATTTTGATGAATTTCTTAGAATATTTAAAAGCAAGTTCATTTTCTCCTAGTCCTAACTTATTTCCTATCATAATCCCTGCTGCACTACTTACACCTGCAAATAAACCTATACTTAAGCTTTGAATAGGATAAGTCAAGGTCATTGAGGCAATCTCAGAGGTACCCATTCTTCCATATATAATTGAATATATAGTTTCGCCTAGAGCCCATAAAAATTCATTTATTAACAAAGGGCGTGCTATAATAAGAATTTTTGTCATAAATGCAGATGAAATATTGCACAGATCCACTATTTTATATGCACCAGGATACTTATTGACATAAGTAAAGATTATAAGTAACACTGCTTCTAGTAATCTAGTAATAGTTGTCGCATAGGCTGTGCCTAAAAAGCCTATTTCGGGAAAACCAAATTTTCCGAATATAAGCAAGTAATTTAATAGTGTGTTTAAAACTACTGCAAATACACCTGCATACATTGGAGATTTAACATGACCTGTACTTCTTAGAACTGCAGCGTAAATTGTAATTAAAAGCATTGGTATATATCCGAGAGCATTGATTATAAGATACTTACTTCCTAGTGTAACTATTTTCATATCATTAGTATATAGACCTAATACTTGTTTTGAAAATATTAAGGAAATAAAAGAAAATATTAGGGTTATAATCATTCCTAATATAAAATTTCCACAAACTACTTTTGATATATTCTCATTATCTTTTTTACCCCAGTATTGAGATATCATAATAGATGTTGTGCAACCTACAGCTGATAAGGTTATTAGAAAAAGAAAGGGGAATCTTGATCCAAGGCCAACAGTTGCAATTGCTTCTTCTCCCAATTGCCCTACCATCAATTGATCAATAACGCTTAAAGAAGCTTGAAATAAACTTTGAATAGAAACCGGTATGGCTATTGCCAGCATTGTCTTGTAATATGACTTTTCATTAGAATAATTCTTGTTCATGCTACACCTCTCACTTTAAATAAATTTTATGGATAGTATTTTAAATCTAATTTTTATTGATTATTTACACTTAATAGATACTTACTTTATTTGGTGTTTTAGTTAGTAGTACATTATGTACTACTAACTAAATTTTATAATAATACATTTTTATCCTATTGTCAATATGCCCTTTTATATATTTATAAAAGGGCGTAGATATTTCATAACAATAACCACTTCACAATATGTTAATGTTATGGCACAATATAAGAAGTAGGTTAATATTCATTGTGTTTTCACAAATAACTATCAAAATAATATTATAAAAGTCTGAAAAGTAGATTTTATTCGAGGGGTGGAAACGAAATGATTAAATATATAAATAAAAGTATAGTTAAGAATATTTTTTTTATATTAGTAGGAAGTTTGATATCTTCACTTGCAATTAATTTGTTTATATCCAAAGCAAAACTTTTAAGTGGAGGTGCTTCGGGGATATCTTTAATTATTCAATATTTGTTCAAATTTCCTGCTGGATATTCAGTTTTGCTATTAAATATTCCATTATTATTATTAAGCTATAAATTTCTTAACAAACGATTTACTATACTTACATTTATAGGTACAATATCGTTTTCAATGTTTTTAATTTTAACAGCTCCATTAAAAGGGGCCATTGATACAACGGATACATTGTTATTATGTTTATACGGTGGAGCACTAAATGGAATTGGCATAGGAATAGTATTCAGCAATCACGGTTCTGCAGGAGGACTCAATATTATTTCAGCTCTTATAAAAGTGAAACATGATAACTTTAAAATAGGACAAATATCATTTTGTATTAATATTATAATTGTTGCTATAGCTACATTCTTTTTTGGAGTAACCAGTGCATTATATACTATAGCGGCTATGTTTATAACGGCTGAAGTTACTGATAGAATAATAATTGGAATAGGTAAACAAAAGTTAGTCCTTATTATTACTGTAAAAGAAAAAGAAATTTGTAGTGGAATCTTGTATAAAATGCATAGAGGAGTCACTTTTTTATATGGGGAAGGTGCTTATACTGGTAAGAGTGAAAAAATATTATTTTGCACAGTGCCACTCCATCAGATTCCAGAATTGAAATTAATTGTTAAAGAAATAGACAATGATGCTTTTATGATAACAGTTGATGCATCTGAAGTAAGGGGAAAAGGATTTAAAAACGATTTAATATAAAATATTATTAATAGTGAGCAATGCTAATATAATTTATAAAGAATGTGAGTTATTATAGGAGTTAGTTGATTATTTCGCCAAAATTATACAAAATATGCAAAAAAAGCTTGAAAAAAAGAAAAAAATGTGGTATATTGTAAATATATGCATAAAACATTATGGAATTCTTAAGTAAATTAAAAAAACAAAGCAAAGTTAAAAATTTAACTATTTGCAAAGATGAATATGTATAAATAAAACAATATCCAAAGGGGAGTCTATATTGAAAAAAATTATTTATATGCTAATGATTATTATATCTTTAGTAGCTTTTGCGGGATGTAAAAAAACTACAAGTAAAGTAGAAACAAAAGACACCAAGCAAACACAACCGGTTAAAAAAGAAACAAAAACAACAGATGTAGCGGTAAAAGATGAAAAAGCAGTTAAAAGTGAAGATGGAGTGGTTCAAAAAAACAAATTAGATGCAGAAAAAATTGTTACTACTAACTTTACCAAAACTGACGCTCAGTTTGATTTTAAATTAAAAACAACTAAGAAATTCCTAGGCAATTATGATAAAATATGTACTTTTTTAGATTCTAGATATATAGATAATTCAGCTCCAGTGGGGTTTGTAAAAGCAAGAACACAAAGTCAATTAAAATTCACACAAGAAATTAAAGATTATGAAAAGCGATATCAATACATTAAGAAAGTTAAGTATGGCTTATTTTTTAACGATGATAGTAAAGACAAAGTAACATTTGAAGAGCTAAATTTAACTCTCTGTGATGACAATAAGGATGGTAAAATAGAGTTAAATGATAAATCTAAGGATATATTAAAAACTGTTTATCCTAAAGTGAACTTAGTGGACGCACAAAATAAAATAAATGAAACATTAGTAAGTCAAAAAAGCAACAAAAATCCAAATGTACAATTAGAAACATCTGACAAATATTGCAAAATACATTTATCTTGGTTTAAATATAAGGAAAATCCAGTAGAGGTAACAATTCAAATACAACAATTTGAAGATTATCCAAGGAGCTAATAAAAAAAATCGTAAAGATATTACAAAAGACTTGAGTTTTCAAGTCTTTTGTACTTTGTAATCTAAGTATTACAAAGTAATTTTAGTCAAACAAAGGAGTAATTATATATGTTAAATAAAAAAGTAGTAGCCATTGTAACCAGTGTCTGCATAATATTATCATTAGGGGGGTGTTCTAATAAAGCGGACGTAAAGACGAATTCTAACAATTTTAAAAATAGTTCTGCAGCTACTGCTCAAAATACCCTTATTAACCAAAATAGCTATAATTATGATGATAAGAAACCAAAAGTAAAAATATTTTTGGATACTTATTTTAAAAAATATGATGATTGGGGATTTAAAAAAGCTGATACAAGCACTTTAAGTGATTTGTATGCTAAGGACGCGGATATAGTAGCGGCTGCAATATCATATGAATATTTAGTTGGAAAATATGAAGGTAAAGTGAATAAGTATGATTTTAATATCACCAAAATTAATACAAAAGATGGTAAAGTAACTTCGTTACTTGCAAAGCTATATCTAAATATGAGTATAGTACCAAAAGCTGGTGGAGATAGAAAGAATATTGATTTTTTATATGCATTAGAACTTGAACCATATAATGATACATATCAAGTGAAAAATTTCTATCTGGACACAAAAAGTAATGTAAAACAACAGCAAGAAACAATTGCAAAAAAAGAAAATGGATATAATGCAAAAACTAAGACTAAGGATACATTAACTGATTTTACTCCCAAAGATGCAGATAAAAAGTATAATATTACACCGAAGGGAACAGAGAAGCCAGTAGAGCAGATAATAGAGGCTAATGATCCCAAAACTGTTGCGTTATTGGTACCAATTGGTGAAAAGAAGTATGCTATCGGCAGTGGTTTTTTTATAGCACCGGGAATAATAGTTACCAATTACCATGTTATTGATGGTGGTTCTGATGCTATAGTTAGGACAAATACTGGAAAGCTATATGAAGTAGAAGGTATAGTATCAGGAGATAAAAAGGTGGATATTGCTATTGTGAAATTAAAACAGAAGATTGGACAATCTGTAGAAATAGGAGATGTGTCAAAACTTAAAAAAGGAGAAAATGCAGTAGCTATAGGTAGCCCTAAAGGATTATTTAACACTGTATCAACAGGTATAATATCAAATTTTTGGAATGATGGAAAGGTTAAACAAATTCAAATTTCAATTCCAATAACCCATGGTAATTCTGGGGGGCCCTTATTTAATAAAACTGGTCAAGTTGTAGGAATAAATAGTTCAGGTTTAGAAGGTGAAGGAGAATTGAATTTTGCAATTTCTGCAGAACATATTTATGATATTGCAGATAAAGTAAAGAAACAAGATTTCAATAGTATAAAAGCCCAAAGGCTATCAGATTTATTTAATAAAAAGCCCACTTCTAATTTGAAAAAATTCGGATTAGAATTTGGAACATGGGCTAATTAATTATATAAACCTGTCTTCATACTAATATGCTACAGTTGATGCATCTAAAAAAAATAGAGTTAGTGGATAAGCATTTATCCGCTAACTCTATTTTTCTAAGATGGAAATTTACTTTAATCTACAAATATTGAAGGATAATGATATATGGTTATTGAATTATATAAGTAGAGTTTTTTAGAGTCTTATTAAAAATAAGAGAAATTCTCCAGTGCGTTTTATAGAATAGTTTAAATAAATATGAATAATTAATTGAAGGAGTATTATTATGGAAAATTCAAGAAGTATAATATCGATTAAAGATTTACAAATGAGCTATGGCAGTAAAAAGGTGCTTAATGGAATAAATCTAGAAATTCCTAGAGGGCAGATAATCGGATATATAGGGACTAATGGCGCTGGTAAAAGTACAACTATAAAAATAATGCTGGGGATATTAGAAGGGTACACGGGAACAGTTGAAATATTAGGACAAGATATAAGTGATGGAAGCATAGAATATAAAAAGAAAATAGGGTATGTACCGGAGATTGCGGATATATATGAAAACTTAACTGCTTATGAGTATCTAAGCTTTTTAGGTGAAATATATGAATTAGAAGAGAAAAAACTTATTGAGAGGGCGGAAAAAATGATGGGCTTATTTGGAATTGAGGGCGCTATAAATTCTAGAATATCCTCATATTCAAAAGGTATGAAGCAAAAGCTACTTATAATATGTAGTTTGATTCATAATCCAGAAATATTGTTTTTTGATGAGCCTTTAAGTGGGCTAGATGCTAATAGTGTAATGGTGTTTAAAGAGGTTATGCGAACACTTGCAAAGGGAGGGAAAACCATATTTTATTCTTCACATATAATGGATGTTGTCGAGAAGGTAAGTGATAGAATCTTACTTTTAAATGATGGACAAGTAGTTGCAGATGGAAGTTTTGAAGAGCTTAAGAATAATCAGAAGGAAGGTTCACTTGAAGAAATATTCAATCAGCTAACAGGCTTTAATGAGCATGCAGAGATTGCTATTGAATTTGTTTCTTTGGTTTGCGAGGTGTAAATATGAAAGACTTCACAGTGCTTAAGATATTAGATAAATTTCAATCATTATATAAAAAATCAGGTGTCAACTATAAGACTATGAGAATGATATTGCAGATAAAACTAACCATGGATGGTCGTAGAGTAAGTACTGTTATGGGAAATAATAAAAAGGCAGATGAGAGTAATGATAAGAATAATTATATATACTTATTGCTCTTCAATGTATTTTTAAGTCTTTTTATTGGATTAATAATGACAAAAGATATGCCAGCTATAATATCTACAAATATTGTAATAGGTATAAATCTATTTATGATGATTTCACTTATGATATCTGATTTTTCAGCAGTACTTCTAGATGTAAAAGAGAAAAATATATTATTACCAAGGCCTATCGATAGTAAGACATTTAATGCAGCAAAGACTACTCATATATGTATATATTTAATGGGGTTATCACTGTCACTAAATTTGATTCCGCTAGCTATTGGTACATTTAAATATGGAGTGTTATTTTTTTTGTTATTTGCCCTAGAAAACATACTTATAGTACTAATAGTTATAGCTTTAACGGCATTATTATATACTTTAGTTTTAAAGTTTTTTGATGGAGAAAAACTAAAAGATATAATAAACTATTTTCAAATATTATTAGCCTTTATAGTTGCCATCGGGTATCAGCTAGGTGCTAGAGTTTTTAATGCTACAAATATGAATATTGAATATGCACCTAAATTTTATCATGCACTACTTCCGTCAATGTGGTTCGCATCACCATTTGGAATATACATCGATGGAAATAAACAACCTTTTTTAATATTTTTATGTACCCTTGCAATAATAGGGCCTGTTATATTAATGACACTTTATATAAAACGAGTAGTACCTTATTTTGAAAATAATCTTCAGAAATTAAATGAAAATGGAGGATCTATAAATAAGCGAAGCACAACTAGGCAAGAATTTATAGCAGGACTCTTTTGTAAGGGTAAAATTGAAAAGAGTATATTTAAATTTACTCAAAACATGATATCCACAGAAAGAAATTTAAAGCTTAAAGTGTATCCAACGCTTGCAATGGCATTATTTATGCCCGTGTTGTTTTTGTTTATGGGTATGGGTAATGGTGAATCCTTTATGGCTAATATTCAAACATCATATGATGGTAAAATTCATTTGTTAATGTATATCACTATATTCATACTATGCTTTTCTACAGCGTTTATAAGTAATAGTGATAATTATAAAGGGGCCTTTATATACAAGGTATTACCAATAGGAAATCCTGGGGTAATACTAAAAGGGGCATTAAAAGGGGCCATGTTTAAATTAACAATACCGATATATATTTTAGAGGCTATAGTGTTCATGATTCTTAAAGGACCCTCAATAGTTATTGACTTAATAGTAATATTTTTAGTTTTTTTAATATCATCATTAGTTTATTTTAAAGTATCAGATAAGGCAATGCCCTTTAGTGTTAAATTTGCAACAGCAGATAGTGGTAAGCTTATAATCCCATCCATAGTGACGATGTTGCTGCTTTGCGGATTTGCTGGAATACATATAATTATTAGAAATAATATTATATTTGCTGCTGTTTATGCGATGGTGCTTTTAATAGTTAACGTAATTCTTTGGAGAATTAGTTTTAAGCAAAACTGGAAGGATATAGAGAGGTAAAGAGTTTTCTAATTGCACACACACAGAGCTATGACAACAATATTTTACACCTATTTCTCCATTTAATTTTAGTAGGAAAAACTAATAAATCCCATTAATTTATTAAAGGGATTTATGCTATAATTATATAAAGGCAAGGATCGTTTATAGGATGCCACTTGCCACTTTGGTGGCACTAGATATAACAAGGAAGTGAATATAATGTTTGATAGAGAAATGCACGTTCCATTATACATACAACTTAAGGAAGAACTAACTAGCAAGATTAAAGAAGGTACCTGGGAGATAGACTCGCAGATACCTACAGAAATAAAACTTATGGAGGATTACAAGGTTGGTAGGGCCACTGTAAGGCAGGCTGTATCACTACTTGAAAATCAGGGATATTTATATAAGAAACAGGGAATAGGGACTTTTGTAGGTAGAGTGCAGCCATCACTGGGATTTGAACCGCTTATAAGTTTAGCATTTTCATTAAAGGCCCGAGGTATAAATCAAAAAAATATTATTATGGATAGTAGAACCATAATTCCAGATAAAAAACTTTTGAGTACTATGAAGTGGAAAGAAGGGAAAGACTGTTATTATATGAAAAGGATAAGGTATGCAGAAGGTATACCTATTGCTGTGGAGCATTCTTATTTTAAAGATGAATATAAAGAGGCGCTTAATAAATATGATCTTAGTGGATCTGTAGCAAAAATTATAATTGAGGATTTAAAGCTTAATATTGTAAAGGTAAATCAGATTATTGAACTTAAAGCACCAACAAAACAGGAAATTGAAGAGCTTAAGCTAGAAAAAAATATAAATCTTTTGAATATGCAAAGATGGATTTATATTGATGGTTTAGAAGAACCGTTTTTCTATTTGAATTTTATTGTTCCAGAAAATGTTTATTCTTTTCCTATAGAAAATTTATAGAAATAGGTTGCAAAATATTCAAAATATTCATATAATAATAATTAGAACAAGAGGTTCGGACGTCCTAATGTTAAGGAGTGATTATTTTGAGTAATAGTTTACATCGACTTGAAAATGAGATAAGAAAGAAAGTATCTATAGATGTGTCTCTTCGTGAATGGCATTCTTCTATTGTGCTAGAAGGTATAGTTTCAACTTGGGATGAATTAATTACTGCAGGGAAAATGTGTACAAAGCAAGGATATAAAGGTGTAGTAAACAGACTTATGGTTAAAGATTTAGAAATTCCAGGAATGAAAAAACCTAAGCGTTGTGATAAATTTCTTCAAGATAAAAAATTTGATGTACTTATAATTGGGGGGGGGATTACAGGCTGTGCCATAGCAAGAGAACTTTCTAAATGGAAACTGTCAATTTTACTTGTAGACAAGGAAGAGGATGTGGCAATGCATGCTTCTTCTAGAAATGATGGAATGATACATCCAGGTATTGAGAGCAAAATAGGGTCTAAAAGAGCTATATTTAATGTTAAAGGAAATGAAATGTATACTAGAATTTCTGAGGAATTGAATGTATCCGTTATCAGATGTGGCTCTAATATTCTTTATGATAATAAGTGGTTAAATATGGCGAGACCGGTGTTAAATATACGAGCCAAAAAAATGGGCGTTAAAGGTGTAACTTTTTTGTCAGCGGAAGAAGTACTTAAAAGAGAACCCAACATTGCAGTGCCAATAGTTGGAGCTATACATTTTGATACAACAGGAGTAACATCTCCCTATAAGATGACAGTGGCCTATGCTGAAAACGCAGTGGAGAATGGTGCTGAAATTTCACTTAATACTGTGATACTTTCAATAAAAAAGAGTAATGAAAAGATTATAAGTGTAGAGACAAATAGGGGAACTGTATATCCTAAAGTAGTTATTAATGCTACGGGTGTGTTTGCAGATAAAATTGCAGATATGGTAGATGATCAATTTTTTTCTATTCACCCAAGAAAAGGAGAAATAATTTTTCTTGATAAAAAAAAGGGAAGACTTATTAACGGAGTTATAGCAAAGCCAAGCCTAGCATTGTCAAAGGGAAATACCAAGGGTGGAGGAATAGTAAAAACGGTGGATGGAAATGTGTTAATTGGACCGGATGCCTACGAGCAACCATTTACTGAAGATTTTACAACTAACATGAATAATATAAATGCACTAATGAAAAAGCATTTTCCTATAATAAAAGGTTTTAGTCCAGCAGATGTAATTACCTATTGTGCAGGCATAAGGGCTGCTACTTATGAAGAGGATTTTGTTATAGAAAGGTCTGATTATGTAGAAAATCTAGTTTATGCAGCAGGTATTCAATCCCCAGGTTTTGCCTCCGCACCAGCCATAGCTGAGGAAGTGGAAAAGATAACTTGCAAAGTACTATCCGAGGTTATGGAAGTTAAGGCAAAAGAAAAATGGAATCCTAGGAGAAAAGGTATCCCTGATTTAAGTAATATGGACTATGAAACCAGAAGTAAAATAATCAAAGAAAATCCTTCCTATGGTGAAATTGTTTGTAGATGTGAGGGGACAAGTAAGGGTGAAATAATTGATGCAATTAATTCTTTAGTACCAGTATATACTGTAGATGGAATTAAGAGAAGAGTAAGGGCAGGTATGGGAAGATGCCAAGGGGGTTTTTGCCTTCCAACTGTTATGAATATATTGTGCGAACAAACAGGTTTACCTATGACGGCTATAACAAAAAAAGGAAATAACTCAAATATATTAGTAGAAGAAACAAAAAACAGTGCTGAATATGAGGTGAATAAAAATGAAGAAATATGATGTTATAGTTTTGGGTGGTGGTCCTGCTGGCCTTTCGGCTGCCATAGCATCTGCTAATAAGGGCATGAACACTCTAATAATTGAAAGAGAAAAAAGACTAGGAGGAATATTAAAACAGTGCATACACGATGGCTTTGGACTAGTTACATTTAAAGAAAAATTAACTGGCCCAGAATATGCAGAAAGATTTATAAAATTAGTTACGGAAATGAATATTCCGATTTTAATGAATACCTTTGTGATTAAAGTAGAAAAAACAGATTCTGGTTTTGAACTTACTATGGTAAATTCAAAAAACGGCATAGAAAAAATATGGACTAAATCATTAATCCTTGCTAGTGGATGTAGGGAAAGAACTGCTAAACAGGTCTTTATAAATGGTACAAGACCTGCAGGAATATTAACAGCTGGAACTGCTCAACATTTAGTTAATATTGAAGGATATTTACCTTGCAAGAATTGTGTGATTTTAGGCAGTGGGGATATTGGTCTTATAATGGCAAGAAGGCTTACCTTAGAAGGTGCAAAGGTATTGGGAGTTTATGAGGCAAAGAGTACTCCGTCTGGACTTTCAAGAAATATTGCTCAATGTTTAAAAGACTTTAGTATACCACTCCATCTTTCAACTACTATAACTAGGATACTTGGAGATGAAAGGGTTGAGGCTGTAGAAATAGCTAGGGTAGATGATAACATGCAACCTATAAAAGGTACAGAGAAAATTATAGAATGTGATGGAGTAATACTTTCAGTTGGCTTAATACCAGAAAATGAAATAGCAGAAATGCTAGGAATTAAATTTGATAATGCAACAAAAGGTCCTGTGGTAGACCAGAATTTCATGACTACCGTGGAAGGTGTGTTTTCTTGTGGAAATGCACTGCATGTAAACGATTTAGCGGATTACGTTTCTGAAAGCGGCAAATTAGCTGGAGAAAATGCTGGCGAATATGCTAAAGCTACTCCTTCTCGTAAATTTATAGATGTAAAAATGCAAAGTGATTTTTTATATGTAGTGCCTCAATTAATTGATATAAGCTCTAAGAATAAAAGTGTGGTATTATATTTTAGAGTTAGGGATGTTAAAGATAACATGCTGGTTACAATTAAATTAGGAGACAATATTTTATTTTCAAAAAAATATATGAAGCTTAAACCACCGGAAATGGAAAGAGCTCATTTGGATTTAGAAGGCGATTTTGCAAGTGGAAAGGTAGAAATATTTATGGAAGGGTACTAAAGAGAGAGGGGGCAGCTAAATGGAAAATTTCACATGTATATTATGTCCGAACGGGTGTAGCATCACCGCTTTCAAAGTGGGGCAGGAATATGAGGTAAAAGGAAATAAATGCCCTAAGGGAAAGGAATTTGCAATAAACGAAATTACTGACCCTAGAAGGAGTGTGTGCTCAACAATGAAGACTATATTTGAAAAAGTACCAAGATTACCGGTGAGAACAAATGGAGAAGTGCCATTAGAAGATATTTTCAATGTAATGGAGGAGATAAACTCAAAATCTCTTGATAAACCAGTGCATGTGGGAGATGTGCTAATAGAAAATGTGAGTAATACAGGTGTAAATGTAATTGCTACTTCGGATTTGTACTATTTACTGGGGGAGGAAAAGGAATGAATGGTAATGGGGGATATATTCTAACTCTTGATTGCGGAACTCAAAGTGTACGCGCAATACTATTTGATGATAGTGGAAGCATAATTGGGAAAGAAAAGGTGGAATTTGAACCATATTTTTCTAAAGAGCCGGGATGGGCAGAACAAGATCCAGATGTTTTTTGGAATAATTGTTGCACTGCTTGTAAAACACTAAAAATCAAACAACCTAAAGACTGGGAAAAAATTATTGGAGTTACAGTTACAACTCAAAGAGATACCGGGGTTATAGTTGACAAACAAGGCACGCCACTAAGACCAGCAATAATATGGCTGGATCAAAGAATGGCAAAATGTGAAGAGCCTCTGGCATTTTATGATAATGCAATTTTTAAAACCATTAGAATGGATAAGACTATTGAGATGACAAGAAGAAAATCAAAATCCAATTGGATAATAGAAAATGAACCAGAAAAATGGGAAGCAGCACATAAATACCTTTTATTATCAGGTTATTTTATTTTTAAACTTACTGGTAAATTTGTAGATTCTGTAGCTAGCCAGATTGGTCATGTACCCTTTGACTATAAAAACCAATGTTGGCCAAAGTCTAAAATAAGTTACAGGTGGAAAATGTTTGGAATAGAAAGGGAAAAACTATATGATTTAGTCCAGCCTGGAGAAATAATTTCGGGGGTTACAGCGTGTACAGCTGAGGCTACGGGAATAAAAGAAGGTATCCCAGTTATAGCAGCAGGTTCAGATAAAGGTTGCGAAACACTGGGAGTAGGGTGCCTAGATCCTTCTACTGCCAGCATGAGTTTTGGAACTACTGCCACAGTTCAGATTACTTCAAAGTCATATATGGAACCGCTTCAGTTTATGCCACCTTACCCTGCGTCTATACCGGGATATTACAATCCTGAGGTGGAAATATTTAGAGGATATTGGATGATAAGTTGGTTTAAAAAAGAGTTTTGTGCAAGAGAAGTGGTAGAGGCTAAAGAAAGGGGAATATCTCCTGAGAGTATACTTAATGAAAAATTAAATGATATTCCTCCAGGATCTCAAGGACTTATACTTCAACCTTTCTGGGGACCGGGGCTGAAGATGCTAGAGGCTAAAGGTTCACTTATTGGGTTTGGGGATGTACATACTAGAGCTCATATTTATAGAGCAATAATAGAAGGAATAAATTATGCTTTAATTGATGGACTGGAAAAGATAGAGAAGAAATCTAAAGTAAAAGTAAAAACAGTAATAGTTTCTGGTGGAGGTTCTCAAAGTGATGCTATATGTCAGATAACCGCTGATATGTTTAATAGACCTGTGCTTCGCGGACAAACCTATGAAACATCTGGGCTAGGCGCAGCAATTAATGGATTTGTGGGGCTGAAAATATTCGAAAGTTATGAAGAAGCGGTAAGCAATATGGTTCATTATACTAGTACATTTGAACCGGATAGTAAGAACACAGAAATATACAGAAAACTATATAAAAAAGTGTATTGTAAAATATATCCAAAGTTAGAAAGTTTGTTTAAGGAAATAAAAAAAATTACTAACTATCCTAGTATATAAAATAGGTTTGAGGGGGAATAAATTATGAGCAAAAAATACACAGGATTTACACCAGATTGGTACGAGGGAACGGCCCCAAAGAAATCCTACAGGTCTATTTTAAGGTGGGGGGATCCGAAAGAATTTAAACATCCCAATTGGAGACTTTACGAACTAATGAAAAGTACATTCAATATGACAGATGATGATTTTAGACTAAAAGAGAAAATGGGACTAGAAGAAGTTTCATATAATTTGCCTATTACACTTACAAGTGCTCAAATAGATTCATTTAAGGAAATGGTAGGGAAGGAAAATGTGCTGGAAGATGAGTATTCAAGACTTCAAGTTGCATATGGAAAGACAATGATTGACCTTATGAGGTTAAGGGAAGGAATTGCTGAAAATGTGCCGGACATAGTAATTCATCCAAGGGATAGTGAAGATATAAAAAAAATAGTTAAATATTGTAATAATGAAAAGATAAATATCTATGTGTATGGTGGTGGATCCTCAGTAACTAGAGGAGTAGAGTGTACAAAGTCTGGAATTACTCTTGATATGAGAGTACATATGAATAAAGTGATAAAATTTAACGAAGTAAATCAAACAATAACTGTAGAGGCTGGTATGTCTGGTCCTAAATTAGAAGAGACATTAAATAATGCAAAGCAACTATTTAATGCAAAAAGGGCATATACTTGTGGACATTTTCCTCAATCCTTTGAATTTTCGGTGGTAGGTGGATGGGTGGTTACAAGGGGAGCTGGTCAAAATTCCACATACTTTGGGAAGATAGAAGATATGGTTATTTGCCAGGAATATGTTACCCCAGCAGGAATAATTAAAACTGAAGAATATCCAGCAAATGCAACAGGTCCATCCATTGATCAAATAATGATGGGTAGTGAAGGAGCATTTGGAATTTTAGTGTCTGCAACACTTAAAATATTTAGATATATGCCTGAAAATCAAAGAAAGTTTTCTTATATGTTTAAAAATTGGCAAGATGGCATGGATGCTGCCAGAGAAATAATGCAAGGTCAGTTTGGTTTTCCATCTGTATTTAGACTCTCAGACCCAGAGGAAACAGATGTGGCTATGAAACTTTACGGAGTAGAAGGCACACCTATTGAAAAGATTATGGAAATGAAAGGCTTTAAAAGAGGAGAAAAGTGTATGTTCCTTGGATTTACTGATGGAGAAAAAGCCTTTACAAAAGTTGTTAAAAAAAGTGTTCACAAAATATGTAAAAAATATGGTGCCATGTATACTACTAAATATGTAACGGAAGGATGGGAAAAAGGAAGATTTAGAGACCCATACATGAGAGAGGACCTTCAAGACTATGGAATAATGACAGATACGCTAGAATGCAGTGTGACCTGGGATACTATGAAAGAAGTTCACGAAGGAGTAAGGAAGTATTGTAAGAGTAGACCAAGTACCATATGCATGACCCATATGTCGCATGTTTATCCACAAGGAGCAAACTTGTATTTTATATTCATAGCAAAAATTAATAATATAAATGAATATCTAGATTATCAATATGGGATATTAGACAACATACAAAAATATGGAGCAGCCATGAGTCATCATCATGGTATTGGCAAGATGACAGCACCTTGGCTGGAGGATCAAATTGGAAAAAATCAAATGGAAGTGTATAGAGCACTTAAGAATCATTTTGACCCTAACAATATAATGAATCCTGGTGGAACTATTGGAATTGACTTGCCTTGCGATAAAAAGAGGGTACCTGGCACTAGGATAAAGTAGTAACTTATGAAATTATGTTTATGAAACGCCGTACTTAACGTACGGTTTTTTTATGCCTATAAAGTGGTGGGTGGTAGCGAAAAAGGAAATTATATTTTTTGGTATTTCCTCTTGAATTATCTTATATTTTATCATAATATGTATAAATTTGAAGGATATTTGCAATGTCTGTAGAATATAGTGAGAGATTGCATAAGCAGGATATCCAACAAGGGGGAGAGTAAATTATGAAGATAAATTCTAACATTAAGTTAAGAGGTAAAATTCTAGGTATATTTATTTCTATTTTAGTATTATTGAGTACACTTGTATTAATAACTGTTTATACAGAAATGAGATCCCTGGCCTTTAAAGATATTGAAAGTCAATTAAATTCCACCAGTAATGTAGGCTACTCTTTATTGTCACAAAAATATCCAGGAGAGTGGAAGGTACAAGGAGGCATTCTGTATAAAGGAGATAAAGTGATAAATGAGGACACGGATTTTGTAGATACAGTTAAAAAAAATACGGGTAATCTTGCCACAATATTTTTAGGGGATACAAGAATATCAACTAATGTTCTACAAACAGATGGTACAAGAGCCCTAGGAACTAAGGTCTCTGATCAAGTAGCAACTATAGTTTTAAATAGTGGACAAGAGTATATTGGTGAAGCTACAATACTTAATGGTTTATATCAAGCGAAATATGTTCCAATAAAAGACGCCAAGGATAAAGTAATTGGAATTTGGTTTGTAGGTGTTGCTAAGGCAAGTATTAATAATACTATTATTAATTTAATGTTGAAAATTATAGTCATAAATATTGCAGTTTTGATATTATCAATTATTCTTGTAGTTGTGTTTGTAAATTCATTAAAGAAAAATATAAGTATAATTTCTACGTCCTTAAATTCAGTAGCAAAGGGTAACTTAGATGGGGAGTGTATAGTAAAATCTAAGGATGAATTTGGTGAAATTGCTGAGTATGTTAACTCTATGATTTTAAATCTAAAAGAAATTGTACAAAAGATTCAGGGTAGTTCTAAAATGGTAGACTCTTCGTCTAATAATTTATTGGGTATTTCTAATGAAATGAGCTCTGTATCAGAAAATATAGCAAATTCAATTCAAGAGGTTGCAAGTGGAACGGGTACGCAAGCTAGTGATATGATGAACATTACTTCCTTGTTAAATAGTTTTGGAAGCGAAATAAATTTAATTGCGCAGAAAATTAGCAATGTAAATGAGTCTTCTAGTTGTATAAATACTATGGCGAGTGAAAGCAATGAAGGGATGGAAACTTTAATTAATTCAATTAAAAAGGTTAGTGAGGCTTTTGAAGATTTTAACACTAGATTTAATGCCTTAGGTATTAATTTAAACAAGGTTAATGAGATAACTGCTTTAATAAATGATATCTCAGACCAAACAAATTTATTAGCTTTGAATGCAGCTATAGAAGCGTCTAGAGCTGGTGAAGCTGGAAGAGGGTTTTCTATTGTAGCTGATGAAATTAGAAAATTAGCAGAAAAATCAAAGGAATCATCTCAGCGTATAAATGGACTTATTAATGCTATTTCTATTGAAAATAAGGTTATTATTAGCTCTACTGATTTAATGAAATCAGAAATAAGTAATCAAGTTACAGTTATTAACTGCGCAACTGATTCTTTCAGAGGAATACTAGGGGCAGTGAGTGAAGTGATTCCTAAAATTGTGGAGGTCAACGACTCTATTTTAATTATAAATAAAGACAAAAATATTATAATTGATAAAATAGAATCAAGCTCTTCCATTGCAGAAGAAATATCTGCTTCTTCACAGCAAATTGCAGCAGCATCAGAACAGTTAAATGCTTCAGCAGAAGAGGTTTCTGCTACTGCACATATATTAAATTCTATGACTAAAGAAATACTTGATATAGGTAATAAATTCAAGTTATAAATAGTGCAGACTGTGGGTCTGTATAAAAAACGTAATAATTACTGAATATGGAATTGAGATCCAGCTTTTGGAGATTGTAGCTGCCGCATAAACAGCTGATAATTAAAAATTCGGGAAATACTAAAGATGTTGGAAGCGGAGGCCATGTGTTACAATAAGGAGAAACTTGCGAAAAGGGGACAAAATTATGACTAATATATTTCATGTTTTAATATATTTATTTCTTTTTTTTATATTTTGGATTCTAATTGAGGCTCAAGTTTATAGAGTTAGGCGGATTAGAGTTGTGAATAGTAAGATACCAAAAGCTTTTAAAAAACTTAAAATAATTTTTATATCAGATATTCACTATGGAAAATTTTTTAGGGCAAAACGGTTAATAAGTGTAGTCAATAGAATTAATAAACTACAGGCAGATATTATAATAATAGGTGGAGATTATTTAGATATTTCGGTAAAAAGCAAGAGGGACGTAAGTGTGTATTTAGAAGAAGAATTTGAAATATTAAGAAAACTGAAAGCTGAGTTAGGTATTTATACTGTTCTAGGGAATCACGATTATTATAATAGGAAGGATGCTCTATTAGATGAAATTAACTCAAGTTCCTTTGAGCTACTTAAAAATACAAAGAAATTCATTAATATGGGGGAAGATAATATAGAACTAGTAGGAGTAGATGATTTATTTGAAGGAAAGCCAAAAGTTAGCATTCTTAAAGAAAATAGTAATAATTTCACTATTGCTATATGCCACAATCCAGATTTTTTCAGTGATTATAAAAACCTGATTAATTATGATTTAGGGCTATCAGGACATACTCATGGAGGTCAAATGAATTTTTTTGGATTATATGCACCATATACATCTTCAAAATATGGTCAAAAGTATTTAAAGAAGATAGTTCATGAGGAAAATAGAGATATAGTATTAACCCGTGGAATAGGTAATGGAATGCTACCCATAAGATTTTTTGCTATGCCAGAAATTTTAGAAATTAATTTAGAATAATGATGGAAGGATTATTATGCCGTTTTAACAAATATCCTCCCGTAATGTAAGCATTGGTTTTAATAAAAAAATATGAGTATATTTTCGTAAGGGTTACAACCATTTTTTCTTTTTAAAATATAAAATTTGGCATAAAGAACTAAAAATCATTACAAATATAATAACAAAATAACTGTATTTAGCGCGTAGTTCCGGCATATTTTCAAAATTCATACCATAAATTCCTGTTATAATTGTGAGTGGCATCATAATTGTAGTGATTATAGTTAAAACCTTCATTATTTTGTTCATGGAATTAGATAATTGCGAGGAATAAAGCTCTAAACAAGATGTAACCATTTCATGGTCAGATTCAATTAAATCATATATACGAAGTATATGGTCATATATATCTGAAAAATATAATCTATATTTCTCAGTTATAATATCATCGTGTCTTAAAAGAGTGTTTAATACTTCCCGCAAAGGAGAAATAACTCGTCGCAGCTTTATAACACTTTTTTTTACTCTCATAATATTATTAAGCGTATTTTGAACAGGATTGTTCATGGTTTCTTCTTCTAAAATGTTAATTCTTTCTTCAAGGTTATCTGTTATAATAAATAATTGGTCTATTGCTTCATCAAGAATATGATATAAAACAAAATCACTTCCACTAGAAACAATGTCTAAACCTTTGTCTATTTCATTAATAATTTTCTTTACTGATTTATTTTCTCCATAATGTATTGTTATAATATAATTGGAGCTAAGGTATACGTAAATGTTATTATAAGAAAACGTATTATTTGGATGACTATCTGATGTGGTAATAATTAAAAAATGATAATCCTTATAGTCATTTATTTTACTACGCTTAGTCTTACGGACGCAGTCGTCTATAGTAAGATGATGAAAATTAAATTTATGTTTTAAAAATTTAAAATCACTATCAGTTGGATTATTAATATTAAGCCAAAACACTTCTTTTGTATTTGATGGTTTATTAGCAAAAGCTTTTTCTATGGCGTTAAATTCATGAACTTCATTATTAATATAAGTAATCAATAAAATCACTCCCTTTATGTCTTTCCATATCCATTTCATGTACATAGACTTTTAACTAGCTTAATCTATATATTATAACATTATAATTTTAAAAATTCAGATATTTATGGGCATTTTTAGAAATGATAGGCTAAATGTAAGAACATAAATAGAGCACAGTATCACATTGTGTCTATAAAATCTAACTTTATATCAGAATGAGATAAATGTGGCTGAATTAATAATGTGAGTTTGTATTTTAGAGCAAATTAAGAGTATAATGTATACATATCAGTATAATTTAGATATAATATAAGAAAATTTACTGAAAAATATAAATTAATTGGAGGTACATACATATGCTAAAACAAACATTAAAAGACGATATTATTAAGTATATGAAGAGTAAGGATAAGGTAAGACTAACTGCTTTAAGAACTTTAATGGCTGAGGTTAAATATAAGGAAATGGATTTAAAGAAAGAACTTGAAGACAATGAGCTAATCGGAATTATTGAGAAAACAATTAAACAATTAAATGAAACTCTTAGCTATGCGAAGCAAGCTAATAAGGAAGAAATTATAGCTGAAACAGAGATTGCTATTGAAATGTTCACAATTTATATGCCAAAGCAATTTACTGACGAGCAAGCAAAGGCAATTGTCATTGAAGTTATTGCAGAAAATGGATTTAAAGGAAAAGGTGATATGGGTAAGGTTATGAAGGCTGTTATGCCAAAGTTAAAGGGAAAGTATGATAGCAAGAAGATAAATCCTCTTGTGATTGAGTTATTGGCTTGAATTTATTAAGCAAGGACGTGACTTTGAAAACTTAAAAGGACGTTTAGGCTTATAATGAAAGGTGGCAAAGTAAATGAGCACTTCAGTAAATCTATCAAAAGAACAGACAATATCAAAGGTGAATTTAAGTAAAAACACGCTAAAGGTGTGTTTAGAAAAGAAAAAATTAACAGGTGAAAAGGCAAGGGTCGCATTTATCATAGATACATCTGGAAGTATGACTAATTATTTTAGAACAGGGCGAGCTCAAAGCATTATAGAAAGAATACTTCCGCTAGCATTAGAGTTTGATGATAACGGGGAACTTGATATGTTTCAATTTTCTAATAAAGTAGGAAAGTTAATGCCTGTAACCTTAAACGGTATATATAAGTATGTTGATACCCAAGTAATGCCCTATTTCTTTGGCAAAGCTACATATTATGAACCACCACTTAAGGCTGTATATGACAAATATGTTGTTAGTGACCCTTCAAAAGATTATCCCACTTATGTTATATTTCTAACGGATGGGGATAATTTTGATCATAAACAAACAGAAAATATTATAAAGAAGCTATCCCATGAAAACATATTTATTCAGTTTATAGGTATAGGAAATGAGAAGTTTAAGTTCCTTAAAAAGTTAGACACACTTTCCGGAAGATTCATTGATAACGCCAACTTTTTCAGTGTGGATGACATTGACAAAATCAGCGATGAAGAGTTATATAAGCAACTAATGAATGAATATCCAGAATGGTTAATGAAAGTTAGAGCCAAGGGGCTTATTTCTAGTTTCACCCCGCCAGTAACACCAACACCTAAACTCAATAATACTGCTACTGTAAATGTAACAAGTAGTAATATTAGCAACTTAAATACAGCAAATTCAAAGACTATAAAAAAGGGCCAAAAAATGAGTTTGAATCAGAGTATATCTAATCTATCAAAACTGCTTATAGCTATAGATTGGGATATAAATAGTACTGCGAACCAACCTGTGGATATTGATACATCAATATTTATGATGGACAATAATAAAAAAACTGAGGAAAGCAATTTTATATTTTATAACAATCCCAAAAGTTCCGATGGAGGTATTGCACTTAAAGCTGACCATGGAACAAGTCTTATTAATGCATTTAAAAATGTAGTACAGGTTGATTTAAATAGTGTACCTAATCATATACAAACTTTAGCTTTCACTATCACAATAGATGAAGCCGAAGAAAGAAGTCAAGATTTAAGATTGCTCCAAAACGGACAACTAAGAGTCATTGATGCACAAACAATGTCCGAAGTTTTTACGTACAAATTCTCCGAAGGTCTAAGTACAGAAAATGCACTGGTAATAGCTGAAATCTATAGATATAAAAGTGAGTGGAAAATAAGCCCAGAGGGAAGTGGCTTTAATGGAGGATTACAGGCTCTTTGTGATAATTATGGCATAACAACCTGTTAAAAAATTTAAAGCAAGGTGTATTTCCATTTTGATGGTGATGCTTTATTAGTTGAATAATACAACATTTCTAGCAGTGTTGGGGCCATTATCTTACAAACAGAGTTTTTGAAGGATTTAAAGGTTATATAAGCTTTAGGGCAAATTGATATTTTTTGAATGTTATGGTATATTGTTAATGGAACATTGTTGATGCAAAATTAGTGTATCGTACATAATGATGTTTTGTATTTGGAGGATAATTAATGAAAATCGGAACAGTGAAATGGTTTAACACAGAAAAAGGATTTGGATTTATTGAAATTGAAGGTGAGAAAGATATATTCGTTCATACATCTGCAATTCAAGATTCAAGAAAAAGCCTTGAAGAAGGCCAAAAAGTTCAATTCGAAACAGAAGAAGGACCTAAGGGACTTCAAGCAATAGAGGTTTCAGCAATATAAACAATGTTTATAGTAAGAAAGACCACCTTTTATAAGGTGGTCTTTCTACGCTCTGGTAGCTTCTTTCTTCATATACTATATCTATACATAAATGGGTAACTCTTTTTTTAGCGAGAGTTTTTATATGGAAGAAAGAATCAGGCTATTAGCTTAAAAAGACATTATTGAGGAATAATAATAATAATAATATAGGTGAAATGGTAGATTAATTATAAACTAGGAGGTATAAATTTATTGGATAAGTTAAGTTTTCAGCGTAAAGAAATAGAAGAAGTTTATGGTAAAATAAGCCCGTTTGAACTTAAAGACAAATTAATCAATCTTGCGGAAGAATCAAAGAAAAGTGGTACACACACACTTCTGGATGCAGGTAGAGGAAATCCTAATTGGATTGCAGCGTCGCCAAGAGAAGCATTTTTCACTTTTGGTCAATTTGCTATTGAAGAAAGTCGCAGGGTATGGAGTAAATACGATTTAGCGGGAATGCCGAGGAAAGAAGGAATTACAGAGCATTTTATAGATTTTACAAAAAAACATCAAGATGCTCCAGGGATTGAACTTCTTTGTAAAATCATTGATTACGGTATAATAGTCAAAAAATTCAATTCAGATGATTGGATTTACGAATTGGTAGATGGAATTATTGGCGATAATTATCCGAACCCAGATAGAATGTTAGTACATGTTGAAAGTGTAGTAAACGACTATCTTGTTCAGGAGTTATGTTACAATGAGTTACTTCCAGGGAAGTTTAAAACATTTGCAGTAGAAGGTGCTACGGCCGCGATGTGCTATATTTTTGATACATTGATTGCAAACAATATATTGTCAAAGGGAGATAAAATAGCACTTATGGCACCAATTTTTACACCTTATCTTGAAATACCTCATTTACCACGCTATAATTTTGAAGTCGTTGAAGTCTTGGCTGACGAAATAACTGAAGATGGTAGACATACATGGCAATATTCTTCTAAAGAAATTGAAAAAATAAATGATTCAAGCATAAAGGCATTATTTATAGTTAATCCAAGTAATCCAGGTTCTGTTGCAATGAAACCCAAAACTGTTAATCAGTTAAAAAACATTGTAGAGAATGTTAATCCAGATTTAATGATTATTTCAGATGATGTATATGGTACTTTTGTAGATGAGTTTCGTTCATTAATGGCAGATTTGCCATACAATACAATTGGAGTGTATTCTTATTCAAAATATTTTGGAGTAACGGGCTGGCGTCTTGGTACTATTTCACTTTATGAAGACAATGTATTTGATAAATTATTAAGGCATCAAGATGAAGATAAAAAGGTAAGGGCAAGAATACGCTACAGCGGAATATCTACGGAGCCTGATAATATTGCTTTTATCGATAGAATAGTAGCGGATAGCCGTCAGGTAGCACTTAATCATACTGCAGGATTATCAACACCACAACAAGTACAAATGGCATTTTTTTCACTGTTTGCTATAATTGATAAAGAAAATAGATATAAACAATTAACAAAAGATATTTGTCGTAATCGCAAAAAACTTTTACTGGATGGATTAGGATTAGATTTACAGGAAGATCCCTTCGATGCGTCTTATTATACTCAATTTGATTTACTAGAGTGGGCAGGGCGAAAATATAATGCAGAATTTATGCAATATTTACAAGCAAATTATAAACCAGTAGACATTCTTATACGTCTAGCAGAGCAATCTTCTATAGTTTTATTAGGCAGTAGTGGATTCCATGGTCCAGAGTGGGCTATTAGAATATCACTTGCAAATCTTAATGATGAATCTTATTCTAAAATTGGCAAAATTCTACATAAAGTTTTGGAAGACTATGCAAAAGAATGGAATGAATCTAAACAAGTTAAATAAACCCAATGAATAAAAAATGCCTTTTTAAAAATACTAATTGTAGATATGCAAAGTAGAAATACGAATTATTATAATATGCTTTGAATATCTTAAGAATAATTATTGGGAGGCAGTAAAATGACCAAAAGAATATTAGTACCAGGAGCAGTGGGAAAACTTGAAAAATTTAAGATGGAAGTAGCAGAAGATATGGGACTAGGTAACATTGAAAGCAAAAGTGAATATATGGGCGATGTTCCCAGTGAAATTGTAAGTAAGATAAAGAATTCAGGTAATGTTGGTGGAGAGATGGTAAGAAGAATGGTAGAAGCAGCAGAAAAAAATATGGTGGATAGTAACAAGTAAAAAACATAATAAAATTTGAAAATATAAGCAGAGACAACCCTCTGCTTATATTTTTATTAAGGTTTATCCTACTAGTAAATTTTTTCTATAATTACTTCGTAATTACCCTCTGGAGCTAAAACAATACAGGTATCTCCAAGGGATTTTTTATATATTGCCATGCCTAGTGGAGATTCGATACTTATATTCATTAACTCTGGGTTGGTCTCTACTGTAGATACCAGGCATACTTTCTCGATGTCATCTGTATCAAGAAATTTAATATCAGCCTCGCCACCAAGACCTAAATGGTCATCATTACTGTAGTCTTCTACTACGGTACAGCTCCTAAGCAATTCTTGAATCTTAATTACTCTATCATTATTGGTAGCTTCATCATCTTTAGCTGCATCATATTCTGCATTCTCACTTAAATCTCCGTGACCCTTTGCTTCTTTAATTGCTGCGGTTATTTCTTTTCTTTTTTCCCCGGTGCGAAGTTCTAATTCTTCTTCTAATTTTGCGACTCCGCTAGGTGTTAATATTGTATTTTTCATAATTTGTCACTCCTAACAATTTTATCCTATATAATTTATTCTCTATATTTAAATATATTAGCTATATTAAATTAAGTTAAATGTAGAGAAGACAATAAAGAATTATTATATCATATTTTTGGTGAAAATATTTAATGAAATCTTAAAAATTCAATAATTTAATAATAATAAAAACATATGTTATACTAGAAAGTAGATATAGTAATGGTGAAAATTTCATACTCATGCATTTTATATTTATATTTATATTTTGATATGGAGGACATTTTTTATGAATCAAACAAAAGCACTAGGAACAGAAAGTATAGGAAAACTACTTTTTAAGTTTTCTATACCTGCAGTAACCGGAATGATTGTCAATGCACTATATAACATTGTAGATAGAATTTATATAGGTCATATTAAGGGTGTAGGATCAAATGCCCTATCAGGACTTGCTATAACTTTTCCAATATCAGTTATTATAATGGCCTTTGGCATGCTTGTTGGAATAGGTGCTAGTGCAGTTATATCAATAAGACTAGGAGAAAAAAACAAAAAAGCTGCAGACGATATTTTGGGAAATGCAGTGATACTAATAACAATAATATCATTAGTAATTAGTTTAATTGGAGTTTTGTTTTTAAACAAACTTTTAATCTTATTCGGAGCAAGTGGAAATAACATTCCCTATGCAAAGGCATATATACAAATCATACTTATGGGAGCGGTTTTTCAAAATATAGGATTTGGTATAAATAATATAATTAGAGCCGAAGGCAATCCAAAAATGGCAATGCTAACAATGGTATTTGGTGCAATTATTAATATTATATTAGATCCAATATTAATATTCGGTTTTAATATGGGAATTGAGGGTGCTGCAATAGCAACTATAATATCTCAAGCTTTTAATACTCTATGGGTACTTAAATATTTTACTTCTAAAAATAGTGGAAGTGTACTTAAAATAAAGAAAGTTAATTTAAAGCTTCATAGACATATTGTAAAGGATATTTTTGCTATTGGCATGGCACCTTTTTCTATGCAAATTGCATCAAGTCTTGTAATTATTTTATATAATAAAGGTCTTTATGCTTATGGAGGGGATCCTGCAATAGCTGCAATGGGAATATTAAATAGTATATCGATGCTAATTTTTATGCCTATATTTGGTATAAGTCAAGGGATTCAACCTATAATAGGATATAATTATGGGGCTAAATCCTATTCAAGAGTTTTAAAGGTTTTAAAGTATGCAATAATGGCAGGGACTTGTATTGCTACAATTGGATTTGTAAGTGTACAACTATTTGCAAGGCCTCTTATTGGTGTGTTTGTAGGTAATAATCCTGAACTAATAAATATGGGGGCACGTGGACTTAGAATTGACTTGATATTTTTACCTATTTTAGGTTTTCAAATTTTAGGAGCAAGCTATTTTCAAGCAATAAATGAGGCGAAAACCTCAATGATTTTAAGTATTTTAAGACAAGTCATAGTTCTAATTCCTCTTATTCTTATACTTCCATTATTTTTCGAATTGGATGGACTATGGCTTTCACAACCTTGTGCAGATTTGATTGCTACGGCATTAACAGCATTTTTCTTATACAGAAGTATTACTAATCTTAAATATAAAAAATAAGAGAATAGAGCTTGTCTGCCATCTAATAAGTTCTGTTCTCTTATGCTACTTAATGCCACCCACGTGACACTTGCCATGTGGGTGGCACCTATTTTCTAATACCGTAACCCCCATATATAGTTTTAGTATCAATTAGGGAAATTACAGCATTAATATTGGAATTTGTTATTAATTTTATTACTTTAGATTTTCTTTTTCTTTTAACATGTAATACAAGTATTTTCTTAGCTTCTTTTAGCCCTTCTGCGTCCATAATAGTAACACCTATATTCTCTGATCTCAAAATTTTGGCTAATGTTAGGCCATCTTTTTCAGATACTATTGCATTTATGGTTATTAGTCCTAGTGCTAGTTTTTCTTCTAAAATGCAACCAATATAATTTCCGAAAGCAAATCCTAACGCATATGCTACCATTTTAAATGGTTCCTGATTTATTCCAATAAGTACTGTGGTAATTAAATATAACCATATAATTACTTCGAAAAAGCCTATAATAGAACCGAAAAACTTTTCACCTCTAGTTATAAGTACTGTTCTAACCGTGGCTAAGGAAACCTCAATTATTTTAGCTAAAAAAATGAGGATGTAAATAAACATATGCAGCGCTCCCCTATTAAAATATTTATAGCTTGTAACTGTTCTATTATATTCTATAATTTGATTGATGAAAAGGGTTTTATTAACACATATTGTCGAAAGTAAATATATATTTATGCTAATAACCATAATTGTAAAAATTGCATGACAAACAGATAAATAACAAGATATTAAGTACCTTATAAATGAAAACTCTTAATGCTTGATTTGCTACTAAGCATTTAATGTAATAAAATGAAATAGAAAATAAAAGCAAAAAATAATTTAAATGGAGGGGTAAAAATGAAAATAATGGTAATTACTTCAAGTCCTAACAATGATGGTTTAACAGCTGCCTGTGGTGAAGAGGCAAAAATAGGAGTAGAAATGGCTTCTGCTAATGCATCAACAATAAATCTCAACACATTAAATATGTCCGCCTGTCATGCTTGCGGAAATGGATGGGGTACATGTCATGATGAGCATATCTGTCAGGTGGAGGATGATTTTCAAAAGTTACACGAGGAAATAGCGAAAGCAGACGGGTACATAGTAATTACACCTGTTTATTGGCATGATATGAGCGAATCACTAAAGGTATTTATTGATAGACTTCGAAGATGTGAAGGATTAAATAATGAGAAAAGTAATTTAGCTGGTAAACCTTTTATATGTGTCGCTGCTCCAGGAGGATCTGGAAATGGCTGTATTTCTTGTCTTGCTTCCTTTGAGAGGTTTGTAGATCATATTAAGGGTGTAAAATATGATTTTATAGGAGTAACCAGAAGAAACAGAGATTACAAGTTAACAACTATAAGAGAAGCTGCAAAAAGCATGGTAAATAGCTTAAAGCTATAAAAAACAAGGAGGCAGATTGCCTCCTTGACTGTTGTTAAGGGGCTATTCAATTGTTTTATCTAATGGACAGTGAAAGTAATAAATTATTTATTATATAAATCTGGATTTTCAAATTTATTTCCAAGGATATATCCCAAAGAGACGTCAATAATACTGCGACTTGAAGAGCCTTCTAGCTCTTCAAGCTGAAAATTCGTTATAGTATCATTCCAAACCACATTGTAAACAGTAGATGAAATTTTAATATAATCTCCTTCATATACATCGATTCCAGTTTTATCAGATAAGAATACCCATTGAAGCAATTCGTATTCTTCGATGGGCCTCCAAGTCACACCAGGGAGTTTAAGAGCAGAAGGAAGGAAGCTTTTTGCATCAAAAGTCATGCCTTGTAGTTTATGCATTTTCTGTCTATAATTATCCCAAGCTTTAAATTTTAATTGTTTCAATTTAAGTTACCACCTTTTCTATTTATAATTATATTTATTGTTTTGTCCAATTAGAAATGTCATTTATAAATTAAATGTTCAATATCACAACAAAAAGTAACTAATATTTTTCTGAATAATGCATTAATATATATTTATCTAATCTTTGACTTAATTTTAATACATCCTTATGATTTAACCCTTTTAGTGAGATAAGCGTTTCTAATTCTGATCTAAGTTTTTCTGTAGCAAGTATAACATTACCCAATAATATTATTCCTTTCTGAATTGTTATAATTTCCATAATTACAAATTATACTATAAGCACAATAAAATCTGTTATAGTATAATATATTGATTTTTATGCAACCACTAGATCCATAAAGTTTACATGAAAATAGGAAACTAATCTCCATTTATAAATACGTTAATATATTGAGATTTAAGGGGGAAAAAGAAAAATATATTAAATAATAAAATAGAGTGGTGGTTTATGAAAATTATAAGCCCTATCATATGTAAGGTTTAAGCAAAATTGTAATGTTTACCTAGGCTGATGTTTTAAGAAACTTTCAAAATATGGTATAATGTAAAAAGGCAAAGGGGGATGTAATATGGATTATGTTTATGAACAATTAATAACTACATATAAAACAGGTTTTTACAAAATAATAAATGGTGCAATGTTTGTATTTGCAATTGTGGGATTAGTATCCTTTACAACAAATTTAATTTTGATGGTAATATTACTAGGTATGGCCGCAACCTGTTTTTTTTACAAGCAAAAATTATTTGTAGAGTATGAGTATCAATTTATAAAAGGAGAAATCCATATAGAGAAGATAATAGAAATGAAAAAAAGAAGAAGATTGTTTTCTCTTAATATAAGAGAGGTGGGACTACTAGCACCAGAAGGTAGTGCTGCTGTTAAAGATTATCCTAACAAGCCTAATACCATAGTAAAGTGTTATCCTCCTACAGCAAAGGGAAAAGTATATGTTGCAATGGTTACAGAAGGAAACAATAAAATGCAATTGAGATTTGTGCCAGATGAGAGGTTTTTAGACTTGTGTTATAAAACTAATCCAAGGGCAGTAAAAAAGTAATATGGAGAGACACGAAGTAGAACGCATAAGTGAAATATACTTTTAAAGGAGTAGGCATTATGGTTGATTTAAAAAGCATGAGTAAGAAGAAGAAAGCTGAATATATCTGGGAGTACTATAAACTTCATATTATAGGAGTTTTAGCTATTATACTTATATTAGCTTCAATTATCCATGGGCAAATTACAAGAGTAGATTATGTGTTTGATCTTACTTTGATTGGGAATAATGTAGATGAGACTAAGAAAAGTGATGTAGAAAAACAACTCACAAATATTGTTATAAAAGATGGAGAGCAAAAAAAACAGGCTATTATAGATATTATTCCAATTGAAGGTTCAAGCAAGGAAGACGCTACAATGTCAAACGTAAGCACACAAAAGTTTATCGCTAAGATATCTGTTGGCGAAATTGATGTTGTAATTTTAGATAAGGGCATGGCACAGGTTTATGCTAAACAAGATATGTTTTCAAGATTGGATAATATAAGAGAGTTAGATTTGTCAGCTATAAAAAATGAAAAGATTGAAGCCGTTGGAAGTGATAATATTAAGGCTGTATATGCTATAAATGCAGTGGATGTTAAAATATTTAAAGATATTGGATTTGACACAGAAAATATGGTTATTAGTATTATTAGTTCATCTAAACAAAAGGATAAGGCGGTAATGGTATTCAAATGGCTGCTAAATAAATAACAATTAGAATAGAATGGTAATAATATAAAAATTGTAATTTTATGAGTAAAATGATACAATGAATATAGAGTAAAGATAGTAAAATAATAGTTGTGGGTTATAAATAAACAATATAAATTCTGAAATGGGGTGAAGTCTGTGTTAACTTATAATAATAGTAGTTCTACGTTAGAGAAACATTTAAGAATATCTAACACAGGACTAGGTAAATTTACTCCAGTGAAAGTTAATTTAGAGTTGAATTCTAATTCAGTTTAAAACACCTAGAAAGTGATATGTGCTTTCTAGGTGTTTTATTTTTGGAATTTGAGAATTAAAAAAATGGAATTAAAAGGAGAATATAATTATGAATAAAAGTGAGATTATTATTAAGGGGTTACCTGTAAAAACAACTAGGCTAGAGAATGGAGACGTTAATCTACTTTTCAAAATAGATACTTATGATAATATGCAATCAATTTATAGAGTAATTGTAAAAAAAGATTATTGGAGAGACGCAGTAGTAGGAATGAAGGATGTAAATTACTTTGTGATTAAAGGAGAACTTAAAGCCTGTGTAAATAGCAAAGGTACGCCTTTTATATCAGTAGAAGCAACATCAATTAAAATATTTAATTTGTTAAAAGATGTCAACGGACAAATAGATTTAAATAATGAAATGCCAGCGGGAACTGATGAAATAATGGATATTTCAAAGCTAGTAAATGAAAATGAAGATCTGTCAATAAAACGTTCGAAAAACAAAGCAATAAATTATATGAAAAATAATAAAAAGTTTAACAAACCTATTGTTGTTAAAAAAGAAAGCCTTATAATAGTATCAGGATATGATGAATATGCAGCAGCAATAGAACTTGGAATAACTAATGTGCCAGTTTCATATGCAGAGAATTAACAAGTGGGAATAATATATTCCCACTTGTTTTTCGCGTATATAGAATCTGTCATGCTGGGATATCTTTTAATTATATCATATGCTAGATAATGGGAGCATTATCTAGCATATGTTTCATTTTTACCACTATGTAAACTATATCCTAATATTCATAGAACTATAACATTTGTTCTTAGTTTATGGAGTTATGTAAACATACAATCCTATGATATTATATAAGTTGTCAGTTATAATTAACAAACATTAGCTGATTTTTATTAGTTTATTGAGGAGAGGTAATATGTTAGAGTTTAAGAATATAACAAAAGTTTTTAAAAATCAAACCGTAATTAAGGATATTAGTTTTACTGTAAATAAGGGAGAGTTTATAGTTATAGTAGGACAAAGTGGTTGTGGTAAAACCACGACTTTAAAAATGATTAATAAGTTAATTACACCAACTTCGGGAAATATATACCTAGATGGTAAAGATATATTAAAGGAGGATACCATTAAGCTTAGGCGGAATATGGGATATGTCATACAGCAAACAGGACTTTTACCACATATGACTGTAGGAGAAAATATTGGATTAATACCAAGACTGGAAAATTGGTCAGAAGATAAGATAATTGAAAGAACAAATGAGCTTTTTAAAATGGTAGGGATGGAACCTGCGCAGTATGCAGACAGATATCCCTGTGAACTCAGTGGAGGTCAGCAGCAAAGAATTGGAGTAGCAAGAGCCTGGGCAACAAATCCGGATATAATTCTTATGGACGAGCCCTTTAGTGCACTAGACCCAATTACAAGAAATCAGCTTCAAGATGAATTGTTTAGTCTTCAGCAAGAG
The DNA here is from genome assembly GCF_050717515.1 of Clostridium sp. Taxonomy (GTDB): domain Bacteria; phylum Bacillota; class Clostridia; order Clostridiales; family Clostridiaceae; genus Clostridium_AD. Next base: position 142,199 of record NZ_JBOITL010000013.1, on the reverse strand, counting down.
TTTAAAAAAACAATAGTTTTCGTAACTCATGATATGGATGAAGCACTTAAGCTTGGTGATAGAATTTGTATTATGAAGGACGGGAATATCCTTCAGTTTGATAGTCCAGAAGAAATTTTAAACAACCCTGCTAATGATTTTGTTAAAGAGTTTATAGGGAAAAATAGAATATGGCAACAGCCGGAGTTTATAAAAGCTAAGGATATTATGATTACTGATCCAATTAAAATTATCGGTAGCAGAACAGTAGTTCAAGCTGTAGAAATCATGAAGTCACATAAAGTAGACAGTTTATTAATTGTTAATAAAGAAAATATTATAGAGGGAATTGTTACGCTAAAAAATATTAGAAGAAATACCCTAGGGTCTATAAAGGTAGATACTATTATGGGACGCGAAATTAAAACTGTTAATTTAAATGATTCTCTAATAGATATACTAAATTTAATGAATGAACTTCAAATTGGATATGTGCCAGTTGTAGATGATAGTTCAAAATTAGTTGGATTAATTACTGAGAATAGCTTATTAATAGTTTTAAGCAACCAGTATATTAACCAGGAGGTAGAGGCGTAATGAATATATTAAATTCAATCTCTAAATTTAATGACTTTGTAGTTTTAAGACAAGGTGAGATAATAAATTTAACAGTTGAACATATTCAATTAACGGTACTTGCTGTAATTATAGCTATAATTGTTGGGGTTCCACTAGGTATATTAATATCTAGAGTTAAAAAATTATCCGGGCCAGTTATAGGTTTTGCAAATGTAATACAAGCAGTCCCTAGTTTGGCATTATTAGGTTTTTTAATACCAGTTCTTGGAATAGGTAGCAGGCCAGCAATACTTATGGTGTTTTTATACTCCTTACTTCCTATTATAAAAAATACCTATACTGGACTTATGAATATAAATCCAGATGTAATTGAGTCTTCTAAAGGGATGGGTATGACAAATAAACAAATACTTAAACTTGTTCAAATACCACTTGCGCTTCCAATAATTATGACAGGCATAAGAGTAGCAGCAGTTACTGCGGTTGGACTTATGACAATTGCTGCCATTATAGGAGCGGGTGGACTTGGATATATGGTATTTTCAGGAGTACAGACTGTAGATAACTATATGGTTTTAGCCGGAGCAATTCCTGCATGTTTACTTGCACTATTAATGGATTTTATTGTAGGGAAAATCGAAAAAGGGGTAACCCCACCAGGAATCAGAAAAGCGGATGGCACAATTAAATTGTCTAAGAAGAAAAAATATAAGTTTAACAATATGCAAAAAATTGTAGCTAGTAGCTTAATAGTTATTATGGTAGTTAGCGGTGTATTTATGTTTAATAGAAAGAATGATGTAATTGTTGTAGGTTCTTCTAATAGCAATGAGCAAACCATATTAGGAAATATGTTATCAATATTAATAGAAAAAAATACAGACTTAAAAGTACAAAGAAAATTTAATTTAGGAGGTTCAGCCATAGCCTTTACTGCCTTAAAAGCTGGTAAACTAGATGTGTGCCCACAGTATACTGGGACTGCTTTAGTTGATATTATGAAGAAAAAACCTATTAGTGACCCGCATAAGACTTATGAAGTTGTAAGTGATTATTCTAGTAAACACTACGCAATAACATGGCTAAAGCCTCTTGGGTTTAACGATACTTATGCATTAGCTGTAAGTCAAGACACTGCTCAAAAATACAATTTAGAGACTGTCTCGGACCTAGCAAAGGTAGGTAACAAACTTGTACTAGGTTGTACAATAGAATTTAGTAATAGAGAAGATGGTTATTTGGGATTAAATAAATTATATAACTTGAATTTTGAAGCTGTTAGAGCAATTGATGGTGGCTTAAGATATACATCTTTAAATAGTACTAAAACAGATGTTCTAGATGCGTTTAGTACAGAGGGATTGCTAAAGGCATTTAAGCTTAAGGTTTTAAAAGATGACAAACATTTTTTTCCGCCTTATGATGCCGTGCCAACAATTAATAATAAAACTCTTAAAAAACATCCAGAGCTTAAACCTTTAATTAATGAATTAGCTGGAAAGATTGATGATAAGGCCATGATAGATTTAAATTATAAGGTGGATAAGCTTAGTCAAAAGCCAGAAAAAGTTGCAGAAGACTTTTTGAGAGAACGTAAATTGATTAAATAGTAGAGTATTTCACTAAAGGTTAAGTATATAACAAAAGTGCCAGGTGTGAATTAATTTCATATATGGCACTTTTGTTATAGAAAGATTTATACTTATAAAAGAATTATTCTGTAATTGGGAACCAACCAGGTGTGTTTATAATTGCATTCCAAAGTGGCGCTGGTATATCTAGTGCGTTTTCTTGAGTTTTACTCAAGGTAGTACGTATTTCTGATATTTTTCCACTTTGAACTTTGAGAATCCACTCTGGTTCCATAATTATCTCTCTGCCAAGGGATATAAAATCTACACCACTATCCAATGCCTTAATGGCATCCTCTGGTGTGTGGATGGAACCCACGCCAATGAATGGTACTCTACCATGTATCTTGTCCAGTATTTTGCAAATAATAGGACTTGTAGTTTTTGTATTTCTCATTGAGCTTTGCCAAAAATCCATTATTGAACTATGCAAGTAACTTAGTCCTTGATTTGCTAATACATCTAGAAATAAAAGAGTATCTTCTAAAGTTATACCTGGGTTCTCCATTTCTTCTGGTGAAAAACGGTAGCCTACTATAAAACTATCACTAGCGTTTTGTTTTACTACTTTTTTAACTTCTGCTATAATAGCCAATGGAAAATTCATTCGTTTTTCTACATTTCCGCCCCAATTATCTTGTCTGCGGTTGGAATGAGGTGAAAAAAATTGTTGTAATAAATATGTGTTAGCCCCGTGAATTTCAACACCATCAAAACCGGCTTCTATAGCTAATTTTGCTGTTTCACCAAAGGCTTTAATGGTATCTTGGATCTCTGCTTCTGTCATTTCTCTAGGGGTCATTGCGCCTGGTCTTTCTGGTGCTACTGCGCTGGCACTAATAGTCTGTCCATCTGGTATATCAGCAGGGATTGCCATTCTACCTCCGTGAAATATTTGTAGAATTGCCAATGCGCCTTCTCCCTTTATAGTTTCTGCTAATTGTTTTAGTCCTGGTAAAAAGCTGTTATCATAGGCAGCAAATTGGCCTGGAAAACCTTTGCCGGTTAGGCTTACATAGGTTGCAGCAGTAATTACAATTCCTACACCTTTTGACCTGGCCTTATAATAACTGAGTTCTGCCTCAGATACAGTTCCATCAGGGTTTCCTGAAAAAGTTGTCATAGGTGCCATAACTATAGGGTTTTTTACATTTATTGATGAACCTAAAATTCTAGGTTGGAGTAGTTTTTCAATTTTCAATTTAATCTCTTCCTTTCAAAATATATCTTATTATGTTTTTCTATTGTTTTCATATTACTATACTTTAATACAATTGTAAACAATAATAATTATTATTAGATATTTATTAACATTTAGATGGAGTTCTCGTTAATATTATTTTCTAATAATAAATTAATATTTTATAAAATTGAAGTGTTTTTATATTCATAATCGTTATATTAAGTGTAAGGACAAAAAAGGGGTGATGGTTATTCAAAAAGAACAGTTTGCAAACTATATAAAACAATATGAACGCTTAATCATTACTATATGCCTTTCCTTTACAAAAAATTACTTTGATGCAGAAGATTTGGCACAACAAACTTTTTTGTCTGCCTATACTAACTTCCATAAATTTGATGGGGTGAATTTTAAGGCTTGGCTTACAACAATTGCTACAAATAAGTGTAAAGATTTTCTTAAAAGCCCTGCAAGAGCAATTCATAGTTTATCTAATGAAGATTTTGATGGCTTAATGGATACTGGAGATTTACCGGAGGATACGCTTTTAAAAAAACATAGTAGGGAAAAGGTATATAATTTATGTGGAAAATTAAAAGAGCCTTATAGGGCAGTGGCCGTAAACTATTTTTGTGAAGATATTAAACTTTCCGATATGGCAAAAGATACAGGTCAAAGTTTGAAAACATTGCAAACCCATCTTTATAGATCAAAAAAACTGTTGAAGGTTTTATGGAAGGAGGAGTTAATGTGAGTGGTACACTATTCGAGGAAAAGGTCCATTTAACTAAAACATCACTAAAAGCATTTAAAGAGGGTTCTCTAAGTGATAATGAACTAGTTTTATTATCGGAACATATTTCCAATTGTGAAGGTTGTGCGGATGTTCTAGCCAGTAGTTTTAATGATAATGAACTTGTAGAGGCTCCTTTGGGATTCCAGCAGGAAATAATGTGCAAAATAAAAAAGAGAAAAGAAAAAAATACTCAGTTTGTGTTTTATTCTCTTAGGGTGGCAATGGCAGCAAGTATAGCATTGATGTTTGTTTTTTCAAATGGATTAAATTTTCTGGCCAATACTAAAACCAAAACATTGGATGTAAACCCAATGAGTTTAAGTACTATTAACACAATTAATAAAAGTCTTAATAATTTCTCGCAAAAAATAATTAATTTGGAGGTTTTTAATAATGAAAAAGGAAAGAAGTAAATTTTTAACCTTTTGTTTTTCGCTTTTACCTGGAGCAGGTCACATGTATTTGGGCTTTATGAAGATGGGACTATCACTTATGGCAGCATTTTTCTTTTTAATATTTCTTTCTAGTTCACTTTCTATAGGCACACTGCTCTTTTTTTTACCATTAATCTGGTTTTATTCATTTTTCGATTGTATGAACAAACGTTATTCAACAGAGGAAGAATTCTTACTTTTAGAGGATAATTATTTGTTTTCTCTTGATGAATTTGCAAAAATAGATAAAGGTATATTAAAAAAACACAGCTTGTGGTCAGGAATACTACTATTACTGTTTGGTGCCTACTTAATATGGAATAATATTATAAATAGCTTAGCTAGTTATATGCCAGACGGAGTATATAGAGTTATCAATAATATAACACGTGTGGCTCCTCAAATAATAATAGGGGTTGCAATAATTGTTGTGGGTGCAAAACTTATTATTGGTAAGAAAAGAGAGTGTGATATGAATGATTAAGGGACGTAGAGTGGGCACATTTACCACCGGAATAGTTTTAGTTATGTTTGGAATAATGTTTTTACTACGTTTAATAAATCCAAGCATTAATTATTTACGAGTAGCATCGCTGTGGCCCCTAGTTTTAGTTCTACTAGGAATTGAAATTATTGTGGCCTATGTAATAAACAAGGAAGAGATAATGAAATACGATTTCAAAGCAATAATCCTAATAATAATTGTTTCATTCTTTGCAATGGGTATGGGATGTATGGAGTATGTAATTACTCATATGGCAGAGTTTAGATGTGTATTATAAATAAAGAAACCCCTTACTTAATAATAATGTATTAAGTAAGGGGTTTCTTTTTTAAGTAGCAAATTCATGATAATATATAACAAATTCACCCACAATATAATAAAATATTTCTTTGCTTGATGAATTGCTTGAAAGATAAAGGAAAAAAGTGGAATGTGTAGAATAGTTAATGTATAAATAAACAAGTACAACTAATTTTATATTTTAGGGGGAAATTTTTATAATGAACGTTTCAACAGTAGTTATGAATAAAATTAAAGAGGCAAAAGTGATTTCGTTTAAGCAACCAAGCCTTGCTTTTGACATGAGTAAGGAGGCTTATGATATTGCAAAGGCGAATAAGTTAAAGCTGGAAGAGGCTTACGCATTGTTTGCTATGGCACTGGCTTGTAGGTCAATGACAAAACTTAATGACTGTTTTAATTATGCTTTTGATGCTTCTAAGCTATTTGAGATTTATAATAAACCTGTGGAATTAGCAGGGGCATTAAACCTTATAGGGGTTGTATATTTTTATAATGCTATGTACGAGACAGCACTTGAAAATTTTTTAAGAGCATTACATATGTTAGAAGAGACAGAAGATTCGCTTACAATGAGCAGAATATTAAACAATATAGGTGAAGTGTATAAAGAAGTGGGAAATGTTAGCCAGGCACTAGTATCTTATAACAGTGCAATGATTTTATGTGAAAAATATAATTATAAGACCTACATAGCAGTTATATTAGAAAATTTGGGCGAAATATATTTTATAAAGAAAGATTACGCTTACAGCTTTGAATGTTATAAAAAGAGTTATGATATTTTAATTGAAAATAATAATATTACTGCTCTTTCAGAAGTTGAAAATAAAATAGGGAAAATACATTTTATCCAGAAGGAATATGATAAGGCAAGAGAATGTTATAATAATGCTCTTGATCAATTAAAGGGGATAGAAAATAAGTTTTTTTCAATTGATGTACTTATAAATCTTGCAGAACTTGAAATCATTGAAAACGAAGGGCTTTTTTTATTCTATCTCAATAAAGCCATTAAATACGGAGAAGAAATAAATGCTAGAAAAAAATTAAGCCAAATATATAAGATTATAACTGAATTTTATGAGAGAAAAGGGGATTTTGAATTATCGCTGGAATTTTATAAAAAATATCATATAATGGAGCAAGAAATGGAAACTACAGTAATCTCACATAAGCTTGAAATAATAAAAATTGAGCTTAATAAATTATTTAATGGAGAGGAAGTTGAAAAGATTACAAAATTAAACAAACAATTGGAGATGGATATTGGGAATCAAAACCTTCGACTTGATATAATGGAAAAAGCAAATAGAAATTTAAGCATAGAGGCAGTATTTGATGAACTTACCAATATATCTAATAGGAGAGGGGTAAAGAGTTATATCTCGGAGGTGTGGAATGAAAGTGAAATAAAGTCCATTAATTTAGCACTTTTAATGATAGATATTGATTATTTTAAACGTTATAATGATTATTATGGACATATTAAAGGTGATATTTGTCTTAAAAAAATTGCAGATTGCCTAAAGAGTGTTTTTGGAAATAAATATGGAATACTTGGAAGAGTTGGTGGAGAAGAATTCCTATGTTTTATTAAGGACATTGAGTACAAGGGCGTATTAGAATTTGCAGAGCTACTTCGTAGTTCCATTGAAAAGCTCGATATTAATTACCTTTGGAATAATCTGTGCTATCCAGTAACCATAAGTATAGGCGGGGTATATGGCTCTAGAGCAGATTTTAATAGTTCACAGGATATGTATATAATTGCTGATGAAGAACTTTATAAAGTTAAAAATGAAGGCAGAAATAAGGTTCGTTTAAGAAATCAAAATGTACGTTAAATTTATTTGCAATTTTAACTAAGGGTGCTAAAACTGGTGAATATGTTTGAATATAGTGTGTAAACAGGATATAATATACTGAATACAAAATATTGTTTATTTAATATATTTACATGAATGTTTGGAGGGAATAAATGATTTGTAACAATTGTAAGAATGAATTTACTAATATTAATGGATTGAAATTTTGCCCATATTGTGGAGGAAAAATAGGAGAATGCACTAATTCGAAAGTAAAGAAGAATGCTAAAAAAAATAGTAATATAAAAAAAGAGAATACACCTGCAGGGGATAAAAATGAGAAAAAACATGAGGACACACTGCCTATGCCTGTAATAACAGAAGAAGATATAAAGAAGTATAAAAGAGAAAAGCTTTTTGCTTCTTTAAAGAAAACATTTGTGAGTATGAAAGTAATTATACCTATAATAGCTTTATTAGTTGTAATTGGAGGAGGGGTGTTTGCATACACGCATCTTATTGTTAAACCCGTAGATGAAGTGAGAATAAAGGGAGACTTGATAGGAAAAGCAATAACTCTTCCTAAAGGAACAATCATAAAAATGAGCAAGGATAACATGAAAAGCTTCAGTATAAATACTAGAAATACAGACAAGAGCAAAGATGAGATGAAAATAGCGTTAACTTTGAACAACGGTGCTATTGAGGCAAAGGCTTTGGTATCAGTAGCATATACATACCAAGGTAAAAATCAATGGAAAATAAGTGACTCAGTTATACTGGATAAAGTTACTGCAATAAAACCGGTGGTGGGTATGGATGAAAAGAAGCTTTTTGAGGCCGTGAATAAATTAAGTATAACCATTGCAGAAACAAAAGTAGCATTAGGTGGACAAGATGTTAAAAGTCTTGGTATAACTTTAAGAACACCAGATTTGGAAAATGGGAAAGAAGAAATTGTAGTGAAAACCTCTATAGATAGCGGACTTCTGGCTACTACAGGGAAAATAAAGTGCAAGCTTGTTTTTGAAAATGAGGCATGGAGCATTGCTACTATTGCTAAAAATAGCACTGAGGACTTTACATTAGTAATATCGCCAACTTTTTCTGATGAAAAAGTTATTGAAGCTATAAGGGAAAAGGGATTAGAAGAAACAGTAACTTATTCCAACTTTTTTGGAGGTAAAGGATTTACTGTAAAGGATAGTTTTACTAAGAGTATTAATGTAGCCGGCAAAAGATATGATTCAGAAAAGGGAGTACTATATGTTAATGCTAAGAGGGAAAATACAGCGGGGGAAATAAAATCAGTATTAACAACTGGTTATACTTTCTCAATATCTTTAAGTAAAATAGCGTTAACAGATAAAGCAAAAACTACTGTTAATAGTGGGACAATAAATAATATGGCTAGTCCTTTAATAATATCAACTATTACTAATGCTGAAATTGAAGGAAGTAATTTGTTTTTCTGGTGGTCTAATAATCATAAAATAACACCTGAGGAAGCGAAGACCTTTAAAACTAGTGAAATATTATTCAAGAAGGGTTTTGAAAATATAAAATATGTTTATGGAAGTATTACTTATAAGGAGGATAAAAAGAATAAAAGCGGTTCCGGTTCCTTTGTAGCATTATATTTCCTTGTTTATGATGAAGCTAAAGGATATAACTGGAAATTGAATAAAATAGTTGGTGAGGATTCACCTAATTACAAGGCACTTACTAAGGAAGCGAAAAATCAATAAAAAATATAGAGAAAAGCCAGCTAAGGTGAATATTAATAACCTTAGCTGGCTTTTTTACATCATATCAATTTTCTTCTGTTTCATAATCTACTTTTAATATTTTTCTAGTTTTAATTTTGAAAATAAAATAATAATATTTACATAATATAATGAATATTAATACAGTTTTCATTAATATGTTATTTGCAATTATTAGGGGGAAAGCTATCATGAAATCGGCCAAAAATAATATTAATATCTTTTGTTTTAAAGTTAAGGCTCTATCTTTAATAAAGCTTTCTAGATGTTTCTTATAAATTTTAGTGCTTTTAAACCAGTTATTTAATTTTTCAGATCCTCTCATAAAGCATACGGAGGCTAAAAGTAAGAAAGGGGTGGTAGGTAGTACTGGTAAAATTATTCCTATAATACCTAATCCCAGTGATATAAAACCAACTAATACATAAATAATTTTGATTATTTTATTAATAATACATACCCCCTACATTTTAAAAAACAAGTTTGCATTTATATACTATAATATTTAAGCTGTACAAACATTGTACCAAATATCCAGGGTTTTGTAATGTTTTAGTTGATTTAATTTAATGCTCGCTACTTCTACCACCCTTATCATGTCCACGATTTTCTGGCAAGGGTTGAGAGCCTGGCAATGTTCCATCTATCAAAGCTTGTGATAGAGCGTTATTTGTTGCATTCATTATACCTATAGAGCTAAAGGTTGCTCCAGAGGTAGTGTCTACATCAGTGCTTTGATTCTGGAGTATAGCTTGTGGAATGCTGTCAAAAGCTTTTTGATAGAACCTTGAGTTAACTTCATTATGTTCAATAATTTCAATGGAAGTAATTATATTATTCGCGATTTTAAGGGATACTTTAATCCCCGGCCTGTATCCATCTGCTTCTCCTGTATAAATACCATCTTTAAAAGTTGCTCCTTGTATAGATTTATTAAGTTCATTAACAGGAACCTTTTGAACCGAAGAGATTCCGTTATCAAGTAAGAGCTTATGAATTTGTATACCACCAACTTGAATTACATGAAAAATAATTGTTAATATAAATACCACTGTTAAAATTCTATGGTAATAAAGGAAGCCTTTATATTTTGATAATATTTTTCTTGCCATCCAGTTTAAGCCTAGTAAGATAGATACAACCCATGCAATTGTTCCGAGGTTTAAGCTAAGAAGGGGTTCAGAAGAAAAGTAACCATGGAGTAGGCCTGTAATGACTAATAGTATTCCTAGCATCTTATGATGTTTTTCTAGTTTTCTATTTATTAATACTAAAGAAATATTTTTACCTTTTGATTTTACAATCACTTTTCTTAATATATAAATAATACATAAAGCAACTGTTAATAATACCGAAATCCATGCAAGTCCAAAATTTAAAAATAAATCCAAAAGTTTTCTCCTCCTTTTATAATTCGATATTTTTATTTTAAGTTTTATCTGTGGCATATAAAAGGCGGTTTTATTAATTTTTTGTGAATTATGAAAAAGAATAATTGTCAGTTCTATAGGATTTTATACAAATACTATGACAAATTTATATGATGTTCTTGGAATATGTTGAATTTATGCTAAAATATATTATAAATTTTAAAATTTATGTTGAATAAATATAGGATATTAATATAATTAAAATATATGTATAAAACTAGAATTAAAGTAGAACTTGCTAATGTGCAATTGGGGTAATAACAAATACAGATATTTCAAAATATTGTTATTAGATTATGGGGGCAAAGCTATGAATAGATACAAGTCTATAGAAAAAGAAAATTTTAGAATTAAGGATCAAGTTCAATATAAAACAAGTAATGAACTGGAAGAAGAGCTTAAAGTTAATATGAAGAAATTAGAGCAAGTTAACGCTATTCTTGAGAAAGAGATAGCTGAAGGAAAGAGAACTATGGAGAAGCTAAAAGCAAATGAGGAACGGCTAACCTTTGCGCTTGAGGGTAGCGGAGATGGTGTTTGGGATTGGAATGCAAGAACCAATGAAATGATTTATTCAAAAGGATGGAAGAGCATGCTTGGTTATGAAGAGGATGAGATTCAAAATTTATTTAGCGAATGGGACAAGTTGCTTCACCCTGATGATAAGGAATCTGCTTATCTAAAGTTAAATATGTATTTAGAAGGATTAATTCCGGCGTACGAGAGTGAGTATAGACTTCGTGCAAGGGATGAATCTTATAAATGGATACTTAGTAAGGGTAAAATTATAAGCTGGACTACAGATGGTAAGCCTTTAAGAGTAACAGGTACACATTCTGATATTAATTCTCGTAAGCTAATGGAACAGGAGTTAAGAGAATCCAAGGAACGGTTTTCTAATGTTCTTGAGTATTCTCAGGATGCATCTTATAGAAGAAATGCTGTAACTGATAAATATGATTATATGAGTCCAGTTATTGAAAGATTAACAGGTTATACTCTTGAAGAAATGCTAGTAATGAACGAGGATACTGTTTTTGGAAAGATTCATCCGGATGATTTTCAGGATGTGGTTCAACGTATAAAGGAAATATCCGAAAAGGACTCTGGAACAGATGCAATAGAATACCGTTTTTTATGCAAAAATGGTAAGTACCGCTGGTTTCTTGACAGATTCACATCAATAAAGGGGAAATTGTTACAACCATCATTTCGGTACGGAGTTTTTCAAGATATTACTTTCCAAAAAAATGCTAAAGAAGAGCTGAAAAAAGCAAAAGAAACTGCTGAAAAAGCTAGTATTAACAAAAGTGAATTTATTGCTAATATGTCACATGAACTTAGAACTCCTATTAACGTAACCCTTGCAGGTGTTCAGCTCTTTGAGCTATATCTTAAAAATGACTCTTATTTAGATAAAGAAAAAAGCTCAAAACACTTAAAAGCTATGAAACGAAATTGTATGCGTCTATTAAGGTTGGTTAACAACCTAATTGATACAACTAAAATTGATGCTGGATTTTACGAACCACATTTTAGTAATCAAGATATTGTAAGTCTTATTAACAGAATTGCATTGTCAGTATCAGATTATGCAAAACAAAAGGATATCAACCTGCTATTCCATACAGATATTGAAGAAATGTCAATAATATGTGATGTGGGTATGATTGAGAGGATAATGCTAAACATTATCTCAAATGCTATAAAATTTACTGCGGATTCTGCCCTTATAAATATTTACAAGGGAGTGGACACTGTTGTTATTTCAGTTAAAGATAATGGGATTGGAATTGAAAAAGAAAATCAGGATATAATATTTGAGAGATATAAGCAAGTTTCAAAACTATTTACACGAGAGAATGAAGGCAGTGGTATTGGGTTATCTTTAACAAAATCTCTTGTTGAAATGCATGGTGGAAATATTAGCGTAAAAAGTGAATATGGAAAAGGCTGCGAATTTATTATTGAACTTCCAGTTAAACGCAATACAAATGAGGAATGCATATTATATAAAGCCAATGAAATTGAGGATAAAGACAAATTTATTGAAAAGATGAATGTAGAGTTCTCAGATATTTATGAATGAGAAAACATCTATAACTTTAGCTCAATGTATCAATTCATGTGGAGTAGTGTTCGCTACTAACAAGAAAAAAATAGAGGTGCAATAATTAAAAAGACAGCAAAAAAATTGTAATAAGTTTTTCTGTCTTTTTTTGTTAGGGAAGTAATTGAGAGGAAAGAGTTCCTAGTTGAAATCTCCTGTTTTTCTATATGCAGTGTTTGACGAATTTTGCGAATGAATTATATTGTTAAACACATTGCAATTAAAGGTGAGTTATGGATATTTGTAGAAATATAACTGTGTTGAATATTAGATAGAGTAATGCAATAATTAATAATATGATTAAAGTCACTATTTAAATAATTAAACAGAAGGAGATATGCATTATGAAAAATGCAATGCCAAGTATAAGATTGCATTATAAAAATGATAATGTTGATAAAAATGAATATACAGTGAAACATGATTTAGAAAAAAAGTTGAATGAAAGAATTAGACAACTTGAAGAGGAATTGCAGTATACCAAGGAATGCCTGCAAATATCAAATGAGGAACATCTTGTTTACAATGAAGAACTACTGAGTACAAACGAAGAATTTCAAGCAGCCAATGATGAATTACTAAAAATCAACACCCAGTATAAATATAAGAATCAAGAATTGGATGATCTATATAATGATATGACAAACTATTTAAACAGTACAGATATTGGAACTGTTTTTCTTGATGAAAATCTTTGTATAAGAAAGTTTACACCGAGTATTACTAGAGAGATAAACCTTAAGGCACAGGATATTGGGCGTCCCATTCATCACATATCCAACAATTTTATCAATGATGATTTATATATGGGTGCAAGCCAAGTATTATGCAGTCGTAGGTTGTATGAGAAGGAAATTCAAAGTAAAAATGGAAGCTGGTATTTATTGAAATGCGCACCATATTGTACATTTGAGAATCCGATTAAAGGAGTAGTCTTATCTCTTGTGGATATAACCAGAAGTAAGAATGCTGAAATAGAGATGTATAGAAACAAGAAATTATTAGATGAAACAATTTTATCAGAAACTTTAAAGACGGAGTTTTTCAGTAACCTTTCTCATGAACTGAGAACACCCCTAAATGTAATTTTATCTGCATTACAGCTTTTGGATACCTATGCAAGTAGCAGTGATGTTAATGATAAAGAAAAAAAATTCAAAAAGTATAGTTATATAATGAAACAGAATTGTTACAGACAATTACGCCTGGTTAATAATATGCTTGATATTACAAAACTTGATGCAGGTTTTTTTGAGTTAACGCTCCAGAATTGTAATATGGTGAATGTTGTTGAGAGTGTTACTCTGTCTGTAGCCGAGTATATCAAATCTAAATCCATTGAATTAATTTTTGATACTGATATAGAGGAGTGTATAATATCTTGCGATCCAGAAAAGATTGAAAGAGTGATACTAAATTTACTTGCTAATTCAATAAAGTTCACAAAACCAGGTGGAAATATAACAGTAAATATGTATGATAAAGGAGAAAATATTATAATATCAGTAAAAGATACAGGCATAGGCATTCCAAATGATAAGTTAGGTATTATTTTTGATAGATTTAGACAGGTAGATAGGTCACTTACACGAAATCAGGAAGGCAGTGGTATTGGACTTTCCATAGTGAAATCCATTGTGGAGTTACATAAAGGCACAATTTCTGTATTTAGTGAATACGGCAAAGGGACAGAGTTCATCATTGTGTTTCCAGTAATAGTACTGCCTAAAGAAAACGGCATATATGAAGTATTTGAAGCTGAATCACAAGAAAGAATTGAGAGAATACATGTTGAGTTTTCTGATATTTACTCCTTAAAGTAGATTGCTGAAAAATAATATAGAAATTTAAAAACTATTATACTCCCTTATAAATAATTTGTTATAATAAGAAGATAAAATGATGTGTGCATCAATTTGTGAATGGAGGGATAGGATGAAAGGGAATAAGAACATCGACACAAACGTAAAAATTAAAAATTCTGGGGGCGGTTCTCTCAAAATGGATACTGCAAAAACAGACTTTTCAATAGTTGGTATAGGTGCCTCCGCAGGAGGACTAGAGGCTTTGTCAGCTTTCCTTTGTAATGTGCCTGAAAATAGCGGATTGGGCTTTGTTATAGTTCAGCACATGGAGAAGAATAGTAAGGGTATTTTGGTGGAGTTACTTCAGAGTCATACTAGTATGAAAGTTGTACAGGCTTATGAGAATATATTTGTTCATCCAGACTGCGTCTATGTAATTCCGCCAAATAAGAATATGTCTATTAAGCATAATGTGATACACATTTTTGATTATACTGATCCCCACAATCTGATGCTACCAATAGATTTCTTTTTTTGCTCCCTGGCGAATGATAAGCAGGCGAGGAGTATTGGTGTCATACTTTCAGGAATGGGTATGGATGGTACAGTGGGACTTAGAGAAATCAAGGAAAAAGGAGGAGGTGTCTTTGTTCAGGAACCGTCCTCTGCCAAATTTGATAGCATGCCTCGCAGCGCCATTGATGCCAGTTTAGCAGACGATATATCCATCGTAGAGAAAATGCCTTCAAAGATTATATCTTATCTTGAGCACAAGTCGTGTATGGTTATGGCTGACAAAGACCATTCAGATAAACTCACGAGTTACTTCGATAATATTATAGGTATGTTACGATCACATACAGGGCATGATTTTTCTTCATATAAAAAAAACACTATACAACGTAGAATTGAGCGGTGTATGGGTATGCATCAAATTGACGATATAGCCACCTACGTCCGTTTTTTGAAGGATAATCCTCAGGAATTGAATTTGTTATTTAAGGAATTCTTAATTGGGGTTACCAGTTTCTTTCGCGAATCCGTGGAGTGGGATTTGCTAAGTGATAAAGTTATACCGGCACTCTTAGCTCAGAGGTCGCCCACCGATACGGTTCGAGTGTGGATATCTGGCTGTTCCACTGGCGAAGAGGCTTATTCCTTAGCCATTGTCTTTAAAGACGTGATGGATAAGTTAAAGCCTTTCAAAGATTTTTCTGTTCAGATTTTTGCTACTGATCTGGACTGTGAAGCTATTGATAAAGCACGAGAGGGAGTTTTCGATCTTAATATAGAAAAAGATATGTCCTCTGAGCGCCTGAATAAGTATTTCATCAAGGGGCATAGGGGCTATCAGGTTGCCTCGAGCATTCGGGATATGGTCATCTTTGCTCAGCAAAATATGATTAAGGATCCGCCATTTACAAAGGTGGATATAATGATTTGCCGGAACCTACTTATCTACCTGACACCAGAAATTCAGAAAAAGCTCATTCCTCTTTTTCACTACAGTCTCAATAGTGGCGGATTTTTGTTTTTAGGAAGTGCGGAGTTAGTGGGGAACTTTACTGATCTTTTTAAACCACTTGATCTCAAATCGCGAATCTATCAGAGGCTTAGGCCCTTAATTCAGAGGGAACCTATAGAATTCCCCAACTCCTTTGCACCATATCAACCAGAAGTGAATCAGCCGTCGGATGAGGTTCAAAATATGCAGTCGCTGGCGGATAAATTGATTTTGCAATATTATTCACCGGCCACAGTGCTGGTCAACGGTAAAGGTGATATCCTCTACATTACCGGGCGAACGGGTAAGTACCTGGAACCGGCTTCCGGTAAGGTTAATTGGAATATTTTTGCCATGGCCCGTGAAGGGTTAAACTATAAACTGAGTGACACCTTTTACAAGGCTGTTCGGCGAAAAAAGGCGGTTACTACCAAGAATGCCATTGTGATAAACGAAGGGGGACAGCTGCTGGTTGATATCTCAGTCAATCCGCTCAAAGAGCCGGAAGCGCTGCGAGGAATGCTAATGATTATTTTTACTGATGTGACTATACCTATTGCATGTGAAACAATAAACACAATCGGACAAATTCCTGCCAGTAATAAGCGTGAGGAGGAACTGGAGCGAGAACTACTACAAACTCGCCAAATGTGGCAAGTAGCCGGTGCGGAAATGCAGATATCACAAGAAGAATTCAAATCCAGTAATGAGGAATTGCAGTCATGCAACGAAGAACTCCAATCGACAAATGAAGAACTGACCACAACCAAAGAAGAAGTACAGTCCTCAAATGAAGAGCTAAAGACAATCAATTTCCAGCTACAGGCCAAGTTAGACGACCTGTCACTAGTCACAAGCGATATGAATAATCTAATGAATAGCACGAAGATTGCTACCTTATTTTTAGATAGTAGGATGCTGGTCAAGCACTTCACCAATCAAATGACTGTAGTCTCTAGGTTGATTTCCAGTGACGTGGGAAGGCCTATAACTGATATTGCGTCAGATCTTATTTATCCTGAACTGACAGAGGATGTTATGGATGTACAACGCAGGATGATTACTGTTGAAAAACAGGTTATGTCTCGCAATGGGAATTGGTTTAACGCGTGCATTCTGCCTTACCATACGTTAGAGGGCAAAAAGGATGGTGTGGTCATCACTTTTGTAAATATCACTAAATCTAAAGAGTTGGAGGCGGAGCTTAGCAAATCAAACTTGATTTTGGAACAACGCATTAAAGAGCAAGAGGGCGAGCTTTTACTGGTAAATGATAGGCTACGTGTTGAAGTACAACAAGGGCATAAGGAAGTCGCTGCAACCTTAGAGCCTAAGCATAGTAAGATATAAGTATTTCATCCCTTAAGGTATATGTAAAAGTTATTCTACACATACTAATAACAATGTTTATAATTGAGGGGTGAAGATATTGGATCTAATTTCATTAATAAAAAAAGTTGCGAAGAGAGAAGACAGTCTAGATATCCAGGAGGCATTTAATATATATAGTCTTCTAAGAGCAAGATATGTTAGCACTCAAACTGTTCAATTATTTAAAAACTTTGTTCATGATGTAGATTGGGAAATAATTCTAGATGAATTTCAGGTGCATTTTGAAAAGCAAATAAAAAATTTAGAGGAATTAGGCGAAAAATTTCGTATCATCATGCCAAACAGACCTCCGGTGGACGTCAAGTTTGCAACTCGTGTTAATGATATAACAGATGATTACATATATAAAAAGATATACCATGATCTAATAGCGCAGCTGATGTCTCTTATACATGCAGTTCGTTCAACCAGTACGAATGATAATTTAAGAAATACTATCATACAAGATTTAACAATTCATTTTGAGGATTTTGATACCCTTTATAAGTTTGGTAAAGTGAAAGGCTGGGAAGAGACGTATCCTGTTTACAAGACTTCTATTAATCAGTTAGAAGAACAGCTGTCTACTTCTGAAGCGTTTCATATTTGGGATCATATTACTATGAGATATGAACAAATTGAACTCATAGGTATATTCGCGAGTTTTGCACATGATACTGAGTTTAAAGTAATACTTCAACATGGGTTATATATTTATGATAAGCAGGTTAAAAAGCTTGAACGGTTAGCACTAAAGCTTAATGTACCGCTGCCTAATAGACCGCCACTACCAGTAACGTCTCCCATCGATCCTGAAACAATTACGGATAAATTTATGTATCGAATTATTTTAAACTTGGAATTAGCATCCTTAGATACTCATGTTAGAGCAATCATAGAGACAATTAGGAACGATTCATTGCGTAAGTTATGGAGCGGGCTCCTTAATGAAGAGTTAGAGTATTACGATAAATATTTGAAGTATGGAAAAATGAAAGGTTGGACAAGAGTAGTCCCAATTTATGGGGAGCCAGTGACATAAATTGAGATCAAATGAAAAAAGCTAAAGAGATATTGATTTTAATTATTATGGATAAGAGAGGTGAATAAAATATGACATTGTTTAATAATATAAACAGGGATGATGAAGGGGTTAAAAACCTTTATACAAATTCAATAGCCCAGAATCAGCTTCCGAAAGACGAGTTACCTGATAAAATTTCCGATCCTGGAGTGATTAGGCAATTGATATACGATGAGCTATTTATGGATGGAAACGCTCGTCAAAACTTAGTAACTTTTTGTACTACATACATTGAAGATGAAGTTCGTGATTTAATGGATTTATCAATTAATAAAAATATGATAGATAAGGATGAGTACCCCCAAACTGCTGAAATTGAACATCGATGTGTGAACATATTGGCAAATCTTTGGCATTCACCTGGAAAATTAGACACCATCGGGTGTTCAACAATTGGATCTAGCGAAGCTGCAATGCTTGGTGGTTTGGCACTTAAATGGAAGTGGCGCAAACGTCGCGCCGCTCAGGGCAAATCTACGAATAATCCTAACATAGTATGCGGACCTGTACAAATATGTTGGCATAAATTTGCACGTTATTTTGATGTGGAAATAAGAGAAATTCCTCTACTACCAGATGAGCTAGGTATGAAGCCAGAACAACTAGTGGATTATTGTGATGAGAACACAATTGGAGTAGTGGCAACTTTGGGTAGCACATTTACCTGCATATATGAACCGGTGCAGGAACTGGCTAAAGCCTTAGATGTGATTGAGGAAGAAACAGGCTATGATATTCCCATTCACGTGGATGGAGCTAGCGGAGCATTTATTGCACCATTTATACAGAAAAATATTAAGTGGGATTTTTGCATTCCTAGGGTTAAATCTATTAACGCCTCAGGTCATAAATTTGGTATGGCACCACTTGGTGTTGGTTGGATAGTTTGGAGGACTTTAGATGATTTGCCTGAGGATTTAATTTTTAATGTGGATTATTTAGGAGGCCAAATGCCAACCTTTGCATTGAATTTTTCACGGCCAGCTGGTCAAATTATTGCTCAGTATTACAAGCTGTTGCAATTGGGTCATGAGGGCTACACTGCAATTCAGAGTGCATGTGCCGATACTGCCCAATTTTTAGGAGAAGAACTTGGAAAAATAGATTTATTTGAAATACTATATGATGGTCATGGTGCAATACCTGCAGTTTGCTATAAACTAAAGGATGAAATTGCAACTGGATTCACACTTTATGATCTTTCCGACCGTTTAAGAATGCATGGTTGGCAAATCGCCTCCTATCCACTCCCAAGCAATCGCGAGAATCTAATTGTACAACGTATTTTAATTCGTCACGGAGTTAGTCGTGATATGATATTTTTACTTCTTCGTGATTTAAAAAAAGAATTGGAGATTTTAAAGGATAAATCAGTATTAAATACTTGTATTTGTAACAAAGTTAGTTTCCATCATTAATTAATGAGATATCATAAGAAAAACGCAAAATAGAGCAGTACTAACAAAAATAATTTGATTAGTGCTGCTTTTTTATATCAACAGTGATAGCCTTCTCATTAGGCCTTGCTAAACTTATGCAAAGTACAACCGTTTGAATTTATAAATTATTGCTATATATCCATATCATTATTTATATAATGACTGTGAACAAATCCTATTTTTTCTAACATATCAACATATTTATCAGGACTTTGAAGTAATATAAACTCTATATCATCATTTGTTGTTACATCTTTTATTGTTTTAATCACTGTAGCTCGTCCAATTCCTCTTCCTCTTAATGAAGGGTTAACGGCCCAAAAATATAATCCTAAGACATCGGTATCTAATTTACTAAATGCAGTTGTAGAAACTACTTCCCCATTTAAAATCCCGTTATAAAGAGTATAGCCATTTTCAATGTTTGTAACAGCATTATAAACTATATTTTTAAAAGTGTTCTTTTTAATTTCTTTAATTTCAAGAGCAGCTATAAAAGTTCCACACCATGTATCTATCATTTCACTATTTGTAGCTTTTTCAATAGTAAATCCTTCTATTTTTTCATATTCACTATTTAAAATGTAGGGTGGAAGGTACATACAATTAAGCTCTTTATCTTCTATATACCTAAAATTTTCAATGGCTTTAATATGATTGTTTCTGCTTTGATTGTTTGCGTCTATGAGCTCCGTTGGTGTTCCTTTAATTATTCCGAACCAATCTGAATAACCGTATTTTACAAAGCCACACTTTGCTGCAAGACCTGGTGACATATTATTTATTTCATTTATTTGAAGAAAAGGTACTTTTCCTAGCTTCATAATCTTTGATGAAAGGTCTATTGAAGTATCAACTGCATAATTATTTTTTCTGTACTCCTCCTTTGTAAACATTATACCCATGGAATTATCATTGTGTACAAGTACCCATGAGGCAATATCTCCATTAACATATATGGCGGAAGATGGTCTATGAGATATATCTTTTTCAATGGTTTTAAGGCTTTCTGGATTTCTATAGGTGTAAAATTTATCAACTAATTCTGCATCTTTTATATCAATAGATCTTACAGGGTTTTTTATAAGACTTAAATCTAAATTGTCTTTTGGAAGGTAATACAATGCACATCTACTTTCCCATGTGAGTATATATCTTTTTCTTATTTTCTCAGCAAGTGGCCTGTTTAAACCTGAAAATCCATAATAATTGTCTTTAAACAGTGTATCAAGTACTTCATCTAAAAACTCATCATCCTCTGTATATATGTAGTTAAAATATTCATATCTTACAAGAATCCCCCTTGATAAATCTTTATTATCTACATATATTTCTGCCTCTGGCTCATTTTCTATTATGCCTATTATATTTAAATTCACAATCTTATTTTGCTTTAAGTATTCCATAATTGCGTCTGATGCTTTAGTTTTTACTATCATATAATTTTCTCCTTCCATCTATTGGTTTTAAAATATATTATTATAATAACTGCCTCAATTACAACGGATAAAGCTACGGCAGCCCATACGCCATTTGTTCCCATATTAAATGTTCTTGCAAGTAGGTACGCAATAGGAAGCTTTAAAACTACATTTGCAACTATTGAGGAAATCATAGGTGGAAATGTATCTCCAGACCCTTGGAAAACTCCTCCATAAATGGTTGTGTATATTACAAAAACAAGACCTACATATACTATTCTTAGGTACTGTGCTCCAGTTTTTATTACTAAGAGATCATTAATAAAAAAACTCATTATCTCTGCAGGAAAAATCAAATAGGGTATTGAAAATAAAACCATATTAAAGGCTGCCAGTTTTAATCCTTCTTTTATAATTTTATCACATCCATTTATATCACCTCGCCCAAGGCTTTGTCCCACCATTATTGAAATGGCAGTTGAAAGACCAACAAGGAATATAAAGGTATAGTTAAAAAGCTGTCCACCTATTCCAAAAGCTGCGGTAGCCTCACCACCCCCAACTGTATACACAAGGCTGAACATAAACATTCCGGTAATAGGTCTTGCAACCTGCTGCAAACATGCCCAGCCTCCTATCTTTAATATTCTCATACTGTTATTTAGTTGCAGCTTCATACTCCATATAAATTTATTTATACTAGATTCGTATATTTTCCTAATAAGAACAATGGTAATTGCAATGCAGGAAAAAACCATAGATATAACTGTTGCAATAGCAGCACCTTTTATTCCAAAATGAAATGTGAACATAAAAAGGGGATCAAGTATTGCATTTATTATATTAGATATTCCAAAAATTATAAGTGGAGTTAATGTATCACCTAATGATTGTAGTATTGTCCTTAATACTGAATTTAAAAATACAAATATTGTTCCAATAAAGATAACAGATAAATATTTTTCTGTTAGAATGGCTACATTGGGTTTCGGATTAAAAATTAATTTGATTATGCTTTCTGCATTTAAGAAACATATTATACTCAATATTAGTCCGAAAATAAGTGATAGAGTAAATGATTGTCCACTAAAAGCTCTAACTGCTTCCATATCCCCCTCGCCATAGCTTCTTGAAACAAGAGCTATAGTTCCGGCTGAAACAAGAGTTGATATTACAAATATTACACTCGAAGCTGAATTAGATAGTGCAGCAGCTGCGGATTCATTTGTACCAAGGTTTGATATGAAATATGTATCAACTGTTCCTAAAAGACTTTGAAGTATCATGCCAATCATAATAGGCCATGAAAGCATGAAAATCTTCTTGATATCACCATTGAATTTTTCATCTGTTGTTTTTAATATATTTTTACCCATTGACGCACTCCTTTCTCAATTATTTCATACCGTATATTGCCATGAGTGCTTAAAAACACCCTGTTTATAATGAAACATAGGTATAGTATAAATTAATCATATTTATATTTTCATGAATTGTCAATATATCTTATACATTCTATATATAGGAAAGACGAATAGTAATTAAAATTTTATTCCAAAATATAATTTTTTAAAAAAAAACATTAAAATATTGTTTTATGAGAGTTATAATAAGAAAAAGAGGATGTAAAGATTTTTAATTAAAAGAACACTCTAAATTATGAATTATAAATAACCAACAAATTTAAATGATTAATTAGGAGGATTCTGGTGCATCCGTTATAGCGATAACCTGCTACAATAAGAGTGAACTGGCTAAAAAAGCGGAACAATGAAATGATTAAGAGTAGAAAATGGAGAAACAATCAATCTGAATTGTTAAATATTTATAAAAGCAAATGCAATAAGAAAGAATTGAATAAGCTTTGCGCTCCATATTTTCATATTAAAAATGAAATGCTTAAAGAATATAGGTTAACTGAATATTCACTCCATAAAGATGTAAAATTAGTTCAACATACATTCAAAGAAAATATAGACAGTTCCACTTCTCAGAAGATTGCATCAAGAGTATGGGAAGCTTTAGAAACTAATATATTTGGTAAAGGCGCGGAGGTTCGTTTTAAAGGCAGAAATAACCCGCTAAATTCATTAGAAGGTAAGTCTAATAAAACTGGAATAAGATATGATATTGAAATGAATACTTTTAAATGGATAGGTTTAAATCTTGAAACAATGCTTAATATAAATAATCAATATGAGATAGATGCGTTGAGGAATAAAATAAGTTTCTGTAGAATTAAAAGGAAATTTGTACGCGGGCGATATAAATATATGCTTCAAATAGTTTTAGATGGAGTAGCTACTGTTAAGTTTAACAAGGAGATAGGAGAAATTAAAAATGATATAGGAAGTGGAACTTGTGGAATTGACATAGGTACGCAAACAGTTGCTTTTTTTTCTTATTATGATGTTAAGCTATACGAATTGGCTCCACATGTACAAAACATTGAAAATGAAAAACGTAGAATTCTAAGATTTATGGATAGAAGTAAACGAACCACTAGTCCTAATAATTTTGATGGAAATGGAATGATTAAAAAAGGTGTTAAATTGTAGTGTAGTCTATGTTGAAGAAATGAATTTTAAAGGTCTTCAAAAACGTGCTAAAAACACAACTATCAATGAGAAAACTGGGAAAACCAATAAGAAAAAAAGATTTGGTAAATCATTAGCAAATAAAGCACCTAGTAAGTTTTTGGAAATATTAGAGAATAAGTTAAGAGCTAAAGGTGGGAAATACACTGAAATTAATACAAAAAAAGTGAAAGCTTCGCAGTACAACCACCTAAATCAACAATATAATAAAAAGAAGTTATCTCAAAGGTGGAATTATTTTGAGTATAATGGACAACAACTTAAGGTCCATAGGGATATATATTCGGCATACTTAATTAAAAATGTAAATGATGACTTGTGTAGTATACATCTTGATAATTGTAATAAGGGTTTTAATAAGTTTTTAGAACTTCATAATAAAGAAATTGAAAGATTGCAAGGATTAGATAATTTGAGTAGTATAGGGATTTAGATTTAAAAAAACGTCTTGAAACGGGCGTTATACTACCGCAAATGTGGTCAATGGATTGCTTGGTAGTGAAATTGTTAGGGAAAATAATTAGTGTTAATATTATTAGTGATATTGAAGAAAGTTATTTAGTACCTAAGAACCCCATGCCTTTAGACTTCAGAAGTATTTCTTAGAGGGTGTAACAGTAGGTGCAGTAAAAGGTTAATATTATTCTAACTAATAATATTTAAAAATAATAATATATAAAGGAGAGAAATTATGGCAGATATGCTAGTTAAATTATATAATTTAAAACCTGATAATAATTTAAAAGAACTTTGTAGTAAAGGAGTCACTATAAGAAGGGCTTTACCTCCTGAGAAACATTGTGTTATTTCATGGGTTAAAGATAAGTTTTCTGAACATTGGGCTAGTGAATGTGAAGTAGCCTATTCAAATAAACCTGTGACCTGTTATATAGCTATAAAAGATAAAGAAATAATTGGGTTTGCCTGCTATGAAGCAACTTGCAGGGATTTCTTTGGACCTACTGGTGTGGATAATGAGTTTAGAGCACAAGGAATAGGAAAATCTCTCCTTATCAAATGCTTGGAAGCTATGAAAGAAATGGGATATGGCTATGCAATAATAGGTGGTGCAGGACCTATAGAATTTTATGAAAAAGCTATTGGGGCAGAAGTAATAGAGGGTTCTATACCTGGTATTTATGAGGGTATGCTTTAACCACATTTCAGAAGATGATTTAATGATTATGGAGCTTACAGCTGGCGGAACAGATAACTTGGAAGAATATACAAGTATTTTTGAGGGAAAGAGATTAGGACTAATTACAGGTCCCACTGGTGTTAATAAAAAGTTAGTATCAACAATTGATATTTTGCATAAAAAATATAATTTAGTAGCCTTATTTTCGCATGAGCATGGAGTTTGCGGATGGGGTCATTTAAAATTCAAATAAGGGAGAGATTGCGGCATTAGTTCCTGTAATATTAAAAATGTATGAAAAAGGTGATAATACTTGTACAAAGATATTAAAAGATACAGTCCTGGATTTAGCTCAAAATACTATTAGGGCAATTAAATTATTAGGGGTTAAGGGCATAATTAAAGTTGCAATAAAAGTAAAGTGTGAAATAAAGAAGGTAGTTTTTTTATACCCGTAGCTAGCAGTCAAATATAAAAGATTGCTAGTTACGGTATTTTTATGCCAATTTTTAGTAATGCAAATATGTATCAAAGGGACAGATATTCCATTTACAAATAAAGTTATAAGTAACAATAAAATTTCAAAAGAAAAGGCAAATTTTATTGGAGATATATTACACGGTTATTTACATGGTGAATTGTGTAAATGGATTAATAATCGAAGAGCTACAAACAGTAAGGATGAAACAAAAATAAAGATCTTATCAAACCTTAAACACTTATATAAATTACTAATTAAGTAATGAGAAAATAAAAATTAGTAAAGGAGAGTTTTTCATGAAAAATATTAAGAAAATAAAATATATTGCTATAGTTACTTTTTGTGTTATTCTCGATTTTAGCCTACATGGAATCACATCAATGATTAGCCCAGGTCCAGAATTTAGTAACTTAAGTTTTCTTGCTGAAACTATTGGAGCTCCGGGAGCAGTTCTGTTATGGATGTTTATTGCCTTTTCTTACATCTTATTTGTTATATTAAGCTATTATTTATCGGAATCTTTAGCAAAAACCATGTGTTATAAAAAGAAACAGAATATAAAATATTAGATAGAATAGGAAAATTAGTTAATGAAAAATATCCCGAATTCATTAAAAACAAAATAATTAGCAAAGAGATAGCTTTCCAAAAATCTCTCTTTTGGCATTGCAAAAAAAGAAAAAATATTCTATACTATTGTTATAACTTAATAAAAAATTATTTAAGGTACCTTTTAAAGGTTTAATAGGGAAAGTGGTCTAAATCCACTGCAGCCCCCGCTACTGTACACGGAGACAAATCCATACCACTGGCTAACCGCTGGGAAGGTTGGAGGAGAGTGACCCGCAAGCCAGGAGACCTGCCTAAATGATATACAGCTTTATCCTACGGAGGGACGGGATGGCAATTATATATGCTTTTTTGCATTGTATTGCTTTCACATGGGATGTGAAGGCATTTTATTTTTTATGAAATCTTTTACTCCACCTTTTGTAGGTGGAGTATTTTTGTTTTCGGGGATAGATTAGAGAAACAAAATCGATGTTGAAGGTTATTGCTGTAAGGCTTTACGCAAGCATTACAGGGGTATTTATCATTTGAATTAGAAAGTTAGGTGAGAAAAGTGATCTATGAAATATAAAATAATAAACATAATGCTTTTGATTTGTATTGTTGGACTTGCTGTATTTGCTATCCAAGCGGGTAAGGTTAATTTGATAAATTTAGATGGAGAGATTGCCCATACAATTTTTTATAAGATTCGATTACCACGTGTTTTAGTGGCAATATTTGTTGGTAGTGCGCTGGCAACAAGCGGGGTTATTCTGCAGGGGTTATTGCAAAATCCTCTTGCGGATGCTTACACTTTGGGTATTGCTTCTGGGGGTGCTTTTGGAGCTTGTCTTGCAATTTATGTAAATATTAGGTTTGGAATAAATATGCCCATACAAATTTTTGCAATACTATTCAGTTTTATTGTTATTGGGATTGTATTGTGGCTATCGAAGGTCAAAGGAGACTTGGAATCCACAAATGTAATTATAGCAGGGATAATTGTAGGTAGTATTTTTTCAGCAGGACTAAGTCTTCTAAAAAGCTTGGCGGATGAGGATGTAGCAACTATGGTGTATTGGCTCATGGGAAATTTGTCATCTAAGCCACTCCATAAAGTCATGGTTATAGGAGTTGTGATGTTAATAGGTTTTGTAATCGCATATGCTTTTATGGGAGAGCTTAACATCATCACATTAGGCCGTCGTGAAGCAAATTCAGTTGGCATTTCATATAATTTTTTATATCGCTTATTGATGCTAATCGCAGTGACTTTAACTGCGTTTTCAGTTTCACTATGTGGTATTATAGGATTCGTTGGTTTAGTAGTGCCACATTTGTGCCGTATTTTCATCGGAGCAGACAATCGAAAAGTATTGCCTATGAGTGCATTACTAGGTGCACTGTTTTTATTGCTTGCAGATACTTTAACACGAACGATTCTTAAACATGAAATTCCCGTAGGGGTACTTACCACAATGGTAGGTGGACCATTTTTTATTTATATTTTCATTGCAAAAAAGAGGTGATTTTTTTGTTAAAGCTTAAACACATAAATGTGAGTTATGGTAAACGCGTAATTTTAAAAGATATTAATCTGGAATTTGCTTCTGGAGTGTTATATGGAATTGTTGGACCAAATGGTGCTGGAAAATCTACTCTCTTAAATATGGTTTCAAGAGATTTAAAAATGGATTCAGGGGGTATATATCTAAGTGGACAGCCTGTTTATAAGTATTCCAATAAGGAAATGGCGAGGAAACTTTCGTATATGCGGCAGAATACATCTATTAAATTTCCATATACAGTTAAGGAGTTGGTAGCCATGGGACGTTATTGTCATGATACGGAAACTCATATGAAAAAACATCAGATTATTTATGAAAAGATACGAGAAAATGATTTGGAAGACTTTGCAGATCAACCGCTTACAACATTGAGTGGTGGAGAGGTTCAACGTGCAGTCTTTGCAAAAATTCTCGCTCAGGAGAGTGATGTGATTTTAGTGGACGAAGGCCTTTCAAACGCTGATATTTTCTATAAAGTGAAGTTTTTTGAACAGCTGAGAAAGGAAGTTAATAAAGGGAAGCTTGTTATAATTGTGATTCATGATCTTTTTTTCGCTAGAAAATTTTGTGATGAATTGGTTGTTTTAGATAAACAAGGAGTTTATGCTTTTGGAAAGAGTGAAGAAGTTCTAAATAGAACTACTCTTAAAGAGGTTTTTAAAGTTCAAGGGGACTTTATCAATCATATATTAATTTCAGAATAAATAAGTGGGGGTAATTATGAAAAGAATTTTGGCTTTAATGATGATAGTATTTTTATTTTTAACAGGGTGTGCAGTAAATAATGGAACTAATGAGCAAAAGGATAATACTAAAATAAAACAAGAGGGTGTGACAAATTCAAAAATTGATTTTGTGGACGATAGTGGTAATAAAATTGTGTTAAATAAACCCGCTAAAAAAATAATTTCTCTTTATTCTGTTCATACTGAGAATTTATACTCACTGGGATTAGATAGTGAAATTATGGGTGTTGGAACCAGTGATACATATCCAAAGGCAGTGCTTACAAAGACTCAATATAGCTTAAAGGATGATCCAGAGCTTGTGATTGCAGCAAAACCGGATGTTGTTTTGGTTCGTACCACAAACTTAAAATCCAATCCTGATTACTTTAAAGCAATTAAAGATGCAGGGATTATAGTTGTGAATCTTTACTGTAGTGAATTTGATAAGTTTGGAGATTATTTAACAAGACTGGGTATGCTAGTAGGAAAAGACTCAGAAGCAAAAGCTTTAATAACGCAATTTAATACAGAAATCGCGCAAGTTCAACAGAATGCTAAAAAGATAAAAAATAAAAAAGTTGCATATTTTGAAAGCACGGGTAATAAAATTAGAACTGTAACACCGAATTCCTTTGCTGGAAGGGCATTAACAATTATTGGACTGGAAAATATCGCTAAGGATGTTAAAGCTAAAGGATCTTCAACTGTAGTTGAGTATGGCGAAGAATTATTACTTTCAAAGGCAAATTTGATTGAATTTTATGTTGCGCAAAAGGGTGCTATGAATAAATCTGTATCCCTTGATGAAATCAAAAAAAGACCAGGCTATTCTCAAATTAAAGCAATAAAAGATAATAATATCATTATTATGGATGAAAAGTTAATTTCAAATGCAACCATGAGATATTTATTGGGATTAAAGGAACTTCAAACTAAAATTTATGGTGAAATAATCAAATGATAAAGAATGAACTTATTGTTGTTTCGGTATCTTATGTGCCTACAAAAAGGAGGGGGAGATTGGTAGAAATATATATTTAAGTTATAGAAGCTAGCATGTTTATTTGAAATATATGTGATAAAATAAGGTTTAATAAGAGGAAATTACATATTTTAAACAAGGAGAGATGATTATAATGGGGAAATTAAAAAATGGATATGTGCAAATTTATACAGGAAATGGAAAGGGCAAAACAACTGCAGCTGTAGGACTAGCCGTGAGAGCAGCGGGAAACGGATACAATGTATTTATGGTACAGTTTTTAAAAGGAAGTAAAACCGGGGAAATTGAAAGTGCCAAAAAATTGGCTCCCTTTTTTAATATATTTAGGTTTGAGAAAAAAAGAGGATTTTTTTGGACATTAAATGCTGAGGAAAAAATTGAATTAAAAGAAGAAGTGCAAAAAGGATATGAATTTTGCAAAGAAGCATTAAAAGAAGAAAAATGCGATATACTTATTATGGACGAGGTAATGGGAGCGCTGAACAATGGACTAATAAGTGAAGAACAAATACTAGAATTAATAGATAGTAAACCTTACAATATAGAATTAATTTTAACAGGAAGAGATGTACCTAAAGCTATAATAGATAAAGCAAACCTTGTAACTGAGATGAAGGACATAAAGCATTATTTTAATGATGGAGTGCCATCTAGAGAGGGCATAGAATTTTAGGCGTTGCAATAAAGGGAAATATAGTATATAATAGCAATAATAACTTAATAAATAGTTATCTAAGGTACCTTTTAAAGGTTTAATAGGGAAAGTGGTCTAAATCCACTGCAGCCCCCGCTACTGTACACGGAGACAAATCTATACCACTGGCAAACGCTGGGAAGGTTGGAGGAGAGTGACCCGCAAGCCAGGAGACCTGCCTAGATGATATACAGCTTTATCCTACGGAGGGAAGGGATTGCAATTATATATGCTTTTTTTTGCATTATATTGCTTTCACATGGGATGTGAAGGCATTTTATTTTTTATAAAATCTTTTACTCGACCTTTTGTAGGTTGAGTATTTTTTTTTGATCATAGTGCTTTAAAAGCTAAACTGATTGACTTATTTTATAGTAAGAGCATTTGCAAAGAACTAAAAACTAAATAATAAAATATAGGTTTAATTAAAATTAATTAAAAGGGAATCAGGTTAAAATCCTGAACTATCTCGTAGCTGTAATAGATGAATTTAGGTATATTATGTCACTTGGAAACGGGGAAGGCGTACTTAAATAATGATTCTTGAGTCAGAACACCTGCCTATATTTTTGCACCACAAACTCTACGAGTGATAGAGAGGGCATTATAATGAGAATTTGTTTATTTTATATGAATAAGCATATTTTTCAAGCGTTTCCTTTTAACACTTTAGTTAAAAGGATTTTTGTTTTTTTTAACCCAATTATCGGTTCCGTTGTTCACAATGTTTCCTTCATTTTTGTGGTTCTAAAATTTTCAAGAATGCTGACATGAGGTAAAAATTCAAAGGAGTTGTGACATGGAAAAAATTATCATTATTTTATGTGTCATGTTTGTGATGGCTGCCTTTTTCTTCAAATGGAAACATGGAGATGGGAAACATCATCATTACCATAAAAGCGGGCATAAACAGGGCGAAGGGTTTTCAATTGATTTTTATGCTCACACTTCTAAAATCAGACACTGGAATGCTACTTTTAAAGTATCTCTTTCTGCTGCTATACTGATTCTTTGTATTGCATTGGAAAATCCTTATGTATCTGTTGTGGTCATTATTGCAATGGCCTATTTGACCATTGTAAAAGGAGAGCTTCCAGTAAATGAATATTTGTCAATACTGACGATTCCAATCGTCTTTATTCTCCTTGGCACTTTTACCATTGCCATTGATTTTTCAAAGCAGCCCATGGGGCAGTATAACCTGTATCTTGGTTTCTGCTATGTGTTTACATCTCAGGCAAAGCTTAAGCAAGTAGTATTTTTGATTCTGAAGGTGTTTGCAGCTATAAGTGCCCTACAGATGATGACACTGTCGACTCCATCTTCTGAGATTATTTATGTGCTTCGAGCCGCACATGTGCCAAAGCTTATTGTAGAACTGATGAACCTGATTTACCGTTACATTTTCATTTTAATGGATGTCTATGCTAAAATGAAAAACTCTGCAGAATCACGCCTAGGCTACTGTGATTTTAAAACTTCCTGTTATACATTTGGAAGCATTGTAAGCAATATGCTGGTTATTTCACTTAAAAAGGCAAATGCTTATTATGATGCCATGGAGGCCAGATGCTATGATGGAGATCTTATATTTTTGGAGGAAGATAAAAAGGTAGAGACAATACAGATTGTCTCTGCAGTAGTATTCATAATTTTTTTGATTCTAATTTGGGGCTTTACAAGATAGAAAGGGGATACTATGGAAAAACCAATATTAAGTGTAGAAGATCTATACTACGTCTACGGAAATGGAAAGTCTGCATTGGGCGGCGTAAGCGTGGATATCTATGAAGGTGAGAAAATCGCGGTCATTGGGTCCAATGGATCCGGAAAATCCACGTTTTTCTTGAACATAAACGGTGTATTTACACCAGAACAGGGAAAAATCATTTACAGGGGTACAGTGGTCAATAAAAAGAATTTAAAGGAGCTTCGAAAAAAAATCGGAATCGTATTTCAGGATGCGGACAATCAAATAATTGCATCTACAGTTAGGGCAGAAGTTGGATTTGGACCGATGAATCTAAAGCTTCCTAAAGAGGAAGTACTAAAGCGGGTTGAGGAATCACTGGCATATATGAACATTTCAGATTTTAAAGATCGTCCGCCACACTATTTGAGTGGTGGTGAAAAGAAGCGTGTCACCATTGCGGGTATCATTGCTATGAAATCGGAAATAATTATCTTTGATGAACCCACTGCATCACTTGACCCTTTAAATACACTGATGTTAGAAGAAGTTTTGGACAAGCTTGCTTTGGAGGGTAAGACAATGCTGATTTCCACCCATGATGTAGATTTTGCATATAGATGGGCTAAGCGAGTTCTTGTATTCTGCCAGGGGAAAATTATCGCAGATGGAACGCCGCTAGAAATTTTCCGAAAGGCTGAAATTTTAAAACAGGCAAATTTAAAACAGCCAACCATGCTTGCGGTCTATGAATTGCTTGTAGAAAAACATCTACTGGAAGATACTAAAGCCTATCCGAAAAGTACCCAAGAGTTCAAGGGAATGTTTGAAAAATAGTTAGTTTTTCTAGGTGTTTTAGCTTAGATTAATATAAATTAAAAACAATAAAGGAGGAAAAAAATGAATCAAAAAGAAAGAAGAATTGTCTCTATTGCAATAGCTTTTGCATTAACTTTCGGAGTAAATACCGTAGCAAACGCAATGCACATTATGGAAGGATATCTTCCACTAAAATTTTGTGTAATATGGGGTGTTATCTGCGTCCCATTCTTAGTAGCAGGTTATTTATCAATTAATAAAACATTGTCAAATAATCGTAAATCCATCACTATTCTTGCTATGGCAGGCGCATTTATTTTCGTGCTTTCATCTTTAAAGATTCCGTCAGTAACCGGAAGTTGCTCACATATGACTGGTACTGGTCTTGGTGCAATCTTATTCGGACCAATGGCGGTCAGCATCTTGGGGGTCATTGTACTACTTTTCCAGTCAATTTTGCTTGCTCATGGCGGACTGACAACTCTTGGTGCTAATACGTTTTCTATGGCTATTGCAGGACCGCTTATTACTTATGTAATCTACAAATTATGCCAGAAGCTGAAAGTAAATAAATATCTAGGCATTTTTCTGGCAGCATCATTAGGCGACTTATTTACTTATTGTGTAACGAGTTTTGAACTTGCATTTGCCTATCCTTCTGCAAGCGGTGGTATCCTAGCATCTGCTGGTAAATTCCTTGCAGTATTTGCACCGACACAACTTCCACTGGCAATTATCGAAGGTATTCTGACTGTTGTCATCATTATGGGTCTTGAAACATATGCAAAATCTGAACTTACAGATCTTGGATTTTTAAATGGGGGTGAAAATTAATGGTAAAGACGAAAAAAAAAGTTGTCATTTTATTAATTATTGCTGCATTGATTGCCATTATACCATTATTTGCGTTAAAGGGTGCTGAATTCGGTGGCTCCGATGATGCAGGAAGCAAAGTTGTTTCAGAGATTACAGGTACCGATTATAAGCCTTGGGCTACACCTGTTATGGAAACTTGGATTGGTGGAGAATTACCAGGCGAAATAGAGAGCTTACTCTTTTGTCTACAGACAGGTATTGGAGTCGGTGTTCTTTTCTTTTTCCTCGGAAGATTTGTAGAGAGAACTAAAAAAGAAAATCAGGAGAAGAAAATTAAATAATGGGACTCAATATATAAATCATATTGGCAGTATTAGATACTGCCAATATGATTTATATCTCACAAAATTAAATATCAGCTTTAGGTGCCCTGAACTAAGGGTTAAAAGGGAAAGTTAATTACATTATTCTATATCTTTGGGGTGTGGTTTTTTTTGCCGCTTTTTTACACCGTAAATTACCATTTAAAAACAAGGAGTCAGAATAATTCTATACAACTATATAAGTAAACTCTATGTTAAATAGGGAGGTGTTTATAATATATGGTGATAACTTCAGATGGAAAATTCGAGCTGGGCACTTATATGGCTAATATTGAAAAGGAGATCATTGAAAAAACACTGAAAAAAAACCATAATAATGTTAGCAAAACTTCAAGAGAACTTAGTATTTCAAGACAAAATCTGCAATATAAAATAAAAAAGTATAACCTGAACTTGGGGTAGTAAAATATGTATGACATATAAAGTTTTACTTTATAATATATTGTATATTGAAGTAATTGTAAATATTTCAATCTGGGAGGTGCCATAAATATGGGTAAAATAAATAAGTTAATAAAATTCTCATTGAATGATTTATTTAATGCTACGTATTTAAATTTAAAAAGAGCAAATGCATATGGATGTTTTCCAGAGCCACCTCAAATTCTAAAATTAGGGTTAAATAATGTTTAGAATTTGAAGGAGGAATATTATGAAAACAAAGATAAAAGAATTTGTGCTTATAAATATAGGAATGATTATGGTATCAGCAGGTATGTATTTCTTTTTAATGCCAAATAATTTGGCAACAGGTGGAGCTAATGGACTAGTAATAGTTATAAATAAATTCACAGGGGGATTATCCGTAGGTTGGATTATGATAATAATAAATCTTTTTTTGTTTGCAATAGCATTTATTATTATAGGAAAGAGTTTTGGTGGGAAAAGTGTATATGCAAGCTTTGGTGTATCGGGTATTATAATCGTATTTCAAAAGTTTATACCTATTAATAATTCACTTACAGGAGATATTTTCCTAGAACTTATATTTGGAATATTAATATCAGGGATAGGTATGGCTATAGTATTTAATCAAAATGCTTCAACTGGAGGCACAGATATCTTAGCTAAAATATTAAATAAATATTTTCATATAAATTTAGGAAAAGGCGTTTTAATGTGCGATTTAATTATAACTATAATGGCAGCTTTTGCTTTTGGAATTAAGCTATCATTATATGCAATGCTTGGAGTTATAATTAATGGTTATGTTATAGATAATATTATAGATGGAATAAACTTGTGCAAAGAAGTTACAATTATAAGTAAAAACAGCGATAAGATAAGGAAATATATAAGAGAAGAACTAGATAAAACATCTACTGTATATAATGGGGTAGGGGATTTTTCAAATGAAAACAAAGAAGTTGTTGTTGTTATCTTAGGAAGAAGGGAGTTTATAACACTTAAAAAATTTATAAACTCTGTTGATAAGGATGCCTTTATAACAGTAAATAATATATATGAAGCCTTTGGAGATGGATTTAAGTCGTTAACACATTAAAAAATCAGGCTAAATAGGAATTTTAGGTAAGTAATAGAGGGAGTTTCCTTAAAGGGGATTATATATTATGAGTGAGATTTTAGAGAATATAGAAGAGAGTAATGAAGAAAAAATAAAAAGTGATATTTTTAATATAAGTAAAATGATAATAGAAGATGATAATATGATACAAGTACTAAAGATGGCAAGCAGGGTTTCTAGGGTAAATACCACAGTACTTGTGCAAGGAGAAACAGGAGTTGGAAAAGAAGGGATTGCGAAGTATATACATTATAATAGTTTAAGAAAAGAGGAAGCTTTCGTTGCCATAAATTGTGGAGCTATACCTAAAAACTTAATAGAATCCGTGCTCTTTGGCTATGAAGCAGGAGCTTTTACAGGAGCAAATAAGCAGGGTAAAATAGGGCTATTTGAGCTTGCAGATAAAGGAACTATATTTTTAGATGAAGTTGGGGAGTTATCACAAGAGGTTCAAGTTGAACTTTTAAGGGTACTACAAGAACATGAGATAGGAAGAGTAGGTGGATTAAAGCCAGTAAAGGTGGATGTTAGGATAATAGCAGCAACAAATAGAGATTTAAAGGAAATGATAGTGGAAAATTTATTTAGAGAGGATTTATACTATAGACTTAGTGTTTTTCCTATAAAAATACCACCTCTAAGAGAAAGAAAAGGAGATATTGTACCACTTATCAAGTTCTTTATGGAAGAAATTAATGAGATGTATGGACTCAAAAGTTATTTTAGTGATGAGGCATTAGATTGCTTAAAGTATTACTCTTGGCCAGGAAATATAAGAGAACTTAAAAATATAGTAGAAAGGTCTGTGGTTATGAGTGATAACAAAATTATATATGGAAAAGATTTGCCAGAATATATAAGTGATAGCTACAAAGGAAATGAACTAGAATTTAGTATAAGCAATTTAAGTATAAAAGGATGTAATTTGAAGGATATAATTCAGACTATAGAAGAAGAAATAATCGAGGATGCTATGAGACGTTATGGAAATATAAGAATGACAGCAAAAGCTTTAGGGGTTAACCCCTCTACATTAGTTAGAAAAAGGCAAAAATACAATAAAGAAAACTAAAAGAAAACTCTCTAAACTTCAATAAAAGTTTAGAGAGTTTTCTTTTTATGACTAAAATCATCTCTTTCGGAGCTGTAATTAACGACTTCAGAAGGAGACTTTCCTTCTGAAATGTCCTTAAAGTATGCAAAGTTGCACTGTATGCATTTTTGGATATGGCTAATTTGAAGGATTTGATTCAATAATTAAAAAAAGAGTTGCAATTCAGTAAAATGATTATAAGGTAAGTAAAACTATGAAAATTTTATAAATAAGATTTTAACATAGGCGTTTTAAGGGGCAAGCTATTAAAGAATAATAAATTATATAGTTGGCACGGCTATTGCTTAGTATATATACATCAAGAGAAATTGGGGGGATATATTATGCCATTAATGACAAGGGAAGAATATATTGATAGTTTAAGAAAATTAAAACAAAAAGTTTATTTATTTGGAGAGCTTATAGAAAATCCTGTGGATCATCCAATGATAAGACCATCATTAAATTCAGTAGCTATGACTTATGAACTTGCGCAGAAAAATGAATATGAAGGTTTAATGACAACTACATCAAGTTTAACAGGGAAAGTGGTAAATAGATTTTGTCATATTCATAAAAGCAATGATGATTTAATAAACAAAGTTAAAATGCAGAGATTATGCGGTCAAAATACAGGAGCATGTTTTCAAAGATGTGTTGGTATGGATGCTTTTAATGCTGTATATAGTACTACTTTTGAGATTGATGAAGCTCATGGAACTGATTATCATAAAAAATTCAAGAAATACATGGAGTACGTTCAAGAAAAGGATTTAGTTGTGGATGGAGCAATGACAGACCCTAAGGGAGACAGATCACTGGCTCCAAGTAAACAAAAGGATTTAGATTTATTTTTAAGAGTTGTAGAGAGAAGAGAAGATGGAATTGTTGTTAGAGGAGCAAAGGCTCACCAAACAGGAATGGTTAATTCTCATGAAATATTAGTTATGCCAACAATAGCAATGGGGCCAGATGATAAGGACTTTGCTATCGCATTTGCTGTGCCAGTTGATGCAGAAGGTATCTTTAGTATATATGGAAGACAATCTTGTGATACAAGAAAGTTAGAAGAGGGTGCAGAGATAGATTTAGGAAACAGTACTTTTGGAGGACATGAAACCCTAACTATATTTGAAGATGTATTTGTTCCAAATGAAAGAATATTTTTAAACGGAGAAGTAGAGTTTTCAGGAATGCTGGTAGAAAGATTTGCAGGATATCATAGACAAAGCTATGGTGGATGTAAAGTTGGAGTTGGAGATGTACTTATAGGAGCATCTGCTGTGGCTGCTGATTATAATGGAGCAAATAAGGCATCTCACATAAAAGATAAGCTTATAGAGATGATTCACTTAAATGAAACCCTATACAGCTGTGGTATTGCCTGTTCCTGTGAAGGCTCTGCTACAAAGTCTGGAAACTATCAAATAGATTTGTTACTAGCAAATGTTTGTAAACAAAATATAACAAGATTCCCTTATGAGATAGCAAGACTTGCAGAGGATATAGCAGGAGGGTTAATGGTGACAATGCCATCAGAGAAAGACCTAAAGGACCCTAAAATAGGACCATATATAGAAAAATATTTAAAGGGCGTAGCTAGTGTACCAACTGAAAATAGATTAAGAATACTAAGACTTATAGAAAATTTAACGCTAGGAAGTGCTGCCGTAGGTTATAGAACTGAGTCAATGCATGGTGCTGGTTCACCACAAGCTCAAAGAATAATGATATGGAGACAAGGTAATTTAGACAAAAAGAAAAAATTAGCTAAAGTTATAGCAAAAATTAAGGAGTGAAATTCTTATGGAGTGGAAAGAGGTATATAAAGAAAAAATAGTTACGGCTAGTGAAGCTTCGCAAAAAATAAACTCTGGAGATCGGGTAGTTATTGGTCATGCAGTTGGAGAACCTAAACTAGTTATAGATGCAATGATTGAAAATAAGGAAAGTTATGGAGATGTAGAAATAGTTCACATGGTGGGAATGGGAAAAGGAAAATATGCAAGAGAAGAAATGGCTCATCACTTTAAGCATAATTCCTTATTTGCTGGAGCATCTACAAGAGAAGCTATAAATAGTGCTAGAGGAGAATTCACACCTTGCTTTTTTTCAGAAATCCCAAGATTATTTAGAGAAGAGTATTTAAAGGTAAATGTGGCTATAATTCAAGTTTCAGAGCCTGATGAACATAGTTTTTGTAGCTTTGGAGTTTCAAATGATTACACTAAAGTAGCTGCAGAGTGTGCAGACATAGTTATAGCCGAAGTTAATAAGAAGATGCCAAGAATACTTGGCGATAATTTTATACATCTTAAAGATATAGATTACATAGTAGAGGCCGACTATGAAATTATGGAACTTAAAAAAGGCGAAATAGGAGAAGTAGAAAATGAAATAGGAAGAAACTGCTCCTTTATTATAGAGGATGGATCTACATTACAACTGGGAATAGGTGCCGTGCCAGACGCTGTACTTTTAAATTTGAAAGATAAAAAGGATTTGGGTATACATTCAGAGATGATATCAGATGGAGTAGTAGACCTTGTAGAAGCTGGAGTTATAAATAATAGGAAAAAGACAATTCATAAAAATAAGATAGTAGCTACATTTTTAATGGGAACAAAAAAACTATATAATTTTGCAGATAATAACCCAATGATAGATATGTTCTCTGTTGATTATGTAAATGATCCATATGTTATAAGTCAAAATGATAACATGGTATCAATAAATTCATGTATACAAATAGATTTGATGGGACAAATAGCATCAGAGTCTATAGGACTTAAGCAATTTAGTGGAGTGGGAGGACAGGTAGATTTTATTAGAGGTGCAAATAGATCTAAAGGTGGTAAAGCAATAATAGCAGTTCCATCAACAGCTTCTAAAGGCACAGTTTCTAGAATAGTCCCATTTTTAGATAATGGAGCTACAGTAACAACATCAAGAGCAGATGTTCATTATGTAGTTACGGAGTATGGTATAGCAGAACTAAGAGGAAAGACATTAAAAGAAAGAGGCAGAGCTTTAATAAATATAGCTCATCCTAAATTTAGGGGAGAGCTAATTAAAGAGTGGGAAAGAAGATTTGATAGTAAATTTGATTATTTTATATATTATAAGATTCATAAGTAAAGGATGATAAAAAGATGGTTTATATAAAAGAAGAGTATTGTAAAGGATGTCAGCTTTGCATAGATTTTTGTCCTAAAAAGGTTTTAGTTATGAGCCTTGGAAAAGCAACAGTTGAAAAGGGAGACTTATGCATAAGCTGTGGTATATGTGAGAGAATTTGTCCTGATTTTGCTATAACAATAGGAGGGGACAAAAATGAGTAATATGGTATTAATGCAAGGAAATGAAGCCTGCGTTGCGGGTGCAATAAAAGCTGGAATGAAGTTCTATGCAGGTTATCCAATAAGTCCTGCTAGTGAAATTGCTGAAATAGCATCGGTAGAATTGCCTAAGGTAGGTGGCAAGTTTATCCAGATGGAGGATGAGATAGCAGGTATGGCAGCAGTAGTTGGAGCTTCACTAGCAGGCTTAAAATCAATGACAGCTACAAGTGGACCGGGATTTTCATTAAAGCAAGAGGTTATAGGATACGCTTCAATGGCGGAGATACCCTGCGTAATAGTAGATGTTATGAGAGGAGGTCCAAGTACAGGACTTCCAACATCAGTATCACAAGGTGATGTAATGCAAAGCATGTGGGGAACTCATGGAGATCACCCAGTTATTGTAATAACACCTATAAGTGTATCAAGTATTTATAAATTAACTATAGAAGCATTTAACTATGCAGAACAGTATAGAGTCCCAGTAATACTGCTATTAGATGAAGTTATTGCTCATATGAGAGAAAGTATATCTTTAGAGGATTATGAGGCTGAAATAGTCCATAGGAAAAAACCGGATTATTGTAATAAAAATGGATTCAAAGCCTATGAGATTACAAAAGATATGGTACCGGCCATGGCAAATATAGGTGAGGGTTTTAATTTTCACGTTACAGGACTTAGCCATGATGAATATGGATATCCATCAAATTCAAATGAGGTAGCTGGAGATCTTATAACTAGACTTTTATGTAAAATCAAAAATAATAGGGGTAGCATAGTTAGATATGAAGATATTAAAACAAAGGGTTGCAAAAATCTAATAGTTTCATTTGGTTCTGTAGCAAGAGTATGCAAGGAATTAGTAGAAGGTGAAAACCTTGAAGACACAGGATTATTTATACCTTATACTATATGCCCATTTCCAGACAAGGAATTAGAAAAAATCATAGAGGAAAATAATATAGAGAATATATTTGTACCGGAACTAAATGCAGGACAGCTTATAAATGAAATAGATAGAATATCAAAAGGCAGGTGCAAAGTAGTTGGAATAAATAAGTATTGTGGTGAAATATTTGAGCCAAGTGAAATTGTAAATGCCATAAGGGGAGAGCACAGATGAATCAAGGGCTAATAGATAAGTATTTAAGGAAAGATAAATTGCCACATATATGGTGTAGTGGATGTGGTAATGGAATAATATTAAAAGCATTAGTTGAGGCTATAGATGCTTCAAATATAAATAAAGAGGATATATGTATTGTAGGGGGTATAGGCTGCTCATCGAGAGCAGCTCAATATATGAATTTTGATACAATACACACATTACATGGGAGAGCTATACCTTATGCTACAGGAATAAAACTAGCAAATCCTAAAATGAAAGTTATAGTAATATCTGGTGATGGTGATGCAACCGCTATAGGTGGAAATCATTTAATACATGCTTGTAGAAGAAATATAGATTTGACTGTAATTGTTTTCAATAACAATATATATGGAATGACAGGAGGGCAATGTTCACCTACAACGCCAAAGGATGCAAGAACAACTACATCTGAAGGTGGAAATCTTTGTAGAGATTTTGACATATGCAAGTTATGTGATGCAGCAGGAGCAACTTATATAGCTAGAAGTACAGTAGCGCATTACAATCACTTAGTAAAATCTATAGAAGCTGCCATTTTAAGAAAAGGATTTTCAGTGGTGGAAGCACTAACTACTTGCCCCGTTCAATATGGAAGAAGAAATAAATTAAAGAAGCCTTCAGATATGATAAATGTTCTTAAAAATGGTGGAGCAGAAAATGAAAAACTTAAAATAGGAGTTTTCAAGGATGAAAATGAAGATGAATATGTAGAGCAGTACTTAAAATATATTAGCACCCAGGTGATAATTTAAGGAGGAAGCTTAATCATGGATAAAAGAGAAATAATTTTCACGGGACTTGGAGGACAAGGAATAGTTAAAGCAGGAATAATACTGGCAGAAGCTGCGGTACTGGAAGGAATGCATGTTGTTCAAACTCAAAACTATGGACCGGAATCTAGAGGTGGATGCTGCAGGGCAGATGTAATAATTTGGGATAAGGATATATCTTATCCAAGGGTAGACAATGCAGATATAATTTTAGCCTTAAGTCAAAGTGGGTATGACAAGTTTAAAAACAATTCAGCAGAAGGTGCTGTTGTAATTGTAGATGAAACTGTAGATATCGAAGGAGATAGTAATTGCATTAAACTACCTTTAATAGAGGCATCAGAAGTGCAGCTTAAGAATCCTCAAAGCATAAATATGTTATGTTTAGGAGCCTTGGCAGCAGTAACAAAATTAGTTAATTATGAAAGTTTAAAGAAAGCTATAAGTGAAAATGTGCCAAGGGCCACTTTGGATAAAAATATGGTAGCTTTTAATAAAGGGATATCTATGGTTGAAGCTTTAGCGTAACAATAAATTTAAAATTACAAAGATTGATAGGGGGAACTAAACATGGAAACAAAAAGTTATGTAGATTTATTAATGGAAAAGGGAAGAAGGGCTCAAAAGGAATTTGAAAAATTTTCTCAAGGTCAAGTAGATGAAGTAGTAAAGGCTATTGGAAAAGTAGTATATGATAGAGCAGAAGAATTAGCAAAAATGGCTGTAGATGAAACTAGAATGGGCGTTTACAATGATAAGGTAGCAAAAAATAAAGGAAAGTCAAAAATGATATGGAAAAGTTTAAAGGATAAGAAGTCAGTTGGAATAATAGAAGAAGATATTGAAAATGCAATTATAAAAGTGGCTAAGCCTATGGGCATAATTGGAGCTGTAACTCCATGTACTAATCCAATAGTAACACCTATGTGTAATTCGATGTTTGCATTAAAAGGGAGAAATGCAATAGTAATAGCTCCTCATCCAAGAGCTAAAAAATGTGCCAAATATGTAGTAGGTTTATTCAATGAGGAACTTAAGAAATTAGGGGCTCCAGAACACTTAATTCAGGTTATAGAAGAACCATCTATAGAGCTTACAAATGATCTTATGAAGAAGGTAGATGCAGTTGTTGCAACTGGTGGAATGGGAATGGTTAAGGCTGCATATAGTAGTGGAAAGCCAGCTTATGGCGTTGGTGCTGGAAACGTTCAATGTATAATTGATAGAGATGTAGATATAGAGGAGACTGTGCTTAAGATTATAGAAGGAAGAACTTTTGACAATGGAATAATATGCTCAGGGGAGCAATCTATAATAGCACCAAAAGAGAAGTTTAGTGATATAATGAGCCTGTTTAAGAAAAATGGAGCTTATTACGTAGAAGATGAAGAAATAATCGAAAAATTTGCAAAGGTAATATTTCCTGAAGGGACTATAAATGGAAAAATAGTTGGTCAAAGTGTTGAATTTATAGCTAATATGGCTGGAGTTAATATTCCTAAGGGAACTAAGGTTATAGTTTTAAAGGCTAGGGGATATGGGGACAAGGATCTATTATGTAAAGAGAAAATGTGCCCTGTTATGGTTGCCTTTGAATATGATAAATTTGAAGATGCAATTCACATAGCTCAAAGTAATTTAGAAGTAGAAGGAAAGGGTCACTCTTGCGCTATACATTCAAATAGTATGGAAAATATAAAATTAGCTGGTGATAAATTAACAGTAAGTAGAGTAGTAGTTAATCAACCATCAGCAACTTGTGCAGGTGGTGGAGCGAAAAATGGATTTGCTCCAACAACTACACTTGGATGTGGTTCCTGGGGAAATAACAGTATTTCAGAAAACTTAGATTACAAGCATCTTATAAATATTTCAAGAATAGGTTTATATAATGAAAATGCAAAAGTATTAACAGATGAAGAAATTTGGAATTAGGCTAAACGATAAAACAGTTGACAATTGTCAGCTGTTTTCGGATATTAGGAATATGGGAGGGTAATAATGAAACTTTTAGAATTAAGACCACAGATATGTAAATTTGATAATTGTTTAGAGTTCGCTAATGAATTTAAACTAGGGGAAAAGGATTTAATATTCACTAACAAATTTTTATATGAAAGATTCCTTAAAACTTTAAATACAAATTGTAACTATATATTTCAAGAAGACTACAATTTAAAAGAGCCTTCAGATGATATAATAGATAAAATAATAGGAGAAATAAAGTATAAGAAAATAG
Organism: Clostridium sp.; assembly: GCF_050717515.1. GTDB lineage: Bacteria > Bacillota > Clostridia > Clostridiales > Clostridiaceae > Clostridium_AD. Next base: position 98,464 of record NZ_JBOITL010000013.1, on the reverse strand, counting down.
ATAGAGTTGTTGCAATAGGTGGCGGTTCTATAATAGATATTGCTAAAATATTAATATTAAAGGATGTAACAACAACTAAAGAGCTTTTTGAAAAAAAGATACCTATAGTAAAGGAAAAGACGCTTATAATAGTTCCTACAACCTGTGGAACAGGAAGTGAAGTTACAAATATATCAATTACAGAAATAAAATCAAAAGGTACAAAAATGGGTCTTGCTGCAGACGAGCTATATGCTAATTATGCAGTTTTAATACCAGAACTTGTGCGCGAACTTCCTTATGAATTCTTTGTATATAGTTCAATAGATGCGCTTATACATGCTATAGAGTCATTAGTATCCCCAAAAGCAAATGCTTACACCGAAATGTTTAGCTTTGAGGCTATTAAGATAATAATAAATGGTTATAAGGCTATAAAAGAAAAAGGTGTGGATTATAGAAAAGAGATAATAGAAGACTTTCTTATAGGGAGTAACTATGCTGGCATAGCCTTTGGAAATGCAGGAGTTGGAGCTGTACATGCACTATCCTATCCCTTAGGAGGAAAATATCATGTGCCTCATGGCGAAGCAAATTATGCATTCTTTATAGAAATATTCAAATTCTATAATAGAAGTAATCCAAATGGAAAAATCAAGAGGGTTAATCAATTTATAGCTGATATTCTTAATGTGCCAGAAGAAAAAGCATATGAGGCATTAGAAGAGCTACTAAATAATCTAATAGTAAGGAAGAATCTAAATGAGTATGGCATGAAGGAAGAGGAAATAGAAATATTTAGCCAAGGGGTTATAGAAACTCAGGGGAGACTGCTTCAAAATAATTATGTAGAAATGAGCTTGGAGGATATTAGGGGTGTATATAGGAGGTTGTATAAATAGTAGGTTGAGGTGGAGGTATTCCTTAAAGGGAATATGTTTGAATATACAGAATATGTGAAATGCTTCTTGCTACTAAAAAGAAAAATGTAGAGGTGTGATAATTTAAAAAGATATTAAAACTTTGTAATTAAGTTTTGATATCTTTTTTTGTTAAGTTAGTGATTGAGAGGGAAGGCTTTAAGTTAAATAATGGTTAAAAATAAAAAAACATTATAGGTAAAATAAAGATATAGTGTTAAAAATTGTAGTATAATGAAAGTAGGCGAACTAAGTAACTAGTGTGTCTACCGTGACTAATTCAAACGCAAATAATAATTTATTAGAACAGTGACATAGACTAATGTAGAGGAGTTTAAAATGAGTATTAGAAGTACAGCAAAAGCAATTATTGTTAATAAAAATAAGGTGTTATTGAACAAATGTTTTGATGAGTATAACGGTGATTATTACTCATTGCCTGGTGGTGGGCAACATACATACGAAACATTGCATGAAGCGGTGATTAGGGAATGTCTTGAAGAAACTGGATATTGTGTTATTCCAAAGACATTTATAGCATTATGTGAAGAAATATGTGAAAATCCTAAAACGAGAGAGTTATCCCCAGAATATATTCATAAGATGTATCACATTTTTCTATGTGAATTAGTTGGGGATGTTGCAAAAAATCCAACAGAAATTGATGAAATGCAAGTTAGCAGTGAATGGGTTGACATAGAACATTTAGATGAAATTCGTCTATTGCCTAATGCCTTAAATTACAATATTGGAAAAATGATTAAAAATGAAATGCCTATGTTTTTAGGTGCGGAACGTATCCAATATAATCATGGTTGATAGTTGTTAAATTTTAATTTGTCTTACTGAACAAAATGAGCATAATGTGCAGTTGAGTTAATGCATGTTTTTCAAATATTGTAACGTATCAGTAAGATATTGCGGTGTAAAGCAAAACGTTATGAAAAAACAATTATTTCTATAATAAATATTTCTATAATAAATATTTCTATAATAAATATTAATGGAGGGGGGTGTGATTTTATGTTAGATTCAGTAATTAAGTCATTGTTTATAACAGTAAAGAAGAGGTGTGAAATTTATGAAAAAAAACCTATTATTAATTAAGCTTATAATTGCAATATTGTATCTAATTCTTTGTATAACTTTATTCGTTTTTTTTATTTTATATAAAAAAGCTTATAGTACAATAATTACATATTTAGGCTGTATAGTATTAGGGTTTTATCTTACTTATAAATCCTATAAAGATTTTAAAAAATAGTTAGTTATACTAATAAGGGGTACGGTACCTACTCATGGTTTGTCCCTACATCCCTGTGTACTTAAAAGTAATATATTACATAACAATATCAAATATTAGTATTAAGTAACATTCAAATTGATATTCTATATCAAAATACAAAAAATTGTTAGTAAATAAGGTTAGTGAAGTTACACAAGTACATTGTGTAACTTTCAAATATTTTAAAAAGGTTAAAATATATACAAGAATTAAGAGAAGATTATACTTGAGAAGTTTGGTGAAGAACTTGAACCAGATGAGGATGGACATTATTATGAATATACACAGCAAGATATTTGTGAACAGATAAGGAAGATGATTAGGTAAAATTAAGTTCAGTAATTAATTATAAATCTTTAATTAATAAATATATATACTTCGTAATTGTATTTCAGTCTGACATAACTTTGTATTATTGGGGGGATAATTTGACTAAACATGAATTTGGAATAATGGATGAAATTATGTATAACGTACGGTATGACTTTTATGACCCTGAAGAATATAATTGTATTTCCGTTAATGATGATTTTATTGAGGAAATGCTTCACAATTATTTCGAAGATTTTAAAAAAATGAAAGTTTATGCACACACCACAAGTTACCCAGTATGGGGTCTTAATTATGATGGAATAACTCTTATCCCACCAGAGTCTCTTCAACAATTTAGTGACATAGTTATAAGAGCGAATAGGCACTATAAATCGCAACAACTTGGATTATTGATTGACATGTTATATGAAGCAATGGAGAACAATAAATTTTTAATTCATTTCGGAATATGAGTATTATTCCTATTAGGATGTGAGTAATATTTTTCTTAAATTTTGTCACAATTGTAAAAAAAAGTGCGCAGCAATTGAATAGTAATAATGGTTATCTGTATAAATAAAAGAAAATAAAACATATAATAGGAGGTTTGTGGTGAATATAGGACAAGTAGTACTTATAGTAGTTTCGGTAGTGATACTATTGGACAGTATAAATTTATTAACAAATACATCTAAAATATTAGTTAAATCCTCAATGAAATTAAGGACATTTTGTAATTCCAGTATAAGAGGAGCAATAGCTAAGAATCATGACAAGACATCTAAAATACTGGGAATACAGGGTATAATATGTGGAATGCTATTCCTAATGATTTCAATTAATATTAATAATACTGAATTGAGTAAAGGTTCAACGGGATTATTTATTCTACTGGCAATATCAGTATTCAACCTATTTATATTAGGAGTAATAGTCCCATCCATTAAATAGGTGTATTTTATTTGTAATTCCTAATTGAGTGTATGAAGATGAACGAGTTAAGGCCGTAATAGATGTATTGATAAGTGAGTTTGAAATTAACTATGAAACTTTAGCATATATAATGCATAGAGACTTATATATGCTATATTCTTACACAGGTGTTGCAGTAAATGTAAATATAGTCTATAATAACAATAATAACTTAATAAATAGTTATCTAAGGTACCTTTTAAAGGTTTAATAGGGAAAGTGGTCTAAATCCACTGCAGCCCCCGCTACTGTACACGGAGACAAATCTATACCACTGGCAAGCGCTGGGAAGGTTGGAGGAGAGTGACCCGTAAGCCAGGAGACCTGCCTAGATGATATACAGCTTTATCCTACGGAGGGACGGGATGGCAATTATATATGCTTTTTGCATTATATTGCTTTCACATGGGATGTGAAGGCATTTTATTTTTTGTAAAATCTTTTACTCGACCTTTTGTAGGTCGAGTATTTTTATTTTTTTGGTCATAGTGATTTTAAAGTTAAAATAAAGTTGAGAGGAGTAAATAGATGAAGAGTATATTAGTTGTTGGACATGGAAGTAGATCAAAAGAGGCATTAGAGGTTTTTAATAGGATGCTAGATAATTTTAAGTTGAAAGTAGAGGGGAATGTGGAGGGATGTTTTATGGAGTTATGTGCGCCAAACATACCGGATACAATTGACATTATGTATAAAAATGGTACTCGCGACCTAGTAGTAGTTCCATATTTTCTTTTCTCAGGAATTCATATTAAGGAAGATATTCCTGGAATTTTAAAAGAAGTTAAAGCCAAGTATGAAGACCTTAAAATATCAGTGGCAAAACCAATTGGATACAATAATATAATTGCAGATATCCTCAAAGAAAATGCAGAGGGCGAATTAACATGTATTTAAAAAAACCTATGGAAATAGAGTATAAAAGCATGGATATAATTGAGGCACAGCTTGGGGAACATGGACTTAGCCCCATGGCGCTTAAGGTTGTAGAAAGGACAATACATACCACTGGAGATTTTGATTACAAAAACATAGTTAACATAAAATTAGGAGCAATAGAGGAAGGCATTAAGGCAATAAAGGGTGGATGCAGAATTGTAACTGATACAACTATGGGGCTTTCTGGAATAAATAAAAGAGCACTTGAAAAGCTAAACTGCACTGTGGAATGTTTTATTGGACATGAGGAAATATTTAAGAATGCAAAGTTAAAGGGCATAACAAGATCCATGGCATCTATGGATTATGCAGCAAGAAGCCAAGTTGATATTTTTGTAATAGGTAATGCTCCCACTGCCTTATATAGAATTGGTGAGCTTATAAATGAAAATAAGGTGACACCAAAGCTTATTATTGGGGTTCCTGTTGGATTTGTTGGGGCCGCAGAATCTAAGGAATATATTAGGGGATTTGATGTGACTTCAATAACAACAATAGGTACAAAGGGCGGAAGTAATGTGGCGGCATCCATAGTAAATGCATTAATATATATGGCGCTAGATGGCAATCGAGATGAATGACCACTATGTAATAAAATATGGGAAAAGCCTTAGATGTGGATATACAACTGGAAGCTGCGCGGCAGCGGCGGCAAAGGCTGCGGCTAAAATGTTACTAAGTGGCGAAAAGTTAGAAAATATATGCATAGATACACCTGCTGGAATCCTGCTTACTTTGAAGCCTGGAGATATTCATATAGAAGAAGGTTATGCTTATTGTTGCATTGTTAAAGATGCAGGAGATGATCCTGATTCTACGGACAAAATAGAGATATACGCAAGAGTGTCTAAACGAGAGGATTCTCAGATCCTCATTGATGGAGGAGAGGGCATAGGCCGAATTACAAGAAGTGGTTTTTGGGGAAAGAGTGGCACAGCGGCAATAAATCCTGTTCCAAGGAAAATGATTGCAGATGAATTATTAAAGGTGTCAAATTGTGGGTTTAACGTATTGATTTACGCACCGAAGGGAAGGGAAATAGCTAAGAAAACCTTTAATTCAAATCTTGGAATAATTGATGGTATATCCATAATTGGAACAAAGGGAATAGTTGAGCCCATGTCTGAAGATGCGCTTAAAAAAAGTATTTATATAGAAATTGATGATGCCTATGACAAGGGAACAAGGGAAATAGTGTTGTTCCTCGGAAATTATGGTGAAAAGGTTGTTTCTGATTTAAATCTTCAGGGAGCTAAAATAAAAATATCAAACTTTATAGGCGATATGCTACTTTACTCTAAAAATAAGGGCTTTAATAAAATAACCCTTGTGGGTCATATTGGAAAGTTATGCAAGCTATCTATTGGAGCCTTTAATACACATAGTAAGATTTGTGATGTTAGGATCGAAGCTTTTGTTTATTATCTTGCATTAAATAGTGCACCCCTTACACTAATAAATTCTGTTAATGAATGTAAAACTTCAGAAGAGGCACTTAAGCTTATAATAGATAGCAATTATACTGTTGTGATAAATAATATGATAGCTGGCTCTATTGATAGAATAAAAAGATATCTTAAGGATGATGAATTTAGCATCCATGTAATTATGTATTCAATGGATTATGGAATACTTGGGAGGAAGCTATGATTAAAGTTGTTGGAATGGGTCCAGGAAATATAAAATATATTACAATGGAAGCAATAAATGCAGTAAAATCCGCAGATAGGGTTATTGCATTTGGCAGAATAGCTAGCACCGCAAAAATTCTAGTAAATGATGTTATTGAAGTAAATAGGGTTGATGGGATAATAGAAAACTTAGATGATAATGTAAATACAGCAATACTTGCCTCAGGGGATCCTTGTTTTTTCGGTATTATAGATTACCTAATAAAGAAGGGTATTGTAGTTGGAGAGGTAATACCAGGAATTTCTTCCTTCCAATATATGATGTCAAAATTAAAAAAGAGCTGGCAGGATGCCTTACTTATAAGTCTTCATGGAAGAGAAGAAAACCTCTCAAAAGTTATTAAAAGTAGGCTATCAGTAATACTTACGGATAGCAAAAATAACCCTGATTTCATATCGAAAAGATTATATGAACTGGGGGTAGTTGGAAAAATATATACTGGGTATAATCTCTCTTATGATGAGGAAGTTATATTAATTAATGATATAGGTGGCGAAATAGAAATAGCAGGGAATATATCAGTGGTGGTGATAGAAAATGAAATGGCTTAGGGATGAGGAGTTTATACGTGGAAAGATTCCTATGACTAAATTTGAGGTTAGAGTTCTTACCCTTGCAATGCTTGATATATCAGCTGATGATGTATTTTTAGATATTGGTGCAGGAAGTGGTTCAATATCTATTCAAGCAGCGCTTCAAGGTGCAAAGGTATTTGCAGTTGAGAGAGAGACTGAAGGGTTAGAACTTATTTTTAAAAATGCTAAAAAGTTTAATGCAAGCGTAGATGTCATAGGTGGAAATGCGCCAGAGGTACTTTGTAATATTGAAGATTTTAATAAATGTTTTATTGGTGGAAGTGGTGGGAAACTTCATGATATTGTTTGCGCTGTAAGTGGAAAGCAACAAAGGGGTGGACTTATTTGCGGGAATTTTATTATCCCTGATAACATGATTCAATTTAAAAATTTGTTAAAGCAGTTAAGCTATGAAGATATTGAGGTTAGACTTATTCAATGTGCAGTTATGGATAGACTGGGACTTATGAAGGGTCAAAACCCTGTATATATAGTTAAGGGGAGAAAAATATGAGGAAGATTTATGGAATAGGAGTAGGGCCAGGGGACAAAGAGCTAATTACACTTAAGGGTTATAATCTAATTCGTAGTTGTGATTATGTGTTTTTGCCATGCAGCAAGGGAAATAGTCTTGCAGGAAAAATAGTTAGTGATTATATTGTGGACAAGAAGGTTATTGAAATTGAGTTCCCTATGGGTGAAGACAATGAAGAAAGATATATAAATGCAGCTATTAAAATAAATAAAATACTGGGTGAGAACCAAGTTGGAGTATTCCTAACCCTTGGTGATCCAATGACCTACAGTACTTATTTATATTTGATGTTTCAGCTTAAAAAAATGGATCTCATTGTGGAAACCATTCCAGGGATAACTTCATTTAATGCAGCAGCATCAAGACTTTCATTGCCTCTAACGCTAAGAGATGAAAGCTTTTACCTTGCAGATGGGACTCTAGACGAGGAAATACTTAAGAGGGTTGATACAGTTTGTGTGCTTAAGATAATAAAAAATAAATTAGATATAATGGACAAACTAACAAAACATGGGTTTGAATATGTTTGTGTGAAAAGATGTACACAAGAAAACGAAACATTAATATATGGAAAATCAGAAATACTTGAAGATAACGATTATATGTCTTTGATATATGCAAGGAGGAAATAATATTGATCTATTTTGTAGGTGCAGGACCAGGGGATGTTGATTTAATAACAGTTAAGGGAAGAAGAATTTTAGAAGCTGCAGACGTAGTTATATATGCAGGCTCTCTTGTATGGGAAGAACATTTGAAATTTTGCAAAAGTGGGTTTGAAAAATACAATAGTGCTTCAATGACTCTTGAAGAGGTTATTTCAGTAATGGTAAGCCAGCAAAACAGTGATAAAATAGTTGTAAGACTACATACTGGAGATCCATCAATTTATGGAGCAATCAGGGAGCAAATGGATGAACTTGATAAACACCATATGCAGTATAGTGTAATTCCTGGAGTGAGTTCATTTACTGCCAGTGCTGCGGCAATTAAAAAAGAATTTACTCTTCCAAATGTAAGTCAAACTGTAATAATTACTAGAATGGAAGGAAGAACACCAGTGCCACCTGAGGAGGATTTAGAAAAGCTTGCTTCGCATAAATGTTCTATGGCTATATTCCTATCAGTTCAAGATATTGAAAATGTAGTATCCAAACTTATTAAGGGTTATGGAAGCTCAGATGTTCCAGTAGCTGTTGTTTATAAAGCCACCTGGCCAGAGCAAAAAATTGTAATGGGGAAACTTTGTAATATAGCTGAAAAAGTAAAAGCTGAGGGGATAGGGAATTTTTCTCAAATTTTAGTGGGATATTTTATAGATGGAGAATATGAACGTTCATTATTATACCATCCTGGATTTACTCATGCCTTCCGAAAGGGAGTAAAATGAAAATTGCCTGTCTTTACTTTACAAGGAGTGGAGAAGCTATTGCAGAGAGAATAAAAAACTCCTCAGATTATGAAGTACATATATATTCTAAGGAAAATTACAAAATTAATCTAAACAGTATTTTTGAAGATTATGATGGAATTGTTTTTATTTCTTCCACGGGAATTGCAATTAGAATATCAGCACCCTTTATAAAAAATAAGAGTGTTGATCCTGCCATAGTTGTGGTGGATGACCTGGGAAGGTACTCAATAAGCCTTTTGTCAGGGCATATTGGTGGAGCAAATGAGCTTGCAGAGCGCATAGCAGATTGTCTTAAATGCCAAGCCATAATTACAACCGCCTCAGATGGCAGAGGAATAGAGGCCGTTGACATGTTTGCAAAAAGAAATAATCTTTTTATTGAGAGTTTTGGCGATGCAAAAAAAATAACCTCTATGATGCTTTCTGGAGAAGATATAAAGCTTCAATCTGAAATTGAAGCTAAAATAGGATATGGAAGTATTGTAGAGTATCATGAAGCAGGAGCAATATTTGTTTGTTCAAAACTCCATATTAATTATGATAAACCTAGTTGTATTTTAAGACCTAAAAATATAACAGTAGGACTAGGTTGCAGACGTGGAAAAACTATGGACGAGATAATTAATGCACTAAGGACAGTATTTATTGATAATAATTTAAGTATAAATAGTATAAAACAAATTGCAACCGTTGATGTAAAGCAGGATGAAAAAGGCATAATAGACGCTTGTCAGTATTTAAAATGTGAAATGGTGGTAATTTCAAGAGAAGCTATTAAAGTAGTTCAGGGTAAATTTAATAAAAGCGCATTTGTGGAGCAGACAATTGGTGTATCTTCCGTATGTGAGCCCTGCGCATTTATTGCTGGTGGAGAAATAATAGTCCCTAGAACTGCAATAAATGGGATTACTATTGCTATTTCTAAAGGAGGAAAATAATGGCTAAACTTTACGTAGTTGGTATTGGCCCTGGTGGTCTTGATAATCTTACATATAAGGCGGCAAATGTAATAAAAAAATGTGAAGTGGTGGTTGGATATAAATTTTACATAGAACTTGTAAAAGAGATAATAGTAGGTAAAAAAATTATTTCAACTGGTATGAAGGGCGAAATAGAAAGATGCAAATTGGCTTTGCAGGAGGTTAGAAATGGAATTGACACCTGTATTATAAGCACTGGAGATCCAGGGCTTTATGGTATGGCTGGGTTAATACTTGAGCTAGCTTATGATGTAGAAGTTGAGGTGATTCCGGGAGTTAGCGCTGCTTTTTGCGCTGCATCAGAGCTGGGAGCACCTATTATGCATGATTTTTGCACAATAAGCCTTAGTGATTTACTTACGCCTTGGGAAGTTATAGAAAAAAGGCTTGAGGCGGCGGCAAATGCTGATTTCGTAATAGCAATATATAACCCAAAGAGCAGAGGCCGGAAAACCCAAATAGAAAGAGCAATTGAAATAATAAGAAGCCATCAGAAGGGAGATATTCCAGTAGGGCTTGTTAAAAATGCAGGTAGAGAGGGCAATGATAGGAAAATAGTAACTCTTGACACTGTAGATTTTGAATTTATAGATATGATGACAGTTGTACTTATTGGCAATAGCAAAACCTATATAAAAGACGGTAAAATGATAACTCCAAGGGGGTACAACCTTTGATATGGATTATTGGAGGAACCACAGAAAGCACTATTTTAATATCTAAAATAAAGGGGTTACTTAAGTATATTATATCTGTTGCAACCTATAGTGGCAGTGAGGTAATAGAGGATGAACATGAGAATGTTGTGGTTTCGAGAATGAATTATGAAGAAATGCTAGAATTTGTAAAAACAAAACACATTGAAACTGTAATAGATATGTCACATCCTTACGCAATTGAAGTCAGTGAAAATGCACGACTTGCCTGTGAGAAGGCTAAAATTAAGTACTTAAGATTTGTACGTAAAAAAACTGAATTTGAAAATGTTGTTTATGTTAACACCATATCAGAATGTATTGAATTTTTAAAAGGAGTTCAGGGACATGTTCTATTTACAACTGGGATTAAGAATATAAAAGATTTTGAGAAGGTAAAAGATAAGCAAAGATTTATATATAGGATACTTCCAACTATATTTAGCATTCAGGAGTGTGTTAATAACAATATTAAAATGAAGGACATAATTGGGATGCTAGGACCCTTTTCTGAAGATCTTAATATGAGTTTATTTAAGGAATATAATGCGGATTATGTTGTTATGAAGGACAGTGGAAGCGTTGGGGGAACACCAGAGAAAATAGAGGCTTGTTTTAAATGTGGGATTACCCCTATAGTAATTGGACGTGGATTTGAGGATGGAATAGATGATATGGATAAATTGCTAGCCTTGATTTTATGATTGGATTAATATAAAATATATATTTCGAGAGGTTGGGTCATGATTTGGGAATAATAATAGCTTCAAGAAAAAGTAAACTAGCACAGATTCAAACTGATATTGTTATGGGTATGATATACAACAAACATAAACTAATTTGCAAAAAGCTTTTAATGGATACAAAGGGAGATAGAATACTTGATGTAAGCTTGGATAAGATAGGTGGCAAGGGCGTCTTTGTAAAGGAAATTGAAATTGCAATGCTAGAGGGACGTGCAGAAGCCGCTGTTCATAGCATGAAGGATGTGCCATACGCCATGCCAGAAGGTTTTCAAATAGTTTCAATGCCTATTCGTGAGGATGCTCGGGATGTTTATGTATCTATGAATGGTATTCCTCTTGAGGATTTACCAAAGGGTGCAAGAATTGGAACAAGTAGTCAAAGGCGTTCTGCTCAGATTATGAAACTAAGACCGGATGCTTTAATGGTACCCATAAGGGGAAATATTCAAACTAGGGTAGAAAAAATAGAAAAGGAAAACTTGGATGGCATTATACTGGCAGCAGCTGGACTAAAAAGGTGTGGCATGGAGTGCATTATAACTCAGTATCTTGATGTAGATGAGTTTGTGCCTGCAATTGGTCAAGGGGCACTTGGAATTGAAGCATTAAAGACAAGCTCCTATATTGATATATTAAAAAGCATAGAACACCTGGAAACTAGGATATGCGTGGATGCGGAGAGAAGTTTTATGAGACGATTAAATGGAGGCTGTCATTCTCCAATTGGAGCATATGCTAGAATACAAAATGAGGACATGTATATAATGGGCGTATTTGAAATAAATGGAAAATTTATTAAAAAAGATATATTGGGAAGCAAATATGATTATATAAGGCTTGGAGAATTGCTTGGTGAAAAGATAATAAATGATTAAGGGAAGGTGGTGCTTTTTATGTCAAAAGTATATTTGATTGGAGCAGGCCCTGGAGATGAAGAACTTTTAACACTTAAGGGTAAGAGAGTTCTTGGGAAGTGTGATGCAGTTTTATATGATAGGCTTGCAAATGATAGTCTTTTAAAATATTTAAATGAAGAATGCGTAATATATTACTGCGGTAAGGAACCTGGATGCCATTACAAAACCCAAGAAGAAATAAATGATATGCTTGTAAACCTAGCACGAGATGGAAAAACCGTTGGAAGAATAAAGGGAGGTGACCCATATATATTCGGTAGGGGCGGTGAGGAGGCCCTAAGACTCCAAGATGAGAAAATTGAATTTGAAGTAATTCCAGGAATTACCTCAGCTATAGCTGTTTTAAATTATGCAGGAATTCCTGTAACTCAAAGGGGAGTATCGCAGAGTTTCCACGTATTTACTGGACAAAGTGCAGAGAAATTAGATATAAACTGGAAAAGTGTAGCTGGGTTAAGTGGAACATTGATATTTTTAATGGGACTTAAAAATATAGAGATTATAACAAATTCTCTACTAGATAATAACAAGGATGCAGAGTGCCCTTGCGCTGTTATTATGAGGGGAACTACTTCAAAGCAGAAAAAAGTTGTAGGAACCCTTAGCAATATATGCAGTAAGGTAGCAGTATCGGGACTTGCATCTCCCTGCATAATTGTGGTTGGAGGAGTTGTTGATTTAAGTGAGAAACTTAATTGGTATGAAAGAAAACCTCTATTTGGGAAAAATATATGTATAACACGTTCAAAGCAGCAAAGTGAAGAGATTAGTGAAAAACTGCTTGATTTAGGAGCACAAGTAACTGCCATAAATTCAATTAAAATAGTGGATACCACAGAAAATTTAGTGAATTATATTGAAAAACTAAATTTGTATGATTATCTAGTTTTTACAAGTGTAAATGCTGTTAATTTATTTTTCAAATATTTAAAGGCTAGTGCATTTGATATTAGAAAGATAGCTGGGGAATTTTGTGCAATAGGTCCTGCTACAGCTCAGGCAATAAGAAGCATGGGAATAAACCCCTTAATTATTGCAGAGCAATTTGTTTCTGAATCTCTTCTATTAGAGATTAAAAAACATGCAAAACCTGGTGATAAAATATTAATTCCTGGGTCCAAAAATTCTAGAGCATATCTAGGAGATGAACTTAGAAAACTTAATTGCGCTGTGGATGAGGTTCCTATTTATGAAACTGTGGAGGGCACACTTCAAAATGAGCCTGCATTTGATAATGTGGATATTGTTATTTTCACAAGTCCTTCAACGGTTAAAAATATGATATCAATGCTAGGAATAAATAGAATAAGGGAAAAAGAATGTATAGCAATTGGTCCTATAACGGGCAGTGAACTCAGTAAAAATGATATTAAATATAGTGTATGCGATGAATATTCTAGTGATGGAATAATCAAAAATTTATTGCAATTAAAAGGAGAAAAAAATGATTAATAGAAGAAGAAGACTAAGAGCAAGTACAGCAATAAGGGATTTAGTAAGAGAGACAATATTAACACCTAAGGACTTTATATTACCAATATTCGTTGTAGAGGGTGAAAATATAAAAGAAGAAATTTCATCAATGCCAGGAAATTATCATTATTCAGTGGATAGACTTTATGAAATAATAAATGAGGTACAAAAGGCTGGAATTAGGGGGATTATTTTGTTTGGACTTCCTGGCACAAAGGATGAGGTTGGAACTTCCGCTTGGACAGATGATGGAATAGTTCAAAGGGGTGTAAGAAAAATAAAGGAGCTTAATAGTGAACTTTTAGTAATTACAGATATATGCATGTGTCAGTTTACAAGCCATGGACATTGTGGCATAATGGACGGATGCGTAATTGATAATGATGCAACACTTCATTATTTAGAAAAAATAGCGCTTTCCCATGCAAAAGCTGGAGCGGATATGGTAGCACCATCTGATATGATGGACGGAAGGGTTCTGGCTATTAGAAATATCTTGGATGAAAATAATTTTAAAAATGTATCAATAATGTCTTATAGTGCAAAGTATTCATCTGCATTTTATGGCCCATTTAGAGAAGCTGCTCACTCAGCGCCACAATCTGGAGATAGAAAAACCTATCAAATGGACCCAGCAAATATACGTGAGGCAATGTGCGAGATTGAGGATGATATAAAAGAGGGTGCTGATATTGTTATGATAAAGCCAGCTCTTTCATATCTTGATGTAATAAGATGGGCAAGAGATAGATTTGATGTGCCAATAGCAGCTTATAGTGTAAGTGGTGAATTTGCAATGGTTAAGGCTGCAGCTGAAAAGGGACTTATTAATGAGAAAAATATTGCAATGGAAATGTTAACATCAATAAAAAGAGCGGGTGCGCATATTATAATTACTTATTATGCAATAGATGCTTGCAGATGGCTTAAGGAAGATTAATTTTTAAGATGGAAATATAGTTATAATGCTCACTGGTCAATATAAAAATACTGACTAGTGAGCATTAAACACATAAATCTTCTGGGGGAATGCTACTATGACTAAATACTATCCAATGATGATTGATATTAAAAATAAAAAATGTTTAGTTGTTGGAGGTGGAAATGTTGCCTATAGGAAAGTTAATGAGCTTATTGAATATGGAGCTAAAGTAACGCTAGTTTCCATGGGAATTAATGAAAACATAAATTCATTAGTTGATAATAAAAGCATTATATATATTGAAGATAGTTATAAAAGCGAATATATTAAAGAGGTTTTTATAGTTATTGCAGCTACTAATGATAGGGGTATTAATTCTAAAATAGCTAAGGATTGCGAGAAAAAAGATATTCTTGTAAATGTAGTAGATGATTTAGAAAGTAGTAGGTTTATAGTTCCTGCAAAAGTTAAAAGGGGAGATCTAACAATAACAGTATCTACTAATGGTAAATGTCCCTTTTATAGCAAATTACTTAGAAAGAAGTTAGATCTTCAATTTGATGATAGCTATAGTATATTTGTAAATATATTAGGCGATTTTAGAAAAGAGCTTCTTTTAAATATAGATTCAAGTTTTAAAAGAAAAGATATAATGCTATCCTTAGATATGGAATATTATATTAAAAGGCTTAGGGAAATAGGGGAAGAGGACCTTCGAAAAGAAATGATGATATATGCTCAGGAGATAGAGAAGTGAAAAGTTAATAAGGTCCAAAATTCTTCGGGGCTTACGCCAACTTTAAATGTACATAATCAATTTAATTATAGTATGGGACACACACTTATATAAGTGTGTGTCCTTTCATTTTTTTGTAAAATTCTTAACCATATCAATAAACATCTTTTCACAGGCTGTAAAGACATGATTCTGCTTATAAATTATGATATCTTTATTAACCAATGAACTAGCAGAAGATTTTCTGAGTATCATATTCTGATGGTCTAAAACATCCTGTGGAACTTTCGATACCCACATAAAGGAACCATTAACCCTTTGTAGTAAGTCAAATTGACTTCCCCTGTCATATACATAAATTCGCTTTGAATTTAGCGGGGCGTTAGCATTCTTTTTAATTTCACTAGGCGACCGAGAAGGCACCTGAAAATCACCATGGACAATTTCTGTATAATCGCATAGGTCATAATATGGAATATCATCCATATGAGCAAGAGGATGGTGCTTTGACATAAGCAGACACAAGTCAAATTCCCAAAGTGGTTCATATTCCAAATCCGAATCCTTTAAAAAGGATAGAAAATAGTCTTCATATAGTTTTTGATAACGAATAATTCCTAAATTAGAATCTCCGTTATGCACATCATTTATTGCCCCCATAGAATTTGTTTCTTTAAAAAAAATATTTATTTCTCTTTCCTTATTTAGAGAGTTAACAAACTCAGAAAATGCCACAGAAACATAAGTTGCTCTAGGAACAGATATATTAAACTTTATGACATCCGATTCGCAAGGCTTGTACAAAGACTCTAACTCATTAACTTGAGATAGAATCGCCTTTGTATAGGATAAAAATTCAGCACCTTTTCTAGTTGGTTCAACCCCTTTAGCAGTACGCTTGAAAATAATAATTCCAATCTTCTTTTCTAAATCCTTAATAGCTCTACTTAAATTAGGTTGTCCCATAAATAGATTTTGTGCAGCTTTTGTAATAGAATTAGTTTTTTCAACTTCAACAATGTATTTTAAGTGTAATAGATTCATAGCCCTCACCCATTCATTATTAAACATATGTAATATATAAATTATACATTACCTCTTCCCAAAGTTCAATGTTACAATGGAAATATTGTTAATATTTTATCAATTTTTACAAATAATTCTTAATCGAAGTCATAAATAAACATTTTTAAAGGAGAGCATAAAATGGATATTTTAGTATGCATAGGAAGTAGTTGCCACGTTAGAGGATCTTATTCAATAATGAATGAGTTAAAGGCAATGATAACTGAAAAACATTTAGATAGTGGGGTTCATGTTAATCCTGCCTTTTGTCTTGGTTATTGCAGGGAAGGCGTAACCATAAAAGTGGATGAGCAGCTTATAACTGGAGTAACAAAAGAGAATTTAACAGAGGTTTTTGATAAATATGTTTTAAAGAAGGTTGGTTAAAATATGAGTATTTTAAAATTAAAGAAAGCAAATTGTAAAAATTGCTATAAGTGTATAAGAAATTGTCCTGTAAAATCTATTGAAGTTAAGGATCATCAGGCACAAATTCTTGAAAGAGACTGTATACTTTGTGGAAATTGTATTTTAATCTGTCCACAAGACGCTAAAGAAGTTAGAAACGATTTAGAAATTGTTAAAAATTTAGTTAGAGGAGGCACCGATATCATTGCTAGTGTTGCCCCTTCTTTTATTGCAAATTATGATGTTTCAACCTTTGAAACATTTAAAGATATACTTAAAAAATTAGGTTTTTCAGATGCCTATGAGACAGCACAAGGTGCATTTTTAGTAAAGAGTGAATATGAGAAACTCATAGCTGAAAACACTGGAAAAACAATAATCTCATCCTGTTGTCCCACAGTAGTTAAATTAATTCAAAAGCATCATCCGAGTTGTCTTGAAAATTTAGCTCCTGTTTTATCCCCTATGCAAGCTCATGGGAAGCTGATTAAAGCTAAAAATCCCAGTGTACAGGTGGTATTTATCGGGCCTTGTATTTCTAAAAAAGATGAGATTGAAAACTATCCAGGAGTAGTAGATGTGGTTTTAACCTTTGACGAGCTCAATCAGTGGCTTGAAGATGAGCAGATTAACATAACTAATATGGAGGATACCTCTTCCTTAAAATACTTATCTAGATTCTTCCCTGTAGCTGGTGGAATAATTAAAACTATGAACATAAATACAGATTATAAATACATTGCTATAGACGGCATTGATAACTGCATTGATGCACTGACTGAAATAGAAGAAGGTAACTTTGAAAATTGCTTCATCGAAATGAGTGCCTGCACGGGCAGCTGTGTTAATGGTCCTACAAGGGGTAAAAATAAATTAAATTTTATAAATGCACAAATAAAAGTGGAGGAGCTTGCTCTTAATAAGGAAACTCCCTGTGATTATGATTTAAACACAGATATGAATCTTTATAAGGAAATTAAAAGTGAAGAGATTGTTTGTTTTCCACCTAGCAAAAGTGAGATTGCAGATATACTAAAAAAAATGGGTAGAAATAATCTCAGTGATGAACTTAATTGTGGTACCTGTGGCTATAATACCTGTAGAGAAAAAGCTATTGCTGTGTACTTTGGTAAAGCCGAAATAACCATGTGTCTTCCTTATATGAGGAGCAAAGCAGAGTCCTTCTCAGATAAAATCATAAGTGCAACTCCCAATGCAATTTTAGCTGTAGATATGGATCTCCGAATTCAACATATTAATAGAGCTGCCTGTAATATTTTTGGGATTTCTAATAGTGAAGATGTTATAGGTGTACCTGTGTCAAGAGTTATGGACGAGTTTGACTTTGTTAATGTAATTTCTAATGAGGAAGGTAAAATAAGTAAAAAGGTTTATCTAGCAGAGTATGAAAAATACATAGAAGAGTTGCTAGTCTATGATAAAAATAGCCATGTAGTAATTTGCATAATGAAAGATATAACTAACAATCAGTTAAAGCGAGAGAAACTCCTAGCTTCAAGAAATAATGCAAAAAATATTGCTGACAAAATATTAGAAAAGCAAATAAGCATTGTTCACGAAATCGCTTCCTTACTTGGTGAAACTACAGCAGAAACACAAGTAGCCCTAAATGAACTTAAAAACACCATGTTTGAGGAGGATGGATATTAGTGAAAAACATATTTATGGAGTGTGGATTTGTAAGCCACAATAAACATGGTGAAAAGATTTGTGGAGATTATTATACCATGGTAAAAAAAGAGGATACCACTACTGTGGTGCTTTCTGATGGTCTTGGCAGCGGGATTAAAGCAAACATTTTAGCTACACTAACTTCGAAAATTCTAAGCACTATGATGGCTGGAAATATGTCCATTGAAGATAGTGTGTATACTGTAGCAAAGTCGCTACCTGTATGTAAGGTCAGAAATCTTGCTTATTCAACTTTTACAATATTTCAATTAATTCATTATGGTAATAATGCTTATTTAGCTCAATTTGATAATCCCAGTGTAATTTTAATAAGGGAAGGTAAAAATTATCCCTACTGCTCCACCTGTAAGATCATAGGTGAAAAAGAAATCTATGAAAGCAACATAAAACTTCAATCTTCCGATATGGTTATTTTACTTACAGATGGCATTACCAGTGCTGGACTTGGACGAGTTACTACAAATGGTTGGCCGCGAGATGAAATTATTAAATTTATAGAGCTATGGTATACCCCGAATATGTCACCTCAGAGAATGGCCTCTACTATCGCTGATGCCTGCCTGGATTTATCTCTTGGCACTCCTCAGGATGATTCAACGGTTGCAGTATTTAAGATAAGAAAAAGACAGGTAGTAAACCTTATCATAGGTCCTCCTGAGAAAAAAGAGGAGGATAACATAATATTAAAGCTCTTCTTTTCTAAAGCTGGTAAAAAGATAGTTTGCGGTGGAAGTACCTCAAAAATGGTTAGTAACTATTTAAACAAACCTATAAAGGTAGCTAACAGTTCTCTGGATGAAGAAATACCTGCCACTTCAAGTATAGAGGGTGTGGATTTAGTTACTGAAGGAGTTATTACCCTTGGCCGAGTAGTAGAGCTAGGTAGAAAGTACTTAGAAAATAGTAAAATATCCTTAGATTTAGAGAATAAGACTGATGGTGCTTCCCAACTTGCAAAGTTACTTTTTGAGGAAGCTACAGATGTAAATTTCTTTATTGGTAAAGCAATTAATCCTGGTCATGAAATAGATGGAATGAAGATTAACGCATCAATTAAAATGAGTTTTATAAGAGAAATTGAGAGCATTTTAATTGAAATGGATAAAAAAGTTAAATTGAGTTTATGTTAGGAGGTAAAACCATGAGATTATTTGATACTAATGTTCAAGAACTTAAATATGAGGTATTAAAGGAGGTTGCAAAACTTGCTTTTGAGGATAATTTACAATATGGAATACTAGATATACCTGAGAAAATTGTGCCTGGCCCAGAGGCTACTATGCGTTGCTGTATTTATAAAGAACGTGCTATTTTAAATGAACGTGTAAAGATTGCTATGGGTGGAAATAAAAATAACCCCAATGTAATAGAGGTTTTAGATATTGCTTGTGATGAGTGTCCAGTTACTCAATTTTCTGTTGGACCTGCTTGCAGAGGCTGTATTGCTCATAGATGCGAAAATGCTTGCCCAAGAGGTGCTATTTCCTTCGCCCTTCATAAGGCAGTTATAGATCAAAAAAAATGTGTTAGTTGTGGAAAATGTTTAAATGCTTGCCAATATAGTGCAATTATAAAGAATGTTCGCCCCTGTGAAAATGCCTGCACATCCCATGCTATTTCTATGGATGAACATAAAAAAGCTCATATTGATGAGTCCAAATGTATTGCCTGTGGTGCTTGTGTATATCAATGCCCCTTTGGTGCTGTTACTGATAAATCCTATATACTAGATGCCATAAAGCTTCTCCGTGAAAACAATGGTGAGAATAAAGTTTATGCTGTTATTGCCCCCTCTATTACAGGACAATTTAAAAATGCTAAGATAGGTCAAGTAGTTTCTGGACTTAAACAGTTAGGCTTTTACAATGTTGTAGAGGCAGCCCTTGGTGCGGACATGGTAGCCCACAAAGAAGCTAAAGAACTTGTAGAAAAAGGATTCTTAACTAGTTCTTGTTGTCCTGCCTTTGTATCCTACATTGAGAAAAATTTTCCTGATTTAAAGGAGCATATCTCTCACAATCTATCGCCAATGGCTGAAATAGCAAAATATATTAAAAGAGTTCAACCGGGTAGTAAGGTGATATTTATTGGACCTTGCACTGCAAAGAAAGCTGAAGTTAAAAAGGAAAGCGTTAAACAATATGTAGATGTGGTCTTAACCTTTGAAGAACTTCAAGCACTATTCGATAGTAGAGATATTAATCTTTCAAGTTTAGCAAATGATGTGCTAGATAATGCATCATACTTTGGAAGAATTTTTGCAAGAAGTGGTGGTCTGTCAGATGCGGTAGCAGAAGCCTTAAAAGAACAAGGAGTAACAGATTTTAAAGCCTTGCCTATTTCTTGTAGTGGTATTGAAGAATGCAAAATGGCCCTTTTAAAAGCTAGTAAAGGGGTTTTGAAGGAAAACTTTATTGAAGGCATGGCCTGCAACGATGGTTGCATAGGAGGTGCTGCCTGCTTAACCCACAATCCTAAAGATAGGAAATTAGTTGATGACTATGGCAAAGAGGCTATGGAGAAGACAATAAAGGATGCAATTGAAATTTTAAACTTTATTTAAATCTCTAATGACTAAAAGTCATAAACATAGGATTGTTTTGAAAGTGTTTTGTGATGGAATATACTTTTAAAACAGTCCTATTTTACAAGTTTATTTAATTGGTAATATCAACAATTCACTTAAATTATATTTATTTAAGTTTTAAAACCATAACCTCTTCTTCATCCTCAACTTCACCTGTAAATTCAAAGCCAAGACTCTTATATAAACCTTTAGCTCGTGCATTTTCAGGTACTTCGCTAAGATACACCTCATTATAATTGTAATTATCCCTAATATGTTCAATGATTTTGGACATTGACTTCTTGCCATACCCTTTTCCTTGGAACTTTTCATCAATCATAAACCTGCAAATCCAAAATTCATCCTCCAGCTTTTTGTCCTCATCCTCATCTATTCCAAACATAACAAATCCAATCATAGTTTCATCATCATAAATACACATAGGTATGCAGTCAGCTTCATATTTTGATTGTGCTAAAGAAAATGAATTAGATGCTACAAAATGTTTCTGAGCTTCTGATACCTTTAAATCCACACAATCCATCCAGTTATCAGAATTTACTTCTTTTAGTAAAATATTCATATAAAATCCCCCTATGGTTCATTTAATATCTTGAATTTCGTTAGAAAATCAAGATATTATTTTAGTTTTTGGTATATATACATTTTACACTATTGTACATGTAAAATATATGATTAAATTAATTAATATTGATTAAATTTAAATATTTTCCATAAAATAATATTTCCTTAAAGTTATTTTATGTTAAGTTTTTTTTAATAACCTCGATAATATGGATGATGAGTGTAAATATTAAACATGGAATTTATATATGAATTATTTTAAACAATAGGGGGGGATTTAATTTGAAAAACAAAATTATATGTTCAGTTGTTGTTGCTTTAGTGATAGCAGGAACATCATCATTTTCAGTTTTTGCTACAATGTCTAATGGTACTGTTGTAATTGGAAACAAATTCTTCGACTTAGCTTATGCTAATGACATCGCAAATCGCACAGAAATCACCAATGCAATAGTTCAAGGTGGAGCAATTTATGTTAAAGATTTTTCAGGAAATTGGATAGATAATAATACAGGTAAAATTGTACAAGCAAGTGTTATTCCTGGCGAAGACTTAAATGAAACAACAACGGAGTTGGATATAATAAAAGATAAAAGTATTTACAATTTTAATATGAAAGATAATACTGGATTAAATTATTCAGTAAATATATTTAGTGATGATAACCAGATAGTAAAAGCATCAATTGACCCTATTATAGATGAAATCGGTTTTTGGCCCGGTGCAAATGAAGGAGACCAATTAAGCATAGGTCATTATAAAATAGCGGTATCAAAAGATGGTGAAACTGATCCGAAAATATATGATGTTAGTAACAATGAAAAACTAGTATTAAATTTAAATAAAAATAGTAAACTAATTAGAGTTCATAAAAATATACAAGAGGGTCAACCAGATTTTCTATTAATTGGTACACCAAGCACAGTTTATAATAATTATTCAGATATAAAGATCTATTATATAAAGGATGGAATACTTAAATTGGCAAACTTTAGTGGTGAAAATCATACCTCTGTTATTACTAATTCTCTACCCACTTTCTTTAATCAACTAGAAAACAATGTCTTCGAAACATCTATTTATAACAATTCAATTTTAGGTGGCGAGGAATTTGGTTACTATATGGCATCTCAAAAATTTGATTTAGGTAGTGGCGTATTTACTTATTTAAGTAGCAGATTTATGAGTAGGGATGATTATTTTAATTATTCAAATAAAGAAGACATTGTTTACGATACAGTTATTACATTTCCAGATACTAATTTAGAACAAGTAATAAGAGAAATAATAAATAAACCTACAGGAAACATTTACAAAAGTGATGTTGAGAAAATAACTGAAATAAGTGGAGAATCTAAAGAGATAAAAGATATTAGTGGACTTCAATATTTAACTAATTTACAATCTCTTGATTTAGCCTGCAATTTTATCACTGATATATCCCCATTGAAAAATTTAATTAAATTGAAAGATATTTTTTTATATCAGAATAATGTAAAAGATATAACTCCATTAGGAAATTTAACTAAGCTAGAGAGTCTAAATTTAGAATTCAATGAAACTAGTGATATAACTCCATTGAGAGATTTGATTAATTTACAATCACTTTATCTAATTGATAATAATGTGAAGGATATAAGTCCATTAAAAAACATGACAAAATTGAGCGAACTTTTTTTACAGGGTAATCAAATTACTGATATAAACACATTAAAGAGCTTAATCAATTTAAAGCAGGTTTATTTATCAGATAATCCAATTACGGATATAAGTACTTTAAAAAGTATGATTAATTTAGATTCGCTTGATTTGGATAATATTCAAACTAATGATATAAGTGCATTAAAAGATTTGACTAATCTAACAATACTTTCACTAGAGTTTAATAAAATTAGTGATATAAGTACATTAGAAGGTCTAACAAATTTACAGGCTCTTTATTTAAGGGATAACCAAATTAAAAATATAGATGCACTTAAAGGCCTAACTAAGTTAGATACACTTTACTTAGACAATAATCAAATCAGTGATTATACGCCAGTAGAATCTTATTATAACAATTTAATTAATCCTGATTTTAATTTGGATATAAATGGCGATGATTAGGTAGGTATATGTAAAGTTTTTTACGGTGAATAGTTTTAAATTTGGACCAAAAGAAAAACCCATCTGCACCAGATGGGTTTTTAATATTACTTAGAATGTTATACAACTTATTTTTAAAATAGTTTTAAATACTCTCCATACCCTTCTTCTTCAAGTTTATTAGTAGGTATAAACTTCAATGCAGCACTATTTATGCAATATCTTAATCCACCTTTTTCACTTGGACCATCGGTGAATAAATGTCCTAAATGGCTATCACCATATTTGCTTCTTACTTCTGTTCTTATCATTCCATGGGTTACATCCTTATTTTCTTTCACATGTTCTTCCACTACTGGCTTTGTAAAACTAGGCCAACCGCAACCTGAATCAAATTTATCTAGAGAGGTAAATAATGGCTCTCCACTATTGATATCTACATAAATTCCTTCTTCACTTTTATTCCAATATTCATTATCAAAAGATTTTTCTGTGCTATTTTCCTGGCTTACTTCAAATTGAGTAGGAGATAGCGTCTTTTTTAGTTCTTCTTTACTTTTTTTAGTATAAATTTTTTTATCCGTAAAAATGCCTCCTTTAAATCATTATAAAAAATGTAAAAATATAATTTAACAGTAAATTATAGGTTGTATTTTTCTAATATACCTTCAATAAAGCTTCCATTCTCATAGAATAATTCACCGTCAGCATAAATCTTTCCACCATTTCTCATATCACAAAGCATATCCCAATGTAGAATGGATCTGTTTAATCCACCTGCTGCAGGCATTGAGTCTCCAATTGCCAAATGCACAGTTCCGCCTATTTTTTCATCAAAGAGCATGTTTTTTGTGAAATTTTTAATACCATAGTTAGTCCCTATAGCTACCTCTCCAAATCTGCAGGCTCCTTCATCAGTTTCAAGAAGTGATTTAAGCAAGTCTTCGCCTTTTGCGGCTGTTGCCTTAACCACTTTTCCACTTTTAACCTCGAGAACTATTCCTTCAATTTCTTTGCCCATATATATTCCTGGGAAGCTAAAGGTGATTACACCATCAACTCCATCTTCAACAGGGGAGGTAAATATCTCTCCGTCTGGGAAGTTTACTCTGCCATCACAGTTTATCCATTTCCTTCCTGAGACATTTACTTTGATATCGGTTCCCTCAGAAATAAACTGTAGGCCTTTTTTAGTATCCAGGTATTTAACCCATCTTTCTTGCTCTGCACTTACTCTTTTCCATTCGGCTACAGGATCCTGCGCATGGAGTAGTCCTGCGCCGTAAACAAAATCTTCGTAATCGCTAAGGCTCATGTTGGCTTCTTGTGCATCTGCATAGGTAGGGAATTGTGTACCACACCACCTCAAGGAGCCATTGCCCATTTTTTCGGAATATATTTTTCTCCAACTAGCTGCTCCTTTGGAGGAGAGTTTAAGTTTATCTGCATCGATTCTTGAATTTGTCTTTGTGTTTCTATTACCCCAGGCAGAAAGCCACACATCAGCTTTTTCAAGCATAGTTTTAAAAAGTATATTTTCCGCAAGAAGCTGCTCTTCACTACTGTATTTAAGCTTTACTTCTGATACTTCCTGTGAAGAAAGTAGGGTTTCTACACGAGCACCTGCCTTCACAGCTTCCTTTACTACTTCTACCATCCAAGGCGTCGCAACTTCATCACAGGATATGAATACAAAATCACCTGGTTTTACCTGGGTAGAATAATTTACAAGTAGTTTTGCAAGTTTGTTAAGTCTTTGATCAGCCATTTATAATTTCTCCTTTCGTTGTTAGCACGGGAAACTAAGAATGTTTATTATTTTTGAAGTAACCCGTTTAAAAATATTTATATAAACATGTTACCAAATGTTTAAGCAATACTCTAGTTAAATTTTCTTGTGGAGCTTAAAAATTCAAAACTATCCAAGATGTGGATCTAAAAAGTTATATCCTTAATGTTATTTTTTATATCAAGTACAATTTCTTCAATTATATCTTTGATTTGCAGATTTCTTGTGCCTGGTATATAAATGCCATGTTTTTGTAGTGGAAGTATATATTTAGTACAATCCATATTAAATATGGAGCTAGAAATCATGGGAGTAATTTCTCCGTTTATACCACCACTACATATTATCCCAATTGGACCGATGATACTATCAACTTTATTTGTCCTACAAAATGAGCAAATTGAACTCTCTCCACTTATGCTAACATTTGCACCAGCTTTTACCATATTTGAAGCAGCAAATGTATTTGTACCAAGGGCAATAATGTAAACATCAAGGTCAATTTCTTTACGAATTTTTTTGATGATTGTTTGCCCAAGCCCTGCACCTTGTGCGTCTATTATAGCGATTTTCATGGTAATACCTCCAAAAAATAAAAATTATAATATAGTATATAAACATTATTATACTATATTATAAATTTTTTTTCTGTTTTTAGTCCAAACAAAATTACAACATTGATAGAAATATATATTGATTATCATATACTGTATCTACTGAAATAGAATTTTTTATAATAATAAGGTAATAATATAGTATAGTAAGCAAAAAAATTATATAAGGAGATAGATTATGAACTATTTAGACAAATTAGCAAAAACCATTGAGTTTAATGGAAAAAAACAAAAGTTTAGCAGTCATAAAAGTTTTTGGGCTTTAGCAGGATTAGGTGTTGTAATTGGAGGTGCTGTTGTAGTTTTATTTACTAAAAATCATTGTAGAGAAATAAAAAATGTTATTACTGACAATCTAGAAGATAATGCTGGAGATATAGATAAGGATATTGATGAAAGTGTAAATATAGTTGAAGATATAAATATTAATAGAGCTGAAATTAAAGAGACTTTGAAAAAGGTGGGTGAGAAATCCATAGGTGATGTTGGTGTCGCAATAGAGCATGCACTAGAAGATGATTACAATGAGAAAAAAAGTGAGAATGAGGATTAATTAAAATGACATAATAATTATTATACACCATATTTTAGGGAAGATAGTGATAAAAATGTAACTATGAATTTAAATAGAATTTGTTACAGTTTCAAAGGGACAGACATTTTAGTCTGTCTCTTTATGTTTTTTGAATATGTATTGACATAAGAATTTTATGGGAATATAATATACTTCGTAAGCGAAATATACGTATGCGAAATATATTTTAAGGAGATGTTGGAGTGAAAACATTAAATGAGAGTATAGAAGTTGCAAAACTGTTTCAAGAGGTTATGCAGCTATTTAGACATAACACCAGTAAAATCCTTTGTGAGACAGGTATTTCTGCACCTCAAGGCATGGTACTCGGACTTTTAAGTAAAAAAAAGAAGATGAAGATAACAGAACTTAGCCATGAGCTTTGTTTATCCAATAGTACTGTATCAGGAATTGTGGATAGGCTGGAGAAGCAGGAAATGGTAGCACGAGAAAGAAGTGAAAGTGATAAGAGGGTAGTTTATGTAAGCATATCACCAAAATTTAATGACATGCATGAAACTTTTAAAAAGCAGTTTGAAAAAAACATTCAAAATACAATGAGTAGAGGAAGCGAAGAGGAACTTCATAAAATTTTTGAAGGGCTAAGTACACTTAAGAAACTTTTAAGCGACCAAGAAAATAGACAATAACAATGAATGGAGATGATATTAAATGATTAAATTATTCAGATTTTTAAAACAATACACATTGCAAATAGTGGCAATAGTTGTATTGATTTTTATTCAAGTACTTGCAAACCTATATTTGCCAACACTAACGGCAGATATAGTTGACAAGGGAATAGTGCAAAAGGATGTACTTCAAACTATTTCATTTTTAGGATTTAGAGGCTCCTATAGAGGTGTAGATTATATTCTTAGACTAGGTGGAATTATGCTTTTAATATCACTGGGTGGTGTAATATGCTCAGTTATGGCTTCATTTCTATCTTCAAAAACTGCTGTAGGTTTTGGTAGAATTATTCGAAATAAATTGTTTGCTAAGGTTGAAGGATTTTCGCTGCATGAGTTTGATAAGGTGGGTACTGCCACTCTTATAACAAGAACTACAAATGACGTTACTCAAGTTCAAACAGTAACTGTAATGATTTTTTCTATTATGCTTTTTGCACCTTTAACTGCCCTAGGGGGTATTGTTATGGCGTTAAAAGAGGATGCATCACTAACCTGGATTTTTGCTGTTGTAGTTCCATTACTTGGAATTATTATTGGAGCAACGCTTGCATACGCTATGCCATTATTTAAAGCAATGCAAGTAAAGATAGATAAATTGAATCTTGTATTACGTGAATCACTTACTGGTATTAGGGTTGTACGCGCATTTAACCGTATAGATACAGAAAAGATTAGATTTGATGATGCTAATGCAGACCTTATGGACAATGCTGTAAAAGTAAATAAAATTATGGCGTTTTTAATGCCAATAATGATGTTAATTATGAATGTTACAACAGTTGCTATTATTTGGTTTGGTGGCAAAAGAATAGACGCTGGAAGTATGCAAGTCGGTTCATTGCTTGCATTTATTCAATATGGAATGCAAATTTTATTTGGCTTCTTAATGCTTGCTATGGTATTTATAATGATACCAAGAGCTCAAGCTTCTGCAATAAGAATAAATGAAGTATTAGACATGGAACCGGGAATAGTAGATCCAAAGAAGGAAGTACTTGCTGATAAACAAAGTGGATATGTTGAATTTGCGGATGTTAGCTTTAGCTACCCAGGCGCAGAGCAATCAGCTATCAGTAATATAACCTTTAGTGCAAGCCCCGGAGAAACAACAGCTATTATTGGTGGTACAGGTTCCGGTAAATCTACCTTAGTAAACTTAATACCACGTTTTTATAACGCAGATAGTGGCACAGTATTAGTTGATGGTGTGGATGTACGTGAAATGAGTCAGGAAGCCCTTCGCGTTAAAATAGGCTTTGTTCCTCAAAACACTGTACTCTTTTCTGGAACTATTGCTGAGAATATTAAATATGGTAAGAATGATGCCACATTTGAAGAAATTCAGCATGCAGCCACTGTTGCACAAGCTACAGACTTTGTTAATGGAATGGAAGAAGGTTATGAGCATTTTATTGCCCAAGGAGGAACAAATGTTTCTGGTGGACAAAAGCAACGTCTATCTATAGCACGTGCTCTAGTTAGAAAGCCTGAAATATATATTTTTGACGATAGTTTTTCAGCTCTTGATTTTAAAACTGATGCAAGACTTCGGGCAGCACTTAAAAAGGAAACAGCAAAAGCTACGGTACTTATTATTGCTCAAAGAGTTGCAACCGTTATGGACGCAGATAGAATCATAGTTTTAGATGAAGGTAAAATTGTAGGCATGGGAAATCACAATGAACTTTTAACTAGTTGTAAGGTATACCATGAAATTGTATCTTCACAGCTTTCAGAGGAGGAATTATCATGAGTGAAAACAAAAAAGGAAGTAGATCAGGTGGAGGCATGGGTGGTGGTCCAATGGGATCCTTTGCCGGCCCTATAGTAAAAGCTAAAGACTTTAAAGGAACATTAAAAAGGCTTTTAAGTTATTTAAAGCCACAAAGAGTTAAGTTTATACTAGTATTTATATTTGCAATCATTAGTACTATTTTTTCAATAGTAGGACCTAAAATTTCTGGAAAAGCTATAACTAAACTATTCGAAGGAATAATGAGTAAAATTGGGTTACTTCAGTTGAATATGCAGCAAGATAAAATAGTAGCTGTAATAAAGGCTAATCCTGAAGCTTCAAAGAGTCCCAAAATAGTTGAGGGCCTTACTCAAATTAAAACTGGAATAGCTAAGATAATGGATTTAAATGGTGGCAAGATAGATTTTCATTATATAGAACGTATTATTTTATTATTACTTGCACTATATTTAATAAGCACACTTTTTGGATTTCTTCAACAATATATTATGGCTGGAGTTGCTCAGAAAACTGTTTATAATTTGCGGAAGGATGTTGATGAGAAGCTTTCACGGTTACCTCTTAAGTTCTTTGATGCAAGAACTCATGGTGAGATATTAAGTCGTGTAACAAATGATATTGATAATATCTCAACTACGCTTCAACAAAGTCTTACTCAACTTATTACATCTATTGTTACCATCATTGGTGTTATAATTATGATGCTCACAATAAGCCCACTACTTACACTTGTGGTTATTTTAACATTGCCACTTTATGTTGTGGTAACGGCTTTTGTTGCAAAACGGTCTCAAAAATATTTTGCAGCTCAACAGAAAGAAATTGGAGCGCTTAATGGTCATGTTGAAGAAATGTATACTGGGCATAAAATTGTTAAGGCCTTTGGACATGAGAAGGATTCCATAGAAAAGTTTAAGAATATTAATGATAGACTATACAATTCAGGTTGGAAAGCACAGTTCATATCTGGAATAATAATGCCTATGATGAGATTTGTTAGTAATATAGGATATGTAATAGTTTGTGTTGTTGGTGGTTATTTAGCAACACAAGGAAGAATCACTATTGGTGATATTCAAGCCTTTATTCAATATTCTAGCCAATTTACTCAGCCAATAGTTCAAACTGCAAACATTGCTAATATAATTCAATCAACAGTTGCATCTGCTGAACGTGTTTTTGAGCTTTTAGATGAAATTGAAGAGTTACCTGATGCTGCATCTGCTAAACTCATAGAATTACCTAAGGGAGAAGTTGTGTTTGAAAATGTTGACTTCAGCTATAAAGAAGGAGAATCTCTTATTAGGAACATGAATATTGATGTAAAACAAGGTCATACAATTGCAATTGTTGGGCCAACAGGTGCTGGTAAAACTACACTTGTTAATCTGCTTATGCGATTCTACGAGATAGATGGGGGTTCAATTAAAGTTGATGGAGTGGATATTAGAGACATAAAACGTGGAGAACTACGTAATATGTTTGGTATGGTACTTCAAGATACTTGGCTATTCAATGGTACTATAATGGAAAACATTGCTTATGGTAGAGAGGGAGCAACAAAAGACGAAGTTATGCAGGCAGCAAGAGCAGCCCATGCACATCACTTTATTAAGACTCTTCCTGATGGATATAATACAATATTAAATGAAGAAGCTTCAAATATATCACAGGGTCAAAAACAACTTCTTACTATAGCTAGAGCAATACTTGCAAATCCAACTATTATGATACTTGATGAAGCTACAAGTAGCGTTGACTCAAGAACAGAAGTTTATATACAAAGAGCAATGACAGCGCTTATGGAAAACAGAACAAGTTTTGTAATTGCTCATAGACTTTCTACAATTAGAGATGCAGAGTTAATACTAGTTATGAATAAAGGAAGCATTATTGAGATGGGCAGTCATAATGAACTTCTTGCTCAAAAGGGTTTTTATGAAGATCTTTACAATAGCCAGTTTGCTGGTGCAAACTTAGATAATGAAGTAGTATAAGTAAAATATAATTTTAAATAAGGCTATGTTATCATTATTTTAATGGTAACATAGCCTTATTTAATTATGTTTGTAATAAAAAATTATAGTTATCACTTATAAATTTTAATATAACATTTGCTATTAATGATTGACCATCAATATTTGGATGTATACCATCTTTACATAAAAACTGACTGTAATTGCTGTATTTTAAAAACTCTGTTCTTATATCTATAAGCATAGTATTAGTTTCATTAGCTACCTCTGTAATGATTTTATTATATGAACTATGCCAGTTGAATAGTCTATCCTTTGTACCTAGCCATTGTAAGATGTTTTGCTCAGCAAGAGAATCTTCTTTTGTAATCCATTTGAAGTATTTTAGAGGATCTAGTGGTGGTAGTGTCATAAGTACAGGTAATATGTGATTAACTTTTAATGTATCTATCATTGCACATAGTGTTTCACGATAAGTTGAAATATCAGTATTTGGTTTGTATTCCTCCTCAGGGTTTTTAGCAATATCAGCCCAATTATAGTCACAATCATTACCACCAAACTCTATTAAAACTATATCAGGTGATTTTTTTATGACATCATTATACATCTTACTAACACCCCTCATAATGGTGCTTCCAAATTTACCTGCATTGTATACTTGCCCTTTTATTTTATTTCCAATGATGTTTGTAAAGTTTTCTTTTAAAGTTGCATATTTAGATCTTTCTTCGTCGTAAATAATTCCCTTGGTAATAGAATCACCAAATGCTATAAGAGTATAACTATCTTTTATTTTCATAATTTGCCTCCATAAAATTCAATATTAAGACTAGTAATTTTTTTGTATAATTCATTTAATGTATATTAACAATATACCACATAATTATTAAAGACGCAATACGTAGTTATCAAAACTAGGTAACAAATAAGTAATATTATTATCAGCAAGATATCCTAGAAATATTATCACCAATATTATTTTGCAAAAATGCGGATAATATACAACATAGATGCCACTCGCCATGTGGGTGGCATCTATTATGATAAGAGTTACAAGCATTCCATTTGGGTATTTGTTTAAAACATTTTTAGTATGCTGCATACTATGGGTTATATTTTATCCGAAATATTCTAAATAGAGTGTATCAAAAATAATATTGAGTAATATGTCAAAAAACTAAAACCCTGCAATGGGGTTTTAGTTTTTTTGTTTATTAGATTTTTTTTGATTGTTAGAGTTTAATCCACAGCAACCTAATTTTTTATCACCAAAACTTTCTTCGTTGGCTTTTCCCATGTCTTTAATAAATTTATCGAACCATTGCTTTAAAGACTTCATTAGAACCTCCATTAAAGTAAATTTATATATAACCATTATATATAAATTTACTTTAACACTATTATATGAAGAAAGTATAAAGATATATTATTATATTAATTAACAATACAGGCATATAATTGCATATCAATGCATAAAATTTATATTAATAGAATTGAGAAAATAAGTAACCTAGTTATACAGCCAAGAAAATAAAAGTGGGATACTCTTGAAAAGGAAGTGTTAACACTATCAATAAAAAGTAAGGGGGTAAAAAGTGAAGAAGAAAATATCAATTATGCTTATGACTCTTATGATAGCCTCAATGGGGTTAAGTGGTTGTGGAAAAAAAACAATAGATAAGGTTGCAACGGATAGTGATGTAATTAAAATTGGAGTTTTTGAACCACTAACTGGAGCCAATGCAGGTGGTGGAGCACTAGAAATTGAAGGAATAAAGCTAGCAAATAAGCTATATCCAGAGGTACTAGGAAAGAAAGTTGAACTTGTAATTGTAGATAATAAGTCAGATAAAGTGGAAGCAGCCAATGCAGCTTCAAGATTGGTTACAAAAGAGAAGGTTACAGCAATAATTGGAAGTTGGGGAAGTTCACTTTCCATGGCAGCTGGAGATATAATTAAAAAAGCACAGATTCCAACCATGGGAACTTCTTGTACTAATCCACTTGTTACAAAGGGTAACGATTACTATTTTAGAGTGTGTTTTATAGATCCTTTCCAAGGAACTGTTATGGCAAATTATGCTTATAGCACATTAAAAGCGAAAAAGGTTGCAATTGTTCAAGAAGTATCCAATGATTATGCAATTGGACTTGCAAAATATTTTACAGATTCCTTCAAGAAATTAACAGGAGATCCAGATTCCATTGTTGCGGTAACAAACTACAATACTGGAGATCAAGATTTCACAGCACAACTTACAAACTTAAAAGCTAAGAATCCTGATGTTATTTTTGCACCAGGTAACTTTACTGAATCTGCATTAGTAATAAAACAAGCAAAGCAATTAGGAATAACAGCACCATTTATCGGAGGAGATACTTGGGAAACACCTGCATTTTTAACAATAGGAAAAGAAGCTGTAGAAGGAGCAACATTCTCAACATTCTTTGCTACCGAAAAACCAATTACAAAAGAGTCAGAAAAATTCCTAACAGAGTATAGAAAAGAATATGGTGGAAAAGAACCGGCAGCAGTAACAGCACTTGGTTATGATGCCTATATCATACTTTTAGATGGGATTAAGAGAGCAGGTTCTGCTGACTCAGTTAAATTAAGAGATGAACTTGCAAGGAGTAAAGACTTCCAAGGTGCAGCTGGAGTTATTAATTTTGATGAAAATAGAGATGCAGTAAAGAGTGCTGTAATTAAAGAGGTTAAAGATGGAAAATTTACATTTAAAGAAGTAATAGAACCTAAATAGTAGCAAAATTATACGCTTCCAGACCATGGTGGGAAGCGTATTGCTTTTAATAATGAGTAATAAGGGGGATGACCTATGAACTTAGATACTTTTTTGCAACATCTTACTAACGGGATTTCTCTTGGGAGTTTGTATGCACTTATTGCAATTGGATATACAATGGTTTATGGAATATTAAGACTGATTAACTTTGCGCATGGTGATATTTTTATGATGGCAACATACTTTGCTTTTTATGGAGTAACTAGCTTCATGTTACCTTGGTATTTTTCTTTTTTAATAGCAATAATTTTGACGGGAACACTAGGAATGTTAATTGAAAAAACTGCATATAGACCTCTTCGTGGTGCACCCAAAATTTCAATCATGATTTCTGCTATTGGTGCCTCTTTTCTTTTGGAAAATGTAGCAGTTGTATTGTTTGGAGGAATCCCAAAACCCTTTCCAACTCCAGAAATTTTCGATAAAATGGTTCAAATTGGTAATGTATCTGTACAGAGATTGACTTTTGTCATTCCTGTAGTTACACTTATTCTTTTATTTTTACTATTGTATTTAATTAATCATACAAAGAATGGAATGGCAATGAGAGCTGTTTCCAAGGATTATGAAACAGCGGGACTTATGGGTATAGATGTAAATAAAACAATTTCTTTTACCTTTGGAATAGGATCTATGCTTGCAGCAATTGGGGCATTACTATGGGCTTTAAAGTTTCCGTCGATTTTACCACTTATGGGTGTCATGCCAGGCTTAAAATGCTTTATAGCGGCGGTTATAGGAGGAATAGGAAATATTAAAGGTGCTGTTATTGGAGGTTTTATTTTAGGCATTGGTGAAATTATGCTGGTTGCATTTTTCGGGAATTTATCAGGATATAGAGATGCATTTGCGTTCATATTGCTTATTCTTATACTCTTACTTAAACCAACAGGTATAATGGGCGAAAAAATATCGGAGAAGGTGTAGGATGTGAAAAAGAGAAATTTAATTTTAACAATAATTTCTATAATAATTTTAATAATAGTATTATTTTTTATAGATAGGAATTTAGATGCATATAACACAAGGATATTAAATTTATGTGCTATTTATGTAATCCTTGCACTAAGTATGAATTTGGTGAATGGTTTTACAGGATTATTTTCCCTTGGACATGCTGGGTTTATGGCTGTAGGGGCATACGTTACAGCAATCTTAACAATGTCTGCAGATATGAAAGCTCAAAATTTTTTCTTGGCACCTATCATTAAACCTTTAGCAAACTTAACCTTGCCATTTTTCCCAGCACTGATTATAGCAGGACTTGTTTCAGCTTTTGTGGGATATTTAATTGCAACCCCGGTGCTTAGATTAAAAGGGGATTATTTGGCAATAGCTACTTTAGGTTTTGCAGAAATTATAAGAGTTGTCTTTACAAATACACAAACATTGACAAATGGAGCCTTAGGCTTAAAAGGAATTCCAGATACCACAAATATATGGTGGACTTTTGGAACGGCTGCGGTTACGGTTGCAATAATTACGCTTCTTATAAATAGCTCCTATGGAAGAGCTTTAAAAGCAATACGAGAAGATGAGGTAGCAGCAGAAAGTATGGGAATCAATTTATTTAAACATAAGGTATTGGCCTTTACAATTGGAGCATTTTTTGCTGGCATAGGTGGAGGACTTTTAGGGAATTTGCTCGGAACAATAGATCCAAATATGTTTAGGTTTATCTTAACTTTTAATATACTTCTTATTATAGTACTTGGAGGTATGGGCAGTATTACAGGAAGCATTATTTCTGCTTTCCTTGTAACAATTGCAGGAGAGGCTCTTCGGTTTCTTGATGAAAAGATGGATTTCGGATTTATATCTTTTCAGGGGATACATGGCCTTAGGATGGTAGTATTTTCAGCATTATTAATAATGGTGGTGATTTTTTTTAGGAATGGTCTTATGGGCACAAATGAGTTTAGCTTTGACAAAATATTTAATAAGTTTAGCAAAAAAACGCCTGCAAAAGGAGGCGATGAAACATGTCAAAAGTAACTACAGTATTAAGAATAGAAAATGTAGTGATGCAGTTTGGAGGACTTACTGCAGTAAAGGACTTTAATCTTTGCTTAAATAGTGGTGAAATTGTGGCATTAATCGGACCCAATGGTGCTGGAAAAACTACAGCCTTTAATATGGTTACTGGTGTGTACAAACCAACCTCAGGAAAAATTTATTTTAATAATAAGGATATTACAGGAGTAAGACCAGATTTAATTACTAAAACGGGGATTGCAAGAACCTTTCAAAATATAAGATTGTTTAAGGATCTATCGGTGCTGGATAATGTTCTAATTGGAAATCATTTGAATATTAGATCGAATTTCATGGATGCTATTTTTAGACTTCCGTGGTATAGAAAAGAAGAAAATGGAATGATGGAAAAGTCTCTGAGCTTGCTTAAAAAAGTAGGATTATTAGACTTAAAAGACGAAAAGGCACATTCACTGCCTTACGGAAAGCAGCGACGCTTGGAAATAGCTAGAGCCCTGGCTACGAGCCCCAAAGTTTTGCTTTTAGATGAGCCAGCAGCAGGAATGAATACAAAGGAGTCAGAAGATTTAACACTATTTATTAAACAAATTAGGGAGGAGTTTGATTTAACCATATTTATGATAGAACACCATATGCAGGTTGTAATGGGAATATCGGATAGAATCTACGTTCTTGACTATGGAGTTACTATAGCAGAAGGAACCCCTTATGATATTCAAAATAATGAAAGAGTAATACAAGCATATTTGGGGGTGAGTGAAGAAAATGCTTAAAATTGATAATTTAGTAGTTTCTTATGGTGGAATTGAAGCTTTAAGAGGAGCAAGTATACAGGTTGATGAAGGTAAAATTGTTACCTTAGTTGGTGCCAATGGCGCTGGAAAAAGTACCATGCTTCGGTCTATTGTAGGACTTGTGAAACCTAAAAGTGGGACAATTCAATATGAATATAAAGATTTAATGCTGATTAAACCTCAAAATATAGTTCGGCATGGAATCACTTTGGTTCCAGAGGGCAGAAGGGTTTTTGCAGACCTTACGGTGCTTGAAAACCTAAAATTAGGTGCATTTTCAAGAAAAGATGAAAAGGGAATTAAGGAAGACATGGACCGAGTATATACTCTTTTTCCACGCCTTAAAGAAAGAACCTGGCAACAAGCAGGAACATTATCTGGTGGAGAGCAGCAAATGCTAGCAATTGGAAGAGCGTTAATGTCCAGGCCAAAGTTACTCATGATGGATGAACCTTCATTAGGGCTGGCACCTTTAATTATTAAAGATGTTTTTAATATTATTAAAGAGATTAATAAGCAAGGTGTGACAATACTTTTAATCGAACAAAATGCCAATGCCGCTTTGCATATAGCAGACACCGGATATGTTATAGAAACTGGGAGAATTATCATTAAAGGAACTGGAAAAGAGTTATTGTGTAATGAAGATGTAAAGAAGGCTTATTTAGGGGAAAGTGTACATGCATAAACATAAAATTAGAGTAAAGTTAAAAAGCAAGTGGAGTATATCTACTTGCTTTTTAATACTGCAGCGACAGGTGGACAAGGCACAACATCGTGCCAATTGTCATCTGGGTGGTACTTACTTCTTGTATATGGCAATGCCTGAAGAATTTGGACCTAAAAAGGTGACGCCTAGGAATTCATTATCATCTACCATACGTCTAAAAAGCTTACCAATCTTCTTCCTTTGAGATAAGGAGACATTACTCCAAAAGTCCGTTAAGAGGTCTGCAAATTGGAACTTACCACTAATGGTATTTATGTTCACCCTAATTAAATTCAATATATCATCTTCAGTAAGATTATCTTTTAATATTATGTTTTTTTCATCATCACTAATATTTTTAATTTCATTTCTAATAATATCAGTTAAGTATTGGCCTATGCCCATATAGCCCTTTGTTTTTTTTATATGTTCTAACAATTTTAACTCATCCTCAGTTAGGCGTATACGTACATTAAATTCCTGCATTTTGAATCACCTCTTCAACTATTATAGTATATTGTAAAAGGGTACGCAACCATGAAATATATGGAGAATACTAAAGATATCCCACCATAATAAGCGAATATTGTGTTTACAAACATTGATAAAACCTTCTCGGGGTTATATAATGTTATTACAGGTTGCATAACCTTTGGTAACGTTATTTTTATATAGACATTTATAATTACATTATATTGTACGTTAAATGCCTGAAAGAAAACGTATTCATACCATCTAAAAGACATTGCTTTTTTTATATTTATAACTAAATTATATAAGGAGGAGTACAAATGAAAAAAATAGGATTACTTCCTAGACTTATTATAGCTATAATCTTAGGTATCTTTTTAGGAAATATACTTCCAGAAACAGGGATAAGGCTTTTCGCAACATTCAATGGATTATTTGGTCAATTTTTAGGGTTCGCTATACCCCTTATAATTATAGGGTTCGTAGCACCGGGTATAGGTGATCTTGGCACTGGAGCTGGTAAAATTCTAGCTATAACAGCAGGATTAGCTTATGGTTCTACTGTAATTGCTGGATCATTGGCATATTTTGCAAACGTTACTATTCTTCCAATATTTTTAAAACCTGGATCACTAGGAGCAGGTTTTGGTAAAGGCGAGTTAGCTAAAGCATTTATTAATATTAAAATACCACCTCTAATGGATGTAATGACGGCGTTAGTTATGGCCTTTACACTAGGTATAGGAATTGCTGTAATAAAATCTACTGCCATAAAGAGTGTTATGAAGGAATTCCAAGATATTATAACTAAACTAATTACTGGCATAGTAATTCCATTACTTCCTATATACATTATGGGTACTTTTGCAAACATGACTTATGCTGGTCAAGTTGCTTCTATATTAAAAGTATTCTCAAAAGTATTTATTTTAGTGCTTATAATTCACTTTACAGTAATTGTACTTCAATATTTAATTGCTGGAATGATAGCTGGTGCTAATCCATTTAAATTAATTAAGACAATGATTCCTGCATATTTAACAGCTATAGGAACTCAATCATCTGCAGCAACTATTCCAGTTACTCTCGCTCAAGCTAAAAAAAATGGAGTAAATGATGGAGTAGCAGACTTTGTAGTACCACTTTGTGCAACTATACATCTTTCCGGTAGTACAATAACACTAGTTAGTTGCTCCCTTGCAATAATGATGTTAAATGGCATGAATTATAGTTTCGGAACTTTCTTTGGATTTATCCTAGCCTTAGGCGTTACAATGGTAGCTGCGCCTGGGGTTCCTGGTGGAGCTGTTATGGCAGCACTTGGACTACTTCAAAGTATGCTTGGGTTTAATGAGCAATTAACATCCCTTATGATTGCTCTATACTTAGCTCAAGATAGTTTTGGTACTGCTTGTAACATAACTGGTGATGGAGCCATTGCAATATTAATAAATAAAATAACAGGGCATAAGCTTTTTGAACAAAAAAATGGAAATGTAAAAGAAGAGAATGTTGTTGCTTAAAGGTTATATATAATTGCATACATTAAAAAAAGAAGACTATCCTGCTAAAAAAGCAAGGTAGTTTTCTTTTGCTTAATATTAATATCATATTAGAATCAACAAAATTGAAAATTCATTGTATAACTTAGCAGGACTTTTTGCTAATAATAAAGAATATAATAGACAATAGTATTTGGAAATATAAGCATATTAAAAAATGTTATTGTACATGATCTGTGTATTATTATATAAAAGGAGTGAAAATTTATGAAAACACTTATTGTTTATGCTTCTAAACATGGTGCTACTGAGAGTTGTAGTAAAGCTTTAAAAAATAAGCTCCATGGGGAAGTTGTTATTGCAAATATAAAAAAGGACATAATTCCTGATTTGAATTCATTTGATAACATTGTTATTGGTGGCTCAATCTATGCAGGAAGAATTCAAAAGGAAATAAGAGAATTTTGTTTCAAAAATGCTAATACTTTAGAAAATAAAAAAATAGGCGTTTTTGTATGTTGTATGAGTGAAGGGGAAAAAGCAATATCGCAGTTGAATGATAGTATGCCAAATGAATTAATGTCTAGGGCTATAGCTAAAGAACATTTTGGAGGAGGCTTCACATTTAGTAAAATGAATTTTTTTGAAAAATTTATAATTAAGATGGTATCTAAAAAAGAGAAGAATGCTGTTAAAGTAAATATTAATAAAGATGTTTTAAATATACATGAAGATAACATTAATAGATTTGCGCAATTAATGAATAACAAATAGTCTTTAATTAAATTTTGAAAGTTGGAGGGATAAATATGATTAAAAAGAAAAAAATAATAAAAGAAATTAGAAACTGGATTTTCCCTATTTTAGGAGCATTTCTTATAGCCTCACTTATTAATAGTAAAGTTTTTGCAAAGGTTCAAGTACAACAAAACTCTATGGAAAATACATTATATAGCAGTCAGCAATTAATAGTAGATAAGCTCAGTTATAACTTTGTGAGGCCTAATAGAGGAGATATCATTATATTTCTTGAAAATGGGCAGAGAGGAACTATTATTGATGATACTGTAATATTTGTAAATAATATAAAGTCGATATTTACAAATACTGACAATGATAAAAGATTGGTAAAAAGAGTAATTGGCATTCCTGGGGATGAAGTCAACATAAAAGATGGATATGTTTTTGTAAATGGTGAAAAACTTAATGAACCATATGTAAAAGGTGAAACTTTTAGTGCTGAACTTAATTTCCCAATTAAGGTGCCTGTAAATAAATTATTTGTATTGGGTGATAACAGACCTGTTAGTAAAGATAGCAGAGAATTTGGGGTAATCAATTATAATCAAATTGAAGGTAAAGCAGTATTTAGAGTTTTTCCCTTTAATAAAATAGGAACTATTAAATAAAATCCTGAAGTGAAAAATACTATTCTGTTGATAGAATAGTATTTTTTATGCTGTTTAATAATTAAAAGTTGTATAATAAAATGGTAAGCTACATAGATTAAAATAATTAAAAAAATGGAGAAATAAATAGTTACATAATGAAAGGAGCATTAAGCTGATGTATAGTTTTAAAAATGATTATAGTGAAGGAGCTCATCCCAATATATTGAAAGCACTAATGGAATCAAATATGGAGCAGACGGAGGGATATGGGGAAGATAAATATTCTTTAGCTGCTATTACATTACTAAAGGATAAATTGAAGTGTAATGAGGTTGATATACATATGTTTTGTGGTGGAACTCAAACAAACCTTACTGCAATTTCTGCGTTTTTAAGACCACATGAGGCTGTCATTTCAGCCAGTACTGGTCATGTATTAGTTCATGAGACTGGTGCTATTGAAGCAACTGGTCATAAAGTTATTTCTATAAAAGTAGATGATGGAAAACTTAAGCCTATTCATATAAAAATGGTACTTGAAGAGCACACTGATGAGCATATGGTAAAGCCTAAGATGGTTTACATTTCAAACCCAACAGAAATAGGGTCTGTATATAACAAACAAGAATTAAAGGATTTAAGTGGGTGTTGCAAATCTAACAATATGATTTTATACCTTGATGGTGCTAGACTAGGCTGCGCAATATGCTCAAAAGGGAATGATGTTGAGCTTTCAGATTTGCCAAAGCTAACGGATGCTTTTTATATAGGCGGAACTAAAAATGGTGCATTAATGGGAGAAGCTCTTGTTATTTGCAGAGAGTCGCTTAAAGAAGATTTTAGATTTCATATTAAGCAAAAGGGTGGATTACTTGCAAAGGGAAGGCTAATTGGTATACAGTTTTTGGAGCTATTTAAAGAGAATATTTTTTTTGATTTGGCAAAACATGCAAATGATATGGCGCAGCTATTAAAAACAGGAATTAGTAAATGTGGATATGAGTTTTTAATAGATTCACCAACAAATCAAATATTTCCAATACTTCCCAATAAAATAATCGAAAAGCTTAAGGAAAAGTATTCCTTTTATATATGGCAAAAAATTGATGAGGATAATTCTGCTATTCGGTTAGTAACTTCTTGGGCTACAGCAGAAGAGGCTATTAAGTCATTTATAGATGATATTACCATATTTATGAATGAATTTTATGTGGTATAATGTAAGTTGTTAATGAAATAAGGAGGTTTTTCAATGGCAATACTTACATCTATTAAGGATGCATTAAACGCGCAACAATATAAATCCGAGATTGAGAAATTAATCGAGGAAAATAAAAATTTGAGATATATAAAACTAACTCCAACACAACTCGGAATGAGCCAAGTTTTAGCTAAAACTAAAGAACTTGAGTTGGAGATTGAAGAATATGATAAGCTAATTGAAACAAAAACAAAAGCCATAGAAGAATTAAATAGGGAATATAAGAGCCAAGCTGTATATCAAACCAAAGAATTTGAAGAGAAATCAAATGAATATGATAATTTGATCCGTCTAAAGGCTAAGGATTTTGAAGACAAAAGTGCGGAATATGATGATTTAATAACAACCAAAAGTGAAGAATATAATAGTTTAATGCAAGTAAAGGGTAAAGAACTGGAAGATAAAAAAGCAGAATACGATGACTTAATTGGAACCAAAAGTCAAGAATATGATAATTTAATTGAATTAAAAGGCAAAGAAATGCAAGAAAAAAGTACAGAATATAATGAATTTATTGAAAGAAAAAACAGTGAATATGAAGAGTTAACTAAACAAAAGGCAGAGGAACATAAGCTGAAAGTGAATGAATATGAAGTTTTAATAGTCAGTAAAATAAAATCTATTGACGAAATTAATTTGGAATATAATAATGTTAAAACATCTGTAGATAGCTTAAAGTCTGAAATTATAACTTTAGATGATGATATTCTAATGCAAAGTTATGGGGTTTATAAGCCTGAATATAATTTAATGAATTCAATAAAAGGTGCTACAATGCTTCAGGATCTTAGAGAAAAGCAAAGATCTATGGTTAAATCCAAAGAAGCTATAGAATTTAAGCAATGGATTGTCAATGGCAGCATAAAAGAAGGTAATGAAGTAGTTGATGATATGACAGAGGATATGATTAAACTAGTCCTTAGGATTTTTAATGACGAGTGCGACTCTATTATTGATAAGGTGAAATTTAGTAATATAGAAGTAATAGAAAATAGAATTAAAATATTCTTCGAAGATTTAAATAAGTTTTCTAATTTAACACAAGTTAAAATAGTCCCTAAATATCTTAATACCAAACTAGAAGAACTTTACGTTACTTATGAATATAAACTAAAGCAGCAGGAAGAAAAGGAAGAGCAAAGTAGAATTAAATAATGCAGCTTAATTTGTTGGTTAAAGAAAAACGCCTTTGTAATATAAAATTACAAGGGCGTTTTTCTATTATGTCATGAAAAATGCTGATGACCGCTTGAATAAAAAATAAATGATATTTTGTAGCCTGGGCTACATCAAATAATGAAAAATTCTGATATATTATAAATATACATATTTTATTATAAGGGGGTATTTTTATGATTAAACTAATCGGTATCTTGATCATTGTAATAGGGTTTATGTGGAAGAAGGATACTATTGCAGTAGTAGTTGTAGCAGGAATAACTACTGGACTAGTATCTGGTATACCTTTTAACAAAGTAGTGGAAATTTTGGGTCGAGCATTTGTTGAAAATAGGTATATGTCGGTGTTTATAATTTCTTTACCTGTAATAGGTCTACTAGAAAGATATGGTCTTCGAGAAAGAGCTGCATATCTTATAGGTAAAATAAAATCTGTAACTGTTGGAAAATTAACTTCTCTTTATTTGATCATTAGAACTCTTGCAGCTATGTTTGGAATAAGATTAGGTGGACATGTTCAGTTCATAAGACCTTTAATTCTACCAATGGCTGAGGGTGCTGCAGAAGCTAGATACAAAGTTATTGATAAAGAGGATTCTCAAACGATAAAAGGGTTAGAAGCTGCTGTTGAAAATTACGGTAACTTTTTTGGACAGAATTTTTTTGTAGCTTCCGGTGGTGTTCTTTTGATTGTTGGTGTTTTAAAAGAATTAAAATATACTGTTGAGGCAATTGATATAGCAAAGGCATCGTTACCAATTGCAATTATTATTATGTTAATTGGTAGTATTCAATTTTTCTATTACGATAAAAAGTTCGATAAAAAATATAATGTAAATAAAAATAGCAAATCTACAAAAGGGGGTGGATTTGATGCTTAAAACTACATTGACCGAACTTCTTTATACCTTTTGTGGCCTAATTTGTTTTATAACTGTGTATTTTACTCTTAAAGATAAAAAACATCAATCTAAAATTCCAACATCTTTATTTTGGGGTATTCTTGGATTTATATTTGTATTCAGTAGAATAGGTGATTTGTGGGGTAATAAATCTTTTAGAATTCCAGACCTATTCATTGGATATTTAGTTATTGGACTTGCTGTTCTTTCAGCAATTAAAAAAGTTAAAATTGGTAGTTTTAATGAATCTACTAAAGAATTTAAGCAGAAGATGTCTCAAAAAATAGGTAATAAGATTTTCTTGCCAGCTCTAGCTTTAGCAATATTCACATTTGCTATTGCACAAGTATTTACAGTCCAATTGGGATCGCTAGTAGCACTAGGACTTGCAACATTAATTGCAACTTTATGGGCTATCCTTATGACAAAGGGCAAACCTGCGGAAATCGCAGATGATGGAAGAAGATTATTAGAAATGGTTGGACCAGTTA
Organism: Clostridium sp.; assembly: GCF_050717515.1. Taxonomy (GTDB): domain Bacteria; phylum Bacillota; class Clostridia; order Clostridiales; family Clostridiaceae; genus Clostridium_AD. The sequence continues at coordinate 54,044 of NZ_JBOITL010000013.1, read as the reverse complement.
GTATGCTTCCACAGCTGTTAGCAGCATTAGGTGCTGTGTTTGCTGCAGCCGGCGTTGGTGATGTAGTAGCAAATGGAATAAAAACAATTATACCACAAGGAAATATATTAGCTGGGGTTATTGCATACTGTGTTGGCATGGCTTTATTTACCGCAATAATGGGCAATGGGTTCGCTGCATTTGCAGTTATTACAGCTGGGATTGGAGTTCCCTTTGTAATAGCTCAAGGAGGAAATCCTGCAATAGTTGCAGCGCTAGGACTCACTGCAGGATTCTGTGGAACTCTTTTAACTCCAATGGCAGCCAACTTTAATATTGTTCCAACAGCAATACTTGAAATTGAAGATACAAAATATGGAGTAATAAAATACCAAGCACCAGTTGCATTAACTATGCTTGTTATTCATATAGGATTAATGTATTTCTGGGCATTTTAATAAAAGTGTATAAAAAAATAACTAATGAGGTGATAACATGAAAGTATTAATAACAGGATTTGATCCCTTTGGAGGGGAAAAGATTAATCCATCCTTTGAAGCAGTAAGAAAATTAGAGGATGTAATTGCAGGTGCTGAAATTGTGAAGCTTGAAATACCAACAGTGTTTAATAAATCTATTACTGAACTTGAAAAGGCAATAATTAAAGAAAATCCAGACATAGTGATTTGTGTTGGTCAAGCTGGTGGTAGATTTGATTTAACTATAGAAAGAGTTTCAATTAATGTAGATGATGCAAGGATTCCAGATAATGAGGGAAATCAATTTATTGATAAAGAAATTTTTGAAGGAGGAGAAAATGCTTATTTTTCAAATCTTCCTATTAAAGCAATGGTAGAAGAGATTCGAAAAGGCGGTATTCCAGCCTCTCTTTCTAATAGCGCAGGTACATTTGTATGCAATCATATAATGTATGGATTACTTCATTTAATTCATACGAAATACCCAGCAGTAAGAGGTACTTTTATCCATGTTCCATTTATTCCAGCACAAGTAATGAGTAAGGCTAATACTCCGTATATGGAGCTTGAGAAAATCACACAGGGGTTAACGTTAGCAATAAAAGCAGCAGTTGAAAATAAAGAAGATATAAAAGCTGTGCTTGGTACTATATGCTAATGAATATTCAATTTGAATAAAAAGATTTTCGTTTATGGAAGTTTATTAGAAAACTTTTATAATTATAATAAGTATTTGGCTTTAAAAGTAGAAAAAATGAACTATGGAAAAGTGCTGGGTAAACTATATCACTTGAAAAACAAAGGATATCCTGCCATGATAAGGGGAAATGATTTTATATATGGTGAAATCTTTGAACTATATGATTGGGAGAGGACAGTGGCAAGATTAGATGAACTTGAAGGTTATTTCGGAGATGGAAATTCTGATAATATGTATAATAAAACTCTAATTGAAGTAGAGGTATTACCAGGAAAATCTAAGGAGTTAGCTTATGTATATATGTATAATTGTAAAGATGAATTGGAATTATCAAAAGAAATCTATTTGCCAGAGGGCAATTGGAGAAACTTTATGGAGAAATCCAACAAATAAAACAATATAAATGAACTATTTCTATATATTTATATAGGGATGGTTCATTTTTTTATATATTAACTATTTATAAAAATATAAAAAACAATGAAACAAAATTTTAATGATATAATAAAATCATATTAGAAATTTATATGTTTTCAAAAGATTAGAGATAGAGATAGCAAAATCTTATTATAGTATATATTTAGGAGGAAATCCATGTATGAGAAGTTTTTTGAGTCTGATCGACAAGCGATAATGCGAGATTATTTTTTGAATACTCTCAGTAAGCTTGGTCAAATAAATAAATATAATAAAAATGAATTATTAAATTTGGATTCTGAACTTCAGGTAGGAATTGTGTTAAAAGGTGTTGTAACACAAAGTGTTATTAGCTTAAATGGGCATGAAAAAATCTTGTATTTTATTCGAAGTGGAGAAATAGTAGGTGAAATGATTTATTTTTGTGGAGGCATGGATTCCATTGTTTCAACGGCAAAGGAATATGTAGAAATCTCAATTATAAGCCATGAGGTCTTAGAAAGAGAACTAAGCTTGAAACCACAAATTTATAGATATTTTATGCATAGTATGACAAGAAAGTTTAGAATTGTTATGCTTCAGCTTACTAATAAAATTTTTAATGATGCGAGGGGGCAACTTGCGGACGCACTATTAAGGTTATCTTCTACAGCAGAGGTAGATAGTGAAGGATTTGTTACATTGAATCGTATGCTTACCCATGAGGAACTATCAAATATCATAGGTTGTTCAAGAATAACAGTTACTAGATGTTTAAATGATTTTTTGAAAGATGGAGTTATATGTTATGATGCTAAAAAAATTATAATCAATAAACCAGAGGTGTTAAAAACATATATTGAACTTGTTGTTGAAGAGTAAAGAAAGTAAAGGAACAATCTTAAAAAGAAACTTATTAAAGTTTTTTTTTATTTGAAAAGAAAGGAATTGTTAATGCTTAGTCGAAATAGATATATAACTAATAAAATATTTAGGAGGCAGTTATTATGAATTTATTGATTTTAGCCCCAATTTGTTCCATATTAGCACTTGCTTTTGCTGGATATCTTACATATAAAGTATTGAAAGAAGATGAAGGAACGGAGCAAATGAAAAAGATTGCGGCTGCTATTAGAGAAGGTGCAGATGCCTATTTAAAAAGGCAGTACACAGGAGTAGCTCTTTTCTTTGCAGTTATGTTTGTAATCCTAGGAATACTTGCAGCATTTGGGTTGCTTACCCCTTTTGTACCTTTTGCATTTATAAGTGGAGGCTTTTTTTCAGGTCTTTCAGGCTTTATAGGAATGAAAATTGCCACCCGTGCAAATGTTAGAACTACACATGCAGCTGGAAAAAGTCTTAACAGTGCTTTAAAGGTTGCTTTTTCAAGTGGTGCAGTAATGGGGCTTACTGTTGTAGGTCTTGGACTTCTTGATATTAGCATTTGGTATTATTTATTGGATTTTTTCTATAGAAATTTAGGCGAGGCAGCGAGAATTCAAAATATAACTAGTGCAATGATTACCTTTGGAATGGGAGCTAGCTCAATGGCATTATTTGCACGCGTCGGTGGAGGTATTTTCACTAAAGCCGCAGACGTAGGCGCAGATCTTGTTGGTAAACTTGAAGCAGGAATTCCAGAGGATGACCCAAGAAATCCTGCAGTTATAGCTGATAATGTTGGAGACAATGTTGGTGACGTAGCTGGTATGGGTGCGGATCTTTACGAATCCTATGTTGGGTCAATAGTATCCACTGCTGCCCTTGCTGTAGCAGCTGGACTAGGAGTTAAAGGTGTAACAATTCCTATGACTATAGCGTCAATTGGTGTAGTTGCATCTATTATTGGAACCTTCTTTGTTAAATCAGGGGAGAAAACTGAGCAAAAAGGTCTTTTAGCAGCTCTTAGGCGAGGGGTCTATGTAAGTTCTGCAATAATTGCAATACTAACCTTCTTCTTAGTTTGGAATGTACTTGGATGGGAGCACATAGGAGTTTATCTTGCCATATTAAGTGGGCTTATAGCAGGGAATTTAATTGGCTTTTGTACAGAGTACTTTACATCAGATACGTACACGCCTACTAAAAAGCTAGCTGAAACAACAACTACTGGTGCAGCCACTGTTATAATAGGTGGTCTATCCCTTGGAATGATGTCTACTTTCCTTCCTGTTATAATAGTAGCCATGGCAATAGCCGCTAGTTTTTATTTTGCTGGAGGGTCAGTAGATTATAATATGGGCTTATATGGTGTGGGAATAGCTGCAGTAGGTATGCTTAGTACACTAGGTATAACATTAGCTACGGATGCTTATGGTCCTGTAGCAGATAACGCTGGTGGTATTGCAGAAATGACTCATCAGAAGCCTATAGTACGAGAAAGAACAGATGCTCTTGATTCTTTAGGAAATACTACAGCAGCTACAGGCAAAGGCTTTGCTATAGGTTCCGCAGCGCTAACAGCTCTTGCGCTAATAGCAGCTTATAGAGATCAAGTTGAAATTATTGTAAAAAAAGAAAATTTGGATTTTGTTTTTAACTTATCAATATTAAATCCTCAGGTTCTTATAGGGTTATTTATAGGTGGAATGGTGCCTTTTGTATTTGCAGCATTAACCATGGATGCAGTAGGCAAAACAGCACAACTTATAGTGGTAGAAGTTAGAAGACAATTTAAAGAAATATTGGGACTTATGGAAGGTAGCGCAGAAGCTGACTATGCAACCTGCGTTGATATCTGTACAAAAGCAGCTCAAAAGGAAATGATTATGCCAGCACTACTGGCTATTGTTATTCCAATAGCAGTTGGGCTACTTTTAGGTGTAAATGGTGTGGCAGGACTCCTGGCAGGAGCAACTGTAACAGGCTTTGTACTTGCAGTTATGATGGCAAATTCTGGTGGAGCTTGGGATAATGCCAAAAAGCATATCGAAGCTGGGAACTTTGGCGGAAAAGGATCAGCTTGTCATAAAGCAGCCGTTGTTGGTGACACTGTGGGAGACCCATTTAAGGATACCTCAGGTCCAGCAATAAATATATTGATTAAGTTACTTTCAATGGTATCTATAGTATTTGCAGCATTTATTTTGAAATTCTCAATATTTTAAGTGAATAAAAAGCGGCTCCCTATTAATTTAGGGAACCGTTTTTAAAATTAAAAACTATTTGTTTTTATTAATTTAATATAAGAACAAAGGTATTGAAAATATTTAGTCGAATTAGATATAATGAGTTATAAAATGTTTTGTATATCAATAATTACGAATATGAAAGGATTTTTTTTTATGAATGATAATGAAAATAAAAACAAATATATGGAAATAATGGATATTGATCCATATCTCAGACCCTTTAAAAAAGATATTCAACTAAGAGGGTCAAATTATACTTGTTACAAAGAAAAATTGCTTTCTAATAATCAAACCTTCCAGTCTTTTGCCAGTGGAGACTTATTTTATGGGTTTCATCTAGTACAAGATGGATGGATTTATAGAGAATGGGCTCCGGGAGCTGATGCTCTTTATCTAATTGGAGATTTTAATTATTGGAATCCCAAAACACACCCATTACAAAAAAAAGAAAATGGAAATTGGGAGATTTTTTTGCCGGGGGTACATGCATTAAAACATATGTCCTGTGTTAAGGTAAGGATAGTTGCAAAAAATGTATCAAGAGATAGAATTCCGCTTTACATTAAGCGTACGGTGCAAAACCCTGTTACTCACGATTTTGTAGGGCAAATTTGGAAACCAGATAATGAATTTAAGTGGCAGGATAGTGAATTTCATGTTGATAATAAGAAGCCGTTATTTATATATGAGTCTCATGTAGGCATGGCACAGGAAAAAGAAGGTATGGGTACTTTTAGTGAATTTACAGAAATTACGCTTCCAAGGATAAAAGCTGCGGGCTATAATACAGTGCAGCTTATGGCAGTAATGCAACACCCTTATTATGCCTCATTTGGTTATCAGGTATCTAATTTTTTTGCTGTTTCTTCCTGGTTTGGAACCCCTGAAGAGCTTAAAGTATTAATTAATACTGCCCATGGTATGGGTATTTCCGTATTGCTTGATTTAGTGCATTCCCATTCAATTAAAAATATAGCAGAGGGTATTAATGAGTTTGACGGAACAGATTATCAATTCTTTAATACTGGCGCTTTAGGAAATCATTCAGCTTGGGGTACAAAACTTTTTAATTATGGGAAACCAGAGGTTATTCACTTTCTTTTGTCAAATATTAAGTTTTGGCTGGAGGAGTATCATTTTGACGGTTATAGATTTGATGGTGTTTCTTCCATGTTATATCACCATCATGGGCTTTCTGTAGCCTTTACAAATTACAGTAAATACTTTAGTATGGATACGGATATAGAAGCAATTACTTACCTTCAATTTGCGAACGATTTAATAAGACAAGTGAAACCTAATGCAATAACTATTGCAGAGGATATGAGCGGTATGCCTGGAATGTGTTTGCCAGTAGAGGTTGGTGGTTTGGGTTTTGATTATAGGTTGTCTATGGGAGTACCTGATCTTTGGGTAAAAATGCTTAAAGAGTTGCCAGATGAAAAATGGAGTATGAGTAAGCTATGGTATGAGTTAACTAGTAGAAGACCTGGTGAGAAGAATATAGGTTATTCTGAATCGCATGATCAAGCACTTGTAGGTGATAAGACCTTAATGTTCCGTCTAGGGGACAAGGAAATGTATACTCATATGTCAAAAAATGATGATAATTTAATAATAAGTAGAGCAGTAGAACTTCATAAACTTATTAGATTCATTACCATAATTTTAGGCGGTGAAGGCTATTTGAATTTCATGGGTAATGAATTTGGTCACCCAGAATGGATTGACTTCCCGAGAGAAGGTAACAATTGGAGTTATCATTATGCGAGAAGACAATGGAGTCTAATGGAAAATAAAGAGCTTAAATATGAATATTTATCAAATTTTGATAGAGAAATGTTGAATTTAGTGAAAACCTATAATGTTTTAAGCGCTTGTGATTTACAAAACCTTTGGACTGATGAGCAGCAGAAACTGCTTGCTTTCAGAAAAGGTGGTTTAATATTTTTATTTAATTTTAACCATTGCGAATCTTTCTCAGAATATGAACTACCTACTGGTGAAATAGGTAAATATAAAATTGTTTTTAATAGTGATGAAAAAATATTTGGTGGGCAAGGTAGAATTGCAAGGGATTACATTTACGGTGCAGAAACATTGAAGCATAAGGAAAATAAAACTGGGGTTATAATATACTCACCTAGTAGAACTGTGCTGGTACTAAAGAAAGAGGGGAAATACTTATAATATATTTTATAGATGAGTTTTTCACATTGGAGGAGAGAACATGTTAAATCCGGGACGAATACTAGATGAAAAATACGAAATAATAAAGGTCTTAGGACGAGGCGGTATGGGGACAGTATATCTCTGCAAGAATAATAGGCTAGGAAACTTATGGGCGGTTAAGGAGGTAAACGGTCAGTGGAAAGACAAAATAGATTTTCTGGCTGAGCCTAATTTACTTAAGAATTTAAGTCACATAGGAATTGTACGAATTATTGATATCTTTTATGAAGATGATAATTTATACATTGTGGAGGACTATATTGAAGGAAAGACTTTAAAGGAGCACGTAGATGCAAATGGTGCTCTCTCGTCAGAAATTGTAACAGATATATCACTGCAACTTTGCAGTATATTAGGTTATCTTCATAGTTTTAATCCACCAATTATATATAGAGATTTAAAGCCTACTAACATAATGATAAAAACTAACAACAAGGTAGTTCTTATCGACTTTGGAATAGCACGGACATACAAGGAAAATCAAGAAGGAGACACTATGATTTTAGGTTCTATGGGATACATAGCACCAGAACAGCTTGTAAATGCCCAGTCCAACGCTCAAACGGATATTTATTCTCTTGGAGCCACTATGTTTTTTATGCTTACAGGTAAATCCATAAACTTGCCTTCGGAGCTTATTTTCGAGAAAAATTATGGGTTGGATGATGATAAGAGTTTAATTAGTGTTATTAAAAAGGCTTCAGCTTTAGATGCTAAAAACCGTTATAACGATGTATCAGAGATACAATCTGAGCTTAATGCTAATATAGTTGAGGGTGAAAATGAAAAAACAATGTTTATGAATTCCAATACATCTCCTACTGAGGCTACAAAAGCGCTTTTGGTAGAGGGTAAAAAGATTGGGAAGAAAACTAAGCTAATTATATTAGCGGTGCTTGCTTGTATAATAGCTTTTGTTGTTATTTTAGCCTGGTTAATGAATAATAAAGTAGCGGGTAAAAATGCTTCTGAAGCAAAAGCTTCGCCTAAAACAACTCAAGTAGCAGCTCCTAAAACAACTGAAGCAACTAAGCCAAAGGTAGAACCAGCTGCTGAAGTTGTGGAAAAGGACACCATTGTTAAGGGGATTTTAGATATGAAAAATCCTATGATGTTAAGTTCTGAACCTAGTAGCAATGGAAAAGGTAAGGACAAAGGCAGGAACAAAGATAAAGATAAAGATAAAGATAAAGATGAAAATCAACTTGTGCAATACAATTTAAATCCTGCTGCAGCTATTTCCAACTCAAAAATATCGGTTTCACTAACTAGCATTCTGGTTATAAAGGATGATGTTATAGTTACTTTAAATATTGAAAATATAGCAGCTGCTACACAAAGATTAGATATAAGCAAAACTTATTTAGTAAATGATAAAAATGAAGCTACAAAAAGTTACAATCAGAGTTCAACCACTATGATGCTAATTCCACAAAGCTCTGGCAAACAGGAAATTAAGCTATACTTTAAAGAAATGGATATTAAAGAAGGTTCTTATATATTGAAAACAGTTTTAAGCTCTGCTGTAAAAAAAGATATAAATTTATCTGTAGATGTTAAAAAAACATAATAATTTATGCCATATACATAATGTATATGGCATAAATATTTTTGAAAATAATACACTAACCGAGGGGCCTTTTTATTTTTTTATTAATTCTTTAAATTCTATACTTTCTTTCACATTATCAAAATCCTCTTCATTTTTTGCTGCATTTTTAATATTTGTGTTAATATCAATGGCTAGTTTCAGATATTTTATAGTATTCTTAATATCGCCTTTTCTTCCATAGATACTGGCTAGACCATAATAGCTCCATTCGAATGTTTCTACTTCTAAAGCACTTTTATACCATTTGATAGCGTCATCATAATGTCCATATAATTCATTAGCTAGGGCTTTATTAAATCGGGCATAACCATAGTCAGGTTTTAGTTTTAAAGCACGATCAATTTGCTCTATACCATTTTTGAAATTTCCGCTGTAAGCTAGTGCAATGCCTTCAACAGCATATGCTTTATAAAAGTTGGGGTCTTCTTTAATTACTTGTCTTTCGGTTTCAATAGATTGCACATACTTTTTTTCGAAAAACTCATCATATCCTATTTTCCATTTCTTTTCTAAATTCTCTTGTTTATGGTTTACCTTTTGTAATTTATTCTTTTTTATTTCTTCACTTTTAATAGTGGTTACTTCCGTTTTATTGTTTGGTTGGATTGTATTATTGTTTATTTCATTAATATTTTTAATTGCAGTATTAAATACAATGCCTGATATAATAATAAAAATTAATACTTTTAATTTAAACCATTGTGATTTCATATTTTCACCTATTCTCTTATTATAGGGTTTTAAGTTGACACTTAGCGCCCTATAAATAAATTCTATGGATTCAATTTTGCTTTAAACTTATCAAAACTTAAATTTGCATTAACAAAGATTCTGCCCAATGAATAGATATTATTGTTTTTATTTATCCAACTCATATCTGTTGAAAAAGCTAACGTATAACCGGATTCTTTTGCAGCTTTTATTGTGCCTTCAGTATATCCACCGTAAGGATATGCTATATAATTTATTTTTCTGTTTAATATTTTTTCTAATTTAGCTTTTGAAGACTTCATTGTTTTTATATTATTACTATAGGATATCTTATCTAAATGCTCATGAGAGGCTGTGTGACTTTCTACTCTCAGATTGCTTGAATCCATGGATTTAATTTCTTTGGAGGTTAAAAAATTTTTCTCAACATCTATGGTATCAGTAATTACAAACACAGTGGCTTTTAATCCTAATTCTTTTAATATAGGATATGCATTGGTGTAGTTATCTTTATAGCCATCATCAAAAGTTATAATTATGGGCTTTTTAGGTACCATTTTACCTGTTTTCATATAGCTATAGAGTTCATCTACAGTTAAGGTTGTATAATTATTAGCTTTAAGATATTTCATTTGCATTTTGAAGTTTTCCTTAGAAACCCTTAGGGAATTCCCTTTTTCATAACTAATAGAATGATACATAAGTATTGGTATTTTACTATTATTTACTTGAAATGCTTTTGTTGATTTATAAGTTTTTTCTTCAATGTTTAAACTATCATTCACAGTCAAATTGTTTGGGGGTTGAGGTGCTGGATTTATTTGTTCGCTAATTACTGTAGGTGTTTTTGTAGCATTTACTGCAGTTGTAATATTGGTTTCACTAGAAGTTCTTAACCGATTAACACCATAAGTTAGACCTATTAACAATATAAAAGTTGCTATTATAATTATTATAAGTGGTTTTTTACTTAATTTCATAATACTCTCCATTTTGTTATTTATTTTTATAGTTATTTAGATATACTTACATAATACCAATATATTCACATTTAATAAAGTAAAATGTATTTACAGGTAAACTAAAATAAGGAGTACATAGATTAAATTGATATGTACTCCTTATTTTTGCCCTTAAATCATCACCTGAGGCAATGCATATTAACGGCTTATACATTTTTTCCTTTTTCGCGAAGATATTCAATTAACATTGCTCTATTTGTATTAATAATAAGTTTTTCAGGCATATCAATGTCTTTAAGTACTTTTTCTGCAACACTAAAATTTCCTATAGAAAAACAGAAATGAGCATCACTATTTACAATAATTTTTACACCTAATTTTTTGCAAAGCCTTACTATTTTAGTGCAATTAACATCACTGCCTATTCTTGAAGTTACAAAAGAACTATTATTTAATTCTATTAGTATATTTTTTTCTTTTGCTTTTTTTACTATTTCTTCTTCGTGTATAGGAAATTTTGGATTTCCCATATGTCCTAAAATATTAACATTTGGATTGTCCATAGCTTTTAAAATAGTGACTGTGTTTAAATCCGCACTCTTTCCACCTTCCATAAGTGGTTCATGCATGCTTACTATCATTATGTCAAGACCTTTTTGCAAGTCTACTGGTAGATCAAGATTACCTTCATAATCAATTATATTAGCTTCACAACCGTAAAGCATTTTAACGCCATACAATTCTTTTGGTAGGACTTTAAAATTTCCAAAATACCAAAGATCAGGAGAACCTGGCATATTAGGACCATGATCTGTAACCCCTAATATCTGGAGACCTATCTCACTAGCATATTTTGCATTTTCCATTAGTGTACTATATGCATGGCCACTAACTACAGTATGGGTATGTAAATCCGCAACAAATTTCATAAAATCGCTCCTCTCACTTTTTCATTTGTTTATCTCTAATTGTATACCAAAATTGGGGCTTATGGGTAAAACTTTGTTATGTTTTATTTAAATAACCCTAAATTCTCCACCATAAACAGTGAAACCTATTACAACTACTAAAAATAAAAGTAAAATATATATTACTTCAAATAAATTACCCACATCAGAACCTGTGGTAATATGTGGTGGTAATTTAAGCTTTAACTTACCTATTTTTTCTAGAAATTGAACAAGATTATTATGGAAGCCTAATTTTTTTAATAATACTGCAATAAATCTTGGCATTGAAAGTATTGGGACCCCTTCTTTTGTAAATATATCAGCCCAATAAATATGACTTATATACCCAACAAAAAAACATCCTGTTAAATATTCATAGCCTAATTTGTTAAATACATAGGAGGCTGAAATGTTGAAAATAGCTACCCCCTCTAGTGAGTGTAAAAACGTTCTATGAGGGAAAGTTGCTATACCAATTAACAAAATACAAATAAGATAAATATTTGAGTCATTTAAGTTAGTAAAATTATAAATTGCTAAAATTAAGCTTGAACCAGCATAAGTTAAAAATATGGAAATTCTTATAAAATCATTGGATCCTACACTTATTATAGCTGATAATTTTTTATAAATTGACCCAATTACAGGTATTTTTTTAAAAAATCTCTCATTAGTTACTCCTAAAACTATTAAAATGAAAGATGTAAAATATGTAAATATATAAGCATATTCCCCTATAAATTTTATCTTTTCTAACTCCCATATAATAGTTTTTGAATACCATAAAATCAATGCACCAAGTCCAACCCCTAAAAATAATCTAAGCAGTAACTTTAATATTTTTTCTAAATTATTTATCACTTTATTGCTTGCACTTGTAAGTGGGTTCATGTGATTTATCTTACTATGCTGACTGTCTGCATCAACAACTAACCCAGCAAGCCCTGCTGTTGCAAGGCCTATAAGGCTTATTCCCATGGGGATATGTATATATTCATTGTTGAATATTGGCATGGAATTAACAATAGGTATTGTTGCGACTATTGCATAGGATAGCATTGCTATCTTTTGATGTGATTTTCCATTCATATTATGTCTCCTTACATTTTTAATGTCATAGCAAAAATCACAAGGGTCATCAATTACATATTATTCTTCAAAAACTTAACTATATAACTTAATGTGTAAAAATCACAATCAAGTTCAGCTTTCATTATATTTAATCCTTTAATTAATGTTTCTTCATCAAAATTTTCTAATAATATCATTAGACTTATTATGTTAATGCCACCATCTTTTGTATCAAGAACCCTAGCAGCTTTAACATATTTATTTTTCATTACATTTACAACAGCATTTCGAAGGTCTTCACTAATTTCCATTTCAGGCATTTCACTAAATACTTTAGTATCTGAATTTTTAATACTAAGATTTTTAGCTTTTGTAAGATCAGAATTTAAAAATATAGTATTTTTAAATTCTGCATCTTTGAAATCAGCCCCATCTAAATTCACAGAGTCAAACATAGCATTTTCAAATATTGTATTTTTAAAATCACTGTTCTTAAGATTTGTTCCAATAAATTCAGCCCATTTAAAGGTACATTCAGAAAACACACAAGATTTAAAATGTGCACCTCTAAAAGTTACATAATCAAAATTTGACCTAGAAAAATTACAATTATAGCAATTGCTTCTCTCAAGATTTTTATACATAAAGTTCTTATCTTTTTTCTCTATATTGTTGTATACAAAATTATTCCTAACACTATGATTCTTACCCATTTTTACCTCCATGGCAAATACATTTATTTGCCTTCCTTCTATTAGTCTAATTAAAAAGACTCCTAACCAATTTTGAGAAGTGGCTAGAAGTCTCCATATTCATTATAAATATTATACACAAATTTAATAAAAGTCAATGGTTTATTAAAATCTTATATTTTTGGATTATTTATTGTTAATAGACTTTTCCACCTTGAAGATACTATAATAGAAGTAAACAACATAACAATTAGAGAAAAAAACTAGCGATAACAAATGGTGATAAAGCTTTTTAAAGAAAAGGGTTGAGATTGCAACCAATAAGAGAAAGGAGCTAGGCTAAGATGTATAGTATAGAAGTTAAAGCAGCAAGTGGAAGCTATCCAATATACATTAAGAATGGATTGCTTGGCGAAATTGGTAGTGAAGTTAAGAAGATATATAAAGGAAGAAAAATAGCTGTAGTAACAGATTCTAATGTTAATAAATTTTATGGCCCAAAGGCCATTAGCTCATTAAAAGCAGAAGGTTTTGAGACTTTTAAAATTGTGGTGAAAGTCGGAGAAGAAAGCAAATCCTTTGAAACTCTTTTAGAAGTATACGATAAACTTTTAGATTTTAAGATAAACAGGGGGGATATAATAATTGCCTTAGGTGGTGGAGTTGTGGGAGATATGACTGGTTTTGTAGCCGCAACTTTCTTAAGAGGCATTCCCTTAATACAAATTCCAACATCACTGCTGGCACAAGTGGATAGTAGCGTAGGTGGTAAGGTGGCAGTAGATCTGCCTCGCGGGAAAAATCTTGTAGGAAGCTTTTATAATCCAAAGGCAGTTTTTATTGATCCATTGCTTCTAGGAACACTTAGTGACAAATTTTTTAATGATGGCATGGGTGAAGTTATAAAATATGGAGCAATTAAAGATAGAGAGCTATTTTATAAATTAATGGATTATGAAAACAAAGAAGCTGTTTTAAAAGACATAGATAAAATCATCTATGATTGTTGTAGCATTAAGGCGGGTATTGTTGGAAGAGATGAAAGGGACACTGGGGAGAGAATGTTACTAAACTTTGGTCATACCATAGGTCACGCAATTGAACAATTCTTTAATTTTAAAGAGTACTCCCATGGAGAATCAGTGGCAATGGGAATGTATGCTATAACAACACTAGGGGAAGAGCTAGGAATGACTAAAATTGGAACAGCAAGTATTATAAGAGACATCTTAATTAAGTATAATTTACCTTGGACCTTGCCTGAAATAAAAACTGAAGCTATAATTGAAACTATTAGTCATGATAAGAAAAACATTGGCGAGCGTATGAATTTTATATTACTAGAGTCTATTGGTAATAGTTTTGTTGAGAAAATTAAGGTGGGTAATATTGCGGATTATTTACAAAAAAATCACAAATAAATTATTATATTGAATTGAGGTAATAAGTTATGAAATCAGTTATAATTCAGCCTTTTTCTTTAAATGGAAAAGTGAAAATTCCACCTTCAAAATCTTTATGCCATAGAGCAATTATAGCCGCAGCACTTAGCCAGGGCGAATGTGTGGTCAATAACGTTAATATGTCTGAGGACATAATAGCTACCTGTGCGATTATGGAAAAACTTGGAGCACAAATAAAAAGACAGGCAAATTGCCTCCGAATAATTGGGAAAGGCGCTATTGAGTTTTCTAAAACCAGGATAGTGGTGAATAAAATTGAAAACAATGAAATAACGAACAAAAAAATAGCTCGTAATGAGTTAGAATGTAATGAAAGCGGATCAACCTTACGCTTTCTAATTCCTATAGCAATGCATGCGGTCGGAAAAATAGTTTTTAGTGGTAGAGGGAAATTAGTACAAAGAACTCTTAAACCTTATTATGAAATTTTTGATAAGCAGAATATAAAGTACACAACAAATAGAGGGTGTCTTCCTTTAACAATAGATGGGAGCTTTACTCCTGGAATTTTTGAACTTAGAGGAGATGTAAGCTCTCAATTTATTACGGGCCTTCTTTATGCATTGCCTTTATTAAATGGAGATTCAATAATTATAGTTACTAGGTCACTGGAATCTATTGGGTACATAGATTTAACCTTAGATGTACTTTCTAAATTTGGAGTAAGTATAGAAAATAATAATTATAGAGAATTTAAAATAAAAGGAAATCAACACTATGAAAAAAGAGACTACAGAGTTGAAGGCGATTTTTCTCAAGCAGCATTTTATCTTGCAGCAGGTGTTTTGGGAGGAGATGTTTCCTGTGTTGATCTAAATATGGAATCGCTCCAAGGAGACAGAGTAATAGTGGACATAATAAAAAACATGGGTGGAAAGCTAACACTTGAGGATGGAATCCTAAAGTCGTCAAAATCGGATTTGCAAGGTACTATTGTTGATGTATCGCAATGTCCTGATCTTTTACCAATAGTAGCAGTTCTTGGTGCATTAAGCTCAGGAACCACAGAAATTATTAATGCTAGGAGGGCTAGAATTAAAGAATCTGATAGATTAAAAGCTATAGCAACAGAGCTAAACAAAATTGGGGCTGAGGTTATAGAAAGAGAGGATTCACTGATAATTCATGGTAAACCATGGCTTAAGGGCGGAGTGGTAAACAGTTGGAATGATCATAGAATAGCTATGGCCATGACAATTGCTTCAATTAAATGTACTGAAAATCTTACAATACATGACAGCGGTGCAGTAAAAAAATCTTACCCGAATTTTTATGAGGATTTTAAGAGCCTAGGAGGGAAAATTAATGAGTGGACAATGGGGTAAAAAAGTAAAGTATTCTATATTTGGAGAATCTCATGGAAGAGGCATAGGAATAACTATTGATGGATTACCCACCGGTATAAAACTCGATATGGATTTTATAAATAATGAAATGCAAAGACGTGCGCCAGGTAAAAATGAATTTTCAACTACAAGAAGTGAAGGAGACAAAGTTGAAATTCTAAGTGGATATTTTAATGGGTATACAACTGGTACACCTCTTTGCGCGGTTATATTTAATGAAAATCAAAACTCTGTGGATTATGACAAGTTAAAGGACTTAGCAAGACCAGGTCATGCAGATTTTACAGGAAAAGTTAAATATTCAGGCTTTAATGATTATAGAGGTGGCGGCCATTTTTCAGGAAGAATTACAGCACCACTTGTTTTTGCAGGTGCTGTTGCAAGGCAAATTCTTTTCCGTAAGGGAATCCAAATAGGAAGTCACATTGTGAGTATTGAGAGTGTATTTGACAGTTACTTTGATGGTGTTAATCTAAAAAATCAGTTGCTAATGGATATTTCAAACAAAGATTTTCCCGTAATTGATGATGTTAAAGGTGAAGAAATGAAAAGTATTATTTTAAAAGCTAAGAAAGAATCCGATTCTGTTGGTGGTATAATTGAAGCTGCTATATTGAATCTACCCTGTGGACTTGGTGAACCATTTTTTGATTCTATAGAGAGCAATTTAGCCCAGTTACTATTTTCTGTCCCTGCAGTAAAGGGTGTGGAATTTGGTAGTGGATTTGGTATAACAAAGCTTCGAGGAAGCCAGGCTAATGATGTACCTTACATGAATAAAGGTAGTTTTGCAACGAAAACTAACAATAATGGTGGAATTAATGGGGGTATTTCTAATGGGATGCCCATAGTGTTTAGGGTTGCAATGAAACCAACTCCTTCCATAGCTAAGATTCAAAGTACCATTGATATGGACACCCTGGAAAATTCAGAAGTATCTGTTACAGGTAGACATGACCCTTGTATAGTTTTAAGAGCATTACCAGTAATTGAAGCCTGCGCTGCAATGAGTATTTTAGATTTTATATAATATTACAGCTTCGTAGAAGATAAGTAGCTGCGATGGTGATGATTTAAGGATGTGGTTTAATGAGTAATGTAGATAATTATGATATAAATGATTTTAGAAATCAAATTGATGAAATCGACAATAGCCTTCTTTCACTATTTGAAAATCGTATGGAAATAGTTCTAAAGATAGCCCAATATAAAAAGAAAAACAATATGGAAATTTTAAATGGAGCTAGAGAAGAAGAGGTTATAAAGAAAAACTTAGAATTAGTTAAAAATAGTGATTTGCTTTTAGAAGTAGAGGAATTTTTTAAATCTGTTATGGAAATAAGCAGAGGACTTCAAAACAAAAATCACAGGAGGAAAAGCATAGTTTTAATTGGGATGCCTGGCTCAGGTAAAAGTGCAATTGGACAAATACTTGCAGAAAAATTAGGTGTGATTTTCCTAGACATAGACACATATATTGAAGACAGTACAAATCTTAAGATTACTGAAATATTTAAAAATGGTGAAGAGTTGTTTAGAGACATAGAAGCTAAGGTAACTTTTGAAGTATCACAAAAAGTCCCAGCAGTAATTTCAACTGGTGGTGGAGTAATTAAGAGATATGAAAACATCATAAACCTTAAGAAAAATGGCATTATTTTTTATATAAACCGACCTATTAAAAACATAGAAGGGGATATAGATATTAAGAGTCGCCCCTTACTTTCAAAGGATTTATCTCAGCTTTACTCACTGTTTGAGGAGAGGGGAACCTTGTATAAAAAATATTGTGACTATGAAATTATGAATATTAGTAATATTGATGATGTAGTTAATAATATTATAGAGATATATGCAGAAAATAATAAATAAGAGGTGTGGTTATGAAGGTATTAATAATTAATGGTCCTAACCTGAATTTTCTTGGAATAAGGGAAAGGGGCGTGTACGGAAACACAACTTATGAAGAAATGTGCAGTTATCTCTATAAAGAGGCTAAAAAACTTCAGGTTACTATTGATATTGTTCAGAGTAATATTGAAGGTGAAATAATAAACACAATACAAGGCGCTTATGATAAGTACGACGGAATAATCATTAATGCTGGAGCATACACCCATTATAGTATTGCAATATTTGATGCTATAAAATCCGTTTCCATAAATACTATAGAGGTTCATCTTAGTAATATCTATGCAAGGGAAGAATTTAGGCAAAAATCAGTAACTGCGCCAGCCTGCATAGGCCAAGTTTGTGGATTTGGTAAATATGGCTACATTATGGCTTTAAATGCTTTATTACAAAAATAGGGACAATGGACTAACTTCAATTTCGCATATAGTTAAAATAATTATAAAGGAGGGGAAAGCCTGTGGCTGGATTTTTGTTGGAGCTTGGTTTGAAGTTTCAAACCGTTAGTGTTTTGATAAGACTAATAATAACTTTAGCACTAATAATTATACTTCATCTAGTAAAGAAAGGTATCTTCTCATTTGTTGATAAATCCAAGTTTTATTCTAAGGATATAATAAAATATAAAAAGACAACTTCATTATTTATAAATATTTTATCGCTTATAGTCATTATACCAATATGGATGTATGAGTCTAAGGATATACTTACATTTTTGGGCATTTTCTCAGCAGGGCTAGCCTTTGCCTTTCGTGATGTTGTAGCTAGTTTTCTAGGGTGGGTAATAATTAACACCAAAAAGCCCTTTGCAATTGGCGATAGAATAAAGATTGGGAAAAGTCTTGGTGATGTATTAGCAGTGGACTGGTTTTATACCACTATAATTGAAGTTATCGAAAATGACAACAAAACCTACGGTCAAAGCACTGGGAGAATTACTCATATACCAAATATAATGGTTTTAACTGAAGAACTTATAAATGAAACTAACTCTTTCCCGTTTACTTGGAATGAGATTGAAATAAACCTTAGCCTTAGCAGCAATTGGAAAAAAGCTAAAGAAATATTAGTAACTATTGCTAATGATAAAGTAGGAGATATAGAACAAGAAGCAAAGAAGGCACTAAGTATAGCCTCAAAAACTCTTCCAATTTATTATGAAAACCTTTCTCACACAATATACACATCTATAGAGGAAGGAAGAGTGTGTTTAAGCTTAAGGTTTATTTGCAAGGCGAGAAATTTTAGAAATTTAGAACATGCAATAGTAGAGGATATTTTAGATGAGTTTTCTAAACAAGAAGATATAGAGTTAGTATAATTAAAGGTCAGTGGCAGTATTCAGCTACGGACCTTTAAGGCTGTTTGTATACTATTATTAATAATGCATATTTAAATAAAAAATTATATTTTATTTGCTTTGAAATAAAAACTGACCTCTTCCAAGATTATTAACACTCACTTTTACATTAACTATAATATCTGCATTGCAAACAATATTATCCCAATCTATTTCGGGGTTTCGTCCAAAAGTAGCTGCAGCATCACGACCAAGTTCTAGGCAATCTACTTTATACTGGTTTTGCATTTTATTTATAAATTCATTACATCTTTTCTCTATTTCTTCCTCTAATTCATGACTGTACTTTTCTATTGTTTTTGGATTTGCCATAAAGTCCTTATACATAGTATTACTTACTATCTTACCTTTAAATTCTAAATCAATATTAAATTTGTATTTACCATTGATTTTTTCACAGTGGACCTTTCTTTTGGATTGTCCATAAGTTGATACCCATTGTAGTGCATCATTTTGAAGAGTCAATGTTCCTTTAACTTTATCTTCTCTTAAAATATTCATATACACGGCTTCTTTCAGTGGTATGTTTGCAACCATCTTGTCTTTTTTGAAAACAGCCATGCCGGTTAAAGTAATTTTATTGTTTAATATTTCAAGGTAGGGAAGAATTAGACCCCTGCCCTCTGAGCCTATCCTTACATACATATCCACAACTTTATAGTTTTCAGACATGAAATTCTGTTGTGGGGAACTTTCTAGCATACCGTCAATATGATCTGATGAAGTGGGGGCATCCTCAACTTTAAATTTTAGCATATCAAGGGCTTTATCTTTACAAACAACAAGCCATGCAGCATCATTCATATCTTGATTAGATAACAATATATCAGCAAGAGGGTTAATACCATAAGTTGCCATAGCTTCACTAAGGATAAATACTTTCTGTAATCCAAGCATGAACTGTTTGCTACTGATAGTTTGCCTACTTGACCTGGTATCAGGAATGTTTTTGCCAACACCTTCTAAGATAACACTTGAAATTTCATCTTTTTTGTTGAAAGTATATGCACTTGCAGAAATTAAATACTCAGTTCCCGTACTAGTTGTAATGATGTCATTGGCTATCCCTGATGAAATATCAGTTTTTTCTATAGGAAGATTAGTTTTTCCAGAATTAAATATGAGATATATAATTATACATGAAATAGATATTATAAGTAAGCTATATCTTTTCATTTATAAGCTTCTCTCCTTTTTTATTAATTAGGTTTTTTTTATCTATTAAAAGAGTTAATAATGCAATTATTGTTACATAAGAAATATTAAATAAGGTTACCCAAGGAATAACCTTTCCTGCAATTTCTCTCTTCATTACTTCATTTCCCATAAACAGTGGGAAAATAAAAATAATTGGTAACAATAAAAAGCAAATTGTTTTTCTTTTCATTTTAGTAATATTATTTAATATTTTAGTTGCGGCATAAAATTCAATAGATACGGTTTTATAAGCTAGGGTAATCCATATTACTATCTCTACATATCTAAAATTATTTACAATAGGTATTTTAAATGATTCAGCCACGAAGGAAAATGGCCATAATTGTTTTACTACTAAATCTGGTCCAGAAAAATAAATAGATGAAAAAACTATCCAAGTGTAAAAAAAGATTACCACAAGAGCACTTATAAAAGCAGATTTTAATATATCTTTTTTTTCTTGTACATATGGATATATTATTAATAGTAGCTCCATATTAGCATAAGCGAAGGCAGAGTGCATACCTCCTTCTAAAATTTTTGGGAGGCCTGCGCCAAAAAAAGGCTTTACATTTAAAATACTTGAGGCCTTAAAGGTTACTGTAGATGCCAGAACTATAAGACATAATAAAAAAAATGTTATTGTAGTAAATCTAGCCAATACCTTTAATCCTTTAATTGAAGCATAACAAGCAACAATAACAAAAATAATAACCATTTTAAAATGTGGAATAAAATATATACTATATGCTCTTAATTCATTGCTTGCATTAGAAATAACCAGTACTGCATATAGTAAAAATTGGAGCATAAATAATAAATTTAAAAAATTTCCTATTATTTTCCCAAAGCATGCCTTGCTTAAATTCATTATATTACTATCAGGATATTTTTTTATTATTATTCCCCCAATTAAAACAATATACAATGGATATATTCCACCTAAAATGGTAGAAATCCACCCATCCTGTTTTGAAATGCTTACTACATCCGCAGGGAGACTAGTTACACCCATACCAATGATACAGCCAACCAAGATAAAAAAAAGCTCGTAAGAGGTTAATAGTCTGTTTTTTTTATTCATTTTCTTTTCTCCTGAATTTATTTCTAAAATTAGTCTGTCTTTTAATATTTCGCTCTGATATTACGGATGGACGAGTATTCATTTTCCATAATGGTGATCTAGTAAAAGTATCTTTTAAATCATCCTTGCTAAAGTCCATATATGGAACACCGAAATTTTCCAAGGAGGATAAATGGAGGATGAGTATTGTATAGCCTGTAGCAACGCCCATTATCCCTATGGTATTTGCTAGAAACAACATTGGAAATCTTAACATCCTTATAGAAATAGACATATCAACTGTTGGAACGGCAAAAGAAGCAATAATTGTTATACCAATTACAAGCAGAGTAGTAGGACTTACCATATTTGATTGTACTGCAGCGTTTCCTATAATAATGCCTCCTACTATACTTAAAGTTTGTGCTATTTTTGAGGGAAGCCTTAATCCTCCTTCTCTTAAAATTTCCATTAGTATTTCCAGTATAAGTATTTCCATAAAGGGTGAAAGTGATATTCCTATTCGTGATTGTACAACCGGAACAACAAATTCAATAGGTATGAGTTCCGCATTATATTTAATTAAGGTTAAATAAATTGAGGGAAGCGTAATTACTAATAAGACTGATACAAATCTAATAAGCCTTATCATATTTGAGGATATTGTTCTTTCGTTATAATCTTCAACGGTGTGGAAAAATTCAATAAATACAGAGGGAATTGTTAATACAAAGGGAGAACCATTTAAAATCACAGCTACTCTACCTTCCATAATATTGGGGGTAACTCTATCTGGCCTCTCTGTGGCGAGGCACATAGGAAAAAGACTGTAGGGATTTTCATCTATGAATTCTTGGAATGCTCCAATACCAGTAACGGAATCTACATCTATTGCATTTATTCTTTCTCTTAGTTCATCTAGAGCTTCAGTATTAACTAAATCTTTAATATAAACTAAGGCTAAATCCGTTTGTGTCCGTCTTCCAATTACAAGTTTTTCAATGGAAAGGTTTGAATCTTTTACGTGCCTTCTAAGCAAACTTATATTAACTTCTAAGTTTTCCACAAAACCATCCCTGGAGCCCCTTAATGAGGTTTCGTTCATTGGGTCGGATACGGTCCTAATTGTTCCACCAGTGGTATCAATTATCACATAATCCTCTGTGTTTTCGATTAGGAGTAAAGTGTTCCCATTTTTAATATTTTTAGAAACTTCCACCGTATTATCTTTAATAAAAGAGCAATCTGCAGTTATGTAAGTACTACACAAAAAACTGAGGGTATCACTATTTAGTTCTATTGGGATACGTAATTCAATCATTAGGGGGTTAAGAATATCCCTATTAATAATATTTTTATCTACTAGGCCATCAATGTATATAATCGCACCCTTTATTGATGGATTTTTACCAATTGATATTCTCTTTACTTTAATGGGCGCCGAAGTTCCTAAGATATTTATAATTTTATTTATTTTAGAGTCAATTGCTTCAATTTTCATATATATCACCTTTATGGTATATTTTAATTAAACATAATAATAATAATAGTTTACCCCTTAAAAAACATTGTATGTAAATATTGCTTTAATGTTTTTTTGATGTTACAATAATTAATGTGAATTTATAAAAATTGAATATTAGCTTTAGGTGCCCTGTAACAAGGGTTAAAAGGGAAAGTGGTTAAAAACCACTGCAGCCCACCGCTACTGTATTAGAGGATGAAATCCAAAAAACCATTGGGAAACTGAGAAGGTTGGAGAGTAAGATGACGCTAAAGCCAGTAAACCTGCCTAAATGCTCAAGATTTTAGTCTTCGGAGGGAGGATGAAAAATGCGTAATTTAACAATAATATTGGGTAATCCAATAGGTGAAAAAAATAATTGCATTATTCCACATCCATGAGGTGTGGTTTTTTATTTGAGTTTTTTTACTTAGGGATTTATCACTAAATTAATAAGGAGATATTATGAAAAACATTGTACTTGTAACAGGTGGTGCAAGGAGCGGGAAAAGTACCTATGCTGAGAAGCTAGCTAAGGAAGAAAAGGGAGGGGTACTTTATATCGCAACTTCAATTCCATTTGATGATGAAATGAAGGATAGGGTAAAAAAACATAAACAAAGAAGACCATCTACTTGGCATACTTTTGAAGGCTATAAGAATTTAAAGCAGGTATTTTATAATGAAGAAATGCACTTTGATACTATTTTATTAGATTGCATAACAATAATGGTTACAAATCTTATGTTTGATAGTGCAGGGGATAACTTTGATGATCTTAATGGTGAGTCTATAGATACCATGGAAAGTGAAATTCTACAAGAAGTAGTTGATTTTCTTTACGAAGCTGAAAAAAGTAAAAAAACAGTGATTATTGTAACTAATGAAATTGGAGCGGGGATTGTACCAGAATACAAAATGGCAAGGGTTTTTCGTGATATTGCAGGCAGAGTAAATCAGTATATAGCATCCAGGGCGAAGGAAGTTCACTTGGTGGTTTGTGGTATTCCAATTAAAATTAAATAATTAATTATAAAATCAAAATTTATGGAGGTATTTTATGTTTAAGAAAAAAAGTATAATAAGTATAGTTTTAGCTATTTTTGTTTGTTTTGCGGTTACTGCATGCGGTAACAAAGGTGAAAGCGACAAGGCAATTAATACTACTAAAAAGGAAACCCAAGGTGTGGTATATCCTTTAAAAGTGGTGGATTCATATAAGCGAACAGTTACCATTGAAAAAGAACCTAAAAGAATTATTACAATTGCGCCAAATATAACAGAGGGAGTATATGCACTTGGTAAGGGTGCAAATCTAGTAGGTAGAAGTGATTACGATGATTATCCAACTGAGAGCCTTAAGGTAGCATCTGTTGGTAGTTTAACAAAACCGAATATAGAGAAAATTGTTGAATTAAAACCTGATGTAGTTATTGCATCAACTCATTTTAGCAAGGATGTTGTTAAAAAATTAGAAGCTCTTAATATAAAAGTTATAGTGCTTTATGGTGAAGAAAATTTTATGGGCGTATATGATACAATGTCAAAACTTGGCCAAGTTGTAAATGCTAGTGGAAAAGCACAATCACTAATAGCAGACATGAAAAAGAAGGTTGCAGATATAACGAGTAAGGTAGCTAATGCTAAGAAGCCAACAGTTTATTATGTAGTAGGTTTCGGTAAGAGCGGTGATTTCACTGCAGGAAAAGATACATTTATAGGCAATATGATAGAAATAGCTGGTGGGAAAAACGCTGCAGATGATGCAGTTGGTTGGAAATACAGTATAGAAAAGCTTGTAGAAAAGAATCCTGATATTTTAATATGTTCTAAGTTCTTTGATACAAAAAAAGGTATAGGAGCAACTAATGGTTATAAAGATTTAAAATCAGTTAAAAATGGAAAATTATTGGAGATTGATGATAATACTATTGTTAGACAGGGACCAAGATCTGCAGAGGGTCTGGAAGCAATGGCTAAACTAATTCATCCTGAACTTTTCAAATAAAAGGGGTTGCAGCATCATGACGTTTATAGAAAATAAGAGTTATTATAAAAGGATTTTTGCAGTAGGTGTGCTTTTACTTATAATTGTAATGATTGCTGCAGCAAATTTTGGAGTGGCAGATATTTCTTTTAAACAAACAGCTTTAATTGTGGCAAGTAAAATTCCAATAGTAAATAATTTTGTATCCACAGAGGGAATTAAGTCTACATCAATAACTATATTATTGAATTTAAGACTCCCTAGAATATTTTTAGCCTGTTTAGTAGGATCAGCACTTTCGGTGGTTGGTACTTCTTTTCAGGGTATTTTTAAGAATCCAATGGCAGACCCATTTGTTCTTGGAGTTTCATCGGGGGCAGCGCTTGGAGCCACTGTAACCATGGTTTTTCTTGAAGAAATTCATTTTTTTGGAATGAGCATGGTAGCATTGACTGCCTTTATAGGGGCTATAATAACTACTTTATTAGTTTATAATATTGCGAGAGTTGGTACAAAAGTTCCAGTAGCAACACTACTCCTCGCTGGCATTGCTATGAATTATTTATTGTCTTCTATTATTTCATTAATGATGACCTTTAACAGTGATAATATTGAAAAAATAGTGATGTGGACTATGGGTAGTTTTTCAACAGCTAGCTGGAATGAAGTGATTTTACTATCTATAATAGTAATTCCCTCAATACTGTTTATATCTATATTTTCAAGAGATCTGAATATTATGCTCCTTGGTGAAGATAGTGCAAGAAGTCTTGGTATAGATGTAAATGGATTTAAAAAATACATATTTGTAATAAGTACACTAATGGTGGCAGCAGTTGTATCGGTAAGTGGAATAATTGGCTTTGTAGGACTTATAGTACCTCATGCTATTAGAATGATTTTCGGTTCTGATAATAGGGTTGTTATACCATTTTCTGCACTTGGAGGGGCTATATTTTTAATGATTTGTGATACTCTTGCAAGAGTGGTAGTGCCTCCATCTGAAATACCAGTTGGAATTATAACCTCAATTTTTGGAGTTCCATTTTTTATATATTTATTATATAGAACAAAGAAGAAGGCGGTATAAATTGATAGAGATAAATAACGTATGCTTTTCCTTTGAAAAGGAAGTATTAAAGAATGTTAATGTAAATATAGAAAGAGGAAAATTTTATACCATCCTAGGACCAAATGGATCAGGTAAAACTACTCTTTTAAGGATACTATCAAAATCTCTCCCTATGGAAAAAGGTGAGATTTTTATTGATGAGGTGGATCTAAGTCAAATAAAACCAAAGGTGCTAGCAAAGGAAATGGCTGTGGTACCACAAAGTACAGAAATTGAATTTGATTTTTCAGTACAAGATATAGTTCTTATGGGAAGGACCCCTCATATTTCTAGATTCTGCTCAGAAAGTGAAAAAGATATGGAAATAGCTATGAACGCTATGAAAATGACAAATACTTGGGAGCTTAGGAATAAAAGCATAAATGCACTAAGTGGTGGAGAAAAACAACGAGTGGTGGTGGCAAGAGCAATTGCCCAAGAAACAGGAATAATTCTTCTAGATGAACCTATTTCTCACCTAGATATTCACCATCAAATTGAAATAATGAACCAACTAAAACAGCTGAATAAAAACAAAAATATAACTATTATTGCAGTACTTCATGATTTGAACATAGCATCTACTTATGGTGATCATATGATACTAATGCATGATTGTAAAATTTATAAAGATGGAACTCCAGAGGAGGTATTAACAGAAGATATAATTAAAAAAGTTTATGGATTAGATGTCTATATAACCAAAAATCCTAAAACGGGAAAAACTTTTATTATGCCTTTTTAGTACAAAAACAGTATGTAAAATTTATATCAATAGTAAAAAGCATCTGCTTAACGGATGCTTTTTGCTATTAATATACAAAATCTTAACAGTGAATATTACTTATAGAATTGAGTGCTTTATTTTTGCAAATTATATCATTTATTTGATAAAGGTTTAGATAAGCTATTCATTAACAAACTTGGAGTAATTCATGACATTAAACAAAAAGAATATTATGAGCATCATTTTTTTAGATTGACTTACTAGTAATAATATGCTAGATTTATATAAACACACAATTAAATTGTATAAAATTTAAATTTGGCGTGAGATTATAATTATTAAGGGGGACATATATGAATAGAGATGTTTTGCTTAAAATTGTAAAAAAATTACAAAGTGAAGAAATTACTGAAAGAGAAATATACATAAGAATTGCTAAGGATATGAAAAATGATAGCAATCGGGATACTCTTTTAAAAATAGCAGATGAAGAGTTACTACATTATGAAATATGGAAAAAGTATACAGGGGAAGACGTAAAGCCATCAAAAGCAAAGATTTTTTATTATACAATGATATCTAAAGTTTTCGGATATACTTTTACCATTAAGCAAATGGAAAATAGAGCAAATAATATAAAAATAGATCAATCAATCCGTGAAGAGCTATCAAAATATGTGCCAGAGATAGATACAATTAAAGAGCAAGAATTAGTTCATGAAAGAGAATTAATTGCATTGCTTGATGAAGAACGCCTTCGTTATGTAGGTTCTATGGTATTAGGACTTAATGATGCTTTAGTAGAATTCACTGGAAGTTTGGCAGGTTATACATTTGCTATGCAAAGCAATAAACTAATTTTACTAGTAGGATTAATTACAGGTATTTCGGCCACTTTGTCAATGTCTGCTTCTGAATTTCTTTCAGCACGTGCTGATGGGAATGAAAATGCTTTGAAATCTGCAACGTATACAGGTTTTGCATATCTAATTACAGTAGTATTATTAATATCACCATATTTACTCCTACCAGATAATATGTACGGACAAGCACTAGCAATTATGTTAGTTTTGGTAGTAATTATAATAGCAGGATTTAACTACTATATATCTGTGGCTAAAGATTTGTCATTTAAAAAAAGATTTACAGAAATGGCAACAATAAGCTTAAGTGTTGCTGGAATTTCCTTTGTAATAGGAATTTTAGTGAAGAAATTTTTAGGAATAGACCTATAAAATATAACAAAAATGAAGTGGATTATGTAAAAATATAAAGCAATATGGAAATTATTGTTGTAAAACGAATACAAATAAAGTAATATAAGTTATGAGAGTAAATTCCAATTAACTTAACTGGGGGAGATTAATAAATGTTTGAGATGAAAGAAAAATATAAAACAGGTATTCTACTTATTGATAATGAGCATGAAAAGCTTTTTGAAATAGGTGAAAGAGCCTATCAATTACTAAAAACTCCATATGATATGGATAAATATGATAAAATAGTGGAAGTAATTGAAGAACTAAAAGCTTATACAATTTATCATTTTAATGATGAAGAAAACTATATGGAGAGTATAAATTATAAAAGATTATTCACTCAAAAAATAGACCATGCAGGATTTATTAAAAAAATAGATGAAGTAAATTTAAGTAAAATTGATGAAAATCAAGATGAGGCTATAATGACAATATTAACTTATTTAAATGATTGGTTGGTTAATCATATATTAGAGAAAGATTTACTTATACCAGGAAGATAAATTTTTTTAATAGGTATTTACAATGTTATACTAAATTTTAAAAAGAGAATCAATAATTGATTCTCTTTTTTGTACATGTATATACCATAATTCTAAATTTAAATATTTTGTAAAATATATTTAAAATAAAAAAATATATAAGAAAAATTAGTATATCAGATTTATATATAAATTGATAAAAAATAATAAATCTTATATAATAACACTAAGAGGATGTTCGCTTATAAAAATTAGGAGGCTATAATGTTTGATATTGAATCATGTGTGTGTTTTATAAATAACAAGACATCTAAAAAAATGGCAGATATGTTTAATGAAAGATTAATTCCGCTTGGTGTAACCAGAGTTCAGTGGATGGCTATGTATTATCTTTTAAAATACGGAGATATGAGTCAAAAGGACTTAGGAGAAAAAATGGATATTAAAGAGTCTACAGTAGCTAGGCTTTTAGATCGAATGGGAGTGGAGGATTTAATTGTAAGAACTCAGGTTAAGGAAGATAAAAGAATTAAATATATTAAACTTACTCAAAAGGGGAGAGAGAGAATAGAAGAGCTTTTAGAAGAAGGGCAAAAAATGAGTGAGTTTTTTTCAAAGGGAATTACAGAAGAAGAAACTGAAGTATTTAAAAGGGTGCTCCAAAAATTCATGAAAAATATTAGTTAAATTTTTATCAAATCTATTGTAATTACCTTAAATACTTGCTATACTAATTATTAGCACAACAAGTATTTAAGGAGGTAATATTATGGCTAAAAATGTTAGAGAAATGTTAAACGATTTCATGGGAGGTCTAGAAACAGTAGGACAAACTAATGGGGAACATGTAGGGGCGTTTATGAACTTACTTGGTACTACATATAAACCAGGTGCATTAGATACAAAGACTAAGGAATTGATCAGTATTGGTATTGGAGCCTACAGCCGTTGTGAATACTGCATAGTATTCCATGTTTATAAAGCATTTGAGGCAGGAGCAACAGCAGAAGAAATAATGGAAGCAGCTATGGTTTCGGTTGCCTTTGGTGGTGGGCCTTCAATGGCTTATAGTGTAACTTTACTTAAGGATTCTATTGAAGAATTCAAAAACGATTTTAATAAATAACATAAACAAAGCAGCTATGATGCAGGATTAAAAAGGCAGGTTAGCTGCTTTATTTATTATAGATAAAAGGAGTGAAAAAATGAGTATAGAGGTTAGGTTAGATAAATCTATAAATAAAAGTAATGAAACAAAAATAACTAAAATTTTAAAAAAAGTAGGAGACTTTGTTAAGGTAAACGATGGGATATTCGAAGTGGAAAGCGGAAAGGGTGTTAGCTCTGTTACTTCGAAAGTAAATGGAATTATTGAGAGTATTAATGTAGAAGAAGGAGATTCAGTTAATGTAGATAAGGTGTTAGCGCAGATAAATGAAGAACAAGCCACCAAAAATGGAAACACTAACCCTCAAACTTTTAACTACTTTCAAAATTTAATTAAGCCAGCAAAACTCGGAATGGAAAGTGACATTACAATAATTGGTAGTGGGCCAGGAGGATATGTAGCTGCTATTCAAGCTGCTAAATTAGGAGCAAAGGTTGTATTGATAGAAAAAGAAAAGCTGGGGGGAACTTGTTTGAACTGGGGATGCATCCCTACTAAAACACTAGTTAGATCTGCACAGGTTTTCGATACCCTTAAAAAGGCTGAAGAATTTGGATGCTATGCTGAAAATATTGGCATTAGAATGAAAAAAGTTATTGATAGAAAAAATAAAGTTGTTGCAGAACTGGTTCAAGGCATTCAGTATTTAATGGATAAAAACAATATAAAGGTTATAAATGGAACTGCTGAAATTGTTGATAAGGAAACTATACTAGCTAAAAGTACTACACAAGAAATTACTATTAAAACAAAAAATATTATTATTGCTACGGGTTCAAAATCATCAATAGTACCTATTGTGGGTATTGAAAATAAAAATGTAATTGACAGCAATGATGCATTGTCGCTTATGGAAGTTCCAAAGAAGCTGGTAATTGTAGGTGGCGGGGTCATTGGTATGGAGTTTGCCTATATTTATGCTAGCTTTGGTGCGGAGGTTTCAGTGGTGGAATTTATGGATCAATGCCTTATAAGCTGCGATGATGATATATGTGAGGAAAATAAAAAAAGTGCAGCAAAAAAAGGAATTAATCTCTATACTACTGCAAAGGTAGAAGAAATTTGTGAAGCTGAGAATAATGAATGCATAGTTCATTTTATACAAGAGGGTAAAGATAAATATATATCAGCAAATAAAGTGCTTTTATCTGTAGGAAGAACTCCATATATAGACGGACTGGGATTAGAAAAGGCAGGGATAGAATTAAACAATAATAAAAAAGGAATTAAGGTTAATTCAAAAATGCAAACTAATGTTTCAAATATATATGCTATTGGAGATGTAACAAATATTATACTACTTGCTCATGTGGCCTCTCACCAAGGAGTTGTAGCTGCAAAAAATATAATGGGTAAGCCTTGCAATATGGATTATACAGCAGTTCCTAGCGCAATTTTCACAGAACCTGAAATTGCCATGGTGGGTATAGGTGAAAAAGCAGCAAAGCTTCAGGGAATAGAAGTAGAAGTAAGCAAATTCTCATTTTCAGCTAACGGAAAAGCACTATCCTATGGAGAAAGCGATGGGTTTATTAAAATTATAAGGGATAAAAATACACAGAGATTAATTGGTGCAAGTATTGTTGGGCTACATGCTACAGATTTAATTGCAGAGCTTACTCTAGCCATTAAAAACAACTTAAGTGCAGAAGCAATAACTGAAACTATACATGCTCATCCTACTACAGCGGAGGTAATTCACGAAGCTGCTCTGTCTTTAGAAGGTGGGGCTATCCATTTTGCATAATAGTGCAATTAACTAGCGTAATAATATCCTTAACTTTTGACAATTGGTACAATCTCCTTGCTTGTATTTAGGCCTTTAGAGATGGATTTACAATCCATTTCTTCAAAGTGTATGGGTACATTTTGAATATATCATAGACATATGTTATACTTTGCCTTATAAATAATATTTAGGGAGGTTTTATTATGGAGAGATATGAACTTAATAAAAATTTGGCTCAAATGTTAAAAGGCGGAGTAATTATGGACGTGGTGAATGTGGAGCAAGCTATAATTGCAGAAAAAGCTGGGGCTTGCGCTGTAATGGCACTAGAACGAGTTCCTTCAGATATTAGAAAGCAAGGTGGCGTGGCTAGAATGTCTGACCCTAAAATGATTAAAGAAATAAAGGCAGCGGTAACTATTCCAGTAATGGCTAAAGGCAGGATAGGCCATTTTGTTGAAGCACAAATTCTGCAGGAAATAGGAGTAGATTTTATAGATGAAAGTGAAGTTTTGACTCCAGCAGATGAACAATATCATATAAATAAGAGTGATTTTAAGGTTCCTTATGTTTGTGGAGCGAGAAATTTAGGCGAGGCACTAAGGAGAATTTCTGAAGGTGCTGCAATGATAAGAACAAAAGGTGAAGCTGGCACAGGAAATGTAGTAGAAGCTGTTAGGCACATGAGATGTATTATGGATGATATTAGAAAAGTAAAAAATGCTCCAAAAGAAGAGTTAATGACTCTAGCTAAAGACATGGGAGCACCAATTCATTTAATTCAATATGTATGGGAAAATGGTAAACTTCCTGTAGTAAATTTTGCAGCAGGTGGAATAGCAACGCCAGCGGATGCAGCACTCATGATGCAACTTGGGGCAGAAGGAGTTTTTGTAGGTTCAGGAATTTTTAAAGCAGAGAATCCTGAAGCGGTAGCAAAAGCTATAGTACTGGCAACTACTTATTACAATGATCCTAAGGTTATAGCAGAAGTTTCAGAAAATTTAGGACAAGCAATGGATGGACTAGAATTAAGTGAAATTAAAGAGAGATATTCGGAAAGAGGCTGGTAAGATTGAAAATTGGAGTTTTAGCACTTCAAGGTGGTGTAATAGAGCATATAAACCACATAAACCAGCTTGGACATGAAGGCGTAGAGGTTAAGAAACTTGAAGATCTTAAAGATCTACGAGGAATCATTTTGCCTGGTGGCGAGAGTACAACCATTGGAAAACTTTTAAGGGAAAGAAATATGTTTATATTTTTAAGAGAAAAAATCATTTCAGGATTTCCAGTGTGGGGAACTTGTGCGGGAATGATACTACTTGCTAAACATATTGAGGAAACTTCCAGTGGTCATCTTAAGGTTATGGATATAAAGGTAAAAAGAAATGCTTACGGTAGCCAACTTGCTAGTTTTAAGAAAAATGTTATAATCAATGAGATTTCAAGTGAGCCAATACCATTAATTTTTATTAGAGCGCCATTAATTACAGAAGTTTTTGAGGATGTTAAAATAATATGTACTGTTGATGATAAAATTGTAGCAGCGAAACAAAATAATATGTTTGCTACAGCTTTCCACCCAGAACTTACTGATAACTTAGAAGTTCATAGATATTTCGTAAATATGTGCAAATAAAACTTAATAGAAGTCCATAAAAACATAAGTTAATCTGTAGGTTCTACTATATTATTAACTAAATTGTTTAAAAAAACTATCACCCTAAGAGTAAAGTCTCAGGGTGATAGTTTTTTTTATAAGGCATTATAAGTAAAATAAGTGGTTGACTTGCAGCATGAAAGATGATATTATCTTATTAGTTTAGCAAGGTAACGTGATGCAGTGATGAATCAAAACGAGAGGAGCAAGATTTTGAATAATTGGAAAAGAAATATACCTGAAGGTTCAAGAGATATACTTTTTGAGGATTGCAATAATAAAATTAAGATTATAAATGTACTTAGAAAATTATATATAAATTCTGGATTCTTAGAAGTGATATCCCCTACATTAGAATTTTATGACGTTTTTCAGGGAGATAATATATCCATTGAACAGGAAAAAATGTATAAGCTTTTTGATAATCTAGGAAGGATATTGGTGTTAAGACCAGATATGACAATGCCAATAGCAAGAATTGTTGCAACAAAGCTTAAAGATTCATTATATCCACTGAGAATATGCTATAGCGGAAATATATTTAGAATGAATGAAAATTGGGATGGAAAGGTCAGTGAAACCACTCAATCTGGAATCGAAATAATAGGAAGTGAAAGCCCAAATGCAGACGCAGAAGTAATTATGACCGCCATTCAGGCACTTCTTTCTATAGGGGTAAGAAAATTTGAACTTGAAATAGGACAAGCTGAGTTTTTCAAAGGTCTTATTGAGGACATAGAGATTGATTACAATGAGATTGAAAGATTAAGAGGGTTTGTTGAAAATAAAAACTTCGGAGCACTGCGAGAGTTTATAGAAGAAAAAGAAGCGGTACTTGGTAGAAAAAATGTAGAGGCTTTAAAAAAATTGCCGGAGCTATTTGGAGGTATTGAAATACTTGCTAAGGCTAGAATGCTAACTCAAAATAAAAGGGCACAAAATGCATTAGATACTATAGAAAAAATATATGAACGATTAGAAAATGTAGGCCTGGGTAAATATATTTCTATAGACTTAGGAATGTTACAGCATATTGATTATTATACTGGAATAACTTTTAGAGGATACAGTAGTGAAGTGGGAACTACAATTATAAGTGGAGGTAGATATGACAATTTAACCTCTAAGTTTGGAGAAGCTAAGCCAGCAGTTGGATTTGCAATAGATGTGGACAATATTTTAGCAGTTCTTAAAAAACAAGGAAATAATAATGAAAAAGGTAGAATAAAATTTCTTATTCATTATGAAAATTCACTAATAGGAAATGCATGGAGTTTGGCAGCACAAATCAGAGAAAAAGGCTTTGCTTGTGAACTCAGCTTATTTGAAGAAAAAGAAAAAACTTTAAGTTATGGTGAACAAAAAAAACTAGATAAAATGATTTGCATATTTGAAGATGAAAAATCTGAATATTATAAATATGAAATAACAGATATTAAAAGTAAAAAGAGTTGGAATGTATGTATGCAGGAACTTATTGATAGTTTGGAGGAGTAATAATGAAAGCAATACGAATAGCATTAACAAAAGGAAGACTAGAAAAGTATGCTATTAAAATGTTTGAAGAACTGGGAATAGATTGTACACAGCTGAAAAATAAAGGGAGAAAATTAATCCTTAAAGATGAGAAAAACAATATAGAGTTTGTCCTTGTAAAATCTACAGATGTTTTAACCTATGTAGAACATGGGGCGGCGGATATTGGAATTGTTGGTAAGGATACTTTAATGGAACAGAATAAAGAATTTTATGAAGTAGTGGATTTAAAGGTTGGCAGATGTATGTTTGCAGTGGCATCCTTACCAAACTTTCTAAGATATGATGGATATAATCGTAAAAAAATAGCTACAAAATATCCTATAGTGGCAAAGGAATATTTTAAAAAAAACAACGAAGATGTTGAAATTATTAAACTTGATGGGTCAGTTGAACTTGCTCCTATATTAGAGTTAGCTGATGCAATTGTAGATTTGGTTGAAACAGGAGACACTTTAAAGGAAAATGGACTTATTATTGTAGAAAAAATTTGTGATATTAGTGCAAGAATGATAGTAAACAGAGCTAGTATGAAGATGAAAAAGGAAAAAATCAGCAGGTTGATAGATAAGGTTCAACAATACGTAGATAGGAATGAGGTGACGGTATCATGATGAAAATTGAAGTAGCAAATAGTAAAGAGGGAAAAGAATACATAGAATTTCTAAAAAAAAGAGCAGAAGACGTTCAAAAGGATGCAAATATTGTGGTGGATAAAATATTAGAAGATGTAAAAATTAGAGGCGATGATGCCATAATAGAATACACACAAAAATTTGATAGTAAATTTGTTACATTAGCGAATGTTATTGTAACTGCTGAAGAAATTAAAAATGCATATAAAATGGTAGACAGTGATTTTTTAGAGGCAATAACTCTAGCAAAGCAAAATGTGAAGGAATTCCATGAAAAACAAGTAAAAACACCTTGGATGATGACAAAAGAAAAGGGTATTATTTTAGGCCAAACTGTAAGAGGGCTTGAAAGTGTAGGGATATATGTACCTGGAGGCACAGCCGCTTATCCTTCTACTGTTATTATGAATGCAATTCCAGCAAAGGTGGCAGGTGTTAATAATCTTGTGATGGTAACACCACCTTCGAAGGACGGAAGCGTGAATCCGCATATTTTAGTAGCAGCTGATATAGCAGGGGTGGACAAAATCTATAAAGTCGGCGGAGCTCAGGCAATAGCGGGACTTGCATATGGAACGGAATGCATTTCTAAGGTAGATAAAATAGTGGGACCGGGAAATATTTACGTGGCCATGGCTAAAAAAAGTGTATTTGGATATGTAGATATAGATATGATTGCTGGTCCTAGTGAAATACTAATTATTGCAGATGATACTGCGGATGAAAAGTTTGTTGCAGCGGATTTAATGTCTCAAGCAGAGCATGATATACTTGCTTCTGCAATGCTTATAACCACTTCAAGAGAACTTGCAGAAAAGGTCGTGCGTGAGCTAGAAATTCAGATAAAAGCTATGAGTCGGAAAGACATCATAAGCAAGTCCTTGGAAAAATACGGAGTTATCTTAATTGTGAAAAATATAAAAGAGGCCATAGATTTGGCAAATAAAATTGCACCAGAACATCTTGAAGTGCTATTAAACAACCCCTTTGATTTTTTAGAGGATATAAAAAATGCAGGTTCTATATTCTTAGGTAAATATTCACCAGAACCACTTGGGGACTATATTGCAGGTCCCAATCATGTTCTTCCCACAAGTGGTAGCGCAAGATTCTTTTCCCCTTTATCTGTAGATGATTTTATCAAGAAATCAAGTTATATATACTATACAAAAGAAGCATTAAGTGAGGTTGCGGATAAGGTAATAAAACTTGCAGAGGTTGAGGGCTTAACTGCTCATGGAAATTCTATAAAAGTGAGGTTTGATTATGATACAGGATTATTTTAGAAGTGATTTAAGTGATTTTAATGCATATGAAGTCGGTAAAATTGATTATAAAGTGAGGTTAGATGCCAATGAATGTTTTAGTAACCTTCCTCAAGAGGTAAGGATGAAAATAGGCTGGGCAATAGAGGATTCTATTTTTAATAGATATCCTGATGCAGGTGCATCTAAGGTATGTGACCTCTATGCACAATATGCAAATGTGAAAAGTTCTAATGTAATGGCTGGGAATGGTTCAGACGAATGTATACAAATCATTACAAATACTTTTCTAAATCCAAGGGATAAGGTAGCAATCCAAAGTCCCGATTTTTCAATGTATGGATTATATACTAAAGTCGCAGGAGGAATTCCCATTGAATTTGCACTAGATGAAGATTTTAAATTGGATATAGATGGTTTTATTTCTATGGTTAACAAAGAGAATGTTAAAATTGTATTTTTATCAAATCCCAATAATCCTACAGGTGGAATTATTAAAAGAACGGACATTATAAAAATAATAGAAGGATGCAGTTGCATTATAGTAATAGATGAGGCTTACTTTGAATTTTATGGTGAAACCATGGCAGATAAAATTTTTACTTATGAAAACTTAATTGTACTTAGAACCTGTTCTAAGATTGGGCTTGCAGCGATAAGACTGGGATTTTTGATTACGAGTTCCATTTTAATGGGAGAACTTAAGAAAGTAAAACCTCCTTATAATGTGAATGCGATTTCGCAATGTATTGCAACTGTTGTCTTAAAAGATTCACAAGTAATACATAATAATGTGGAAGGTATACTCAAAGAAAGAGTATATTTATGGGGAAAATTGAAAAATATTAATGGGATAAAACTCTATAATGCACAAGCTAATTTTATATTAATTAGGGTTGAAAATGCACAAACTATGAAACAACGACTTTTAGACAGTGGCATAAATGTACGAAGTTTTACGTCCTATGCATTACAAAATTGTTTAAGAATAACCATAGGAAGTAGAGAAGAAAATAAATATTTATTAAACAATATTTCCCAGGAAAATAAAGTAATTTTATAAGCTTTGAATATATTGAACTTTCAAGAATTAAAGGGGTGATGTATGTGATTTCAAGACAAGCAAAAATTGTAAGAGATAGTAATGAAACAAAGATTGATATCAGTATAAACTTGGATGGGTCTGGAAAGTATGAAGGAGATACAGGCATAGGTTTCTTTGATCATATGTTATGTCTTTTTGCAAAACATGGGTTTTTGGATTTATATGTAGCAGTAGTAGGGGATTTAAATGTGGATTCTCATCATACAATTGAAGATGTAGGTATAGTACTTGGAAGTGTCATAAAAGAGGCTCTGAAGGGCAAAGAGGGAATAAAAAGATATGGAACAAGTTTTGTACCTATGGATGAAACTTTGGCCACAGTGTCACTAGATTTGAGCGGTAGACCCTACCTTATATTTGAAGGGGATTTTACAGTAGATAGACTTGGAAGTTTTGACACAGAGATGGTGGAGGAGTTTTTTAGGGCCATAGCAGTTAATGGTGGAATTACACTTCATGCAAGAGTACTTTATGGTAAAAATAATCATCATATGGTGGAAGCACTATTTAAAGCCTTTGGAAAAGCACTAAGTGAAGCATTAACCTATGACCAGCGAATAAAAGGAGTACTTTCTACAAAAGGATGTTTATAAGGAGGGAATAATATGATAGCCATAGTGGATTACGGTGTGGGAAATTTAAAAAGTGTTCAAAATGCGCTTAATACTTTGAATATTCCATCTATAATATCTTCAGATAAGGAGGAAATCGCAAATTGTAGAAGTATTATTGTTCCAGGTGTAGGTGCATTTCCTGATGCAATGAAAAATCTAAGGGATAGGGGACTAGATGTAGTAATAAAAATAGCTGCGAAGGAAGGTAAACCAATACTTGGAATATGTCTAGGTATGCAACTTTTCTTTGATGGAAGTGATGAAATTGAAAAATGCAAAGGCTTGGGACTTTTGAAAGGAAACATTGTGAAACTAGAAGGTTCTATAAAAATACCTCATATGGGTTGGAATGATTTGATATTTGAAACTAATTCACCACTTCTGGAAGGTTTATTAGAAAGGAGTTATGTATATTTCGTTCATTCTTATTATGCACAAGTTTATGAGGAAAACATAGTAAACGCCTATAGTATGTATGAAAAAAAGATACCGGCAATAGTAAGTAAGGGTAATATATTTGGTTTGCAGTTCCATCCAGAGAAAAGTGGAGAGGCTGGAATGAAATTACTTAAAAACTTTGGAGGGATAAATTAATGAAGATATTTCCAGCTATAGACATGAAAAATGGAAAATGCGTTAGACTTTATCAAGGAGAATTTTCTTCATCAGAGGTGGTGGGGGAAGACCCGTTTCAAACAGCTCTAAACTTTGAAGCCCAGGGAGCAGAATATCTACATATGGTGGATTTGGATGGAGCTCTAAGTGGAGCTATTGGAAATGCAGATAGTATAAATAAAGTTATAACGAATATAAATATACCTATACAATTAGGTGGAGGTATAAGAAGTATACAGGTCATTGAAATGATACTTAAAAAGGGTTTAAATAGAGTAATATTGGGTACTGCAGCACTAAACAATCCTTCACTGGTAAAAGAGGCAATAAAAAAATTTGGAGATAAAATTGCCATTGGTATTGATGCAAGGGATGGCTATGTAGCAGTGGAAGGTTGGAAAACCAATAGCAAAATAGAGTACATAGATTTTGCAAAACAAATGGAATATATAGGAGTGAAAACTATTATTTTTACAGATATAAGTAGGGATGGCACCTTGTCTGGACCTAATTTAGAAGCAACAGAGAAGATAAATAATCAAGTGTCTTGTAATATTATTGCATCTGGTGGGATGAAAAACATTGAAGATATTAAAAAACTAGTGAAGATGAACATGTATGGAGCAATTATAGGGAAAGCACTTTACAGTGGAAATATATCACTTGCAGAGGCAATCTCTGAGGGAAGGGGGACACCTTATGCTTACTAAGAGAATAATTCCCTGTTTAGATGTAACTATGGGAAGGGTAATGAAAGGAATCAACTTTATAAATCTAACAGATGTAGGAGACCCTGTAGAAATTGCAGAATTTTATAACAGTGAAGGGGCAGACGAAATTGTATTTCTAGATATAACAGCCACTCACGAGGGCAGAAAAAACATGTTGGATGTAGTGAGACGAACTGCTGAAAAGGTATTTATTCCCCTAACTGTAGGTGGAGGAATTCAGAGTATAGAGGATTTTAAAGAAACCCTTAGGGCTGGAGCTGATAAAATATCTGTAAACTCAGCTGCAATTAGAAATCCTAAGCTTATTTCTGAGGCAGCAGAAAAATTTGGAAGCCAATGTGTAGTGGTTGCTATAGATGGAAAAAAGAATGAGGACGGTTTAGGTTGGCATGTAGTTATTAATGGTGGAAGAATAAATGCCGGCCTTGATGCAGTAACGTGGGCAAAAAAAGTAGAGGAACTAGGGGCTGGAGAAATACTCTTAACCAGTATGGATGCAGACGGAACAAAAGGCGGATATGATATAGAGTTCATAAATGCAATTACTAGTAGTGTAAATATTCCTGTGATTGCATCAGGTGGATGTGGGAAAATAGAGGACTTTAATGAAGTTTTTGCAAAAAGTGGAGCAGATGCTGCACTGGCGGCTTCATTATTTCATTACAAAGAACTATCTATAAAAGAAGTAAAAGAATATCTTAAAAATAGTGGCGTAGAAATTAGAATCTAATGAAAAACAAAGAAATGTGGTGAGGTTATGGATGACATAATGGAGATTCAATTTAACAATGGATTAGTACCTGCAATAGTTCAGGAGAATAGTAGTGGGAAAGTTTTAATGCTGGCCTACATGAACGAAGAATCCTTTAAAAAAACTATTGAAACTGGAACAACTTGGTTCTTTAGTAGATCTAGAAATAAGTTATGGAATAAAGGTGAAACCTCAGGACATTTTCAATATGTAAAAAAAATGTGGATTGATTGTGATGGAGATACAATTCTTATAATGGTAGATCAAGTTGGAGTAGCTTGTCATACAGGAAATGAAAGTTGTTTTTTCAGGGAAGTTGGAAGGTCAAAGCTTAGATAAAAATAATATTAAAGATAATATAAATTTCAAAATAAATAAGAAGGGAAGTAATAAAATGAGTGAAATAAACGTAGTAAAGGAACTTTATAAAATAATTGAAGAAAGAAAAGAAAATCCTATCGAAGGTTCTTACACAAGTTATCTTTTTGAAGAAGGCTTGGACAAAATTCTAAAAAAAATAGGCGAAGAAAGTGCTGAAGTTATAATTAGTAGCAAGAACAATGACGCAAAAGAAATAGTCTCAGAAATATCAGATTTAGCATATCACATCTTAGTACTTATGGTAGCGCAGGGTGTAAAAGTAGAGGATATTATTACGGAACTCGAAACAAGAAGGAAAAAGATATGCAATAAAAAACAAAAGAGAGATGATATTGTTGGGATACACTAAACTTATCAAGGATCTACCTTAATTATATTCTAGGAGTTCTCGATGTTAATTTTCAAATAAATATAGGCATTCCAATCATATTACATTTTCTTTGTGCATCTTAAAATTAGTAACAAGCTCTTTAACAGTACCATTATTTACATTATAGATATATCTAAGCCCAAATAAAGAAAGTGCTAAAAATAATAAAATATTTGTAATGTATTTAGCGGCAATGGGAAATAGTGTATTGACAAATTATAAAAAAAGGTGTATTTTAGTAGTAGATTTAGCACTCGTTAACATAGAGTGCTAACAGATAAAGAAATAATAGGATTGGTACGAAAGGGGAAATTTTAATTGGAAAAGAAACAGTTTAAAACGGAGTCTAAAAGAATTCTGGATATGATGGTAAATTCAATATATACTCATAGGGATATTTTTTTAAGAGAACTTATTTCTAATTCAAGTGATGCTATTGATAAAATTTATTATAAGACATTAACAGATGAAACGCTAACTTTTAATAAAGAAAATTACTACATTACAATAGCGAGTGATAAGGAAAACAGGATATTAAAAATTTCTGATACAGGTATTGGAATGTCAGAAGATGAACTTAGTGATAATCTTGGAGTTATAGCTAAAAGTGGATCTTTGGCATTTAAAAAAGAAAATGAAATAAAAGATGGGTATGATATAATTGGACAGTTCGGAGTAGGATTCTATTCTGCGTTTATGGTAGCTGATAATATTACTGTTATAAGTAAAGTTTTAGGTAGTGATGAGGCACACAAGTGGGAATCTAATGGTGCAGATGGTTATACAATAGAACCTTGCACAAAAGACTCTGTTGGTACTGAAATTACACTTAAGATAAAAGAAAATACAGAGGATGAAAACTTTGATGAATACCTTGAAGAACATGGAATAAAATCTATTATAAAGAAATATTCTGATTTTATTAGATATCCAATTAAAATGGAGGTAAGTGAATCAAGACTTAAAGAAGGTAGTGAAACAGAACATGAGGACTTCATGGTGGAAAAAACTGTAAATAGCATGGTTCCTATATGGAGAAAAAACAAAAGTGAACTTACAGATGAGGATTATAACAATTTCTACGCTGAAAAGCACTATGGTTTTGATAAACCTACAAAGCACATTCACATAAGTGTTGATGGAGCTATAAGTTATAACGCAATTTTGTATATCCCAGAAAAAACACCTTATGATTTTTATACAAAAGAATATGAAAAGGGCCTAGAGTTATATTCAAGTGGCGTCCTAATTATGAATAAGTGTGCAGATTTATTGCCTGATTATTTTAGTTTTGTAAAAGGAATAGTGGATTCAGAGGACTTGTCACTTAATATATCAAGAGAGGTATTACAACATGATAGACAGCTGAAGCTTATAGCTAAAAATATAAAAACTAAAATTAAGGGTGAGTTAGACAATTTATTGAAAAATGAAAGAGAAAAATATGATGAATTCTATAAATCTTTCGGAAGACAATTAAAGTATGGTATTTACAGCGATTTTGGAAGTAATAAAGAAGTCTTACAAGACTTATTACTATTCTATTCATCAAAAGAGAAGAAAATGGTCACTTTAGATGAATATGTTTCTAGAATGCCAGAAGATCAAAAATATA
The DNA here is from genome assembly GCF_050717515.1 of Clostridium sp. Lineage (GTDB taxonomy): Bacteria > Bacillota > Clostridia > Clostridiales > Clostridiaceae > Clostridium_AD. Next base: position 11,541 of record NZ_JBOITL010000013.1, on the reverse strand, counting down.
TTTATTATGCCGCAGGAGAATCTAACGAGCGAATAGAGAAATTACCACAAATTGAAATGGTATCAGATAAAGGATTTGAAATTCTATACTTTACGGATGATGTAGATGAATTTGCAATAAGAATGATAATGGCATATAAAGAAAAAGAGTTCAAATCTGTATCAAGTGGTGACTTAGGTATAGAAGTAGAAGAAAAAGAAGACGATGTTAAAGCGGATGACAAAGAGAGTAAAGAATTGTTTGAAAGCATGAAAAATCTTTTAACAGGTAAAATAAAGGATGTTAGGGCTTCAAAGAGGCTTAAAAACTATCCAGTATGTTTATCAAATGATGGGGACCTTACAATAGAAATGGAAAAAGTATTAAATGCTATGCCTAACAGCGAAAATATAAAAGCAGACAAGGTTTTAGAAATAAATATAAACCATGATATGTTTAAAGCTCTTAAAGAGTCTTTTGAAAATGACAAAGATAAGTTTGGTTTGTATACCAATATATTATACAATCAAGCGCTGCTTATCGAGGGACTTCCAATTAATGATCCAGTAGAATTTACAAACAATGTATGTAAGATAATGATATAATAACGACACACTTTTAATCAAAATTAAAACATATTTATGAGCTATAAATGGACATTAGTTCGTTTATAGCTCATTTATGTTATTTGACAATTGTCAAATAACATATTTTAAATATTGTAAAGATTAAATAGTAGTTTTTCTATAGAGAATAGGAAAAATCAGCAAATGTAAAACTCTAAAAATATGGTATGGATTGGCTATAAGTGTTATAATGATTGCCAATAAAATTTTTATGAATGTAGGTGATGTAAAGTTGGATCATTCGTTGTCAACAAAGAAAGTTCTTGCAGATTCTCTAAAGCAACTGATGAATAAAGTGCCTTTAAACAAGATAATTGTTCAAAATATTGTAGACAACTGTGAGTTAAACAGGCAAACTTTTTATTATCACTTTCAAGATGTTTTTGAGTTGCTTGGCTTTATTTATAAAACTGAAGCAGTTGAGAGTATATCTGAATATAAAAGTTATAATACTTGGGAGGATGGATTTTATAAGATTTTTATTTATATAGAAAAAAATATGGATTTTTGCCTTAACACCTTTAATTCTATAGGCAGGGATCATTTAGAAACTTATCTTTATTCAGTTACATACGAATTACTTATTGGAGTAGTTAATGAAGTTTCTTATAACATGAGAATAAAAGAAGAGGATAAGAAATTCATCGCAAATTTTTATTCACTTGCATTTTTGAGTTTAGTTATTCAATGGATGAAAAACGGGATGAAGGAAAAACCAGAAGTTATTATTAAAAATTTAAGCCAGCTTCTTGAAGGGACCTTTGCTAAAGCATTGCAAACATATGAAAAAAAGCTGAGATAGCCGAAAAGGTAATTACAGCCTTACTAAAATAATTATATTTTAGATGGATATTAGGGCGAATTTCATTTTTAACAGGCTCTATGGTACAAAGGAGGAATCACTTATGATAAAACTCATTGCAACTGATATGGATGGTACCTTATTAAATGATAATGGAACTATAAACGAAAAAATATTTGATTTAATTAACACTCTTAATGAAAAGGAGATAAAATTTGCAGCAGCCAGTGGTAGGTTTTACTCTCAACTGAAAAAAAACTTTGAAAAAGTCAATACGGATATGATATTCATTGCTCATAATGGAGCTCTTGTTAAGAATAATAATGGGAAAACGCTATACGAAAACAGTATTGATAAAGAACAAATAGAACATGTAATAAATTTAGATCCCAAGCTAGGTGAGGAACTATTCTTAGCTGGAGAAAATGAGGCATATATAGTAAATCCATCAGAAGATATGTTGAATACTTTTATGTCTTTTAAAGTGCCAGCAGTAATAGTGAAATCTCTTAGTGAAATAAAAACTCCAATATACAAAATTACTTATTATATGGCTAATGGTGTAAACCAATCAATAGTGAATTATATGAAAGAGAATTTGAGTAACAAGCTTGAATTTGTTGTATCTGGTGACAAGTGGGTAGATATAATGAATAAAGGGGTATGCAAAGGAAATGCTATTAAAATACTTCAAGAAAAATTTGAAATAAATCAAAAGAGCACTATGGTTTTTGGTGATTATTATAATGATTTGACTATGTTTAAAGTAGCGCACTATAGCTATGCCATGGAGAATGCTCCAGAAGATGTGAAAAAACATGCAAATTTTCTTGCGCAAAGCAATAATGAAGATGGAGTTTATAATGTAATAGCTTCATCATTAATGAAGTTAGAGTGTAGTTAGATAAAATTTTAGTGTGTAAAATAATGCAAAACTATTTACAAAATGTAAAATATGATATAAGATAGTATTATAATAAAAAGATTGTATAAAATAGCCAGTGCAGGAGGTACTATTATGAATATATATTTACCTATCGTGCCGGCATTAGTTAGTGGTACTTGCTCCGTACAAGGATAGCTTAAGTAAAAAAAATCTTAAGTGAATATCGGTTATACTTTGTCCGGAGCTGATTACCAGAAATAACTGATGCTGGAATGTAATAAATTAAAGTGAAATTTTAAATTAGTATATATATTTTCACTGGATAGTTATGTCCATTTTTAAAGATCTGGATGTATATCTTTATTTTGTTATGTTTAATTTAAGGCATCACTATCTGGTAATTAAGTACGCTTTTGTGTTTGATGTTTTTGTCATACTCAATTTTATTAGCGTGTAATTTTAGCTGCGGAAGGCATAGCCTTACCGCGGCTTTTTAATTTATTTTATACAATTTTATGTTGTTGAAATTAAATTGATATTGGGTTATAGCTTTGTATTTCTAAATTAAGATTACAAGGATATAAGGGTGAATGAGTTTTTTTAAAATTTGTTCCTTTCCAATAGATAGGTAAGTTGGAATTTTATTTTCAACTTGTATACTTATAAAAGGCCGCAGGTGTTTTTACTTTGCGGTCTTTTTGTTTTACAAAAAAATATTATATAAAATGGAGGAGAAAAATATGAGTTTATTAGTATTTGAAAATATTATTAAAGAGTATAAAAACCAAGTGGTGTTAAAGGATGTCAATTTAAGAATTGAAAGAGGAGAAAGAGTGGCACTTATTGGAGCAAATGGATCAGGAAAAACAACGCTACTTCGGATAGCAACTGGGCAAGAAAATTGTGATAGTGGAAAGGTAATTGTGGCGAAAAATATAAGAATGGCATATCTGTCACAAGACATGTTTGAAATAAGAGATGAAGAGCAAGGAAGCACAGCATTACATTATGAGAAAGTTATACAACTTGAAAATAAAATGCGGATAATTGAAAAAGATATGGGGTTAGTAGTTTATAACAGCGATAAATATAACAACTTAATGAATAGTTATTCTAATGTTTTATCAGAATATGAGGCAAGAGATGGATATATCATTGAGAAGAAGATTACCAAAATTTTAATGGGGCTTGGATTAAGAAAAGAGGTTTTATCAATTCCTTTAATCAATTTAAGCGGAGGAGAAAAGATGAGAGTGCTTATTGCAAGAATGCTATTAAAGGAGCCAGATATAATTATATTAGATGAGCCAACTAATCATCTTGATATCAACGCACTGGAATGGCTAGAAGAATTTCTTAAAAAGTTTGAAGGTGGAGTACTTTTTGTGTCACATGATAGATATTTTTTAGAGGGTGTTTCAACAAGAATTGCTGAACTTCAGGAAGGAACTATAATAGAAAAAAGTTGCAGTTACTCGAATTTTATTGAGCAAAAAGACATTCTTAGAGCATATGCGTTGAAGGAACAAAAAACTTTAAAATGGAAAATGAAAAATATAAATAAAGTAAACGATGAACTCAAAAAGAAGGGAAAAATAAGAGCTGCCAAAAGTAGGAATAAGACAGTTGTTCGAATCAATGAGGAACTTAAGAAAGCTATACAAATTTTAAAAGAAAGGGAACATCTTAAGAGAGATGATGGGATAAAACTAAAGTTTAAGGAATTAAAGAAGGTTAGTAAGGATATAGTGTGGGCAGAAGGATTAGAAAAATCATTTGGAAATGTTTCTTTATTTAATAAGGCTAATTTTCATATAAGAGGGGGAGAACGTATAGGCATAATTGGTGCCAATGGATGTGGTAAAACTACTTTGATTAGAATTATTTTAGGTGAAGATAATGATTACAAGGGTTTTGTAAGAATTGGAGAATGGGTTAAGTATTCATATTTAAGTCAGGATATTAATTTTCAGGATGAAGAAAGAACTGTAGTAGAAGAAATATTGTCTAGGAAAGAAATGAACCTGAATTTAATAAGAGAGCATCTAAGCCCTTTTAAATTTTATGGAGAGGACTTATATAAGAAAATAAAAATTTTAAGTGGTGGAGAGAAGCTAAGGCTATATCTATCTTGCATAATATTAGAGAATTCTGACTGCCTGATATTAGATGAACCAACTAATCATTTAGATATTCAGGCAAGAGAAGCCGTAGAAAAGGCTATTGTAGAATTTAAAGGGACGGTTATTGCTATATCCCATGATAGGTATTATCTAAATAACTGCGTTAACAGGATACTAGAAGTTACATCAGAAGGTAAGATTATTTCTTATAATGGAAATTATGACTTTTATAAAAATAGTAAAAAATTAAAGTTAGAAGCTCCATTAAGAGATACTAACTCAGTGGTACTGAATGGTAAAAAACAAGAAATTATCAAAGTTGCCAAAAATTGTGGAGTAAAAAATAAAGACAGTGCTGCAAATACTAGGAATGTAGAAAATGAAATTATACAACTAGAAGAAAAAATTATTGAATTTGAGGAATCTTTTGATAAATCTACTCCTAGTGAAAAGTATAGTGAATATTCTATAATGCTTGAAGAGGTTAGCAATTTATATAGTGTTTTATAAAGTAGAAAAGAACTGCTGAGTTTATAATTCTCGTAAATTTTCATTAAGAACTTTTTGACTAACACCGCAAGTTATTATTTGAAGTTCTAAAAATCTCTTTGGACCATCATCTAGATGATATATTCATACCTTTTGGTAAGTTACCTTACTTAAAAGTGCGTACTTGTTCTATATTTTTTTAGAGCGTATACTATTTAGTGTAAGTCTGATTAATTTAGAAAAATACAAAGGAGTGTGTGAAATTAGATGATAACTATAGTTGCAAAAAATTCAATAAAACAGGGCAAAACAGAAGAATTTAAACTTTTAGCAGAAAAACTTATAAATGAAAGCAGAAAAGAAAGTGGATGTATATCTTACAATTTATATGAAGATTCCAATAATTGTAATATATTAACCTTCATAGAACAATGGGAAAATAGTGAAGCCATTAAGCTTCATAATAACTCAGAGCATTTTACTAGTATTGTTCCAAAATTTGCAGAACTTAAAGAAAGTCAGTCGGAGATTAATTTATATAAAGTGATATAACAAGATATCTGTGAATTTATATATATAGGTATTATTGTAATAAATAAAATTATAAGGTAGGTAGTATAAATGAAAGTTGTAGCTTTTAACGGAAGTCCAAATAAAGAAGGAAATACTTATCATGCAATAAAAATGGTTTTAAATGAACTTGAAAAAGAAGGAATAGAAACGGAAATTATTCATGTAGGTAACAAGTCAATTAGGGGATGCATTGCTTGTAATCAGTGTGCAAAAAATAAAAATGAGAAATGTGTACTTCCAGGTGATGAGGTTAATGAGTGGATTCAAAAAATGAAGGGAGCAGATGGAATGATTTTAGGGTCTCCTGTGCATTATGCGTCCATGGGAGGAACCATGAAATCATTTTTAGATAGAGCTTTTTATGTTGCAGGTAATAATGGTGGGATGCTCAGACATAAGGTTGGTGCATCTGTTGTAGCTGTAAGGCGTGCTGGCGGAATTCCAACTTTTGATCAGTTGAATAACTATATTAATTATTCAGAAATGTTAATGCCAACTTCAAATTATTGGAATGTTATTAATGGCACAAGGCCAGGAGATGCATTGCAAGATGAAGAAGGAACTCAAATTATGAGAGTGCTTGGGAAAAATATGGCATGGCTCATGAAATTAGTTCAAAATGGAAAAGAAAATGTTAAAGCTCCAGAAATAGAAAAGAAAATATTCATGAACTTTATTCGTTAATTTATTCTATAATGATTGATGAGCTTAGTAAGTTATACAGTGTTTTATACAGTTAAAAGGAACTGCTTTAGAGATAAGCAGTTCCTTTTAATTTGTTTGTATAATTTTACAAATTATAGCATTTCAATAAATGCAGCAATTCTTGTTTTAAGTTGTCCTACATCATTTTGAGAATAATCTGTTTCTAAACTCATATATGGAGTATGTTTTTCTTCTTTCATAAATTTATTGATGGAATAGCTTTCCACACTGTAAGTATGACAGGCTTGTAGAATTACATCTATGACACCATCTACTTTGTATTCATCTACTAAAGTTGAAAGAGAATTTATTCTGCCATCATTAGGGCTCATACATGAACAAGGTATATTTAAATATTTTTTAGTAAGTGCGTCTATTGGATCTATACTTTCATCTACTAATTCTTGAGTTGCTTTTATTCCTGTACAGTTTTCATAACAAACAACTACGCCCTCATTTTCTTCTATGATTTTAATGATTTTCTCAGTAGCTCCACCTAAAGGACAACCAGTAATTAATATCCTTTTTCTGCTTTCACTTACTTTTTTATTGCCATTTTCATAGTCTTCTTTTATATCATGCGTGAACTTTATAAGAGTTTTTATATGAGCTTCCTTATCTGTTTTAAATGTAGCGCCATATAATACTTGAAGCATTTCAGTTCCAGTAATAGGAGGAGGGCACATTTTCCCTAGCTCATAAAAACCTATTAGTGCTTTTCTTTCTCTATTTCTAAGATTAATAGCTTCCTTAAGCTTTTCCTCCGTGATTTCTACTCCGAATTCACTTTCTAATCTCTCTTTAAATAAAATCATTTCATTTTTCCAAGAATTAAAGGCAGCCTCTCCCTTGTTAGTCTGTGGTAATTGCATTACGTGCATTGGTTTAATTTGTCCAAGATATTCGTACATTTTTTTCTTTCCATCACAAGTAGTTTCTCCGACTATCATATCTGAAAAATAAAAATAAGGACATTTATCTGTTAAACCAAAACCGTAGCTTGATTTAATAAGTGGGCATAAATTTTTGGGAAGATGCTTTTCGGCTTCAGCAATAGGTTCATCACTCATGCTACAAAGTGAAATAGGAATAGCACCCGCAGCCATTATAAGCTCCCAGGGACTGTATGTACAATAAGTTCCTACTATTTTTTTTCCACCATCTTTTAAATTTTTTACATCAACAAACCCCTTTTGTCTTGCTTCATTGAATTCATTAAATATTTTAGGTAAGTCATTCATAGTGCGTAATCCTCCTCAAAATTCTCTGGAAATTATTCCATAACAATCTAATTATAGAATTTCTATATTATGAAGTCTAATACGGTTTTTATATTGATCAGCGCTTATCTATTTAAAATACCAATAAGTAAAATGTTACTGGATGTGATCAAAAGATAGGTATTATACATTAATTTAGAAAATTAGAAATATTTATGGTGAAAAATTGTCGTATTTCGTGTATAATGTAATTAAAATATTGATTAATATTACAAAATAATACATATTTTTAGAGAATAATAAAGAAAAATAATATTTATATTTATCATTTTACAAAAACTATAATAAAAATAAAGGTTGGTGGAAAAATGGAGAAAATTAAAATTGTGGTTGTGGATGATTCACCTTTTTCAATAAGTGTGATTACAGAAATTTTAACGGAAAAGGGTTTTGAAGTAATTGGAAATGCTGGTTCATTACAAGAAACAATAGAAGTGGTCCAGGATAAAAGACCAGATTTGGTAACTATGGATATGACCATGCCAGGAACTGACGGGTTAGAATGTACTAGAGCAATTCATAAAATAGATCCTAATATAAGAGTGATTATTGTTAGCTCAATGATGGATGATGAAATTATAATGCAAGCTAGAGAAAATAAGGTGGCAGGATATATTCAAAAACCTGTACAACCGGATGAAATTGCAACAGCAATACAAAGGATAATGGCGGATGAAAAAGTATTTGATGACTTAGAAGAACAATATTTTAATGTGTTCAAAGAAGTATTTTCTGACAATATGAATAGAGTGGTAAAAACAGTTCCATCTTTTGAAAAAGAAGTACAAGCAAATAAAACACAAGTGTCAAGAGGTATTTCTGTTGTTGTAGGAATAATAGGAAGATATTGTGGTAGTATGATTCTCGATTTATCTTATGAAACTGCAGAGGCGATGACTAAATGTGCCTTGAAAAGAGAAAGTAAGAATGCGGAAGAGGCCTTATCTATGATGGGTGAATTTGCTAATATTATTTCAGGAAATGCTTGCTCCTTATTAAATCGTAAAAATAAAGTTTTTGGGTTTAGAGTAGCTCCACCGACTATATTCCACGGAAGTTCTCTGAAAGTATCTAGAACATTAGTTGAGGCTAAATCAATAGTTGCACAAACAATTTTCGGAGAAATATGCTTAAATGTAGGATTTAAAAGAGGTGGTAACGAATGGATGTAAATATGATAAATCCTTTTATAGATTCATTTTTAAATGTAATGCCTGAGCTTGGATTTAAAGAGATTAAAAAACAAGGAATCAGTGTTAAAGGGAAAGGCATTAAAAGTTTAGGTGTAATGATTATGCTAGGTATAGTGGGGGATATTAAAGGAAATGTTGTTTATTCACTAACGGATCAAAGTGCAAAACAAATTGCATCCATAATGATGATGGGCATGCCTGTTACTGAACTAGACGATATGGCACAAAGTGCTTTATCAGAGCTTTCAAATATGCTCACTGCAAATGCAAGTACTAATTTTGCTGGGAATGGAACAAATATTAATATTTCAACCCCAACATTAATGCATGGAAGCGATTTTGAGGCAAAGATGAATACTGATACAGTTTTATGTGTTAGCCTTCTTGTGGACAATATTCCAATTGAAATTAATATCGCTTTCGATTAGTATTCAATAATAATAGATAAAATTAACTGAAATATACGAATGCATAGATATGCTTTTAATATAATATAAAACTACAAGTATTATTTGCTAGTAGAGAAGGGGCTTTAAAAAAATAGAAATTATCCCTATTTTTTTAAAAGCCCCTAATTTAAATTAAGCAGTTGAGTTAAAAAAAAGATTATATGGAGAGGGTGTTTAGCATGGAATAAGTGGTATATAAAAATTATATGCTAATAGCTAATAGACAAGTAAATATTCAACACATATAGTTATGCAAGGAATAAATATATATAAAGTATAAAGATGTAAAAATATACCGAAGAAAGGGAAGTGATTTTAGATGAAAAAAATAGGTACTAAAATAATAGCTTTAAACATTTTAGTTGTACTATTAACAGCACTATTAATCGGAGGAATGGCTACCTATAGAATGTCTCTGCTTAGCAAGAATACGATTACAACAATTGATGTAACTGTTAGGAAGGATTATGATGAAAAAATTAAAAGCGGAGTAGAAAATGTTATAACAATGTTAGAGGAGCTTAATAAAAAATATGAGGGTGGAGAAATCACATTAGAAGCAGCTAAAAAACTTGGTGCCGATTTAACGCGTCAAATGAAATATGGTGAAGGTGGATATTTTTGGATAGATACCGTTGAGGGATTAAATGTGGTACTTCTTGGTGGAGAAGCTGAAGGTAAGAATAGATATGAGTTAAAGGACGTAAAAGAGAAATATATAATCAAAGAAATTATAGGAAATGGATTAAAAGAAGGCGGCGGCTATACAGATTATTGGTTTCCTAAAAAAGGGGAAGAAGTGCCAGCTCCAAAGAGAGCATACAGTAAGGGATTTAAAGCTTTTAATTGGGTTATTGGTACAGGAAATTACGTTGATGATATAGACAAGTTCATTGCAGATGAAAAGGCGAGTTTGCAAAAAACTTTTTATGAAAGTGTAATTAATTTTGTGGTTTTGGTTATAGTGGTTGTTGGACTATCTGTAATTATTTCATTTTATTTTAGTAAAAAAATATCTAATCCTATCTTGATTATAAGTAAGCTAGTGGACAAGACAGCAAAATTTGATTTAGCTTATGACAAAAGTTATGAAGGAATTTTAAAATATAAGGATGAAACAGGAATTATTGCAAAAGCCGTTGCTGATTTGAGGAGAGAACTCAGAGAAATAACTATTAATTTGCGAGATAATTCTCAAGAGGTTCTTCAATATTCAAAAGGCATGGCTGTTGCTACGGATGAAACTGTCCAATCAATAGAAGCGGTATCTGTGGCAATTGAAGAGCTAGCAAAGGGAGCAACAAATCAAGTGCAAGATGCGCAAAGTGGTGCTAGGGACTTGTCAAATCTTGCAGAAGAAATTAATACTGCTGTAAATAGTTCAGAGATTTTAAAGGATTATTCTAATGAGACCAAATTAGTAAATGCAGAGGGATTAAAATCTATGAAGGTGCTTACTGAAAGATTTAAGGAAAGTAACAAGTCTAGCGAAGAAGTAGTAGAAAATATATCCGTGCTCCAAAATAAATCAAATTCCATCGGAGAAATTATAAGCACTATACAAGCTGTAGCAGAACAAACAAATCTTTTGGCACTAAATGCTGCTATAGAAGCAGCTAGAGCTGGAGAAGCTGGGAAGGGATTTGCAGTAGTGGCTGAAGAAGTGAGAAAACTTGCAGAAAAAACTGCAGAAGCTACTAATGAAATTACGACTATGATTGGTGAAATTCAAGGAGAAATTAGTAAAGTTACAAAGAATATAAATAAGGGGGCGAATATTAATAAAGAAGCAAATTTATCTATGGAATTGTCACAAAAATCATTTAATAGTATCGAAAAATCTATTATTAATATGATTACTCAAATTGATACATTAGGTTGTAATATTAATAATGTAGATAAAAATAAAGATATGGTATTACAATCTATAGAAGGGATGTCAGCAATTTCAGAACAAACGGCAGCTTCAACAGAGGAAATATCTGCATCTATGGAAGAACAAACTAGTGCAATGGAAGAAATATCAAATACTGCTGAAAATCTTGAGAAAATTGTAGTTAAATTAGATGAAATAGTACAAAGATTCAAACTATAGTATGCAGAAATTGCAAATATAAAAAGTATAGAATAAAAACTAGTCTTCTAGGAAAATATAATCCTAGAAAGGGGAGTTTTTATGCCAAATAAACCTACTAAAATGAATATCCAACATGATTTAAATAAGAGACATAATAAACCGGGAATTGTGGATGCTGAAGATGAACCAGTTAATAACAAGCCAATAAAAGAAGCTAAAAAAACATTCAAATAAAATAAAGTGGACCCTGTGTCAAGGACATTTTAAAAAAAGAGCCTTAAGAATACCCTTAATGTCACAATTGTGATATAAGGGTATTCTTTTTATATTTTTATAGGGTACTCACCTGTTTTTAAATA
>NZ_JBOITL010000012.1:0-23557 GCF_050717515.1 Clostridium sp. | reverse complement strand
GGCAGACGCACAGGACTTAAAATCCTGCGGTGGTTAAACACCGTACCGGTTCGATTCCGGTCTTCAGCACCAAGTATCGCGGGATGGAGCAGTTGGTAGCTCGTCGGGCTCATAACCCGAAGGTCGCAGGTTCAAGTCCTGCTCCCGCAACCAAATATGGCGGAATAGCTCAGCTGGCTAGAGCATTCGGTTCATACCCGAAGGGTCGTAGGTTCAAGTCCTATTTCCGCTACCATAAACATCTGATTTTTAGTTTGTAAAAATATTATTGACATATGGTACATATTAGTATACAATTATAATTGTTTTCAAAAAAGCTTATTTAGATTAATATCGCGGGATGGAGCAGTTGGTAGCTCGTCGGGCTCATAACCCGAAGGTCGTGGGTTCAAGTCCTACTCCCGCAACCAATAAGTTTTAAATTATTGATTGTGTGATTATACTATTTAAACTAGGAAAATAAAATTTTTCACTGATTTTAATTTTAGATTCAACTTTAATATCGCGGGATGGAGCAGTTGGTAGCTCGTCGGGCTCATAACCCGAAGGTCGTAGGTTCAAGTCCTACTCCCGCAACCAATGAGTTTTAAATTACTCATTACGTTGAATAAATAAAATCTCATATTGTGTAAGTCGAATCAAATAAGCTGGAGTGGCGGAACTGGCAGACGCACAGGACTTAAAATCCTGCGGTGGTTAAACACCGTACCGGTTCGATTCCGGTCTTCAGCACCAAATATCGCGGGGTGGAGCAGTTGGTAGCTCGTCGGGCTCATAACCCGAAGGTCACAGGTTCAAGTCCTGTCCCCGCAACCAATAAATTTTAAATTACTGAATACATCAGTTAAATGAAATTTAATAGCAAGTATGCCTGCATAATAAGTATGCAAAAAGTAAATAAGCTGGAGTGGCGGAACTGGCAGACGCACAGGACTTAAAATCCTGCGGTGGTTAAACACCGTACCGGTTCGATTCCGGTCTTCAGCACCAAATATCGCGGGATGGAGCAGTTGGTAGCTCGTCGGGCTCATAACCCGAAGGTCGCAGGTTCAAGTCCTGCTCCCGCAACCAAACATGGCGGAATAGCTCAGCTGGCTAGAGCATTCGGTTCATACCCGAAGGGTCGTAGGTTCAAGTCCTATTTCCGCTACCATAACTCACAAGGAAACTTATGAGTTATTTTTTTATTTGCTCTAAAATTATAAAGCTGAATTTTAATATATCGGCAGGTAAAAACATATATGTATAATTTCTTCAAATATATAATTGCATGAAGTGACAAGCTTCATTTAATATTTTAAAACCTGCTATATAAATATGGTAGGTTTTTTTAGATTATGGGAGATTGTAAAAGCTAGTTGTAAAAAATATACAAATTAATGTCTCATGAAAAATATATAGACATCTCATCTTATGACAATTATTTCCAAATGCCTTTGTTATAATGAAATCCTAATTAACAAAGGTGGGTGATTTGTAAAATGCAATACGGTATTGATATATTTCCATACCAAAGACTTAGAAAGATAAAAGAGGAAGTACAAAAGAAAAATGCATTAAATATTAATTTGATTATTAGAGCAATTGTTTACTTTACAGTAAGTTTATTAATAAGCAGAGTACTACTTATTAATAAGACTGCACCATTTGGTATAGCTTTTTTAATAGCTACAATATTTATTAATAATAATAAAATTTCAATAATTACAGCCAGTGGTACATTTTTAGGCTATATAACTTTATACCAAAGCATAAAGGGTTTGCCATCATACTTGGTATTAATAGTTACCATTGCTGTTTTGAGTAATATTTTTAATAAGATAAAGGTAAAGACTAGGGCTTTAGCTTCCATGTTTGCCATTATTATATTTGAACTGTTTATATTTAATTTTTTTATTCTTAGGGTGAGCGGGTTAATGGCTTTCTTAAATTCAATATTTCTAGTTTTATGCATCTTTCCTTTATATTTTATTCTAGATTATAGTCTTTTATGCTTTAAGGAAATTAAAACAAAGCATATATTTTCAAATGAAGAAATAATAAGTATGTCAATTATAAGTTCATTAATTATAGCAGGAACTTGGGGACTTAGTATTTTTAATATATCGATTACAAATGTTTTAGGACTGGCTCTTGTTATAATAATAGCTTATATTAACGGAAGCGGAGCGGGTGCTGCATCAGGAGTTGCTATGGGTATTATTGTAGGAATGTCTTCTGAGAATATGATTATATTTATAGGAATGTATGGTATTTGTGGGTTAATAACAGGTGTGTTTAAAGAAACTGGAAAGTGGCTAAGTGCAGCAGCTTATCTAGTAGCTTTTTCAATAGTAAAAATATATTGTATTACAGGATCTGAGTTTATAATATTTGAAGCAATGCTCGCAGCAATGATATTTTTGCTAATACCTTCAAAAGTATATGCGGAATTATCTACAGAGTTTAACTCAGATAAAAAAAGGGAATATATTGAACAAGGATATATTAATAAAATTAAAGATACATTTATAGGAAGGTTAAATAATTTTTCCGATGTACTTTCTAATATGTCAGATATATTAAATAATTTAGTGGATAATGAAAGATTGGCAATGAAGGGCAAAAGCAGTGCCTTAGTTGAAAATCTTGCAGATCGGGTGTGTAGTAATTGTAATATGAAGTCTATGTGTTGGAAAAGAGAATTACATTATACATACGCAGCATTTGAAGAATTGATCCAAAATTTTGAAAGGAAGTCGGGCAGTGTACCGGAAGAAATTGAAAGAAAATGTATAAAGAGAACTGCTCTACTTAAAAATACAGAGGATATTGTTAATAAGCATATTATAAATGAAATGTGGAGAACAAGACTTAGTGAGGGTAGAGAGCTTTTAGCAAATCAAATTAGTAATATGGCGGATTCTGTTTCTGAAATCGTTGAAGATTTTAATTCTGAGATTCAAATAGATACTTCTATGGAAAAACTTATTTGTAGGGCATTGGATAAAAATAGAGTTAAATACAATGAACTTATGTGTTTAAATGACAAGATGGGAAGAATGAGCATTAAATTTTCACTTGACGCTTGTAGCGGAAGACAAATGTGTGTGAAAGAATTATTGCCTATTATAAATGGTGTCACCGGGAAGTGCATGTGCGTTAGTGACGAGGGTTGCAGTATAAATCCAAAGACAAATATGTGTAAGGTAACTATGGAAGAAACACCTAAGTTCCATGTGTCATCTAATGTGGCCAGGCAGTGTAAAGATGGTGAAAAGTTTAATGGCGATAGTTATAGCTTTGGAAAGCTAATGGACGGGAGTTACATGTCAATTATTAGTGATGGTATGGGATCGGGGCCGGAGGCAGGGAGAGAGAGTGAGGCTGCTGTTGAGTTAATAGAAAAATTTACATCCGCAGGTTTTAGTAAAATCACAGCTATTAATACTGTAAATTCAATAATGACATTGAGATTCTCGCAGGAAGAAAAATTCTCAACTATAGATTTAAGTAGTATAGACTTATATACTGGAGAAATTGATTTCATGAAAGTGGGAGCTGTTGCAACTTTTTTAAAATCTGGTGATAGCTTAGAAATTATAAAATCGAAATCTCTTCCTATTGGTGTTTTAGACAAGGCGGATATAGACATACAACAAAAGAGATTAAAAAATGGAGACATTATAGTTATGCTTAGTGATGGAGTATTAGATTATAATGATGAAAACGTAGGTAGAGTGGATTGGATAGTTGATTATTTGGGGAAAAACAATTGCAACAATCCAAAGGAATTAGCAGATGGGTTGTTAAGTGAGGCGAAAAAATTAAGTGGCAATAGAGTAAAAGACGATATGACAGTTCTTGTTTCAAAAATATATAGTTTATATTAATGGAACTTAAAGAAGAAAAATTCAAATTTCATATAATCTAAGGTAATATATAGGAAAGTAAAAAATGAAGAATGAGCCTTTTTTTATATTCTTCATTTTTTACTTTTTATAAGAGTGTTCTAAAAAACGAAAAATATATATTATTATATTATATAGTAATATGATATAGTAATATGAGACTAAAAATATAGAAATATAGTAAAAAAAATAAATTTAGGAAGTGAAAGTTTTGTGGCATAAGGTTATGAATTTTATAAAAGAAAATTCTATGTTTGATAGGGATGATAAGGTTATAGTCGCAGTTTCCGGCGGTCCTGACTCCACATGTTTGCTCTATATTTTAAATGAACTTAAGGAAGAGCTGGGTATTAAACTTTTTGGTGCGCATATAAACCATTGCCTTAGAGGCCTTGAAGCTGACAGGGATGAGGAATATGCAAAAAAAACTTGTGAAAGTTTGAATATAGATTTTTATAGCAAAAAAGTGGATGTACATAGAATATCGGAAGAAAAGAATATATCTTGTGAAATGGCAGGAAGAGAAGTAAGATATGAATTTTTTAAGGAACTTATGATTAAATTAACTGCAAGCAAAATTGCATTAGCACATAATGCTAATGATCAAGCTGAAACTATTTTAATGAGGATAATGAGGGGAACAGGTATTGAAGGTATGGTTGGTATAAAGCCTGTTCGTGATAAAATATATGTAAGGCCTATACTTCATCTTAGTAGAAGTGAGATAGAGAAATATTGCGATGATAATAATATTCAACCAAGAATAGATAAATCAAATTCCGAAAAAATTTATGCTAGAAATAAAGTTAGGCTAGATTTAATACCATATATTGAAGAAAATTTTAATAAGGACATAATTAATACAATAAATCGATTATCCGATATCCTTAAAAAGGACAATGATTATTTAGAAAACATTTCAAATAAAGAATACAAAAAACATTGTGTGATAGGTGAACAAATGGTTATAATAAATAAGAGTGCTTTTCTGCAGCATGAAGCAATTATAAGTAGGATTATACGACGCGCGCTTCTTGCGGTGAATCATAGTTTATATAATTTTGAAAAAATTCACATATGGAATATTATAGAGCTTCAAAAACATGATACTGGTAAAACAACAATGCTACCTCAGGATATAGTAGTTGACAACTGTTATGGGGATATACATATACATATACATAAAAAAGTTACTGAAGTTAATAATAAAGAGTGCTATCTAAAGGTTAATGAGAAAAATTTTATTCAATCTTTAAATGGAGTAATAGAAATTGATGTTATATCTAAGCTAGGGTTCACAGAGGTTAAAGGAAATGATTATATTGTGTATTTTGACTATGATAAGATTGCCCAGCCGATAACATTCAGATATAGGAAACAGGGGGATAAATTCATACCACTTGGTATGGCGGGTAATAAGAAATTAAAGGATTTATTTATGGATTTAAAAATACCCAAAGACAAGAGAAATGAAATCCCTTTAATATGTTTTGGACCCGATATAGCGTGGGTGGTTGGATATAGAATTAGTGAAAAATTCAAGGTGTCAAAAAATACCAAAAATATATTGCAGATTAGAATTGGAAGCGAGGAATAATAATGAACAATGATATTAAAGAGGTTTTGTACAATGAGGATGAACTAAGGGATAAAGTTAGGCAAATGGGTGCAAAGATAAGTAAGGATTATTATGGAAGAGATCTTATACTTATTGGTATTTTAAAGGGATCCGTTATATTTATGGCAGATTTAGTGAAAGAAATTACGATACCCTGTAAAATGGATTTTATGGCAGTTTCCAGTTATGGTAATTCCACTAAAACTTCAGGTGTTGTAAAGATTTTAAAAGATCTAGACTTTGAAATTGAAGGAAAGGATGTTTTAATAGTAGAAGATATTATAGACTCTGGAGTTACGCTTAAATACCTAATGAAGTTGCTATCTGCAAGAAAACCAAGTAGTTTAGAAATTATATGTTTGCTGAATAAACCAGATAGAAGAACGGCAGATATTGATGTTAAATATTTGGGCTATGATGTGCCGGATTATTTTCTTGTAGGATATGGACTAGATTTTGCAGAGAAATATAGAAATTTACCATACATAGGAATACTTAAAGAGGAAATATATAAATAAATGTGTACAAAATATGTTTTTTATTAATTAATAATTAATATATATTTTATTGTCAAGTGATTTTTAATGTGATAAAATTTTAAAGTAGCTAAATAGAGAGGGGGGTTTTTAATGAAAAAAATTTCGAGTAGTGCATCAATTTGGCTCGCAGTACTTGTACTTGTGATTTTTGCAGCATTAACCTTAAATGAAAATAGTAAAGATGTTAACACAATTGGTGTTGATAAATTTCAAGAATATTGGGTTAAAAAAGAAATTAAAAGTGTTGAAGTAAGAGAAGATAAAACTGTAGAGGGAGAATTAAAAGACGGAACAAAATACGAAACAATAGTTCCCTTACAAAGATTAATGCAAGTTATGGATCAAAATCCAAACAAAGATGTTAGTGAAAAATATATAAAGCCGGCGACGATGCCAATGTGGTTACAAATAGTACCGACATTGCTTATAATATTAATGTTAGTAGCATTTTGGTTTATGTATATGCAGCAATCACAAGGTGGCGGCGGTGGTGGTAATAGAGGTGTAATGAATTTTGGAAAAAGTAGAGCCAAAATTGCATCGCCAGATAAGAAGAAAGTTACATTTGATGATGTAGCAGGAGAAGATGAAGAAAAGGAAGAACTGGCAGAAGTTGTAGATTTCTTAAAACAACCTAAAAGATATCTAGAAGCAGGGGCAAGGATTCCTAAAGGTATTCTTCTTGTAGGACCACCAGGTACAGGTAAGACTTTACTTGCTAGAGCTGTATCAGGAGAAGCAGGAGTACCTTTCTATAGTATATCAGGTTCTGAATTTGTGGAGATGTTTGTAGGTGTTGGAGCTTCAAGAGTAAGAGATTTATTTGAACAAGCGAAAAAAAGCGCTCCTTGTATAATATTTATTGATGAAATTGACGCAGTAGGTAGACAAAGAGGAGCAGGCCTCGGTGGAGGTCATGATGAAAGAGAGCAAACTCTAAATCAGCTATTAGTTGAAATGGATGGGTTTGGTGTAAATGAAGGTATAATAATGATTGCCGCTACCAATAGACCAGACATATTAGATCCTGCTCTTTTAAGACCAGGTAGATTTGATAGACATATATTAGTGGGTGCACCTGATGTTAAAGGAAGAGAAGAAATTCTAAAGGTACATTCTAAAGGTAAACATTTAGCAGAAGAAGTAAAGCTTGATGTATTAGCAAAAAGGACACCAGGTTTCACTGGTGCAGACCTAGAGAATTTAATGAATGAAGCTGCACTACTTACAGTAAGAAGTAATAAAAAAGTTATAGGGATGATAGAGTTAGATGAGGCAGTAACTAGGGTTATTGCTGGACCTGAAAAGAAGAGCAAGGTTATTAGCGAAAAAGATAGAAAATTAACTGCTTATCATGAAGCAGGGCATGCTGTAGTAATGAAATATTCGCCACTTTCAGACCCAATTCATCAAATAAGTATTATACCAAGAGGTATGGCAGGCGGATATACAATGCATTTACCTGAAGAAGACACCGCTTATACTTCAAAACTAAAACTTAAAGATGAAATGGTTGGACTTCTTGGTGGTAGAGTTGCAGAAAAATTAATACTTCAAGATATTAGCACAGGTGCTAAAAATGATATTGATAGGGCATCAGCTATTGCAAGAAAAATGGTTATGGAATATGGTATGAGCGATGTTCTCGGACCAATATCTTTCGGTAATGATCATAATGAAGTATTCCTTGGAAGAGATTTAGGTAAAAGCAGAAACTTTAGCGAAGAGATAGCTAATAAAATAGATTCAGAAGTTAAGGCTCTTATTGATGAAGCCTATGCAAAAGCTCAAAAAATCCTTACTGAAAATATAAATAAACTTCATGCAGTAGCTCAAGAACTACTTATAAAGGAAAAACTTGAAGGCGTGGAATTTGAGGAGATAATTGCTAGAACGGATACAGATAACATTGATTTATCAAAGATTTAGCCAGATTAAAAGACATACAGTTAATTAACTGTATGTCTTTTGCATTTATTTTAAAAATATAAATTTTATTGTATCGAATTTTAAGATATTTATTTTTAACCTATGCGTCAATTTTCTGAAATCTTTACTGCATTTTTACTACAACATCTGATATAATGTAAGGAAAACATAAATAGAACGAAGACGGAAATAAAACTTCAGTGGAAATCTAAATCTCCTTCTGAAGTCGTTAATATTGCAGATTCAAAGGTGATGATTAATTTATATATAAGGGGTGAAGTATATGAAAAGTGATATAGAAATTGCACAAAGTGCTAAGATGCTACCAATACTTAAGGTGGCGGAAAAAATGGGATTAACTGAGGATGATATTGATTTGTATGGAAAATATAAATCAAAGATTTCTTTAGATGTATTAAAAAGAAATGAAAATAAAAAAGATGGGAAGCTAATATTAGTTACAGCCATCAATCCGACTCCTGCAGGAGAAGGGAAATCTACGGTTACAATAGGACTTGGACAAGCGTTATGTAAACAAGGTAAAAATGCAGTTATAGCACTTCGAGAACCTTCCTTAGGTCCAGTATTTGGCGTTAAAGGTGGAGCTGCTGGTGGTGGGTATGCTCAAGTGGTACCAATGGAGGATATAAATTTACACTTCACAGGGGATATGCATGCAATAACTGCAGCTAACAATTTGCTTTCAGCTGCTATAGATAATCATATTCATCAAGGTAATGAGCTAGGAATTGATAGCAGAAGAATCACATTTAAGAGAGTAATGGATATGAATGATAGAGCTCTTCGAAATATTGTTGTTGGACTTGGTGGTAAGCCTAATGGTTTTGTACGTGAAGATGGCTTTATGATAACTGTTGCATCAGAAATAATGGCAATTTTATGTTTATCTGAAAATCTTATGGATCTAAAAGAGAGAATGGGTAAAATTTTAGTAGCCTATGACCTGCGAAGTAATCCAATTTATTGCAGCGATTTAAAAGTAAATGGTGCTATGGCATTACTTATGAAGGATGCCATAAAACCAAATCTAGTTCAAACCCTTGATAACACACCTGCAATAATACATGGTGGACCTTTTGCAAACATAGCTCATGGTTGCAATAGTTTACTCGCTACTAAAATGGCGTTGAAACTTGGCGACTATGTTGTAACAGAAGCGGGATTTGGAGCAGATTTAGGTGCTGAAAAATTCTTTGATATAAAATGCAGATATGGCAATTTAAAACCAGATTGCGTTGTTCTTGTTGCTACAATAAGAGCAATTAAACATCATGGTGGAGTAAAAAAAGAAAAACTAAACGAGCCTAATGTAGAAGCAATCTCAAAAGGAATCGAAAATCTAGAAAAACAAATAGAGAATATAAAGAAATACGGAGTTCCTGTAGTAGTAGCAATAAATGAATTCATGGCTGATACAAAAGAAGAAATTAAATATATAAGTGAATTTTGTGGCAAGATGGGTGTTAAAGTAGCTTTAACGCAGGTATGGGAAAAAGGCGCAGATGGCGGTCAGGAATTAGCGAACAAGGTATTAGATACTCTTCAAAATGAAAAAAGTAACTTTAAGGTTTTATATGACCATAAGCTAACTATAAAAGAAAAAATAAACATTATTGCCACAGAAATATATGGGGCAGATGGGGTGGAATATAGTTCTTCTGCAAACAAGCAAATTGCTGAAATAGAAAAACTTGAATTAGATAAAATTCCTATATGTGTTGCTAAAACTCAAAATTCACTATCAGATAATCCAAGCTTACTAGGAAGACCAAGAAATTTCACCATAAATGTAAAAGAAGTTAAGATTTCTAATGGAGCTGGATTTATCGTAGCTTTAACGGGGAGCATAATGACAATGCCTGGTCTTCCTAAAGTACCAGCAGCTGATAAAATGGATATTGCTGAAGATGGCACTATATCTGGTTTATTTTAAGGACATTTCAGAAAATAAACAGTACTCTAGGTGATGAGTTAATTAAATGTGAATAAGGTTGTTATAGAATAAATTCTATAACAACCTTATTTTTTTCAATAAACAGAAAAATGATTTATAACTTGCAAAAATAAATATACAAAATTCATAACCTATGATATTATCATTATGGGCGAAGATTTTTATGATTTATAAATAGGGGGTATGGATATGGACAAGGTAGATAATTTAAATGAAGTTGTAAAAAAATCTCACCAGGGCGGCGGAGATTCTAAAATAGAAATGCAACATAATTTACACAAAATGACTGCAAGAGAAAGAATAAAAGCTATTCTAGAAGAGGGCTCATTTATTGAAATAGGTGCCTTGGTAGGAAATAATGGAGCTGGAGTAATAACTGGGCACGGAACAGTGCATGGGAAGTTAGTATATATATATAGTCAAGATTACACGGTGGATGGAGGAGCTGTGAACCTTGCAAATAGCAAAAAAATTTGTAATGTTATGGATATGGCAATTAAAATGGGAGCGCCCATAATACAAGTTTTCGATTCAGTAGGGGCTAAATTATCAGAGGGATTAGATATTTTAACTTCTTATGGAGGCATATTAAAGAGAAATGCCAGGCTTTCTGGTGTTGTTCCACAAATAGCGGTAATTGCAGGTCCTTGCCTGGGAATTGCGGCACTAAGTGCAACAATGAGCGATTTTATAATAATGGTCCATAATTCCACTGAGCTAGGTATAAGCTCAAATAAACAACTCACTAAAGAAGAAGAAAAATATGTAGATTCAAAAATGTATTCAAGTGCTAGCAATTGTAGTGAAAATGGAAGCATTCAAATTACTGCAGAAAATGATGCAGAAGCATTTGTAATAGTAAGAAGAATTCTTGAATATATTCCTTCTAACAATATGGAAGCTCCACCAATGGGTATAGAAGTCTCTAATTTAAACGTTTTAAATAATAACTTAAACGAAATGGTTAATAATGAAATGGTTAATTCATATGAAGTAATGAGAGACCTTTCTGATGAAGATAGTGTCATAGAATTAAATAATAACTGGGAGCCTAGTATTGTAACTTGCTTAGCTAAAATAAATGGTATAACTACGGGCATAATTACCAATGCAGAAAAACAACATACAAATTTAAATATTGGAATTTCAGAAAAAATTAGTAGGTTTGTTAAGATATGTGATTGCTACAATATTCCTATATTAAGTATTGTAGATACTGATGGATTTGCAGTTAGCTTAACTGAAGAGCAAAATGGATTATCTACTCATGTTTCAAAAATGATATATACATTAATAGAAGCAACAGTACCAAAGGTTTCTCTAATTATTGGGAAAGCTTATGGGGCAGGATATTTAGCCCTTGCAAGTAAAGAAGTAGCTTTTGACGTGTCATATGCATGGCCAACTGCTAAAATATCAGTAACTCAGCCAGAAACATTAATAAAAATTTTACACAAGGATGAAATTATACAATCTGAAAATCCTAAATTAAAAGAACAAGAAATGATACTTAAACATATAGAGGAGGTAACTAGTCCATATAGTGCAGCAGAAAAGGGAATTATAGATGATGTTATTATGCCTTCAGAGACAAAACAGAGAATTTTTGCAAGTTTAGATATGCTCCATAGTAAGAGAGAGATAAAGTACCCTAAAAAACATGGAACTACTTTAATATAGGGGGAATAGATGTATGAAATTGTCAGTTTTAGATGCATTAAGTACTACGTTTGTAGCCATGACAATAGTTTTTGCCTTGTTGATTATTCTACAATATATAATTAAACTGCAAAGTTATATAATAAATTTTGCATCAAAAAAAAGTATCAACAATAAGGTAGATATAAACTATAAGGAAGCGAAAGAAATAGAAGAAGTTGAACCAGAAGATGATTTAGAGGTAGTAGCAGCAATAGCCGCAGTTTTAGCTACTTACCTAGATATACCACAATCAAATTTAAAAATAAAGTCAATTAAAAGAATAAATAACAAATCAGTTTGGGGGATATAATTTTTTTATGAAGTTGGTAATATTGCATCGTCGAAGGTGATAAGCAGCTTGGTGGATGATAATTAAAGACATAGTTAGGGGGAGTAAAAATGAAAAAATACAATGTAAAAGTTAATGGAATTTCATATGAAGTAGAAGTTGAAGAGATTGTGGGGGAATTTGCTAGTGGTTTGGCACCGATAGCCGTAACAAAGGAGACGCCTGCAAAATCTAAACCATCACCTAAGGCAGAAGTGAAGAAAACAAGAGTCTCTGGTGAGAAGATAGAATCTCCAATGCCAGGAACTGTGCTTAAAGTTAATGTGAGTACTGGTGATAACGTTAAAAAAGGACAAGTACTGTTTGTATTAGAGGCTATGAAAATGGAAAATGAAATTATGGCGCCACAGGATGCAAAAATTCTAGAAGTAGGTGTAACTAGTGGAGCAAGTGTTAATACAGGTGATATACTGGCAGTTATTCAGTAACAAGGGAGAGAGGTAATATAAATGGATATCTTACAAGTATTAAAGGACCTGTGGCTTTCTTCTGGCTTTGTAAAATTGGATGGACCACATCTTATTATGATAGGGATTTCGTGCTTGCTAATATACTTAGCTATAGCAAAAAAGTTTGAGCCGCTACTTCTTTTACCAATAGCTTTTGGTATGCTTTTGGTTAATTTACCAATGTCTAACATTATGGCAGCTCCACATGGTAACGAGCCAGGAGGATTATTTTATTACTTATACAAAGGTGTTGAACTAGATATATATCCACCTCTAATATTTTTAGGGGTAGGAGCTATGACAGATTTTGGACCGCTTTTAGCAAATCCATCTAGTGTACTTATGGGAGCTGGTGCTCAGTTTGGAGTGTTCTTTGCGTTTACATGTGCAACACTTTTAGGGTTTACACCCCAGGAAGCAGCTTCAATAGGAATCATAGGAGGAGCAGATGGCCCTACAGCCATCTTCTTAACTACTAAGTTAGCCAGTCATCTTCTAGGGCCTATTGCGGTAGCGGCTTACTCCTATATGGCTTTAGTGCCTTTGATACAACCACCTATAATGAGATTATTAACTACGAAGGAAGAAAGAACTATTAAAATGGGACAATTAAGACAAGTAAAGCAAATTGAAAAAATCATTTTTCCAATAGTGGTTGCAATAGTAGTTGTATTAATGCTTCCATCAGTAGCCTCATTGATAGGTATGCTTATGTTAGGTAATCTATTTAAAGAATCAGGGGTAGTGGGAAGATTATCTGATACAGCTCAAAATGCATTGATTAATATAGTAACTATATTTTTAGGTCTAACTGTAGGTGCCACAGCAAATGCAGATGTATTTATAAGTTGGCAAACAGCAGGGATAGTTCTTATAGGTATGGTTGCTTTTGCTATAAGTACTGCAGCGGGAGTTATAATAGGAAAGATTATGTGTAAGGTTACAAAGGGTAAGGTTAATCCATTAATAGGTTCAGCAGGAGTTTCAGCAGTGCCTATGGCAGCCAGAGTGTCTCAAGTAGAGGGACAAAAAGCAGATCCAAGTAATTTTTTGCTTATGCATGCTATGGGTCCTAATGTAGCAGGAGTAATTGGAACTGCTGTTGCAGCAGGTATTCTGCTAACTATTTTTGGGAAATAGTAGGAAGGCATGTATCTTTTGAATTTGTTAAAAATAAAACTCTTTATCTAATAACAGATAGAGAGTTTTATTTATTTTATAAAAAATATATGTATTATTTATAAAATTGAATATACCTTTTTTTTTGGAGAATAATATAGAAAAGGAGTTGGTATTTTATGATGAATAAGAAAAGCTCAATTGAAAGTTTAATTCAAAAGGAGAAGGACATTGTAAATAAATATAGGGAGTTTGCAAATGTTATTGGCAATGAAGGTGCAGTAAGTCTATGTGAAGAATTAGCCATAAAACATGATCTACATATTTCGGAGCTCCAAAAATATTTAGAAAGGCAGTGTTAAAATGCAGATTTCTAGTAATTCAATTATTAAGGAAGCGGAGCTTAGGGGGAACAATATAGTAAATTGTGAGAAAGACTTAGTTAACCTATATACTAGTTTTTTAAGCGCTGAAAAAGAAGGTACAATGAAATTAGAATTATATACTTTGTTAAATGATCAGAAACAAATATTAGACGAAATCCAATATGAAATACCAATAAAATAACATAATGAAATATTATTTTATATAAAACTTATTATCAGGATAAAACTTCTTATAAAAATTTAACTTGACAAATATGGTCAAGTTGTTAAAATTAAATTGTTAAATTAAGAATAGTTAAAACCCATATCCTATATGCTATTCTTCTATTTTTAGCAATGGAAAAAACATAAAGCAGCGTACACGCTGCTTTATATTATATAGGCGGTGTATAAAGTGATTTTAGTTTTAGATGTTGGAAATACTAATACTGTTTTAGGGATTTTTAAGGGAAAAGAGTTACTTGTAGAGTGGAGATTATCTACTGATGCAAAAAAAACTGCTGATGAATATGGAATTCAAGTAATGCAATTGTTTTACCAGCGAAACATAAAGATAGAAGACATAAAAGGAGTTATAATTTCATCAGTTGTTCCTAATATTATGTATTCGCTAGAACATATGATAAGAAAATATTTCAAACTGACACCAATGGTAGTGGGTCCAGGAGTTAAGACGGGAATAAATGTAAAGTATGATAACCCTAAAGAAGTAGGTGCGGATAGGATTGTTAACGCTGTTTCAGCCCATGAGATTTATAAAAGATCATTGATTTTAATAGATTTTGGAACAGCCACAACTTTTTGTGCTATAAGTAAAGATGCCAATTATTTAGGTGGGACTATATGCCCTGGCATTAAAATAGCTTCTGAAGCCCTATTTGAGAGAGCGGCCAAGCTACCACGGGTGGAACTTATAAAACCAGAAACAGTTATATGTAAAAATACTGTTTCAAGCATGCAGGCTGGCATAATATATGGATATATTGGCCAAATAGACTATATTGTTAATAAAATGAAAAGCGAAATGATTAATATGGGAGAAGAAGAGCCGTTTGTAGTGGCAACAGGAGGGCTTTCTAAATTAATAAGCAGAGATTGTTCTACTATTGATGAGTTCCATCCTTATTTAACATTAGAAGGTCTTAGAATGATTTATGAAAAAAATAGGGAATAGGTGATTTAATGAAAATATCAAATATCCACTTCGAAAATGATGTTTTTTTAGCTCCTATGGCAGGAATTACGGATATTGCCTTTAGAGGATTATGCAAAGAATTAGGTTGTGGTCTCTTATATACTGAAATGGTAAGCGCTAAAGGGTTATATTATGGCAGTAGCAATACGCAGGCTCTTATGCAGATTTCAGAAAATGAGAAACCAGTAGCTATCCAGATATTTGGGAATGATCCTAAAATTATGGCTAGTGCCTGTGAAATCTTCAATGCAAGACCCGATATATGTATGGTTGATGTAAACATGGGTTGCCCTGTGCCTAAGATAGTAAAAAATGGTGAGGGGTCAGCTTTGATGCAAAATCCAAAGCTTGCGGCTGAAATAATAGTGGAAATGAAAAAAGTTTCTACAAAGCCTGTTACAGTAAAGTTTAGAAAAGGGTTTGATTCAAATAGTGTTAATGCTGTAGAATTTGCTAAATACATGGAGGATGCTGGAATAGATGCTATTGCGGTACATGGTAGGACTCGCGAGCAAATGTATGAAGGTAAGGCTGATTGGGATATTATAAGGGATGTAAAAGGAAGTGTTAAAGTTCCTGTAATAGGCAATGGTGATGTGTTTTCTGTAGAGGATGCTATAAGAATAAAGGAAGTTACAAGTTGCGATGCTATAATGGTTGCAAGAGGGGCCAGGGGTAATCCTTGGATTTTTAGAGAAATTATGCAGGCAATAAATGGTCAAGATGTAATATTTCCTACTGCGGTGGAAAAAATAGATATGTGCATAAGGCATTTAGATTTAGCCACGAAATATTATGAAGAAATTAAAGCGGTTAGAGAAATGAGAAAACATACAGCTTGGTATGTAAAAGGTCTTAACAACTGTACTGAAATAAAGGAAAAAATTAATACTAAAACTAAATATGAAGATGTATTGAAACTTCTTTTAGATTATAAAGAGTATTTAAAAACGGTAACTCCGTAATTTTTTAATTTAATTATGAATTTATATAATTAATAGTGAATAAGATAATAGTACATTAATTTACAAGGTGCATATTTATGAAGCCGATTTTATGTGTAACTTCAGATATTGGTAATTCCTATAATGAATTCGGATTTTTAAGTAAAATTAAAGATAAACGAAAGATAAAGTTAATAAGTAATGAGTATGTTAAAGAACTAGATATTAAATTGACAAGTGTAAGACTTCCGCCTAATTTTAATAAAAGTGCATACTTAAATAACTTAACTTATGCAAAAAAGATATGTAAATGCAAAGGAGCGCAATTATCATTAAAAACACTAAGACCCTATGATTACAGTTACTTTAATCTATTTGAAAAAAGGTTTTTGGCTTTTAGTGTTATAAAAAGTATACAACTTATGCTTAGGGTGAGAAATAAGAGTCTTAAAAATAGTTGTATTCTGGTATGCGATGCCAGCGACATGATAAACTATAATATTATTATGGAACTGGCAAAGCAAAGCAAATATATTATATTTTTGTCATGGGATTTAGTTAAAGCCAGAAAATTGGCAGATTATATTATTGCTAATTTTGGTGTATCACCTATTGTAACAAATGATGAACTCTATGCTATTAAAATAGCAGATTTTATTATTTCCTGTAGTGATTATGAATTTAGTTCAGGCAAATTACTATGGCTTCTAGATAATAGTATGAGAGCGCCAAGGAATAATATTGCTATAAATGATGTAAACTATCATGTACCTTGGAACTCTTTTGAAGTTGGGTTTTCCATGGAACTCATAGGAGCGATATTATGCCAAATGCAAGAGAATGATATTGAAAAAGCTCTTAAATATAATGGTATATATTTAAAAGAAATAAAATTCAACAATAATGTAATATATTAGTATAATTTCGCCTGGCGTATTGACAATATTAATGGGCTGATTTATAATGTGCTAATATGGTTATATGGATTGTTATTCTAATAATGAATTTTAGCCCCAATAATTCATTAATTTGAGTATATAAAATTGTACAGAGAAATTGTAGAGTGAGAATATTTTATAAATTATGCGAATATGATAGTGTTTAAGAAAAACATTATTGCGGTTTTATGGATAGTTATTAGATTATTTAATAAAAATTTTAAAGGGGAGAAAGAAATGAGTGAACCAAAAAAATATGTAATGACTTATGAGGGGATAAGAAAATTAGAAGATGAATTAGAGCTTCTTAAAACCGTAAAGAGAAAAGATATAACAGAAAAGATAAAAGTAGCTTTGGGGTATGGGGATTTGAGTGAGAACTCAGAGTATGATGAAGCTAAAAATGAGCAAGCATTTGTTGAGGGTAGAATAATACAATTAGAAAATATGCTTAGAAATGCAAGCGTTATAGATGAAAATGAAATTGAAAAAGATGTAGTAAGTATAGGTTCTATAGTTAAGGTTAAGGATTATGAGTTTAATGAGGAAGTTGAATTTTATATTGTAGGTTCAGCAGAAGCAGATCCAATGGAAAATAAGATATCAAATGAATCACCAGTTGGAAGTGCATTAGTAGGAAAGAAAGCAGGAGCGATTATAGAAGTGACAGTTCCTGATGGTATCAGCAAATACGAAGTATTAGAAGTTAAACGAGGTTAGTTTTTTTATATTTAATTTTTTATACTGTATAAGGGTACCTAACAATTTATTGTTGCTAGGTACCCTAAAGAAATATACATACATAAGCAATAGTGCAGACTAAGGTATTAATGCTTTTTTCTGTGCTAGAGGAAATCAGGAGGGATATCAATGTCAAACGAAGAAAAAATTGAAGAAAAAGACTTACATGAACTTGAATCTAAATATAATGAACAGGTAACTATAAGACGACGTAAGTTAGCTGATTTGCAGCAGCAAGGTAAGGATCCATTTGATGTATACAAAGTTGAAAGAACTCATACATCACAAGAGGTTAAAGATAACTATGAGAAATTAGTAGGTACACAAGTTATTGTAGCAGGTAGACTTATGTCTAAAAGAGTTCATGGTAAGGCAGGTTTTTCTGATGTTCATGATAGATATGGTAAGATTCAACTTTACATAAAAATAGATGATGTAGGCGAAGAAAAATTAAAAGAATATAAAACTTTTGACATAGGAGATTTTTTAAGCATAACAGGAACACCTTTTGTTACAAAAACTGGTGAAATATCACTACATATAGTGGATTTCCAGCTTATTGCTAAGTCTTTAAAACCACTTCCAGAAAAATGGCATGGCTTAAAGGATCCTGATTTAAGATATAGACAAAGAGAAGTAGACATAATAATGAATCCAGAAGTAAAAGATACCTTTATGAAGAGAATAGCAATAATTAGATATATTAGAGAATTCTTAGATAATAAAGGATTTTTAGAAGTTGAAACTCCGATTTTAGCTCCAATAGCAGGAGGCGCTGCAGCAAGACCATTTATGACTCATCATAATACCCTAGACATTGATATGTATCTTAGAATTGCAACAGAGTTATATTTAAAAAGACTTATTGTTGCTGGTTTTGAAAAGGTATATGATATGGGTAAAAACTTCAGAAATGAAGGAATGGATGTAAGACATAATCCAGAGTTTACAATGATAGAACTATATGAGGCTTATGCAGATTATAATGATATGATGGAAATTACGGAAAATATGGTTGCTTATGTTTGTGAGAAAATCCATGGAACTACAAAGGTCAATTATCAAGGCACTGAAATAGACTTTACTCCACCATGGAGAAGAATTACTATGGTAGATGCAGTAAAAGAGTATTCAGGTGTAGATTTTGCACTAATTAATACTGATGATGAAGCTAGAAAAATAGCTAAAGAAAAGCATTTAGAATTTAAAAAAGAGATAAAAGATTGTTCAAAAGCAGATATATTAAATGCGCTATTTGAAGAATATGCAGAAGAGCATTTAATAGAGCCAACATTCTTATGTGATTATCCTGTAGAAATATCACCTCTTACTAAGAAGAAGAGAGGAAATTCAGAGTATACAGAGAGATTTGAAGGTTTTGTATTTGGACGTGAAGTGTGTAATGCATACTCAGAATTAAATGATCCAGTAGTTCAAAGAGAGAGATTTATGCAACAGGCAAATGAAAGAGAACTAGGCGATGATGAAGCTTATTTAATAGATGAAGAATTTATGAGTGCATTAGAAACAGGAATGCCTCCAACAGGAGGGCTAGGTATAGGCATTGATAGAATGGTAATGTTCTTAACTGACTCCGCTTCAATAAGAGATGTCATCCTATTCCCTACAATGAAACCAATTCAGTAGTTTAAACAAATTATATAAAAGGATATTTTAGTTAATCTAGAATATCCTTTTATGTTTTTTGCATATATTAACGAAATTATAATAAAAAACATGAAAACTATTGATTTTTTAATTGTTTATGTTATAATGATATTGTTGTTAAAAAATATTATTCCGCGATAGCTCAACGGTGGAGCACTCGGCTGTTAACCGATAGGTTGAAGGTTCAAATCCTTTTCGCGGAGCCAATTTTTTTTTATTTTTTTATTTTTTGAACTTAATAATAAAATTATTTTTTTGCAATGAGATAAATTTATTAGATTATTGTATGCCATTATTGACAATAGCATGAAGTTTAGTATAATATTAATATAATGAAATATTTCACTATGATAAAGAAGAGTAGTAGTAGTACTTTTTAAGAGAGGTTGTGGCTAGTGTAAGCAATCAAAGTGTTATTATGAAAGGAACTTTTGAGTGTATAGAACTTAGAGCAGGGCTTGTGCCAATAAGGGTGGAACCGCGGAATTGATTTTCGTCCCTTAAGGTATAGTCTTTTTTTTGTACTTAAAATATAAGCATATGATCTAAAGTAGCATTACACTATTAAAAAATTAGGAGGCATTAACATGGAATTTGAAAAAAGCATGGATAAGGTCGTTGGTTTATGTAAAAACAGAGGATTTGTATTTCCGGGATCCGATATATATGGAGGTCTTGCTAACTCATGGGATTACGGTCCTCTAGGTGTTGAATTTAAAAACAATATTAAAAAAGCTTGGTGGAAAAAATTTGTTCAAGAAAGCCCATATAATGTGGGTGTAGACTGCGCTATACTTATGAATCCAGAAGTATGGGTTGCAACAGGCCACGTTGGAGGATTTTCAGATCCACTAATGGATTGTAAAGATTGCAAAGCTAGATTTAGAGCAGATAAGTTAGTAGAAGACCATATGACGGAGCAGGGAGCAGAAGTAGCTACTGCTGATGGATGGACAAACGAGGAAATAAAAGAATATATAGAAAAACAGGGGATAGTATGCCCTAAATGTGGGAAGAAAAATTTTACTGATATTAGAAAATTTAATTTAATGTTTAAGACTTCTCAGGGAACAACTGAAGAAAGTAAATCTGAAATATATTTAAGACCAGAAACAGCTCAAGGTATCTTTGTAAATTTTAAAAATGTTCAAAGAGCTACAAGGAAAAAGGTTCCTTTTGGTATAGGCCAAGTAGGAAAGGCTTTTAGAAATGAAATAACACCAGGGAATTTTATTTTTAGAATAAGAGAATTTGAACAAATGGAATTGGAGTTTTTCTGTAAGCCAGGTACAGATTTAGAATGGTTTGCATATTGGAAAGAGTTTTGTGCTAATTTCTTATATAATTTGGGGATGGGCAAGGAAAATTTAAGATTTAGAGACCATGGCGAAGAGGAATTATCATTCTATAGTAATGCAACTTGCGATATAGAATTCTTGTTTCCTTTTGGATGGGGAGAACTATGGGGAATTGCTGATAGAACTGATTATGACTTAAAGAAACATATGGAGCATTCAGGAAACGATTTGAGCTATCTAGATCCTATAACTAATGAAAAATATGTACCTTATTGTATAGAACCTTCTTTAGGAGCAGATAGAGTTGCACTTGCATTTTTGGTTAATGCATATGATGAAGAAGAAGTTAAAGGCGGTAAAGATGGAGATGTGAGAACCGTGCTTCATTTACATCCAGCACTTGCACCATTTAAGGTAGCTATTTTGCCTCTAAGTAAAAAATTATCAGAAAAAGCTAATGAAGTTTTTGCTATGCTAAGCAAAAAATTCAATGTAGACTATGATGAAACTGGAAGCATAGGAAAGAGATACAGAAGAGAAGATGAAATAGGAACTCCGTATTGTATAACTGTGGACTTTGATACTTTAGAAGACGATACTGTAACAGTTAGAGATAGAGACACAATGGATCAAATAAGATTAAATATAAATGAGTTAGAAAAGTTTATAGAAGAAAAAATACAATTTTAAATTGTAATTGTTAGTTTGAACTAAGAGGATAGTCTATAGTATAAGATCAGCTTTAATAAGCTATATTTATACTATAGGCTATTTTTTTTATAGAATAGATTTAATTAAAAATATTTACATTATGCAAAAAGTGCATTCTACTGTAATCTTTAAAGTGTTATAATTAGGAGAAACAAATTTTTGAAACTAATAATATAATATCAAATATACGAAGATTGCATGGAGGGTTATATGAAGAAGAATTTCAGCGAATTTAAAGCGTTTATAAAAGGAAAAAAAGTTGGAGTTGTAGGTATAGGAGTTAGTAACATTCCTTTAATACAGTTCCTCGTGGAGCTGCAGGCCGTTGTTACAGCTTTCGATAAAAAAACTTATAGTTTGCTTGGGCCAGTTGCAACAGACTTTGAGAAAGGTGGTGTAAAGCTAGTTTTAGGGGAACATTACTTAGATGACTTAACAGGGTTTGATGTTATTTTTAAAACACCGTCTATAAGAATAGATAATCCTGCTCTTTTAAAAGCAAAACAGGAAGGAACTTATATAACATCGGAAATGGAAGAGTTCATAAAATATTGTCCTGCAAAAATTTTTGGTGTTACTGGTAGTGATGGAAAAACAACTACAACTACAATAATATATAATATATTAAAAAAAGAAGGATATAAAACTTGGGTTGGAGGGAATATCGGAACTCCACTTTTTGCAAATATTGAAGAAATAAACAAAGATGATAAAGTAGTATTGGAATTATCAAGCTTTCAGCTTATGACAATGAATGTTTCTACAGATGTAGCTGTAGTAACAAATTTAAGTCCGAATCATTTGGATATCCATAAGGATATGGAAGAATATATAGATGCAAAGAGGAACATATTTAAGTATCAAAGTAAGTTAGATCTCCTTATACTTAATAAGGATAACACATTGACTTATGAACTCAGAAAAGAAGCTGAGGGAAAAGTTAAATGTTTTAGTTTAAAAGAGAAGTTAAAAGATGGTGCATATTTTCAAAATGATAAATTGTTCATTATGAATAAGGAAGTATGTAGCCGCGCAGAAATAAAGATAAAAGGGATACACAATGTGGCAAATATGTTAACTGCCTTTTGTGCAACGGAGGATGAAGTATCAGTTGAGAGCATGAGAGAAGTAGCTACTACCTTTATGGGGGTGCCTCATAGGGGTGAATTCGTGAGGGAAGTAGATGGAGTTAAGTATTATAATGATTCGATAGCATCTAGTCCAACAAGGACTATAGCAAGTATTAAAGCCTTTGAAAAACCGGTTATACTAATTGCAGGAGGATATGATAAACAAATCCCGTTTGAACCTTTAGCAGAACAAGGCTACTCAAATATTAAAACACTAATATTAGTAGGCGATACTAAATATAAAATAAAGGAAGTTTTCGACTGTGTATTGAAAGAAAAGAAAATTTCTTTAGAAATTATACTAGCGGAAAATTTTAACGATGCAATTTATAAGGCTAAAGAAGTTGCAAGGCCTAATGATATAGTAACATTGTCTCCAGCATGTGCAAGTTTCGATATGTTTGAAAATTTTGAAGTAAGAGGTAATGAATATAAGGAAATAATAATGGCATTATAGTATGGGAGTATATGGGCAATGATTTAATAAGAGTTCTGGGGGGATAACAATTTTTAATTGTTATCCCCCCAGAACTTATAGCAATGGGAGATTTTCCTTCTGAAATGTCGTTAAATGCACATCAAATGCTCCTAGCGTATCATTATAAGTAAAAGTCCATATATTGAAGAAATAGCTATAAATATGAGAATAAATTCATATAATCAACAATTTTAAACAGTGGGAGCTTTAAACATATGATATTATATTAATTGTCGCTGAAACAAACGGTTTTAAATTAATTTTAAGTTCACAGTGATAAATTATAAATTTGTTATCAAAGTGTTTTTAAAACAGTTGACAATAAGGAAAAAAAGAATTATAATGTAAAAGTCGTCACATGATGACAACAACAGTTGGTCTTTGAAAATTAAACAGAGAAATAGGTAAAATAGCGAAATAACATTTCGCTTGACCAGTTAATTACTTTAGATAAAAAAGTAATTTTAGTCGTAAGACTAAAAAGTATGTAATGAGCTTG
>NZ_JBOITL010000011.1:0-24018 GCF_050717515.1 Clostridium sp. | reverse complement strand
AATTTAAAAGTTTACACTTTTTATTTGAAATGAATAATCTGCGACAACTGTTAAGTTGTTACGCAAGCTCATTACATACTTTTTAGTCTTACGACTAAAATTACTTTTTTATCTAAAGTAATTAACTTGTCAAGCGAAATGTTATTTCGCTATTTTACCTATTTCTCTGTTTAATTTTCAAAGACCAACTTGCTTGCCATCATGTGACGACAAGGAGTATTCTATCATATATATAAGAGTGCAATTTCATCCAATAGGTCACCTATCTAAACTATCTTCACATTCCTACATATAAGTGCAAATAATTCAATATTCCGCATTATGATACTCCTGGTTAAGTAATTCTCCCCCTATTTGTACTTCATATATTAAAAAAAAACTCACAAACCTCCACTTTAAACTAGCTAAAGCTAATCAGTAAGAGAAAGATAATCCAAGTTGTTCCCTATACAATAAAAAACACCTGCTTAAATGCAGATGCTCTTTACTATACCTAATCACTGTATTTCCACCCAAAAAACAATAAAACCCCCTTAATTTTAAATATTTTCTATTGTATCAATATCTAAGTTTTCTCATGTCTACTGACTATGATTTTGATACAATTTATTGACTATATTAATGAAGTAATTAATTTTATTATCGCTAAATTGTATGGGGTTTCCGCTAAAAAGTGCACACCCCTTCATAACAATGAAGTTAAAATCAGCCAAGAACAACTTTGCTGCAATCTTTTTATACTTTGCTCTGCTTAACAAAATACACATAACTAACTTTTAGATTCATTATGTTAAAACCCATATCTGCTGTAAATAATGTACCATATAAAATAAGACTTTATACTTAGCTATAATATTAATTCTAATTATTCTACAGGAAGAACGTATGGATATTTTCAACGGATGAAATAGTTCTGCAATATGGTATAATTATCCTTAAGTTAAGTGGAAATTGTATAGTATGGAAACATAAAAATTAATTTTAACTAGGAGGTGGGATTGTGTGTAACTACTATATACAGAACTTAAACTCTACGAAGCTTTTTCAAGTCTACCAGACAAAGTATCCAAGGATCAAGCGTTATTTGGATGAAGAAATTGATTTTGTGTGCCGGAATTTGCATGGCAACGAGAAAGTGCTGGAGGTTGGAGCCGGATACGGACGTATCATTAAGAAATTGGCGTCTTTCTCAGACAGCGTTGTAGGAATTGATATCTCAGAGTCAACAGTAGATCTTGGCAAGGATTATATAAAAGCATGCCCGAATTGTAACATTCAATTGATGGATGCCTACAACCTTGAGTTTGGTGAGGAATTTGATGTCGTATTGTGCTTGCAAAACGGTTTATCAGCGATGAAAGGACAGCCTATGCATCTGATTGAACAATGCATGAAGGTACTAACTCCTGGGGGGAAGGCCTATTTCAGTACATATAGTCTAAAATTTTGGAAGCATCGGTTGACCTGGTTCCATGAGCAGGAGGATAATGGTTTGCTTGGAGAAATCGATTTGGAAAAAACGAAGGATGGCACAATCGTATGCAAGGACGGGTTTGTTGCTATCACTTTTTCAGAGGATGCACTTAAAAAACTAGGAGAGGAGTCAGGGTGTTATTATCGCATTGAGGAAGTAGACGAGTCAAGTCTCTTTCTCATCCTTGAAAAGCTAGAATAATGTCTGCCCAAATACTCCCCTCTATAGCGAAAGATTCTTCTTATAAAATGTCATAAACAATAAAGCCCAATAATCCCTTAAAAATACCGTATTATTCAATTGTAATTTTACGGCATTTTTACGTCACACTTCAAAAATAGCCTTCCCCCATCTCAACTACAAATTACCTACATTAAGTTCATAACTTCATAAGTTCAATAACATTACTTTATATATTTAGTAACTAAATCAGTACTACTGCTTCCTGGCACACTGGTTGCACTTAGATCCTCATCATTCCAGCAATGCATTCAATCAGCGGCTTAATAAAATCTTTAGAAGAAATATCATGGGAGCTTGTAATCGCGGCTTCACATCCGCTTTGCTCTGGTTTTTTTGCTTTTTTCTTGCTTAGCATTTTGGAAAGCGTTTTCATAATAAACCGGTCTCCAACTCCCATTTTTTCGTAATTCAACCCTCCTTGTAGATAAAAGTGGGGGATATCTTTCCGCTCCGCTTCGGATAGGTTAGTCTTCCAAATTATATCAATTGTATCTTCGACTGCGGCAGGCGTCGCACCTGTAGCAAATACCACCAACTTAGCAGAACTACCTTCGCCCAAAACTCGCTTAAATTTAGAAAATCCGTCGATTTTTCCGGCGTGTATACGGCTTCCGAATATAATTAAGTCATAATCATGAATCATCTCAGACTTAAATTCTCCGTAAGGCAGCGATGGACATCCAAGTTCTTCCGAAATCCAATCCGCATACTTTTTTGTAAAACCTGTTTTGCTTTTATAGATTACAATTGCGTTCATATTGCCACTCCTTCATTTTTTGCTATGCTCAAGAATGCTTTATATGCACCCTCAAGCTTTCCACCCAGCTCTTGCTCGGAAAGATTGCACCCTGACGAAATCATCATAAACGAAAGCCCCATGTTATAAACAATCATATTCATATGAAGTTTTTTTGCACTGCTTTCACTTATCCCAAGCGTTTTTGCGAGATATACCGCCATATTTTTCTCTGCTTCAGCGGCATATAAATCTTCAAAGTTGTTAATACCGCTTCGCTTTCGCAAAAAGTAGCTTTTGAACAAATGCGGCTCCTCCTTTGCAAAGGAAATATATGCCTTGCCTGTACTCTCAAACGGGTTTTCTTTATTAAGATGCTCACCGATATAGTTTCGCATAAAGTCAGCCGCCATTTCTGAAATCTCCTGCCGCAACGCATCCATGTTTTCGCAATAGCTGTAAATCGGCTGTACCGAGCAGGAAAGCGCAGTCGCAATTGATTTCACCAGCACTTGTTCCTCGCCGCCCTGGCGCAAAATCTGAAACGCCGCATCCATTACCATTTCTTTTGTGATTCTTTGTTTTGGCATAATATGCTCCTTTCAGTTTATATAAATTATTTATATAAACCATTTATATAAACTAATTATATAAAATCCAACTGCGTTTGTCAAGAAGATGATAAAAAGTTCACAAGCCAAACGCAAAATATTTTATATTGATTCACTATAAATTCACCATTCTACCTATCGTGTAAAGGTATATGATTTTTTATCATATTAGAAACTTGTAAGTCTTCTGAAATTATTACTTGATTATCGTTAATAATTTGCCATGACAACTTATTTGAAAAATCATTTCTAATATTTGCTATCTTCTCATGAATTTTAGCTATTCTCTTAGTTTGTTTTTTATAATTATTGCTATGCCTCACCATTTTACATAATTGTCTTTGTAATTTAATTAACTTATCCTCATATTTATAGCTTAACTCCAATAAATTCATTTTAAAGAATTCTAATATATTGACTGATTGATTTATAGCCATATCAGTTGCTATGACTATGGTAATCTCATGATAATGACTTTTTATTGGTTTACACTCTTGTTATGTATAGCATTTGAATTATAATTTCAGTAAAAATACAAATTAAATGAAATTTATAAAAATAAGCTCCTTTCAGTGCAATGCACTAAAAGGAGCTTATCCAAAACAAAATATAAAGAACGTTATTCATTAAAACGATATTACACCTAAAGCAGCTAAAATATTTGTTATAACTATTAATAACGGGAAAGACATTGCAGTTCTAAAAAGAAATACTTTAGTCACATCCCAAAAGCTTAAACCCATTTTACTTTTAACTAAAATCATTCCAGTTTCAGACATAAATACTAACTGGGTAAATGCTAATACACCAATAAAGAATCTTGAGGCTTCAGAAGCCGATGTACTGATAAATAAAGCTGGTAAATACATATCTGCAAATCCAGCAACCGATGCTGGTGCCATGACTTTTGCTACTTCATTACTGTACCCTATCCAAGTATAGAAATATACCAGTGGTGCACTAATGATATTGAAAAACTGGGTATATTCTGCCACTACCAAAGATAATGTTCCAACCGCCATAATAATAGGTAAGAAGCCAACGTATATGTTAACAATATTTTTTAAGGACTGAATCATTACTTCTCCAATTTTGGCATCTCCTGCCTGCTTTATTGCAGATTCATATGAATACTCAAAAACAGTTTTATCTTTTGGAATCTCAATTATACTAGGAGTTACCCCTTCATAATAAGTTGGTGGAAATTTCTTAAGTGGCATTCTCGATGTAATAAAAGCCAATATAACAGTTACTAATGCAATAGACCCATAAAATATTGGGAAAATATGCCCAAACCCTAGCTCTTCAGCTACTGCAGAAGCAAATGCTATACCTACAATAGAAAAACTAGTTGCAATTATATAAGCTTCTCTTCTATTATAGTATCCTCTTTGATATTGGGTATCC
Source organism: Clostridium sp. (assembly GCF_050717515.1). Classification (GTDB taxonomy): domain Bacteria; phylum Bacillota; class Clostridia; order Clostridiales; family Clostridiaceae; genus Clostridium_AD. Next base: position 19,547 of record NZ_JBOITL010000011.1, on the reverse strand, counting down.
GTTACCACAATACCAATTGTACCATCACCAACAAAGGATGCAATGGCATCGATAGTTGAATAGCCTGGTACTTTAAACAACTTTTTAACTACAGGCCCTAATAAAATACCTACAAATTCAACAATACCAAAATGTGTTAACAAAGGAAGGGCAATAATACCTACAAAGAATGTTATATAAAGTGTGGTTAAAAGACCACCATCTCCTGCCATCAGCCCCCCAGTATTGCCATCTAAAATTATACCTGCAAACTTATAGTTTTGAAACCAATTATTAACCACCATAAGGTATAAAAATGAGCCAACTACCCTTAATACAACATTTAAAGGTGATGCTTTGAATGTTGTATTAATAAACTCATTTTTTGAAGAATAAAAGGTAAAAAGAATAGTTGCAACTAGCACAACCCATGCACAAATAATAGTGAAACTCATAAATGAATCAAGCATATTGCTTGTAATAAAATTTACTATGTGAGATATAGCAATTTTACTTTCTCCATTAATACTAAAAGGCATTAGAAAAAAAACAAATCCAAGAATAGATAAAATTATAAATTTTAACTTATTTTTCATACTTACAAACCTCCATTTTTTCGCACTCCAATCCATGTTCTTTCTTGTATAAATAATTTTTCATGTTTTGTATGACATACATAGATTTTCCTGCTTTTGTCCTTCTTATATTTTTCTGCATACTCTTTAAGTACTTCCTTACCCTCTTGATAAGAATTTATAACAGAAAGGTCTTGAACAATTCTTTTACCATCTTTCGAATATGTTTCTATAGCTTCAAACAGTATCCATTTATTAATATATACTTCTTGCGTCTTCCCATTTCATATAATACACACCTTACTGTATATATTCATTTAAAACTATACCATACTTCTTTACCATTATTATAGCATATAACTAAAAAACTCTTCACCTTAGTCCAGGATTCTTTTACTATTTCATATGTATTATGTTTAGCCTTAGTTCATAAATTTTCTAAATCAAAGACTTTGTAATTTTGCTAAAACGTGATGATAATGTATGTAATATATGTTATAATTATCCTATAATCAAGACATAATTGTATTATCATTCAAGTTAGTCGTTTTTCAAACTGACAAATAAATAGGAATTTGGCAGATTATTTATATTAGTGGAGGTAATGGAATGAATGTTGAAATTAAAAAATTGACACCTGCTCACGTAGAAGAATATATAAACTTTTTCGAGACGACGCCACATGATGACAATATCCCTGAGCATACCTGTTATTGTGAGTGTTGGTGTAGTGCCGACCACCGTTTCGGAACAGGTATTCCATCGCGTGAAGAAAGAAAAGAAATGGCTATTGAATATGTTAGGAGCGGAAAAATGCAAGGATATTTAGCATATTTTAACGGTTGTATCGTTGGTTGGTGTAACGCAAATACAAAGACAGAATGTTTGAACTGTATCGGCTGGTATCGTTTTATGCCACAAGTAAATGAATTGGAGATTGACGCAAATGATAAAGTAAAGTCTATATATTGTTTTCTTGTTGCACCTGATATGAAAAGAAAAGGAATAGCAAAACAATTATTGCAATATGCTTGTCAAGACGCGACGAATGATGGTTATGATTATGTTGAAGTATATCCCGAAAAAGAAACTACAGATGAACTTAAACATTTTATGGGGTTTGTTGATATGTATAAAAACTTGGGCTTTACTATTCATGCAGAAACAAAGCAAAAATTTGTAATGAGGAAACAGCTAAAGGGCACCATAGTATGAGCATTATATGAAGCCTTAATCATCCGTGAAATTTACCATACCAGACAAAGGAAATATTAATGCAACTTTAGTTCCTTTATTCACCTCAGAATCAATAGTAATTTTTAAGCCCAGTTTTGCACATAGTTTTTCACATAGATACAAGCCCATTCCTGTACTTTTACTAAATTTTCTTCCGTTTTCACCCGTAAATCCTTTTTCGAACACTCTATTTATGTCTTTATCTAAAAGACCTACTCCATTATCCTCTATGGTTAACATTACTGAATTAGCTTTTTTTATTGAATATATACTTATCATTGGCTCTTTACTACTTGAGTACTTTATAGAGTTTCCTATTATCTGATTAATAATAAATTCAGTCCATTTCGTATCACTATATACAATTTCATTAATATTTTTTATATCTAATTTTATTTTCTTATGAATAAAATCTCTATAATTTCTTTTAACTACATTTCTTACTACATTATCAAGATTAATTTGTTTTATAATATAATCTTTACTAACATCCTCGCTTCTAGAATAATAAAGCACCTGTTCTACAAACCCCTCAATTCTATCTATCTGGAAATCTATTTTATTAGTTACTTCATCTCGATTATTTTCAATTATTAGTTTTGTAGAAGCTATTGGTGTTTTAATTTCATGTACCCAGGTCTCTATGTATTCTCTATATTCCACCTGCATATCCTTATATTTTTTTACATTTTCGTGCATATCGCGGCTTATCTCTTTAAGTATAGAATTTAACTTTTGTGCTTGTATAAAGTTCGCTTCCTTTATTACCGCGGGAAGTAGATATTTCTTATCTAAATTTTCTAATATGTTATTAATTTCATCATAATAATTTTTAAATTTTATAAACTCTAAAGCCATATAAGAAATTAATGGCAAAAACCAAATACAAAAAACAAATGAAATTATAATGAATTTAACATTAATAATAATCATTATAGCTGCTAATATGATAAATAGCAGCATGTTAGATATTATTACCACCATTTTTTCTTTAATAAATTCACCTATACTCATAGCATTATATACCCTAATCCTCTTCTTGTTTCTATTGGATTTTCTATGCCTATATCTTCAAGTTTTTTTCTTAATCTATTAATATTAACAGTTAAAGTACTATCATCTACAAAATAATCTGATTTCCACAGATATTCCATAAACGAATCTCGTTTTACTATATTCCCCTTATTGTTTATTAAGTAAGAGAGTATCTTAACCTCATTTTTCGTTAATTCCAAGCATTTATCCTTATAAATAACCGATGCATTTAAAAGATTTAAATTGAAATCTCTATAGCTTAATATATTATTAGTTTTTGAACTTCCACCTGTTCTTCTTAAAATATTAGTTATCCTTGCTAATAATATTTCTATATTATAAGGCTTTGTTATAAAATCATCTGCTCCTAAATTCATGCTCATTAATTCATCTAAATCACTATCTCTACTTGTAACTATTATAATTGGAACATCTGAAGTTTTTCGTATTTCTCTACATATATAATAACCATCAAATACTGGAAGATTAATATCTAGCAATATAAGTTCTGCATCCTCATTTTCAACATATTGTACTATATTATTAAAATCTATAGGAGCTTTTACTTCATATCCATATCTTTTAAAAAAAATTTGTAATTCTTCTCTTATAACTTCATCATCTTCAATAATAATAATTTTTTCCATATGTACTTGTACCTCCCTACTTATTTTATCCTGTACCCTAATATCATAACATATCCTAAATTTTATAAAATATAGGGCTATATATATATCAACTCGTAATCGGGACTTTCACCCGTTAGATTATGCCCATTTGGGGAGCGCCTTAAAGAGATACTTACTTTTCAGTAAATACCTCTTTAATTTATTACTTACTTTATTTGCATCATTCTTCATTGGTTTATATACATCAACACAAACATATGCATTAAGTCTACAATAAATCTCTTTATAAGTTACTCTTAACAATATTTTTATATCCTACGTATGTTGTATAGAAGTATCCTGAATAAATTACAATAAATATTAAAGCTGCTACTAATGCTGAAGAGTTAATATTTGTTTTTTGTAAGCTATTTATTAAATCGCTAGTTACTTTAATCCCAACCACTGAATGAATTAATGCAAGACTAACTGGAAGACTAAAATATATCAATGTTTGAACAAAAATTGTTTTATCTATCATTTTTTCGTTTGCACCAAGTCTCCTTAAAGCTTTATATCTTTCTACACTATCACTAGCTTCTGATAATTGTTGAAGAGCGAGTACTGCCATGCTAGTTATTAAAAATACAATACCTAAATATATTATGGTAAATATTAATACATTTGTTGTTACCATTTTTTCTGAATAAGCTCCATCCTTTGAGGTACCGATTATCGTACCACCTTTACCATAGTCCTCGCGTTTTTGATATTTTTTATTATATTTTTCTCTATTTTTATCTAAATAATTTACATTAAGTACTGAGTTACTAATTTTGTAACCTGATAAAAACTCATCATTTATAATTATTTTGAAAAAACTACCTGTAAAATGAGCAGTTTGAAGATTTTCTTCTATAGCTTTAGGACTTTTTATTAGGTATTCTTTTCCTTTAATGTTAATTCTATTATTCTTTTTTATTTCTTCATTTATTGGATTCATAAACTTAGCAGTATTGGATAAAATTAAAACTTCATCCTTATTTAAATTTACTTCTTTTTCATTCTTAAGTTTTAAAATTTTATTATAATCAGATATTTTAACAAAAACTACCTTTTCTTCTTTAAAATCTCCTGTTGTTAAAAAATCACTAGCGTTCATACCTATAAGATATTCATTATGAACTACGGATTTTTCATTTTTACTTATTTTAAAATTAATTTTCTTTAGAACATCTTCTATATTGTAGCCTCCATCCACTTTTGTTACTGATATGCTGGCATCAAAGGGCGTTGCATTTTCAATTCCTGCATCCATAACTGTTTTAAAGCCTATTCCCATGGATAAACTTACTATTGTGAAGAATAACATTAAGCAAATTAAAGACATTGATATGAAATTTGTATTAACTTTACTATTTATCTGTTTTACTACAAATATATTTAACCCTTTAAAATAAACCTTTTTATTTTTCTTTACCACATATAATATAAGTCCAGATAAGCTAAAGAAAAATAATACTGTACCTAATATTCCCAAAGCTATTGATACTAGGACCATAGGGTCTAGTACATTTAAACCTACTTCTAGTATTGATTTATATGCAAACCCAAGTGATATTACGCATAAAATAAATGCTATTAAATATATAATAGAATTTTTGAATTTAATATCTTGATTTCTTTTACCTGCTGTTAATAAATCGATTATCTTGTATTTAGATATAACAAATACATTAAATATCATAACAAGTAAAAACATTATTCCAAAGTATAATACAGTTTTACCTATTGCACCTGTTGAAACTGTAAACTTATATTCATTAATTGATACATTAAATAACTTTAATGCAAAGGTGGCTAATCCTTGTGATGCTCCAATTCCTAGTATAAGTCCACTAATTAAAGATATAACTCCAACTAGAAAAGTCTCCATTACTAATATTATAGATATTTTTCTTTTTCCCATACCGAGTGTCATGTATATTCCTAATTCTTTTTTACGTTTTTTTATCAAGAAATTATTTGCATATAATATTAAACTACCTAATATTATAGATATAAATACTGACACATAAGACATAATTTTCATTAATTTAGATACAGATTTCATTTGTATAAGTGCCTTTTGTGACCCAATTGAGTTGAAGCTATAAAATATACAAACTGCTAAAGTTAGTGTTAAGAAATATATAGCATAGTCCTTAAAACTCTTCTTTACATTACCTACAGCTATTTTGGAATACATTATCATCACCCCCAAGTAGAGTTATAACTTCTATAATTTTATTAAAGAATTCTTTTCTAGTATCCTTACCTCTTACTACCTCACTAAAGATTTTTCCATCTTTAATAAAAAGGATTCTATGAGCATAACTTGCTGTAAAAGCATCATGGGTAACCATAAGTATTGTGGTCTTTAAATCTTTGTTTAGACTTTCAAGTTTTTCAAGTAATAATCTAGCTGTTTTAGAATCTAGCGCCCCTGTTGGTTCATCAGCAAGTACTAAGGATGGATCTGTTACTATTGCTCTTGCAGAAGCAACTCTTTGCTTTTGTCCACCTGACATTTGATAAGGATATTTATTTAGTTCTAGTTCAATGCCTAAATATTTTGCTACTGATTTTATTTTCCCATCTATTTCTGAACTTTTCTCACCTTTTATTGTTAATGCTAAAGCTATATTTTCATAAGCAGTAAGAGTATCTAGTAGGTTAAAATCTTGAAATATAAAACCTAACTCATTTTGTCTAAACTTATCTAATGTTTTTGATTTCAACCTAGTAATATCACTATTATTTATTATTATTTTCCCTGTAGTTACATTATCAATAGTTGATATACAATTAAGCAATGTTGTTTTACCACTTCCTGATGGTCCCATTATCCCAACAAACTCACCCTCATCTACCTTAAAACTGATACTCTCTATAGCCTTTGTGACATTATCTTTATTTCCATAATACTTTTCAATTTTTTCTACACTTAATATATTTTTCATTTATAACTCTCCCTTTTTTCTTTATTTTAAATTTAAATTTAATTGTTTTAACTCCATCTAATGTACTTATTATATACAATATAATTTGCAGCAACCATCGATTTAGATTTCATTAATATTACATTTTTGTTACATTAATATAAGTTTGATTATTTCAATGATAAAAGGTCGCAAAAAAAATTTCCACAGACACTTTAAGTCTGAGGAAACATAATTCATTTACGCTCTTGTCTTCTTTTTCGAGTTCATACTTCATCATTCTAATCCAACTAAATTAAATCATAAGAAAACCCCCGACTAATTATTAATTAGTCGAAGGTTTTACTGGCGGAGGCGAACCGTACCTAACTATGTGCTGCATAGTGCATTTTTTCTGTACAGTTTGGAAAAACAATATTGACATTAGCTATGTGTTGTTTTGCTTACAATTACTGAATCTTATTATAAACCACAGTTCCTTCTTTTATCACACAATTTATACTCTTTATATTTGATATGTTACTAAGCGGATTAGCATTTAATACTACGAAATCTCCAATTTTCCCTACTTCAATTGTTCCAAGTTCTTTTTCCAGGCCCAATAGTTCTGCTGCATTCTTAGTCGCAGTTAAAATAGCTTCAAATTCACTCATGCCATGCTTTACAAAAATCTCCAACTCTTTATGCAACTGGCCATGGGGAACACAGGATGCTCCAGATGCTCCAGCGTCAACGGCTGCTACAATTTTAATTCCTTTATCCAAAGCATGTCTGAAATTAATAGGAAAGTACTTTTCCTTAAAAGGTTTAATTTCAGCATAGAATCTGCTCAAAATTGAGTCTTTGCCAGATTTTATCCCTTCTCTGGCTTTGTCTAAAGACTTTTTCCCCACCGTATAAAAAGGTTCAGGAATTGCTTCCTTTATCTCTTCACTATTATATTGTTCCGGATTATCTATAAAATCAGACCAATTATAGAAACAATATGCTGTAGGCACCCAATATATACTTTTACTCTTCATTAGTTCAAATGTTTCATCATCCATTAATCCAAGAGGAGTATGTTCTATACTGTCCACACCTGCCTTGACTGCTTCCTTTAAATCTTCTGGCCAACTAATTGTGTGAGCAGCTATTTTTAACCCTTCTCTATGGGCTTCTTCTACAATCGTTCTTAAAACCTCTGGCTTCATACTTGCTTCAATCATTTCTAACTTTAACCCATTTTTTAATAATTCGTCTTTAAATTCTTTATCCTTTTCAATAAAAGGTATATATGCTCCCGGAGTAACGGTTTTTATGAAGTCTACACCGTATTTTTTAAGCTTTTTAACCGCTTCCTTTGCTTCTTTTTGACTATCAACGTCTATAGACAAGCCATGTGCACCAAAACCCCGACTCAGTATAAACATTATTATTGGGTTGGAAGGGAAAAATCTTTTTAGACTAAAATAACCATAAGAGGGTACCAATGCAGGACCAGATGCTAAAATTCTCGGTCCTATAACTTTACCCTGTTTTACTTTTTCTCCAAATTTTAATACACAATTCCCTGAACCTCCGGGCATATTTCTAATAGTTGTAACACCAGATTTTAATGTTAAATAAGCATTTCTTATTAACTTTGTATTCATTCTTTCTGCATATGGTTTTACAAAATCATCAACCCCAGATTGAGAGAGATGTAAATGAGAGTCTATTAACCCTGGAAGAACTGTTTTGCCCGAAAGGTACAGCACTTCAGCTTGTTGAGGGATGAATACTTCACTTTCTTTCCCAATGTCAGTAATAATACCATCTTGTACTATTATTGTTACATCTACCTTAATCTTATCAGTTAAACCATCAATTAAATTAATGCCTTTTAAAACAAGTATATTTGAACTTCCTTTTTTCATTTTTCCAAACCCCCTTTAACACATTTTATTCCTTTATCCATATCAATATATCCTTAAATTATATTTTTAGTGCATTATTACATCTGCGTTCAAACACTTGATTCATCTGCCTTGTACCATTATATATTATATCAAAAAAAGTATACTTTCCTAAACAATAACAAAACGACTCTAACATAATCTGTTAGAGCCATCCATATTATAGCGACCATTCACTTGCTTTCGATTGTATTGACCATAACCTGTTATAAAGTCCACGTTTGGCTATGAGTTCCTCATGGGTACCTTGCTCGGCCACTTTCCCACTTTCCAATACTACAATGTTATCTGCACCTGCAATAGTACGCATACGATGTGCGATGACAAGTACTGTTTTATTTTTCACAAGCGCCGAAATAGCGTCCTGCACTAAAGTTTCGTTTTCAACATCAAGAGATGCGGTTGCTTCATCCAGAAGAATAACTGGCGCATTTTTTAGCAAAGCACGGGCAATTGAAATTCTTTGTCTTTCGCCACCGGATAGTGCTGAACCATTTTCTCCAATTATTGTTTGATACCCTTTTGGCATATTGCAAATAAAGTCATCACACTGCGCAGCTTTTGCAGCAGCTAATACTTCTTCATCCGTTGCACCTCTTTTTCCTAATCGGATATTCTCCATAACCGTGTTGTTAAACAGCACCACATCCTGAAAAACAATTGAATAATTTGAAAGTAACGCTTCGGGGTCAACCTTGCTTATATCCGTTCCTCCAAGGGTGATTGTTCCATTATTAATATCCCAAAAACGTGATGCTAGCTTAGCCGCTGTGCTTTTGCCCCCACCAGACGGACCAACAAGAGCCGTTACTTCGCCTTGCTTTGCAATAAAGGAAACATTGCTAAGAACAGCATCGCCATCGTTGTATGAAAAACCAACATTGTCAAATATAATATCGTAGCCCTTGTAGGTAGGCTTTTCGCTTCCTGTTTGTATGGGCTGTTCTTCAATTTTCTTCATCCGATCGACTTGAAGCATTGTAGAAAATATAGCCGCAAGATTGATAAGTGAACTGGAAAGAGGATCAAATATACGGGATGCAGCCATTAAAAAAAGAAGGAAGGTTAAAAAGTCTGTATCCCCTTGCAGCAGAAGTATTGATCCTACCAACACAACAGTGGCAATTCCTATACGCAAGACCATTTGTGCGGAAACCACAAATCTAGCTGTGTTAAGTTCTGCTTTCATTTGAATTTTTTCATCTTCAGCAAGTTGTTTGTCCAACTTAGCAAGATAACTTGCCGTTTGATTGTTTGCTTTGATTTCTCTCACAGTTTCAATGCATTCTTGAATCACATCTGCACGATCAAGTTGCGCCTGCTTATTGATTAGGTTTACTTTTGTCTGCTGTTTTTTTCCGCCTGCTGTGATGAAAAAGGCAACAGGCACAACCCATAGCAGTGCAATTGCCATTCTCCAATCCATAATGAAAAGTCCGATACTACATATAATAATGGAAAGGATAGATCCTATGAGTTCGGGAATATAGTGAGAAAATGCAGTTTCTAATCCTGCGCAATCTGCCATAATGCTTGTAGTAAGGTCTGATAGGTCACGCTTTCCAAAAAAGGAAAGCGGTATTTTGCGGAGTTTTTCAGCAAGCAAAATGCGCTTATTAGCACTTTCTTTATAGGATGCCAAGAAGGTAGCGTTATATTGAATATAATGAAAAATACCAATAACAAGCAAAATCATAACAGAAGCACCTATATAAAACCATAAATTAGGCTCAACTTTTTTACTGCCCATAATAGGCCCAACAAGTTCAGAAATCAGTAAATAGAGTAGTCCAACTGGCATCATCAAGCTGATGTCTGTTATAGTACATGAAATAATTGCCTTAACTAAGTCCCTAGCGCCTTGCTCGCTTAATGCAAATAGCTTTTTCAAATATCTAACCATTGTAAACTACCTCCTTTGCAACTTTCCATGCAATAGAAGATTGATAATCCTTCCACATCTTTGCATAGAGGTCACCTTTTGCAATCAATTCGTCATGCACTCCTTGTTCTTCAATTTTTCCATTCTTAAGTACCATAATGCAATCAGCATTTTTAATAGTGGAAAGCCTGTGCGCAATCATCAGCACCGTTTTACCACGAGTCAGCTTTTCAAATGCAATATATATTTGATGTTCGTTTTCTGGGTCCGCAAATGCGGTGGCTTCGTCAAGTAAAACAATTGGAGCATCTTTTAAAATCGCACGGGCAAGCGATATTCGCTGTGCCTCCCCGCCTGATAAATATACACCTTTCGTTCCAACTACGGTATCAATGCCATTTGGCATTTTTGCAAAGATTTCTTCACATTGAGCAGCTTTAGCCGCTTTCATTACCTCTTCCTTTGAAGCACTGGGTTTTGAGGAACGAATATTTTCAAGGAGACTTGTCTTGAAAAGGTGCGTGTCTTGGAAAACAAAGGATACATAGTTCATTAAATCGCTTGTAGCTATGTTCTTAACATCAACACCCCCTATTGATACCTTGCCACTATCCACATCCCAAAAACGAGGAATTAAACTTGCCACTGTGGTTTTACCGCCACCAGATGGGCCCACAAGTGCAACCGTGACACCTAGCGGGATGGAAAAGGATACATCGTCAATAGCCGGAGACTTTGCCCCTGCATAAGAAAAAGAAACATGTTCAAATGAGATACTTGCATCCTTTGGTATCACAGGATTCTGGGGTTCTGCAAGCGGTTTTTCATTCAGAATACTTGCCACACGATTTACAGCATCTTTTGCAATCATTGAATTTTCACTTAAAAATAAAATGCGTGTCAACATAACTGTGCAAAAGGGTGTAAACAAAATATAGAAAATGAAATCAAGTAAAAATGCTTGATAGTTCACAACTGAAGCAATCAGCAAAATACCAGCAGGAATTAAGAACGCAAAAACAGCATTGATTGAAGTTGTAAAGCATGCCATGGGCATACGAAGCGAAATTGTGTATTCTACAACCCATTTCTTGTAACGCATAATAGAATCGTGAAAGGTCTTGAAAGAAAATATGCTTTGCTGAAATGTCTTGACGATAGGAATTCCTCTTACATATTCCACAGCTTCATTATTCATATCTTCTAAGGAATTTTGGTATTCTCTCATTTTATCTTTCATAGAAGATCCTGCCATTTTACTCATAAAGAGAAAACCAATTGCCATTGGAAAAATACTGATAAGACCAAGTCTCCAATTAAAAGTAAGGAGCAATACAAGCATTGCAATAGGTGTTACAAATGCACCTGCTAAATCCGGTAGCTGGTGAGCTAAAAATGCTTCTGTCTGACCAGAGCTTTCGTCTATAATGCGGCGCAGTTTTCCGCTACCTTCTGCATCAAAATAGCCAAGCGGCAACTTTACAATATGATGAAGCATCTGACTTCTCATATTTCTTGCCACTCTAAACGCTGCTTTATGGGTGCACATCAATGCACCGAAATAGATGAGAATACTAGCTATCGAGAACAATAGTGCCATCCATCCGTAAAAAGCTAAATTCTTTGCTTCTGATATGTTTGGCATAACAGCGAAGATTTCACGGACAACCTGCCAAATGCAGATGAAGGGTATAATTGTCAGCGTTGCGCTAATGCCCGACAGGATACAGCCGAGAATAGTAAGTGGTTTATACTTACCCGCAAAATCCAGCAGTTTAATATGGCTTTTTTCCCTTTCGTACATAATAGATACCTCCTAAATTTATTTGACTAAACTTTGCTAACCACTATGATTTTTATATTTCTTGTAATAATATAAAAGTTTTACTTTTTCATAATATTATATTTTCATTTTACATTCCGCTCTGTTTAATCGTCTTTGACTCCATTTGGACAGCAAGTTTTATAGGTTTATAGAAAAATTTCAGTAGTTTTTCCTTACCTTCAGCCTCAAGTGGATATTTATCAAAAACCCTTCCATTTTCTATATGTAGTACATAAGTACAGCATTCAAGTATCAATTCAAGATCATGAGATATTACAAACAGCGTTTTTCCCAAGTTCTGTAACTCACTAAGATTATTTGCAACTTCATTCATATGTCTCAAATCAAGTCCGCTTGTTGGCTCATCAAACACAATTATTTCTCTATTAGAAGCAATAGCGCTTGCGATAGCCACACGTTGCTTTTGTCCCCCAGACAGGGACATGGGATGTAATTCCTTTATATCAAGCAAATCAAGAGATTTCAATATTTGCTCCGCTTTTTCTGTATTTGGCGCTTCCATACTGACTAAAATTTCATCTAAAACGCTTTCGGTAAATAACTGATGATTGGCATCCTGCATCACCATATAACAATATTTTAGCCGTTGCTTGGTTTTGCATTTATAACCATTAATACTTACTATACCCTTGCATCTTTTTTCCAATCCACAAAGACATCGTGCAAAAGTTGATTTTCCTGCACCGTTATGGCCGATAACCGCAATAATTTCACCTTTTGGTACACTTAGTTCAGGAATGTCAATAGCAGGTGACTGATATTTGTATGAAAAATTAAAACCAGAAATATCCACTTTTCCATGGGATAGATTTGCTGACTTCTGCGCAGATAAAAGCTGTGTGATCGAAAAGGGTCTGAGTCCAAAGTGGCACAAAGACGCTGCACTTAATTTTTGAAACTCATCAACAGAAAACTCATGCATAATTTCTCCGTCTTTCATATAGATGATGCGGTCTGCAAGATCCTTCAAATACGAAAGGCGATGTTCAGCAATCACCAATGTATTTCCATTTGCTTTCCAGTGTGCAATGCACTCCTGCAAATCACTTGTCGCTGCTATATCAAGATTAGAGGAAGGCTCATCAAGAACATACACCTCCGGTCTAGAAGTGAAAACACTTGCGCAGGCTATCTTTTGTTTTTCTCCACCAGAAAGGTTGAAAATGCTTTTGTTCATCAATTTCTCAATCCGAAAGGTATTGATGGTTTCTTTCATACGCTGCTTTATTTTCCCTTCATCCATTCCCATATTCTCGCTACCGAACGCAAGCTCACTGTTGGTATCTACATTAAAAAACTGTGTGCGAGGGTTTTGGAATACTGAACCAACAAGCTTTGCTGTTTCATATAACGGAATATCATTGATTTTCTTTCCATTAACAGTCACATCTCCAAATAATTCACCCTCATAATAGTTGGGGATAAGCCCATTAATGAGCCTTGTCAATGTGGTTTTACCACATCCAGATTCACCAACTAAAAGCACTACTTCCCCAGTCTGGATTTTAAGACTTATATTACTTAACCCTTTCTCCTGTTCACTTCCAATATATCGAAATGATACATTTCTTAGTTCTATCATCAATTCCCTCCTCACAGCATAAAAGTGTATAGAATATACCATAAAAACGCAGAAGCGCATAAACCAATTACTATAAAATCTTGTATATGAAAACCGATTTTACAAATATTCGTCCTTTTTACAGGTGCACCTAGCCCTCTTGTAAGAGCAGCTGCTGAGAGTTCCTCTCCAATTTTTACTGAGCAAATCATAAGTGGTATCAAACGGTATTCAAGCATTGCCAATAGATTTCCACCACCAAATCTGATACCTCTCATACTCATTGCATCATTGATAGCAGCTGCTTCTTCCCCAACTGTTGGAAAAAAACGAAACATAACAGCCATTGGAATAACGATTTTATCAGTAATGTGCATTCGCTCCATTGCAGCAATAAATTCACTTACCGTGGTTGTGGAAACAACGAACATACCCATCATAATACTTGGCAAAAAACGTGTAAGGATACCGCAGACAGCAAGTACAATAAAGCTCAAAATACCGCTTAGCATTGGGAGCAGAAAGATCTGTGCCGAGAAACTCGTAACATAGATAATCAAATAAATTGTCGCAATTTTAAAACGCCTAGCCAACAACAGCAGCAATAATGGTATTACTGACAATAAAGGAAGGGCGTAGGTTATTATACCTCCGCCCGCTCCACCAACAACAAAAACTGCAATGGTAAGTAACAATAATAACTTTGTCCTCGGATCTAGTTTTAGCCCATTTGAATCGGATTTTATACTAAGAAACTCAAACATAATTATGCAATCCCCGCTTTAGTAAAGTGCTTTTTAAGAACTGCTCTTCCAAGAAATCCGCCTATAATTCCACTAACAAAGGCAGCTACAAGAAGAGTTGGACACATCCATCCCGTCATATAGCTGGTAAGCTTGTTAATATACTCTTGACCATAGTCCTGTCGTGTAGCAAAATATCCTTTAATGTCTGTAAAGAAAGGAACGAAATTGCCCCATACCCAAATACTAAAGATTCCGCTTGTCAGCACAGCTTTTGTTGTACTTTTATATTTTCCGCTTGCTAGAACAAGTTCTGCTACTAGTCCGCTTACAGTTCCAACTATCAGAGCATAGTAGCCCATTCCTGTAAGCAGCATCAAACTTCCAATAATGATACTCATAATCAATACCATACCAAATCTTTTGACCTTTGTAAGAAATAGCATAAATGGAATTCCACCAATGATGGGCACAAGTACGCAAAGCAACGCCATTAATATAGGTATGTACCCCAACATAGCCACCGCAAATACAATTACGAAGTAGATTGCTGTAAAAATTCCCACATTGATTAGATCTTTACCTTGTAATTTATTACTGTTATTTTTCATGTTCTTCTCCTTTAAAGTGGGTCGGTTACCTTATGTGATGACCAATCCTCTGCTGAATAATCCTTTTATATGATTCATATTGTTAAGCATTTCTCCATACCACGTCCTCATTTCCTCCGACAATTACAATATTCATAATTCACCCCCGTTCGAGTTAGCGGTGGCTAACCCCTATTCTATTTTAAAGTGCCGTTCCCGACACTTACTATCTATATTAATATATCATTGCTTCTTTTTCGGCTCTATTTGGTTAAAAAAGGCTCCATTTGGACAATATTATTGCGGTATTCCTTTGGCGTAACATTCATAACCTCTTTAAATGCTTTTGCAAACTTGCTACCATTGTCATATCCCACCATTCCTGCGATTTCAATAATGTTTTTATCCGATTGCTTTAGCAGCATTGCCGCGGATTGCATTTTATAATTACGGATAAATGAATAGATAGTTGTTCCATAAACACCCTTAAAGCATGTTTTCATTGAGGTAAGGGGAATATCAAATTTTTGTGACAGCTCGTCTAAGGTTATATGCTGGCAGATATTCTCTACAAGGTATTCTTTTATACTTTTTACTCTGTCCACTTGATACTTTGAAAAGTATTTTTGTGCTGACCTTTCCGAGTCAAGATTTACACCACTCAAAAAAAGTAATAATTCCAAAACCTTAATTTTAAAATATCCACGCTTTATATGACCGGGAATAGTATATAATTCCGAGAAAATATGCTCAAAGCAAGGCTTAGAACGCATTACCATATACTTATCTGCTTCGCAAAATTTTTTTGAAAGCTCTACAGGGTCAACGGAAACATCATCAAGAATACAGGATAAGCACTTTGGAGCTTCTTCTAAATCAATCGCTACCGATATCCCGTGATAGTGGCTAAGAGGAAAATAGGAGTTATGACAGGATCCGTCTTTAATTTGGATTGATAAATCTCCTTTGGACAAATAAAGGTATTCGCCATTATCAAATTCACATTCGATACGTCCTTCACAGCAATGATTGATTTCAAGTATGTTTTTGGGCGGATCAACATCAACTTTACAAATCTGCATATGAACATCATTATATATTAGTTCAATTCCAGGAAAAACGGTGTAACTTGTCATTACTACTTCGCCACTTTTATCAATTATTCTATAGGCTGTACAGTCGTTTTCACGCTTCATAATCTCAACCAAGCTACCGTAAATCTTTTGCTCTCTTTGTGTAGCTTTCAAATTATTCATCTCCACTCCACCCCTCTCAAGTCAGTTAGCCTTTGCTAACCAGAATTACCGTACAGCATTTTTTCTTGCTTGTCAACAGTTCTTCAGATAAACCAATTGAAATTTTCATATTCATATGCTATACTGCTGTCAGCCAAATCAGCAAAGGAGATTAAGTATATGCAACTGCAAGAATCGGGAGAAATGTATCTTGAAACCATCTTAATTCTTAAAAATAAATTCGCACAAGTCCGTGCTATTGATATAGTGAATTATACTGGATATACCAAACCAAGTGTTAGTCGTGCAATCGGTCTTTTAAAGGGAGGAAAATTTATTCAGGTTGACAGCGATGGATATATAGCCTTTACCGATAGTGGCGAGGCATTAGCTTTCAAAATTTATGAGCGTCACAAGCTATTGACAAGTCTTTTCGTTACGCTGGGCGTGGATGAAAAAGTGGCCTCCGAAGATGCATGTAAAATAGAGCACCACATCAGCGATGAAACCTTTGAAGCAATTAAGAAGCATATAAAAGGTATCAGATGATATGTAAATAAACATATTAACTATATTTTTCAAAAATAGTTATGTATTTACATTAAAATTTGATATAATTATTATTAGTTAGATCAAATGGTAAGATATTATACAGTAACAAATAAAAAAGGGGGGAGAAAGATGAAAAAATTTGATTTTAAAAGTTTAGTTTTAGGCTTAGTGATTGGTACAATAGGAGTTTCCACTGTTTTTGCAGCAGGAGAAATAAAATCGGCAACTATTAGTAAATCTAAGGTTTATTTTTATGGAAATGAGGTAAAGTTAAAAAACCCTTTAATTTCAATTGTAAAGGATGGAAGTTCTAAATCTCAATTATACATGCCGATGAGCGAATTGTTAGAATATATGCAATTCAAAGTTGAATGTAATAGTAAAGATAACTCTGTCAATTTGACTATGAACGGTGATAATAGCAACAAAAACATGGAGGTTACACCCGATATTTCAAAAAACCAAGCAGATACAAAAGCTATAGCGGTCATGCAGAAAACAGGGAATTGGCGCTATATTCAACCATATCTCTCATATATGTCTGGTGACGGTATTAAACGAGTTGTAGAAATATATAACTCAAAGCATATAAACTCATCAGAACATAAAAAAGCTTCTGATTATATACAAGAATCCAAAGATGCTCAATCTCACTTTAAAGTAGGAGAGACTGGAAGATTAGGTGATTATCAATTTACTGTAAACACAGTAACTCTTACAAAATCAAATAAGTTTTGGCATGCACAGGACGGAAATAAACTAATTACCATTAATTGTTCTTTTGAAAATGTTAGCATAGTGCAGTATGGAATGACAGCAATTACATTATTTAAATTATTTGATACAAATGGCAAAACCTACAATATGTGCCTAGGTGGTAATAATAATGGAAGGATGGACGGACTTGTTGAAGCTGGGAAAAAAGTAACAGGTGAAATTACTTTCGAAGTACCCATTTCTATTGCTGAAGCACAGCTTGAAATTCATCCTATTCTAGCTAACAAGGAAACTATACGCTATATACTGCAAATCCCTTAAAATATAATGTAAATAGGAATAGAACAGCGATTGCATCATAGCTTTAATTGTCCCAACTATAGTAAAACGGTTTATGCACTATAAAATGGTATTTAATCTTTAAATGAGTTAATTGCTGCCTTATGCCATGGCTGGGAGTATAAATCCTATAAACAAGCAAAATTTGTACATTATTTACCATAATGAATAATCCCACATTTTCTTTAGTGCCTATTCTGAAAATTAAGAGTCACGACTAAAAAACCGAACAACTAATAAAAACACCGTATTATTCAAAACCGAATTTTACAGTGTTTTTATTGCGCGATTAAAAATATTGTTCCTCAATATCAACTACAAATTACTTTCATAATATACGTGGAAGGGTCTCACTTGAAATAACGCCGGCAAGGAATGGCGGTCGATTTGAAAAGTTATTAAAGTTTCTTTATGCACTTTTGGTTTTTATATCTTTTTTATTCTATTCGTTAATTACAGACTTATAGGCTATTATTTTTTTATGCAACGCATATTTTCACTGGTATTTGGGTTTGCTGAGCGGCCAGTAGAACTTTGAGAATTTCGAATTAACCATTGCTCTTAAATCTCATTATTTAGCCACGTTTCTATTTCATAAATCATATCTGCATAACCTCTAATGGCATTTATTGTTCCTATTACTTGAGCGGTCCCCATCTTCTGTTCTTCCACATCTGTACATTCAATAAATAAGGAACGTTTTAAATTATATTCCAACCATTCTAATTTGCCTAAAAAACCATTTACTAAGACCGTTCTCCAATTTGCTTTCACAGTTCCATATCTCTTTTTATAGCCACCTACGAAAGCGAAAAATCTTAGTTTGTCAATACTACCCATGTCGTTTTCAGACCAGTAAATTGCTGTTTCAGTCAATTCTTGCATAGGATTTACATAGCCTGCTGACTCCCAATCAATAATAATGGGATTGTCTTGACTCCACATAACATTTTTAGAATCTAAATCCCTATGACTAATAACCATGTCTGATTCAAGCTGTTTTACTGATTTATTTGCCTGAGCGTTCCACTCGTAGAGCTTATTAATGATTTCAAGTAATAGGTTAACCCACACTGCATTATTTTCTTGTCCTTTTTGCAAATAGTAATTCCAATCCGTTAACTCTGGACTATCTGATAAATCATTAATTATACCTAATTCTGAAAAATTCGTCATATGTATATCCGCAAGAATAGCACCTATTTTTTCACAATGGACAATATTAATTTCATTTGGTTTCAGAATTTTACCATCTACCCAATCAAACACAAGATAGAATTGCTTGTCTATTTCTTGCACGAAAGTTCCATTAAATTCTTTAGCTGGAAGAGCAGGTATATTATTTGCTGCAATACTTACAATTCCTTCTGAAGTGATAAAGTGCTGCATTGCAACAGGTCTAAGCATTATTTGAGGGTTTAATGCTTTAATTGCATATTTCCCTTGGGTGGTTTCAATAGCATACATTCTGTGTAAAAGTCCTCCGGTTATTGCTTTAGGTATGCCGACTATCTCACCAAGTTTCAAAATATTACACAATTTTTCAAATTGTAAATTGTACTGTATATCACTCATTTTTTGTTCTCCTCTTTAAATTTTATATTGATTAGTCACGGTAGACGCACTGGTTACCCAGTGCACCCCGTACAGATCCCGGCGTGCGGAACTACCGCACCGGGCTCTTCAAATATATTCGCTTCCGTAATCAATCAAAACAGATTTTAAATCTCA
>NZ_JBOITL010000010.1:0-24473 GCF_050717515.1 Clostridium sp. | reverse complement strand
TTCCCATACCGAACAGGTAGGTTAAGCTTCAATGCGCTAATGGTACTGCAGGGGCAACCTTGTGGGAGAGTAAGTCGTCGCCAGGTAAACAAAAAACCACTAAGTCTAACTTAGTGGTTTTTATTTTGATTCTTTTGTGAGGTATATTAAAATTTGGATGCATACATATTTTTAAAAAATTAAAAAACAAAAGGTGGTTATTGAATTATAGCCACCTTTTGTTTTTTATTATATAGGAAACAGCTTGCGCAAATGGCTGTGGATAACATCTATATGCTAAGCTTGTCACTTTTGCCACTTGCCACGTGAGTGGCACTACTCGACCCAGCATAAGATTTTAAGTATGGTTTTCAAATTACAAACTAATTAAATTAATTCTGCGATTTGCTTTATAATCTGAGCTGTATTATTGAGTTCAGCTATACTACTATTAATTTCTTCAATACTTGCAGCTTGTGTTTCAAAAAGTTTGTTATTTTCATACAGGTTATTTGTAATACTTTCAATTGAACTTTTAAGTTTATTTAAAACAGTGTTTATCTCCTTTATTGACTGACTACTGGAATTTGATAGATTTCTTATTTCATTCGCAACAACACCAAATCCTTTACCTAGTTCTCCAGCTCGAGCTGATTCTATTGCTGCATTTAGTCCTAATAAATTTGTTTGTTTGGATATATTTTGAACAAAACCTATAATTTCATCGGTCTTTTTCATGTATTCGTTTGTTTCATTTACTTCAGTTAATATATTAGTACTAGATTTAGCTACATCTTGTATTGCAGATGATACACTGTCAATAACACTTGAAATTTCATTAAAAGAACTTATAAAAGTTTCAGCATGAGTGTTTATATCATCCCCCCAAGCTCTTTTACCAATAGCTATACTGCCTATTATTTTTCCAGCTTTATTTTTTATAGGTGTTGCTACAGCTTTTATAGCTACACCGAAGTATTCTTTAGGCAAAATTTTCACTACTGTCTTATTTTCTTGCATACATTGATAGGCAGGAATGTCCTTTGGCAATATGTCTCCTTCTCCATAATTTCCACCTGGAGCAGATTCGTTTTTTAAGATTTTAACTATTTTTTCCTTGTCTGAAAGCAATAAACTTAAATCATTGTTAAATAATGCACTAATAGAAGGTAGTAAAAAACCTATGATTAGAAGCATGTCCTCATCTTCAAAATTATTCATATACAAAAACCCCTTTTTTATTTAGTATTTTCATTATAAGGTAATTTATAATAAAAAACAAATAAAAAAGTATGAGTATGCTTCCATGATACTACTCATTGGATTAATATTGGAGCTTCGCAGATGATGATTATATATATAAGTGAATAATACTTTATTTCAATGACATAATAATTTCTAATGCTCTTTAAAATATTAGAATTAATTAAGTTGATATTTAATGATATAATTATATAGAAAAATAGTTTTAAAATAAATATAAAGGTGTGTTGAAATGAATGAATTAAAGAATGCAATCCATGAAATTGTACAACAGGATATTATAAAATTAGTTGTAAGTAATAAGATGAATGTGGATGTGACCTATTATAAAATAACATTTGTATTAAAAAAAAATGATGCCAAACAATATTATCAAATAGAAAAGTCCACTGACAAGCAAGTTTTTCATGAAAATATTGATATAGATATTTTAGAAGAAAAACTTTTAGAATATGTATCATCTAATTATAAACAAATTGATGCATGGTCAAATACAACTACATTTGAATTGAAGATATCAAAAAAAGGTAAAGTTCATTTAGGCGTGAAAAAGAGTGATAATGCAAAGCTGACTAATAAGGAACATAACAAAGAAAAAAATTACATTCTTAAAGAGGGAATGATAATAGAGCCTCTTATAGATTTAGGTATATTTACAAAAGAGGGCAAAGTTGTTAATTCGCAATATGATAAGTATAAGCAAATAAACAGGTTTGTTGAAATTATTGATGACGAGATTAAAAATAATGATTTTAAGGAACTTACTATAATAGATTTTGGTTGTGGCAAGTCTTATTTAACATTTGTATTATATTATTATTTTGTAGAGATTAAAAAGATTAATGTAAAAATGATTGGCCTGGATCTTAAGGAAGATGTAATTAAAAAATGTAATGATATAGCTAAAAAATATAATTATGAAAACTTACATTTTGAGCTAGGGGATATAAATGGGTTCAAATATAATAATAAGGTTGATATGGTTATTACATTGCATGCATGTGATACAGCTACGGATTATGCACTATACAATGCAATAAAATGGGGTAGTAAGATGATTTTCTCTGTTCCTTGCTGTCAACATGAAATTAATAGCCAAATTAAAGCAGAGTCATTATCAATATTAACAAAGTATGGAATAGTTCAAGAAAGAGTTTCAGCACTTATGACAGATTCAATAAGAGCCAATCTTTTAGAGTGTGTTGGGTACAAAACTCAGCTTCTAGAGTTTGTAGATATATCTCATTCTCCTAAAAATATATTGATTAGAGCTTCAAAAGTCAATATATCTGTGGATAAAAGAGAAAAAGCACTAGCAGAAGTTAATGTTTTAATGAATCAATTTAATCTAAATCCAACCTTTTTTAATTTATTAAAAAAAGATAACTTAATTTAAATTCTATAACTCGCATTATATTAACGGAAGAAAAAAATACAAAAGAAAGTAGATGAGATACAAAATGTTAACAATATATGCAGTATCAGATTCAATAGGAGAAACAGCGGAACTTGTAGCTAAATCAGTAGCAAGTCAGTTCCCAGATAGTGTAATAGTAAAAAAAACACCTCATATCAGAACAGCTGAGGATGTTAATAATTTTATTAGTAAGATAGATACTAATTCCAAAGCAATGGTTATTTCAACTATAATTATGGTAGATGTAAAAGAATTTTTAGTTCAAAGATGCGTAGAAAAAGGGATATTTGTATCAAATGTTTTGGGACCAGGAATAGGTCTTGCTTCTAAGCTATTGAATAAACAGCCAGAATATATTCCAGGAGCAATATGGAACATGGATGAGGAGTATTACAAAAGAATAGAAGCTATGGAGTTTGCTATACATTATGATGATAGTCGTGATTATAACGGAATAAAACATGCGGACGTAGTTCTTATAGGTGTCTCAAGAACTTCAAAAACTCCATTATGTATGTATCTAGCTAACAAGGGAATTAAAGCAATAAATATACCTTTAATGCCAGAAATTCCTGTCCCAGAGGAGTTATATAGCATTTCTGGAAAGAAGATAATAGGACTCAAAATAGATCCGTTTGTGCTTATTGAAATACGAAAACATAGAATGGATAAATTCAATGGGCTTAATTCTAGCTTCCAATACGCTAATGACGCAAGAATACTGGATGAGTTAGATTATGCGGAAAAAATAATGAAAAAAACAAGGTGCTTAACAATTGATGTTACTAAAAGAGCTATAGAGGACACGGCTTTGATTATTATGAAAAGTATAGGTTATGGCCAATAAGTAATTAATGTGCTTACCCCACCCTTCTCACCAGATGGGAAAAAGGTTATATATTCAGCGCCTAATGCGAGTAGTGATTTTGCACCTAATTATATTAATTAACAATAAGTTGTTGCTAATATAAAATTGAATAATGGGGAGAATTGGGATGAGGAAAGTATAACGTTTGTTGTTTGCTTTACATTTATTTGTAGGAATAGGAGCCATGGTCGGTGGGGTGGCAGCTATTATTAAACCTCATGCACCACTTGGAAATTCAGCACACTAACATTTAAATTTATTCACATATACAATAAAGATATTAATAATGCCACCCTAGTAATTTAAGGGTGGCATTATGCCTTAAAAAGAAGGAGAACAATAACTTAAATGATTTTTTATTTACAATTAAATTATTCCTATTGAATTTAAAAAAACAATAATAAGAAGACAGGGTGATATAAATTTAATAAATACATATATAACATTTAGAACAAGGCTATTATTTAAGGTTCCTTGATTTGATAGCTCTAACTTAAAATCTTCTTTTTTAACAAAGTATCCAACATAAATTGCTATTACAAGTCCTCCTATTGGAAGTAATATATTGGAAGATATAAAATCAAAGGAGTCAAAAAATCCTTTTTGTCCTAGTATATGAATATTACCAAGAATACTTGTGGGATGAGCAGACAATGTTGCAAGTATTCCCACCACCATCATTATGCTTGTTGTAAGTAATACCGCTTTCTTTCTAGCAATACCCTTTTCTTCCGTAAAATAATCTACTGGAACTTCAACCATTTAAATCATAGCTGTTGTAGCTGCAATAGCAGTTAAAAAGAAGAATGCTATTAATAGTACGCTACCAAAAGGTATTTTTGAAAATACAAGTGGTATAGTCTTAAATAAAAGCCCAGGACCCTCACTAGGCTTCAAACCAAAGGAGAAGACAGCTGGAAATATTGCAATTCCTGCAAGTATCGAAATTAATGAGTCAGATAGTGCAACTTTTACTGAAGTTGCTATCATATTATTATCCTGCGTAAAATAACTTCCATAAGTAAGCATTGTTCCCATTCCTAATGACAACTTGAAAAATGCTAAACCAAGAGCAGCGAGTATTACAGGGCCAGTTAGTTGCGTAAAATCAACATGGAATAAAAATTTTAATCCTTGAGATGCGCCTGGAAGTGTTAATGCTCTTACATCACAGATAAGAATTAGTATGAATAATACCGGCATAAGTGTTTTTGTTATTCTTTCGATTCCATTTTTAACTCCTGCAATTAAAATTATTGAAACGACGCAGAGAACTATAAACTGCCATAAGATTGGAGATAGTGGTCCAACTAAAGTTGACATGAATTTTGTGTTGGCTGTAACCGAAGTAACTCCAGAAAAATCACCCTTTATCGCTTTAAAAACATAGGAATAAACCCATCCCGCAACACAGCTATAAAAAAATGCGATTAGAAATGCTGAAGTTACCCCCATAAATCCAACAGTTTTCCAGCCTTTAGCGGCATTTAATTTTTTAAAAGCTCCCACTGCATTTTTTCTAGACTTCCTACCAATGTAGAATTCACATGCCATAATTGGAATACCAACTAACATAACACATAAAAGATACATTAAGAGAAAAGCTCCCCCACCATTCGCCCCAATTAAATAAGGAAATTTCCATATGTTACCTAGACCTACTGCTGAGCCCAATGTTGCAAAAAAAACTGCAAATCCTGTTGAAAACGTTTCTCTTTTATTCTTCTCCTCCATTACATATCACTCCTTTTTATATTTAATTAAATCATCTTCTGCCAAGCTGCAATATTAACGACTTCAGAAGGAGATTTAGTCGACCACTGAAGGTTCTCTTTGTTATAGCATGTAACTCCCGCTTATAGAAGTGAGACTTTCCTTCTGAAATGTCGTTAAACAGTTCTTGGGAGAGAACTGTTTAAAGGAAATCAAATTTATATTTGGCACAATAGTATAAAATAGTATAAAAAAAATAGACATGTCTTTTCACTATGACGCGAAAAGATGTCCGCGGTACCACTAAAAGTTATAAGTCGAATTTTGACAGAATAATCTAAAAATATACACTTTATTTTAATTTTTAATTTTAGGGTAATTTTCTATAAACAATAGTTTTTCGTGTATTTTTAACACTATAACATGTATATATTATTAAATCAACAGAAAAATGAGATGTTAAAAACTGTTTCCTTCATTTTTCTTATATTTTCTTATAGTTATATTGTTTTTTTGCTTAAATATCTTAATTGAAAATTCTTAAAATTAAATTTACATAAAACAAAGGTAATAATAAGAAATAAAAAAATTAATAAAAAATTTACTTATTTTTCTTCCATTGGTTGTTTTTTTTTGTAAATTTTGATATAATAATATGTGAGAAAAATAAAAAAACAAAAATGTTATTTTTTAGACAATAACTTTGGTTTTTCTAAAGGGATTGGTGAGAACTTTACAAAGAAAATGTAGAATGAAGGGGAATGAGTATTGCTTTTTATATCTACGCATAATAGTGCAGCATCGTAGATGACGATTTAAATCAATATTTGTTCTAGAATATATAAGTAAAAACTAATAATATTTACAGGAATTAGGGGGAGAGAGCTTTGGATATTGTATCACTTATAGGTATCGTGGTAGCGGTGGGTTTTGTTTTATTTGGAATATTGACAAGTGGATCTATTTTAACTTTTGTTGATATACCTTCTATACTTATAGTTATAGGAGGTACGGCGGGGGCATTATTATTAAGTGCCAGGAAAAAAAATGCAATGCAGTTTATAAAAAGTATAGGAATGGTATTTAAAGAAAAAGGAAAAAATGAAGCTGAAATTATAAACATGTTGGTTACATGGTCTTCTAAAGCTAGAAAAGGTGGTCTTTTAGCTTTAGAAGAAGAGATACCTAAAATTGAGGACAAGTTTATTAAAACAGGGTTAATGATGATTATAGATGGTTCAGAACCAGAAGTTATTAAGAGGGTTCTTTCTATAAAGCTGAGAGGAACAGTTGAAAGGCATAGCAATAACAGAGGATTAATGGATACGGGAGCATCACTAGCACCAGCATTTGGTATGGTAGGAACACTTATAGGACTAGTAAACATGTTAAAAAGTCTATCAGATCCCTCCACAATAGGACCGCAAATGTCTGTTGCCTTAATTACCACATTCTATGGGTCTTTACTAGCAAATGTAGTTTTTCTACCTATGTCAAAAAAGCTAAAGTCTAAGACAACAGCTGAAATATATCAAAAGGAAATGATAATTGAAGGACTTATGAGTATTCAAGCAGGTGAAAATCCTAATACTATAAAAGCAAAGTTAATGGCATTTTATAACGATAAAGAAAATGAAGCAATTGATGCAAAAGTTAATGCTCAAGAATAGTATGTAAGGAGGCCCAATATGGACGAAGAAAATAACTTTGACACAGAAGATGACCCTATATCAAATGAGTGGCTTGCAACTTATGGAGATTTAGTTACACTTTTAATGTGTTTTTTTGTACTCTTATATTCCATGGCTGTTATTGACCAAAGTAAGGCAAAGCAAGCTATGGCTTCTTTGAATAATATGGGGGTTTTTTCCCAACAATCAGGTACTAAGCCATCAGTAGGTAACGGAGTGTTAGATAATAATGCTGCAATTGTAGACTCAGCACAACAACAACAACAAGAACAAATGGATGACCTTTATAAGGAAGTTAAACAAATTGTAGAGAAAAAGGGTTTACAAGGTGATATTGAAGTTGAAAATCAATCAAAAGGTGTTTTAATTAGATTTAAAGATGATATAATTTATGATACGGCAAGTGCAGAATTAAAACCAGGAGCTAAAGCGATTTTGGCACAAATGTCAGATGTATTAAAAAAATATAAGAAGAATATAAGAGTAGAAGGGCACACTGATAATATACCCATAAGGGATGGTAAATATGAAAGCAATTGGGAGCTTTCATCGGCTAGAGCAATAAGTGTAGTAAAGTTTCTAACCACTGAACTTCCACTAAATAAACGTATAAAGGAACAAAGTTTTGAAGTGGCTGGATATGGAGCATTTAAACCTATAGTATCAAATGATACAGAAAAAAACAGACAAAAAAATAGAAGAATAGAACTACTCATAATTAAGTAATGGTATGATTTAATTATCTAGCTTTGACTTTATAAGGAGAATAAAATTCCTTGTAAAGTTTTTTTTTATATAAAAAACATATTGCTGGATATATATATTAATTTATCCAGCGATATTACTATGTAATATGTTAATGCTATTGTTAAGTTAGGTTTTTTTTGTTAGAATAGACTTGTAAGATATTTAATAAATGTCCCAGTGGGACATTTTAGTACCAATTGATTTGAAAGCGTATTAAATTACCATCTACATATGGAAGGAGATAATATTATGATTTATTCAACAGAAGTTTCAGAAATGATTTGTGTTGCAAAAGGACCTAATCATGGATCTGCACCAATTCCTGAAGAAGGAAAATGGGTACAATCTAAAGAAATTAAAGATATCTCAGGTTTAACACACGGAATTGGCTGGTGTGCTCCGCAGCAAGGTGCATGTAAGCTTACGTTAAATGTAAAAGAAGGCATAATACAAGAAGCATTAGTTGAGGTAATAGGATGTTCAGGTAGTACTCATTCAGCTGCGATGGCTTCAGAAATACTTCCAGGAAAAACTATTTTAGAAGCATTAAATACAGACTTAGTATGTGATGCAATAAATACAGCTATGAGAGAGTTATTCCTTCAAATTGTTTATGGAAGAACTCAAACTGCATTTTCAGAAGGTGGACTACCTATAGGTGCTGGTCTTGAAGACTTAGGTAAGGGTCTTAGAAGTCAAGTTGGTACAATGTATGGAACACTAGCTAAGGGTCCAAGATATTTAGAAATGGCCGAAGGCTATGTTACTAATATTGCACTAGATAAAAATAACGAGATAATAGGTTATAAATTTGTTCAACTTGGAAAAATGATGGATATGATTAAAAAAGGTATGGATGCTAATGAGGCTATGGAAAAAGCTACTGGAAGTTATGGTAGATTTGATGAAGCTACAACAGTAATCGACCCAAGACAAAAATAATACAAGAAGGAGGAATAATTAAATGGCTTTATTTGAAAGTTATGAAAGAAGAATAAATCAAATATTACCTGTGTTAAGTAAACACGGAATAAATTCACTAGAAGAAGCAAGAACAATTTGTGAAGAAAAAGGTATCGATGTTTTTGGTATAGTAAAAGGAATTCAACCTATAGCATTTGAAAATGCTTGTTGGGCATATGCAGTAGGGGCAGCTATAGCAATTAAAAATGGCTGTACTAAAGCGGCTGATGCAGCAGTATATATAGGCGAAGGTCTTCAATCATTTTGTATACCTGGTTCTGTTGCTGACGATAGAAAAGTTGGAATTGGTCATGGTAACTTAGCAGCTATGCTTCTACGTGAAGAAACAAAATGCTTTGCATTTTTAGCTGGACATGAATCATTTGCTGCTGCTGAAGGAGCAATTGGCCTTGCAAGAGCTGCAAACAAAGTAAGAACTCAGCCACTAAAAGTAATACTTAATGGTCTTGGAAAAGATGCGGCTTTTATAATTTCAAGAATTAATGGGTTTACATATGTTCAAACTAAGTTTGATTATTATACTGGTAAACTAGACATAGTTAAAGAAACACCTTATTCTGATGGAGAAAAAGCTAAAGTAAGATGTTACGGAGCAGATGATGTACGCGAAGGCGTTGCAATAATGCATTCTGAGGGAGTAGACGTTTCAATTACAGGAAACTCTACAAACCCAACAAGATTCCAACATCCAGTTGCTGGTACTTATAAAAAAGAATGTTACGAGCAAGGTAAGAAATACTTCTCAGTTGCATCCGGTGGTGGTACTGGAAGAACTCTTCACCCAGATAATATGGGAGCAGGTCCTGCTTCATACGGAATGACTGATACTATGGGAAGAATGCATTCAGATGCACAATTCGCAGGTTCTTCATCAGTGCCCGCTCATGTTGAAATGATGGGTCTTATCGGAATGGGTAACAACCCTATGGTAGGAGCTTCAGTTGCAGTTGCGGTTGCAGTGGAAGAGGCAATGAGTAAATAATATTTTTGTTATCCAACAATAAAGTTGTGTAAATAATGAAGGGATACATCTTCATTATTTACACAATTTTTTTTGCTATACAGAAAAGGAAATTATAAATAAAAAACAGCTGTAAGATATTGCTATTAATTTGAATATATTAAATATTTTTACACAACATATTTACTTAAATGAATTTTTATGGTATATTATATGTGTAAATTACGAAAATTTGCAATTTAGTAGTATATTAATAAAATTACCAATAGTTTTATATAGTTACCACGAAGGTAGAGTTCTTTTGCTCTACCTTTTTTTAATTTTATATATTTAAGGGGGAATTATAATGTTTGTAAAAACAAACGACATGGTAAAAGCAAGTTTATTTCTTGCACTGGGATTGATTTTGCCTTACATTTTTCATCTAACGGGGATGGCAGGGAGAGTATTCTTACCAATGCATATTCCCGTTTTATTATGCGGATTTATACTTGGTTCAAGATATGGATTAATTATAGGTTTTATAACACCTTTTTTAAATTCTGTACTTACAGGAATGCCACCTATCTATCCAACTGGTGTTTCTATGGCATTAGAACTTGCTACATATGGTTTTGTGGCAGGATTTTTGTATAAGAAAAAGGAAAACAATATATTTATATCATTAATATTGTCAATGATATTAGGAAGGTTTGTGTCTGGAGCTACTAATTATCTACTGCTGACAGTAGGTGGAAAAAGTTTTGTGCTAAATATGTTCTTAACATCAGCTTTTGTAACGTCTATAGCAGGAATAGGAATACAATTAGTATTGATACCAATTGTAGTAAAGGCTTTAGAAAATACTAAGGGGATGAAAACTTTAAATGGATAATAAGGAGTTTTTTAATAATATTGCTTTTGAATGGGACAAGATGTGTAACCATGATAATGTTAAGTTAAGAAAAATAATAGACTTATCATCTATTAGAAATAATGCAAAAATACTTGATGTTGGTACAGGAACAGGGATACTAATAAGTTACTTGCTTGAAAAGTCTCCATTGAAAGTAACAGCCATTGATATTTCTGAAAATATGATTGTGGTTGCTAAAGAGAAATATAAAGAGGATGGAGTTGAATTTATTGTAAAAGATATTATGGAGTTTAATGAGACAGGGTTCGATTATATATTCATTTATTCTGCTTATCCGCATTTTAATGATAAGGAAGCATTATTCAAGCATCTTCTAGGCAGGTTAAATAAGGAGGGAAAAATAATCATTGCTCATTCAGAAAGTAAAGAAAAAATAAATCAGATCCATTCAAAAAATTGTACTGTAAAAGACGATGTTCTTCCATCTGCTGAAATAACTACTAAAATTATGTCTAAATACTTCACAATTGATAAGGTGATTGACAGTGAAGAAATGTATTATATATCAGGTAGAGTGGAAATTAGGAGGGGATTTAATGAGTAAATGTAGTTTTATTGTTAGCCTGATGCCATCGCAGGTAATGGATAGGGTTAAAGGAGAAGAAAGTAGTGACTTAGTTTATGAAGAGTTTCATGACATAGGAAATGGAAAATATGATGGAACATTAATATTTGAAAAATATTTTATGAGAGCGGGTAATAGGGCTGCTTTAGTAGTACTTGTGAACAATTTTAACGGAAAAACTATAGTAACATCCGTGGCTACTGGTAGTTCTCAAGGAATGCTTTTTAATTTTGACTGGGGTGCAGCAGATAGTTTTGCTGAGAGCGTTAAAAGAATATTAAAGAGTTATATTACTGAGGAAATAGATTAATAATTTTTTAACTAGTAATTATTTAAATGGAACAACTAGGTTAACAAATTATTAAGCCTCTCATTTAGAACTAATGGACTAAATAAGGGGCTTTATTAGCTGTTTAATATTGAAATTGTTTAAAGAACAGGCTATTTTTTAGGTATGTCTTTTTTTCTAAGTTTAACCCATGTTATAAGTAACAATATCAATACTATTGTAAAAATACCTGATAAGATGAAGCAAACTCTAGCTCCGTATTTCTCTGCTACAAATCCAGAAAATAAACTTCCTATAGGAGTAAATCCAGCAAACACTAGTGAATATACACTCATTACTCTTCCTCTGTATTCATCTTTAGAATTTAGCTGCAGCGTGGAATTAGCAGTGGTGGAAAAAAACATATTAAATATGCCCGTTATAGCTAAACTTAGTGCAGTTAAGTAATATAAATTACTCATTCCCGTAAAAATTAACATTATGCCAATTGCAATAGAACTACCTATCATAAGAATTCTATTAGGACCGTCTTTACTTTTTAAAGAAACAAGAAGAGCTCCAATAAGAGAACCTGCACCAAGGGAAGACAATAAAATTCCATAGGTTTTTGCTTGCATATGCAGTACGTTTTTAGTAAATACAGGTATTAAAACACTGTAGTTAAAAACAAATACCCCCATAATACTAACTAATATCAAGGTTTCTAATAAAATAGGATTCTTTTTTATATATCTAAGACCATCCACTATTTCCTTTAATATGCCTTTTTCAGAACTTTTCATTCTTACATAAGCTACTACTTCAATGTGAACTAGCCCGTAGATAACTGCCATAAAGCTAAAACCATTTAATAAAAAACACCATCCCGCGCCAAGGTATCCCATAAGCATAGCTCCAATAGCTGGTCCAATAATTCTTGCTAAATTAAAAGTGGCAGAATTTAAAGCAATGGCGTTCATTAAATCTTCTTTTCCTACAATTTCCATGTTAAAAGCTTGCCTTGTTGGCATATCTAAAGTATTGCAAAATCCAAGACATAGCGCCAAAACTAGTATGTACTCGTACTTTACAGTATTTGTAAATACTAATCCTGACAATATAAAAGCTAGTAGCATGGATATTGTCTGAGTGAAAATTAGTATTTTTTTCTTTGAAAATTTATCTGTTAGTACCCCAGCAAACAAGGAGAAAAAAGTTATGGGTAGAAATTGCAGGGTTCCAACAAGACCAAGTAAAAATGCAGAATCTGTTAAGGAAAGCACTAGCCAAGATTGTCCTATATTTTGTGTCCAAGTGCCTATTAGGGAAACACACTGTCCCATCCAAAAATATCTATAATTCTTATGTGTAAGAGCATGAAAATTAGTGTTAATAAATCTTTTAGTAGAAGCCGTTATATTCATTAGTTTGACCCCCTAACATAATGTGCCATTATATCACTAATATTATACAAAAACTCCTCAAATTGCAAATATTTAAATTAAAAATGTAGGAAGATGCTCAAAAAATAGTTTTATATAAAGGTTATTAATATAATTTGTAGAATAAAATATATATACAAAAGCAAAGGGAACATTGGTACCTTATGATAGGGAGAAGTTATAGAGAACTTTAAAATGGATTGTTATTGTATTCTAATTATAAATATATGAAAACTTAGGAGGAAAAATAGGATGTTTGATAAAAATTACAAAATAACAGATGATACAGTTTGGCAGGGAAGAACTGATAGTGAAACCAATTATGATGCTTTTAGATGGCATCAATGTATAAAGATAATAGATTTAAAAAGTCTTGATTTAGTTGCCTTCACGGGAAAATTTGGATTTGCTTTTATTGGTTTTTGCTGTGATGAAGGGGTAAGGATTAACAGGGGAAGAACAGGTGCCGCAAAGGGTCCCCAAAGTATAAGAAAAGAATTAGCTAAGCTTCCATGTAATTTTTTACAAGAGGTAAAACTTTTTGATGCAGGAGATATATTTTGCGAAGACTGCACGCTTTTGGAAAGCCAAGATATTTTATCTAAAGCAATAGAAAGGGTTTTAAGTTTAAATCTGTTTCCTATTGTTTTAGGAGGTGGCCATGAAGTTGCGTTTGGAAATTATATGGGTACATTAAATTACTTATCACAAAAAAGTAAAAAGCCTAATATAGGTATAGTGAATTTTGATGCTCATTTTGATTTGAGACCTTATACACAAGGGGGAAGTTCCGGAACAATGTTTAGACAAATAGCAGATATTTGTAGCTACAGAGAACTTAAATACTCTTATATGTGCATTGGGATTCAAAAGCACAGTAACACTATAGATCTTTTTAAAACAGCCGATAGACTTGGAGCTAAGTACATGCTTGCAAAGGATATTATAGATGGTGATGATTGTGAAGTTATAAATAAAATTGATGATTTCATAAAATTAAGAGATTATATATATGTAACTATATGTTCAGATGTATTTTCTACAGCTTTTGCTCCAGGGGTAAGTGCATCCCAGCCACTTGGATTAGATCCTGAACGTGTACTTAAGTTTGTTAAATACATTTTAAAATCAAATAAGGTAGTAAGTTTTGACATTGCTGAAGTTTCGCCAAGATTTGATCAAGACGATATTACAGCAAACTTAGCAGCTATATTAATTTATTCTGTGGTTAATACACTTTGTGAAATTAATAGCTTATCTATCTAACGGGGATATGAGGTGACAGTCCTTATACGGTAAGAACCTGAGTAATTAATACTCAGGTTCTTACTTTAGGTTGTATATACTTCAATCTTTGTTTTCCATGTCTATATTCTTATCCATATAAATTATCTCCCAAAGGTGACCATCTAGATCCTGAAAACTCCAGCCATACATAAAACCTTGATCATTAGGTTTATTGGAGGTCTTTCCGCCGGCAGCTAGTGCTTTATTTACAATTTCATCAACTTTTTCCTTGCTATCAACAGATAGTGCTACAATAACTTCTGTATTTTTTTTTGCGTCACAGAGTTCTTTTTTTGTAAAGGTTTTAAAAAATCTTTCAATTAATAACATAACAAATATGTTTTCAGAAACATTCATACATGTGGCATTTTTATCAGTAAATTGAGGATTAAATGTAAAACCAAGCTTAGTAAAAAAATCTATGGATTTAGTAAGATTTTTAACCGGTAAATTAATAAATATTTTTGTATTGTTATTCATAAACTCATCACCTTTCTTTTTTACTTTTGAATAAAAACTAAAAGTTGTAAGAAAACAGTTCTATTTTATTTTGCTAAAATAATAATAGGCAAATAACAATTATTATTGAGCAATTATAGCACATTTTACCTTGTTTTAGAAGATGTAAATCACAGAAATGTTTTAAATTTTCCGTAAATTCTATTGACAATTTTTCGAATTTACCATAGAATAGTATAAATTAGAAAAATCAATGAGTAAGAAGAGTAAATATGTTTGATAATTACAGCGAGCCAGGAATAGTGTGAGCCTGATATTTTAGAACATTTTGAATGGACTTACGAGAGGGAACCGAAATAATAGTAGGGGACACGGCTTCCACCGTTATATGGATATGATATCGGAGTTATTCCTGTATCGGAAAGATACTTTTGTTTTTTTTGCAAAAGTAATTTGAGGTGGTACCGCGAGAATATTCGCCCTCTATGTGTTTACAGCACATAGAGGGTTTTTGTTTTTTGATTTAACTAAAAGTATAAATAAAAAAAGGAGGATTTATTATGGAAAAAAGTACTGGTTATTTTGGTCAATTTGGAGGAGCGTTTGTTCCAGAACCATTAAAAGTGGTTTTAAAAGATGTTGAAGAGGAGTTTTATAAATGTATAGTGGATGAGGACTTTTTAAGGGAGCTTGATTATTATCAAAGACAATATATAGGAAGAGAAAATCCACTGTATTATGCTGAGAAATTAAGTGAAAAACTTGGTGGAGCAAAAATATATCTTAAAAGAGAAGACTTAAACCATACTGGGTCCCATAAAATAAATAATGCTATAGGTCAAGCACTGCTAGCAAAGAAAATGGGTAAAAGGCGTATAATAGCAGAAACAGGAGCAGGTCAGCACGGTGTTGCAACGGCTACAGTTTGTGCATTGTTTGGAATGGATTGTACCATATACATGGGAGAGGTTGACACAAAAAGACAGGCTCTAAATGTTTTTAGAATGGAACTTTTAGGGGCAAAGGTTGTAACCGTAACAACAGGCACAGCAACATTAAAGGATGCTGTTGATGAAGCCTTAAATGATTTTGTAGAAAATGCAAAGGATACCTACTACCTTTTGGGTTCAGCAGTAGGTCCTCATCCATACCCTACCATGGTTAGAGAGTTTCAAAGTATAATAGGTATTGAAGCAAGAAGGCAAATCATTGATGCTGAGGGTAAACTTCCAGATTATTTAGTGGCATGTGTAGGTGGCGGTAGCAATGCCATGGGATTATTTCACCCATTCGTTAAGGATAAAGATGTAAAAATGATTGGGGTTGAACCGGCAGGAAAGGGGCTTGATACTAAGGAGCATGCGGCTTCAATTACAAAAGGCAGTGTTGGTATTATTCATGGATTTAAATGCTACAATATTCAAGATGAAAAGGGAGAGCCACTTCCTGTCTATTCAGTAGCGGCAGGTCTTGACTATCCTGGTGTAGGACCGGAGCACTGTTATTATAAAGATACAGGACGAGCTGAATATGTATCTGTAACAGATAAGGAATCAATTATAGCTTTACTAGAGCTTTCAAGAGTTGAAGGCATAATTCCTGCCATTGAAAGTGCACATGCAATTGCATATGGAATAAAGCTGGCGGCTTCACTTTCAAAAGATAAGGTTATAATAATAAATCTTTCAGGAAGAGGAGACAAGGACGTTGCGCATGTAAAAGAAATGCTTGAGGAGGGGATATTAGTATAGATGAGATATATTGCGTTATTGCGAGGAATTAATGTTAGTGGACAAAAGAAGATAAAAATGATAGATTTGAAAGTCATGTTTGAGGCACTGAACTTTATAAATGTGAAAACTTACATTCAAAGTGGAAATGTTAGCTTTAACTATGGCTCTACAGATACTACAGAACTTTCTAATGTAATTGAGAAAAAAATTAGTGAAACCTTTGGGTTTCTGGTAAAAATAATTATTCGTACAGAGGAGGAACTTAGAAATATAGTTAATAATAATCCTTTTTCAAAACAAGAAAATATAGAACTTGATAAGTTATATATTACCCTTATGTTAGATATACCAGAGCCAAGCACAGTATTGCTTTTAGATATGAAAAAAGAAGAAAATGAGAAATTTATAATAATTTCAAGGGAAATCTATGTATATTGTCCAAATGGCTATGGAAGAACAAAATTAAATAATAATATGTTTGAGAAAAAATTAAAGATTGATGCCACAACTAGAGGTTTAAAAACTTTAAACAATATTTTAGGGGATATGTAGTATGAATTATAATTAAAGAATAGGTAAGAAGCTCTGAGGGTATCCAGGGTTTCTTTTTTAGTTAAAGCTTAAAGGATAATTATGGATGTTTATTGAATTATGTAAATAGAATATATCTATATTAGTGTTGGGGGTGAGGTTATCATGTATACTTAAAGATGTAGATATGATACTTCAATACAATAAAATCACAAATCTTAAGCTTGCAGTTGTGAAACTAAATGGTATAGTTATAAAATCAGGACAAACCTTTTCTTATTGGAAACTTATAGGTAAACCCACTTATAAGAAAGGCTATTTAGATGGATTAGTATTATGTTCTGATGGTACATTTAAAGCGGGGGTAGGAGGGGGACTTTGTCAGCTTTCAAACCTTATATACTGGATGACATTACATACAAATCTAACTGTAACGGAAAGATACAGACATAGTCATGATGTTTTCCCAGATATAAATAGAAGCCAGCCTTTTGGAACTGGGGCCACCTGTGCATATAGCTCTCTAGACCTACAAATTTATAATGGGACAGGTAGTGACTTTCAACTTCAAATATACATAACGGGGGATAACTTAGTTGGGAAATGGATAAGCTCAGAAGGGTCAATGAATGAATATGAAGTTTATGAGAAGGAACACTTTATCACACCCGGTATGTTTGGTGGATATGTAAGAAATAATAAAATATATAGAAAAATTTACAATCAAAATATAGGTCTAATTAAAGATGAATATTTCACAGAGAACCATGCCTATATGACTTATGCGCCGTACTTAACTGGAAAAGCTGAGTGATATTTGTGGATTAATTAATTCAAAATATTTATAAAAAACATCAAAGGAGAAATCTATGAAAAGATTCGATGAAAGAGATACAATGTTTGCAAGAATGAATTACATTGAAGGAAGCGAAATTTATAATGATTATTATAGTAAAAACACTGATTTAAAGGAAGGGGATGATTCATTAAGAAGTTTACCAACTATGGGCGGCGAAGGCTCAGTGATGTTTAATAGTATAAATTCGCCTATAGTAGATGCCTCATTTAAATATTTATATGATATAAGAAAATTCAGTGAGGGTGAGATAGCACCAAGTAAGGCTGAAGTGGACCCAGTTATTATGACAGAAAAAATCAAGGGGTTAGCTAAGTTTTATAATGCAAAATTAGTTGGTATAACAGAAATGAAAGATTATCATTACTATTCTCACAGGGGAAGACATGAAGAAAATTATGGTGAAGAAATTAATAGAAAACATAAGTATGGAATTGTTTTTGCAGTAGCTATGGATAAGGAAATGATTATGAGAGCGCCAAAGCTTCCAGAATCCATAGCTGTTACAAAAGGTTATGTGGAGTCAGCAACTATTGGTATGATACTTTCCTATTATATTAGGGAACTAGGGTATGATGCTAGAAATCATATGGATGGGAACTATTTAGTTATAGCGCCACTGGTAGCAAGAGATGCAGGGTTAGGTGAGTTTGGAAGAAATGGTTTACTTATAACTAAAGAAGATGGAGCTTGTGTTAGACTGGGAGTAGTAACCACAGATATGCCTATTGTACCGGATGCATCAGAAGATTTTGGCGTTAAAGAATTTTGCTTGGATTGTGGAAGATGTTCAAAAACATGCCCAGGGAAAGCAATATCTAAAACTGAAATGGCAGAAGATGAAGGAATATTAAGATGGAAGATAAATGCTGAGGAGTGTTATAGAAGATGGAGGAGTTTAGGAACTGATTGTGGGATATGTATAGCTAATTGTCCATTTACCTATGGTATATCAAAGGATTTAATTTCTAATATTAAATCATCCCCAGAAACTAGGAAAAATATTTTAAAAGACTTTGATGAAAAGTATGGTATAAGACCGATTATAAGAGAAGAACCTGAATGGTTGAAATAGGATTTAAATAATCACGTCTATTTAGCGTGACTTTTTCTAAGATTATGTTGACAAGAAAATACTTCGGTGATAGAATTAAAATATAGTTCGAAGAAAGAACTAATTCGGAGGACGTTTATGGATATAAACAAAATAGAGAAAATTATTTTTAATCATATTGATGAGTTTAAGGTTTTGTTTTTTCCGGAGCAGTGGAGTGATATATTCTTAGATTTCTCTAAGAATGAAATATTAGCACTATTATTCTTGTATCGAAAAAAGAATGCTAATATGACGGAAATAGCAGAATATATAATAGCACCCTTAAATACTGCCACAGGGGTTATTGCTAGATTAGAAAAAAAACTAATGGTAGAAAGAATAAGAAGTACTGAGGATAGAAGAATAGTTTTAATAACCCTTACAGAGGCTGCCGGTATAGTGATTGAGAAGGAAAAAGCTATGATTACTAAATATATTATTGAGATTTACGGAAGACTTACACAGGAAGAAATTTCTTCAGCTTTAAGTATTTACAACAAAGTACTTAGAGTTTTTAAGGAAGGTGTAAATCCAGTTAAAGAAGAAGAAATCCCAGTTAAAAAATTAAGAAAGATAATTATTGAATAGCGCATTGTATATGCGAGCGCATTGTATATGCGAACTCAGCACTGCTGAGTTATTTTTAAAAGAAATACTTCGGTATAAGAACTATTCATTTAAAGAATTAAAATTAGGAGGAATAATATGAAAAGAATTATTATTTTTACTGGAAAAGGTGGGGTTGGCAAAACCAGCACCGCTGCAGCTCATGCGCTGAAAGCTTCAATGGAAGGCCTAAAGACTCTAATTGTTAGCACTGATATGGCACATAACTTAAGTGATATTTTTATGCAGGAGATAAGAAATGAGCCTACAGAAATTCGAGGAAATTTATGGGGACTTGAAATTGATCCTAATTATGAAATGGAAAATTATTATGGAAGTATTCAAGCGGCTTTTAAAAAAATGATGGTGTTTAAAGATGAAAAGGGAATAGAAAATTTTGAGGATATTGTTGTGTTCCCAGGAATGGAAGAACTATTTTGTCTTTTGAAAATTAAAGATTTATATGATAAAGGTATATATGACCTAATAATTGTGGACAGTGCACCAACAGGGGAAACAATATCTCTTCTGAAATTTCCAGAGCTTATGAGTTGGTACATGGAGAAATTATTTCCTATTGGAAAGGTTGCAATGAAAGTGCTTAGGCCTATCTCTAAAATAGCTTTTAAAATAGAAATGCCGGGTAACCAAGCTATGAATGATATTGAAAAACTTTATATACTACTTTCAGAGCTTCAAGACTTATTAAAAAATAGAGATATTTGTAGTATAAGACTTGTTACAATTCCTGAAAAAATGGTTATTGAAGAGACAAAGAGAAATTATATGTATTTAAATCTTTATAATTTCAATGTAGATGCTTTATATATTAACAGGATAATACCAGAGGACATAGAAAATAGCTTTTTTGATGAATGGAAATGCATTCAAAAAAAGTACATGGAAGAAATAGATTCGGTATTTTTAAACCTGCCTAGGTTTAAGATTAAATGGTATGAGGTAGATATTAATGGCACTTCCGGGCTCCAACGAATAGCTGAGGATTCTCTGAATGTTAAAGATATATTAAAGGTTCAAAAAATAACCTTTAATGAGAGATTTGAAAAGGTAGAAGAAGGCTATAAACTTCAAGTATATGTGCCCTTTGGAGAGAAGAAAGACTTAGAGATATATGAAACTGGTTCCGATATATCTATTAAAATAGGCAATTTTAAGAGGAATATTCCTTGCCCAAGTTCTCTGAGGAAGTATTCAATAAGTAAAGCCAAATTTAATGAGGATTATTTATCCATATATTTCAAAGAGAAGGTGGATTAAATGAATAATGAAATAATTAAAAAATTAATAAAAATAGAAAAGCTAAAATATGAAGTTATAAAGGATATTCTGCCAGAAAAAGCTGTAAGCAGGCTTAATAAGTTTGAAAAGGGAGCAGCTACAGTTATAAGGGATATTACCTTGGATGTTATGCGGGAGTTTTCTTACAAAGATGAAGAAGAAGTAAAAAAAGAGATTAAAAAGGTTAAGGTTGATTTTGTATAATTGAATTGGAGGGGTTAAAGTGAGAATTATTTTATATACAGGAAAAGGTGGAGTAGGAAAAACTAGCGTTGCATCAGCAACTGCTTGCCAAATTGCAAAGCAGGGGAAAAAGGTGCTCATAATGAGTACGGATCAAGCTCATAGTCTTTCCGATGCTTTTGGTGTAAAACTATCTAATACACCCACC
The DNA here is from genome assembly GCF_050717515.1 of Clostridium sp. Lineage (GTDB taxonomy): Bacteria > Bacillota > Clostridia > Clostridiales > Clostridiaceae > Clostridium_AD. Next base: position 3,401 of record NZ_JBOITL010000010.1, on the reverse strand, counting down.
CAAATTTCAGAAAATTTAGAAGCAATTGAGATTGATGCTCTTATTGAAAATGAAGCTATTTGGGGAAATATCAAGGGATATATAGAAAAATTAATGTTATCAAAAACTGTGAAAAGCATTGAAATTGAAGAATTACTGGTTTTTCCAGGCTTTGAAGATCTGATTTCCTTGCTTAAAATTAAACAAATTAATGATGAAAATAATTATGAGGTGCTAATAGTTGATTGTGCTCCTACTGGGGAAACTATGTCACTTTTAAAGTTTCCAGAGCTTTTTAAGTGGTGGATGGATAAAATTTTTCCTATGAAAAGAAAGGCGGCTAAAATTTTAAAGCCAGTAATTGATTGTACAATAAAGATTCCAATTCCAGATGATAAAACTTTTGATGAAATTGAAAGCCTTTATAACAAAATTGATGAGCTCCATAAGTTAATGCTAGAAAAAGACAAGGTAAGCCTTAGAATAGTTACTACCCCAGAAAAGATTGTTATTAAAGAAGCCAAAAGAAACTTTTCCTATTTGCATCTATACGATTTTAATGTAGACGCAATTATTGTTAATAAAATAATTTCAGAAGAGGGTGGGAAAGGGTATTTCGAAAAGTGGATGAAACTTCAAAGTGAAAACATTAAAGATATAAGTGAAAGTTTTAGCCCTGTACCAATTTTTAAAGCTGAACTAATGCATAGCGAGGTTAGGGATTATGCATCCTTACTCAATATGGGGGAGAGCATATTTAAAGAGGTTTGTCCGGAGAAAGTGCTATTTAAGGATAAAATTTTTGAGATTGAAAAATCAAGTAGGGATGAAAGTTATTATTTAAATATAAACATGCCTTTTGTTGATAAAAGTGAATTAAACTTACTTCAAAAAGGTGATGAAATTAGTATTTCCATTAAAAATGAAAAAAGAAATTTTATACTTCCACAAAAATTACATTCAAAAAAAATTGTTAAAGCCATTTATGAGGATGGAAAGTTAAGGATACAATTATTATAATAGGCACGCCCTATAGAGAGTGCCCAATACTTATTTCATTTTAAATCCTTGTCCTTCTAAAAAATCTTTCATATGTGGTCTTTGAGGTTTATCCATTAGATCAGATACCTGATTTGTCCAGGTATCTGATCTTTTTCCCTTTGTTCTTTTTTCATAATAAGCACTAACCTGCGCATCATATTCTGCTATTCTTTTAGCATCACCATCTATATTGTACTCATCTGTTTTAAATATTACTTCTAGGGGTAACCTTGTTTTAATATCTGGAGCATCATCTGGATAACCCAGGCACATTCCAAAAACAGGGTATACGCCAGAAGGTAGATTCAAAAGCTTACATATTTCTGATGGATTATTTCTTATACCACCTATATAAACTCCACCTAGTCCTAGTGACTGCGCAGCAATTAAAGCATTTTGGGCAGCAAGAGTAGCATCTACAGTTGCTACAATAAAAGTTTCTGTATATCCCTCTGACATAGTTTTATGATTTATTTCACAGGATGTTTTGGTACGGTTTAAATCAGCACAGAAAACTAAAAATAATGGGCATTCTTCCACATAACTCTGATCGCCTGCAAGATGTGCTATTTCTTTTCTCTTAGATTTATCCTTCACACTTATAATTGTATATGCTTGAATAAAGCTAGAAGTAGGAGCACTTTGTGCACATTCTATAATGACTTTTATCTTTTCAGCTTCTACGGGTTGATCTTTATATTTTCTTATGGATTTGTGAGCTTTTAATAAATTTATAGTTTCATTCATATATCCTACCACCTTAATTTGTATTTGGAGTATTTGCTTATATCAACAATATAACACAAATTAATGAAAATAAAATGAACATTATTCTTTAGAATTAGCGTTTTTTTTTAGAATCTTCAAACAATTCAACCTTTCTATGATATACTAATTATAGAATTTGGTACTAAATTAACCATGTTTACTAAAAACATAAAAAGGAGAGACTTAAAATGATATCTAATAAGATGAAAAACTTAGTTGCTAATAGTTCTATAATAAGAGCTATGTTTGAGGAAGGTAAAAGATTATCTGCAATTTATGGGGAAGAAAATGTATTCGATTACAGTTTGGGTAATCCAAATGTTGAACCACCTGAAAATATCAAAAATGAAATTAATAAAATATTAAATGAAACTCCCTCTAAACTTGTACATGGATATATGAATAATTCTGGATATGAAGATGTAAGAACTAAAATAGCACAATTTATAAATAAAGAACATAACATAGATATTAATTCTAATAACATAGTTATGACATGTGGAGCAGCTGGAGGATTAAATATCTTGCTTAAAACATTACTTAACCCTGAGGACGAAGTTATTGTTTTTGCACCATTTTTTGGTGAATACAGGAACTATGTAAATAATTTTGATGGTAAACTTGTAGTGGTTTCTACGGATATTGATACATTTGAACCTGATATGAAAGTATTAAAAGATAAAATAAATAATAAAACAAAGGCAATTATTATGAACTCCCCCAATAATCCCACAGGTACTGTATATTCAGAAAAAGTTATACAAGACTTAGCAAAATTACTCCGTGAAAAAGAGGAAGAGCTAGGGACAAGCATATATATAATATCTGATGAACCATATAGAGAAATAGTTTATGACAATGCTTTTGTTCCATATATTTTAAAGTACTATAAAAATTCATTTATTGGATATTCATATAGTAAATCCTTATCACTTCCAGGGGAGAGAATAGGGTATGTAGTTGCTAATAGTAATATGGACTGCTTTGAAGATATAATGGCATCCTTAAATGTGGCTAATAGAATTTTAGGCTTTGTAAATGCACCATCACTATTCCAAAGGGTTATTGCAAATTGTCTGGAGACTAAAGTTGATGTGGGCATATATAAGTTAAATAGAGATGTTTTGTACAACCATCTTACAAAAATAGGTTTTAGATGTGTAAAACCACAAGGAGCATTTTATTTATTTGTTAAAACACCAATAGCAGATGATAAAAAATTCTGTGAGGAGGCAAAACAATTTAATTTATTACTAGTACCGGGATCAGCATTTGAATGCCCAGGACATGTAAGGCTAGCTTACTGTATTTCTCACGAAAAAATACAAAATTCACTAGCAGCTTTTGATAAATTAGCTGAGTTATACGCAATTAAATAATACTTTGAACAATTTAGATTAAAAAATTAAAGGAAGCCACTTTGATATGATCCCTTTAAAGTAGACATGGTAAATAACCAAAATACTTTGGAGGGATTTTTATGTCAAGATCACCTTTCACTCTAGCTCAAAAAATTGCAGCTGTAGAAGACTATTTAAAGGGTTTTAAAAGCAATAAGCAAATCCGTGATGAATTAGGAATTGCCAGCAAAGAGACTGTTCGAAAATGGGTTC
>NZ_JBOITL010000009.1:0-28355 GCF_050717515.1 Clostridium sp. | reverse complement strand
TTACCATATTTTTCATTTCACCTGAAGATGCAGAAATTTCCTGGGCAGTCGCAGCTGTCTCTTCCATTCCAGCTGATAACGTTTCGGTTTCACTAGAACTTTCTTCTGTCTTTATTTTCAATATACTCGTAAGTTCTTCCACAGTATGTTCGTTATCACTTATATTTTCAGAGGCTTCAATTAAACCTTTTACAACATCTTTTAATGTCTTTCTCATATTAACTATAGTCCTAGCAATAGTCCCAAATTCATCCTTAATTTTAGTCAGAGCTTCTATATCCTCGTCATCACTTAAATCTAACTTAGATGTTTTTTCAATTAATAGTGTTACCTTTGATAAAGGTAACATTATTGCCCTTGATAAAACTATACCAACTAATATGGAAATTATAATTACAATTAATGCTATTGTATAAATCCCCCCCGACAACTCATTCACTGCTTGTCTCATATTTTCTTGATTAGATATCATTTGCGCTGATTTTATATATGTAAAAATACAAATTGCGCTCATGGATAAAAGTACTAATATCCCATTAAGTAAAGGTATTTTTTTCCTGATAGATATACCCCTTTTATTCATTTCGCTTTCATGCTCCTTTGCAGTATCCAACTGTTTAAAGTTCATTATGTCCCCCCTTATTTATGTTTAAGTACACTTTAACGTTATTTTATTATCTTAAATAATCGAAAAATATTTTTGTATATATATTATATATACTTCATACTTTGTAATGATTGATAAATATATAATACTATATACTTATCGAGTATTGATGAGTAATACTTGAGTCTTTTGAATTACTTTATGTATACAAATACTATCTGTGAACCTCCCATCACTGAAGTGACGGGCTTCTATCATTACTAATAAAGTTTCCCACATCATTGTCCTCGTAACCTACGAGCTTCATGGGCGTTATACTTCGGATAAGTTCCTACCCTACATTTCCTCTATATAAATTTTTATAATCTATTATATAGCTACTTCGAAACCTAATTCTTTTATTCCTTGTTTTAGAATATTTTTTGATGCGTTTTCATCCCTATCATGAATGTTTTTACATTCCTCACAAGTCCACTCTCTTATTGATAGCAATTTAACCTTCTTATTTACTGCTCCACACTCAGAGCAAATCTGAGAACTAGCGAACCAGGGACTTATTTTATGATATGTTCTCCCGTACCAATTTGCTTTATATTCTAGTTGTCTTGTAAACTTTGACCATGATACATCTTGAATACATTTTGCTAAATTATGATTTTTTATCATATTAGAAACTTGTAAGTCTTCTGAAATTATTACTTGGTTATCGTTAATAATTTGACATGACAACTTATTTGAGAAATCATTTCTAATATTTGCTATCTTTTCATGAATTTTAGCTATTCTCTTAGTTTGTTTCTTATAATTATTGCTATGCCTCACCATTTTACATAATTGTCTTTGTAATTTAATTAACTTATCCTCATATTTATATAACGATCTAGGTCTTTCTATATGGTTATTGTTTGTATCTATAAGAAATTCTTTTAGACCTAAGTCAAATCCTATCATATTATTATTTATGGACAACTTAAAATTTTCAGTTTCTACATTAAAACTAACAAAATACTTACCACTTGGAACTTTACTAACAGTAGCAAATAATATTTTTCCATTAAATTCTCTATGTAATTTAGCTTTTACTTTACCTAGTTTAGGTAATTGAACTAAATTGTTATGGAATAAAACTTTTATATTATTATTTGTAAAGTTAGTAGTATAAGAATAATTATGATCATGTTTTGATTTGAATTTAGGAAAACCACTATGTTCCATAAAAAATTTCTGATAAGCATTATCTAAATTATAAATAGAATTAGTTAAAGCAAATTTATCTACATCTTTAAGCCAAATATATTCTTTTTTTAATTCTCTATTGCAGTAATTATTACAGTCAGTTTTTGACAAACTCCTTTTAACAGTTTCATATAATTCTATTTTTTTAGCTAACATTTTATTATAAATAAACCTTACGCAACCAAATGTCTTAGCTAATTGTGTTTCTTGTTCCACTGTTGGGTAAATACGATATTTAAATCCTTTTACCATAGATAAATTCACCTACCTTTCTACTTTTATTTTTTGCTATTAATATAATTTTTATACTAGAAGTTATAACTTTATATCCATATTTAACACACCAATCAATATGCTATTCTATTGAATAAACATAGCCACGTCCATAATATACTTGAGCCATTACTTTCACCTCTAAATATAAATTAACATATGCAAGTCGACCTAACTCATGGCTGAATCCACAAGAGTGCGGTCGAGGCCTTTCAATTTTTAATATATTAAGGATGTTGAAAATTTCAGGAATAAGAGAAAATGGGATATATGGCTCTGGACACTTTTATAAATGGTCTAAAGTTCAAAGTTATAGTTGGATATTACCAACTACTATTCAATTACTTTCCCTTAAGATTTATTTGGAGTTGCTCTTTATTTCTTAAAGAACCTACCAGGACTGTTCTATCCTTAAAATACTCATCTCTTATATAATTCTCTCGTCCTGAGGACTCAAGTGATCTTTCAAAGGTTGAGTAAGATGATTCATTTATTAACTTATCTAAAAACTCTTCCATGAGTCCTGTAGTTGAAGGTAGAAAGGGAATTCCACCTATATTTACTCATTCTATACTCTTGTAAAAGTCATGATTTCTGTATCCCTCTTCATCTTTATATGGAAATAACACAAAGGCACCGAAAATGGAGTTATTATAGGCCTCAGTTTTCTTATTTTTATAAACTATGGCAACTCTGCACGTGTGCATAGCATTTATATCCCCTTCCTTGGGCCCAATACCACCATAACTTTTCTGATATTGCTCAGAGGTGTCTATCTTATACTTTGCATCGAATACAAATTCATAGGCCTTATCACTACCTATTTTATTTATAGATAATATATTATCTGGCTTTTGTGTTACTGTTTTACTCCCTTCAGATTTAGAATCTAAACTACTGGCTTTTCTTGATTTAATTTATTTATAATATCCTCATTCACTTTCCAAAGTGTGGCTGTATAAGTTCTTATAAAACTATCTATCTTTTCAATTATCTTTAGTAGCATAAACTTTAGAAATCTATTTTCCTTTGTGTCTAAGGTTACTTTCTTTGTTACCTGCAAAGCCTCAGTAGGTATACGTCTTCCATCTATATTCTTTAATAAATGAGGTCTTTTCTCTAGCCATTTTATAGTATCCATACTTGTGTTCTTTAGGCTTTGGTATTTACACACCCTACTATCCACTATCAACTCATGATGAGGCTTTGCTAATACTATATTAATTGATTTCATTAAGTTTTCATAAACAAAGCTCAGTATGCTGTAAAATTCAGTATAGCTATTAGATCTTTTGTTATTTATCTCTGAACCTAGATAAGTTCTACTTAAAAAAACATAAGCTAAATTATATATTTCCTCATTAATCATCACCTGCGGTGCTGCAATATTAACGACTTCAGAAGGAGATTTAAACTTTCACCGAATTTTTCTCTTTATTATAGTATGTGACCCACACTTATAGACGTAGGAGACTTTCCTTCTGAAATTGATTATTCCACTTAAGATATTGCCACCTCTACCTGTAGGTGTTACTTTATCTCTTATATTAGGATTTTCATGATAAATTTTTAGAGCTAGTTGCATAGGATTATACTTATTCTCAAATAGCTTGTACTTTCATAATTTAAAGTAAATTCTACATTGTCCCCATTTCTTTCTGCTTTAAAGGAATTTACTTTAAAACCACCATTGGAATAATCACTATTAAATTTTATGTTTCCATCAAATTTAGTTTGATTATCAGAGTTATCTGACCCTTTAATGAAAACTTTCACTTCTTGATTTTCCTAAATCCCTATTATACAAATAATTAGCAAGTAAAATCTGTCCGCATACGCTTCCATATTTTACAATGGGGTCGCACCGACAACCTGATAAATGTAAATAAAATAAGCTTCACAATAAACATTTCTATTATTCTCATTTAAATCTTAATCAAACAGGTCATTCTAGCCATGTCTCTGCTTTATTCCATTTTTTAGGCGGATGTCAAGACCCCATAGAAGAAACTGAAAACAGTTTCTTCTATGGGGTCTTGACATAAAACTTACTAACCTACTTTGGCAAAATCATTATTGCCATTATTGTAGGTCCACGTGTTGCCTCAGGATGTAATAAAGGAGTGGAACCATTATTAAATTCTTCATATTCACCGTATTGATTAGTTATAAAAAAATAATATGTTCCACCTTTCATGTACCTTGTAAATGTTGCTTTTCGATCTTCATTAAATAGAAATTGTGTACCATTATTTCTATAAGTTTTACCATCTTTAATAACGTTGTATGCCCTTATTGATACATTAATTTTATTTTTGCCTTCAATATCTGAAGCAATGAAACTTCTTCCAGTATTTAAATTAATTGAATCAATCATGTCTTGACTAAATCCTGGAGAAAAAAAACATGATAACCTTTGTGTTGTAGTCTTATCCTTCTGATTTTCGTAAGGTTCAAGATGAATTAAATTACCACTTTCATAACCTTGTGCCCTATAATTAGCATCATCAATTTTACCTTTGAGTCCACCAACAACACCTTTCATGTTAGCAATTTCAGAATCCATTCTTGCATTTTTTTCTGCGTTTTCTTTTGCAATTCTCACTTCTTCTTCTGTCAAGTTTGCTTTAGCTTTAGCTTTGATAGCAGCTCGAATTTCTCTGTCTTTTTTAACTTTTATTCTTTCGTTTTTAATATCTATTTCAGATTGTCTGTTAGTTTCCATTATTGCATCATCAATTATTGATTGCATAGTTACAGGTTTAGGAACTGATGTATTAGGTGCTGGAATAGGCGGTATATCCTTTTTCACAGGACCGAATTCATGATCATCTATTGCTTCGAATACACTACTTTCGTCTACAATTTTTCCAGTAACATCATCTATCCATATGTCATCATAGCCTTTAGAAAAAGATTTATTATCAAATGATATCATTTCAGTGGTATCATTTGCATCAGGGCTATTTTCATAAAACAAAGGTAAATATTTAGTATTTCTAATATTAGCAACGTTAGTTTCCATTTTTGCATTTTCTATCTTTATGTCATTCATTACAACACTTTCGTCTACAACTTTTCCAGTAGCGTTATCTATCCACATACCATCAAATCCTTTTATGAAAACTGTTCCACTTGCAATTATTGCATTACTGATTTCCTCTGCATGAACTGGATCATTAGCATAAGTTAAATCAAATGATTTAGCACCTATCATCACAGTACCAGTTGTAGTAGCACTCGCAGTTACGCTTGTTAATAAAGCCATTGCTATTAATAATGTTAGCACTTTTATTTTTTTCATTTAAATCACTCCTTCGTTTTTATCTATATAGGATTATAAGTCTAAATTTCCGAAAATTTTGATGGTAATATTATTACTTTAACTCAATAAAATATTGTTGCGTTTAAGCCATTTTTTTTTTCACTACTACCAAACGAAGTTTAGCGCCCACACACTTTTTTTCATAAAACACTTGACAAGTTTGTAGAATTTTGCATTCCTCCTCTTAAAAACATGTCTTTAAGAGGAGGCTTATTTTATGCTTAAAAATTGGAACTCTCTTGCTGATTGCAAGTAAAATCTGTCCACCCCTCTTCAAAATACTACATTTTATTTTCAAATTCTTCATTCAACGCATTCTATCACACTAGCCTTGCTAAATTAGGCGAATACTGTCGCATTTGAAACTAAACATGGTGCCACCCCCATGGCAAGTTGCAAAACTTTAATTTCGCTGGATGTTAAGTTTTAATTTTAGTACAAATTATTCCACTTAAGATATTTCCACCTCTACCTGTGGGTGTTACTTTATTTCTTATATTAGCATTATCATGATAAAATTCTATGGTAGGTTTATTTTTTCTTTCAATTACTATTTCATAATTAGTGTATTCCTTAAGGTAAAGGCATTTATTAATGTCATCTAGACATTCTTTACCTTCTATTTATGTTCTAGTTCAGTTACCCTAGTCTTTAAATCTAAAAGAATTTAATATTTTCTTTGTTCCCTAAATTTCGAAAAATTAATTTACTATTTTTCCCAAGTCACAGTTACCCTAGAAAATGAGCACCCCGGGGGTATTTGCGAGGAGGAACGACTGAGATTGCTAATAAAAATAACTAAATTTTATTTTTTTATATCCAACTTACTATAATAATAGTATACTTAAATATGTATTTCGCGACGAAATATAGATTAATTTGGATTAAAATAATTTATATAAGGAGAAGTATGTATGATCTCACCAACTATGATATCCTCGTTTTTTATTAGTCTATTTTGCATTTTAACCGGCCATACCCTACTTACAAGAGTTAAATCAATAAAATTCTGTATTGCTACCTTTATATTAAATGCTTTATTTATTTTTTCAATTGGCTATTATGTTGCAAGACATATGCTTAATTCATCAATTGCAACATATATATTATATTGTATTACATTTTTGTACGTAGTATATTTTTGTTTAGTATTTGAAGAATCAATATCAAAGAAAGTATTTACTATGTTTAGTGTTTGGCTATCTTCTACAATCGTGCTTGTTATTGCCATCCAATTTGCAGAATTAATTTCAGGTACTGCTAATATTATCTATTTTCAAAACCTTATGATTGTATTTAGAAATTGCCTGCAAATATTATTATTATTAGCATCTTATTTTTGGATAAGTAAACCTTACAAAACGATTCTTAATTTAATATCTGACAAAACCATAAGGTATATGGTCTTATACCCAATTACTGCATTTTTATTGTTAATTACTAACTTTATTACATTCCCCGGACGTTTAACAAATTTCAATTCCATTTATAGTATGTTATTATTTTTAGCATTTATATTTTTGGGATATGTGCTGGTATTTGCTGGAATATCATCAACCTCTCAAATATTAACTCTAAAAAATAACCTAGAGAAGCTGGAGTGGGATTCAAAGACAGATTCCTTAACTGGTCTATATAACCGAAGATATATTATGGAAAAGCTTGAACTTGAATTTATAAAATATAAAAAAACTAAAAAGAATTTTTCACTCATTATTGCAGACATCGACTTTTTTAAAAAAATAAATGATAATCACGGACATGACTGTGGTGATTGTGTACTAAGAATGATATCTCAAAACCTTCATAATATAGTTAGAGAACATGACTCTGTATGCAGGTGGGGTGGGGAGGAGTTTCTTATCTTACTTCCTGAAACTAAAATTGAGGGTGCTAATATGCTCGCAGATCGAATTAGGAAAATTATAGGAAGCCAACCTATGGAGTATGATGGAACTAAAGTATCAATTACCATGACCTTTGGGGTAACGGTTAGTGAAAGTCATGAAACCATTAATGATATGATAAAAAAAGCAGATAGAGCACTGTATGAGGGGAAAAACAGTGGAAGAAATTGTGTTATTATAGGATAAATACTTAACACAACTAACCATTCTTACCGCAATAAATTACGATTGTTCATCTATCGTAGTTTTGTGATAGATGAACATTAAATGAATATTCTGATGTATTTATAGTTTAATTATTAATGGTGTTTTTAGTTAGTAACATCTCACTATTTATTATTTTTGTTTTTGTTCCATACATATATAATCTTTGAAATAAGGAATTGCATAATAGTAAAGGTAATCATGAATATTCCAAAACGTAAAACAAAACCTAATGAAAATATTCCTCCTTTAAGTTCAAAATAATCACTCACACCAGTACTAATAATAGATGTAACGAACAAACTTATAAAATCAGCCCAAAATTTATTTTTTTTAATATTCCTCATAATACTCCCCCCCGTATAAAAAATAAGAATCACATATGAATATTTCATTTGATTATTACGCAATATTTTACAAGTGTTAACTAAATTATAGTTGATTTATACACTAATAATAACATAAATTTCAATTATAAGGGATTAAATCATCTAAAAATTGGTTTTCTACCTTTATAATTAGCAATTCTGGTATCTACAAAGTTAGTTGGTCTTTTCTCTAGCCATTTTATAGTATCCGTACTTGTATTCTTTAGGCTTTGATATTTACATACCCTACTATCCACTATCAAACCATGATGAGGCTTTGCTAATACTATATTAATAGATTTCATTAAATTCACATATACCTAGTTAAGTATGCTGTAAAACTCAGTATAGCTATTAGACCTTTTATTATTTATCTCTGAACCTAGATATGTTATTTAACTATTTTAATCTATATATATTTTAAGGGACCTCTTATTCAGAAATCCCTTTTACTGTTTTCCATGTTTCTTTTCTTTTTCCACTACTCCAGCCACTGATGCTCACTCTAAACTCTTATTAATCAATTTACTGTTTTTCCCAAGTCACAGTTACCCTAGTGGTATGCCTGCAGACCACTTGCTCCAGTGGATATCATATAAGTGTACTTAAATTAATTATATTTCAACGAGTAAAAAACCATTTAAATATTATTCAAATAGTTTTACTGGCTAGCAAAACAAATTGCGCAACTATCAGTTACAAAACTTACAATATACTATTCTATTACCTTAAATTCAAACTTATCCTTAGCTCTTTCAATAGCTGCATGTAATTTACCTTGTAATAATTCTTTTGGTGGTAGCTGTGTCATATATTCTGCTACATGCATACCACTAGCACTTAATTCTAATAACTCTACCTCTTCAGAATTCTTCTCAGCACATAGTATTATTGCTATAGGTTCTTCTTCCCCTTCAACCATTTCATTTTTCTTAAGCCATCTTAAATATAATTCAACTTGACCTTTATGTTCAGGTAAGAATCTACCTAATTTAAGTTCTATAACTACAAGCCTTCTTAGCTTTCTATGGTAAAATAGTAAATCAATATAATAATCAGTATCTCCAACAGTTATTCTTACTTGGCGTCCTAGAAATGCAAAATCTCTTCCCATCTCTAAAATGAATTTTTGAAGTTCTACTAAAATAGCACTTTCTAAGTCTTTCTCACTATAAGTATCTTGTAAACCTAAAAAGTCTAAAATATAAGGATCTTTAAAGAATAAATCTGTACTCATTTTATTATTTTCATTTAGATCTTTTAAATCATTAATTATTGTTTGATCCGGTTTTCTGGAAATTGCTGTACGTTCAAATAACATAGAGTTAATTCTTTCATTTAAAGTTCTTACACTCCATCTTTCATTAACACACATAGTTATATAAAACTCTCTTTTCAAAGTGTCCTCTATTGTTATTAACTTTATTAAATGAGACCAAGATAATTTTACAGACAGTGTCTGTAAAATCTCAAACCTCTCTATTGAGTCATAAAGTCTTACCATATTAAACAAATTAGCCTGACTATATCCTTTACCATAATTCACAGTTAACTCTTTACTCAAGCTTTTAATTATAGATTTACCGTATTCTGCTCTTTCATCATTTAAAATTTCTGTAGCCTAATAGATCCTGTTGCATCTGACCAATCTGGCCTAACAGGTACTAATTGAAATCTTTGATTATCTCTATTAGCACCAACTACCTGCGCAAATAGTTCTCCTATTTTACTCTTTCCAGTACCTGAAATTCCTGAAAGAATAACAAAGGGTTTAGTTTTTAAGCTAAGGTAGAAATTAGTAATTAGATCTTTTGTATAATAAAACCCTTTACTTGTTATGTTGTTAGATATTGCTATATATGTTATTTAACTATTTTAATCTATATATATTTTAAGGGACCTCTTATTCAGAAATCCCTTTTACTGTTTTCTATGTTTCTTTTCTTTTTTCCACTACTCCAGCCACTGATGCTCACTCTAAATTCCAATTAATCAGTTTACTGTTTTTCCCAAGTCACAGTTACCCTAGTGGGATGCCTGCAGCACCATTAGCGCCCGCAAATATTGTGTATGTTGGCATAATTATTTACCTATGACCTTTTCTTGTTCTCTTTGTAGAACCATATTAGATAACATAATATAAAAATCCTGCTCTTCTTTACTCTTTGCTTTCTTAAATAAATTTTTTAATTGACTATAAGTACAGTTTAAAAACATATCATATATTTCATTATTTTCATTTCCCATATCTAATACCTCCTATTTAAACTATTATATAATATTATATACCAATATGTTAAATTAATAAACTATTGTCTTATTTTTTTGGATAACTGAACCACGCACACTGGTGACTTCAGTTATCAAAATATTGATTACATTTTGATAGCTTTTGGTATATAAGTTTCAGTAAGTATTCATCTTTTATATAATTCTCTCATCCTCTAATCTCATTTGATCTTTCAAATCTATGGAATTATAACTGACTTAAGGATTTCTGATGTTTCCGTATTTTCACATGCCAGTGTTGAGGTTACGCCTTTTTTTAATGTAATTATCTCATACCTTTTTATTTATAATTTTAAATTATATGTAATTTATAGTATTTATTGTTTATTTTTCCACTCAGACATACTATAATAAAATAGAGGTGATACTATGTTTAAAAACCATAAACTTACTAAAATCACACTACAGGGACTAAAAGAAGACTTTACATGGGTAGAGATTAAATGTAATCATAAAAACGAACTCCATACCATTAATTATATAGATGATAACTATACTATAAATCACAAAAATGCAGATTACAAAGAAGTTAAGAAAGTTATAAAATCGGCACTAAAAATCAAGAATGAAGTTAATTTAATTAAAATGAAATAAATTATAGGGCTTGAACCTACCCCAAAACGAGCACCAATAGCTACTACTGCCGCCACTGATGCTCACTCTAAATACTCTATATATTTTTAATTATATTAATAATATCCTCACCATACTTTTCAACCTTTACCTTACCAAAACCTTGAACCTTTAAGAGCTCTTCTTTAGAAGTAGGTTTTACTTTTATTATTTCTTCCAACGTATTATTGCTAAATATGCAATATGCCTTTAATTCTTCCTCTTGCGACTTTGCATATCTGTATTTTTTTAGCTTTTCATATAACTGATCATAATTTTTTTCTATGCAATCTGCTTTCTTTTCAATAGGCTTCTGAATCTCTATTTCAACTGTCTTTTCTACAGGCTGCTCAATATCTATTTCAGCTACCTTTTCATAGCTTTCTTCAATTTCTCCCTGAACTTCACTATTAATGTCCTCTTTAAAATCCTCATCAGTCAATCCATATTTTTTATAATAATCATAGGTTATTTCTGTATGATTCTTCATTAAAAAGTTTGCTATGTCAATCATTTGACTTTCACGCATCTTTTCACTGGGAATTACCTTTTTTATTTTTTTATTTAACATATCTGTGATTTGATCATGTTTTATTATGTTATTTTTTATATCAGCTGGAGCCTTAGTTCTATTTATTATAGATTTAGGATTAGCAATAACAACCATTGAATATACTGGTCTAATTTTTATTAATCCATTCTTTTTAAGCATGTCCTCTAAAATCCTAACATGTCTACTATTTTGTGCTATGGGGCTATACATACCCTCTTCTTTTATTACCTTCCCGTAATTATTTTTAAATTTCCGCGTAAATTCACCTGCTTCGTTAATAACTATATCCCCAGTTAGCTTCTTAGTCTCAATAACCATAGTAAAATATTCTGTAACTAAAACATAATCTAGTTGAGCAATATTATCCTCATGGCTTATCCTTATATCATGAAGGCAGATCATTGGAACAAAAGAATTTTTAAGTTCATAATTCACATTCTTTTCTCCATCTAATCCAGCTTTTAAAAATATAATATCTTTTTTAATTAAATTTTTCTTCTTACTTTTAACCTTTTCAAGTAGTTCCTCTAAATCTGCTAATTGTTTATTATCTTCACTAAATTCCTTATAAAAAACTGGACCCTTTATTTTTCTAGCATCGAACATGTCACTTAAAAACCCCATATGTATCTCCCTCTTCTTACTTATTTACAACAATGCATTATTTTTTACCGGCTATTACTAAACGCTTCTCTTTATCTTCATGGACATTTTCAACTATTTCTTTAGGCAGAATTTGTCCTTTTAAATTACTCTCTTTAATTTTTTCTGTATGCTTGCATAAGGGATAATTAGAACAAGCGTAAAATTCCCCATAAGGGCCTGTCCTAACTTATCATCTTCCATCTTACTTGGAAAACCCTGTTTACCATTACTGTTATTAACTATGAAAACATAATCCGCCTGCAATCCTTTAGACTTATGAACTGTTAAAAATTCTATTTGTAAATCAACTCTATTTTTATAAGAAATTATTCCCTTACCTAAATGAGAATCATATCTATACCTAAAATTATCATCAAGTAAAAATTTCAAATCGTCTTTATATCTTCCCAGGAGCGCCACTGTACTTTTAAGAGGAATTGAATTTAATCTTTCTTTTAATAATATAGTAAGTTCACTTTTTTTATCTCCATACAATAATTCATATGACAGATCATCATTATCATTAAAACTTTTAAGTTTCTTCTTTACTTGTCCTTTATTTTTTAATAGGAATTTACCACTTAGATCAATAAGACTTTTATTAAATCTATAGGTTGTTTCAATATATGTTTTTTCTGTAAACCCAAAATACTGATCAAAATTTACAAATAAATTTACATCACTTCCAGCAAATCTATATATACTTTGCCAATCGTCTCCAACGCAAAATAGTTTTGAATTGTTTAATTCCTTAATAGCTTTGATTAAATTGTACCTGGCCAAAGAAATATCCTGATACTCATCCACAATTATATAACTATATTTTTTATTGAACTTTCCCTCTAGAACATATTTAGTAGCTTTATTTATCATATCGCTAAAATCTATTTCATCATTAATTATAAGTTCATTATTATAAGCTTCATATATTGGCGCAGTAAGATTTATAAAAATATCATTCCTACCTTTTTTCATAACCTTCAAAGTCTTTTAAGTTTACTTGCTTTACAGCTTCTACAGAAAAATCATTTGACTTCATTAACACTATAAAAGTATCCTTTTCTTGGTTGCTAATTATTCTTTATGTTATATAAGTTAATTTGTTAGTTTCAAGTTTTTTTTAAAAAAGTTTAATGTACATCCTTTTCTTTTTTTACCTTCATACATAGCACTGTCTGCTTGATTGATTAAAATCTCTATATCTGAAGTAAATGTCCATATTCATCATTATCTTGAACTTGTCCAAATCAAAAATAATCAGCGCAAACTTTTGTTTGTTTCTATCGCAAAGTTCCTTTGTTTCAATAATCTGCTTCATTATATTAGCTCTATTTGCAATTCCTGTTAACGCATCAAAATTAGCTGAAAAATAATTAAGTTCAGCTTTATTTTTAGCAATTTCTAAATCATATCGGAGTAAATTTATTTTTGCTGAAAAATATATTCCTATAAATTCAAGTATATATCCTAAAATTAGTACTTAATAAGTCATCCATATCCCTAATTTTTCTAATCTCTATACGTTCCCTATAATTATTTTAAAAATATAACCAAGCTTAATCTTGAGAGAATGTATAATAACTTCCCTTTTCGACATGGACTCTGCTATCAAAACCTTTCATAATTGGCAAAAAAGTAGCAAGTTTAGTTATCATACTAAAATTATTAGCATTATTATGGCTGGATTGTATCATGTTTTATGCCTCCTCTGTTTGGGTATTTACACTACTATCACAAATTGTATATTTATAACCTAAAATGTTGTGATATAATTAAAAAGCATTAAAAGCTGATGAAGAATAAGGATTGAATTAAATAAATTAAAAGAGAATGCTATCTTCAATAAAAAGAATAGTGAGGAGGAATAATGTGACATATTCATATAAATGCACAAATGAGGATTGCAAAAATATCGTTGGAATCGATGTTGAAGCATCTATAAATGATAAACCATTAGAAACGTGTAAAATATGCGGCAGTAAGGTTATTAGGGTTTTTAAGTCAGTAGCAGTTAGCTTAAATTTCCCAGGTTCATATAACAATACAAGAAAATAGTATAAGCCATGTTTATCAAAATACTACGCCTAATGATATATCTAAATTAGTAAAGAATGGACGGACTTGATGCCTTAGCTGGTACCACTATACAAAGTGTACAGTCGGATAGTTAGCAGAAATCAAGTCTTTGCAGCCTACTTGCTCATAGCCTTTTTATTTCCATTCATCATAGCAGCACCTTAATTATTTTCAATGGAGTATTTCTACATATCCTTCTGTTCCATTTACTCAAATTCTCTGTCCGTCCTTTATAAGTTTTGTAGCATTCTCCACACTTACTACCGCTGGAAGTCCGTATTCTCTTGCGAACTGATACAGTTACCCCTGCCAAAGCACCTTCTGGGATCTTGCTAGTGTTATTTTTATCATTAATTTATTTTAGACTTAGCTACAATTTTCATATTAACCTTTAAAACATATGTAACCTTAATAACTGCTTTAATATTCTCAATGAGAGCAACAGTAGTATATAAAATCAGAGGTTTATCATTTGAAAAAAACGAATAAAGAGAAGAAAAAAGAGTCATGCTTCCATAGCTTCCATATTTCTTGTCATTAAGATACTGTAACTTATCCTCTCTAGGAATACAAACATCTAATTGCTCATCAGTGAATCTCATTTCTTTGAAAGAAGTTATAGCATTCTTTCCCCCTGCAATTGCAAAACTAGTTTTTTTACCCTTTGGTGTATATATTATTACCATGCTCATAATTTACCTCCTGATATCAAGATAGATTTGCTGTAAACACTTTCAGTTATAATTTCTATTTTATTGTCTTATCACCATATTCAGCTTCAAACCATGCAGCATTTTTAGTATGAATTGGGACTATCCTAGTTGGATTGGTATGCTTAATAAGTTCCTTTATAGTTTGTGGATCAGCGTGTCCACTGGTATGTAATATGATAATTTCAAGTCCCAAATCCTCACAGTCTTTTAAAAACTCTTTCATTTCGGGTTGTTCTTTATATCCACTCCAAAAGGAATAAATAAGTAATCCACCTTTAAATGATACTTTTTTACTTAGGGTTTTTAAGTACTCACCCATTGATGTCCTTACACACATCACAAACTTTGACTTTGAAATTTGTTCCTTACTGATTTTGTTCATGCCATATTTGTTAAATAACTTATATCTAAAATGTTCCTTGTTATATGCTCTTGTAATAAAAGTTTTCACTTCAGGAAATGAATTAGGATTTGGTATGCTACCACCAATAGCATTAGTTATTTCAGCCATGTATAGATCCTGTAATAGTAATCTATTGCATCTCTTAGCCGCACGAAATATGGTAACAATGCGATCAATATTCATTGAGGATTGTAATACAAATATCGGTGCATTATTCTTAGAAAACAATTCTACTGCTCTGGTTTCCAACTCTTGCTCTGTTTCATTTTTAAAACCTTCTCTTGAGAGTGTTGTCCCTTCACAAATCAGGGTATCCACTGACCTTGGTAATTGCTTGAGTAGCCACTCAAATGGTTTTCTACCGTTAGAACGAAAATCCCCGGTATAAAGAACACTTTCTCCCTCAGCTTCAACCAAAATCATATAACTATCAAAAGCAGAATGGTCACAAAGATATGGTGTGACCGTCATATTTCCAATTTGTACTGGTGTTTTATGTACCATAAACCCAGTTGGAGATATTGTTTTGACTGCTTTATACTCATCGGACGCCTTTATTATTTTATAACTGTTTTCTCCAATATAAAGTGGAATTTCATCATAAATACTATAAGCAAGCCCCATATGGTCTCCATGATAATGTGTTATAAATATAGAATCATATCCTTTACAATCGAATAGCCCCTCTATATTAGGTAGCTCTGTATTTTTACTTTCAAGTTCACAACCAATATCTAGCAATATTTTAGTAGTGTTAGTTGTGATTTCAACTATATTTCCACCGATTTGATTTTGTCCCCTAATTATATTAATTTTCATTAACAAATACCTCAATATCAACCATCAATTCACTATATAGTCCGTAACCCATATATGAAGCTTTTGCAATTTTCATATCAACCATTTGTTTTAAATCATTATAGTAAGGAGAATTTATCACTTCTTTTAATTCTCTTTTTAAAACAGATTTTACTGGCTTATGATTAGCTAATAACAATATGAATTCTGGTTTATTTTCAGAAAGCTTAATTGTCTTATTAACATCTTTAATAAGACCCAGTTCCATTTTTTGATTAAAGATTGTTTCAACCTCTTCATAAATAGCTTTAACTTTAACTTTATCACTTAAAAATTTATATAAATCCTCATAATGCTTCTTTATTCCTGCACCACCAGAAAGAGCGTTATCACCATATTTTTTCTCAATAAAAACAAGGCGAATATCATCTGCATTTTTACGACTACTAGCTGTTGATATCCATTTAACACCAAGCAAATCAAATCTACTTCCATTTTCAGAGTTGGCATATTCAATATCTATGATGAAATAATCAGTATCGTTTGCAATACTGCTGCAATTATTTTCACGCAAAACAAGCTGCTGATATTCCCTTTCAAGTTTTGGATTTTTATAAAACCATGCATCCATATCTGCTTTTAAGAATGGAATATTGTCTGTCCACTTTTCATACTCACATGATTTAATATCCGCTATTATATCTTTGTATTTATTACAGTAATTTTTATCAAACTGTACCCCATATCCAGTATTACACTGCTTAATCTTAAAAATATTACCACCACGATAGTAGATATTAATATAATTATCACGAATTTCAAGGCTTAATGTGTCATCCTCTTTAACGCAGGTTAGAAAGCTCTTTAGTTTACCACCTATAAGGTCATTTATAAAATCTGTAGATAATTTTCTCATAATTTAACTCCTTTATAATATATTAAATCATAATTAACTGTAAAATTAATGGAAGCCATAGAATTTACCATCATGACATAAAAATTCTTCTCATATAAATTTGATTACTTACTATTTACTTCTTTCATATCAATTAACTTAAATTATTATTTTTACATATATATACCATATTCTACAAATTATCTTAAAACCCTTTATATGAAACTATTATTTACTATCCACCCCACCAATTCAATTAGTCCACCTTTTTTTTACTAAAAAGCACCTATCAAATTGAAATTTTACAATTTGATAGGTGCTATTTATACAACTAAATTTCATTAACTAATCAAATATATTCTTCTTACCAACCACACTTAACACTAATTATCATCCTTGTTACTCAACCAAATACTTCATTACATCAAAATCATCCATATTAGGATATGTTTCCTTTATACCTCTTCTAATTACATCAAGGTATCCATTAGAAGGCTTGTGAAATGATCTCCTACCTATGTTTGTAATAGTTATAATTTCAATTCCATCCTGCTCACCTAATTTAACAGAATGATTGTACCAAATCTCTCCCCGTCCCTCTTGACGCGAAATATCTTCAAGCTGACTTCTAGTAATAAGGTACATCCTACCTAGAGCTTGTCCTTTAACCTCAATATCTAAAAATGAAACCCCTGCATCTCCCCAGGAGGAACTTTTGTTACCATAATACATTTTATATGGAATAGTTATTGGTCTACTATCTTTTGGTAGTGATTTATCCCTACAGCCTTTATAATTCACTCCATTTAATTTACTAACTCCGCCTTTAATGTAAGTTATAAATCTTTCATAAAGTAGATTAGATCCATAACTAGCATACCAAATATAATCATTTGTTTTAATAATTCGCCAAGGTTGGTTTTCATAACTTACTTTGACTTTGGTTGAAACATTTTGATTATACACATAAATATATGCCTCTTCTACCTCATTATTATCATTAACTACATTAATTAATTCTCTTAAATATAAGCTCCCTTCCCCCTCAAGCCTATCTAAATTCTTTAATATTTTACTATCTATACTATATAGCTCACCTTTTACCTTATCAGATTCACTATGAATTATTCCTGGATAACTCCCTAAATCGTATAATGCAAACCCCTCAGCTATAAATTTACCCATAAAATACGCATTCCCTAAGAAGCTTTCATAATTACTATTTCCTTTCATAAGAGTGCCATAAACAAAAACCTTTATGCCCTTATTATCTATATTTAGTAATTCAAAGGTTTTTACCATATCAGTCTTATAATCTTCACCCCGATCGCCCTTTGTTTTGTCTGTCTTTATAGCACCCTCAAGCCAATTAGTTATAGCTTTAATCATTCTTGAAAACTCAGGTGACATTTCCGGGTAATTTTCAACAAACTTTAGAACTTCTCCTTTTGATAATATTTGTAGAGCACTTAAACGTCCCTCTATATCGTCATGCCCATGACCCTTTAACCCTCTTCCCGTGGAAGCCACTAGTCCCATTTTCAAAGCAGTATCAAAGCCTTCAATTGCTATGCTTTCATTTTTATGCTGCATATAAAACTTCATCATAATGGCTGTAGCAATATAGGTTGGTTCATACCAGTAAAGAACCCTAATGTCAGAATCAACCTTTGGACTTGGTATAAGAGCCCAAAACCCCTTTTCATCTTGCTCTTTAATAAGAGAACTAATAAAATCCTTTACCTCTTGCAGATTCTTTGTTCCTCCTGATAATTCATCTAAAACTTCCTCCATTTTAACTTTGTATTCCTCTAACACACTTCCAAATTTAGCACTTTCTTCTGGTCTTTTAAAATTATTTAACATATTACATACCTCCATGAATTTTTATTCCCTAATGGGTTAATTATCTAATAACTTTGTTATTTATGAGTATTTTTGCAATTAAAAAGCCGTTTTCTAACTAGTAGCATATCCCCTGTAGCTCATGATATAAGGATAACTCTTTTGAAAGACAACGGCATTGAAGCTGAGCTTCATTTTTATTAATATATATCTTTTAGATTTTTTCTTATATTTAATATAACTCCAGCCTTCAAAATAAATGTTTCAGTATTAATACTGATAGTTACCTCCTTTGTGTCAAAATCATAGTTTCTTATATGGCAAGGATATATTATTTTGGGCTTTCCATCCGAATCACTATATTCAATAGCGCACTCTTCTCCATTTTTATAAAAATTTAATATATTACCCAGACCTGTTTCATCAGAGCATTCATCCTCAGTAAAAAACAAATCAGGATTTTTACTATTACTTAGCTCATCATACCAATTAATATCCAAAGAAAGCATTTCCGAAACTTCACTAATCCTTCTTCTGCCGTAATCTGAAAGTTCCTTCCATATACTCACTGCAAGCCTAAATGCATAACCCTTATAAGCTTCCTCTTTCATCATATTCTTAAGCCCTTCCAGCATCACAACAACCTGCGTAAGGTTTAAAGCAAGGAATACCGGATGAACAGTAGATTTAAATTCAATAACACCATTCTTTCTTTGTATACCATTTATCTTCACTCTTTGTCCAAGAAAAGAGATTCCTTCCTGCTCCCTCAAAACATGTAGATCTTCCTCTATAGTTCTATCACTTATCCAGAGTTTTTCCTCCAACTTAGTAACGCCCACACCTTTTTCATGTAGCGCCTTTACTATAAACATCTGCCTGTCGAAAGAGGACTCAAATAGGGGTGGAAATTCCAATAGGATATTTACCCCATATTTTTCACGAAGAAAATTAACAAAACTCTTATATATTGCAATTGGTATATTTTTTTCCTTAACATAAGAAAAAGTAGATTCTTTTATTCCGGAGCCAACAGTATCCCAAATTGATGGATCATCAACAGGCATGTTTTCACATTGCCTTACATCTCCCTGATTCAAAAAAGCATAAGGTGTTATTTTAACCTTCTCACCCTGCTTTTTTAATTCCTTTGTTGAATTTCCTCTAAGAAGTCTTTCTACTGTATCTTTGTTAAAACCATATATGTATTTCTTTGATTTTAAAAATTCTTCAACCGCTTGTTTTAAAGTATCCATAGTTTGACCCCCATTTATTTGATTGTGAAAATGATAAAAGATACCCGGCACCTATCATATATGTGTATAATGTGCCGTTTCTAAAAAGGTATCATGATGCTTTTAATATCATAATACCCACTCTCGCTTTATATAATTCTTTATTTTTTCTGTTATTTAATTTATCTCATAAATGTAATTTAGTCTCCCTGCTAATTTAAAATGGTGCTAGGATATCTAATATATGTTCATCACATCTATCAAAATCAAATTCCTACCTATTAATTTAATTAATTTAATTAAATTAATCTATTGAAACGCTCTATTAATAAAGGAAGTGCAGTATTTAGCCAAAATCCCGGATCAATCATCCCACTTGACATTCCTCCATGCCTATACTCTTCGATATGGATATACTCTTTTGAATCCATCTTACTTTCAGTGAATTTTTCAAACATACTATACACCAATTAATCATCCTTTATTTTTATAATTTAAATAATGCCTAATCACTTTTAATCTTTAATACCTCACAAAGCTTGTTATATAACCTTAACTCCTCTCCGCTCTCATTTGTACCTACCCTTAATATAGGTATGCTATATTTACTTAGTATCTCATCCTTCATTTTATCACGCATTAATTGTACTTTATTATTAGCATGGAAAGCATACCCATCAACTTCAACCACAAGCACCGGCGTTTTATCTATCTTACTAAAAATTATAAAATCAGTATGAGTTAAAATATTCATAGCAAATTTATATTCCACCTCTGTTAACTTAGATGTGTCTTTAATTAACATTTTAAGCGGTTGATGTAATACCCTATCAAGAGCTTTAAATTCATCTCTAATTAAAACTTTTTCAATCACCATATTCATTAGATTTTCAGAAGCAAATTCAGAAACTTTTTTGTTCTTATTTAATACTTCCAATAGTTTTTTAGAATAACTGCTATAAAGTAAATCAAATACTGAAAATGTGGTACTATTAATAATTTCAAAATTATTATATTGTATGTATTTTATTAAATCTCCTATATTACTATCTTCTCTCGATATATTGCTATCAGAAACTATAAGGATTAGCTTGTTTTCTGCGCGTGATACTGCAACATTTATGAGATTAGGATCATCTATAAAATCATTTATTTCATTTGCTACTGTAGTTAAAATAATGGTGTCTTTTTCTCTTCCTTGAAATTTATGTACTGTATCAACTTCAATACTCTCATTTTTAATTAACTTCTTTAACTCCTCAGTTTGTAATCTGTAAGGCGAAATAATGCCTACTGTTTTAGGAGATTTTTCTAAATTTAATTTTGGTATTATTTCCTCAAGTATTACATCTATTTGTCTTTGGTTCAGCTTCCCTCTGGCATGATTTCCAGTAGCTGTTTTATATACTAAAAGTGGCTTATCATCCAAACTTTCACTGGTTAATATAATTAACTCATTATTATAGAATTTTTTATTACAGAATCCTATAATTTTAGGATTGCATCTATAATGTTCTCGAAGTAAGGTCTTCGGAATATCTCTGTACAAATTTGTTATTGAAGACAATAAACTATTTTCAGCATAACTGTAGGCTTTATCTAAGTTGTACTCTTCAAAAATCATATTGCTTATATTTTTAATGTCTTTAGAAACAATATTAGGTAGTTGCATTAAATCCCCAACAATAACTGCATTTTTAGCACAGGAAAGGGCTAGTGCACCAGTTACAATATCAACCTGAGATGCTTCATCCACAATAACATAATCAAATAAATAGTTTTCACTGGCACAGCTCCTTAATGAATGAGTGGTGCTAAGTATTACTGGATATTCCTTTTGGAAATCTTCAAAGTTTTTCCATAGTGCATCTATTGAAAATATTGGTCTACTAATTTTTGTTATAAATTTCTGAGCTAAATTAGCTTTAAGCACTTCCATGGAGTTTTCACTATATACTTTCATTAAATTTTCAAAATCAGCCTTTTCTAATATGTTATTTAAAAAGTTAATAGATTTATTTAGCTCTTCTATTCTTAATTCATAGTAGATTTTTTTAAAAAATTCTACTATATTTTCATTAGAATTTTTATAAAATTTAAAGCTTGTTATACCATACCTAATTAAGTTTTTCAGCATATGCCTAAATTTAAATACACCATGTTTTTCTATAATGATTTCGTAATCTAATAGTAATGACATTACTCCATTTGAGTTTTGCTTAAATAAAGAATGATATGGCATTATATCAATTTTTTTTTCTTCATAATATTTGTTGAAATACTCTAGCTCAACAGTTAATTCAGATAGCTCTTGTTTTAACTTGGCTATTTTGTTTTGTTTATCTAGCAGGTCATCCAGATTTTTTTGAGAAACCACTAAGTTGTTTTTTACTATTTTCAACTTTTCCTTCTCTAACTTCCAATCATTCATATCCGGATAAAAAGAATTCTGAAAAGCGAAGAAGTTATCTTTATTTTCTCTATTTCCTAGATATGCTGCAATAAAATCCAATCCATACTTTTCTAGCTTTTCTAGTACATTTGCGGTGGCTGAATTATTGTTAGAAACAACAGCAACAGTTTTATTATTAATAATAGCATTTGCAATAATATTTAAAATGGTCTGTGTTTTACCAGTTCCAGGAGGCCCCTCAATAACACTTATTTGATTAGTTAAAGCTTTTTCTGTTGCACTCTTTTGGCTAAGATTAAAACCAAATGGAAATATTATTTGGTTCCCATTTACTCTTTTTTCAAGATCTTGTGAAGTTAAATATGCTGATAAAACACTTCTTGGACTAATATTTTTTATTCTATTGTACTGTTTGCTCAAAAAACTGCTATCATCATTTAAAGTTATACTAACTTTTGCGGCTAATTTTTTTAAATACTCAAAGCAGTTATTTGAAGCTTCATTTTTTAAACAGGTTTCTTCTATTTTTATATTGGATATGTGGTAAAGTTTTTTATAACCAGATTTAAAGCACACTTTAACGTGCTCTTCAAACTTAAGGATTTTAATAGCACCTGATATAGGTTGATTATTTTCATATATAATATTAGTTTCTGCATTTATCTCAATAGGATTTCTAATCCAATTAACATTAGCGCGGTTATATGTATATGTTTTATTGTTATCAAATGTAACCTTACACTTGCCCTTACTATTTTCACAATAAATAATCCTATCTGTTTTATCTTCATCCTTTATAAGAATAAGATTTTTTTCAATATTCAATATTATAGTTCTCCTCTTTCTTTACTTTGCATTTTTTATATCAATTAATTATAACACTATTCCGCCCTCAATTTCCATATATTGTAGTATGATTCTACAGCAAAACCATTTATATCACAAAAATCAAACACCACACTGACCCAATACAAAAATGCTTATACCTACTCACTAATATCTACCTCTCTACCTAAAAGAAAAAAGACTTGTTTTTACACAAATCTTATCTCTATTCCATAGGTAACTTTTCAATGGTAAAAAAATTCTGCTCACTATTTTCTATTACCCACCTGAATTTTCCGAATAATCTTAAGCCTAAGTTTGATAAAGGTTTTCAAAACTGAAGCCTTAATTTCTCTCACAATTCATTATTTCGGAATAAGGAGTGAAAATCCATTTCCATTTTTAAAAACAACAGTCGTATTTAATAAATTTTTCATACTTTGATTTTATTAATTCTTATATATTCATCATATGTTTTCTCCCCTACACTCTTAGCATATTTTACTTTTAAAATTCTTTTTAACTTTTCAACTTCCTCTTTAGACTTTCGGTATCTAATATTTACCAAATCATCATCATCAAATTTAGGAAGAGCTTTGGTCATAACCTCAACAATAAACCCTTTAAGCTCTAAATATGATTGAGTGCTTGTATCTAAGCCATTTTTAGTAGTTGTAAATGGTAACTTTGTATTTTTATTCTTACCCTTTACATATACGAAGCCTCTAAAACAATTAAACTTTTCTTCGAAAAACGGTGATGAAAATCCTTCTCTTAATTTGGAGCAATTCCATCCTGTAAGCTCACTTTTATCTGCCTCTACAACTAGCATCTCATCTAAATAAATATTCCAACCAGCATTTCTTATGTTACTTTCACCTTTTTTTATAACAATTTCAACACTGAAATCAATTATCTTAGTCTTTTCCCTAAATACCTCAATATCATTGTCATCATAACTTAGAGGTGTATCATTTAGACTAATTATCATGCCATTTTCTAATGCTTGTTTACAAGTTTTACTTAATAATCCCTTTAACTTAAAGATAAATTTATTATCTGAAAAATAGTTTGATATTACTTTATTTAATTGTCTAACTTCAATCATAGTACCGATGGCATTGCTATTATGTGGTACAACATCATTTAATTCGATATTCCACTCAAGTTTTTTCATCCAATTGTTTACGTCTAAATCTATAGTAAAATGATCACCTTTGCTAATAGATTCAATTTTAATGTTGTTACCAATTTTAAATAATGCTCTCTTCATACCAATTCCAAAGTGATTTACATCTTTTCTTTTTCCTTCTGAAAGACTAATATGACCAAAAGTAAAAGCATAATGCTTTGCATCTTCCCTAGATATCCCTCCACAATTATCCTTAATAATGAACTTATTCTTATTTAATATAATTTCAATTTTATAACCCTTTAGAAATACACTGTTAGACATTGATTTAGCAGCTTCTATCGAATTATCTACTAAATCCTTTATTGCCATCTCTAAAGAAATATCTCTTATAATATAACTAATAAAAAATTCTTTTGTTGGCTGCATGCAAATAGAATTATCCTCTATGATAAACACCCTTTAATATTATTATATTATAATAATATTTATTTTTTTTGATAATATTACAAGAATCGTCAATTAAGATAAGTAAGACAACATATAGTTAAACTACCACCTGATTAATCAATAACAGGAAAAAGTCATTTATAATTGAAGGTCTCTGTTACTCTGAAAAAATTATGACTTAGTTATGCTAAAACTCCTTCGCCTTTGCAATTTAAACAAGTTTTAAGGGATGTCTAATTTGTGGACACGCCTTCCGATATTAAATATCCTCCCAATTACATCCCTAGGCCTTCTATTAAATCCCTCCACACCCCATGGCTTTATTAAAGGAGAATAACACATTCGTCGCAGCATAGATAACATAAAATACTATTTCATCGCGTACCCTGTAGGCAAAATGCTGTTGATACTTTTCAAGTATGTTATTTATTCCAATTAATTTTTCTATAACTTTAATTGCAATTCCTTTTTCACCCTTGCATTCATATATTTTTAAAAACTGTGATTTTAAAAAATCATTATGATAGATTTTAGATAAAATTTCAACCAAGCTCTACTTCTTTGAAATTGTATTTTAAGTCTACCTTATTGAATTCAATGATACTAGGGCTAGAACCTACAGCGAAATAAGCACCAATAGCTACTACTTCAGCCACTGATGCTCACTCTAAATTTCAATTGATTCGTTTACTATTTCTCCCAAGTCACAGTTACCCTAGTGGGGTGCAAAGCGACCCACTTGCTACTAATCTTTTTCAGTCTCCTTTAAAAGCCTGTCAAAATCGCTTTCAAACAATCTATCCTGCACGATTCTATATTTTTCAAATTCACTTTCTGCAAAGGTTTTAGCCACTTTAGCCGTAACTTTTCCAGAATTATTTAGTAAATCATATTCATTAAATTGTAAAAAAGCATTAAGCCTCAGCGCCCAATCTTCCATCGTCATTGGTATTTTTCTTCTAGCTTGATTTTCAGCATAATCAAGATACATAGTAACAATCCTGTTTAGTGAATCCATCTCATCTATGGTTAAATAGTTTTTAGCAATAGAAACATCTTTCTTTAATATTTTACCGCCAGGTGAATTTTTCCAACTTGTAAGTCCCATATTTTCTTTTTCTGAATCTACTCTACCTACAATAAGCTCAGCCGCAGTTTTGCCATGGATTGCAAAATGAAGTTTGTTTTGTACAATTTTAAAAAAAGTTTTTGTTGTTATAGCAGTATTCGTATAATCCATTGCCGTGGCATAAATATCGGTTATTTTCTGATAAAATCTTCTTTCGCTGGCCCTAATTTCTCTAATTTCTTCAATCAAGTGATCAAAATATTCTTCGTTTAAAAATGTTCCATTTTTAAGCCTTTCTTTATCAATTACATAACCTCTAATAGAAAAATCTTTTAGAATACTAATTGCCCACTGACGAAATTGAATTGCTCTATCAGAATTAGTCCTGAATCCAACAGCAATAACAGCTTCTAAATTATAAAATTTAGTATTATATTCTTTTCCATCTACTCCAGTTCGTCGGAATTTCCGACATACTGAATTTTCATCTAATTCACTATCAGTAAAAATGTTTTTTAAATGTTCTGTAATAGTTGAACGCCCTTTTTTATAAAGCATTGCAATCATATCTTGCGTCATCCATACATTTTCATCTACAACCATTACATCAATAGATTCTTCACCTACTTGTGAAGTGAAAATTAAAAACTCTGCAGTGCTGTTACGAATTTGAAACTTATTTTTATTGTCATTATTACTTTTTTTATCCAGTTTATTAGTCATTTTCTCCTCCATATCTGGTATTCATTCAACCCCTAAAGCCTTAAACACCGCATCCTCAGCATTCTGATATAAACCAATCTTAATTTATCAAATTACTTTGGTTGCATTGTCTCTAAATCAATAGCCGAAACCATATTGCTGACGTCAGCAATATGGTCTAACACATTATTATTACTAATATCACAAGTAACTTGTGCTTTCTCTATAACTTGATTAAAATTTCTCCATTAAGTATATTCAAAAACTTTCTGCAATTGCATACCAAAACTCTATATCATCATCTTTAAAGTGTTTAATATTTTCAAACGTTTTTTCGAATATTTTTTTAGCTCATCCATTTAAATTCTTCCTAAACTACTTCTATCGGCTATGATACTATTTTTCACGTTGCCGAAAATCAAACATGCGTTCTCATATATTCTATTATACAACATTTTGCTAAAATTAAAAGGGGCAAAGTTTATTTAAGTTTTAAATAACTTCTTAAATACTTATAATTCTAAATATCTTTAAACTCGTTATCTTAAGTTCGATATTAACAGCCTACCATATCTATGCCAAAATAATAGTGAATTATTTATATAACCGTTTATGGTTATACTAAAATCACTCATTTTGCTTCTCAAGTTTTAATTATAATACTAGTGGATCTCCTACTTGCGGATACTCCTTCCTATATTAAATATCCTCTTGAACTCTTCCCATCAGCTTATTTTTACATTAATGTAAAAATAAGCCCAGAGGTATTTGCGAGGGAGGAATGACCGAGCTTGCTATTTATTCTTATAGCATATATCATTATTAATATTATTTCTTATACTGTTATAACGGGTATATTGGGAATAGTTATTATATTGTGCCAACACAACGATTTTAGATTATTTGACATCAACTTGTTTAAGTTAGGAATAGTTATTATATTGTGCCAACACAACGGGTATGGATATGAACTAAGGCAACAACAATTACTTGATTATTTGTTAATGGGTGTTGTATTAGGAACATACAATTATTTGGGTTGGGTTAAAAACAAGAATAGGTACAACCGATTAAAAGAAGAAGATAATGTGAAAAGTGACAATATAAAAAATGATACTATAAAATATAAAGTATAGTTCTAAATATACGTATTATGTGAATTAAGGTAAGATATTTGATTCCCCTTAGAAATTGTTTTGTTTTAACGATATTTTTAAACATAGCCCAATACTAAGTAAAAAACACAGGCGAAATGCCCTGTGTTTTTTGCTTAAATAGTAGATTAGTTAATTAATATATTAGTGTGATTCCGTAAGCTAACATCAATGATATATCAATAAAAGAACTTCAAAACGGAACCCGTTAAAATAATATTCTAGTCCTTTTTTCATGTGTATTATATTTTAAATTTGGAGGCTATATCTCTTAATTTTTGTGCACTAATTTTGTTACCAACGGTAGTATTTTTTATTTCTTCCATCTTATTTACAATATCGATGCTTTTATCAGAAATACTAACTATACCTTGTGCACCCTCATTAACGGTCCCTGCCACTTGATCTATTGCAACCGCAATCCCATTTATTGATGTATTTAAATGTTGCGCTGTCTCATCAAATTCCTTCATAAATTTATTGAAATTTTCTGCATCACCTATATATTCTTTACCTGTACCCATAATAATCTCATAATTTAGAGAAACTTCTTCATCCATGAAATTAAGCATTTTAATAGCACTACCAGATAGATTTTTTACAGAATCATTTACAACTTTAACTAC
>NZ_JBOITL010000008.1:0-30843 GCF_050717515.1 Clostridium sp. | reverse complement strand
TGGTGCTGAAGACCGGAATCGAACCGGTACGGTGTTTAACCACCGCAGGATTTTAAGTCCTGTGCGTCTGCCAGTTCCGCCACTCCAGCTTATTTACTTTTTGCATACTTATTATGCAGGCATACTTACTATTAAATTTTATTTAACCGATGTATTCAGTAATTTAAAATTCATTGGTTGCGGGGACAGGACTTGAACCTGTGACCTTCGGGTTATGAGCCCGACGAGCTACCAACTGCTCCACCCCGCGATATTAGTGTTTAAGACCCAAAAGGAATTAATATGATGTTTAAACATTTCAAAACTCTAAATTTTTTTTATTTCCAATTTTCGCTTTACAACTTATTATGAATTTTTATTTAACCGACATATTCAGTAATTTAAAATTTATTGGTTGCGGGGACAGGACTTGAACCTGTGACCTTCGGGTTATGAGCCCGACGAGCTACCAACTGCTCCACCCCGCGATATTAGTGCTTAAGATTCTAAACTAAGTTAATATGCTGTTTGATTTTTACAAAATGATAATTTTTGTGTTTTGTAAGTTTTAATTAATTTTTTTAATATATTTTTCAAAATCAATTATAATTGTACACTTATGCATTCAACATGTCAATAGTTTTTTATAAATCAACATCATATTTATAATGGTAGCGGAAATAGGACTTGAACCTACGACCCTTCGGGTATGAACCGAATGCTCTAGCCAGCTGAGCTATTCCGCCATGTTTGGTTGCGGGAGCAGGACTTGAACCTGCGACCTTCGGGTTATGAGCCCGACGAGCTACCAACTGCTCCATCCCGCGATATTTGGTGCTGAAGACCGGAATCGAACCGGTACGGTGTTTAACCACCGCAGGATTTTAAGTCCTGTGCGTCTGCCAGTTCCGCCACTCCAGCTTATTTACTTATTTGCAGCTAACTGTTAGCTAACTTACTAACATATAAAGTGTCACCTCGTAGCAACATTTTTTATTATATATGATGTACAAACTATTGTCAATAACTTTTTGTTTTTTTAAAATAGGAACTAAAAATTTAGTTCCTAAAATTCTGATATTAACTACATTTACTAATAACTTGAAGTTTTTTTACTATAACCTCTGCCTTTTCCCTCTTGGTGTTTTTTAACGTCTTGAAATCTTTCTTCACTGTCTTTTAAAAATTTAGTCATTATATCTTCAAACCCACTTGCATTTGCTTTGCTTTTTTCCTTTTCCCAGTCTATCTCCATTGGTTTAATAGATTTTTTAGGTACTCCAGCTTGTTTTATGGATAAACTTATTTTTCCA
Source organism: Clostridium sp. (assembly GCF_050717515.1). Classification (GTDB taxonomy): domain Bacteria; phylum Bacillota; class Clostridia; order Clostridiales; family Clostridiaceae; genus Clostridium_AD. The sequence goes on along the minus strand of NZ_JBOITL010000008.1, from coordinate 29,551 downwards.
TTATCATCTACAGAAATCACTTTAACTTTTACTATATCATTTTCTTTAAGATGATCATTAACATTTTTAACGAATGTATCTGAAACCTCAGATATATGCACTAATCCTGTTTTGCCCTCCACTTCTACGAATGCACCAAAATTGGTGATATTTACTACTTTACCTTCTACAATACTTCCAGCCATTAAGGTCATATTAAAAAGTTCCTCCTCAAAATAATGTTTTTTATTTTATATATTAATTTAATAATAAGCATAACAATAATTCTAGCATTTAGTTTTTATTATCCATTACAGGAGTTTCACCTTCTTTAACAAGACCTAAAATTTCTCTTGCCAATTTCTCTATATATTTATCAGTTTTAGATAACTCTACTTCATCCTGAAATATTTCCTTTTCGTCCTTTTTCTTTTGTAATTCAACATTGTACTTTTGTAGCTCTTTCTTTTGCCTTACCATAGTTACCTGTTGGTGAATTAAAATATAACATACATATACCATAGCAAAAACTAATACCGCACTCTTAACCCTAAATTTTTTTTTCATATCCCATACCCTTTTCCTTTCAATGAAATGAGTATTTTTTAAGTTACATAAATCTATTTTAATTTGTATTTCACATTTCTTCAAGCTATTTCTTCATAATTTATTATTTTTTTTTATTCTAAGCTTATAAAACAATAAATTTGCTGGGTATAAAATAGCATTCCTTACAATTCTAAATGCTTTTCCATTGAATTTTATCAACCTATATTGCACCTTTATAAAAACTCCACTTAGGAGTTTTAAATATAAGTATGCTCCTATTATTAAACAAACATACACATAAAAGTTTATGTAACCCTCATTAGTATACATCAAAAATATAAAAACCACTATAGAAGTTAATGTCCAAAATAGTAAATCTTGTATTATTGTCAAAACCTTGTTAGGATTTTCAAATCCTCTTATTAATCTATATATGTCAAAAAGCACACCAGTTACTATTCCAGACAATAATCCAAAAATTATAAGTTTAACTTGATTTATCATAGATATTATCATAACTCTTTTACCTAAACAATCTTGATATTATGCTATCTTTTTTAACTTTGCTTTTATCACTAGTATATACAAAGGCATCCACGATACCAGATATTACTACATCTCCATTTTGAACATCTAACTTATTCATCTTTAATTGTTGTCCTTTTACTATCATTGTTCCAACATCTGTATTCAATAATATTTGATTCTCATTAAAATTTATAACCTCAATAACTCCATTAATAGTTAGTTTTTTTCTGTTTTCAAGCAATAAATTACTTCGCTTATCTTCTATTTTTATTTCTTTCTTTACTTCCATAATATCCTCCTTATTAATTTTAATAATAAAAATTGGGAATTGTGAAACTAATACCACTTTCAATCCGCAATTAGCACATACCGTTATATTCCTATAAAATATATATGCTTATTAATCTTAATTAAGAATTATATTTAGTACATTTATTCTTTGTCTTCTGTTCCCGAAACTATTTCATACATTTCTTTTGCACTGTCTTTTGTTACATGTTCTGCAATATTCATAATTTTAGCTTTTAAAATTTGATTTGCAAATTGAATTTCTATAGTGTCGCCTTCCGCTACCACAGTACCTGCTTTTGCAACTTTATTATTTATAGATACTCTACCACTCTCGCAAGCTTCTTTTGCTATGGTCCTTCTCTTAATAATCCTAGAAACCTTTAAATATTTATCGAGTCTCATATTATCTTCTCCTTTTCTAATATTATTTATTATTAGTATAAACCTTTATAAAAAAATTAAAATAAAAAACCCAGATATACATCTAGGTTTTTACATCATAGTAAAATTATTTATTTACTATATCTTTAAATTCTTTACCAGCTTTAAATACTGGAACTGTTGATGCTGAAATTTGGATTTCTTCCTTTGTTCTTGGATTTCTACCCATTCTAGCAGCTCTTGCTCTTGTTTCGAAAGTTCCGAATCCAACCAATTGAACCTTTTCACCTTTTTCTAATGTTTCTTCAATACTTTCTATAATTCCTTTTAGCGCCGCTTCTGCATCTTTTTTTGTTAATTTAGACTTTTCTGCAATACTTGTTATTAATTCTGATTTATTCACTTTTGTTACCTCCTTATTATTGAGTACACTACTTAGTAGTGAGTACACTATTAAATAGCATATTCTTCGCCATTAAATAGCATATTCTTCACCCATTTAGAAATTCCTTCTTTTTGGGCTAGATTTTATTTTTAAATAAATTTATTGGCTTTTAGATTCATTCCATAAAGCATCCATTTCTGCAAGTGACATATCTTTCAAATCTAAATTTCTATGCCCTGCATTTTCTTCTATGTACTCAAAGCGATTAATAAATTTATCTATAGTATAATTTACTGCAAATTCAGGGTCTATGTCAAGTATTCTAGCAACATTCACAGTAGTAAATACCAAATCTCCCACTTCTTCTAGTATTTTTGCCCTGTTTTTGCCTTTATATACATCTTTTACTTCCTGTAATTCTTCTAATACTTTTTCCATGGCAGGTTCAATCGAGTCAAAGTCAAATCCTACTTTTGATGCTTTTTCTTGAACCTTACACGCTCTCATTAACCCTGGTAAATTTTTGGGAACATGCTTTAGTGTATCTGTATAATTATCAAAGCCTTTTTCTTCAATTTTAATACTTTCCCAAGTTTCTAGTACTTGCTGAGAATTTTTACTTTGTATATTCTTAAAAATATGAGGATGTCTATTTATCATTTTACTCGTAACACCTTTAATAACATCATTTATATTAAAATATCCCTGTTCTTTGCCTATTTGCGCATGAAAAACCACCTGCAATAGTACATCTCCTAATTCCTCAATAATTTTATCTTCGTCCTTCTCATCGATGGCTTCCAAAACTTCATAACATTCTTCAATAAGATATTTTTTCATAGATTCATGTGTTTGCTCTCTATCCCAAACACATCCATTTTCAGCTCTTAAAGTATTCATAATTCCTACTAAATCCTGGAAATCCAATGTAGCATCTAATTCTTTTGGGATATATATAGATGTTAAATAGTCAATGTCTTCTTGCCTATCTAGTTCATATAATTTAATTTTTCTGGTACACTCTAATTCTTTTATACCTGCTGCCCTAACAAAATAAATCTCCATATCATCTTTGTAATACTCTAGCAAGGCAAGTTTAACCTCTGAAGCTATAAATTTATTGTAAACTTGTGTTATTAAAAGGCCTACTCTTTTATCTAAAACTTGATTTTTTATGTCAAAAGCATCTATAATTTTAAGTCCTTCAATAGGATCTAATTTTAAACTTTGAATAACTGCATCTATAAAGCTAACTGCAGCAAGAATTTCTATATCTATTTTGTTTTTTGCGCATTGTTCTATTAGAAGTTTAACAGAAGTTTCTGCCACTAGGGGATGACCTGGAACCCCATAAATAATATCTCCATACATTTCATGTTTTTGGATAAGATCCTCTGCAATATCCCTATATACCTCATCAAAATTATTATATTCTTCATATCTATCATCATAGGTTTCAAATTGAATTGATATGGATTTTAAATAATCTACGGTAGGATGTTTTTCTGTTCTCAAATAAATTTTTTTACCATTTTTAAGAATCTCCAATGTTTCTATAGTTAGTGATCCTATAGCGCCCGGTCCGAGCCCTACTACTTTAATCATTAGCCTTCACTCCTATGTTTTTTATTTTAGCCTTAAAAGTTCACTTTAATTTCTTCTTAATTTATTTTTAATTTCATCATATTCAAAAATCCTAAAAATAAAAATGAATAACATATAAACAATAATGCCTATTAATATGGATACCACACAAGATAGTTCTTTACTCATTGTATAATTATAGACACTAGCGTTGCTAAATACAACCGAAATTATCATTATAGCAGCAGCAATACCCGGTTTTACAATAGCATCCACCCAGTTTATTTTTATATTTAAGGCACTCTTTAAATCTTTCATATTTAATAAGCAGCTTGTAACATATCCCAAAATAGTTCCTATAACTGCACCATAGATATTTACAAATGAAAATGAAACCAATACATATGTTATTATAACCTTTACAGTGCACCCTAGTGCTAAATTATATACAGGCTTCATATAATTGCCTATACCTTGGAGTATTGCGGTACTGGTTTGAGTTAAGATCAAAAAAGGTATGGATATTGATATATATTTCAAAATTTCATATCCTGCTGCATCTTTCATAAAAATCAAATACATTATAGGATAAGCCATAAAAAACATCCCGAGTGAGGAAGGCAATGAAATAACATTAGACAACTTCACAGCCATATCTACCCTTTTAACCAGTTCACCTCGTTTGCCTAAATAAAAAGCTTCTGCTATTATCGGCACTAGAGACGCGCATAGTGCCACAGAAAGAGCTAAAGGTACATTCATCAAGGTAAACACCTTTCCAGTCAACTGACCATACAACACGGCTGATTGTGTTTGTGTAAATCCAGCTTTTAGAAGTTGCTGTGGCACTAAAATAGAATCTATTAATGACATAATAGTCCCCACTGCAGCACCTAAAGATATTGGAAAGGCTGCCTTACCTAAATCCGCTAAAATATGTTTATGCTTTGATACTTTTCTTACCGGCAGCTCCTTTTTCACCTTAAAATAAGTTAAAATTAAATATATACTTCCCATAATAGCACCAACTAAGGTTCCAAGAGCTGCTCCTCCAGCCGCATATTCAATGCCCTTTGGAAACAATAAATACGCAAATAAAACTCCGGCCACTACTCTTCCAACCTGTTCTACTATTTGAGAAATGGCAGTGGGTCTAACATTCTGTAGCCCTTGGAAAAAGCCCCTGAAGGTACACATAATAGAAACAAAAATTGGAGCTATAGCAATTACCGAAAAAGAGTAATATGATTTAGGATCCCATTTTAATATAGATATAATAGGCCTTGCAAATACTAGCATTAGCATAGTAACTACTGAGCCTAGTATAATCATAAAAAGAAGTGTTTGCCTTAATACCTGCCCTATTCCCTCCCTATCATTTTTTGCATTCATCTCCGCAATAAGTTTAGACATAGCTAGTGGTACACCTGACGCCAGTGCTACAAAAGTCAAAAAAAGTGGATAGGACATCTGATAGTATCCCATTCCCTCATCTTTTATTAGTGCCTGTATTGGAATTCTAAAAAATAGGCCTAAAAATCTCGCAAATATTCCCGCCAGTCCAAGTATAATAGTCCCTTTTATCAATGAATGTTTCTTCATAACAGCCTCCTTGTATTCCTGTGTTGTATCTAAAAATTACATTCTATGATTATAATTATTTAATTTAAGGACTTATTATTACTAATACTCAAAAAAAAAGTATACATTACTGCAAATATGTTTCACTTGCTTAGTAATATATACTTTTTAATCTTTCCTGTTTATTGTTCCATTTGTTTTCCTAAAAAAGATGCTGCCGTTTCTGCTAGTTTTAATTCTAAATTCCCAAATTTAGTTCCTGGCTCTGTAGAAATTATGAGCACTGCTCCAATTGCATCTCCTTCTGTTATTATAGGAGCAATCACTTGGGCACTATATTTGTTTTCCATTTCATCATCATACAATGCAATAACTTTTTCGGAGCCTTCGCCAAGCACAATAGCCTTTCTATCTTCCATTGCTTTTTCTAATTCATTACTAACTTTTTTATCAACATACTCTTTTTTAGTTCCTCCGCTTACAGATATTATATTATCTTTATCGCAAATAATTATTATATTGCCTATAGTTTGTTGTAATGATTCAGCATATTCTCTAGAGAATTCACTTAATTCACCTATAGGTGAGTACTTCTTTAAAATAACTCCACCTTCTCTATCAGTAAATATTTCTAGCGGATCTCCTTCTCGTATTCTCAGAGTTCTTCTTATTTCTTTAGGAATAACAACTCTTCCTAAATCATCTATACGTCTTACTATGCCCGTTGCTTTCATTTAAATAATTCCCTCCTTATATAAAATCTCATATAATATACTTGCACTATTATTATCTTTCTAAACTTGAAATTTTATGCACATTTGTATATGTTTAATTTTAATATAAGAAATAAAAATATAAAAATAAAGAATACCTCCTATTAGAGGTATTCTTTATTTTATTATGAATATAAAATCTTAAAGATTTTTTTCATATTTGGTTATTTTAGCTTCTTCAGTCCATTTTTTCATAGCCGCAGTCCATGTCGCCTCTTTTTCCTGTTTTATAAGGGTTTTTTCTATTTCTGCTTTAACAGCTTCAAATTTCTTTACAGGAAACTCTTCTTTTGCAATAGTTTTTATTACATGCCATCCATATTTAGTGTTAACAGGCGCTGAAATCTTACCTGCTCCTAGTGTGGAGGCTGCTGCCATAAAAGTTTTATCCATTTGAGGATCATTGTATGGTACAAATCCTAAATCTCCACCATTTTCTTTAGCAGTTTGATCTGTATTTTTTTCTTTTGCTACCTTTGCAAAATCTTCGCCAGCATCTAAACGTTTCTTAACAGCTACCGCTTCTGCTTCTGTTTTAAGTAAAATATGAGCTGCATGAACTCTATTTGGTTTTTCTGTATATAATGTTAAATTACTATTGTAGTAAGCTTTTTCTTTTGCCTCGGTAGTTTTAACGCCTTTTGTAACTTCAGCAGTTAATGCATCTTGGATAATACTTGGCTTTATCCTTGCTTTTAGTTGATCTTCTGTAAGGTTAGCCTGCGTTAAGGCTTCTTTATACTTAGCATCTGTTCCTAAACTTTTCTTAATCTCCGCTATTTGTTTATTGATTGCTTCAGTTAATTTAGCTTCCGTAGGCATTACTTTTAACTCTTCAGCTTTATAAATTATTATTTTTTCATTAATTAGACCATCTAACACTAGCTGTTTTTGCTCTGTTAATTTAGTCATAGCCTCAGCATTGTCCTTATAATTTGCTCCATATTGTGTTTCAAATTGTTTAATAACTGCGACTAATTGTTCATCCACCTGTCCTCTAGTTACTTTAACATTAAAAACCTTTGCTACTGAACTTTTAGCAATACCTGCTGGTGTTTTTTCTATCATATTACAACCAACTAATGATGTAGCAAATATAGTTATCAAAGCTGCACTAATTAATTTTTTTACGTTTTTCATTTTATTACCCCCACTTTTGTATGTAATATTTCTATTTTAAATTTTGTTACATTACATATTAATTTTAATACATACTAATCTTATCACAATTTCACTTTATTTCAACTTTATTTCTACGATACTTTTTATATACTTCACAATCTCTATGAGATTTGAAAGTATTTCTTCTTTATTTAAATTTTTGTATTTATATGCAAAAGCTGGTTTAGTACCTAATTTAAACACAATACTTCTATTATATTTACTAACCAAGGCTTTCACTAATGCTCCATTTATTCTTTCACTACTATCAAATTGTAGTACTATCTCCTCCTTTTCCTCTTTAATTTCTATTATTCCCACCTGTTTAGATATACATCGTAGATAGGCAATGTCCATCAGGCTTACAACCGATGGTGGTATATCCGAAAACCTATCCTCTATTTCTTCTTGTATATCTAACATATCCTCATGGCAATCAATAGCTGCGATTTTTTTATAAATTTCAATTTTCTGTGACTCATCCTCAATGTAGGTACTAGGAATATATGCATCTATCTTAATTTCAACAGAAGTTTCAATAGGCTCCACTTCCACATCACCTCTTATTTTTTTAACTGTATCTTCTAACATCCTACAATACAAATCATACCCTACCGCGGCCATATGACCATGTTGAGCCGCACCCATCATATTTCCAGCACCACGAATTTCAAGATCCCTCATTGCAATTTTAAAACCTGACCCAAGCTCTGTAAAATCCTTAATTGCTTTTAGTCTTTTTTCAGCTACCTCAGTTAAAACCTTGTCTTTTTTATAAGTAAAATATGCATAGGCTATCCTATTTGAACGCCCAACCCTACCCCTCAATTGATAAAGCTGGGAAAGCCCCATCTTATCTGCTTCGTATATTATTATTGTATTTGTATTTTGAATATCTATTCCAGTCTCTATAATTGTAGTACACATTAATATATCATACTTATTCTCCATAAAATCTAGCATGACCGCTTCTAATTCTCTTTCTGTCATTTGACCATGAGCAATTCCTAGTCTAGCTTCTGGAACAAGCTTTCCTATGTAGGCTGCCATGTCCTTTATAGTTTCTACTCTATTGTACACAAAAAAAACTTGACCATTTCTATTTAATTCTCTGAGTATTGCATCCCTTATTAGTTGGTCATTAAACTCCACTACATAAGTTTGTATTGGATATCTTTCCTCTGGCGGGGTTTCAATCACACTTATATCTCTCACACCAGTAAGAGACATATGTAGCGTTCTTGGAATTGGAGTGGCTGTTAGAGTAATTACATCTATATTCTTCCTTATGCTCTTTATTTTTTCCTTGTGCGTAACTCCAAATCGTTGTTCTTCATCTATAATCAATACCCCTAAATCTTTAAATTTTACATCTTGCTGAATTATTCTGTGAGTTCCTATTAATATATCTACATTTCCTTCTTTTGTAGCCTTAAGCACAACTTTCTGCTGGGCTGGGGTTCTAAATCTACTTACCATTTCAACCTTCACTGGAAAATCAGAAAATCTTTTTGTAAGATTTTTATAATGTTGCTCAGCTAGTATAGTAGTCGGCACTAAGAATGCAACTTGTTTTCCATCCATAACCGCTTTAAAAGCAGCTCTAACTGCTACTTCTGTTTTGCCATATCCCACATCACCACATATCAATCTGTCCATAGGTTTATCCGATTCCATATCTTTCTTGATCTCTTCAATTGCAATTAATTGATCTGGCGTTTCTTCAAATGGAAATTCTTCTTCAAATTGTTTTTGCCATACAGTGTCCTTGCTATATCTATAGCCCTTAAGCGTAGCCCTTGATGCATAAAGCTTTACCAAATCCACCGCAATATCCGCAATAGAGTTTTTCACCTTATTTTTAGCCTTAATCCATTCTACTCCACCTAGTTTAGTAATCTTTGGTGCTTTACCCTCACTTCCAATATATTTTTGCACTAAATCTAATTGCTCTACTGGAACATAAAGGGTATCTCCAGAATTATATCCAAGTTCTAAATAATCTTTTTTATGACCATGAACCTCCAATTGCTTAATTCCTTTGTATACGCCTATACCATGATTTACGTGAACAACATAATCACCCAACTTAAGTTCCGTAAAACTTTTAATTTTACTTACTCCCTTTTTACTGGCACGACTAGTAGTTTTTCTTTTTGACCCACCAAAAACCTCTTTATCTGAGATAACACATAATTTTAATTCTGGGTATTCAAATCCCTTTAATTGATTACCAAAGGTTACAACCACCTGACCAAACTGAATTTCAGAGATACTATCTTTATACACACTTTCAATTCCCCTATCCCGAAGAATATCTATTAATCTTTCTCCTCTAGTTCTTGTACCAGAAAGAATTACGGTCTTGTAGCCTTTAATCTTTTTATCTTTTATATCTTCAATAAGTATATCTAATTGTCCATGATAATCATTAATTGTAATTTGAGAAAAAGATACTATAGACCTAGGCTTCAGAACTTTTGTGCTTTTAGCGATAGCATTTATTGTCATAACTTCCCTAGTATCTAAATCTTCATATACACTTTCCTTATTAATTAGAATCCCTGCTTGCCTGGGCAGTATATTTCCTCTTTTTAAAAAATTTTCATAATTTTCCTGGAACTCAAAATACACGCTATCCAGTTTCCCGAAGCACCTTTGTGCATCATCAACTACTATAAATGAATCTTTCATATAATCTAAAAAAGTAGATGTATTATCATAAAAATAAGGCATATAGCTGTCAATAGCTTCAAATCTCCAAGTTTCTTTAAGTGATTCTAAGTTAATATTAACTAGCGAAGTTATTCTTTCTATAGCTTCCTTGTCTTTTTTTTTATTAAAGCTACCTAGTACATTGTACAAATCTTCCTTTATTTTATTGTATCCAACATTCATACTTTCCTGCGTTAGTATTATTTCCTTTGCTGGGAACATATCTATTTCGGCTACCTTATCAATGCTCCTCTGAGTTTCGCAATTGAAGGTCCTTATAGAGTCTATTTCATCATCAAAGAGCTCTATTCTAAAAGGCAACGCTGATATAGGAGGATATAAATCTATAATCCCCCCTCTTATAGAAAATTGACCTTTAGTATCAACTCTATCAACTCTTTCGTATCCACACTGAATTAATTTTTCTGTGAAATCCTTCAGATTTAATATACTTCCTACAGATAATTTAAAAGTATATTTTCGCAATAAATCTATAGGTGTATAAGTAGCCGACAAAGCTTCAACACAAGTAATTATTATTTTTTTACCCTTTTCAGTAATCTTTTTCATTACTTTAAGTCTTTCCCATCGAAGGTCCCCAGATATAGCATCTGCATTATAAAAACCCACTTCTCTAGTTGGGAAATAATACACATCATTTACATAAAAAGATAAGTCATCATAAATGTTTTTAGCCTCTACATCACTATGTGTTAAAATTAATAGGGATTTATCTAGTTGCTCATAGACACCATTCACTAAATAGTTCTTAGCTGATTCTGAAAGCCCATATAGTCCAATTGGGTAATTTTCATTCTCTATATTTGTTAATATATTTTTAAATTGAACACTATCTTTCAACGGCTTCATAAGCCCATTGAGTCTCATTTTAACACCTCTCACTCACTGTATAAATATATAATAATATTAATAATAATTTTATTTAAGCATTAAACCCATTGAATTCGTTCATAGCCTCAGTGCTTCCTTTTGCTATTATAGTTTCCACAGCCTTTATACTAGCTTCAAAGGTCTTTTCTACAAGTATTCGGTCCTCACTTCCGAATCGTCCTAAAACATAAGATACTCTCGACTTTTCTGGTTGTCCTACACCTATTTTTATTCTTGGAAATACGTCTGACGCCATACTCGCAATAATGCTCTTTATCCCATTATGTCCACCAGCACTACCCTTACTCCTTATCCTTAATTTTCCCACATCCAAACTAATATCATCATATACTATGATGATATTCTCACTGGGAATCTTATAAAAAGAAGCTGCTTGCTGCGCACTCTCTCCACTTAAATTCATATATGTACTAGGTTTTAAAAGAATAACTTTTTGGGATGATATGTTAATTTCTCCATACACACCTTTAAATTTTACCCTACTAACTGAAATATTATACTTTTCTGCCATTAAATCAATTACATCAAATCCTACATTATGCCTTGTATGTTTATATTCGTCTCCTGGATTTCCTAGTCCAATTACCAAGTACATTATTGCCTCCAAATATTATTATGTTTAAGCCCTATATCTAGCACATAATTATTTTTTTATTTTATTTATAATATTATACTAAAAAAATGTTTAATCCACAAATTTTATTGTGTTTTTAATTCAGATAGAATTATGCTAATTTCTTTAACTTTTCCACCTCTCCAAATCTTACAGGATAATTTCCCTCCAACTTTATACTTTCCTAAAACATTACTTAATTCTTCCATATTTCTAACTTTCTTCCCGCCTATTTCAATTATAATATCAGTAGGCATAATCCCAGCTACAGCGGCACCACTTCCCTTAACAACATCTTGTACATACACTCCCTCTAAGCCATCAATGCCCACTGAAATTGTAGTTCCTCCATAAATACCTATAGCTGGTCTAATAACCTTACCATAAGTCATTAAATCATTAATAATTTCTTTAGCTTCATTTGTACTAATAGCAAAACCCGTTCCTTCACTTCCAATGACAGAATTAATTTTAAGACTATTTATACCAATAACTTCTCCATAGCTGTTGCACAATGCCCCACCACTATTCCCTGGATTTATTGCTGCATCAGTTTGTATTACTTTATATATAGTTTGTTCCCCGGTTTTTTTATTAACTATATTAATTCTTCTATCTAGTGCACTTATAATTCCTGCAGTGACGCTTCCTGAAAACTGTTCTCCTAGTGGATTACCAATGGCAATAGCTAAATCACCCACCTTAAGCTTTGAGGAATCGCCAAATTTTGCAATAGGCAGGTTGCTAGCTTCAACTTTTATAACCGCTAGATCTGATATAGCATCACTACCCACCACTGTTGCCTTCAATACGTTATTATTACTCAGCTTTACCTTTATTTCTGTTGCGCCTTCAACCACATGGTAATTAGTAATAATAAACCCATCACTTTTATATATGATTCCCGAACCACTTTCTTCAGGAGTATCCCATAGCCCTTGTTCTTTATTACTTATGCCAACTACTGCTGGGGATACCTTTTGTGAAACTTGAAATATGGGATTGTCTGCTATTCCCTGAAGGTTATTATCTAGAGTGCTTGAGCTTAATCCACCACTAACATCTTTTGTTGCTTTATCTTTATTAATCGCATACTGAGCTGTAATTCCCCCAGAAAGAGATGCTATTAGTATAAAACTGACTACTTTTAAAAATGATTTGAAATAATTTTTCTTATTATTTTTTCTAAATTTAATTTCTCCAAAGATATCATCACCAGACTCTGCATTCTTCCACGTAGCATCTCTTATTTCTTCATGAGCTTTATAGTTATTCTTATTACCCATAGCATCACCCCCTAATATTTAAAATTAGACCATAGAAAAGTAATTTATTTTACTTTCATTAATGTAAAAGTAAAACAAACACCATTATCCTTATTTTCAACCCATATATCTTCCTGTAATTGAGTTATTATATTTCTCACTATAGATAATCCAAGTCCAGTACTATCTTTTGCTGTTCTTGCCTTATCTGCTTTATAAAATCTATCCCAAATATGCAATAAATCTTCTTCCGCTATTTTGGGACCATCATTGAACACAGAAATAAAGGCTTTCTTTCCTTTAATTTTTGAACTAATCTTTATTTTACCGCCAGCGTTTACATATTTTATCGAATTATCCAATAAATTTGTAATCACTTGAACTAGCCTATCCTTGTCTCCCGCTACAAATAAATTATCCCCATCAAAGCATACATCTACAGAAGCCCTTTTCTCTTTAATTTTCCTTTCATAATTTATAACTGTAAGTCTAATTATTTCATTAATATCCACTTCCATAATTCTTAAACTAAATTCCCCTGCTTCAATTGCGGACATATCTAGTAAGTCATTTACAAGCCTAGTTAATCTTTGAATTTCTTCATAGGCAATCGATAAGTAGTATTTTTCCTTTTCCTTTGGAATTACACCATCTAGTATCCCACTAATAAATCCTTTAATTGAAGTTATAGGAGATCTAATCTCATGTGATACGTTGGATATAAATTGACGTCTATTTTTTTCATTTTTTTCTATGGAATCAGCCATAAAATTAAAAGATTGAGCTAGTTCTCCGATTTCATCATCAGATTTCAAATAAACTCTCTTATCTACATCCCCGTTAGATATTCTTCTAGCTACAGAATTAATCTCTGCTAAGGGCTTTATTATTATTTTTTGAGAAAAATAATATATAACTATACAGGAAAATATTATTGCAAAAATTGAAGATATCCAAATTATTTCATAAACCCGTTTTAATGATTTACCTAATTCTTCTATGGAATTATATAAAATTATAGAACCCTTAAATGCACCCGACTGAGTCATTATGGGTATACCGTAACCTCTTACATCCTTATCAACTATTCCAACATCAGGTCCTGCAACCTCAAAAGCGTTACCAAGTCTAAGCTTCTCTAGTTCCTTAACAAAGACCTGTTTTCCCATAAAGTCTTTATGCCGCTTATTAGATACAGCATAAACAAATCCAGAAGTATCTGTAAGCCAAATATCCGACTTTATGTTCCCACCAATCATTGTTATTATGTCATTCAATTGCTGCCAAGAAACATCATCACCTGCCATGTATTTCATAGTATATGTTTGTATCATATATGCATTACTTAAAATTTGTTCTTTCTGCTGGTCGAAAAAATAATTTTGAAACCAATATGACAGAAAAGAAGCAATAATTATAAGGCTCATAGATATTATAATAGTATAGGTGGCTAGCATCTTAGAAAACAGTCCTTTTTTAACCATCTATTTCACCTCGAATTTATATCCTACTCCCCAAACGGTCTCAATTTGCCAATTCGGACCTCCTTGAAGCTTTTCTCTTACCCTTTTAACGTGCACATCCACGGTTCTAGAGTCTCCAGGATAATCATATCCCCAAACCTCACATAGTAACTGTTGCCTTGTAAAAACCCTATTTTTATTAAGAGCTAAATAATGCACTAATTCAAATTCTTTAGGCGGCATTTTCACTTCTTCACCTTTATACGTAACATTATAAGAATTGATATCAATTTCTAAATCCTCGAAATTTAAAACTTCTTTACCACCATTATCTAAGTTGTATCGTCTAAGCACAGCCTTGACTCTTGCAATTATTTCTTTTGGCTCAAACGGCTTTACTACATAGTCATCCGCTCCCAGTTCTAGCCCTAGCACTTTATCAAAAGTTTCTCCTTTGGCAGTGAGCATTATAACCGGAGTTTCGTGTTCTTTTCTTATCCACTTCAAAACATCTATGCCATCAATATAAGGCAACATTATGTCCAGCAGTACCAAATCTGGTTTATAGCTTAAAAAAGCCTCCTGTGCCGCCCTACCATCGTGTACTACTTTTGTGGCATATCCTGAACTTTCAAGATACATTTTGATTACCTCAGCAATATTTTTATCATCATCAACTACTAGTATTTTTCCTATAGTTCCTTCCATCTCTGTACCTCCAAATTATTTTCTCTATTATTTTTTCTATTTTTTTTATTGTCATCTTGCAAAAACAGCTATCAATTTACGCTTGTTTATTTTTTAAAAATCCCTTATAACTAATTTATCATATAACTAATTTATCATACTTTAATGTTAACTGATTAGTTTTTTGAAAATGTTACAAATTATTCACTGTTGGGATAATAATTTTACAGATTTAATGATTGTATATTGTATATT
The DNA here is from genome assembly GCF_050717515.1 of Clostridium sp. Lineage (GTDB taxonomy): Bacteria > Bacillota > Clostridia > Clostridiales > Clostridiaceae > Clostridium_AD. Next base: position 14,429 of record NZ_JBOITL010000008.1, on the reverse strand, counting down.
GTATATTGTATAATCATTATCTCACTACTATATAAATATTACACTATTATAGATAATAAAAAAATAGTGATACTCAATTATAAAAATAATTCAGCATCACTATTTCAAGATATGTATTTATAAATTAGAGTCTTCCTCGAATAGTTTACTTACAGAAACGTCCTCGTATATTCTCTTTATAGCCTCAGCCAAAATAGGTGCTACGGATAATGTGATAAATTTACTACATTGTTTGTCTTCTGGCAAATCAATGGTATTTAATATTATTAATTCTTTTATTACTGAATCATTTATTCTTTGAATAGCAGGTCCAGATAGAACCCCATGACTACAGCAAGCATAAACATCTTTTGCTCCCAGTTTAACTAGTGCATTAGCTCCGTTAGTTATAGTTCCGGCAGTATCTATCATGTCATCCATCATAATGCAGGTTTTCCCTTTAATATCACCTATAACATTCATAATCTCTGAAACATTAGCCTTTGGTCTTCTCTTATCAATTATAGCTATTGAAGCATGTAATTTATCTGCAAATTTTCTTGATCTAGCAACGCTTCCAAGATCCGGTGCAACAACAACTACATCATCCCTATCTTTAAATCCTTTTTGAATGTAATATTTTGCAAGTATAGGTGTTCCCATTAAATTATCAACAGGAATATTAAAATATCCTTGTATTTGAGCTGCATGTAAGTCCATAGTAAGCACTCTGTCTGCACCTGCAGTAGTTAAAATATCTGCTACGAGTTTTGCTGTAATTGGATCTCTAGCTTTTGCTTTTCTATCTTGTCTTGCATATCCATAGTATGGTATAACCGCAGTTATCCTTCCTGCTGATGCCCTCTTAAATGCATCAATCATAATAAGTAATTCCATTAAATTATCATTTACTGGAGCATTAGTTGATTGAACAACAAATACATCTGCGCCCCTAACAGTTTCGTGAATATTAACAGATATTTCTCCATCACTAAAAGTCCCTACTTCTGATTCTCCAACTTTTAGTCCTAGTATTTCAGCTATATCTGCAGCTAATTTAGGATTTGAATTACCTGTAAAAATCTTAATATTCTTGCCGTGGTTTATCATCTGTAATCCTGATTTCCAAAATCATATAAATTATATTTAGTATAATTTATATGAATTTTCATTCCATCCACTAAATAGAAGGGTAGTATCATAGGATTTATATACTAAATTTAATGCACCTTTAGTAGTTTTTATATATCCACTTTACTACAAAAATCAGTTTTCCACCTCCCTTTATTATTTACTTATTAAATCATCACCTGCGGTGCTGAAATATCGTTAACTATTATACCTTGTTACTTTATTTGCTATGTCCTTTTCTCACTACCCAATTTTCAATATTTACTTGCCTTGCTCTAGCTATGGCCAAAGCATTTTTAGGCACCTCATTTGTAATTGTAGAACCAGCAGCGATATATGCATTATCATTAACTTTTACAGGCGATACTAGGTTAGTATTGCACCCTATAAAAGTGTTATTGCCTATTATTGTTTTGAATTTTGATTTACCATCATAATTTACAACCACAGTTCCGCAGCCAAAATTACAGCCACTTCCAACCTCTGCATCACCTATATAAGTAAGATGCGATACCTTTGTATTATCTCCAATAGTTGATTTTTTAATTTCAACAAAATCTCCTATTCTAGCATGTTTACCTATAATACTTTCCGGTCTAATGTACGCATATGGTCCCACAGTCGTTTCCTCACCTACCTGACTTTCAATTATCACAGAACTTTGAACTGAAACTCCATTTTGAATAATACTATCAACAATTCTATTATTCTGATAAAGAACACAGTTTTCTTTAATAATTGTGGTGCCTTGTAGTATATTCCCTGGATATATAATAGTATCCTTCCCTATTATAACTGACCAATCAATATAAGTGTTATTCGGATCCATTATTGTAACTCCATTTTCCATATGTTTTCTATTTATTCTTGCTTTCATAATTAGCTCTGCATCTGCAAGCTCTACTTTAGAGTTAACAGCAGTAATTTCTTCAATAGGTACATCAAAAGCTCCAACTTTAAACCCTTGCCCCTTTAATATACCAATAACATCCGTTAAATAGTATTCGCTTTGAGCATTATTATTATTTAATTTATCTAAACTACTAAGTAACTCTTCTATATTAAAGCAATACATTCCTGAATTTATTTCCTTAACCGCTAGTTCTTCAGGATTACAGTCTTTAAATTCAACTATTTTTTCAACTTCACCAATATGGCTTCTAATTATTCTACCATACTTTCCAGGATACTTCATAGTTGAAGTTAATATAGTAGCTTTAAATTTTCCCTTTTCATGATAATCTAAGAGTTCCCTAACAGTTGTTTCAGTAATTAGCGGACCATCTCCAACAAATATTGCCACTGTGCCTTTATGCCCACCTAGGAATTCTTTAGCGCACATTACTGCGTGCCCTGTCCCTAACTGCTCTTCTTGTAAGGAATAACTAATCTTTCTGTCTTCTGTTGCTTTTTTAACCTTTTCCGCTCCTCTTCCAATTACCACATCAATGGTTCCTATATCTGCACTTCTAATAGTGTCAATAACGTGATTTATCATTTCTTTACCACAGACCTTATGTAGCATCTTAGGAGTATTAGAGTTCATTCTTTTTCCTTCACCTGCAGCTAATACTATAGCGCATTTATACAAATTAAACACCTCTTTATACAATAATTCGACACATTAAAACATTTTATATTACATATAATCAATTAAAACACTTCTTATATTATATTTTATATTATATTTAATTGCAAGAAGCCTTATAGGTTTTTAAATATTTTCTTTCAAAAAAATAAAAAGGGGTTTTCACCCTTTTTATACTTCTACTTTTTCTTCTAAATTTTCTACTACTTTTACAGGTTCTTCACTTTTCACTTTTTCATATTCTTCCAAAATAGCTGTTTGAATCTTTTCCCTTGTTCCAGTGTTTATCGGATGTGCTATATCCTTGAATTCTCCATCTGGAGTTTTTCTACTTGGCATAGCAATAAAAAGTCCACTTTGCCCTTCTATAACTTTAATATCATGAACAACAAATTCATTATCAAAAGTTATTGATACGATAGCTTTCATTTTACCCTCTGTAGCTATTTTCCTAATTCTAACATCTGTAATTTCCATGTACTCCACCTCCAAGTTGCATTATGTTGCGTTATAATTATACTATTTCTCTATAACTTGGTTTATTCCTTCTTAAATTGTAAAAAAATATTAAATATTTTGAATATTACGCTTTTTCGAAGATTTCTGATGGAGTTAACTGGGATTTACCTTCAGGGCTTATTCCTTTAAACTGGATTATTGATATATACTCTTCTACTAATTTATGACCGCTTTCAATATTCTCAATGAAAACTCCGATACCTATAAGTTCACTTTCAAACTCTTTCAGCAAATTAATTATGCCTCTTGCAGTGCCTCCAGCTTTCATAAAGTCATCTATGAAAATACATTTGCTTCCTTTTTTTATAGAGTTTCTTGTAAGAGACATAGTCTGAATTCTATTAGTAGAACCAGATGCATAATTGATACTAACAGTACTTCCCTCAGTAACCTTAGGATCCCTTCTTACTATAACTAATTGAACCCCCAGCATCTTCGCCACCTCAAATGCCAGTGGTATTCCTTTAGTCTCTACAGTTACTACATAGTCTATATGTAACTCATTAAAAGCAGATGCAAGAATAACTCCTGCTTTATGCACTATTTCTGGATTATACATAATATCAGTCATAGATATAAAATTTCCTGGTATTACTCTATCTTTATGACTTAAAATCTCACATAACTCTTCTGCAAATATTCTACTTTCTTCCTGAGATACTCCGCAAATATATTTTACTCCTCCAGCTGCACCTGCAACTGTCTCCACCCTTCCCATAGATAGCGCGCTTAGCGTTTCGCGAACAATGACAATATCTTCGCTAATTGTGGATTTAGCTGCATTAAATAATTCTGTAAATTTTTTTAAATTAATTGTCTTATTTGGATTTTCTGTTAATATTTTAGTAATTCCTGTAACTCTTTGATTTCTACTATATTTATTCATTATTTATCACCCATATCTTTATTTTACGAATTTTACCGAGTAAAATTTCAACTATCATTCGTAATTTTATTGTAAATCTTTTTAATCACTATTACAATGCTTATCTGACTAATTTCAAAACATTGTGTTTATTACTTAGCAATTGTTTTTAGGCTTTATATTTTCCTATAAGTCAATTTTTATAAAAATATTGTTCTATGCCTGTGTTGTTTTTGTGTGATTTTGTATATAATTAAGAAGAACCCTTAATCATATTAAAATAGACTAACGTGATAATTTGTTGTTTGTTTGAATGTGCCTTATGTTCATTAATTTGTTATAATCAATATTACTGGTATTTGAATATACTAAACAAGCGTAATAATTTTTAAGGAGTTGATATAATGTCTTTTGATTTTATAAAAGATAAAAACAAGAAAATTCATTTTATAGGAATTGGCGGTATAAGTATGAGCGGCCTTGCTGAAATACTTATAAAGAACAACTATAAAGTTTCTGGTTCCGACATGCAGTCATCACATATAACAAATAAGCTTAGTGAAAAAGGTGCTGAAATTTATATAGGCCATAATGGCGATAACATAAAGGATGCAGATTTAGTTGTGTACACTGCTGCTATTTCCCCTGAAAATCCTGAATACATTAAAGCTTTGGATCTAAATCTACCTTTAATGGATAGGGCTGAGTTTTTAGGCCAAATTATGAAAGGTCATAAGTATAATGTAGCTGTAGCAGGTACCCATGGTAAAACCACTACAACCTCAATGATTGCTCATATAATTTTAAATGAAGATGTCGACCCCACCGTATTGGTAGGCGGAGAACTCGATGCTATTTGTGGTAATGTTCTAGCTGGAAATAGTGACTATTTTATTACAGAAGCTTGCGAATATAAAGCATCATTTTTAAAGTTTTTTCCCTATATAGCCACAATAACGAATATAGATGCAGATCACCTGGATTACTATAGAGACATAGATCACATTAAAGATACCTTTAAAAAATTTATTAATCTTATACCTAAGGAAGGCTATTTAATTGCAAATGTAGAGGATGAAAATGTTAACACTATTCTCAATAATAATTACAACTGTAATATACTTACTTATGGAATAGACAAAGGAATACTTAAGGCAAAAAATATTAGCTATAACGAGTCAGGTTGTGCCAGCTTTGATGTGTATAAAGAAGACCACCTGCTATTTCAAATAAATCTTAATGTGCCAGGACAGCATAATATTCTAAATGCTCTTGCAAGTATAGGAACTTCACTGTGCCTTAATTTTTCTGAAGACTCTATTACTAACGGACTTTCTAGTTTTAGGGGTACTCATAGAAGATTTGAGCTAAAGGGAACTAAAGGTGGTGTAACTGTTATCGACGATTATGCTCATCATCCTACAGAAATTAGAGCAACTTTAAGTGCTGCAAAAAATTACCCTCACAATAAAATTTATTGTGTTTTTCAACCTCATACTTATTCAAGAACCATAAGCTTATTTGAAGATTTTTCAGATTCTTTTTATGATATAGATAATTTAATCCTGGCAGATATTTATGCTGCTAGAGAAAAAGATACTGGGGAAATAAGTTCCAATATGCTGGGAGATAGAATTCGATCAAAAAATGTAAATTGCGTAAATTTTCATAGTTTCCCTGAAATTGTGAATCATCTTAGAATCAATTTAAAAGATGGTGATATGCTCCTTACGATGGGTGCAGGAGATGTATTTAAAATAGGAGAAATGTATTTAAAGTAATATATTGAATATTTTTGAAATTGCCTATTGACATCTATTAACAAATAAGGTATTCTTAAAAAAGAATCATTTTAAATAAATGTTAATCATACCACATTATGAAAAGGAGGTAGTAATTATGTTCAATAAGGAAATATGTATTAATGCTAATATTAAGTTTAATTTAGTTACATTTAATTTAGTTATATCCAGTAGTATTTTTATGTCTAAAACTTTATATGATAGTCCTACCTTAATGGAAATTATCTTTTCATAATACTTTATCTTTATTATAGTATTTTTATGAAATTATAAACATTGGTCATGGGCTACTAGTCCATGACCTTTTTATATGAGTTAATTTCTTATGTGCGCATATTTCGCTAGCATAAGATTAATCATTTTTTAAGCCATGGAAATTTCCATGGCTTTTTTATGTTAACTACATTTCAGCACCACAGGTAATGATTAATAAATCACATATGTGATTAATTATAGATTCAAAATAAATTGTAGGAGGAATTATAATGTATAATTCTAAAAGTTTAACAAAACCAAAATCTAGTTTAGGAGGTATATTTATGAAACACAGTTTTTTTAAAACCAGAAAAACTCGATATGCTTATTGGCCAAAACCTTTCTTATTAACTACATCTAACCGCATTAGCGCCCTTGCCTATTTTCATAGTACAAACAAACACATATAAGCTATCTATTAGTATTTAATAAAAATTTGAAAGCGAGGAAATTAAAATGAATAAATCTACAAATTCAAAAAACTATAATATTAATTTAGGAGGGATTACTATGGGGTTTACTTTCTTTAAAAATAGATATCTACGCAGTCGTTATCGGCGAAAGCCATTATATTTATGCAATAATAGCCTTAACAATGCCTTATATTATTTCGTAATAAGTACCCGCATCTAATCTTGTATCATTTCGTTATTAATGATTATGATTTAATATTATATAAACACTTGAAATATTTTCAGAAATAGAGTAAGCTCTATTTCTGAAAATATACTAATAAAAACTATATCGACCCCGAAGGAGGCTGCATTTTAATGAAAAGAATTTTGAAATATGTTACAAAATACAAACTCTTTATTATCATACCTTCTATTGCAATGATAATTAGCATCGCACTAGACATGTTTAATCCCTATTTAGTAAAAGTTATGATTGATAAAGTACTTCGCAATGGTGAGTATAATCTTCTAACTTTTGTATTAATGTCTCTTGCTGGAATTACTCTTACTCGGTCAATACTTGGATATATTAGAGAATACAGCTTAGATTATTTATCTTCTAGAGTAAGTATAGATCTAAAAACAGATCTATTTGATCATATTCAAAGTTTACCTTTTAAATATTTTGATAGTATGAACACAGGTGAACTTATGTCAAGGATGGGCTCTGACGTAGATAATGTATGGAGGTCCATTGCTTTTGGTATTGGCCTTGCTATAGAACAATTAATTTATTTCCTAGTTGCATCTGTACTTATATTTAGGATGAACTGGAAACTTGCCCTGGTAACTCTTATAACTATGCCTCTCATTGGCTATATAGCAATGAAGCTTGAAAAAGAAGTTGGGCAGGCATTTGGCGAAATAAGTGATCATAATGCAGTTTTAAACACTACAGCTCAAGAAAACATTGCCGGTGTAAGGCTTGTAAAAGCTTTTGCTAGAGAAAGGCATGAAACACTAAAATTTTTAAATCATAACAGAACAAATTATGATCTTAATATGAAACAAACTAAGATATGGAGTAAACACTTTCCTATGATAGAATTTTTATGTAATATGTCTGTTCTAGCAGTAGTATGTGTTGGTGGAATTATGGTAATTGATAAAAGTTTATCTATCGGTGAACTAGTAGCTTTTAGTCAATATGTGTGGATGTTAATTTGGCCAATGAGAATGATAGGTTGGCTTACAAATATGATAACTCAAGCAAACACTTCCGCTAAAAAAATCTTTGATATAATGGACGTAGAGCCTGAAATTAAAGATAAAGATGATGCCATAGCTATGCCTGTAATTAAAGGCGCAATAAAATTTGAAAATGTGTCTTTTAAATATAATGAAAATTATATCCTTAAAAATATAAATTTGGATATACCTGCTGGAAGCACTGTTGCAATAATGGGCACAACAGGTTCAGGTAAAAGCTCTCTTGTAAATCTTATAGGCAGATATTATGATATATCCAAAGGCTGCATTACCGTAGATGGTAATGATGTACGTGATATATGCATCCATGATTTGAGAAGTAAAATGGCTGTAGTCCATCAAGATACTTTTTTATTTTCAGAGAGCATTTATGAAAATATCCGTTTTGGAAAACTTGAGGCCTCCCCTTACGAAATAAAAAAAGCTTGCACGGACGCCTGCGTGGACGAATTTCTTGAAACTCTTACAGACGGCTATGAGACAATTATTGGAGAAAGAGGACTAGGCCTTTCTGGTGGCCAAAAACAAAGACTTTCTATTGCAAGAGCACTAGTTAAGGATTCTAGTATTTTAATACTTGATGATGCTACTTCAGCCCTAGATATGGATACCGAATACAATCTTCTTAAAAATCTTCACCATAGAACTAACAAACAAACTACTTTTATAATTGCACATAGAATTTCAGCAGTTAAAAATGCTGATATAATAATATTCCTTGAAGATGGCCATGTGGTGGAAATGGGAAATCACCAAACTCTCCTTGAAAAAAGAGGAAAGTATTATGATGTGTACACTCAACAATTTACAGACTTTATAGACCTAGAAGGGGCGGTGGTATAAATGGCTAGAAATTCAACTAAGCAAGATGAACAATTTGAATCTACTTCCAAGGGAAAATTAATAATAAGGATATTTAGTTATTTAAAGCCCTTTAAACTCAAAGTAATATTAGTTATTTTGCTTATGATAATAGTAATGGTATGCTCTCTACTAAACCCATATATTTTAAAGCTGGCAATAGACAAATATATAGTAACCTCTAATATACGCGGTCTAGCACAAATTGCTGGTTTTATGTTAGTTTTCAATGTAATATCCCTAATTGCCTCTAGAGCACGCATTAATATTATGGCTTCAGTTACTAACTCTGCTCTACTGAATATAAGACAAGAATTGTATACCCATATTCAGAAACTATCCTTTACATTTTTTGATAATAGACCCGTTGGAAAAATACTTGCAAGGATTATTGGAGATGTAAGTTCTCTACAAGATCTCTTTGATAATAGCGTAACTAGCTTTATACCTGAAATCCTAACTCTTGTATTTGTAACAATTATTATGTTTTCTATGAATATTAAATTAGCTTTAATTTCAATCTCCTTCTTACCAGTTTTAGTTATCGTTCTTTTTTCTATAGAAATATTTTCTAGAAAACGCTGGCAAATATATAGATCTAAACGTTCTAACCTTAATGCCTTTACCCATGAGGATTTTTCTGGTATAAGAATAGTTCAATCTTTTGCCACTGAAGACAAAACCTCTAAAACCTTCACAAGCTATGTTAGTGATATGATGGCTTCATTTTTGAAGGCTGTTAGATTAAATGATTTGTTTTGGCCCATGGTGGAATTATCCTGGGGGGTTGGAAGTTTACTCGTATACTGGTATAGTGTACCACTTATAAAGGCAAAAACCTTAACTATTGGTGAACTCGTTGCCTTCACTGCTTATATTTCAATGTTTTGGAGACCAATTATGAATATCAGTAATTTTTACAATACATTAATAACAAATTTCTCTTCTGCAGAAAGAATTTTTGAAATACTAGATATAAAACCAGATATTATAACTATTGATAAAGCTATAAAAATGCCTAAAATAAAAGGTGATGTGGAATTCAAAAATGTAATTTTTAGCTATGATAATGATGTTTCTGTATTGAATAATGTGAGTTTTAAAATAAAAGCTGGAGAAACTGTAGCTTTAGTCGGTCCTACAGGGGCAGGTAAAACTACAATAATTAACTTGATTAGTAGATTTTACGATGCTGATAGCGGAGAGGTTTTAGTAGACGGCAAGAATGTATCTCATGTTGATATCGAATCCCTTCGAAGTCAAATGGGTATAATGCTACAGGATACCTTTCTCTTCTCTACTACTATTATGGAAAATATTCGTTACGGGAAATTAGATGCCACTGATGAACAAGTAATAGCGTCGGCTGTTGCAGTTAACGCAGATTCTTTTATCATGAAGCTAGATAACGGTTATGCTACAGAGGTAAATGAAAGAGGATCTAGACTTTCTGTTGGTCAAAGGCAGCTTATATCCTTTGCTCGCGCACTACTTGCTAATCCAAGAATATTAATATTGGATGAAGCTACTTCTAATATTGATACTACTACAGAAAAGCTTGTACAAAAGGGCATTAAAAAGCTTCTATATAATAGAACCTCCTTTGTTATAGCACACAGGCTATCAACCATAAGAGACTGTGACAAGATAATGGTTATAGATGATGGTCGAATAGTAGAGGGCGGCACCCACGCCGAACTTATAGCTCTAAAAGGCTTGTATTATGATCTTTATATGTCTCAATATAAATTCTTAAATGAAGGGGCTTAAGTCACTTGCGAGTGGAGTTAGAAATTTAAATAAAACTATTAACAATCTATGATATTAAAAAATAAACCTACAACTTTCAGATGTAGGTTTATTTTTTATTTACATACTCAGATATTGCAACTATATTAGATAATATAGTCTGAAAATAAAAATTTCACATTAGAAAGGAATGTATTCTTTATGAAAAAAGTTATTTATGAAGTAGACGCATTTTCAGCTGCGCCCTTTGGAGGTAATCCAGCTGGTGTAGTGCCTGATGCAATTGGGTTAAATGATAGGGATATGTTGAAAATTGCAAAGGAAATGAATTTATCTGAAACTGCCTTTATTTTTCCACTAGAAGATGACGTGGCAGATTATAATGTGCGGTTTTTTACACCTACTCAAGAGGTAAATTTATGCGGTCATGCTACAATTGCTTCTTTTTTTGCCTTAGCTTCAAAAGGTACCATCACTGGAACTAATAATGTAAAAATTGTAAAACAAAAAACTAAGGCTGGTATCCTACCAGTTGAACTTTATTTTAAAGACGGTAAAATCCATAGTGTAATGATGACCCAAACTAAACCTAAATTTCTTTTTAATGTTGAAGACCTGTGTGAACTTGCTGAAATCATGGGAATAAACGCACAGGATATAGGGATTGAGGGGTGCTGCCTTATTCCACAAGCTGTATCTACTGGTCTTACTGATATTATGCTTCCAGTTAAAAGTCTATCTGCATTAAAGTCCATAAATCCAAACTATGATAGATTGGCCCTGTATAGTAATAAGCTAAACATTATTGGAGTTCATGCCTTTACTCTTGAAACGGAAGAGGAATCCTCCACTCTAGCTTGTAGAAACTTTGGCCCTGCTGCTGGCATAAATGAAGAAGCTGCCACAGGAACTTCTAATGGAGCACTTGGTGCCTACCTAGTAAAAAATGATGTGCTTAAATTTGAAGATAATATAACTATAATCTGTGAGCAAGGATACTATATGAATAGACCCAGCAAAATAGTTGTAAGGCTGGAAGGAACTAAGAATAACTTAACAGTAAAGGTTGGAGGTGAAGCAGTTATTGTTATGGAAGGGGAAATACTTTACAGATAATAAATATAGTACTTATTATTTATGCCACTAGAATAGTTCTTCTAGTGGCATTTAAACTTTCAATATACAAAATTTTATTTTATAAATAATCTAAAACCTCTACTAATTCAAATTTATTATAGTCTCTCACAAGGTCCTGAAGTATTTTACAATGACCTGCACCATAAATAACTAATATTCTATCTCCTGGCTCAGCTATACTTTGTAAGTTTCCTAAAATATATAAATTTCTTCTATACCATTCTGTAATCATATCTACTCCATAATAAGTATCTCCTGACCCTACTTGTGCTAAATGTAGATATAAGTTGCTATGTTCATTTGAAATATGCTGAGGATTATTTAAATATCTTAGAATCTCTCTAACTGTATTGCTTTTCATTAATTCATTTTCACTTATCCCCACTTCTTTTATTTCCTTCATGAATTCCTCATAAAGCTTCGGACAATTTTTTTCAGCATATTCAAATACCTTGTCTGGTAAGTCTACTGAACAATCTATAGGATATATTTTAGTATGATTAAACATTTGCCCCATCCTAAAGCCTAATTGAACAATTTCATTTCTATCACTTATTGTTTCGTTATATACATAGACACCACTTCCACAATGATCCCCTCCTAGTATTCACTAACCAACTCCCTTAAATATTCACTTCCTTTCTTAGTTAAGTTTTAAACTGTTTAGCATTATCGGCTTTGTAAAATGATAGTAAAAATAATATAAATAGTATAAACGAAATCCTATTACCAATTAAATTATTAGGATATATGATGATAAAAATATTTACAGTATTATATATAGCAACAATAACAAATGTTATTATAATATATGTATCGTTAATCTTTTTTCTATATAAATATGTTAGCAAGAATATAGCTAAATTTAATGATAATGATATAGATATTAGGAGTAATAAACTTATCATATTTTTTAAATAAAACCGTTTTAAGACAAACAAAATAGTAAATAAACATATTAAGTACACAGCATACTTATTTTTAATGTTCTTTTTCATAATGCCCCCCTTTGCCTTTCTTCGAAATTGTAACTCCACCATAAGATTCCACCTTGCAATCCTCTATCATTTCACTCTGGCACTGATTACATATTTTTTTCATTTCTCAATCCTCCAATTTCCATGATTATTTTTATATTGATGATTTTTCATACTTATTATATATATTTCCATATAAGTTTATTAAATCCTCTTGATCTTTTTATATAAAAAATAAAACTCATATCCTTATTTTAAAATAAGGATATGAGTTTGTTATTATCTATTATATTTCATAAAAATTTTTCTACTTCTTCTAAGTGTAAATACATAAAATATAATTTGCCACCCTTATTATAATTAATCAACTTTAAATACATAAATAATTTCATCTTCATTTAATATGAATAATCTTATATTATCACAAATTAAACACTTTATGATAAATTAATTAAAAGAAGTGATCTCTCTGTTCAGTATTTTCATGTCCACAAAATATTCACTATCTCTTACTTCTATATATGTTTCACAATAATCCATCTCAAAGTTTGCCATAGTAGAATGAATTCCACTATCACTTAAAAAATGCAGGGTACATGTATTATTATCTTCTATAATGCAAAATCTAATAAGTATGCTTTTAACGGATGGAAATTGTACTCTAGACTTTATGTATTTAGGAGCATTTTGTAAATACATATTTACACATCTAAAATCTATTGAGATTATTAAATCAATGTTATATTCATCCCTTTGTATTTCCCTTACCTCGAAATCACTTACTATTTTCAGATTACTTTTTTCATAAATCATAACTACCTCCAATAAAATACTTAATCTAACTATTTTACTTACAAATATTATATCATATTTATTTCAGTGTACCTTAATCCAAATCTTTTTTATCTTCCCTTTATAATAGATTCTAATTCGATAATTATTATTAGTTGAAAATAAGTATCAATATGTTTATAATATAAATAAGCATTAGTAATTAATATCAAGATACATTTATATTATAAAGAAAATTGGAGGTACTATTATGAGTATAAAAATTAAAATTTTCTCCGACTATATTTGACCTTTCTGTTACGTCGGCAAAGGTATTGTCGAGAAACTTGAAAAAGAATACGACCTTGAGGTCGAATGGTTAGGGCTAGAAATACACCCTGAAACTCCAAGTGAAGGAGTAAATCTTAGTGAAAGATTTAGTAGGCCTAATTTAGAAAATATGCTAAGCAACCTTAATCACTCGGGCTCACTATATGGAATTCACTTTGGAAGATTAGAAAGAATGCCTAATTCTCATAACGCTTTAGAAGCTGCAGAATTTGCTAGAGCCCATGGTAAATTAAAAGAATATCACTCTTCACTAATGGATGCGTACTTTAGAGATTCAAAAGATATAGGTGATTTAGAGGTGCTTGCAGACTTAGGTAAAATCCTTGGTCTAAATAAAGATGAACTTACTTCCGCTGTTAAAGATAGAGTCTATGAAACTTCTTTAAATAATAGTGCTAGGGATGCCCACAGAATGGAATTTAATAGCACTCCTACTTTTGTTATAAATAACAAATACTCTATAGTTGGGGCACAACCTATAGAGGAATTTAGGAAAATATTAGATAAGTTAAAATAATTAAAAAAGCCTTGCATTTTATAATGGACCCTATAAGGTAGACAGTTTAAAAAAAGAGCCATACTTGACTCAAAACTAACTGACTCTACTTTGTAGGGTCTTTTTGTTATACTTAATACATCAAGTTAGGAGAGTTATGATATGGGGAAAACCTATTTTACAGAAGAACAACAGAGTAACCTTCGGAAGAACCCATACGTCCAAAAGGTAAGCGCAAAATCAATTACCTATACAAAAGAATTCAAAGAAAAATTTGAAGAAGA
>NZ_JBOITL010000007.1:0-251253 GCF_050717515.1 Clostridium sp. | reverse complement strand
AGACTTGAAGAGAAGAAACAAAAACAATCTGCATAAGAAATGCGGCCAACAATGTGGTCGCATCATCTTAGATTTTTTAATTATTTTGCCTGTCTACTTGACAGGGGTCAGTTCACTTTGGGCTTCCTTTAATCTTTCTTGTTATATATATTACTACATTTGATTTGAGTTAAAGGTTCCCATCGTAGAAAGATTAGGGTTAAATACATGTTCTACTCTAGGTAATGATATTCCCAAAGTCTCGAGTAGTACATCCTCTACAGTTTCTACTGTCTTAATAGTTAATTGACTTTTAATTTCTTCAGGCACATCCTTTAGGTCAATTAAATTATCTTTTGGAATTAATATCTTTGTTATTCCAGCTCTTTGAGCTCCTATTAATTTTTCTTTAAGTCCTCCAATCGGAAGTACTGCTCCTCTTAAAGTTATCTCTCCTGTCATTGCAAGCTTTGAATCCACCTTTATACCTGTAACAAGGGATGCAAGTGCAGTGAATAGTGTAATTCCAGCTGAGGGACCATCTTTAGGAGTAGAGCCTGATGGAACATGAATATGAAGATCTCTTTCCTTAAAGTTTATAGTATTAATTGGTAACCTTGACTTAAGGAGACTTAAAGAAATCTTTGCAGATTCTTTCATTACATCTCCTAGTTGTCCAGTTAAGGTAACTTGTCCAGTTCCTAGCATGTCCGTAGCTTCAATGAAAAGTATTTCTCCACCTACAGCCGTCCAAGCGAGGCCTGTAACAACTCCTGGTGGGTTATCTTTTTGAGCCTTATCATGGCTTGAAACTTTTCTTCCAAGTAAATCATCTAGTGCATCCACTGTAACTTTAAATGGTAATTCTACAGTGTTTGACACAATCTTCTCTGAAGTAACTCGAGCTAAAGTAGCTATTTGCTTTTTAAGTCCGCGAACTCCAGCTTCTAGAGTATACTCACTAATTATTTTTTCAAGGGCCTCATCTTCAATAACTAACCCGTCACTATTTAAACCATGTTCTTCAAGTACTGAAGGGATTAAGTGATTTTTACCTATATGAAATTTTTCATTCATAGTATAACTAGATATTTGTATTATCTCCATTCTATCTAGTAGTGGTCTAGGAATATTGTCTAGGGAGTTAGCTGTTGCTACAAAGAATACCTGGGACAAATCATAAGGTAAATCCAAATAATGATCAGTAAAACTATTGTTTTGCTCTGGATCTAGTACCTCAAGTAATGCACTGGCTGGATCTCCGTTGTAACCGGACATTAGTTTGTCCACTTCATCTAAAACCATAACGGGGTTTATTTCTCCTGCCTTTTTTATACTTTGAATAATTCTTCCTGGCATTGCACCTATATAAGTTCTTCTATGACCACGAACTTCAGCTTCATCACGTATGCCACCTAAACTAAGTCGTACATATTTCCTATCAAGAGCCTGAGCAATGCTTTTTCCTAAACTTGTCTTACCAGTACCAGGAGGTCCAACTAGTAATAAAATGGAACCACTTTTATCATTCTTAAGCTTCATAACTGCTAAATGCTGTATTATTCTATCTTTAACTTTTTCAAGTCCGTAATGCTGCTCATCTAAGATACGTCTAGCTTCTCCTAGATTAATAGCTTTAGGGTCAGCCTTTTTCCAAGGAAGCTTTACGAGTAAATCTAAATAATTACGTATAATATTATATTCAGAACTATTTTCGCTTTGACTTTCTAGCTTTTCAAGTTCCTCTAAGGCCGCAGTTTTTATTTCATCTGGCATTTGAGCATCGTCAATCTTACTTCTATAATCTTTATCTTTTTTAGAACCTTCACTTTTTCCTTCATTTAATTCACTTTGGATAGCCTTTAATTGTTCTCTTAGTACTGACTCTCTATAATTTTTGTTAGCCTTTTGCGTGAATTTTTCTGCCATCTCAAATTGCAATTTTAGAGATTCTTTCTGTTTTAAGAGGTAATCCATAAACATAAGGCTTCTTTCTTTTAAAGATTGAGTTTTAATTAATTCATACTTTTCTTCATTTGACAGAGGCATAAATTGAGTAAGATGACCTATGAGTTTATTTAAATCCTTTTGATCCTCTACTATTTTCATGAATTGGTCTGAGCCCTTAAAATTCTCACTAACATCACGAGTAACCTTTTTCACATACTCAAGCATTTCATTTTGACTATCTTCTGTAAGATCAATAACATCTGGTGCAAGTTGGAATTCTACATGGGTAAAGCCATTTTCTATACTAATTTCTTTAATTTCTACTCTATCTAACACGTCGATTTTTACTTGATATCCCTTTTCTGTTTTTTCAATTTCATTTACATGAAAGGATACTCCAACTTTATGAAAATCCTCTTGATTTAATTGACCTTGATTAAAGTTTTGTTTTAAAGGTAATGCAATACTAAATTGCTCCTTCTTAGCTAGATTTTCAAGTTCTTCTTCGCTAATATTATTTAATTTCAAAGTAGAAGCCATTCCTGGTAATAAAACTATGTCTGATACAGGTATTACCATTCCTTCTTTATTTTTTTTATCTATATTCATAATGTTTGAGGCTGGATACTCATAACTTCAGTCATGAGAGGAATGCCCAACATTGCATAGACACTCCAATAAACAGCCTATCTCCTTTCCCATAATAAATTTTTGCGTATTTCTAAAATATTTAGTTTTTTAAAACTCGCGCTCCTATGAACTTTAGTTCCATCTAACCTTCTTAAATCAAAATACCCTGTAGTTCGTCTACCAAATATAAAACATTCCATACCTTCAAATTGAACCTTATCAAACAATCTAAACCCTTTTACTAAATAGGGCGCTTGATTAAGTTTCTTAATCCCACCCTTTAGAATGTTAGCCTTATGAATTTGCCTATTATGTCTTCTAACTTGTTTGATATAGTAGTAATCTTGTAGTCTTTTTACTAAAGGATTACTTGTAATGCATAGTGCGTCAACTCTGTGTTCTTTAGGAAAATTATTGGTTATTCTTGTGTTTTTGGTGATATAACCATAAGTCAAACTCACATTAGAATACAATTTTTTTATCTTATTATAAAAAGCCCACCGCATTATACCCATGAATGCTGCATCTCTAAATGATTTACCACGTTTAAGGTTAAGTTTTAGTTTCCCCTTGTGATAGTCATTATGACAATCTTCACAAAGTGTAATTAAATTTTCCTGACTACTGCCTCCTACTTTCCTTGATTCTATATGATGTACATTAAGTATTTTGTTGTTACATCCCTTCCTGCCTCTACACTTATGACCATCTCTAAAGAAAACATATTCTCGTACATTCCAAAATCCTAGACCATTTCCTTCTTGGTATTCTTTGCTTTCTATAGTTGGATTTTTAATTTTTTGTATATCAAAGCTTGCTACCTCAACAATAATTTTGCTAATAGGTAGCAATTTATGGATTCTGTTTACTATTTTTAAATGAGTATCTATTTTATTTTCTATTGATGGAGCTAACCATCCTTTACTTTTACTCCCTACCCTATTTAGAAACCTAGGCTTTCGGTATCTTAATCTGTTACGCCTCGTTCTTCTGTTTTGCCTACGGGTAGATAATAAATTTACGATATCATTTCTGAGCTCAATTTCTGCTGAAAAGATTTCTTTCTTTTGTGTTACTGCTGATAATCCAATACATTTACTTCCTGCATCTACACCCAATATTATTTCTTGTTTAGTTTCTCCTGTAGCTTGTAATAGTTGAATTGTAAATGGGGTTCTTTTAACTATTTTAGCTTTACCTTGCCTCAGCAATAATCTTGCTTTTCTAGGACTGCAAGGCATTAATGGTCCACTTCTTTGATTAATTACGAATACACTCATGCTTCGTTCTCCTTTCAGAGTTAATTACCCTTAGACAATGTTGTAAAGGCTTGTTAGGTATAGCACACCGCTTCTTACCCTTGGAGCTTTTAATACTATACGATAGAGCTACAAACTAGGATAAACATTCGTAGGTATCATAACCTTAACAACGTAGCTTTCGCTTAGTCTAGTCACCTAAGACATAAGAAAATTTCTCCTCCATGCCTACGACTTTAGTCGTGGGTTAGTTGACCATTACAATCATCCTTTCTTTAATAATATTAATAAGTGAATGTTCGTTTAACTATTTATTCATTAATAGCGAGATATTCTGCAATTAAATCATCACCTAAGGTGCTGTAATATTAATGACTTTATAAATGTAGTTAACATTTTCACAAAAATCTCTCGCTTTAATAAAGCAATTCTTATAATTATACAAGCAGGGCATCTTGAATTATTGTAATCATTTCTTCAAGGAGCTCATCCTGTTCAGATTCTCCAATACATTTTTTAATAGCAATAGATTTTATTGGATAAAAGATTATAGCTATCAAATTATCATTTCTGAGATTCTTAATTATCTTTTTATTTTTCATTTCTTCTAACAGTGTATTTAAATCATTTATGTTTTTTTGACCTGAACATTGACTAGCAAGGGCCGGGCAACTTGAAAATTGATCTACAAAATGAAATATTTCTCCATTGTCTTGGATATAGGTATAATAACCTCTAGTGAGCATTTCAATAAGCTCATGTCCGCCTATTTCCTTATAAAGCTTACCAAGTAAATAATCTAAGATTTTTTCAGAATACTCAAGATATATATCTCGTAGCATAACTTCTTTGTTCTCATAATAAGTATAAACAGTAGCTGGGGAAACCCCTGCCTCTTTAGCAATCTTTGAAATAGAAGTACCATGAAAACCTTGCTCTAGTATTAGCTTAATCACTGCTTCTTTTATGCTTTTCTCTTTTCCATCATCTTTTCTTCTCATCGGATCACCTCTAATAATTATATAATAAACGACCATTCGTTTATTGTCAATAGAATCTTTTATTTTATATTTGTGTTGTAGTCTTCCTACCTTAACATACTCAATTAACTTTTCTACTTTTTCTTCCTTGTTCATATATTCTAAATATTTTCTGCAAGTGTAAATCTGTAATTAGTTATAAGAATTTATAATAAATGAGTGCTAATGTATTACGATTATCTATTGGACTTGCTGTAATGTTGCATATATAGTTTTATGTGGATTATGTTATTAAAAGGAGGCAATTAAATGAAAAATCAAGTTAGTATTAAAAAAATTAGAAGAGATGCAGAAGAATCATTCAGAAAAGGTGATTTCTTTTGTTCCGAAGCTATTGTTAGTTCAATAAAAAACAATTTTGAAATTCCAATGCCGGATGAGATGATTGCAATGGCTTCAGGATTTCCTATTGGAATAGGGAAATCAAAGTGTGTTTGTGGTGCTGTATCAGGTGGAGTAATGTGCCTGGGTTATTTTTTTGGCAGAACAACTGGTGGAGATTCTAAAGTGCAAAACACCCTTAAGCTTGCTAATGAATTACAAGAAAGCTTTAAAAATAACCATAAGGTGTTATGTTGTAAAGTCCTTACTCACGGAATGGACATGGCCTCTGGAGAACACAAAGCACAATGCATTTCCTTTACTGGGGAAATAGCTGAAAAAACTGCACAAATTATAGTTAGAGAACTGGGCCTTGTAAATATTGATGAGTAAGGTGGTAAAAAATGAAAAGTTTGATTAAAAAAATCCCAGTACCAATTGCAGGTCTGATGTTAGCTTTAGCTGCAACTGGAAATCTATTATTATCTTATGGTGGTGTATATAGGAACATTTTTGGGCTTATAGCTGCATTAATATTATTGCTACTTATATTTAAAATATTTTTTGATACAAAAGCAGTAGTAGGCTCTTTTGAAAACCCAGTTGTTGCTAGCGTAATACCTACTTTTACTATGGGTTTAATGCTTTTGGCAACATATATAAAGCCTTATGCTCCTTCAATATCCTTTGGAGTTTGGGTTTTTGGTTTGTTACTGCATTGTTTTCTAATAATTTATTTTACAATAAAATTTATTTTTAACTTTAATATGAAAAAAGTTTTTCCAAGCTATTTTGTAGTTTATGTTGGTATTGTGGTAGCAAGTATGACTGCACCTACCTATAATCTTATTAGTCTTGGAAAAGGAATTTTCTGGTTTGGTCTTATATCATATTTATGCCTGCTGCCTATTGTGATTTACAGGACGTTCTTTATTAAGGGAATTCAAGAGCCAGCGCTACCAACTATTACAATATTTGCGGCTCCAGCAAGCTTATGTTTAGCTGGATATTTAGCATGTTTTCCAGTGAAAAACAATTTTATAGTAGGATTTTTAGGCGGGTTATCCTTTATAATGTTCTTAGGGGTGATTTCGTATTTACCAAAGCTACTTAAAATTAAATTTTACCCAAGTTATTCTGCTTTCACTTTTCCAATGGTGATAAGCGCAGTCGCTATGAAACAACTTAATGGGTATCTTGTTAAAATTAAAGAACCGATATATATATTAAAGTATTTAGTTAAATTTCAGGAAGCAGTAGCTGTTTTAATTGTTGTTTATGTTTTAATAAGATACTTTCAATTTCTTTTTCTTGAGGACAAAATCTCCAAGAGTGCTGGAATAGACAAAAGTATATAAATATATAAAAAAAGGATTGTAGTTAGATTTTATTAAAAAATTTAACTACAGTCCTTTTTTTATTTAACTTTAATCTATAAAAGAGCGGATAAAACGCGAGCTTGGGTTTAACGTCGTATAATTAATTTATATAAATTGCTATTTAGCAGTTAGGATACTAAGAAGAGTATCTATGTGATAACTTATTGATACTTTTGTGGTTTAATCAGTATTATATAACTTATAGTAAAATCCCTTTTGGCTTAGTAATTTATTGTGCTTACCGCTTTCAATTATCCTCCCATCTTTAATTACTAATATCTTATCTGCATTTTTAATGGTACTTAATCGATGAGCTATTATAAAACAAGTTCTGTTATGCATAAGCTTTTTTAATGCTTCTTGAATATGTATCTCTGTCCTTGTATATACACTACTTGTGGCTTCATCTAATATTAAGATATCAGGACCCGCTAATATGGTTCTTGCAATAGCTAATATTTGTCTTTGTCCTTGACTGAAATTACTACCTTCTTGTGAAAGATAAGTATTATATCCATCTGGCAGTCTTTCGATAAAATGGTGCGCATTTGCCAATTTAGCAGCTTCTATGACTTCCTCATCTGTTGCCGTTAATCTTCCATATCTTATATTATCCATAACTGTACCAGAAAAAAGATATATATCTTGAAGCACTATACCTACATTACGTCGTAGATTAGCTTTTTCATACATCTTTATGGGTTGTCCATCAATTAATATATCACCATCATCTATATCATAGAATCTTGTAAGAAGATTAATAATGGTAGTCTTTCCTGCACCAGTAGGTCCAACTAGAGCTATTGACTCTCCTTTTCTAACTGATATATTTATATTTTTTAGAATTTTCACTTCTTTATTATATCCAAATGTAACATTATTAA
This sequence comes from Clostridium sp., assembly GCF_050717515.1. Lineage (GTDB taxonomy): Bacteria > Bacillota > Clostridia > Clostridiales > Clostridiaceae > Clostridium_AD. The sequence continues at coordinate 243,811 of NZ_JBOITL010000007.1, read as the reverse complement.
AGACAACATCTCCATCCAAATTACTTTTTTCTATAGACTTATCTACGTCCTGTATCTCTGGTACTTCATCAAGTATTTCAAATACTCTTTCTGCACCTGCAATTGCTGATTGTATATTATTGTATAATCCTGCAAGTTGATTGATCGGTCCAGCTATCTGCCTAGCATAACTTAGAAATACAACGATAATTCCTGTACTTGTATATCCTTTTGTCACCAATAAACTTCCAGCCATAACAATAACTATATATATCAAATTATTCATCATGTTCATGATTGGCCCCATAATAATCCCAAGTATATTGGCTTTAATTGCTGCTTTTTTATAGGCATTATTAACTGCTGAGAATTGATTAATTGATTTTTCTTCCTGTCCATAAGCCTTTACTACTTTTTGTGCGCTAATAATTTCTTCAATGGTAGTATTTAAATTTCCAAGTACTGATTGATTTTTCTTAAATGCGACTCTAGAATATTTTCCTATGATATTAGTCAAAAAAATAGTAAGCGGCATCATAAGTATAATAACTAAAGCTAACTGCCAACATAGTGTAAGCATCATTATCAACATACCAAATAGCATCATAACTCCAGATATTAAATCTGTCATAGTCTGACTTAAGGTAGTAGATATATTATCGATATCATTTGTAAATCTTGAAATCAAATCCCCATCTGATCGCATGTCAAAAAATCTAATAGATAATGTTTGAATTTTATTAAATAGTTCATCTCTAATTGATTTCACTGTATTTTGTGCGATATCTATATTAAGGCAAGTGATAATCCATGTGATGATAATACTACTTATATATATAAGTAACATAATTCCTAATATATTGAATAAACCATCTAATCTTAGTAGTGATATATAATCATCTATCACAACGCCTATTAAATATGGTCCAATCAAATCTAAAATAGTTGAAACAATGACCATGACTAATATCATTAGTATAAGACGCTTTTGCGTACTTATATATCCCCACAATCTAGCAATACTTCCTTTTCCATCAGCTATTCTTGTAGGCTTTTTCATGTGTTTTTTTATTTTACCTAATATATGCAAACCTGCTTTATTCCCGGGCATTTTACATTACCTCCTCTCTTAATTGTGATTTGTATATAGCCTGGTATACTTGACTGTGCTCTATTAACTGTTTATGATTACCATTTGCTACTATTTGTCCCTCATCTAATACAATAATTCTATCCGCATTTATTGCAGAACTAATTCTCTGAGCAACGATAATGATGGTTGTATCATCAAAATTTTCTTGAAGTGATTTTTTTATTAGTCTCTCTGTCCTAAGATCAATTGCACTAGTACTATCATCTAGAATAAGAATCTTGGGGTTAACCATTAGAGCTCTCGCTATGGATATTCTTTGCTTTTGTCCACCAGATAAATTAACGCCTCGCTGACTTATATGAGTATCTAGACCATCCTTCATACTATCTATGAATTCTCTTGCACCTGCGTATTCTGATATTTTTAGTATTTCTGATGCCGTGTAACTAGAAGTGGCATATGCAATATTATCTTTAATTGCACCTGAAAAAATTATAGATTCTTGCATAGATATGGCTATATTTTCTCTTAGAACTTGGGCTTTTATATCTTTCACATTGTAACCATCTATTAGAACTTCACCACCTGTTGCGTCATAAAATCTAGGAATGAGATTTACAAGAGTTGATTTACCAGAAGCTGTTGAGCCTAGAATTGCCAATGTTTCACCTTCATTGATTTTAAAAGATATATTTTTTAATGCCTTATCCTTGTTATCACCTCCATAGGAAAAATCTACATTCTTAAATTCAAGGGCTCCTTTCATCTTAAATGTTTTCTCACCATCTCGTGTCTCATCAATATGAGGCTTGACTTTTAAGATATCATTAACTCTCTTGATTGATGCTGATGATCTAGCTATCTGAAGAAGCATACGTCCTAACATTTTAAAAACTCCAAGAAGTCGTAAAACATAATATATGATAGCTGAAATTTCTCCAACAGATAGAAAACCTGACTGAACTTCTTTTCCGCCAATCCATAAAATAATGACTATACTTATGTTTAAAGCTAGCATCATAATAGGGATGATAATCTCACTAACTTTCGAGGCTCTCACCATATTATTTCTTAGGTTAGCACTTTTTTGATTAAACCTTTTTATTTCATAATCTCCTCTAACAAAAGATTTAACAACTCTTATTCCCTTAAGATTTTCTAATATAACGGCATTTATTTTATCAATACTTTCTTGAACTTTATCAAAGAGCAATTTAGATTTGTTAACTAATACATACATGATAATATGCAATATTATAACTATTCCAACCAGAATTAAACCACTCATCATACTCTTACGTAAAATGATAGATATAATACCAACTAACAATATAGGTGTTCTAACCATTAATATAAGCATGATTAGAAAAAAACGCTGTATATTAGCAACATCACTTGTAAGTACAGTAATGAGTTTACCTGACTCCGTTTTATCCAAGTTTCCAAAACTAAATGATTGAATTTTTCTAAATACATCTAACCGTATATCAGATGCCACACTTTGAGATGTCATAACTGCATAGATATGACCTGCTCCTCCTGTAATAAGTCCTACAATAGCTACAGTAATCATGATAACTGTTAATCTTAGGATTAAATTTGTATCATTGTGGGATATACCTGCGTCTATTATTTGTTCCATTAATAGTGGAAGTGATAAATCCATAATGACTTCCACTATCATGCACACTATTCCTAGCAGTACCATTTTGTAATATTTCTTTAAATAGTTAAGCAATTGTTTCAAAATAATTCCTCCTGTTTTTATCAAATTGTAAGTAACAATGTTTTCACTGTTTCTTCAATAGCATTATATTTTCTGTAATAGGTATCTTGTCTATTGTCTTAAATACTATCCCACTAGTATGGTGGAATAGCTGTTCTACGGTGATAGCAACCAACGCAGTTTCTCACGAAACACTACTAATTAGTGACTTCTTGTCGCACCACAATATTTTACATCTGCGTCATAACTTTCTATGTAATATTATCATAATTTACCACACTTTGGAACAATTTTCCCATAAATAGAGACTCTACATTGTTTATGTATAAACAACATTAAAATCAATTGTCTAAGCTATTTTTATGTAAGTACCTTATGAGCAGTTTGTTTAGCTTTTCTATTAAAATTATCATTTATTCAAAGAATAAAATTTTATAAAAATTATAGGTATATAAAAATTATGTCCTGTAAATAACATTGAACAAGAACATAAGTTCGTATATAATTAGTAATTGGAGATTAATATGAACTGATTGACATAATTAATTATATCCTTGGAGGTTAATGTAATGACATTTGATATGAAAAGACGGATAATGCACCTTGATGTTAACAGTGCCTATTTAAGCTTTGAAGCGGTTTACAGACTTCAGCATGGCGAAATTCTAGATATAAGGGAGATTCCATCTGCTGTCGGCGGGGATCCGGAATCGAGGCACGGAATAATTTTGGCTAAAAGTATTCCTTGTAATCAGTATGGTGTTCAGACCGGTGAAACGTTGTATGAGGCAAGGCTAAAATGTGCAGGGTATGGAGTTGAATTATTAATTTTTCCTCCACGGTATGAATGCTATATGAAATGTTCAAATGCTTTAGTTGAGTTACTTAGAGAGTATACTCCAAAGGTCCAGAGGTACTCGATTGACGAATGTTTTTTGGACTTTACAGGTATGGAGAACATGTATCCCAACATAGAGGAACTAGCTTTTAGTATTAAGGAGAGAATCAAAAAGGAACTTGGATTCGCAGTAAGCGTTGGTGTTTCTATAAATAAACTTCTTGCAAAAATGGGTTCGGATATGGCTAAAGATGCAGTTGTTACCCTTTATCCTCAGGAAATAAAGAAAAAAATGTGGCCACTACCTGTAGGTGACCTATTTATGGTTGGAAGACAGACCAATGCTAAATTATTCACCTTAGGAATAGAGACTATTTCTGATCTCGCAAACTACGATCCAGAAATTCTAAAATTTAAGCTGAAAAGTCATGGACAATTAATCTGGAATTATGCACATGGTATTGAAAACTCGGAAGTAAGAAAAAGTAATCATATGGTAATGAAAGGTATTGGTAATAGTACAACTGTGAGCTTTGATGTGGAAGATGCTATGAACGCCCATCTGGTTCTATTGTCACTTACAGAAAGTGTTGCAGTGAGGCTGAGGTATTCTCAAAACACATGCCGGCTTGTTGAAGTAAGCTATGTTAGTAAGGATTTTATAGGCTACTCGAGACAAAAGAAATTATCTTTCTCTACTGATTCCACTACCCAAATAGCCAAGATAGCAAATATGATTTTTGACGAACTGTGGAAAGGCGACCCTGTAAGAAAGCTAGGAGTAAGAGTTTCGGAATTATGTAGTAATGAATTTACTCAAGCTACTCTTTTCGATGATAAGGATATCGAAAAGCAGCGTAAAATTGATGTTGTTGTTGATGATTTGCGAGTTAGATTTGGGTCAAAATCTATTACCAAAGCCTCTTTTATTCATTCGGGTATACATGGATTATCAATGGGTATGGGTGGTGGGGAAGAAGATTATCCGTTGATGAGTAGCATATTATAATAAAGGAATTTGTTTTAGTTCTAACTAATATTTCAATAAAAACAATTGAAAATTACCTGAGTGATGATAAAACGCAAAAAACGCTAAAAAATGCAAATTATGAAAGAATCTATAAATATCAAATTAATATAAAAACATGCATTTCAAAAGGAAAGTTTAATTGGAAAACGAGTAAAATTAAAGAAAATAAGTGAAATTTGAGAAGTGAAAAAAAAATGTTTGTTTTAGTATAAATTATTTAAAAAAAATGTTGTAATAAAAAGTTAATCATATTACAATAATAATAAATAATTATAGAAAAATAAGCAAAACATTATAAATAAAGTTATTAATAGAAATATTTCAAATGTATTAAGTGGACAGAGTATATAATTTTTTTAATAAAGGGGCATGACTAATGAAGATTATGGCAAAAAAAAGATTGGGAGATTTATTAGTAGAATCTAGAAAGATAGCTCCAGAACAGCTTAAAAAAGTACTAATAAAACAGCAAGGCTCAGGGAAAAGGCTAGGCGAAATTCTTATTGAAGATGATATTCTAAGTGAAGAAGATATTTTAGAAGTTCTAGAGCAACAATTGTCTATAAAAAGAGTATATCTAGATAGGGAAGATATTGAGCAAAAAGTTGTTCAACTAGTACCAGAAATTATTTCGAAAAAATACAACTTAGTTGCTTTTGGTATGGAAAACAACAAACTAAAGGTTGCTATGTCTGATCCACTAAATATATTTGCAATAGACGATGTTAAGATATCTTCAGGTTTTGATGTTTTAATATATATTGCGTCAATAAAAGATATTAAAAATACAATTGATAAATATTATGCTAGTCAAAATGCGAAGAAAGCTGCTGATGATTTATCAAAAGCTCAAGGCTCAAATGAAGACAAGGAAGAAAATAAAGCGCAATTGGATGATATAAAAAGTGCTCCAGCAGTTAGACTGGTTGATTCTATAATAAGTGATGCAATAAAGCTAAAAGCTAGTGATATTCATATAGAACCTTTTGAAAATCATATAAAAATAAGATATAGAATAGATGGTACTTTAAAAGAGATAGCTAAATACAATAAAGATATATTTAATGCTTTTATAACTCGTATAAAAATACTTGCAGAATTAAATATTGCAGAAAAAAGAATTCCACAAGACGGTAGAATTTTAACAGATGTAGATAATAAGAAGGTAGACCTGCGGGTATCCACTTTACCCACAATTCACGGTGAAAAGATTGTTATCCGGGTACTAGATAGAGAAAATTTCTTAGTAGGTAAAGAAAAACTAGGTATGAACGAAGATGATTTAGAAAAAGTAGAAAAAATACTTAAGAATCCATATGGAATAATATTGGTAACAGGTCCTACAGGCAGTGGAAAATCTACTACACTATATACCTTATTAAGTGAACTGAATGATAACAGTAAGAACATTATAACAGTAGAAGATCCTGTAGAGTACGTAGTAGATGGAATAAACCAAGTAAACGTAAATGTGAAAGCAGGACTAACTTTTGCATCGGGCCTAAGATCGATTTTGAGACAAGACCCTGACGTTGTTATGATAGGTGAGATAAGGGACAATGAAACAGCAGAAATAGCTACAAGAGCATCTATAACAGGGCATATAGTATTAAGTACAATACACACAAACGATGCGCCTTCAGCCATTGTAAGACTTATAGATATGGATATACAACCATACCTAGTAGCTAGTGCCATAGCGGGAATTATATCGCAAAGACTTGTAAAAAAAATATGTCCAATGTGTAGTGAAACTTACATAGCAACTGATTTTCATAAAGAAATTTTAGGTATTCATTCATCAGAAGAATTATTACTTCACAGAGGCAAAGGTTGTGGACACTGCAATAGCAGCGGATACTCAGGAAGAATAGGTGTATATGAAATAATGGAAGTAACTCGTAAACACAGGGAATACATTATGCGTAATGCTAGTGTAGATGAAATAAGAGATATATGCATAGAAAATGGAATGAAAACGCTAAAAACATCCTGTACTGATTTAGTGCTAAAGGGGATGACAACTATAGAGGAATTAGTTAAAATAGCATTTTTGAAGGAATAGGATTTTTAAAGTTGAAAATTGAAAATTTTTAATCCTCAATTTTCAATTTAAAGAAAGGGGGGTGAGCAAGTGATTACATTTAAGTATAAAGTTATGAATCACAAAGGTGAGAAAATAGAAGGAGCATATAAAGCTAATAGTAAAAATGAAGTGTTAGCTATGATAGAGGATAACAATTACTATCCTATAGAAATTAAAGAAACATTAGAACGTGAGCAGAAGGATTTATTTGAATCTTTTTCAAAAGTTAAAACAAAGGACTTATATATTTTCTGTAGACAGTTTCACACCATGATAAATGCAGGTGCTAATATATCTAATGCGTTAGATGTTTTAAAAAAACAAACTGTAAATAAAAAATTAAAGAAATGCTTAAATGAAGCACATGATGATGTGCAGAAGGGTATCTCTCTTTCAGAGGCATTTGGAAAGCACAAGGATGTGTTTCCTGATTTACTGATAAATATGATTAACACTGGGGAAGTCAGTGGTAATTTAGATATAATAATGAGCAGAATGGCAACCCATTTTGAAAAAGAAAATAAAATAAATAATCAACTTAAGAGTGCTATGGTTTATCCAATGGTGCTAGCAGGATTATCCGTGGTAGTAGTAGTTTTCCTTTTAGCCTTTATGATGCCTACATTTATAGGAATGTTTGAAGGCTCAGGCGTAACTCTACCAGCACCAACTAGGATAGTTATGGGGTTAAGCAAATTCATACAAACTAAATGGTACATTTTACTTATAGTCATAGGTGGAGGAGTTTATGGCATGAAAACTTATGCTAAAACTCCAGTGGGTAGATTTACACTAGATGGATTGAAATTAAAATTACCAATAATTAAAGATACTACAGAAAAAGTAATAGTATCTAGATTTACAAGAACACTATCTACAGTACTTGCCAGTGGCGTATCTTTGGTACAAGCCCTAGATGTAGTACAAAAGGTAGTTGGAAATAAAGTAGCAGAAAAAAGCTTAGAGCAAATTAAAGAAAAAGTACTAAAAGGTGTGTCTTTAGGTGAAGCATTAGGAGAAGAGTCCTTATTTCCAATAATGCTCCATTCTATGATAAAAATAGGTGAAGAATCAGGGTCACTAGATGACATATTAGACAAGACTGCAAATTTTTATGATGAAGAGTTAGAAGCAACGCTGAAAAGAATGACTACAATGATAGAGCCCCTTATGATAATAGTAATGGGGATTGTTATAGGATTTATAGTTATTGCTATGATGCTACCGATGTTCGACATGTCTAAGACAGTTCAGTAATAGTTTGATTAATATGATAAAACTACATAATATGTGCATGGTAATTTTAAATATTAGCAACATGAAAATTTTGTAGTTAAGTCATTATTATATATTTGAAATATATTATTTGTAAGGGGGAATTATTAATGAAAAAGGATTTAATGAAGAAAAAGAAGAAGAAAGGGTTTACTCTAATTGAGCTTATTGTGGTTATTGCGATTATTGTTATTTTGGCTGCTATTGCTGTGCCTAGGTTTTCAGGTTTGAAAGATTCTTCAAAAGTGAAGGCTGAAGCAGCGACTGCTGCTCAAATAGTTTCTGCTGCAAGAATCCAAGAGACAGAGACTGATATAGTTGTTAAGGGAACAGGAAATGCTGCTGGGGCTCTTGAAACTAAATATATGACGATTCCAACAGTACCTGCTTTTAAAATTGATGGTGGTGGAAAGGTAGCATATATAGTTACATGGAAATCGGAAGCAGCTAGTTATGGTGAGGAAACATACACTGAAAATATTCCATGGAAATCAAGCATAGATGCGAAAGCAGATGGGAAATAATTAGTAGCAAGCCAACCCTTCGGGTCGAAAAAAGTCCCCGGGGGTCATGAACAAAGTGTGAAGTATATGATGCTTCATCTTGAAAATGGATAGCAACCAAAAATTTTCAGTTATTGTTACCTCCTTAGTGGATGTAACAATGACTGGAAATTCATATTAAATTGTTTGAGTAAATATATTGAAATTCCAGTAGTAGTACATCCTAAAACTATGGCAGAGGGATATTATAATTATTATTTATTGAGGATATGGAAGTTAACGATGAAAATTACAGTTTAGAAGATACTGTTGAGGTTATAGATTTAGGTTTTTTTATAGTAGTACATTATGTGGACAGAATTTGATTAATTTGTATATGAATATGTTTTTTTAAAAGATCAAGTATGCATTGCTTAAAATTACAGTTGTGAAATTAGAACCTATTAAACTGTACAGAAATAAGTGGTTTAAGAAATGAGGAATGGTAATGAAAAAATGGTGTGTTTTAAAAAAAAAGAAAGGTGCAGCACTTGTATGGGTATTAATCACTTTTACAGTGTTAATGATATTGATGACTTCTGTTGTGCATATTGTAAGGCAAAACATTTTTGAGACAGCCAGGCAAGAAGAGAGGATTCAAACCTATTATATTGCCTTAGCTGGTGTTGACTTAACATATGCTGCATTAATGAATCCAGATTACGATCCTAAGAAAATCGAGGCAGCTGTCATTAAGTTAAAGAGTAATAGTATCCCTATAACTGATACTATTATAATTAATATTAAGGACGTCGAAAAAGGAACAGCTACCGTAAGCATTGATAGAATAGAAGAGAATGAAATTAATTGGATAAGAATTACATCTATTGGTCAGTTAAAAGGTAAAAATACAAAAGTTCCATCTACAATGAGAATAAATGAGGATAATCATAATCAAATGGTAAGAGAAAAAATAGCTAAGTAAGATATGGGGGTGAGATAAATGATTAGGAAGAATTCTAGGTATAATCTTAGATGTAAAAAGGGGTTTACATTAATAGAGCTGCTATTGACTATAGCTATAACTAGTCTAGTGATTATACTCAGTGCTAATTTGCTTAATTTAGGTATAAGATCTCACAAGTTAACAGTAAAAGAGTATAATCTTCAATCCTCTATAAGACGTGTTACAGAAGAGACAACTAAAATTGTAAGATATTCTAAGGCAGTTTTTGCTGTGCCCATAACTTTTATTTCAAATACTAATAGCATGGACCCAGGTTGGGACTATTTCATGGTATCTTCTGATGGAAAGCGGATAGTTTCCATGGAGTACAATGGAGTACAGCATGAAGAAAGAGTTTTAGTAAGTGGACAGGATAAGATTAAATATGAAGTGTTTTTTGAAAAAGAGGCTTCGGCTAAGAGCGAGAGTGTAATGAAATACAAAATTTATGCTTATATAATAGATGATAAAGGAAACAAAACAAGAGAAAAGATAGTTTTTGAATCTACTGTAGAATCTACCAATGCAGTGCAAGTAGTTGATAAAGGTACAAAAGCCTCTCCATCAGTAGCCTTAGCTTATCGTAATGATGGACAAACCTCTGGCAAAGGGAAAAATCAAATGGCTTATGTAACCGTAGTAGTGGACGTATCTGGTAGTATGAATCAAACTCCAGCTGGAGAAGGAAGTGTAAGTAAAGAAAAGTCTAGTTCAAGAATAAGATACGTAAGAGAGGCACTAACTGGAAACGCAGATAAGCAGCAGGAAGGAATAATACAGCAATTTTCAAAAGAAGAAAATATCTTTATCTCTATAGTACCATTTTCTACAACTGGAAATTACCCGAATCCTACTGATAATATGGAACCTGGTGATAGACACCCTATATACAATGTCTATGATGAAAGTCAGGAAAAGAATTTGGTAGAGGTTATAAAAAAAACAAAAGCAGTAGGGGGTACAAATACTGGGGATGGACTAAGACAAGCCTATAATCTTCATAGTGATTTTAGAAGAATAAAGTCAATAAAGGAAGAAGACCAGGTGCATCATTATATGATTTTATTGGTAGATGGAGAAACAACATATGAAACAGAAATTGGAAATTGGGTGGACAACGGGGAGTATCGATACAACAACACAGATAGAGAGGATAACAAGTATTATCAAAATTATCTATGGAGAACAGAATGGAGTTTTTTAAATAGTAAATATTATCTAGATTCTGGACATTATAATTTTAGTAGTATCAAAGATGAACCTACCACATTTATAAATAGCGAACATAGGGGTTATAGTGGTAGTGGAACGCGGTGGGATCCGTATATAGATTATTATAATGATTATTATGGGAAAAGAAATTCTAATATTGTAGATGCCTTACGTCTTTACGGAAATGGAAATACTGTAATTACAAACAGCCAATATGTTACTTCTGTAGGCAACTTAATTAAGAACTTCGAAGATGGAAATGGAGTAAAAAGCTATATGATAGGATATGCAAATAACTTAGGGACTCATATTAATTCTATTGGTACAAGCATTGGAACAAAATCGGAAAACATCTATAGGTATGATAAACCAGGGTTTAATTTAGATGAGGTATTTAAAAATATTGCAAATGATATTATGTCTGATTTTTGGTTAGTTTCAGGTCCTCAAATAAAAAAATAGATGAGAGTAAGGTGAGTTTTATGAGGAAAAAAAATGGTTTTACTTTAGTGGAGGTTATTTTAGCTATAGCTATTTTAGGTATCATTAGCGTAGGCTTCCTAACGCTATTGAGCAGTCATCTCATATTTCTAAATAAAACTAAAGATATTTCCCAAGAAGTATTTTTAACTCAACGTGAAATGGAACTGGAAATTGATCGTGTGAAAGAAAAGATTAGAAACAAAAAATTAATTTTAAATGAAAGAGTCATTTTTAACAGTTTAGGTGGAGTTAAAGTAAACTATTATGAAGTTGAGAAGACTCATAATAATAAGGCCTATTATACTCTCGTTTCCAATGTTAAGCCTGAAATATTAAAGCCTATTGAGCTTAAAAGTATTGGAATCAAGATAGAACAAGGGAGTAACAATGTTTCTTATGGATATGGTACAGGGGGATTTGAGGTAGTTGGGAATTTTGAGAATGATGTTGCATATAAGTGGGATCATTTGCTAAATGTAGTTGAGTGGTATGTTTCAACTAAGGAGTATATTACACCGTTGCCTAAAGATCCGAATTTTAGTTTAAACGATGACATTATAAATAAATCATATTATTATCCTCTTTTTCCAAGGGATTATGAGTTGGTGTCCAATGAGACTATAAATAATTTTGGTGCTTACGAAAAGATTTTTCCATTATCATTAGATAAATATAAGGGAAGACATATTATTTTCACTGCAACTCCGGGTGCTAAGTCAGGTAAAATAGGCAAACAAAGTGTAAGTTCACCTGTTTTTATATCAGGGTTACCCATAAAAGAAAATCTGGTATCTCATTTTGACGCAGGATTCATAGATCCATCTGATAATAATGAAGTAGAGGTAAATGGAAAGGAAAACAGGGTCAAAAAATGGATAGATATTTCAAGTATATATGGCCGAAGTGAACCGAATGAAGCGGCGTGGGTAATCAGTAAAAAACCAAAGTTAATGAAAATGGGAATGGAAACGGGTTCTAAATGGCAATATGTTGAATTTAGTGAAGAAAACCAATATTTAGATATGCAAAATCAAAATACAAATAATATTTATGTTTTTGCGGTAGTTCGAAATGGAGAAGGAAATGAAGAATCTGTTTTTATGAAAAATGGTGATAATGAATTTAAAATACCAAAAAAAGAACACATTGATGAAGAAGGTAAGGAAGAATGGGTCCTTGTAAAAGAACAAATTAGTTCTGAAAGCAATGAATTAAAAATAGGTGGTCCAAATGTTGATATTGCAGAGTTGGTAATATATAATGGTGCGCCCGATAATGATAAAATCGAAAGTCTTAAAAATTATTTTAATACAAAATATAAATTACCTATTGCAGTAGGGGATAAGTAGGATATATTTGTAAAGTTAAACCCATGTAAGATAATATGATTTTACATTGACTCTTGTAAACCAAAAATAAAAGTTGCTAATAAATATAAATAAATACAATGAAAAGAGGTGACTGATCATGTTTAACTCAAAAGTCTTATCCTTAGATATAGGTTCGAAAAATACAAAAATAGTTCTAGGAACTCAAAGTAAAAAGAGTGTAATTATAGAAAAAGCAATTACTATGATTACTCCAATAGGGTGTTATAGTGATGGAAACATTTTGGATATAACTAAATTTAAAAATGAAATTTTAGATGTGCTGCAAGAAGAAAATATAAAATGTAAAAATATTATTATTACTACAAAAGGCACGTCAGTTATAACTAGAGATATAGAAATCCCAGTAGCTAAAAAGGAAGATATGGATTCTATAATAAAGTTTCAGATGGAAAGATATTTACCAATTAAGTTTGATGATTATATAATGCAATATAAAATATTAGAAGAGTTTGAAGAGGAAAACGTAAAGCAGGCAAAAATTACAGTAGTAGTATATCCTAAAATCATGGCAGAGGGATATTATAATTTAGTAAAGGAATTAAAGGGCAATGCAGTAGCATTAGATATTAGTTCAAATAGTATTAATAAGTTATTTACTTACGATATAAAAGTTAACGATGAAAATTACAGTTTAGAAGATACGGTTGCAGTTATAGATTTAGGATATGATTTCATAAATGTAAATATTATTACGGAAGGAAATGTCCAGTTTACTAGAATTATTACTTATGGCGGCTCCCATATAGATATAAATATTGCTAAGCAATTTTCTATATCAGAAGAAGAAGCAGAGCAGCAAAAGATTGAAGGTTGTAATTTAGAAAGTGAATCTTTAAGTGATATGCATAGTTCAACCATAAATGATATTGTAAAAGCACAAGTAAGAAATTGGGTTAACGAAATAGAAAAATTGCTTAATTATTATAAAAATAAAGAACAAGGAAATAAAGTTGATAAAATATATATTTGTGGAGGAAGTTCAAATATTAAAGGTATAGAAACCTTTATAAAAGAGGCATTGAACTTACCTGTTACCCAAATACAGAGCTTAAGTAATGTAAACTGCTCTAAAATAAATGAATCTAAGGCAGAACCATCTAAATTTGACATATTTAAAGTAGAACCATCTAAAATGGATACAGAATTAAGCAAATATTTAAACGCTATAGGAGCAATAATAAGACTGAGGTAGGTGGAAATTATGAAGGATTTTAACTTTTTTGCTCCCTATACGGGAAGTAGAAAAGATTTTAAAAAAGAATATTTATATGCTGCTATTTTATCTTCTGGTTTAGTGTTATTGATTATTTTTACATATGCTTTTAATTATTTTAACATAAGTAAATTAAATTCAGAAATAGTGGATATACAGCAAAATTTAAATTCAAAACAAAATATTGTTAAGTTAAAAGAAATAGTTGATGAAGAAAAAAAGTTAGCTATAATGGATCAATACTATAGCAAAGTGGCAAATATTAGTAAGGTCATAAATAATAATGATTTTGTAGGTAGTAAAGTTATAAACAAAATTAATTCCTGCGTTCCTGAAGGTGTGTACTTTAAAGTCATGGCTTTGGATGCAAGTGGAGTGCAACTTGAAGCTCAAGGAAAAGATAGAGAAACAATAGCAGTATTTGAACGAACTTTAAGAAACTTAGATATTGTAAAAGAAGTTCATATTGCTAACATAACGACCTCATCTGCAGAAAATGAAAAACTTGTTTTCGTTGTAAATTGTACTTTAAAGGACGTTGATAATTATGAAGGTAACTAAAAGGGAACAAGTATTGCTAGGAGCTTTATTAATAATGATATTATGTTATAGTTTTTATAATTTTATTTACGCAAAGCAAGTTCAGAAGATAGCTGAATTAAAAGTCAGTAGAGATACGCTTTCACAAAAATGGGAGCGGGATAAAGTGAAAATTGCAGCAAAAGATAAAAGAAAAGGACAGTATACAACATTAAAAACTAAAATATTAAAGGAAACAGATACTCTGTTTCCTTCAATAGAGCAGGAAAAAATTATAGTAGTTTTAGATAAAATGATTAATGTTAGCAAACTTCAAGCAGATGTACTAGGTTTCTCGGGAGTAGGAAATGAAAATACCCCAGTAGTTACCAGCAAAACTGCGAAAATTGAAGAAAAAAGCAAAGATGCTACCAATGAATTAGACAAGTTAGTAAGTGCCTTTAATGGTGATGCTGCAAAAGATGATAAAAGCAAAAAAGAAAAAACAAATAATAGTAAAGTTAGCACGCAGACTAAAAATTCAATGTCTATTGATGCATATAAAATGCAAGTTGCATTTAAATTTAAGGGTATGTATGATGAATTTATAAGTTTTATAGAGCAAGTAGAGGATTATGATAAAAAGATAATTATAAATAATATAAACCTAACTGGAGCTGAGGGCAGTGATGTATCAGGAACTATTATATTAGACTTTTATGGTATTCCTAAGCTTGATGATAATGATTATTTTGTTTGGGATTATAAAAAGCCTAGCGGAAATGGAAATCCTTTTCTTGGCTCATCCTCTTCATTACAAGTTAACAAGGGGGTAATAACAAATAAAGAAAAAAAAAATCAAGTAAATAGTGAAATTACTGACGAAGTAAATAAAGAAGTAAGTAAAGAAGTTGCCCATGGCAATGAAATAAAAAGTGACTTTATTTTGAATACAAAACCTAAAACATCTGATTTGCATACTGTAACAATTGAAAAGGCAAAAGATGAGTCAAAACAATCATATATTTATGCAGACAATGCAGGAATAGAGAAAGTAGAGTTGTATTTTACAAAGATTGGGGATAAGTATTTTTATAAATATAAAACAAGTGGAGAAACGTATCCTAAAGATTTCAGTAATTCTACTAAATTTGTACCTAATGGAAAAAATATAATTTTAGATATTTTTTCGCAGAAAAGAGGTTTAGCTTCAGATTTATCGGGAGCAAATATTAAAATTACTAATGGTACTGATAAAAGTATTATTGTGAATATTTTAGATGATGATAAAATTAAACCGAGAGTTAAAATACTAAAAGAAAAAGGTGATATTTCGGTTATTAGAAATTACATTCGCTATACAGATAAGTGATAAAATAACGGTTAACACATAAACTAACCTAAGAATAATAGCAATAGCAATAACAACAGCTACTGCTGTTGTTATTGCTATTGCTATTATTTACACTAAATTAATAAAAAAATTCATATAATTATATGGCTAATAAATGTTTTGCTGCTATTCCTGGTTCGGTCATTGCTATGGTATCTAGTATTTCATTAAGTTCTAATTTCGTTAGAATATTTTCTTTAAGTACCAGTTCTCTTACAGGTTCGCCCGTTACAATAGCTCTATCAGCAATTTTAGCAGCAGTCTTATAGCCTACATGAGGAACTATTGCTGTAATTATACCTACACTATTATCTACTAATGATTTACATCTTTTTCTATTAGCAGTGATACCTACAATACAATTTTCACGAAGGGTATTAACTCCATTAGCTAGTGTTTCTATTGATTCATACAAGTTGTAGAATATAACAGGTTCAAATGCATTTAGTTCTAATTGCCCGGCTTCTGCTGCCATAGTTATGGTAATATCATTTCCTATAATGTTGAAAGATACCTGACTCATAACTTCTGGAATTACAGGATTTATCTTTCCTGGCATTATTGAAGAACCATTTTGTTTTGCTGGAAGATTGATTTCTCCAAATCCCGTTCTTGGACCAGAGGACATTAATCTTAAGTCATTTGATATTTTGGATAGACTTACTGCACAAGTTTTAAGCGCAGATGAAACATCTATAAAAACATCTAGATTTTGCGTGCCGTCTACTAAATCTTCTGCTTGACGTAAATCTAGATTAATAACCTTATTAATTGCGGGTACAATCTTTTTAAAATACTCTGTATCTACATTTATTCCTGTTCCTATAGCAGAAGCTCCCATATTTACAGTCTTTAGACCTTCGCTAGCTTTTTCTAGCCTAGCAATATTTCTTTTTATTACTGAACTATATGCATGAAATTCTTGTCCTAATCTAATAGGTACAGCATCTTGCATTTGAGTTCTTCCCATTTTAATAACATCATCAAATTCTTTGGACTTATCAATAAGTACATCATACAAGCTTCTTAACTCCTCTAAAGTTCTTGGAATAAGTTTTAGAGCTGTCATCTTGCCTGCTGTTGGGAATACATCATTTGTAGATTGGCCCATGTTTACATGATCATTTGGATGAACTTTATCATACACACCCAATTTACCACCTAATATTTCATTTGCTCTATTAGCAATTACTTCATTAGCATTCATATTACCAGAGGTACCAGCTCCACCTTGAATGGGATCAATTATAAATTCATCATGAAGTTTACCAGCTATTATTTCATCACATGCTTGTACTATTGCATCTCTTATATTTTTACTCATTAAACCAGCTTCATTATTAGCAATGGCTGTCCCTTTTTTTACTTGGGCAAGGCTAATGATTAAATCCTTGTGCATTCTTCTACCTGTAATGTTAAAGTTTTCTGATGCTCTTAATGATTGAACTCCGTAATATGCGTCTATAGGTACATTTTTAGAGCCTACAGAATCATTTTCTATTCTGAAATTCTGAATGTTTTCATTCATAATGACGCCTCCTTATTTATGATATTATACTAATAATACCCTTTAAAACAAATTTAGTCAAATTTCTAACAGTTGTTGATAGTATGAACAATATGTGTTATAACTAAATTAGATTTAAAATTTTTCATTGAACTACTTGATAAATGGTGCTTTTAAAGCTATACATGTAAAATAATTTGCAATCTATAACAAGAAACGCTAAGTATACTTAAATAATAAGAATATTGTGAATATTATAAATAATGAAAGAAAACTGTTAAGTTTAGCTTAATATTTATTTTGAACCCATAATAAACATATAAGATAGATCCATTCATTTATAATTTAAAGAGTACAAAAAAATAACAAAGGGGAGAGATATTAAATGAATTATTTTGAAGAAAGTTTAAAACTACATGAAAAGCATTTAGGTAAAATTGAGGTAACATCAAAAGTGAAAATTGAAACAAAAGATGATTTGAGCCTTACATATACACCTGGTGTTGCAGAGCCTTGCAGAAAGATATATGAAAACGAAGAAAATGTATACAAATATACTGCTAAGGGGAATATGGTTGCGGTGGTTACAGATGGAACTGCTATTTTAGGACTTGGAGATATAGGACCCAAAGCAGGACTTCCTGTTATGGAAGGTAAGGCTATATTGTTTAAAGAGTTTGGTAACGTAGATGCATTTCCAATTTGCTTAGACACAAAAGACGTAAATGAAATTGTTCGCACAATACAACTTATCTCACCAGGGTTTGGTGGAATAAACTTAGAAGACATTAGTGCTCCAAGATGCTTTGAAATAGAAGAAAAGCTTAAAAAAATACTAGATATACCAGTATTTCACGATGATCAACATGGAACAGCAATAGTAGTTCTTGCAGGCCTAATAAATGCTTCCAAGGTGGTTAATAAGGAACTTAAAGACTTAAAAGTTGTTGTAAATGGTGCTGGTTCAGCTGGTACTGCTATTGCTAAACTTTTAATTTCCTCAGGTGTGAAAAATTTAATTGCCTGTGATAAGGTAGGAATTCTTTATAGAGGTATGGAGAAAATTGATGATGCAAAAACTGCCCTTGCAGAAATAACAAACCCCAATAACCTAAAAGGAAGCTTAAGTGATGCTTTTGTAGGTGCAGATGCATTTATAGGAGTTTCAGCTCCTGGCATTGTAACCTCTGAAATGGTTAAGTCTATGAATAGTGATCCTATAGTCTTTGCAATGGCAAACCCAACTCCAGAAATTATGCCAGATGATGCTAAAAAAGCAGGTGCGAAGGTATGCGGATCAGGACGTTCTGACTTCCCTAATCAAGTGAATAATGTGCTTGTATTTCCTGGATTATTTAGAGGTGCTTTAGATGTGAGAGCAAGAGAAATAAATGAAGAAATGAAGCTTGCAGCAGCCTATGCTATTGCGAATTATATAAAAGATGATGAATTAAACGAAAATAATGTGATTCCTAGTGCTCTTGACAGAGGGGTAGCAAAAAAAGTGGCACAAGCAATTTCAAAAGCAGCAAGGGAAACAGGAGTTGCAAGAATATAGAAAATCTTCGTAAATGCGAATAAATATTTGTGTTTAAATAATTGATTAACAACCTAAATTACGAACTTTGTAATTTAGGTTGTTTTTTTGTTTGTTCCAAATTTAAATATCAGTGATTTCCTCTAGGGTTGTTATATTTTCAAAATGCCAGTACAATAGTAAAGGGTATTTAGTTGATTTTTCAAATAGATATTAATTTAGCATAATAAAAATATTAATGTGAATAAATTGATGAAAAAATATAGTCACATTAGTAGTTGTTTCAGCAAATAGGTATAGTAACTATACAAATTTGAACAAAAATTATTGCTAATAATACAGAAGATAAAACGGAGGATTAAAATATGAATTGCAAAAATTGTGGGTCCGAATTACCAGAAGAAACTTCATTTTGTAGTAAATGTGGACAAGATCTTAGAGGTATTAGTGATACATATTTAATTGAAAGCCAACAATTAACAATGAAGATTGAATTACCTAAAAAAACAAAAATGTCACGTAAATTAATGAAGAAATTTTCCGAAATTATTAATTTAAGCAAGATTCAAGTATCTAAAAAAGCAAAAGAGTCACATAAATTAATGAAGAAATTTTTAGGAAATGTTCACTTGAAAAATATTGAAGTATCTAAAAAAATAAAAGGATTAATGAAAAAAAATCTCAAAAATATTCATTCAAAAGAACTAGTAATTATTGATGGATGGACATGGGTAACTGAAGATAATTATACCTACTTGCGGGGTAGTGTTAAAAACATTGGAAAAAAAGCTATAAAATATTTTGAGGTTAATATAAAATATAATGATTTAAATAAAAATGTTTTAGATTCTGATTTTACTAAGTGGGATCGAAAGATACAGCCTGGGGAGTCTAAAGAGTTTGAAATTAAGCACCACATAAATAAAAAATATCAATCTGTTGATATTTCAGTAAATAATTATAAAAAAAGTTTGTGGAAGTAAACTTATACTTTATATTTTGAGGTGGTATTGTTGATAATAACTGAAAAATCTAAAAAAATTGTTCTTTTGGATAGCTTAGATCCTTTTGAAGATATATTAAAATTACAAGATCAGAGAAATAAACTTCTTAAAAAACCAAGTGGAATACCAATCTATTTTTACAGATATATAGGAATTGAGAATAATAAAGAAAGCTATCTTGAAAAATTAATAGAATTGCAGGATAAATTAAAAAAGTCTTCGTCTACTTATATTAAAATGACAAATAGCTTAAATAAGAATTTTTCAAAAGAAGAAATAGAAATAGCCAATAAACTTTGGTTGGAATATTTGATATGGGATAAAAGTACTTATAGAAGTGAGAGTAGTTTAAACGAGATGAAGTGGAATAGAAATTTAAATTGGTCTGCTAAAAAGAAATTTGCCACCATTCTAAGTATCTTTGACTCTACAGAGAAAAACATAAATGAAACTATAAGAAAAAATTTTGGAATATTAATGATTAAATGGATAGACACGTACTTTAACAATGTATTTCCTAGTGGAAAAATTACCAATGAAATACCAAAGTTTATTTATTATGGACCTATAAAAAGAAATGAAGTATACTTTTTAATATATCTTTCAATGATTGGATGCGATGTATTATACATTAATCCAACGGAAGATAAAGAATTTTTTAGAATAGATCCCAAAAATATTTATTCGAAATTAATTGAATATGATAAAAAAATTAATATAATTGATTTCCCTAAAACTATTGCTTCCAAGGAAGTCATTAAAAGGCAGATTCCTCAGATTCCCAAAATTCAAACTATAGCTATAGTACCTGAAGTGAAAAATGATAAAAGCTATGAAGAACTAGCCAAGCTATCTTCTAGTGTAGTAATGATTAAAATTTATGATGATAACCTAGTTACTTGTGGTAATGGATCAGGTGTTGTAATCGATGGAGAGGGAACAATCGCTACCAACTTTCATGTAGTTAGAGAGGGTAGCAGCTTTGGAATAATATTTGAAAATGACGCGAATGAATCTATTTTTGCAAGGCTAATTAAAGTAAATGAAAATTGCGACCTTGCACTATTAAAGATAGATTGCAAAACTGTGCCTATACCTATTAAAGACAAGGATACATTAAATAGAGGTCAACAAATAGTGGCTATCGGAAGTCCACTTGGACTTATGAACACTATTTCTGATGGAATAGTTGCAGGTTTTAGAAACATTGATGAAAGAAAATTTATTCAAATTACTGCACCTATTTCTCCTGGAAGTTCTGGTGGAGCTTTACTAGATAAGTATGGTTACTTGGTAGGGATTACAACTGCTGGATATTTAGAAGGACAAAACCTCAATCTAGCTGTTCCAAGTAGCGAACTTGTTTTGTTACTTAATGAATTTTAGAAATGAAAGATTTGTAGCATGCAGATACTCAAGCTAGATACTCAATTATTTGGGAAGGTAACGGTGATGAAGTAAAACTACAAGTGAATTTCTTATAAGAATAAATGCTATCGGATAATATCTGGTAGCTTTTTTGTTAGGGCTGTGATTTAGAGGTAGGGGTTTCAGTTTAAAACATAGATAAAACAAGAAAAATATTACAGGAAAAATAAAGATATAATGCTAAATTTTATAGTATAATGAAGTCAATATTACAAAAAACGGAAAGCTTTTGGAGTTATTTGATGTATTCAACTTCAGCCCAAAAACTAAAAAGTTAAGTTTTATTTTAATTTGCCTGTAGTATTGTAAAATATACAAGCATTAGGGGGGAATATGGATAAGATTTGTATAATAGAGGATGATTTTAAACTATGTGAATTAGTTAAAGAGTATTTAGAAGATAAGGGTTATTACGTGTATATAATAGACGATTTTATTAATATAGAAGAAGAAATAAGTAAAGAAAATCCAAAATTAATATTATTAGATATAAATTTACCCTATGTTGATGGCTATTACGTTTGTAGGGATGTTAGGAGTAAATCGAATATCCCAATAATAATAATCTCAGCTAGAAGTGGAGAAAAGGATCAGATTTTAGCTATTGATTTAGGAGCAGATGATTATGTGACTAAGCCCTTTAAGTTAGAAATATTACATTCAAAGATTAAAGCTGTTTTAAGAAGAACTTATGGTGAATATGCTTGCACTAATAAGTATATTGAAGAAAAAGTATTATATTTAGACGAGAAAAAATTTACTATTAATTTCAAAGATAGAGTTATTGAGCTTACCAAAAATGAGCTTAAGATTATTAATAAGTTTTTATTAAACCCTGGAAAGGTAATTAAAAGAGCAGCATTTTTTCAAGAACTCTGGGACGAGGATACATTTATTGATGAAAACACATTAACAGTTAATATAACTAGAATTAAGAATATATTTAAGGCGCTAGGAATTAAAGATATTATAAAAACTAAAAGAGGTGTTGGATATATTTTTGATGATACTGTAATAAAAGAGGTGAAGGGAAATGAAGAAGATAATTAAAAACTTTTTTATGGACAGGCTAATATATATATTATTTATGGTTATTAATTCGGTACTTATAACAACTTTTTATACCTTTACTGTAGGTGAAAATGTTGAGGTTATATATCCACTTATAATAACTATATTTCTTATTTCTGCCTTACTAATCATTGATTGGTTTAGATATTATGGATTTAGTAAGGATATTGCAGCAATTAAGCAAGAGAGAAACCATAGGCTAAAGGCAGTAACAAGAGAGCAAAAGGAAGTAACGAAAGCAATTAAATATCTTAACTTGAAGTATGCCCAGAAGGAACAAAACCTTTTAAGCGATTATGAAAATAAAATATATTTTTTAAGTGGTGCAATACATAAGTTTAAAAATTATATATCTGTTGTTGGGCTTATAATAGAAAAAAATAAATATAAAAATCAAGAAATAGAATTAGTTTTAAAGGATATAGAATATGAAAATGATAATTTGTGTGCTTCTTTAGAGCAAGTTTTAAATTATATAAGACTTGATAGTTTTAGTAATGATTTTGAACCTGTAGCTGTTAAACTATATGATGAGCTAAAAGAAATCATCAATGTAAATAGGAGCGCATTTATAAATAGTGACGTATTTCCTATTTTAAACTGTGAGGAAAAAGATGGTTTGATAATAACAGATAAAAAATGGAACAAGGTAATAATAGAACAAATTATTACAAATGCAATCAAATATGGAGCATTAAAAAATGAAAAAGTGTATTTTAATATTAAAAAGGAAGGTATCAATGTATTTTTAACTATAAAAGATGAGGGTATCGGAATACCAGGTTATGATTTAAAAAAGATATTTGAGCCTTTCTTTACGGGGGAAAATGGAAGAAAAGTAAGGAGTTCAACTGGAATAGGCTTATATATAGCTAGAGAAGTAGCGCATAAGCTGGGCCATGAAATATATATAGAATCAAAAATTGGTATAGGCACAGAGGTAACAATTAGATACCTTTCAAAATTGTAAGGTTATTTTCACATAAATAAATTTTTAAATGTGGCAAATAGCCTTAATATTATATGTGAAAGGGAGATGATTAAATGGAGATTTTAAAGGCAAGGAATTTAACAAAGATATATGGAAGTGAAAATGGTGAAGAGTCAACCAGGGCATTAAACAGAATATCTTTTAGTGTGGATAGCGGTGAGTTTGTAGGCATAATGGGACCATCAGGCAGTGGAAAAACAACTTTGCTTAATATGATTAGTGGTGTTGATAAATTAACGTCAGGGCAAGTGAGTATAAATGATAGAGATATATGCGAGATGAGCAAAAATGAGCTAGCCTTATTTAGAAGAAAAGAAATAGGGTATGTATTTCAAGATTTTAATCTTTTAGATAGCTTAACATTAAAGGAAAATATAATGCTTCCAATGATTTTAGATAAGAAACCAGCAGAGGAAATGGAAAAGAAAGCTAGGGAGCTTATGAAACTTTTTGAAATATATAATATAGCAAATAAATATCCCTATAACATATCAGGAGGGCAGCAGCAGAGGGTAGCTGTAAGTCGCGCACTTATTAACAACCCATCAATAATCTTTGCAGATGAGCCTACGGGAAATTTAGATTCGAAATCCTCAAAAGGTATTATGCAGTGTTTTGAAAAGATGAATACAGAGCTTAAGGCTACCATACTAGTAGTAACTCATGATGTTTTTGCAGCAAGCTATTGTAATAGAGTCATATTTATTAAAGATGGGAAAATACACTCGGAAATTGTTAAAAAAACCACAAGAAAAGAATTTTTAGATAGTATTTTTAACTCATTAGCTGTACTTGGCGGTGAAAGCTATGACCTTTAAAGATATAGCAATTAAAAATATTAAAGGTAATATAAAAAAATACATAACATACTATTTGTGCAATAGCTTCATTGTAGCAAGCTTTTTTATGTACTCAGTATTAATTTTCAACGAAAAACTATGGACAACATCTCAAATAGAGAAAGGTGTTTTACAGGCGATTATGATTCCCAGTGTAGCTTTAGGAGTATTCTCACTATTTTTTATAAGTTATGCTCACTCCACCTTTATAAAGTGTAGGAAAAAAGAATTTGGTGTATTTATGCATCTAGGCATGACAACGGTGGACATAAGAAAAATAATTATTTATGAAAATATAATAGTGGCTTTAGCATCAATATTATTAGGTCTTTTAGTAGGACTTGTTTTTTCAAAATTATTTTTTATTGTTACAATAAAACTATTAGGGGTTAAAGAAATAAGTTATGTTATAGGGTTTAAGAATTTTATATTCCCAACAATTATATTTAGCGGTATTTACTTAGCAAATTTGTTAACTACGATAATAGCTACACGTAGGTTTGAAGTAATTAAACTTTTAAAAGCTGACAGAAAGATTCAAAGTAATAGGTTTAGTAATCCTATATTCGCGTTAATAGGATTACTAATAGTTATAGGGTCAATTATTATTTTATATAAAGAATTTAACAACTCAGAAGCTGGTAGGCTAGTATTAGAGACAACTATATTAATTTCGATAGGCGTATATATTTTTATATCGCAGTTAGGGGGATTTTTAATAAAATACTCAAAGAGAAATCCAAGGGTATATTTTAATAAATTATTATTTATAACCAGCCTAAATAGTAAGTTTAAGCAGAACAAAATAATAATATTTATCATCTCAATTCTGGTTGCAGTAATAATATTTTATAATGGAGCTATGCTTAGTTTTTGCATCACAGCTGAAAAAGATGCATTAAATACAAATGCTTATGATATTTTCTATGCTGAAATTAAAGGTAAAAATGTATTATCTAATGAGGCAATAGAGGAAATAGTGATTAGAAATAAAGAGGAAATAATAAAGCATGAAACCTTAGAATTTGTATATTACTATGGAACCAGTGGAGAACCGGTTGATGAAATCATAATGACTGATAAAGAAATAAATAAATTAGGTAAGACTAATTTCAAGGTTAGTAAAGGTGATTATATATATCTTTATCAGTTTGATGTAACTCGTGAAGCTGAAAAGAAAAAATTTAGAAAATTTAACATGAAGCTTGTTTTTAATAGTGGAACATACGAATTATATAATCAAGAGAATGTTTTTAAAAGAATAGTCAATAACGGTAATTATAGTTATTCTAGAATTAATGTGGTAAATGAAAGTGACTATAATTTTATTAGAGAGCAAAACAAAAGTTATGAACTTGGTAAATTTCAATTATACAATTTTAACAATTGGAAGGCTACAAAAGTTATAGTTGAGGAGCTTAAAAGTGAGCTAGAGCTAATAAATAAAACCACAAAAGAGTTGTATTTACCATTTAATAGATACGAAGATATGTTAAAAGTTGCTTCAAAAGTTGGAAGTTACAATTTTAATATGCAAGGAGCTAAACTATTACTATTTACCTCAGGATTTTTAGGAATATTCTTTTTTATAGCTACAGCTATAGTGCTATTTTTAAAGCTATTATCAGATATTGATAGTGATAAAAAGAGGTTCAATAGTATGTATAAAATAGGAATTACAGAGGAAGAGATAAAAAAACAAGTAGGAAGTGAACTTAAACCTTTATTTTTTATAGGACCTATTATTGGAATTATGTTAGCTTTTGCTTATACCATAATCTTTAGTCAAGATAGCGCATATAATGTAAGAAGGTATTTTGTATATTCTAATATAACAGTTTCGTTAATATTTTTGCTTATACAATTAGTTTATTATTTTATTTGTAAAAAGATTTATTGTGATGAGATTTTAGAAGATCTTTTGATATGAAGATTTTATTAAGGCTTTTATTAGTTAGTTATTTGACAATATTATAGTTGGTGTTATAGTATGCTCTATGGTAAAATATTCACATAATGGTTTAAACTTATAGATTAGCTATAAGAAATAACAAACACAATTCATTGTAACCTGAGAAGAAAGGGGGAGAGAGCTTTATGACCGAATATGTAATTAATGCGTAGCAGAGGCTATTGCATAAATATTAATAGTTAATAATTAAAATATGAAATAACCTTTGCTCAATCCTAAAATTAAATTGTATTTAGGAGGAGCATACTAATGAGCTATGTTAAAGCAACTGATGTGTTGCCAGAGGAAGTATTGGATTTAATTCAAAAATATGTAGAGGGTGAGTACATTTATATTCCCAAAAGGGAATGTAACAGAAAGCTTTGGGGACAAACTACTAAAAGTAAAGAGATAACTTCTGCGAGAAATGCAGATATTTATAAAATATACGAAGAGGGTGTTTCTGTAAAAAGTCTTTCTAAAATGTATTATTTATCTCTCAAAAGTATACAAAGAATTATTTTTAAAATGAAAAGAGAAATATAATAATAAAATGCGTCTAAAAGGAGGCATTAACTATGTTATTATCTATACAGTCAATTGACCCTTTTCTAATGCAATTAGTAATCATTCCGTTTATAACCATTGGATGTGGAGTGTTATCTTCAATATTTTTAAAGAAGGTTTGGATTTCTCCAATAGTAACATTTATTATTAATGCTTTAGATGAGATATATTATTTTAAACACTATTACTCAGAAATTAGACTTACATCTTGGAGTATTATTTTTCCTATAATTTCATTGGTTATTTCTTTAATAATAATTCCAACTATTAAAACAAATAAAAAGGATCCTGTTGCATAATAGTAACGGGAGTAAAAAAAATGCGCCATAAAGCAAAAGCTGAGTGGCGCATTTTCGTTTCAAAAAAATTTAGAAATACAAGAAATTTATTATATATTGAAGAAAATACTAATAGAATGTAATTTATATTACGAATCATTAATTTGTTGACAAATTATACAATTAATTGTATAATTTACAAATAAACTAATTTAATATATATATGGGGTTTGATACAATGAAAGAAAAATTTATTAAACAGTATCAATATATAGATAAGTATATGTCACATAGTAATTGTAAAGTAAAATGCTTATATGATGTATTAAAAATGTGCGAAATAAATATAACTATAGATCAAGCTTACTTTCTTATAATGAATGATTTAACTTATTTTAAGACTTTTGATTATCCATTAAAACACACAAAGGTGAAATTAGGGCTATTATGTAATTTTACTGATGGTTGTGAGTTCGAAGCTTTAAAATCAATTGGATTAACTATAACTGAATTAGATAATAATCAAACTGATTCATTAGAAAAATTAAAGCTGTTAGTTGATAAAGATAGTATAGTTTTATATTGTTTGAATTCAGCAGAAATGTTAAATAAAAAGGAAACTAATACTTTAGCAGCTAGACCAGTCTCTGTATATGCTGTTATAGGATATGATGAAAATAAGATAATATTAAATTATAGGTCAAATAAGGGTATATTTGAAAAGGTTGATTATGAAAAATTTGAATTAAGTAGAAAAAGTATAATGTATCCAGTTAGCCCTAATAGCAAGGCTTATGCTATAAGAATGGAGAATACAGAGGAAAAATATACTAAAATTGAAAAACTTATAATTGAAAATTTAAATAAAGTAAGTGGCGGTTATTTTATTGTGGATAAACCTGATTGTAGCAACATTACTAAATGGGAATCTAGTCCTTATTTTTCTATGATAGAGCATTTGAATTCATTTAAAACTAATATTTTAAATATAACAAGGGATGAAGATGTTATAGACAAGCTTTTTAAAATGCAGTTAAGTGTACAAAGATTTGCTTTACATTTAGGTTCAGAGGGGACACTTTCAAGAAGAGAATTTGGAGAAGCACTTAAACATATAAACATAGGTTTAAATAAAAATGAACTTTGTGCATTAGGTGATGAATTTAATGATATATCAACTAGATGGAGAAATTTAAGTAGAGATTTATATCATTATAATCTTGGAAAATTAGACAGCGATAAATGCATTGAAGAAATTTCATTAAAACTTAAAAATATATGGTTGGAAGAGGATCTATTATTAAAAAAATTATACTTAATAAGTGGGAGACATCCTTCAGAAATGTCGTTAAAGTAGGGAGAAGAGGTTCATTGGAAGAAATTATTGATAAAATAAAACCGAAAATTATTAGTAATTGTGAAATTATTAACGGCGAAGATTTTTATGGAAATGGGTTTTATATTTTAGCATGTGAGGATTATGAAAAATATTTAAAAATAGATTCTGATAAATTAGTATATGTTGAAGAAATAATTAAGATGTTTACAGGAAGTAATACACTAATAGATATTTCGAATATTCTTTATGAAAAATTTAATAAGAAGGTTGATGTTTATACATTTTATAAAATATTGTTAAAAAATAATTTTATAAATTTAGGAAGTAAGCATAGTAAAGACTCAATAAAAAATGAATTAAGTATAATGAGCACGCAACTATTTAAAATAGAATTCGAAAATCAATTTAACTTTTTAAAAAAATCATCAAAAAAAATAGAAAAAGTAACTCGTATAGTATACTGTTTGTTATTTGCAATATCAATAATATGTATATGGAATGCCAAATATGTAATAGATATAAAAAATATTACATTAAAAAATTCTCCTTCATTAGCTTTTTTTACATTTATAGTTATTAATTTAATTGTAATAGTTCCACATGAATTATCCCACATTATAGTTGGAACAGCATATGGTAAAAATCTAAACAAAATAACCGTAAATTTGTATTCAGGAATATTTATAATGTTTATAGTTAATTTTAGAGGCTTAACTACATTGAAGGATCGTGAAAAGTTTCATGTTTTAATAGCAGGAATAATTACAAATTTAATGATTTTCATAGTATGTTGGGGAATTTTATCTTTACAGTGGTTTTCAAATTCAGCTAGAGATATTATTAGCATTATAGCAATTAGTAATTTATTCAATGCTTTAGCTAACTTTAGCCCTTTCTTTTTATCAGATGGTTATTTCTTATTTTCTATTTTGATAAATAAATATAATATGAGAACTTATCTAATTAAAAAAATTTTTTTGAAAAACAACACAAATGAATTAACAAAAAAAGATAAAAAAATATACATAGGTTATATTTTCATTAGTCTGGTCTTTATTATTTATATGACAATCTGTTTGATTTTTTGGCTTATGTCTATGATAAGAGCAAGAGAATATGCATTAGTAACTATTTTTATATTTGTATTTATATATAGTAAATGCAATGTTATTAAAAATTTTCTTAAGTTAAGAAAATCGCAATAATTTAGATGCAAATTATTATTAAAAGCATGTTTATAGTATTATTTGGATATATAGACTTTTATTGTTGCTTAAATATAATTAGTAATAATAAAAATTTAATATATATAAACAAAACGTATAGTAGAGTTGTTCACTTTTAAGTTATATAAAAGAAAGGAGGGTTAACATGAGTGATATAAAAAATGAAAAGGAAATAGTTGTAGAGGAAATTACATTTGAAGATTTGGAAGAGATAGAACAAGTCATTACAGCAAATATGTCCATTGTTTCTGGAAATGCCAACAGTAATTTTTGCTAACATTATTTGTTATTGATAACCATACATTCCAATTTAGCAAGTGAATGTGTTAATGTCTAACCATGATCTTTGAGCGTATAAATGAAGAATAAAAGCTATTGGATTATATCTGATAGCTTTTTTCATATTGTATGAAGATACAATATGAAGGAAGCATTAGTAGGAACTACGTTTAATTACATTTATATTCCTAAAAAGGAATGCGCCATAAAGCGAAAGCTGAGTGGCACATTTTCGTTTCAGAAAAATGTTATAGGTTGATACGCTGATGTTCCCAGTGATATCATTTAAATAGAAGGTTAAGAAAGTGGTGAAACCCATGGTAAAATAAGCGAAGTATTAATTGTGAGTAAAAATAATCTATTATATATAGTAGGAGGATTATAATGCAAATAAGTGCAATTCCAAAAGATTTTATTATTAATATGGCCCTTGAAACAGGTGGGAAAGTAGTATCAAATTTTCTTTTACATGGACTAAAAATTAAAAATGATTCAGATGAAAATATAATACTAAAAGATATAAATTTTGAGTTATATGTTTCAGATGTTTTAGTGAAACAAGTTACATACCAGGGAAAGTCACTTGAGAATTCTATAAAAGAATTTGCAGAAAATAGTATCTGGCTTATTAAAGGTTTTGGGGCTAAATTATTTTTAGGTGAAGAGGGCTTTTGGAATCCTGAATGTTATACAAATTCTATAGAGATGAAACCAAATCAGGAAACAGGTATATTTAATGAATATTTTATAGTAGTACAGGATAATGTTATAGATGAATTAGTGATAAAAGTTAATTATATTAAAGGTGGAGAGGACCAGATACAGGAGTTGAAAATTCCTCTAATACAATATAAAAATAAAAACAAATATATATTTCCACTTAAAGGTATCATCTCAACTTGTGGAAATTATAATACTTTGCCCGACCACAGGCAGCATTACTCAATGGAATTTGCTTTTGATATGGCTCAGTATAATGCGGATCAAAAGCTATGTTACAAAGACAATATGTGTGAAGAGGACTATATAGTTTATGGTAAGGATATACTAGCAATAGCTGATGGTGAGGTTGTAGATTGTTATCACAGCTTTACTATGACTACTTCTTGGGATTGGAATGAGAGGAAGCCACTTCTAGATAAATATGGATTGGCAGCTCAGTGTGGAAATTATATAGTTTTAAAACATGCTAATGAAGAATATTCTTTTTATGGGCACTTGGTTACAGATAGTTTAACTGTAAAAAAAGGTGATAGAGTAAAACAAGGACAAGTTATAGGTAAGGTTGGACATACAGGATTATCTAATTGTCCTCACCTACATTTTCAACTTATGGATGGACCAGACTTCTTAGCAGCTAGAGGGCTCCCTTGCTCTTTTTCAAATATAAGAGATGTAGCCGGCGAGAAACTTGGCTTAATACAAGAAGAAAATATAATTGTGCATGCAGAATAAAAGAAAAGAGAGGATGATAAAAATAGAAATTACAATTTTACCAAAGGATTATATAATAACAACATCTGATTCCTATGATAATACATATTTTTCTGATTTTATGTTGAGAGCTTTAAGGATTAAGAATACAACAGATGCTGTGATAGAAATACAAGACATTTCTTTTACAGTGAAGAAAAATGGACAGGTTATAAAGGAATATGTATACTCTTATGAGGCATTAAAGTTCTGGATACCAGAGTGGAATAAAAACATTCATATTTCAGAAAGTCAAATAGGAGCATTAATAGGGGTCAAAAAATTATGGGATTACAACTCCTTAGTTGAAAGTACAAGATTAGAGCCTGGTAAAGAAATTGGATTAAGAAATGAGTACTTTCATATTGTATATAATGAATTATTAGATGAACTTATAGTTCAGGTCAAATATACACAAGCGGGTACTGAGTATAAAGAAAGTAAGAATATCACTCTTTTAAAATATGAGAATAAAAATAGATATATTTTCCCAGTTAAGGGATCATGGCAAGTCAACGGAAATTTTGACTGTATCATGGCTCATCGACAAAGAAACAGTGATGAATTTGCCTTTGATTTAGCCAAACTAGACAGAAATGATATGACGCCCATTAATAAGGATATGAAACCAGAAGAATATCCTTGCTATGGAGAAAAAGTATATGCTATTGCAGATGGATTAGTAGTGCAAGTTTATGAGGACATGAATGTAAATACCATAGGAATAAGCAAGAAAGAAGGAGAAAAATTAGAATCTATTCATGGCTACTGGCCAATAATCACAGGTAATGTGGTAAGTATTCAGCATGATAGAGGAGAGTACTCTCAAGTTGATCATTTACAATATCATAGTATAAATCTAAAAGTTGGAGAAAGAGTGAAACAAGGTCAAATAATTGGTTTAGTAGGTGATACAGGTTTATCAAATTGTCCCCACCTGCATTTTGAATTAACAAATGGGTTTAATGCAGAAGCTAGAAGTTTCCCTTGCTTCTTCACTAATATCTATACTAATGGAAATCCAATTGAGATTATTACAGAAGAATATACTATGGTACATGCTGAATAAAGAGTAAAAAGCAAAGTGGTGTAACCAAAAAGGCTATCGGATAATATTCGATAACCTTTTTGGTTATAATAAAATAAAAAAGTGAAGGGTTACATAATTAATGATTTATAGCATATATAATAGTATTATTGAAAGCTATAAGAATAGGTCTTTCTTTTACGAAAGTTAGCAAAATAATAGAAATAAGAATTAAATTTTAAGCTTAAATGGTTAGATATAGATGAAGATGAACCAACCAAAGTATTACGAGTTGGAGATTATAGAGTTTTATTCGAGAAAAAGGATAAAGAACTTATAATTATTATAATCTAAGTTGGAAATAGAGGACAGATTTACAAATAAGCAAAGTTTAAGTAGAAATTCTTATAAATGCACTGAATTAATTTTCAGTGTTTTTTTGTGCTTTTAAATGGTTATTAAATTATAATAAAATGAATTTATATGAAAAGCTTCAAATTACAAAGAAACACTTGCTGATTCTTTGATTTTGGGGACTTAGACAAGCCCATTTTTCAAATGAGTGGCAGTAGCACATGTGGAATCACTGATACAACTAAAGCCCCTATAATGCTTATCATAGTACCCAAGTATGTTAGTTTATATCAATATGTTCAGAGACAGCACTTAAAAAATACAAAAAAAATTTTAATTGTTACATAAATGATTTGTAGTTTATGATTTTTACATACAAATTTTAAAAATATTGAATAAAAAAAGATATTCATATATCTTTAATTGTAAAGTCTTAATCGCTAGAAAATACTATATATTACAGTATGTATATAAAAGATAAGAATATTTAATATAAAAAGAAACAAAAAAATATAAAAGAAGTTGCTTTATTTAATAACATAACTTAAACTGAATATATAATATATAATATTTAACATTTAAACAAAAAAAATACATTTAATTTTAGGAGAACAAGCAATTTTTCCAAATATAGAAAATTATAAGCGAAAATATTCTATAAATCTGGATTAATACAGATAAATTAAGAGCATTTAAGACTTTGTCATTAGAAATGCAGAGTAAACAAGAGTGCATAGATTGTGAAGTAGCTGAAGGTTGTGCATTGAAATAATTGATGGGGGTAACGTATTATGGAATTACTAAAAACATATTATCTAACCAAAACCTACGGCACAGGTGAGGCATCTGTCAAAGCGCTAAAATCTACAGATTTAGTTATTGAAAAAGGTGAATTTACTGCAATAGTAGAACCAAGTGGTTCAGGGAAAATCACACTTTTACATCTATTAGCTGGACTTGATAAACCTTCCGCAGGGCATCAGCAGAGAGTGTCTATAGCAAGAGCACTATCTAATAAACCTTCTATCATATTTGCTGACGAGCCTACTGGAAACTTAGATAGCAAAAATAGTAAGGAAGTTTTAGAACTTCTTACCATGTCTATAAAAAAATTCAATCAAACTCTTGTTATGATTACCCACGATCCTAAGGTTGCAGCATGTGCAGATAGAATTATAACTATATCAGATGGAGAAATCATTGAGGACACGAGGGTGATATAATGAAGAACTTTTGGAGTCTTATACCACGTAATTTAATGAAAAATAAGAAGAGAGTCTTTTTTATAGCAGTAGGTATAATATTATCAATTTCCTTGATTATTTCTTTAAGCATAATGCTTGATATTTTGAAAACTTCTTCTTATAAACGTATGGTAGACGATGATGGTGGTATATATGATGCATCATTTTTCACATCACAGAAAAAAAACTTAGAAAAATTAAGTAAAGATTCGGTTGTAAATAAAACATCGATTTTTGCTTGTTTAGGAAATTATAAATTACCAAATACTAAATATATTTTAGAAATAAATGGTTATGACAATAATATAGCAGAATTTCTTAATTTTAAGTTGTCGAAAGGTAGATATCCTAAAAATAATAATGAAATTGCAATGGAAGAATGGATATTAAATAATATGCCTAAAAAATATAATATAGGGGATAAAATTAAATTAACTTCAAGTATACAATATATAAACACTCAAGGAAAACCAGATGAAATAAAGAATGAAGATGAGTTTATATTAGTAGGGACTTTTGAATATAAATTTAATAAAAATGGCCAAAAAAATAAAGCAATTGCATATGTGACCAAAAATTATGTTGAAGGTGTATTACCATCAAAATATATTCAATATGGTGGGTATTTAATTACAAATTCAAACAATCCTATAGAAAAGGGTATACAATTGTTGGAAGCAACTGATGACTATGAAAAAATATTTTTCAAGAGGAATTCTAGCAAAATATTTACATTGCAAATATTTAAGACTGTTGATTTTATAAGTATAGTTTTATATATAATAATAAGTATTGTAGCTAGCGTAATAATTTACAACATATTTAATATGTCAGTTACAGAAAGAATTAGAGAGTTTGGTATGTTAAGAGCAATAGGTGCCTCACCATCAAAAATTAAGATCTTGGTGCTGGGTGAAGGATTAATTCTGGGATGTATATTTATACCCCTGGGAATTATTATTGGAAGCTTTGTAGTTAAAGGTATTATAATTCTTATGTCTGGATATAAGGATTTTAGTGCGATAATGGATATTCCTAAAAATGGAGTTATAGCCTCTTTTATAGTCGGATTTTTAACTATAGTAATTGGTGTTTATTCTCCAGCAAAAAAAGCATCTAAAATATCTCCAATGGAAGCTATTAACTCAAATAATAATTTACAATTAAAAGGTAAAAACATAAAGAAAAATTCACAAGTGAAAAATATAATAAGTAAGAACTTTGGATTTGCAGAAGATATGGCGTACCTAAATCTAAATAGAAATAAAAAAAGATTTATAACTACTCTGGTTTCACTAAGTATAAGTATAATAATGTTTATGATTATAAATTATTTAATAAATTGTTCAGACCCTTTAAATAGTATTAAAACTAAAATGGGAGGAGATTTTTTAATATCTACAACCAATAGTCAACAGAATTATTCCATATCAGATAAAGACTTAGAAGATATTAAAAATATAAACGGTATAGATAAGGTGAATAAATCAAATGAGTTGAAAACAACTATTGAAGTTGAACGCGAAAAAATCACCAATGAAGGTATGAAGTATATTGAAAGAGAAAGTAAAAAATCTCCTGAAGCGAAAAATAATTTCCAACAAAAAATTTATAGTTTTAATGCAACTGCATTTGGATATACATCAGAAAATTTAAAGACTATGAAAAAACATATAGTTAAGGGCAAAATAGATATAAATGATATGAATGAAAAGCCAGAAATTATTTTAGCACAGAATTTAAATTATAATAATAATACTAAATTAAACTTAGGAGATAGTATAGTATTAGATTATCCTTATTATGATTCAAAAGGAAATTTTGTGAATATGCGTAATGAAACCTTTATTATTAGAGCATTATTAAATCAAGATTATGCAGCTCCTGATATGAAAATTGGAAATGTAGTGATTATGAGTGACAAAGTTGCTGAGAAATATCTTAATATTAAAGGTTATCAAAATATAAAAATTAATTTAAGCAAAAATGGAAATTATGATGAAGTGGAAAAAACTTTAAAGTATAAATTAAGCAAACATCGTGGTGCTACATTAGTATCATATAAAGAAGCATTGGAAAAAGCTAAAAAGGATAATTTGCAAGTGTCCTTGATAATGTATAGTTTTGTAGTTGTAGTAGCTATAGTTAGCATTGTTAATTTGCTTAATATTATGAGTATGAATGTACTATTAAGAAAAAAAGAAATAGGTATGCTTAGAGCCATAGGCTTTGGAAATGATGAAGTAAAAAAAATGATAAGAGCAGAAGGAATATTTTATGGGGTTGCCTCTGGATTTTGGGGAACAGCATTTGGAACAGTATTATCCTTTATATTCTTTGTACTTACAAGAAAATCGCTTACACAAGGGATGACATGGCGTTTCCCTATAGTTACTATAATAGCACTATTTTTAGTAACTATAGTTATTTGTTTACTTTCATCAATAAATGCATCACGAAGAGTATTTTCTTCAAGTATTGTTGAATCTATAAAGGGTGGAGAGTAATAACAGTTATAGAAACCCACCTAATTCTAGTTGATTATGTTAAGGCGTGAGCCACAGTTATCGCATCTATTTTGTTCATAATTGCACTTAAGCGTTCAGAGTTCCAAATATTAACTTTCTTCGCGTACTTTACAAATATAAATAAAATTGTATAGCAAATTGAGTGTTAATTTATAAAAGCAACAGGGCGAAAATGCCGCCCTGTAATCTATTCTTTTTCTACTATTATAATATTGATTTCTTGTTCTTCAAAAGCTGATAAGTCTTCTTCCGATGCATCCCAATCGGTAATAAGAGTATTTAATCTGTTTGCAGGGCAAATACTGACTATGGATTCAAATCCGATTTTCTCTGTTGGAAACAATCCGATAGTTTCCTTTGTTATCCATTTCTCCACCTAAAAAAATTGTAGATATATTATCCTTTTTTCGCAATTCTTCTGCAATAATAATGGAGTTTGTAACTACCGGTGCATTGAAATAATTGATGGTTTATAATAATTTATGGGGGTAACGTATTATGGAATTACTAAAAACAGATTATCTAACAAAAACCTACGGCACAGGTGAAGCATCTGTTAAAGCTCTGAAATCTACAGATTTAGTTTTCGAAAAAGGTGAATTTACTGCAATAGTAGGGCCGAGTGGTTCGGGAAAAAGTACACTGCTACATCTTTTAGCTGGTCTTGATAAACCTTCCGCAGGGCATGTATATATTAATGGCTCTGATATTTATTCTATGAGTGAAAAAGAGTTATCTAGATTTAGAAGAAGAAACATAGGATTTATATTTCAGTTTTTTAATTTAATTCCCATATTATCCGTTGAAGAAAACATTAAACTTCCAATTTTAATGGATGGAAAAAAGGTGGATAAGGATTACATAAATGAACTTATGGAAATTTTAGATATAAAAAATAGAAAAACTCACTTACCTGGAGAAATATCAGGGGGACAGCAGCAAAGGGTATCTATAGCAAGAGCACTATCTACTAAACCTTCAATTATATTTGCTGACGAGCCTACTGGAAACTTAGATAGTAAAAATAGTAAGGAAGTGTTAGAACTTCTCACTATGTCTATAAAGAAATACAACCAAACGCTTGTAATGATTACCCACGACCCTAAGGTTGCAGCTTGTGCAGATAGAATTATAACCATTGCAGATGGAGAAATCATTGAGGACACGAGGGTGAGATAATGAAGAACTTTTGGGGACTTATACCAAGGGGTTTGATAAAAAATAAAAAGAGAACATTTTTTATATCAATAAGTATAATGCTTTCTGCTATGTTAATAACAACCATGAGTATAACCATATCAAATTATAAAAGACAAACTATACAAAATGCAAAAATGCAAAGTGGAGGTCATTATCATGGTTCTTGTTTTGAAGCAGGAAATGTTCAAAGTATAAAAACACTAAAAAGTGAGCCATCTATAGATAAATTCGGAACAAGCATAATGATGGGGTATGCTGAAGTAGGTAGTGATAATTACAAAATTGATTTAAATGGTTATGATAATGTGGATACAGAACTTTTGGATTTTAAGTTAGAAGAAGGAAGATATCCAAACAAAGATTCAGAAATAGCTTTAGAAAAATATGCATTAGATAAGTTTAATGTAAAACCTAAAATAGGAGATAAAATAAAACTTAGTTATAAATTTAATTATATAAATTTTAAGGATGAGAAAGAGTCACCAGCAGCTAAAAACGGAGACAAGGAATTTGTTTTAATTGGTATTTTACAAAATAGAATGGATTCTATGAAGGAAAGAAAGGCTAAAGGATATTTAACAATAGACAGTGTGAAAAACACTCTTTCAGAGGATGCTTATAGATATAACCATCATTTTACACTTAAAGCTTTGTATAATGTAAAAGAAACTTTAAATAGTATGTGTGAAATACAAGGTGCTTTTATTAAGGAAAATTACAGTTATATAAATGCTTTGGAATCAGCTAAAAAAATGAACTTCATTTTCATATTTTTAAATATAATCATTCTTATCGCTGCTGTATCTGTAATTTATAATATATACAGTATTTCAGTATTAGAACGAATGCGTGAATTTGGTCTTTTAAGAGCTATTGGAGCAGAGGCAAAGCAAATACAAAAGATACTCTTTGGTGAAGGGATTATACTAGGTCTTATATCGGTGCCCTTAGGTATTTTACTTGGTATTCTATCTGTTAATGAAATAAGTGCATTGTTTTATAAGAGTAATAATTTGGGAATGACATCTATTTTAAATGATAAAGCTGAAATACCTTTGTGGGGAGTTATAGTATCTTTGGTAGTGTGTTTTATCGCTATATTTATATCTATATATTTTCCAGCTAAAAATGCTTCGAAAATATCACCAATGGAAGCAATAAGTAATACATCAGTTCAAGGAGAACAATTAGAGAATTCAAAAAGAAATAAAAAACCTAGAATTTTCGGTAAGTTTACAACAAGCATGGCATATGCCAATTTGACCAGAAATAAAAAAAGATTTATAGCAACGGTTATATCATTTAGTATTAGCATAATACTATTTATTGCAGTAACAAGTATTACTGTATGGTTTGATCCTTTAAAAATGGTTGACTTATATATAAATTCTGATTATATATTAACCTTAAATTGTAAGGAAAAAAACATTGGTTATGATAGTAAAACCATAGATGAAATATCAAAAATGAAAGGTGTAGATTCTTTTAAAAAAAATCTATATTTTAGAGGAATAGTTGAACTTTCAGGAGATAAAGTTACGGAAGCCTATAAAGAAAGTGTTAAAAAAAGGGCGTTAGAAAATAGCAGGGAGGATTTATTAATAAAAAGTGACATTTACGAATATGAAATAGCCATATATGGAGCTAATGATGAAGAATTAAAAGAGCTGAATAAATATTTAGAAGATGGAAAGATAGATGCAGAAGACATGAAAAAGAATAATAAAATTATTTTTATTCAAAATCAATCTAATATAAAAAACACAAATTTAAATGTAGCAAACAAGATTACTATGGAA
Organism: Clostridium sp.; assembly: GCF_050717515.1. Lineage (GTDB taxonomy): Bacteria > Bacillota > Clostridia > Clostridiales > Clostridiaceae > Clostridium_AD. Next base: position 204,443 of record NZ_JBOITL010000007.1, on the reverse strand, counting down.
ATTGCCATGCATGAAGAGGATGTATGGAAACATTATAATAAAGACGTGGAGATAGGTTCATTATTAAATAAAGCTCCTTTTCCAACTAGTGATTATCAAATGGATGCTGTAGTTATTTTTCCAGAAGAAGTTTTAAAGGAATGGATAAAGGAAGATAAATATAGGATGTTAAGAATAAATACAAAAGAAGATGCCGATGAAGATTATATAAAAAATAAACTTAATGGGTATTCAAAGCAACAAATAGAGGGGGAAGTGATAAGTTATACGGAAAGGTTAGACTACTTTAAAAGTATTCAAAGAAGTATATCTATAGTACTTTATAGTTTTGTAATAGTCATAGCTATTATAGGTATAGTAAATATAATAAACACAATAAGTATGAATATTATACTCCGCAGACAAGAATTTGGAATGATTAGAGCAATAGGTATGGGGAATGATGAAATAAGAAGTATGATACTAAAAGAAGGGTTATTATATGGAATTTTTAGTACTATACTAGGAAGTATAATGGGAGTTCTTCTTCATATTCTTTTATATAAAGCACTGAAATTTGATAAGGCTGTGCAGTGGTTCTTTCCTTGGAAAAGTATTTTAGAGGTATTTTTAGTGTCGATGACTATATGTGTACTGGCATCTATTGGACCTCTTAAAAGATTGCTTTCTACTAGTATAATTGACTCCATTAGAAATGTAGATTAAAATCTAAAATGAAAATAGAAATCTAATAAAAAAATGCGCCATAAAGCAAAAAGCTGAGTGGCGTATTTTCGTTTCAGAAAAATGTTATAGGTTGATAGAAGCTATTCCGAACATTGGAGACCAATGGTTAAACTTAGGAATTTTATTAAAGGAAACAAATGAGTTTATCGGTTGGTGCTGCACAGGTCCAAGTGATGAATTATCTAAGACTAATAGAGAGATAGGTTATGCCATTTCAAAATATCATAGGAATAAAGATTATACCACACAAGCAGTTCAAGCGCAGATCAAATATTTGTTTGACAAAACGAATATTGAGGTCGTAAATGCAATGGCTTTGACACATAACGTATCTTCAAATAGAGTGATACAAAAATGTGGATTTAGATATATGAATAATATAGAGATTGAAAATTGTGAATATAAAACAGCTATACTCAATGGAATTCTAGTGAATGTAGTTGTTTTATACTAAAGTAAACTAAGTTTATGATTTTTACATACAAATTTTAAAAATATTGAATAAAAAAAGATATTAATATATCTATGATTGTAAGGTCTTAAACCATAGAAAATAGTATATATTACAGTATGTATATAAAACATAAGAATATTTAATTAAAGAAGTAACAAAAAAAATAAAAAAAAGTTGCTTTATTTAATAACATAAATTATACTTATTATACAATGTTTACCATTTTAATAAAAAAAACATTTAATTTTAGGAGGACAAGTTATTTTTCCAAATATAAAAAATTGTAAGCAGAAATATTCTATAAATCTGTAAATGTTTATTATCTTTATACAAGAAGATAATATCTAAATGTAAGTTAAATTACTTACAAAATCCAATATAAATTATTGAAGTAGGTGGTTTTATTGAGAAATATTTTAATAAATATCAAGAAGATGCGTTCCAAAATTAAATTTCTTTCAAAAGATGATGTAAAAGTATTGAAACGGTGTTTAGTATACATTAAACCCTATAAAAAGAAATTTTGTGTTTTTATGATTTCTATATTAACAGTAATTATATTTGGAATTATACAACCATTAATATGGGGGAAAATATTACAGTGTTTAGCTGAGAAAGACTATAAATCTATATACATAAATCTCATATACACATTTATACTTCTTTTGTTAAAAACTATTGTTGAGTTTATAAAATCTTATAGTGAATCAGAATTGAATAATAACTTAGCTTATGATCTAAAGGCAGATATGTACTATAAAATATTGAATTTACCAATGAAAATATTTGATAACACATCAATAGGAGATTTAATTTCAAGACTTCAAGGAGATGTATTTACACTATCAAATATAATAACTAACCAGCTAGTAAATGCAGTATTAGACATTTTGAGGGTTCTAATAGTCGGAATTGCTATTTTTAAGATAAACATAATATTGTCTTTAATAGTGTTAGGGGCTTTTCCACTTTCGTACTTAATATTTGCTATGTTTGGTAAGAAACTTAGAAAAGAGAATGAAAAAATTAAAAAATTAAATGATAGATATTTCAGTTTAATTCAACAGTCTTTATTAGGAATAAAGCATATAAAGACATTTGGAGCTAAAAATAGTAATTACAAAGATTTTAATAAGATATCCGGGAATATGAGAGACAAGCAGATAGAGGTAAATTTACTGGAAACTATGTCATTTACATTTTCAAATATAGTAAATTTTTTAGATGAGTTTGTAGTTATATTAATTGGAATTTACTTTATATACAAGCAAAAGTTAAGCATTCAATATTTTGTTGCATTTATATCATACTCAAGTCAATTTTCAAATTCACTTAGCTCAATAACTAGATTAAATTCTAGTATACAACAAGCTCTAGTATCACTTGAAAGAATCTTTGAATTAATAGATAATTTCACTTTTTCTATTGAAACTTTTGGAAATAAAGAAGTAGGAGAATTGGATGGAAATATAGAGTTTAAGAATGTTAGTTTTTCTTATGAAGAAAGTAAAAAAATACTGCGAAATATATCTTTTTCCATACCCAAGAATAAATTTATAGCTGTAGTTGGAAAAAATGGCTGCGGTAAAACAACAATATACAATTTACTTCTAGGACTTTATAAAGTAGATAAAGGTGAAATACTGATAGATGGGATAAATATTAATGATTTTAGCGAGGACTCTTTAAGAAAAAATATTTCAGTTGTACATCAACAACCATTCTTATTCAATTTATCTATATACGAGAACATGAGAATAGCAGTGCCTAATGCCTCAAATGATGAAATAGAAAAGGGTTGTAAGCAAGTTTTTATACACGATTATATTATGAGTTTAGAAAACAAGTATGATACTGTAATTGCAGAAGAAGGAAGTAATTTATCTGGAGGGCAGAAACAGAGATTAGCTCTTGCAATGTGCATGCTTAGAAAGGCGTCCATAGTACTTTTAGATGAAGCAACATCAGCATTAGATACTGAATCAAGATATTTTGTTAGAAAATCAATAAATCATATTTCAAAGTCAACGACTGTCATAATAATTACTCATCATTTAGCGACTATTTTAGATGCAGATGAAATTATTGTTATTGATAATGGTAAAGTTGCAGCAAAAGGGTTTCATGAAGATCTTTTAAAAACAAGTATTATATACAGAGAGATTTATGAACATGAAATTGCTTCAGTAATAGATGAATACGAAGTAGATACGTCACTAGATGAAATAAGTGCTGATATTGAAAATGAAACCGTTTAAAATTATTACTTAGTCATTAAATAAGGTAGTTAGGGGAGGACCGTGTGTGTGTGTGATATAAATAATTGTAAAGTTCCTAAAGTTGTAATTATAGATAGTGGAGTTGATATTAAAAGATATGATTTAAATAAGAATGTTAAAAACTCAATATCATATAAATTAAATAACAGAGGAGAGGTTGTAGAAGATAGTAAAATAAAAGCTAGAAATGATCATGGTACAGCTATAGCAATGATAATAAAGTGCATATGTAAAAAAGTAGAAATTTTTAGCATTAATATTTTAGATGAAAACTTAAGATCTGATGGAAGGGTATTAATATATGCTTTAAAAAAAGCTGTTCAAATAAAACCAGATATAATTCATCTAAGTTTAGGGACTACTAAATTTAGATATAAGTATGCTTTGAGCAAAATTGTTAAAAGAGCTGGAAAAAATAATATCGTTGTGGTTTCTGCTTATAGTAATGATGGGAAAGATAGCTACCCAGCAGCATTAAAACGTGTTGTAGGAGTTAAATCATCAGAAATTAGAGCTAATCAGAATATTTATTTTCATAAAAATACTTTTTTTGCACCACCAATCATTATATATGATGAGTTGAAATCTTTTTTTAAGTGCGGAAATATGTATGGCAATAGTATAGCTGCGGCATATATAACTGGACATATATGCAAAAATATAAATGGAAAACAAAATGTAAATAACAATGAATTAATTAATTATTTAATAGAACAGTTTTCATAAAGTGATAAATAAGGATTAACGAGGGGGAATTTGTATGGAAAACAATGAAGTATTAATGGGAAACTTATCACCAGGCTGGGAAGGTAATGGAAATATTACAAAAGAAATAACTTTTTGTGTTACTGAAGATTGTAATTTAGCCTGTAAATACTGCTATATGACTGGTAAAAATAACAATAAAAAGATGACATTTGAAACAGGTAAAAAAGCAGTAGACTATATTTTAAGTGATAGAGAAAACATTTCGAATACTGGAGCTGTTATTTGGGATTTTATTGGTGGAGAGCCATTTTTAGAAATAGACTTGATAGACAAAGTATCTGATTACATAAAACAACAAATGTTCCTGCTAGATCATCCATGGTTTAATGCATATAGATTTAATTTTTCTTCTAATGGAATACTGTATAGTACAGAAAAAGTTCAAAAATATATTAACAAAAATAAAGGGCATATTCATATAGGATTAAGTGTTGATGGCAATAAACTTAAACATGATATGCAAAGAATCTATCCTGATGGTAGTGGTTCATATGATGATGTAGTAAAAAATGTACCATTATGGCTTAAGCAGTTTGCTAATTCATCAACAAAAGCTACGTTTTCTAGAGATGATTTACCAAATTTAAAAGACAGCATAATAAGCTTATGGAATCTTGGAATCAATGTAGTTTCAGCTAATGTTGTATTCGAAAATGTATGGCAAGAGGGGGATGACATTGTATTTGAAAATCAATTAAAGGAGCTAGCTGATTACATAGTAGGTAATAAATTGTGGGATAACTACTCAGTAAGATTTTTCAGCCCTGAAATTGGGTTTCCTATCAATGACGAAGGGAAAAAGAAAAATTTTTGTGGAGCGGGTCAAATGGTTGCAATAGATTGTGATGGAAATTTATATCCTTGTATAAGATTTTTAGATTTCTCGTTGGAGAATCGTAAAGGAAGAAGACTAGGAGATATTTATTCAGGTATTAATACGGATAAATTGAGAGCATTTAAGACCTTGTCATTAGAAATGCAAAGTAAAGAAGAATGCATAGAATGTGAAGTAGCTGAAGGTTGTGCATGGTGCACTGGATGCAATTATGATAATGCAGATACAGATACAGTATACCAAAGAATAACATTTCATTGTAAAATGCACAAAGCTAATGTTAGAGCAAATAATTATTTTTGGGACAAGTATTCTCAAGTAACGGGTAAAAAATATCCACATAAACAGCGATATGAAGGTACCAATAACAATAATAAAGACTCAGAAAAGTTTTTACAGTTTATAACTAGTGACCAAATTACACCACATTGTCGTTATGAAAATTGGAATAATATGAATAATGTTATGAGCAAAGAAATCATTAAAAGAGGACTTGAGTTTTCGGAAAAAAATAATTTTATACCTATAATTATAGGAAATGAAAAAGGTGAGTTAACGCAAGAAAAATTCATATGTTTCATTAATAGTGAATCAGATGATATAGGTGGTAATTCTATAGTTATATATGATAACAATATTGATAATTTAAAAACATCAGATAATTGTACTTTATTAATACAAAAGGATAAAATTTTAAATATACAGATGTTTATTAAAAAATTATCTTTATGCCATGCAAGAATAAACTTAGTTATTCAAGATATAGAAAAATGGAGTGATAATGAGTTTAAAGTTTATGAAAATCAATTAGATAGTTTAATTGAGCTAATTGTAGAGAAGTATGAAGAATACAGTGATATACAAGTAAATGTTTTAACAGATAGACTAAACCTTAGAACAATGTGTAATTGTGATGCTGGAAATGAAAGTTTTGTTTTGGCACCTAATGGTAAAATTTACATTTGTCCTGCATTTTACTTTGATAATCCTGAAAATAGTATAGGAGATTTAGATAACGGTATAAACATTAAAAATAAATATTTACTTGATTTGGAATTTGCTCCTATCTGTAAAGAATGTGATGCGTATCATTGTAATAGGTGTAAATTTTTAAATAAAAAGCTTACTGATGAAATAAATACACCTGGTAAAAATCAATGTTTAATAAGTCATATTGAACGTAATTGTACCCAAAAACTTCAAAACATTTTAGTGGAGAAGGGGCTTATACCTATGGATAACACAATAAAAAATATATTTTATTTAGATCCTTTAGAGAAATAAATAAGTAAGTTAACTTATAAATTAAACCTTTATTAAATAAAAAAATATATGATAGTTGGAGGTAAAAAATGAAAAAAATAGGATTCGTAATGGAAAATGAAAAAAATCAGATACTTACTTTATATGAAAGAAAATTAGCATTAGAAGAATTAGAAGAGACGTTGATTAATAATGATTTGAGTATTATTACAAAAAGTTTATTAATAAATAAAGTAAAAATAGATAAGGAGAAAACCCATGAAAAATTTAATCGTTGGTGGATTAGTAAAAATATTAAATATAAATGGATATCTAATGAAGATATGTCAATGCTAAGTATAGATTTTAGAGCTAATGAAATATTTATAGTTGAATAATTGTATATAACTGGTATTTATGTGATTGTTAATTATACTGAATTTTGGGGGGATGTAAAATGAAACAATTTTTTATTAAAAACAATGCAAAGTCGAGAAATGACATACAAGGGTTTATATGTACTCCAGGGTGTGCTGCACAATGTATAGGATTTTGTAATAATGGATGCTCTGGAGCTTGTAATTCAGGTTGTGCTAATTACTGTGATAATACATGTGTAGGGAAATGCGGTGGACTTCTTTCGGGAATATTCGGTTAGAATAATAACTTAAGAAAATAAACAAATAAATACCAGTTTTATAAAAATGAGCTGATTTAATATAATCAGCTCATATATTTTAATTTAATTATTAGAATATGAAAGTAGTTTTTTATGATAAAACAACTACTTTTTAATGTGCTTAGGATTGTTATTTTATTGAAAAAATGTTATATTTTATATAAGATGTATTAAAGATCTTACAAAAGATAAAAGGAGAATTTTGAAAGTGGAAATAAATGGTTTTATAATAATTTATGGGGGTAACGTATTATGGAATTACTAAAAACAGATTATCTAACAAAAACCTACGGCACAGGTGAAGCATCTGTTAAAGCGCTAAAATCTACAGATTTAGTTATCGAAAAAGGTGAATTTACTGCAATAGTAGGACCGAGTGGTTCGGGAAAAAGTACACTGCTACATCTATTAGCTGGTCTTGATAAACCTTCCGCAGGGCATGTATATATTAATGGCTCTGATATTTATTCTATGAGTGAAAAAGAGTTATCTAGATTTAGAAGAAGAAACATAGGATTTATATTTCAGTTTTTTAATTTAATTCCCATATTATCCGTTGAAGAAAACATTAAACTTCCAATTTTAATGGATGGAAAAAAGGTGGATAAGGATTACATAAATGAACTTATGGAAATTTTAGATATAAAAAATAGAAAAACTCACTTACCTGGAGAAATATCAGGGGGACAGCAGCAAAGGGTATCTATAGCAAGAGCACTATCTACTAAACCTTCAATTATATTTGCTGACGAGCCTACTGGAAACTTAGATAGTAAAAATAGTAAGGAAGTGTTAGAACTTCTCACTATGTCTATAAAGAAATACAACCAAACGCTTGTAATGATTACCCACGACCCTAAGGTTGCGGCTTGTGCAGATAGAATTATAACCATTGCAGATGGAGAAATCATTGAGGACACGAGGGTGAGATAATGAAGAACTTTTGGGGACTTATACCAAGGGGTTTGATAAAAAATAAAAAGAGAACCTTATTTATATCTGTAAGCGTAATGCTTTCGGCTATGCTAATTACAAGTTTAAGTTTAACATTGTTAAATTATAACAAACAAAAAACAGAAAACGCTAAAAAGCAAAGTGGGGGTCAGTATTATGCTTCTTACATGGAAGCGGAAAATTTTGAAAGTATAAAGACACTGAAAAATGAACCTTCAATAGATAAGTTTGGAACTAGTATATTAATGGGTTATGCTAAAATTGATGATACAGATAATAAAATTGAATTAAATGGTTATGACAATATAGATACAGAACTTTTAGATTTTAAGTTGGAAGAGGGGAGCTTTCCAGAGAAAGATTCAGAAATAGCTCTAGAAAAATGGGTACTTGATAAATTTAAAGAGAAGGTTAAAATAGGGGACAAGGTAAATCTTAATTATGTATTTAATTATATAAACTTTAAAGATGGTAAGGAGTCACCAGCAGTTAAAAATGGAGAAAAAGAATTTATTTTAACTGGTATCTTGGAAAATAGAGTGGATTCAATGAGAGATAAAAATGCTAAAGGATACTTGACTATAGATAGTGTGAAAAATACACTTTCACAGGATGAATATAGATATATACATCATTTCACACTTAAGACATCTATTGATATAGAAAAAATATTAATAGGTATGGGTGAAAGACATGGGGTTTCTATTAAGGAGAACTATAGCTATATAAGTACTTTAAATTCTGCTGAAAAAGCTAATATGATTTTTGTTTTCTTAGGTATAATAATAATTATTTCGGCTATATCTGTAATTTATAATATATATAGTATTTCAGTAGTAGAAAGAATACGCGAATTTGGGCTTTTAAGAGCCATTGGAGCAGATACACAGCAAATTAAAAAATTAATATTTGGAGAGGGAATAATAATAGGCTGTATATTTATACCATTTGGGATTATAGTGGGCATTATTTCTATGAATGGAATAAACAAATTATTTAGCTTTAGTACTAATTTTAAAGGCAATGCAGCGATACCATTTAGTGGAATTATGATATCTTTTGTAGTATGCTTTGTAGCTATATTTGTGTCTATATATTTTCCATCGAAAAAAGCATCAAAAATATCTCCAATGGAAGCAATAAATAATACATCTGTTCAAGGAGAAAAGTTAGAGAATTTAAATGGAAAGAAAAAAATTCAAGTGTTTAGGAAATTCACAACAGACATGGCATATACAAACTTAACAAGGAATAAAAAGAGATTTTTAGCAACAGTTATATCATTAAGTATTAGTATAATACTTTTTATTACAGTGACAAGTTTTTGTGTATGGATTGACCCTGTAAAAAACGTAGAGGCGGATATAAATTCTGATTATATTTTAACTGCCAGCGATAGTGAAAAAAATACAGGTTATGGTAAGAATGTTGTACGTGAAATATTAGATATACAAGGTGTAACTTCGGTTAATAAGAATTTATATTTTAGAGGATCCTTCGACATTTATGGAGATAAAATTACAGAAGTATACAAAGAAAAATTGAAGGAAGTATCTTTACAGAATAATAAGGATGATTCCAAAATAAAAAGTAGTATTTATAATGTTACAATAGAATTGTATGGATGCAATGATGAAGAATTGAAAGAAATGAGTAAATATTTAGATGATGGAAAGTTAGATGTAGAAGATATGAAAAATAATAATAAGGTTGTTTTAATTCAGAATTTTTCCAGTGAAAAAAGTACAAATTTAATAATAAACGATGAACTTAATTTAAAGAGTGCTATGAAAGAAGATGACATATGGAACCAATATAATAAAAAAGTTTCAATAGGTGCGATATTAAATAAGCTACCATTTCCAACAATGGATCGTGGAATTAATGTTGTAGTTATTATTCATGAGGATGTTTTAAAAAGTTGGTTAAAAGAAGATAAGTATAGGGTATTAAGAATAAATACAAAAGAAAATTTAGATGAAAATTATATAAAAAACAAGCTTAACCAATATGCAAAAGGTCCCAAAGAAGGGAAGTTAATATCCTATAAAGATCAATTAGAATTTTATAAGAATGCTCAAAGAAGTATATCCGTAATACTATATAGTTTTGTAATTATAATAACTATTATAGGAATAGTAAATATAATAAACACAATAAGTATGAATATTATACTGCGCAGACAAGAATTTGGAATGATTAGAGCTATAGGTATGGGAAATGATGAAATTAGAAGTATGATATTAAAAGAAGGATTATTATATGGTGTCTTTAGTTCTATACTAGGAAGTATAATGGGAGTTGTCCTCCATATTATTTTGTATAATGCGATAAAATATGATAAAGCTGTTCAGTGGTTTTTTCCTTGGAAAAGTATTTTGCAGGTGTTTTTAGTGTCGATGGTTATGTGTATACTAGCATCTGTTGGACCTCTTAAAAGACTACTTTCTACTAGTATAATTGATTCAATTAGAAATGTAGATTAAAATTTCATTGTTAACAATAATAATTCAGAGATTTAAAAATACTGTGTGTAATGGTAATGAAGAAGAGAAGAGGTAAAAACAGATGCAAACTTTTTATAGAAGTAGATGCTATCGAATTATATTCGATAGCATCTTTGGGCATAGTAATAAGAAATAAAATATGAAGGGAGCGTGATAATATGTCTAATCAGAAGATGCGTGAAAAGTCTAATAGATTGGTTAATGAAAAGAGTCCATACCTGTTACAACATGCATATAACCCAGTAAATTGGAATCCCTGGTGTGAAGAAGCTTTTGCTGAAGCAAAAGCACAAGATAAACCAATATTCCTTTCTATTGGGTACAGTACCTGTCATTGGTGTCATGTAATGGAAAAAGAATCTTTTGAAAATGAGGAAGTAGCAGCTATTTTAAATAAGTATTTTGTTGCTATAAAGGTAGATAGGGAAGAACGTCCAGATATAGACAGTATTTATATGACGGTATGCCATGCCTTAACAGGAAGTGGTGGTTGGCCTTTAACTATTTTTATGACTCCTGATAAAAACCCTTTTTATGCAGGTACTTATTTCCCTGTGGAAAGTAAATATGGAATGCCAGGGATAATGGATGTACTGAACTCCCTTGCGCAGCAGTGGAATGAAAAAAGAGAGGATATTGTAAAATCTAGTGAAAAAATAGTAGAGCATATAAAAGGCATTGATACAAAGGTTATAAGGGAAGAAATAGGAGAAGAAGAAATACATAATGCATATAATAGTTTCAAAAGTGTCTTTGATGCGAGTTATGGTGGATTTGGTTCTTCTCCAAAGTTTCCGGCGCCTCACAACTTACGATTTTTATTAAGATATTGGAAAAATTATAAGGAGCCCAAAGCCTTAGAAATGGTAGAGAAAACACTGGAAGCCATGTATGAGGGCGGAATTTTTGACCATATTGGGTTTGGGTTCTCAAGGTATTCCACAGATGAGAAATGGTTAGTACCTCACTTTGAGAAAATGTTATATGATAATGCACTTTTAGCCTCTGTATATGTTGAGGCTTTTGAAGCCACGGGTAATTTATTCTACAAAGGTGTGGCTGAGAAAATCTTCACTTATATACTCAGAGATATGACTTCGAAAGAAGGGGCTTTTTATTCCGCTGAAGATGCAGATAGTGAAGGAGAAGAAGGCAAATTTTATTTATTAACATTAAAGGAAGTGGCTTTAGTTTTAGGTGAGCAATTTTATAAAACCTATTGTGATCACTACAATATAACTGGAAAAGGAAATTTTGAAGGTCGGAATATTCCAAATCTCATAGGTATGGAAAGTAGCTCTAAGCCAGATGAGGATTTACAGTACAAACTAGAAAAAATGAGACAAAGGCTTTTTGAATATCGAGAAAGAAGAATTCATCCCTATAAGGACGACAAGGTATTAACCTCTTGGAATGGACTTATGATTGCAGCATTAGCTTATGGAGGAAGAATTTTTGATAATAGCACTTATATTCAGCAGGCAGAAAAGGCTATGGAGTTTATCTTAAGTAATATGGTTAATGAAAAGGGCAGATTAATGGCCAGATATAGGGAGGGTGAAATAGCTCACTTGGGTTATTTAGAGGATTATGCTTTCACAGTGAATGCGCTAATTGAATTATACCAGGCCACTTTTAATGTCAGATATTTAATTAAAGCACTAGAACTTAATGATAATATGCTTAAGCTATTTAAAGATGAAGATCAGGGTGGATTATTTTTATATGGGATTGACGGAGAAGAACTAATTGTTAGGCCTAAAGATATTTATGATGGTGCGGTGCCTTCAGGTAACTCAGTGGCTACTTTAAATATGTTAAGGCTTGCTAAATTAACTGCTAATAGTAAGCTGGAAAATGAGGCATATGGGCAATTTGAAGTTTTTGCTTCAAAGGTTAAAACTATAGAAAGTGCTCATGCTTATTTTATGACGGCCCTACTATATAGTAGGGTACCAGGAAAAGACATTATAGTTGCGGGAAAAGAGCAGGAAGTGGAAACAAAAGCTATGATTAAAGAAATTAATAGTAATTACCTACCTTTTGCTACAGTAGTTCTAAATACTGGTGATGAAAGGCTATATTCTATAAATTTTGAAATAGAAGCTTATAAACCATTGCAGGGGAAAACCACCGCTTATATTTGTGAAAATTTTAATTGTAAAGAGCCTATAACTGATTTGCAAAAGTTTTCTGAGAGTATCAAGGGTTAAGGAGATTTTAGGAAGCCTCAACAATTAGTAATTATTTCTATAAAAATTCAAGTATCAAAAAGAACATCTGCTTAGGTAGGTGTTTTTATTATCATTAGGTTGTGGTATATTGTTATTATGGTAAATATTCCTATTGGGTGCTGAAAACTGAATTATAGTTTAACAACATTTCAGTACCGCAGGTGATAATTTAGAGGGGGAGAAATAATTAAAGCTAAAGTGAAAAAAATTATATTATCAGAGAATAAAAGGATTATTGTAATAAGTGATATACATGGTAATCTAAATCTCTTTCAAACAATTTTGGAAAAGGTTTCGTATACAAAACATGACATCTTGTTCTTAGTAGGGGACTTGATTGAAAAAGGAAACATGAGTTTGAAAACTTTAAGGTATGTAATTGAACTAGAAAATACAAATGAAGTTTATATAGTAAGTGGCAACTGTGATGCAATTTGGGAAGATATCAAATATGAAATAGATGACGAAAATCTTTTAAGATATATGATATTGCGAAAAAATAGTATTTTAAATGAAATGTGCTATGAACTATCAATTGAAGTTAATGAAAAATCAGATATTAAGTATATCAAGAAACAGATAATGAAAAATTTCAGTTGTGAAATTGAGTGGTTAGAGCAATTACCCCACATCATTGAAACAGAAAACTTTATATTTGCTCATGCTGGTATTACATCTGAAAATTTAGGAGAACAGGATGCAAGTAAAGTCATGAAGAATGATGCATTTTTGGAGCAGGGTTTATTTTTTTCTAAATATGTAATAGTTGGTCATTGGCCAACGGCTAATTATGGGAAAGAAAAGGCTTGTTGCAATCCAATTATAAAAAAAGAACAGAAAATTATCAGTATTGATGGGGGAAATATTATTAAAACAGAGGGTCAGTTAAATGCTTTAATAATTAATGGTGATGATGTTGAAAGTATAACATATGTTGCCAGTGATGATTTACCTAAAGGGGTAATTATAGAAGAGCAAAGCGATAATTCAAATACGATTCAAATTTCATGGATGGACAATGCTGTGGAATTGTTAAAAGAGGAAATGGAATTTAGTTTTTGCAGACATATATCTTCAAATCATAAATTATGGATTAAGAATACTAAGCTTTTTAAAACTAATGATGGAATGCGCTGTTATGACTGCACAGATTATTTTCTTCCACTTTCAAAAGGGGACATAGTGTCAATAATAGAAAGGTCAAATAATCAAACATTAATTAAGAAAGATGGGATAATCGGGTGGGTTCTAAATGAAAGATTAAGTGAGAAATATTAGAAAAAATGATGAAGCTAGAAAAAAAGTTGACAACAATATGCTAGTAGTAATATAATATAGTGTAATATGAAATAAATATATAACAACTAAATTCTGTGAAGAGGATAGTACTTTCTTATTAATCTTAAAGCGAGCAAGGGAATGGTGTAAGCCTTGTAAGGTATAGGAAGTTAAATGGGTAACTATTTAACAAAATTAATCGGATTAATTTTAGGAAAAGAACCTTGGAGATGCTGCCTGAACTAGTTAGAAGGAATAATTTTTGACTCTTATAGGGCATGCCGCGAAGAGCGTTAAAATATTGAGTGGACTTTATAGTCAACTAGAGTGGTACCGCGGAAATATAACCCGTCTCTTTATTTAGAGATGGGTTTTTTGTTATATTAAAAAATACATGAGTTTTAAAATTAGGAGGAAATAATATGGATTATAAGAAAATAGTTGCAGAAAGAATTAAACAATTGGTGGAACTCGACATAGAAACAATAGAAAATTTAATTGAAATACCACCAAAGCCTGAAATGGGAGAATTTGCTTTTCCTTGTTTCCAATTAGCAAAAACAATGAAAAAAGCACCTAATGCTATAGCTAAAGATTTAAAAGAAAAAATTGACAAACAGGGTTTTGAAAAAATAGAGTGTTTTGGTCCTTACGTAAACTTCTTTTTAGACAAAGGAGTATTTATTAAAGCTACTATAGAAAAGATATTAGAAGAGGGCGATCAATATGGCTCATCTAAAATGGGTGAAGGTAAGAATATAGTAGTAGAGTATTCATCACCTAATATAGCAAAGCCATTTCATGTAGGACATTTATTTACTACAGTTATTGGTAGCTCACTATACAAGATACTTTCTTTTGAAGGATACAATTGTACTGGAGTTAATCATCTAGGTGATTGGGGAACACAATTTGGTAAACTTATTTATGCTTATAAAAATTGGGTAGATGAAGTGGCTTTAGAAAAAGAGCCTATTAAAGAGTTATTAAGAATTTATGTTAAATTCCATGAAGAGGCTGACATAAATCCAACACTTAATGATGAAGCAAAAATGTACTTTAAGAGACTAGAAGATGGCTGCGCTGAGGAAGTTGCACTTTGGACTAAATTTAGAGACTTAAGCCTAGTGGAGTTTAAAAAACTTTATGAAACATTAAATGTTAAATTTGATTCATATGCTGGAGAAAGTTTTTACTGTGACAAAATGGAAGATGTAATTGCAGATATAGAGTCAAAGGGATTACTTGTAGAAAGTAATGGAGCTAAGGTTGTAATGCTAGATGATTATAATATACCACCTTGCATAATCAAAAAATCAGACGGGGCTACAATTTATGCAACACGTGACTTAGCAGCAGCAACTTACAGAAAGAAGACTTACGATTTTCATAAAAACATTTATGTAGTTGGAAAAGATCAAGCTCTTCATTTTAAGCAAGTATTTACTACATTAAAGCTTATGGGTAATGAGTGGGCAGATGATTGCGTGCATGTACCTTTTGGTACTGTAAGATTTGCAGATAAAAAATTATCTACAAGAAAAGGTGATGTTATTTTCTTAGATGAGCTATTAAGTGAAGCAGTGGCGAAAACTCTTGAAATAATAAATGTAAAAAATCCAGAACTGGAAAATAAAGAAGAGGTAGCTAAAAAAGTAGGAATAGGTGCTATCATATTCACTTATTTGAAAAATCATAGAGAAAGAGATATTGTTTTCAATTGGGAAGAAATGCTTAGCTTTGATGGAGAAACAGGTCCATATGTTCAATATACTTATGCAAGAGCAAAAAGCATATTAAGAAAAGTTGAAGAAAATAGCAATGGGTTGACCTCTAATGAAATTAGAACTAATGTAGAGCTTGATTACAATAAATTAAATTCTAAAGAAGAATTTGAACTTGTAAAGCAGCTAGAAGGTTTCCAAAACTCAATTATGTACGCTATTGATAAATTAGAACCATCTATGGTTACAAGATACGTTATTGAGGTAGCTAAGTCCTTTAATAAATTCTATAATCAGCATAATATAGCTAATTTAGAAGATGAGTCTAATAAAAAAGCAAAAATTAAAATGGTAGAAGCTACTTGCCAAGTAATTAAGAATGCATTAAATCTTATAGGTATAGAAGTGGTAGATAGAATGTAATAGAGCAGCTTAAGTACAAACAAATAAATAACATGCAGACATATTATTTATTTGTTTGTTTATTATTGCAATGATTTGCAATAACCTTGTTTTTAATGTATTATTAAAATATAGAAAAATGTAAAATTTATTTAGAATTACTTAGCAAATAGAAAAACATTTGTTGTAATACTTTTCTTTTTTTATAGATTAGGGGGAACTATGTTTATCAAAGAATATGAAATTAACGTTACTTTACCCAAGGAGATTTTTAGAAAATATAAGATGGACACTATTGCGTATTTGGACATTGAGGCTACAGGTTTTGATTTTGAACGTGATAAAATAGTATTGATATCACTAGGATATTACTTAAAAGAAGATCAATTTAAAGTTGTTCAATATTTTGCAGAATCGCCTTGTGAAGAGGAGAGCATTTTGAAAGAACTTAAAAAATCTATGAATAATTTTGAAAAATGGTGTTCTTATAATGGTACAGCTTTTGATGAACCTTTCGTAATTAGAAAGATGAATAGACATAATCTTGGGTTTAGGCTGCCTAGTGAACACATTGACTTGTTTAAGATTATAAGACCATTCCATAAAAAGATGGGAATGAAGAACTGTAGTTTAAAAAGTGTAGAGAAGTTTGCGGGTATTAAAAGGCGAGATGAAATAAATGGAGCCAAGAGCGTTGAAATATATAATGAATACTTAGTAAAACATGATGAAAAATTAAAAGAAATCCTTATGCTTCACAATTACGAAGATGTCCTAAATTTGCCTAAAATTTTCAAGGTGATTGACATTATTGAAAATGATTTGGATTTAAAAAGGAAAGAAAAATTAGCTAAAAAACAAATGTCACTTTTAAATAGTAATATAAAGACAAATGGCCCACTAAAAGTGGTGAATAGCCAATTATCATAAAAAACAGCCCTATAATACATTTATGTATTATAGGGCTGTTTTTCATTCGATTTTGTCACCATTCTTAGCAGACGGCTTTGTTTCGCAGCTGTGGCTACAACCTTTGCAGCCATTTCCACAACCACAATCACCCTTTGCTTGTTTTTTTATATTAGAATATAAGATATATCCAGCTACAATAATAATTACGCCAACAATAATAAATTCCATTGGCACATCACCTCACTATATTTTATACTAGAGGCTGCTACTTCAAATAGCCTCTTTTTATTATCCTATTATAATACTACCTACATTAAATATTATAAAAGATACTACCCATGCTAATACTAATTGATAAGCTACAGAAAAAATTGCCATTTTATTTCCATATTCTTTTTTCATAGTCGCTATTACTGATACACAAGGAGTGTAAAGTAATACGAAAGCCAGGAAACTATAAGCTGATAGAGGAGTAAAATAACTAGGCAATATATGTGTTAAATTACCACCATATATAACGCCCATGGTACCTACAACTACTTCTTTAGCCATAAGACCAGTTAATAGTGCTATGGAATTTTGCCAAGAAGCAAATCCAAGTGGAATAAATATTGGGTTTATAAATTTTCCAATAGCAGCTAAAAAGCTGGAGTTTATATCAACCATACCTGTAGTGTTGAAATTTGATAAAAACCATACTATTACGGAAATTGAAAAGATTATAGTACCAGCTTTCCTTAAAAACCCTTTACCTTTTTCCCAAGTGTGTAGTAATAAGCTTTTTATTTCTGGTAATTTATATTCAGGCAATTCTATAATAAAAGGCTCTTCGTCTTTTTTAAACAGTGTGTTTTTGAAGAGGAGACCAATTCCAAAAGCGAGTCCAATACCCATAAGGTATAGTGAAAATACCATGAGCGTTTCTTTTCCAGGAAAAAACACTGATGCAAATAAGGCATAAACCGGTAGCCTTGCATTGCAGGACATAAGTGGTACTAAAAGTGCAGTTAATTTCCTGTCCTTATCACTCTCTAGAGTTCTAGCAGACATTATGGCTGGAACAGAACAACCGAAACCAACAATTAAGGGGATAAATGCTTTACCTGATAAACCCATTTTCCTCATTAGCTTGTCCATTATAAAAGCAGCTCTTGCCATGTAACCACTGTCTTCTAAAAATGAAATGCCCAAGAATAATGCTAAGATAACTGGTAAAAATACTACTACAGAACCTACACCACTTACGATACCATCAACTAATAATGAAGAAAACCATGGGCTGTTGCTGGAAAGCAAATTACTCAGAAATGGAACAAAAGAATCATTAAGCAAGGTATCTAGAAAATCGGCTAAAGGTTTTCCTACCCAACTAAAAGTAAACATAAAAATTAAAAATAAACTTCCGAAAAATAGTGGATAAGCAATTATTCTATTAAGCACAATTTTATCTATTTTTTCCGAAACAGAGACTTTATCATCATTTTTCTTATTAGTGATTGATTTTAGTAAAACTTCAATGTATGCATAAGTTTCTTTTTCATCTTTGAATTTTAGGCTCTTTGAAGAGTTAGTAATATAATCCTCTTTAAGAAGACAATCTCGAACATCAGAGATTCCCTTTCCCTTTGAAGCCACTATAGGTATTACTGTTACACCTAGTTTTTGTGATAAGAGCTTATAATTAATATCGAACCCCTTAGCTATAGCTACATCCACCATATTTAACACTAAAACTATTGGTTTATTAAATTGTTTTAATTGCGTAGTAAGATATAAATTTCTATCAAGACTGGATGCGTCTACAATATTAATAATTACATCCACATTACCATTTTGCAAAAAATCTTTGGAAACTTTTTCTTCATTAGAATAAGTATCCATTGCATAAATGCCAGGCAAATCAACAATTTTAATTTTATTATCAATAAAGCCTTCTTTTTTTTCGACTGTTACTCCCGCCCAATTACCTACGTATTGGTTAGAACCTGTAAGTGCATTATATAGAGTTGTTTTACCAACGTTAGGATTACCTAGTAGTGCAGCAGTGATCATTCAAATCCTCCTCATTATGTCTGTGTACAATAATTATGCCATTTTTATATTTATATTTTTAGCGTCATTTTTTCTAATGGCTAAATTGAAACCACGTAAATTTATAATTATAGGATCGCCTAGAGGAGCAGTAGCTTTTAAAGTTACTTCAGTACCTTCTATGCACCCTAATGCTAGTAACCGTTTAGCAAACTTTTCATCACCGCAAACCGAATGAATTAATGCTTTATCGCCTGGTTTTAAATCATAAATACTCATAATAGTCACCCCTTAATGAAAATAATTCTCAATATCATTTTAACATGATTATCGATTGGTGTCAATGTAAAATAACAGGGGAATTCAACAAAATTTTTAAAATGCTTTCATATAATAGTGAAATTGTGATAAAATAGATAGAGCAGAGTTTTAAGTTAGATATGTGCAAATTTATGGGTTTGTTCTTTAGTTAACTTGCTAGGAAAGCTAGTAAACTTAGTAGAAAAGAGTGATATTATGATTACAAAACTTAGTAGTGTTAAAGTGGGAGAAATTTGTATGGAAGGCTCACTTACCATAGACGGAAATAAACAACTCTTTAAAGATGCATTGTTTTTTGATTTAGAACATTACATTTATAAAAAGCCCATATGCATTGGAGTTTTTGGGTGTTGCGTTTATGATGAAATTTCAAAGGAATTAAAGGTTACTCAATATATGGCGGAAAATAAAAAAGATGCTGTAGAAATATTATCTTTAGCTAAAAATTATTTTGAAGAAATGAAAATGAAGTATAATAAAAAATATATAGTTACATTTTCAGGAAACAATGATTTTACAGTTATAAATTATTTATTAAAAGCGCATAAAACAGATTTTTTATTAGAGGGGTATTTTGGAGAAATAGATTTACAAAAATGTTATGAAAAAGCTGAAGGAACATGTATTGGACTTAAAGCTTTGGAAAAGAAATTTGAGATTGATCGCGAAAGTGAATTAATAAGTGGTTCTAATTTAGCTAAAACCTTTGGTAAAATAGTAAAAGATGATGACTATATAAATAGAATGCCTCAAGAGAAAAAGGATAAGATACTATTATATAATCAACAGGACGTTGTCAGTTTATTTTATATCTATATAGATTGGTACAATAGAATAAATTTAAAACCCGAAGAAATCACAGCACAGCAATAGCTGTGTTTTTTATTTGCAAAGAAAATTTATACTTAAATTAGCAATAAGGAATACTGTGGCCCTTTCCGTAATAATTTAATATAAGGCTTATGAAAAATATTGGAGGGGGAGAGCGTGTGGATGGAATTAAAAGAAACGTTGATGTAGCTATGGGAAGGGCTAAGGCTGATTTGGTGCTAAAAAATGCAAATTATATTAATGTGTTTACTGAAAGTATAGATAGAGGGGATATTGCAATAGTTGGGGATACTATTGTAGGCATTGGTGAATACACAGGGGATGCGGAAATTGATTGTACAGATTTATATGTGGCACCAGGGTTCATTGATGCCCATGTACACATAGAATCATCCATGATTATGCCAGAGCAGTTTGCAAGGGTGGTTATTAAAAAAGGTGTAACTACAGTAATAGCAGATCCACATGAAATAGCTAATATAGATGGAATGAATGGCATTAATTTTATGCTTAAAAATAGTAAAGACGCGCCTATAGATGTTTTTTTTATGCTACCATCTTGCGTACCAGCAACAAAATTTGAGGATAATGGGTACATCCTTAATGCTGAAGATTTAGAAAAATTAATAAATAATAATAGAGTTTTAGGTCTCGGCGAAGTAATGGACGTGCCTTCAGTTGAAAATTCAGATGAAAATATGTTAAAAAAAATAGATATGGCAAAGCATAAACATATTGATGGGCATTGCCCTAATATTTCAAAGAAAGGGCTAAATGCATACTTAAGCTGCGGTATAAGAACAGACCATGAATGTACTAATATTGTGGAGGCTACACGCAAAGTTAGTATGGGAATGTACGTTATGCTAAGAGAAGGATCCGCAGCAAGGAATTTAAAAGACATACTCCCCGCTGTTAATAATCGCAATTTTGGAAGATTTTTATTTTGCACGGATGACAGGCATATAGATGACTTGCTAGAAATTGGATCTATAGATAACTGTATTAGAGTTTCTATAAAACAGGGACTGAGTCCTATAAAAGCTTTTATAATGGCTTCTTATAATGCAGCTAAGTGTTATGGCTTATTGGATAGAGGCGCTATAGCCCCAGGTTATAAAGCGGATTTGGTGCTATTTGAAGACTTAAAGGGGCTAAACATAAAAAAAGTTATGAAAAACGGAAAGGTGTATGCAGAATTACAGGATAAAAAATACGTTAACTTAAAGATAAATTCTTCAATGCATATGGATTTCATAAATAGTGAAATTTTCAAAGTACAAAGTACAGCTGAAAATATAAATGTGATAAAATTAATTCCAAATTCCCTGCAAACTAAATTGGTTAAGAGAAAAATAGAAAATGAATTTGGATATGTAAAGAGAGTCGTGGAAAAAGATATATTAAAAATAGCAGTAATTGAAAGACATCATAATACGGGTAAACATTTTGTTGCGTTTATAGAAGGCTTAGGGTTAAAACATTGCTCCATAGCACAAACTATAGCTCATGATTCTCATAATGTTATAGTGGTGGGAGATAATGATAAGGACATGGAGGTGGCTGTTAATACTCTTGTTACTATTGGTGGTGGTATATCCATGGTTTCTGAGGGAAAAGTTATTGCACAGTTAAACTTGCCAATTGCTGGAATAATGAGCTTTGAAACTCCCTATATGGTGGCAGAAAATCTAAAGAGGCTTAATAGAATTGCTAGAAATTTTGGAGTACGCGACGAATTTGATCCTTTTATAACTTTATCTTTTATGGCACTTCCGGTAATACCTGAAGTTAAAATTACTTCCAGAGGATTGTTTCACTATAATAAATTTGAGTTTATAGAACTCATGCTAAATAACGAGCAAAATAAAAAGTAAAAATAAGTCGATTATTTATAAAACACATTTCTATATTCAATAGGAGTGTGTTTTTTTGTTGTCAAATAAAAGGGGAAATTAACTTTTAACTAGGTGAAAAATAATTATAAATATATGTTTACAATTCAAAAAAAGTGGACAGAATTTTAAAAGTCATTAGGGCATAATTTCGGTAAAATCTATAGGTGGTAAACCATCCAAAGTTATTAGCTCTCCAAAGGAGTTAAAATAAAAAACATAATAAGAGGAGGAACCAAAAATGAAGAAAAATGTAAAAAAGAAAAAAGGATTTACTCTGATTGAGCTTATAATTGTAATTTCAATTATTGTTGTATTAGCTGCAATTGCGGTGCCCAAGTATGCTAGTATACAAAAGGATGCTAAAGTAAAAGTTGATATTGCTACGGCAAAGACAATAGCTGATGCAGTTACTGTTTTAGTAGCACAAGAGAAGATAGCTGAAACAATAGGTACTTCTGCTTCGCCAGTTGAAATTACGGCGACTGCTACGGATGCTGGTGCTATTGCTATAGTAAGTTATCTTCAGTCAATACCAACATCTGCTGTTAGCAAAGGTAAAAATTTTTCCGTAGCAGTTAGCGCCGGTATTGCAACAGTTTATGTAGAAAAGACGGAAGTATATCCAAATGGTAAGGAGCCATATGGGCCAGAAGTTGTAAAAAATGCAGATAAATAAAAAAATAATTTAAGAAGGAAAAGTCCTCACTTATAAAAGTGAGGACTAATAATTTATAATTGGATTTTTGTAAAATAATGTTGTGTTGTAGGTAATAAAGTTATAAAATAATATTAAATGAGGTGATCCAATGGAAAGTATTTTTCCGATAACTATTTTTATATTAGGACTATTAATAGGGAGCTTTTTAAATGTATGTATATACAGAATTCCAAGAGAAGAAAGTATAGCATATCCGCCTTCTCATTGTACCACCTGTGGAAGTAACATTAAGTCTTATGATCTTATACCAGTGATTAGCTGGATTTTTTTAAGGGGTAAATGCAGGAACTGTGAACAGAAGATATCTATTAGATATGCACTGGTAGAGCTTGCCACTGCCATACTTTTTTTATTAACTTACTTTCAATATGGAGTCAGCATTTTTCTCTTAAGGTATCTAATACTTATACCTTTTTTAATAGTTATAGCTATGATAGATTATGATACTATGGAAGTGTATAATACAACCACATGGGTAGCAATTGCTATGGGTATTGTTTTACTAGGGGTGAATTTTTATCTAGGGCAACCAGTAGCTACTTACGTTTATGGTGCTCTATTAGGTGCAGGATTCATAATTGTTATTATTTTATTATCCAAGCTTATTATTGGAACAGAAGGTATGGGCTGGGGTGATGCAGAAATTTGTGGACTTTGTGGCCTGTTTTTAGGTTTTAAATTAACCTTTCTTATGATGTTCTTTTCTTTTATAATTGGTGGTGCCGTTGGTGTTTATTTATTGAAGTTTAAGAAGAAAAATGGGAGATCAGAAATGCCCTTTGGTCCTTCTATAATAATAGCTGCTTTTTCGGTTATAATTTGGGGGGATAGAATTTTAAACTGGTACTTAGGCTCATTTAAATAAATAGTTGCAAATAGCTGTCTAAACATAAGGACTTTAACGGAAACTAGAGGATAACTTGAATAATCCGTAAGCTATCTAGAATGGCTCTAGTTGGCTATTCATAGTAATCGGTGTATAATAAGACATAACTGAATGGTTATGAAGGGTTGATAATATGCAAAATATATTGCAGAACATGAATAATAAATGGAAGAAAAAAATTATCAAAGCGAAAAAGAATGATTATCTTCAAAAAATTTACGAGAAAAATACTAGTACAGGAAATTATGTTATACAGGTAGCCTTAGACAAGTATAATGATATATTTAATGACTGGGATCATGCTCCTTTTAAAAAAAGAGATATGGATCCGGATTTAGCAAATTTTCTTGAAAACTGTTTTGAAGAGATTCCCGCTAAACATGGAGTAGATATATGCTTCTACTTGCCAAAAGAGGAAAAAGACGTAAATCGAGAAGAATTGTTAATTGCAGGTATTAAAACCTACTACTCTTTTTATTTGCATCAAGAAATTAAAATTTTAAAGGATAATTATCGAAGGTTATTTAAATATTTACTCACATCACTTAGTCTACTAGCGGTGTCTGTTTTTTTAAGTACCTCTATTGAGGGCAATATAATTTTAGGGACTATACAACAAGGATTTAATATAGGCGGCTGGGTGTTTTTGTGGGAAGTTATCTCAATGGTTGTTTTTAGAGGAAGAGAAGTTAGCTCTGAAATTAATAAATATCAAAGATTTTTGAATTCATTAATCTATTTTAAATATGGTAATGAAAATCCATTATTCTAATATATAGAATTTAAAAAAACTTTATGAAAATTTTTCGTAGAGCTTTTTTTATTTTGAAGATCTTTAAATGATTTTTGTTAAGTGAAAAGTCGGAAAAATTAAAAAAATGAATTTATATAAAAAGAATATATCAATTTTTAGAAAATTCCATATGCAAATGATTATATTTGTGATATTATAAACATAGGCAAGTTAGTAGATAGTTATATAATGCAGTGTAAGTATTTAATGATTTGTTTTCACTAAAAGTCCTTAACTCGGTAGCGTGGATATATATCTGTGCTATCATTTTTTTTGATTTAATCATCATCTGCGATGCTGCAATTAACGACTTTAGAAGGAGATTTATTTATTTGAAAAAATAAAATCACCTGGGAGGACCAGGTGATTTTGCTCTAGAATTTAAAAGGGACCTCTAAAAACGTATATTTTGGAAGACCATTTTCAATAGAGATTTTTGGTTCCCCCATTATTAATGGTAATGTATAATCGTAGGCTTCACGAGTTACATTATTACCTTCCTCATTAATCCATTCTAGAGGGAAGTATTTAATGTTATTAGCAACCTTAGAGGTTTCAAGTACAAAAGGTTCGGATGCATAAGGCGTATTGGAAAGTCTTCTTATACCTATCATGTTTCCGCTTATTCCGTCAACAGAATAAGAAACGGCGGCTTTACCTACTTCATAGGCCTCATCAATATCAGTTTGTGATGCACAGTGCATTGAACAACGTTGAATTGTTGAAAGTTCTAAAACTCTAACTTTTTCAGCCGTATTATTTGTTAAAATTAAATTTTTCAAGTATGCACAAACACCACCTAACTGAGCATGACCAAATTTATCAAGTCCGGTTGAGTAAGTTTCGCCTAAAAATTTGCCTTCTTTAGTTCGAATGCCTTCAGAAACTACTACGAAAACGTGATTTTTCTCTGTGAGTTTTTTACTTATGTCCCTTAAAAAATCATCTGGACTAAAAGCAACTTCTGGAAGATATATAAAATCTGCGGCAGGTTTACCGTTAATAGTTGCAACGCAAGCACTAGCTGCTAGCCATCCGGTATCACGTCCCATAGTTTCAAGTATGAAGACTCCTTTTGCAGGATATACACTGGAATCTAGGAAGTTTTCAAGGACTGATGTGGCAATTAGTTTAGCTGCACTACCAAAGCCCGGGGTATGATCCATAATTGGCAGGTCATTATCTATTGTTTTAGGAATGCCAATAAATTTTACATCCTTATTATGCTGCTTTGCGTAAATACTAAATTTATGTACAGTATCTTGTGAATCATTACCTCCGATATAAAAGAAGGTTTTAATTTCATGTTTTTCTAATATTTTAAAAAGTTTTAAATACTCTTCAGGACTTTCCTCAAAGGATTTCAACTTATACCTGCAAGAGCCAAGACCAGAGGAAGGAGTATACTTTAATCCTTTAACCTCATCATAGGGTATGTTAGATAGGTTTACTATATGGTCATCCAAAATACCTTGTATTCCGTTTATGCCAGCATAAACGTTATCATAATATTGAGAGTTAATATTTTCATCTAGCACTCCCATGGCACTAGCATTTATTACAGAAGTTGGACCGCCTGATTGCGCTACTATACAATTTTTCATTTTAGAATTTCCCCTTTCCATTGGAACTAAATTGTGATTACAATTAATAGAATCTACTAATTGATTATAAGGTATAAATTTAAGTTACTCAAGATAGAATTCAATTTTAAATGAATCATATTCTAAAACAATAAGAATAATTAGTCTATTACATATAACATTTGAATTTTGCATAAAATATTAGAGCTGCAATAAAAGAATAAAATTAATTTTAGCCCAGAGAAAATTGATATAATATTTTATAAAAATGCCATAAGAGTTATAAAAGCGGTGTGCTAATAATATATATTTATTTTTTTATTAGCACAATAATACATAATTAAAATGAAAGATAATAAAAGTAAAAATATGTAATAAATATAAAAATATTTTGATAAATCGGAAGACTAATTTTATTATTAATGATAAAATATATGTATAATATTTTAAAGATTTGATTAAATCTTTGCGATATAAAATCAGGAGGGGTACAATGGTAAATTATAATACAAACCATGGAAAAGAATTGAAGAATAACATAATCTTAAAAGAAGTTAATATAAGAGGAAATTTGTGTGGTGAATTCGCTGAGTATACTATTGACCATGTTTATGAAAATAAGGGAACAAATGATGTAGAAGCAATTTATACTTTCCCAATTCCAGAGCGAGCAGTTATATCAGGTTTTGAAGCAGTGCTAGGTGGTAGGACTATAAAAGGATTAATACAAGATAAAGATGAAGCAAATAAAATATATGAGAATTTCAATCAAAAGGATAATAACACCTTTTTGATGGAAGAATTTAGTGATAGTATATTTAGAATAGTTATCGGTAAGATAATTCCTAATGAAGTTGTAAAAATTAAAATATCTTATATAGAAGAACTAAGCTATGAGAATAGAAACTTAAAATTAGTTATCCCCACAATAATAGCTCCAATAAATCTTTCGAAAGATAATACACTAGATTCCAGTGTATTAGGCATCATCCATAAAGATAACAATTATAAATTTACTTTAAGGCTACTTGTTGAATCTTTAACAAAATTAGAATTCAAGTGTTCTTCTCATAAAATAAAGGTGGAATATGAAGAAAATAATTTATATAAAGTAACTTTAGATGGAAACAATCAAAGAATGGATAAGGATTTAGAAATTGTATTAGAAGAACTAGAAAAATTGGAAACTACAGGAATGATATATGATTACCCAAGAGATGATAAAGGGATTTTATATTTAAGATTTATACCAGACATTGAAATTGAGCAGAAATCATCTGGTTCAAACTATATATTCCTTTTAGATATATCGCAGTCAATGGGCGGAAATAAATTAATAGAAGGTAAAAATGCACTTCAACTATGCCTTAGGAATTTAACATTAGGAGATACCTTTAATGTTTGTGCTTTTGGAGATAAGCTTCATTTCTTTGCTATAGAGACAAAGGTTGATTTTAATGAAGAAAATTTAAGCAATGCCAGCAAATGGATTGAAGAACTTAAAGCAGAAGAAAATGCAGTGGTTTTTGATGCAATAAAGTATGCTCTGCTAGGAAAAAGTGAAATAGAAGAAAATGTAATTTTCTTATTTACAGATGATTTGGTGGAAAATGAAAAAGAAATATTGAATTTTGTGGAAGAAAACATTAAAGAAAGTAGAATATTCCCTTTTGGAATAGATACTTCAGTAAATAGCTATTTCATAAATAAATTAGCTCGTATTTCTTATGGTGCTGCAGAAGTTATATATCCTGGGGAAAGAATTGAAGATGTGGTGCTTAAACAATTTAATAGAATAAAAAATCCCCAAGTTACTGATATTGAAATTGATTGGGGTAAAATGAAGGTTGAAACAACATTCCCGAGAACTATTAAATATATGTATGATAAAGAACCATTTTCGGTTTTTGCTAAAGTTAACGGAGAAGTAGGCGGAGTTGTTATCTTAAAAGGTAAAGTTGGGAAAAATAGAATTCAAAGAATAATTATGCTAAATGATCTTGAGTTAGAAGAAAATGTTAACTTAATTGAAAAAATATGGTATAAAAAACGTATACAATCCCTCCAACACAGAGTAAAATATGAACGAGGGGAACTTCAAGAGGCAATGAACAATAAAATTATTGAAATTTCTAAAAAGGTTGGTATAATTTGCAGGGAAACTTCTTTTATCCTTTATGAGGAAATGGAAGATCCAATACTAGGTATAAGAATAAGAGAAATTCTACCTGTTAAAACTACAAAAAAAATAGAACTTGCCTTTGAAAGTTTAGATGGAGAATCAGAATCAACAGCATTTTATTATAAAGATTTATCAATACTAAAAGAAGATTACGATAAATATGCTGGTTATCAAAGAAATGAGTTATTAAAAGTTTTAGCTTCTAATCAATTTGCTAGTGGAGCTTTTGGTATCAATGTGGAACATAGCATAGAAAACAATATTAAGTACACTACAAAAGCAATGTTAGCCTTTGTCCTAGGTAATGAGGACATTAAAATGTATACTAACCAATTAAATAAATCTTTAGAGTTTTTAAATAGAGCATTAAAAAATACTGATCTTGATTTGAATAAAGATGACTATCAAAATTTATTATTAGTTTTCAAATTGTCTATTAAAAAGGATATAGTACTATCTTTTTATAAAGAAAATATTGACAAGGAAATCCAAAAAATTGAAGAAAAATTCCAATTGCATAATATAGATGTAGTTAAAATTCAGAGTGAATTTATCAAAAGGCTAAGTGAGAATCCTAATGAGCCTAAAGATACACTTCATTATATAATCCATACTGCGATTTTAAAAACCATTTAAACACTATTTTAACTACATTTTAGAAGAGTACTAAAAAATCCCACAGGTTATATATGTGGGATTTTTGTCTGTTCATTTATAAAAGATGGATAGTTATTATTTTAGAATCATGATATATTATATTTATAAATTTTTTCAAATAAAGTATCTTAAAGAATAAGGACTAATTATTTTTTAAAGGCGCTTAGTTATAAGGAAGTAAAAATAATGACAGGACAAAATATAAAAGATTTAAAATATAGTGCAGAAGAAATAATTAAAAAAAGAAAGGCTATAAGAAATAAGTTTTTAGCTAAATCTGAAAATGTGAATACGGGGTATATAAAATCTATGTCAAATCAGGACATGAGGATTTTGTTCCATTTATATGATGAAGAAATTTTCTGTAATTATTTTAGTGAAAATTTTAAGGAGAGTATAACTTTTTCTTTATCCACTAGGATGACCACTGCAGCAGGAAAAACCATATATATTAGAAAAATAAAACTATTACAGGAAACAGAAAAAACTTATGAAATAAGAATGGGCATAAAATTCTTTTTTCAGTATTATAAGGTAGAAAGGGATAAGATAGTATCTGGTATAAATACAGTGGATTCCTTAGAGGCATTTCAAATAGTTTTTGAACATGAATTATGCCATTTAATGGAGTTTCATCTTTATGGTGAATCTAGTTGCAAAAAGCGCAGATTTAAAATTATGGTTAATAACATATTTGCTCATACTGATGTACATCATCAATTACCAAGTCAACAGGAGATAATATCAGCGGATTATGGCTTTAAAATAGGGCAGAAGGTGGACTTCGCTCGGGATAATAAAAAATATAGTGGCTTCATTTATAAGATAAATAAAAGAGCAACAGTTATGGTTGTGGATAAGAAGGGTACTTATAAAGATGGGCAGGGAAACACATACTCGAAATGGTATGTAAACTTTGGACAATTAGTATGACTAAAAAAATAAGCTATTACACTGGGGCATGTTATTTGTTTGAATTTGCTTTGGAAATATTAAGGGCAGGTTTAGCTAAAACCTACCCTATCCTAGGATATATGGAAAGCTCAGAACGATTTACACTACAACATATACACATCCCTACACACCTAAGGATAATCTTTCGACTATATATAAGCATTACACAACATGTATACATCTTTGCTCGATTAAAAGATGTACCTTGGAGAACATAGATAATCTTCCGACTATATACAATCCCTAACTCTTATCATCATAGTTAATTATTAAAGTATAACTGGAACATAATGTTATACACTACAACTGGAGCCTGCGGCACATAATCTAGTCTTAGCTCGACCATTACACATCTATTAAGATCCTATACACACAGTTATGCAAATATACAACCTTTTCAAGACACATAATGATCTTCCCTCTGGCATATATTAAGCCATAACGACCTAGGATACACCTTTGGCCGAATGTTAAAAAGCTATTTATAACCTCGTAATACTCTTCGCTCAACCGATCTAAACCCTCTCATTTAATATTCTTGCCCGATGTGGTTTTATTATACAAAAACTCATAAAAATATTTAAATAATATTATAAGATATTTTTTCAGAAAAGGTAATTTTAATAAAGATTACCACATATGGTTATAATCTATGATATAATTTATATATAGTGCGAGCTAATAAAATTAAAGATTCATCTTTAGCTTTTATTAACTATTAATATAATATCTTATTAGGAAGGTGACAAAAATGAAGAAAATTCTTTCAGTAATATTATGTAGTGCGTTAATGTTTACATTGGTTGCTTGTGGAAAAACCGAGGTAAAAAAAGAGGATAGTTCAAAAAGTATAGTTAAAGAGGAGCCAAAAGAAACATCTAAAGTAGTAGGTGGTACCGTGGAACCAAAAGTAGAAGCTAAAACTGAGATAAAAAATAGTGAAATGGTACTTTATTTTAGTGATGATCAAGCTATGAACTTAGTAGGCGAAAAAAGAACTTTAGAAAAACCTACAGCGAAGTCTGTTGTAGGCGAATTAGTAAAAGGGCCTAGTGCAAAAGATGGGGACGCAAAATTAGTTGCAACATTGCCTGTGGATTTAGAAATAATAGATGTGCAAGTTAAAGAAAATATTGCTTATGTTGATTTTAAAAGTAGCGCAACAGAGAAAATCTCCGGTGGCTCTACAGGAGAAGGAATGGCTTTGTTTTCAATTGTAAATACTTTAATTTTAAATAAGGAATTAGGGGTAAATAAGGTTCAATTTCTTGTTGAAGGAAAAAATGTAGAGAGTATCAAAGGTCATTTTGATGTTAGTAAACCTATGATTGAAAATCAAGAAATGATAAAAAAATAATATTAATAGATTATAACCATATAATTATTTACATAAAAAGGGAAAATAAAAAAGGCAAGTTATTATAAAATAACTTGCCTTTTAACCCAAGGGATTTTTTGACCACTCAAAGCAATCTACGCTACAACATATACACATCCCTACATACCCATTTGAGCATTACAGCACATATATACATCTTTACTCGACCATATAGAACACCTTGGGAGCTAAAAACAATCTCTCGATTAAGAATAACCCCTAGTCATATACTAATAAAACCTGCGGCAACCTATATCATCTTAGCTCGACTATCACACATCCGGGAGAACCGTATAAGTACAGTTAGGCACATATACAGCTGTTAAGAACCTGTAACAATCTTCCCTCCGGCATATAAAAAACCTTAGCAGATATCGTATACACCTTTGGCCGAATACTCTAAAACCATTTCCAGTCTAGGAGCACTCTTGGCTCAACCACTTTGAATCATCTATTAAGATTATTATATGCTTTTTTTAAATTATTATACTATAAGGCATCAAAAAGCATAAGAAAAAAATGTGGATTATTTTTCAGCAAGAACTTCTTTCATAGAGGTTATAATAAATTTAATATCTTCTTTAGAAACCCAATTATGTGTAACAAAGCGCATTAATCCATCTTCTTCTCCATTAATTTTTATTCCTCTGTTATAAAATTTTTCTACTAATTTATCGCTACTAAATCCAGTAGCACTCATATCAAAGAACACCATATTAATATGTGTATCTTCACTATTTACTGATATACCAGGGATTTTTGATAATTCTTCTCCTAGTAATATAGCATTTTCATGATCTATTTTAAGTTGAGGAATCATTTCGCGCAAGGCTACAAGTCCTGCTGCAGCTAAAATACCCACTTGCCTTAGGCCTCCACCCAAAACTTTTCTTTTCTTTCTTGCCTTGGCAATAAAACTTTTATCACCAGCAAGTATAGAGCCAATAGGTGCACAAAGAGCTTTTGACATGCAAAACATCACACTGTCACAATATTTAGTGATTTCTTTTGCATCTACATCTAGGTATGCAGCAGCATTAAAAAGTCTTGCACCATCTAAATGAACTGGAACGAATTGCTCCTTTGCTAAATTATAAATTTTTTCCATTGTACAGAGTGGTATTACTCTACCACAAGAATGAGCATTTTCTATGCATATAAGACCTGTGCTAGGATAATGAATATCCTCATCTTCTTTTCTGATTCTAGCTTGGATTTGTTTAGGGTCCAGTTCTCCCTTATTACTGGTTAGAGTTCTAAGCTGAACCCCAGCAATTACTGATGAGGCAGCAACTTCATGTATAACTATATGGCAATCATCACCAAGAATAACTTCATTACCACGAGTACAATGGGTAAATAGTGCTAGCTGATTTCCAAAAGTACCACTTGGAACAAATAGTGCTGCTTCTTTGTTAACTAGTTTAGCAGCATATTCTTCTAAGGCTATTACAGTTGGATCATCACCATAAACATCATCTCCAACCTCAGCTGTAAACATAGCTTGTCTCATGTTTTGTGTAGGCTCCGTTACTGTGTCGCTTCTTAAATCTATAAATTTCATATACATATCCCTCCTATGAATAACTATAAATATCATTATAGCTTAAATTTTTTTAAAATTGTATCAAATTATAAAATTTCAATCTATTTGAGTTATATATACAATTGGTTTTATGGTAAAATATCTATAGTGATATCTGAAAAAAATAGGTGGTGGAAAAGTAATGAGTGGAACATTTCGGTTTATTCATGCTGCGGACTTGCATTTAGGATCTTTTCTTAATATAAATGGTAATCCTACAGAAAAAATACAAACCCTATGTAAAGACGCTGTATACGGCGGTTTTGAAAGATTATGTGATACTGCCATTGCGTATAAGGTGGATTTCATATTGATTTGTGGAGACGTATATGATAGTTGTTTAAGGTCAGTGCGAGGCAATAGATTTTTTATTAATCAATGCTTAAGGTTAAGTGAAATAAATATAGGTGTATATGTTATTTATGGCAATCACGATGCTGCAAATGACAAGCAAGAATTATTTGATATGCCTCTAAATGTTCACATATTAAGTTCTGATAATGCAGAGATTTTTGAAGTATGCAAAGATGATGAAATTATAGCTAAAATTGTTGGGAAATCCTATAAGCTTCGATCTGAAAGAGAAAAAATTTATGAAAACTATTTATTGGATAATGATTGTTTTAATATTGCAATGCTACATACTGCAATAGAGTGGGATAATAATAATTATGTTCCCTGCACATTAGAGGAGCTTAAGGCAGTACCAAATATAGATTACTGGGCCCTTGGACATATACATAAAACTAATATTCTAAGTGATACAAGGCCTATTATAGCTTTTCCAGGAATCCCTCAAGGACGTGATATGGGAGAGCCAGGACAGGGCGGAGTTTTCTATGTAGAGGTATCCAAGAAAGAAATTGTTCATATGGAATTTTTGCCTATAGCAACAATCATATATAAAAGAGTAGAAATAATAATTGGACAAGCAAGCAAGATAGAGAATTTTAGTGATTTAACTGGATTGATTTTAGAGAAAATTAGAGAGGTAACGGATGTTCTTCCCAAAATTTCTAATGAATTTGTGCACGTAAAGCAAGCAGTAAATGAGGAATTTAAAGGCTATGTCTTACAGCTAGTAATAAAAGGAAGAACGGATTTGCAGGATAAAATAACTCATATGAAGGAAGATGATTATAAACAGTTTATAGAAGATATAAACCAAGAAATTTCAGAGGGAAAATATTTTCTGTGGATAGATTCCATAATATTTAGAACTTCCCCGCTTATGAAAGATTTTGAAAGTCTCAAAATGCAAAACTCTATTTTTGGGGATTTAGATGAAGTAATTAGCTTATATAGGGAAAAAGGAGAGAATAGAGAAGAACTTGTGAAAAACTGGGGTTCCATTTGGAAAAAGCAAATTTGTACGGAAGATATAGATGAGGATAAATTTGATTTTGATGAAGAAATTATTGAGGATATTATAGTGCAAGCTAGGGAACTAGTAATTGAAAAGCTAGCAGAGGCTTTAGAATTAATGTAGGGGGTGGAGAATTTGAAAATAACACAATTGGATATTAGAGATTTTGGAGTATTTCAAGGTGAAAAGCTAGAAAACTTAGGGGAGGGAATAATAGTTATTGGGGGAGCAAATAGGTCCGGTAAAACTAGCTTAATGCAGATAATTAGAAATATACCCTATGGGTTTTCTCAAAATAGTAATCTACCTCCACCTAAATTTCAATATGATGTGAGATGCGATTTGAAAATCCAGGAGGATAACGGAGTAAATATATTGTTAAAAGGGTTTAGTAATCCAGAGATAGTTTATAAAAATAGCACAGATAATAAGGATAGTAAAGGGTTATATAATATAGATAAGGCAACCTACAGAGAGCTTTTCACTATAAGTCTTGATGAACTTAATAGGAGTTCAGATAAGGAAGATAATAATCTTCAGCCTATGCTACTAGGTGCAGGCTTTAAGCACATTATAAAAATACCGGTGATTTCTAAAGAGTTAAGGGAAAAAGCTAATATTATTGGTGGAACTCGGGGAAATCCATCTACTAAAATGTTTAAGCCTTATACGGAAAATATTAAAAAAAGCGTAGAAGGACGAAGAAAATCCATGGGGCTTATAGATACCTTTGTGAAAAAGAAAAATATGTTTTCAAAGCTTCAAAACACTGTAATTTCAAAAGAATTGGAAATTATAAATAGTAATAACAATATAATTAAATTAGAGATGTTAATGCACAATTATGATCTTAATGAAAATAAAAAAAATCTGGAATTAGAACTTAATAGTTATTTATTTAATCCTGAGGATATAAGAGAATATAATATAGAAAAAGCAAAGGCGCTAAAAACACAATTTATTAAAGAACTAGAAAGATATAATAATGACAATGATGAATTTCAAATTCAAACATCTAGAGATAAGCACACCAAAGAGTTGCTTCTTGAAAACAAGGTGGATATTAGTAACTTTTATAATAGGATATCAGGAATTAAAGAAATGATGAAAAATCTACTCATTATAAAAAAAGAATATTATGAAAAGACACAAACACTAATGAATAAAACTAAAAAAGCTAACAATAATTGGGTTAGTCTAAATATTGTGGAAGAAATTAATTGTGATGAGGTAGAGCAAGACATTTTAATCGGTAACATTGAAAAATTTAGAAAAATAGAATCCGAAACGCTTGCTTGCAATAAAAAAATTGGAGACTATAAAATTGGAAGAGAAATTTTAGAAAAACAAATTAAACCCTATGATTCTATAGTTTATGCTAAAAAATATTTTAATTTCACATTATTCACTATGATTTTAGGACTTGTATTGTTTTTTGTAGATAAATTACTAGGATGTTCAATAATAATAATCGGAGGCATAGGCGCAGCAATATATTTGTTTATAAATTACTCAAATAGCAAACTAATGTTAAATAGAAATTTGGAAACTAAAGCTAGCATTGAAAACTTAGAGATTGTTTTTAAGAAAACTACTGCAGAACTAAAAGATTTAGATGAAAACTCAATAGAAATAAACAATATCATGGATGAGTACAGGGACATTTTAAGGCTTGATGCTAGAGTAACAGCTGAGGGTATTAAGGATTATTTTAAAACTGCAGCTTTTTTAAAGGATGAAATATCCGAATATAATTTATTAAAGAAAAAACTAGACAATGAATTTAGTGTTACCTGTGAATATTTAAGTAGTATTAATGTGTTACTTAATAAATTTGATGATTTTAATACCAAAAATTCAGAGCAAGCACTGGAAGAAAGAATAGACATAAATAATATGGGCAATATTTGCAATGATGCATTACTAAAGGTAGAGGTTTTATATAAGCATTTGATGTTGGGAGAAAAAGCTGAAAAGAGCTTTTCAAAATTGATTATGTTGGAGCAGGAAATAGAAGAGTTTTTAACTAGGGGTAAATTAGCTGTAAATACTTCCTTTGAAGACAATTGGGAGAAAAATCAATATGAAAATGTAATTTTGTCATTAGAAAAATATATAAGTAAGGGTGAAGAGTATTTAAAATATATTAATCATCAGAATGAATTGAAAATTATTAATGATAAGCTATTGCAAGCTATAAAAAGCCAGCGTATAGGGGGATTACTACAGGATGGAAAAAGAGAATTTGCACAAAACAGAGATGAAAATGAAAAGCTATTAGAAATCCTGGAAAATTTATATAAGCAGTATAATAGTGCTTCTGAATTGAATAATGAATATGAGGCTTTAAGTAGAGACAATAAAGAATTGATCAGACAATTAGAGGATTTAAAGAATGAAAAACAGACCGTAAAGGATGAGATTGGAGCCTTGAATTCTGATGACAAATTACTGCAGTGTGAGCAAAATATTAGAGGAGCAAGAAGTCAGTTAAGACCACTTGCAGAAAGATATGCTGTTTATAATACAGCAGCCTTATTCTTAGAAAAAATTAGAGAGCGATTTTTAGAAAGTACCAAGGATAAGCTCTTAAAGGGAGCTAGTGATATTCTGTGTGAAATAACCTCAGGAGAATACAAAGATATTATGCCTATGGAAGATTTAATGCAGGGGGACTTTAAAACAGTACTACGAGATGAGAGTATTATGGAAAGTTCAAAAGAGTTAAGTAGGGGTACAAAAGAACAATTATTCTTGGCAGTTCGTATAAGTAGAATAAAAGAAATTAAGCCAAGCTTACCAGTTATACTTGACGATTCCTTTGTTAATTTTGATATAGCGCATACTAGAAATACTGTTAAGGCCTTAGTAAACCTTTCAAAGACACATCAAATTTTTGTACTTACCTGTCATGCAACCTTAGTAGAACTAATAAGGGCACAGTGTGCGCAGGCTCAATACTTCAAATTAGATAGGGGCAAATTCACAAAAAGTTCAGGTGGAGATTTACAAGAATATCTAAAAACACTATAAGGTACATTTAAGTTTCTTTTGAAATAGGTGTATAAACAATGGTATAATTAATTTTCAAGCATTAACAAGGACATTTAATACAGAGACTAATAATGTAATTTAACGGAAAGTGGAGTGGTACATATCAGTAAGGCATTATTTATTACAGAAAAACCAAGTGTTGCTGCAGAATTTGCTAAAGCCTTAAAAATAAATGGCAGAAAATCTGATGGATTTATAGAGTCTGACAGGGCTGTTGTTACATGGTGCGTAGGTCATCTTGTTACTATGAGTTACCCCGAAAAATATGATGTAAAATTAAAAAAATGGTCTTTAAATACTTTGCCATTTTTACCTAAAGCATATAAATATGAGGTTATAGAGGGAGTAAAGAAACAATTTAATATAGTTAAGAGTCAATTAGTTCGCGAAGATATTGATAGGATTTATGTTTGTACAGACTCAGGGCGAGAGGGAGAATACATATATAGATTAGTGGATGAAATGGCAGGGAGTCCTAACAAGGAAAAACGTAGGGTATGGATAGATTCACAAACTGAAGAAGAAATAATTCGTGGTGTTAAAGAAGCAAAAGAATTAAAAGAGTATGATAATTTATCGGAAGCTGCATATTTAAGAGCAAAAGAGGATTATCTAATGGGAATTAATTTTTCTAGACTTCTAAGTTTAGTTTATGGAAAAACTGTAAGTAATTATCTTGGAAAAAATTATATAGTTATTGCGGTGGGACGTGTAATGTCTTGTGTGCTTGGAATGGTGGTTCAAAGAGAAAGAGAAGTTAGAGAGTTTATTGTTACTCCATTTTATAAGATTATAGGAAGCTTTAAGGTAGATGAAGAATCTATTTATGAGGGAGAATGGAAAGCGGTAGAAGGCTCTAATTATTTCGAATCACCACTTCTTTATAATGAGGGTGGATTTAAAAAACAAGAAGCGGCAGAAAAATTAATAGCAGAACTTAGAGATTCTAGTATAGAAGGCAAAGTTGTGGTTGAGAATGTTACTAAGAAGAAAGAAAATAAAAATGCTCCACTGCTATTTAATTTAGCAGAAATACAAAATGAATGTTCTAAAAAATTCAAAATAAACCCAGAGCAAACCCTTAGTCACATTCAAGCCATGTATGAAAAGAAAATGCTCACATATCCAAGAACAGATGCTAGGGTATTATCTACGGCTGTGA
Organism: Clostridium sp.; assembly: GCF_050717515.1. Taxonomy (GTDB): domain Bacteria; phylum Bacillota; class Clostridia; order Clostridiales; family Clostridiaceae; genus Clostridium_AD. The sequence goes on along the minus strand of NZ_JBOITL010000007.1, from coordinate 166,050 downwards.
CAAAAGAAATCAATAAGAATTTGCAAAAACTAACAAATTTCAAGGGAGACCCTGAAATAAAAAATATAGCAGGAAATATTCTAGAAAAAAAATGGTACAGCAATTTAGCTAAAACAAAATATGTTGATGATAGTAAAATCACAGATCATTATGCGATTATTCCAACAGGTGAAGGTCTTCAAAACTATATGTCTTTAAAGGATATAGAAAAGAAAATCTATAATTTAGTGCTGCGACGGTTCCTTGCAATATTTTATCCTCCGGCTGTTTATAGCAAGGTTTCTGTTATAACCAAGATTGACAAGGAAAGATTTTTTACAACAGATAAGGTTTGCGTTGAACTGGGATATTTGCAGGTTTTAAAACCTGATAATGATAGTAATGACAGCGAAAGCAAAAACATGAAATTTTTGAGTACCTTAAAAAAAGGTCAAATTGTGAATCTGGAAGACTTGATTGTAAAAGAAGGTAAAACTTCTCCTCCTAAAAGATTTACTACAGGTTCAATAATTATAGCCATGGAAAATGCGGGTAAACTTATTGAAGATGAAGAATTAAGAGAGCATATAAAAGGCTCTGGAATTGGTACAAGTGCCACTCGTTCAGGAATTTTAACAAAGCTTGAAAAAATAGAATACATTAAATCTAATAATAAAACCCAGGTAGTTATGCCAACACTGCTTGGAGAAATTATTTATGATGTGGTAAAAAATTCTATACCCACGCTTTTAAATCCAGAATTAACAGCTAGTTGGGAAAAAGGATTAACCATGGTTACCCAAAATGAAATAGCGGGGAATTTGTACATGGATAAGCTTGAAAATTACATTATTAAAAATACTGATAGAGTACTTAAACTAAACAATGGCTTAAGACTTAAAAACAATTTTGATGCTGTAAGTTCATTTTACAAAAATCCTCAAACTGGGGTGGAGTAATTTTATAGGAAACAGTTTGCGGAAGTGGCTGTGGATAACATTTATACTCCACCCTAGGGAGAATTACTTCTTTACATGGTAAAGAAGTATATATTACGTAAACTTCATTTGAGCAAGCTCTAGTAATTCTTAAGTGATTTTAATGGGAGATGCGTTAAGAAAAGTGCATGTTTGAGCGTTAGCGAGTTTGCACTTTTTAGCATCTTTCATTAAAATCAGTTTAGAATTACTTAGCGCAGCGAACAGAAGTTGTAGTAATATATACTTCTTTTATTTTATGATTAACTCGAATAATTTTTTAGCTGCTTTTTTTGGCCCATCTTTTTCCTGACCTTTTATACCTAAGGAAGTTCTAATTTGTCCAACTTTTACTCCTGTTTTAAAGAATTCCTCAAAATACTTTTCTATAAGAACATCTACTAGTTCTTGTTTTTGCACAGGTCCAAAAGGATTTGCAAAATAAGATGTTACAAGGCCCAGTTCAGTGGTGGTACCTTTTGCCATTCTTGCTCCACTTTTGCAAACTGCAATGGCGTCCATTGGATTTGTAAAGAAATTAATTTCTTCATTTTCTTCATTTACCTCTTCATAATTGTTTGCGTAAAGGAATAAATCTATAGGGTATCCCTTAATAATATCTTTATAGCTTGCTACAGGCATAACAAGTCTTGCGTTAATTTTATCAGGATTCATAAATATACTTCTATCGATTTCTTTAAAAGCATAACCTGCATCCAAATCATCCAGTCTTACGAAGGCACCAATTTCTGTTCCAAAGCCTAAGGGTTTGTTACCGCCATTCATAGTTACAACGCCCATGTCATCAAAGACTATAGTCATGTCACTGACAAAATCTTCACTTAAACTTCTAAAGGCTTCTAAGCATTCAGATTTACCTGCACCACTATCACCCATAATAACAACATTTGCGCTTTTACCGTTATTCATAACAATATTTACCATGGCACCATGGATTGGTAAATGACCTCTTTTAATCATTATTAAGTTATGAAGCGTTAAAGCCATCTTTTTTACATATCCAAAATAATCAATTTCTTCACCATAACTTATATAGCCAAGCATAATATCATTTTTTACATCGTCATAAAAAACTGTTTTGATCTTAGGAGAGGGATCTTTAGCATTAATAGAGTCCTTAGCTCCAAAAACAAAAACTATATCCGGTTTAATACCTCTGTATTCTTTCTCTCTTGCCATTTCAAATAGGTTACATAGAGTTATTGCATGAGCCATAAAATCTCTGTGAACATAGATGAATGCAAGAAGTGTTCCTACTTTCGCAGGGTAACAAAACCAATGGTCAGTGCTTAAAGTACAATGCTCTAATGGATTTTCAAAACATTCATTAAAAATACCATCGCGAGTGTTTCTTTTAGGGTAGCTTATATAAGGTAAATCTAGCATTATTGATTCAATAAAGGGAACGTCCTTTAATTTTTCATAACCAGAGGGCATAGGCCAATTTGCATTATTAACAATAAGACCAGCATTGCCACCAGCAGGTAGTTGTCTGTAAACTGTAGGTTTATGGCCAACTACATTCTCTTCAATTTTTCTGTACAAATTAAGTATAAGCATGGAAAAATCATTGTTAGCTTCGATAAAGCTTGTTTTCTCTAAACCCTCATTAATTTTATTGTTTTGAATTACAGTGTATCTTTCAAGCTTTCTCCAGAAACCATAAAAATCTTCTATAAAATCAATAAAGGAATCTTTGTTATTTATAAGGGAACTATATTTAGTATTTAAATTTATAATTTCATTTACATTTAATATAGACAGTAGTTTAAACAAATGTATCATGAAAACATCTAAATCCTCATTTTCTTTGTGAGCATTTTGAATTAAATATTTATAGATATTTGAGTTTTTCTTTTTTATTTTTTTAAGATAAGCATTAAAAACTCTTCTAAAGCCATTACTTTCTAATAATTTTTCAGGACTATTACAGTATTTTGCGGTGAAATTTATCATTACATTATCGTTACTTAGTGAAAATTCTTTTTTCAAATTGGCACCTCCATAGGTTAGTACATAATTTTTTTTAATTAAAATGAATTTTATTTAGCTAAAATTCATCATAAACAACTGAAAATAATTCAATTCTATAATATAATACTCTAAAAATGAAATATTGACAATACTAAAATTGCAAAAATACATTTAAAAATATTGTCAATTAAAAATAAAATTGTAGTGTAATTATTGGTAATTCTAAGATATAATCATATTAGGCGCATGAAAATAAGTAACAAGTCAGAATAGACTAGTATACTTACTTGTTATTTATTTTCAGGTGGATTAAAGAAAAGTAAAGGGTGTGATATGTTGAAAAATAAAAAAATGCCTCATATAATGGCAGTTATCTTAATGGTGATATGGAGCTTATCCTATTTAAGTATAAAGGTTATAGTGGAAGAAGTAGATCCAATATTATCAGCATTTTATAGATTTGCGCTGGCTGCAATAATTTTATTTATAATAATGAAAGTAAAGTACCCTAAAGAGAAGATTTTAAAAGAGGACAAGCTTAAATTAGCCTTGGGTGGTCTATTTGGAGTAGCAATATATTTTATTTTCGAAAACTATTCTGTAGCATATACCTCTGCATCAAATGTGGCAATTTTAATTGCGACTATACCTGTATTTACTTTATTTTCACAAAAAATACTTTATAAAGAGAAGATGACCTATGGAAAAATAATAGGTGCTACCTTAAGCCTAATTGGGATTATTATAATAATTGCATCTAAGGGAAGGGTAAGCTTATTTTCAAAAGGAAGTATAGGAGACTTAATGGCTCTGGGAGCAGTATTTTCTTGGGTGATTTATAACATGGTTTGCAGTAGTTTTAAAAGAAATTATAGAATAATAACTATAACTACTTATCAAATTATGTGGGGGGCATTGTTCTTAAGTCCTTCACTGCTATTTAGTACTTTGCAAGTACCCTCTACTAAAGTTGTATTAAACATAGTGTTCTTATCAATCTTTTGCTCTTGTATTGGGTATATAATATATGTCTATTGCCTAAAAGAACTTGGAGCAACAATCATTACTACATATATAAATTTACAGCCTATTATGAGTTTAATTGCAGCAGCAGTCTTATTAAATGAAGTCATAACTGTTGGGCAGGTAATAGGGTGCACAATCATAATAATGGGGGTAACTTTAGTTAGTTTGGATGGTAAATTTAACTTTAAAAAATTCAAAGGAGGTATGAAATCTCTCCTACGTGCCTTGCAACAGAACTAGAAACTTGAAATTTCATTAAGAAATTCTAATCTTTTGCGAATATAAAATTCTCTAACGCTCACATTCTGCGTCCTGCCTCAGGTTCGCTAGCCTGACTTCCTGTCAGGCTTACGAGAATTTTATATTCGCAAAAGAAGAATTTCTAAATGGAATTTCAATAGTTTTGTCGTTTCTTATTGCAAGTCACTTCGGAGAAATTTCATACTTATATTTTATATACAATTAGAGTATCCCTTAGGTTCACAAAGTAATTATTAATTGCTATGTGCCCTAAGCTGTTTACGGAAAATTTTAATGTGATACTTTTTCTCATAGTATGCTAACAAAAGTATATATTGCGTAAAATGCGTTGAACAAACCATAGTAATTCACAATTTATTTTATTTGTAGCTGCGTGAAGAAAACCACATGTCTGAGCGCAGCGAGTTTGTGGTTTTTAGCAGCTATAAATAAAATAAATTGTAGAATTACTCGGTGAAGTGAACGCATTTGTAGCAATATATACTTTTAGTTATAGCATACTATGAGAAAAAGCACGTAGTGCTAATTTTTTAGTACTACATGCCTTTTGATAAATTTAAATTAAGTTTCATCAGGAAACAGTGCATTTATTACATTTATAATGGTTTCGTTACAAATTTTATAATTAATTTGCAAGCCATTTCTTTCACCTTGTATAATTCCTAAAGATTTTAGCTTTTGAAGGTGTTGAGAAATGGTGGATTGAGGAAGGTTTAGGCAATCTTGCATATAGCTAACATTGCAACTACCTTTGCTCATAAGCCCTCTTATAATACAGATTCTTACAGGGTGAGCAAGAGCTTTTAATAATTCTGAAATTTCTGTATATTGTTGAAAATCCTTATTCATTGCTTATCTCCTTTTAAAACTCATTCTTCTACCACCACGGTTTTTACGTCTGCTAATGGAAGAAATTAAAAACACTATTAAACCTAAAACTACAACTAGTAGAATGGCAACTATAGCGTAAATTATTATATTGTCTTTAATAAGGGTAGATTTTGAAATCATTGGATATAACTTATAACTCTTTTGGGCATCTCTTTGTTTAAATGCTAAAGTTCCAACTGATGTCTCTTTATTAAGCTTCCATGCATTTATGCTATCAGCTTTAACAATAGTTTGTGGTTTGACATCATTATTAAAAGCAGTCACATCCTCTTTTGACTCTAATGGAATATTAATTGTTCTTTTTGGTCCTATGAATGGAATAACCTTATAGGGTACTGAAATTGTTTTTATAGCAGTATTTTTTTTAGTAATTACTTCTTTTTTAGCGGCATAACTAAAGTCAATTAGTTTTTGCATATCTTCAAAGACTTTTGTGTCTTTTGCGTCATTTTCAGAATTCATAACAACTCCTAATATATGGCGGCCATTACGTTCATATATGGAAACTAAACATCTTCCGGCTTTTGTTGTATAGCCAGTTTTACCACCCATGTTACCATCTACACCAAGAAGTTTGTTTCTATTTTGAATAATAGCTTCAGGACCCTTGGTAGATTTTATTGTGCTAGTTTTTTTAGCCATAGATTGCTTTACTCTATCGTTTTTGTAAGCAGCTATACCTAAGATAGTTAAATCATAAGGGGTTGTAAAATGTTGATCATTTTTATCATCCAGGCCATTTGGAGTGATAAAGTGAGAACCTTTCATTCCTAGCTTCGCAGCCTCGGCATTCATCATTTTAGCAAAATTAGCTTCATTTCCTCCAATGTTATCTGCAATCATATACGCAATATCATTTCCAGAATAAAGAAGAAGTGCGTCCATTACGTCATCAGCTGACATAGTATCACCAACTGCTATAGGATGAATATTTAGGTTGTAAGAATAAGGTGGTTGCGCTTTTGCTGATGCAGTATAGATCAAATTGTCCGTGGATTTCTTATTTTCAGCAAGTAATAAAGCTGTAATAAGCTTTGTAATGCTCGCAGGGTACATCTTATTATCAATGTTTTTAGTATAAATAATTTCTTTAGTATCTATATCTACAGAAATAGCAGCTTTACCAATTAAATCTAGTGGCTTAACGGCAGCAAAAACAGTTGTAGAAAAGACTAGTGTAAATACTAGTGCAAATAATAAAAGTCGATTTGTTCTTTTCAATTTTCATCTCTCCATTTACGTTAGATTTTATACTTATCTACTGATAAATACAAAATAAGTATATCATTTTAGTTAATTAAGAACAAGGTACATTGTTTAATCACTTAGGTATAGTAAATTTTACGTTTAGTCCACTAGGGTGAAAATATTTTTTTCCTTTTTCTTTTGGTTTTCATCGTATTTTTCAAGTACACACATAAATATTGATGATATAAGTGCTACCATACCTAAAATTAGCCATGCTGATTCTATGCTAATATGTCCCAAGGCTTTGCCCATAGTTATGGGTCCTAAAGTATAGCCCATGCCGAAGATTATTGGAAGAACGGCATTCATTCTACCACGATGTGACATAGGTGTATGATTTGCAATAAATGGTGTAACGCTTATTGACAAAATAATTTCTCCCAAAGTAAATATGAAAACAGATACAAAGAAGAAAGGTAGTGTATTTAGTATACCTAGCATCCCAAAACCAAATGCATATAGAAGGCCTCCATAGATCATTTTTCTAATGTGTTTCGTGTTTTGTGAGATTTTAGTTATAAGTGGAGTAAAAAGCATAACTATTAATCCATTAAAGCCTGCCATTAAACCATAATATTTAGCTCCTAGATTCAGAAAATTTTGCGTTGAATGGATTGGCATCATAAAAGACCATTGCGAATAAACAAAATTATACCCAAAAGTACAAAATGCAAAATATATGAGTATTGGTCTTTTTAATAACACTGATATTATTGAACCTTCTACTCTGGATTCTAAATTTCTAGCTTCAACTGTAGTCTCTTCTTTTGTAAGATGTATAGTTTCTTTAATGAAAATAGATATTAAACCAAGGGATATAAGTGCGGTTACCGCATCTCCTATAAATACAAGTGATAAATAATTTTCATAGAGAAGCCCACCAATGATTGGACCTATGGCGAACCCAATATTCCATCCCATATAGGATAATGCATAAGCACCATCCCTGTTTTTGGGTGTAGTTAAATCTGCAATAAGGGCATCGTGGGCCGGACCAGCTATAAACATACATACAGATGCAAGCATCAATACGTAAATCATACTCATAGATGGATTCATAAATCCACAAACAATATATAAAATGGCAGATAAAAAATCAAATATAACAATAATTGTTTTCCTGCCAATAATATCAGTTAATTTACCACCAATTATAGATGCAGGCATAGATATTAATCCTGCTATACTAATGTAAACTCCTGACATTTCCTTGGATAAACCGATTTTTTCTGTAAGAATAAGGGTAAGTAAGGGCATAACAAAACATCCCATGGCATTTATAATTTTTGAAATAAAAATAACATATATTTCTTTGGGTAATCCTCTATACGGATCGAGCAATGCTGATATTTTCTTCATTTTTTAGTCCCCCTTTGTAAAAACAAAAATATATGCAAGTGTTGCAATACGCCCTAATTTGATGCTGTGTAAATTCTACCATTTTTTTAATGTTATGTAAATAATAAAAAAGTTCACAGTGTCTAAAAATTTTAGCTTTTAATCATATTTTCAACAAAACAAATGTTTTTAATAGTCTTGTGTGATATTATTAATTTGAATATAATTTGGTGGTGATTAACATGATAAATAAGCTAGAACAAATATTTAAAGGTAGGAATTCTAAGCCAATAGGGGAATTTAAGGAAAGCGCAGTTATGATATTACTTACAGAGGAGCTGGGCGAATTACACGTTATTTTTGAAGTGCGCGCTCTTAAATTAAGGAGTCAGCCAGGGGATGTATGCCTGCCTGGTGGAAAAGTGGAAGAGGATGAAAGCCCAAGGGAAACTTCTATAAGAGAAACCATGGAAGAATTAAATTTAAAAAGAGATCAAATTGAAGTTATAGGAGATATGGACTATTATATAAGCCCCTATGGAAATATAATGCATGCATTTGTAGGAGAATTAAAATATGGAGAAGTAAATCCAAGCGTTGATGAAGTAAGTCACATATTTAAAGTTCCATTAAAATTCTTTTTAGAACAGGAGCCTCTGCTTTATAAAATGGAAATAGGACCTATAAATCAAGAAGGGTTTCCTTTTCATTTAATAAATGGAGGTAAAGAGTATAATTTTAGAAAAGGGTATATGGATGAGTATTTTTATGAGTATAATGACTATATAATATGGGGTTTCACAGCGCAGATTATTAAAAGCTTTGTTGATGTTTTGCAAAATAGTAACAACATTTAAATTAATGCTGTGGATAATTTACAAAAATAGCTGTAACAAAATAGAAATTAATTTCTTTTTTGTTACAGCTATTTTTAATACAAGGAACTACTTACTGCTCACAAGCTTATTTTTCTTAAGGAATAGTGAAACACTTAACGCAATAACTGCTATATATACAAAAACATATATAATTGATATTAATCCTGATTTATTGAAAAATTTTAGATAAATAAAAGCAGTTTGGGAGATAAAAGCCCAAAAAAGAGAAACAAAAGCCATAATATTATTTCTATGTCTCCAATTGTCAGGGTCTTTCATGGAGCCAATAATTTTATCTCGTCTTTTACTTTTAGCACCTGTGTTAATTACTAGAAATTTGTAATATAAGAAAAATATAAAGGCTATTATTGAAATCCCAAAAAATATATAGGCTAAAGAAATACTTGTTATATTCAAAAAAATCACTCCTTTTAGAAATATAATCCCTAAAATGATCATAAAATCACATTTTATATAATTAATGTGCCCTAAAAGTTAAAACATATGTTTATTTAATATATAATATTTCCAACATGCATAATTTGAATCATCAAAAAAAAGAGTGGAGGTCCACTCTTTTTTATAATAAATTACTCTTCTTTGTCCGAAACAACGCTTTCAAAATAATCTGTTCCCCAATTACACATAACATCTAATATAGGCATTACACTTTTGCCTTGTTTGGTTAGAGAGTATTCTACTTTAGGAGGAACTTCTGCATATACTTTTCTATGAACCATTTCATATGCTTCCAATTCTCTAAGCTGTTGTGTTAGCATTTTTTGAGTTATGATGCCCATTGACCGTTTCAATTCGCTAAATCTTAATACGTCATTCTTGGCTAATTTCCAAAGAATAATTGGCTTCCATTTTCCACCGATAATATCCAGTGTTAACTCTATGGCACAGCTATATTCTTTATTATTTATTTTCATTGGTTTATCTCCCATAATTACCTCCTAGTTTTCCTCAGGATAGGTTAACTGTTTTCAAGATATTAATTACATTAGGATACTAAGGCACTAATAAGTGAGTACTTGATTAAAAAACCTTTAATATTTACAATTATATCATTGATATATTTTATATGCAATATTTCAAAAATATAAATTGCATATTATATATGGGTCAAATGAATTTGAACAAGCTTTAGTAATTTTAAGGTTTAAAAGGTATAATAAATATAAAAATAATTTAAATAAATTTTGAAAAGAGGGAAAAAATGAAAGAAATTCATAATTGGCACAACGAGACCATAGGTTTAAAAGTAGTAGATGTTCTTAAAAAAAATGGGTTTTCAGCACTTTATTGTAAAAGCGGTGAGGATGCTTCAGAATTTATAATGAATAATGTACACAAGGGTGACAGAATAGGTTTTGGAGGATCAATGACTGTAAAAAAACTTGGTATACAAGAAAAGGTAAAGTCATTGGGAGGACATGTATTAGATCATGGGGATCCAACTTTATCATCAGAAGAGAAAATGGAAACTATGAGAGCTGAGCTCCTTTGTGATGTTTTTTTATGCAGTTCTAATGCCGTCACTTTAGAGGGAGAGCTTGTAAACATTGATGGAGTAGGAAATAGAGTTGCAGCCATGAGCTTTGGACCTAAAAAAGTTATTGTTGTAGTGGGTGTTAATAAAATTTGTAAAAATGAAGCTTCTGCCTTTGAAAGACTAGAACAGATAGCTGCACCAATGAATTGCAAGAGATTAAATATGCCAAATCCTTGTACTAAAACTGGGGTTTGTAGTGACTGCAGTGCAGATACTAGAGCCTGTAGGATTTATTCTGTAATTAAAAGAAAGCCTATGAGAACTGATATTACTGTAGTTGTAATTGGAGAGGATTTTGGCTTTTAACGACATTTCAGAAGGAAGTCTCCCACTTCTATAAGCGGGGGTAAATATCCTTCTGAAGTCGTTAATTGCAGCATCGCAGATGATGATTTAACGACATTTCAGAAGATGATGATTAATAAAAATGTAGACTACTACATATAAAAGTAATATAATGTATAGTATAGTAACAATTGAATAAAACAGTTAATTATAAGAGGAAATGTGGTTTAATGCCACAGCAGCCCCCGCTACTGTAATCATGGACGATGGGTACGATACCACTTGACGCTTTAAAAAACGTTAGGGAAGGGTACCTTAAGGATGAAATGAAAGCCAGGATATCTTTTATAATTAGAATGAATACGATACCTTCGGAGGGAGGGTAAAGGGTTATATTTTATAGGCCTTTACCGAACTTTCGAGTTCGGTTTTTTTAACGACATTTCAGAAGGAAGAGGATGAGTTGATTTCTAGAAAATAGGAGGCGCTATGCACAATAAAAACAGTAAAATTCATGTTGTAACATCAGCACTACTAGGTGTAAATTTGCTTACAATAACTTTTTTGTGTGAAAATCCGATTTTGTTAATAATAATATTTACATTTTGTGCTTTTACTATGGTCTATAGTGGAAATTTAGAAAAGTTAAAAAATGGGTTTAAATATTTTATTCCCTTTTCAGTTTTAGCTATAGTGGTTAATATGATTTTTGTGGCACAAGGCAATACCGTTCTTTTTCATATTTTCGGAGAAAAATTCACACTGGAGGCATTACTTTATGGTGTTATATTATCCTTTAAACTTTTAGTGGTAATTTATTTGTTTGCAGTAGTTGGAATAATTATAGATTCTGATGTGGCTGCCTCATATTTTTCTTCTAAAATACCAAAATCTACATTAACAATTATGATTAGTCTAAAAATATTCCCCAATATGAAGAATCGAATTGTAAACTTAAAAGAAATATATAGTATACGTGGTGTAGATTTTGAAAGCAAAAAGCTTAAAGAAAAAATTAAAAGCAATATACCTGTATTATCTGTTTTATTAGAAGATTCACTAGAAGGGGCCTTTGATATAGGCGAAGCAGCTTATGTGAGAGGATTTTTAAGTGGAAAAAGAAGTGTATATGATAAGCCTAAACTTGAAATAAGAGATTATTTATTAATTGTAGCAAGCATAGTCACATTGTTTTTGTATTTAATAATAAAAATAAGAGGGATAGATAATTTTGATATATATATGAAGGTTAGTTTTTCACAACTTGTTAATTACTGGGTTTTAGTTTTTTTAATTTTAATAATTATAATGGAAGCTATGCTAATTAAGGTGCTAAATAAAAAATAATGCAATAGGGAGAAAATTAGATGTCATACATAGAAATTAATGGATTAACCTACTACTATCCAAAGGAGCAGAAACCTGTATTACGAGATATAAATTTGCAATTAGATAAGGGTAAGATTTTATTTGTTGTAGGAGAATCAGGCTCAGGTAAATCTACTTTAGCAAAGTGCATTTCAGGAGCTGTGCCAAATTTTTATGGAGGCACAATACAAGGAAGTGTAAACATAGAAGGACAAGGCGTAATAGAAATGGACCATAACACCCGGGCCCGAGAAATAACTATGGTTTTTCAAGATCCAGAAAGTCAGCTAATAATGAACAAGGTACACAGGGAAATCGCTTTTGGCCTAGAAAATGTGGGTGTAAAAAGTTCAGAAATAAAGAGAAGAATTTGGGAAGCCATGGAATTTTCTAATATTTTAGATATAGCTGATAGAGAAATTAACACACTATCTGGTGGACAAAAACAGAGAGTGGCAATAACCTCTGCAATGGTTTATTTACCAAATTGTATTATTTTAGACGAGCCTACCTCACAGCTAGACCCAGCTGCTGCGGAAGATGTTATTTCACTTATAAAAAAAATAAACGAGGAACTAGGAATTACCATTATTATCATTGAGCAGAGGATCCAAAAATGGTTTGAGATTGCAGATGAAATTCTTGTGTTGTCTAAAGGTAAAACAGCTTTTTTAGGAAATAAACAAGAGTTTTATAATGAAGAAACTAATGCAATGCAGGATTTTTTGCCCAACTATTTAAAGATATGCAAGGCCTTAGACATTACTAATATGCCTTGTGGTTTAAAAGAAGTAAGAAAAATTATTGAAAAATCTTCAGATGAATATAAAACCCCCTTCTTAGAAAAAGATTCAACTAGCAGGGAAGAAATTATTAAAATTGAAAATTTATGCTGCAAATATGAAGATACTTTAGCTATTAAAGATTTGAGTATTAATATAAAACAAGGTGAATTTATTAGTATTTTGGGGGCTAATGGAGGGGGGAAAAGCACTTTTTTAAAAGCGCTTATGGGACTTATTAATTATAGTGGTTCAATTAAAGTGTTGAAAAATTCCTTTTTAAATGAAGAGGATAGCAAAACACTATTCAAAAATACAATTGTGAATTTTAGTGGAGAGCATAAAGAGATTAAAAAACTTAAAATTAAGGATATAGCTAGGATTATAGGGTATGTTTCTCAAAATCCTAATGATTATATATCAAAAGAAACAGTTTATGAGGAATTAAAGTTTACCTTAGATAATTACAAAATTGTGGATGAGGGGGTTATAGAGGATACTTTAAAGGCTTTAGATATTTATAAATTAGTAGATAAGAACCCGAGAGATCTTAGCGGTGGCGAGATTCAGAGGGTTGCCATAGCATCAATTTTGGTTCTAAGACCGAAAATTTTACTCTTAGATGAACCAACTAGGGGGTTAGATTCCAAGGTAAAAGCAATGCTTGGGAAAATATTATTAGATTTAAATAAAAATGGGACTACAATAATACTGGTAACTCATGATGTGGAGTTCGCATCAGAATTTTGCAATAGATTTTTATTGATGTTTAATGGTGAGATAGTAGGAGATGGAAACCGGGAAGAAGTTCTTGGTACTGGAATTTATTATACTACCACCATAAATAAGATTTTCAGAAATAGGAATAGAGGTATTTTTACTTTAAAAGACTTTTATTTAAGCAGGGCACCCTCAAATAATTTGAAGGCACCGCTAAATAATTTAAATTTGAAGGTGAAATAATGAAGAAAATTGCAATGTATTTTACATTTTTAATTCCATTGGTATTAATAGCACTAGGTATTAAATTCAATAATTATATTAATATGTCTTTAAGCGTAACCTTAGCGGTGTTTTTAATAATTTTTTTAAGTTATTTTTATTTTGAAAAAAGTTCCATGGGTACTAAAGAAATAGCAGTTATAGCTACTTTGAGTGTATTTGCGGCAGTTAGTAGAATACCCTTTGCAGCTATATTAAATGTGCAGCCAACAACCTTTTTAGTAGCCTTATCTGGACTGGTTTTTGGGGTTTACGAGGGATTTTTAGTGGGAAGCACAGCAGCATTTATTTCAAATATTTTTCTTGGACAAGGACCATATACCCCATGGCAAATGCTTGCCTGGGGTATTGTGGGGGCAATTTCAGGTTTAATAGGTAAAAGGAGCAAAAAACTTTCTGTAGAAAAATTTGCAATCATATGTTTCCTATATGGGTTTTTGTTTGATTGGATAATGAATTTATGGTCTGTGCTTGTAATTGTAGATCCAATTAGTATAAAAGGTATTTTAACCGTCTATTTAACTAGCATTACTGCAGATGTAATGCATGCAGTGGGAAATTTTATTTTTGCTATGATTTTTTATGAAAGCTTCTACAAAGTTCTAACAAGATTTAAGAGTAAATTAGACATTACTTATATTAAAAACATTAAAAAATCAAGTCTATAGTTTGAAAAATAAAATTCATAGGCTTTTAAATATAAAAAAAATTCTAGGGGGAAAAAATAATGAGAAAAACAATGAAAAATAAGATTTACACCATGGCTTTGATAGTATTATTTGTTATAGGTCAGATTTTCACAGGAGCGTCTAGCGTAGCCTACGCAGTAGAAAATAATTTTCAGGTTTCAGTGCAGGTACAAGGTTTTGATAAAGTAATTACAACAGGGAAATCAAGTAAAGCAAATGGATTTGAGGCTTTAAAAGAGGTTTTAGATGTAAATAATATACCTATGGTTGCAACAGACGGAAAGTACGGAAAATTTATTTCAGAAGTTAATGGAATAAAGGGTGGTAAATTTGGTGGATATGATGGATGGTCTTATGCAATTAATAGAAATAATAGTTATGAAGATATAAATACAGGCATTGATGCTGCCAAATTAGAAAATGGGGATAAACTTATTTTTTATTATGGTGATATGGGAACACTGACTTCAAATAAAATAGAGTATTCAACAGTGGAAGCAAATATGGAACTTACTATAAGTTTAAATAATATGTATAATGATTTTACAACTGGAAAGCCAGTAATTCAACCTATCAATGGAATAAAAGCTGAGATTGATGGTGCGAAGATGCAAGTTGTGAATAATAAAATTACTATTAAAGAAGGATTGAAAAAGGGAACCCATACTCTTAAACTAAATGATTTTAGAACAGATGGGTGCCCAAAAGTAGTTTATGATGAAATAAAATTTACTATAGGAGAAGGAATAACTCCAGGTAGCAATGGTAATGAGAACAGTGGAACTGGAAATGTAGATAACACTAAAAATTCAAAATCTATTTCTGAAGCAATTGTTTCATCAACCTCAAATGTTACAGCAAAGGGACTTAATACTTGGTCTGCTATGAGTTTGAACAAGCTAGGTAAAAAGGTAGATACTAGTTTCTTAAAAGAAAGTATGGATAATATTAAAACTAGTGGTGTAAAAGATATTAGCAATACGGATATGGAAAAATTAATCATGGGCCTCACGGCGGCAGGGTTTACACCTTATAATGTTCAAGGATACAATTTAGTATCTGAATTATTTAATAGGGATGCAAATACATTTTTAATTAATGATGCAGTGTTTGGAATCTTTGCTTATAATTATGCTAACATAAAAGAGAATTATAAGGTAACTAAAGAAAAGTTGGTCAGTATTATATTGAAATCCAAGTTAAGTTATGTAGCAGAGGGAAATAAAATAGTAGGATGGACATATTACGGTGAAAAAGTAGACCCAGATATGACTGGAGCTGCCATAAATGCTCTTTCAGAATTTTATAATACAAAACCTGAAGTCAAAGAATCTATTGATGCTGCAGTTAAAACTATGTCTATATTACAAAATGAAAGTGGATATAGCGTTAGCCAATATGGTTTAGCCAGTGAAACTACGGCTTTTGTTGTACTAGGACTTACTTCTCTAGGAATAAATCCAGAGGGAGAAACATTCACTAAAGGCAAAGGGGATTTAGTATCAGCTTTATTATCCTTTAAAGCAAAGGATGGTGGATTTAAGCATTTATTAGAAGAGGGATCATCAAACTATACATCTACAGAACAGAGTCTCCGTGCACTAATAGCTATTCGTGAATATAAAACTTCTGGGAAATATGATTTTTATTCTAGCAATATTAATTCCAAAAAATTGCCAATATTTATTTTAACAGATACTAAAAGTAATACTGGAGTTAAAGACAATAATGTAGTTAAAGACAATAATGTAGTTAAAGGTGTAAAAGAAGATAAAAGTGTAAACAAGGTAAACATTGGTAAATTACCTGCCACTGGTGCCTTTGTTGATAATAACATGCTTATAATTCTAGGAATGTCATTTGTTGCTATAGGAGGTTTTTACACAAAAAAGGTTAAAAGTGAAAAATAATATTTACGGCGCAATCCCTTTTATGTCAATATAGAAAAGAGGAATTTCAATGAAAAAGAAAATAATACTTATAGCTGTAGTTATCTTGGTAAGTTTAGGTTTATTAAATGGTTCTAAAATTGTGCAAAATAAGTACCTTAATAAAAAAAGTGTTTCAGCAGAGCAGAAAACCAGCAGTCAAACCTCAAGAGAAGTTAGTGTAAAAGCAAATGATAAACAAGATGTAAAACCAATAATTACGAAGGCACAGACAAAGACAAAGGTTCAAAGTAAAACACAAACAGATGTAAAAAGCGCAACAGATAATAAAACAGTGGAAAAGATACCACAAACAAAAGCGAAGAGTACTAAAAATGTAGTGGTTTCAAAGGAGGTATCTAAAAAGGCGGTTACAAAGGTTCCTGAACCTAAAAAACAACCTAATTTGGTAATTAAAGATGATATCTCTGGTAAAATCATTTTATCTATAAATATAAGTACTGAAAATAAAACAGTAGGTGAAATTACATTAAGTGAACTAGATAATAGAGGTATTAGCTATAGTGCCTCAGGGAGAGGCGAAGCAGTTTATTTTACAATGATTAACAACCTTAAGGCAAGAGGCAAGGGAGCTTTAAGTGGTTGGTGTTATTACGTAAATGGAGCTAAGCCAGGAGTAAGTTGTGGAGCCTATAAATTAAAGTCTAGTGATGTTGTTGAGTGGAAGTATTTAAAGGATGGTGTAAATAAATAGGTTCATATTTCTATATTGTATGATTATTGTGAATTTTTAAAAAAACACTTCAATTTATTGTTAAAATGTCTTATAATGTTACCACGGTAACAATGTTACTGTAATAACAAATTATGGGAGTGGGGTGATAAAATGTTACAGTGTCCTTTTCTAACAACTATGGAAGAAGAGACAGACTGTTTTAAGGAGTGTGCATTCTATAAATGGGCGGATAATGGAGGGAAATGCCCATTTCTTGATTTGAAAAATTTCAAACCCTTCACTATTAAGAATATTTCTGACTATGATTTATTTAATGAGGATAAAACCTCTCCATTAAGAATGTTGTATAAAGAAAAATATTCATAGGATTGTTTATAGGTGAATGTGTATTATTTATAATAATAGGATATAATTTAGTTTATAGTTAATACAAAACAGGGATGTGAATTTAAATGGAAAGAACCTTGGTTTTAATTAAACCTGATGGAGTTAAACGTGGACTAATTGGAAAAATTCTTAATCACTATGAAGAGAAATCACTAGAAATTGCGGAGCTAAAATTGATTACTGCCACCACGGAGGATGCTAAAGAGCATTATAGGGAACACGAGGGAAGAGAATATTTTGAAGAATTAATAAATTATGTTACTGGAGGTAAAATGTGTGCAATGATTTTGATGGGTGAAAAAGCTATTGATGTAACACGCAAAATCAATGGAGATAAGGATCCTGTAAAAGCAGAATTGGCAAGCATTAGAGGGGAATTTACACTAGATAAAACTCGCAATTTAGTTCATGCCTCTGATAGCCATGAAAGTGCAGAACGTGAAATTGCTATTTGGTTTCCTGAGCTTAGTTGTAAAGATGGTTATAACAAAACTGTAGATTTGTTGCGAAAAATTGATGGTCCAATAATATATGTATAGTTCATACTTTATTTCACCTATTCAATGGTATGCTTGAGTTGAAATAAAAACTAACTTTATTACTTAAGTGATTTTTCGAAATTTGCACAAAAAAATAACGGCCAATGGTATACCATAGGACGTTATTTTTGTGTCTAATGTGAACCACAATTTCCAGAGCAACCACCACAGGAGTCACTATCAGACTTAGAACAATTTGTGCTACTATCTTTTGTGGAAACTGTTTTAACCCAAAATTTAGAATCACTATAGGCTATTGTGAGTTCCACAATGCTATCCAAAAGAGTTTCATCATATAATATTGGTAAATCATCAATATTATTTTTTATATCCCCCGTTTTAAAATTGTCTAAGTAAATGTCAACTTTTGCTGATTTACAGCAACCTTTTGCGTCCATAAATCTTACGCTGGTATACTCATCGGTTTGTTTAAGCATTTCTATAAGCTTATCATGAGCATCTTTGGAAAGTTTGATTTTTAAAGTTTGTTCCATAATACCTCCTTCTATTCTTGCTATTATTGTTACTCCTCAAAGGTTTCAGAATAATAATTTAATAATCCCTGCTTAAGATTCCATAAAGTAGAAGAAAGATCCACATAGTAGGCATGAGGATTTTCAAATCTTAAGACTTCACTCCATAATTTAGACACTTCTTTAGCAGAAAATGCTCTTATTTCCATAACAGAGGGTGATTCATAAATAGACTCTCCATTTTCAAAAATTTTAACCATAAGGTCTTTTATATAGTAATTTTTAATTTTTTTCTTTTTCCAAGTATATATGGAATTAAAAATTTCAAGAGGTTTGCTTTCATCAATTTCCTCATTGTGCAGGGTAATTAAATCTGCAATGGCTTTGTGTGATGTTTTGTCGAAAATTCTATATAGCTTTTTAAAAGCAGGATTTGTAATTTTCTCTTCATTTTCACTAATTTTAATTTTTGGTATTATTTGTCCATCATTCTCAACAGCAACTAGTTTATAAACACCGCCAAACACTGGTTCTGATCTTGCGGTAATAAGTCTTTCACCTACACCAAAGCTATCAATTTGTGCCCCGCTTTCCAAAACTCCTCTTATAATATATTCATCAAGGGAATTGGAAATAGTGATTTTTACATCCTCGTATCCAGCATCATCTAACATTATTCTAACCTTTTTGGTTAGATAAGTAATATCACCGCTATCAATTCGAATTGCTTTAGGTCTTTTGCCAATAGGTTTAAGCACCTCATTAAATACCTTTATGGCATTTGGAACACCAGAGAGTAGTACATTATAAGTATCTATAAGCAGTACGCAATTATCAGGGTAAGTCTGCGCCCAAGCTTTAAAGGAGTCATATTCGTTATCAAAAAGTTGTACCCAGCTATGAGCCATAGTACCAAGGGCCGGAATACCAAACATTTCATCAGCTATGGTGCAGGCAGTACCAGCACAACCACCAATAACAGCAGCACGAGCCCCATATATAGCACCATCATAGCCTTGAGCACGTCTAGAACCAAATTCCATAACAGGTCTACCTTTTGCAGCTCTACATATTCTACTTGCTTTAGTAGCTATTAAGGTTTGATGATTTATTGTGAGGAGTATCATTGTCTCAACAAATTGAGCCTGCATAACAGGTCCTTTAACTATAACTAAGGGTTCCCCAGGAAAAACAGGATAACCTTCCGGCACCGCCCATACATCACAAGAAAATTTAAAATTCTTTAGATAATCCATAAAATCCTCTGAAAAAATATCTTTGCTTTTTAGATAGGCTATATCATCATCTGAAAATTTTAAATCTGAAAGATATTCAATCAATTGTTGTACTCCAGCCATAATACAATAGCCGCCACCGTCGGGTATTCGTCTGAAAAACATATCAAAGTAGGCAATTTTATCTTGAACATTATTATGGAGATAACCGTTACCCATAGTTAATTCATAAAAATCTACTAGCATTGTTAGGTTTCTTTCATTATGTACATTAAAATCTTTTGAGTGTTTCATAATTTTTTCCCCTTTGAAATTTAATAAAAGTATATAATGGAATTATAACATATTTATATTTTAATATTTAAATGTGATTATTACAATAGCATTTTGGGTATAAACATAATATATGACAATTTAAAGTAGGTGGATGAAGGTGGAGAACAATCGCAGTATGAATAATAAAGTGACTAACAATAAAATAAATTCAAATTTAAGTAAAGAGCAAAGAGCAGCAGTTTTTTCGGATAATAGAAATTTATTGGTTACTGCTGGACCAGGTAGTGGTAAAACAGTGGTTATAGTTAATAGAATTGTTAATTTAATAAATCAGCAAAACATTAACCAGAGTAATATTATAGTCATTACATTTACAAGAGCAGCGGCTATTAATATGAAAAACAGATATATTGCTATCAATGGAAAAGGTAAGGTGCCATTTTTTGGAACCTTTCATGGCTTGTTTTATAAGATTCTTAAAAATTATTATGGACAGATAAATATAATCGATACACTAGAGGTTTATAAGTTAATAAAAAATGTGCTGATGTCATATTTGGATGAGGTAAGCGATGAAAAAGTAAAGGAAGTCATAAATAATATTTCTGTATTTAAAACAAGTGGGAAAGAAATGGAAAATTTTGATTCAAGTATTGATAAGGGAATATTTATAGCAGCTTATAATATTTATGAACAGTATAGGAAAGAAAAAAACTTATTTGATTTTGATGATCTCCAAATAGGCTGTAGAGATTTGTTTATAAAAAACTATACAATACTGCAGGGGTACAGAGCTTTATTTAAGCATATTTTAGTTGATGAATTTCAAGATTGTGATTCTATGCAAGTAGATATACTAAAATTACTAAATGAAGACAATTCTATTTTTGCAGTAGGAGATGAGGTTTTAATAACCAAATAGCTACTCTTTATATAAATATTATAAAATATCTATGTGATACATTGATATTAAAGAGAGTAATAAGAGTAAATTACATATTGAATTATTCATGGTTATAATGTATACTTATTTATATATTTTCAATATAAATAAATTGTATGTGGAGAGAAGCAAAATGAATAAATTTAGAGATAAATGTAATTTTTTACATAAAAATAATAATAAATTAATACATAAAAAGAGGATGTTGACCAAGGGTCAGCATCCTCTTTTATTTTGTAAATTTTAAATTACCGTTTTCTGAAAAAAGCATATGTTGTTAATACAAAAAAAGGAGTGGTTATTATGGGTGGTATTATTATGAATTTATCAAGAGAAATATTGGAGAAAAAAAAGGTTGTTAAAGTTATAAAAAAAGAAAATGTATTTCAACTTCAAGAAGCAATTTATTATGATGAGACTTATAAGATTGAAACTATAAGAAAGATAATAACTAAGAATGATATGCCATTGACAATCATTAATAATTGGTTGTCGACTTTAAGCACAGAAGGTACAACTAAAGGTTATGCTTATAAATTAAAACGGTACTTAGAGTATATAGATAGATTTGGAGTGGAATTTTATGACGTAAAAGATTCAGTTTTAATAGTTAATTTTTTAAAAAAAATAATGCGTGAAAATCCTAAGAAAAATATATCTACGGTTGAAATACAAATAGGATATAACACTATAGACACTAATGCTCTGGTAATTAAAGAATTTTATCTTTGGTTAGATGAAATGTTTAACGTTGATAAAATCATGAAAAACCCAGAAATAACTTATGAAATGCAAAAATATTATGAAATAAAAAATAGAAAAAATAAAAAGAAGAAAGATTATAAAAATGAAACAAAAATTATAAATTTTGACTATTTTGATATTTGGTCAAAAGACTTTATGGAAATTTTGGGTATAAAAAGAAGTTCATGCAAGAATAACAAAGTTGAACATATTAAATGGTATTCAAAAGAAGACATTAAAATAATAAAAACTAATTTTAACACAAAGAGGGATTTAGCTATTTTTTGTCTTGGGTTAGCAGGTGGAAGAATAGAAGAAATAGTAACAATAAAAAAAGAAGATTATATAAGTTCAGAAAAAAAAGTATATATATCAGAATCTAAGACGATGTTAAGGTGGCTATATTTAAAGCCGAGTGTTTGCCAAATTATAGAAGACTATTTATTTACTGAAAGAGACGTTATTGAAAATGAAATGGGCTTCGAGGGTGTTGAGCCATATCTATTTATTAACTTGGCGACCAATAGTAAAGGCAAGAAAGTACAACAAGGGAATTATCGAAAGATATTAAAAAGAGTAGGCAAGAAGTCTGGGTTCAATCCAGAAGAAGTTATTACTCATGCAGGTAGACATACTTTAACACAGCAAATGATTAAACTTGAGTATACAAATCAGCAAATAATGACTGTATTAGGATGGAATAGCGAAGAAACTATAGAGTTATATAAAAAGAAATTTGATAATGATATTGCTCTAAGTGCTTCAAAAAAGATAAATAGGAGAGAAAGAGATGTATAGCTTGGATAATTCAACAATTGAAATAAATTATAAAGAAAAAGAAATATACAATATACTATTTGTAAGATATGACTGTGGAAATAATATATCAGTGTGGAATATTAATGAAATTAACACAAATTTATTAGTTATAGACTTTAAAAGAAATGAAGTTGAAAAGGTAAATGATATTGTCCAAAAGATAGGGAGTTCATTAATAAACAAAGAAAGAATTGAAAATGATGATATTAATTTATCATCAGTTTTTAATATTTGTATGAGTGTTTTTAATGACAAATTAACGGAGTATTTTGATTATATGATAACTAAATACTTAAATGAGGAAAATAAGCCAATAACACTTAATAGATTTATTAGATATATTATGAATGTACAAGTTAAACACCAACTTTCATTATCTAATTTAAGTCAAAATGAAATTTTTTTGAAGTGTTTGAAATTTCCTACACAAATAATAAATTTAATGGAAACTAATTCTATTAAATTATTAAAATATAAAATGGAAAATAATGAGAATTTATATCAAGTGGTAAAGACAATCGGTTTAACTAAGATAATTAGCGTTAGTATAAATTGTCTCAAAAGTCTCACAGAGAAGTACATTTATAATGTTGTCACAGAAAATATAAGATTTAAGCCAACTTTTCCCTTTATAACAAACTACATATTTTATGAAGAGTGTGTCAACCTAAAGTGTGGGGTACCCGAATTTAGACGCATAAATATAGAGTATACAGATATTGTTAATGATTCCTTAGCAAATGTTTATTTAAAATATAATGAATTAAATACTTATGAATACAGGGTTGATTATAAACATTTATTAATAATTCCTAAAATAAAAGAAATATTAATTAAAAAAAAGCTTTTTACTCAATTTTTAAAAAACACTACTTTTAAAATTGAGTTGTCAATTCTTTTTAGAATCATTTTCAATGAGTTTTCTATTTTATTTAATGAATATTTACTATATCATGCTGACCAGTTATATAAAAAAAATATATTGATAAAAAACAGTTCCACCTTATTAGAATATGCCTTTGGAATTAATCCAGTGAAAATTAACAGTTTGTTTAAGGATAGTTTAGGAGAAAAATATTCTAATATTTATATTGGGTTTTGTAGAGAATGTTTAATTGAAAAACATGCTTTAATAAAAAATACGGATACTGCTAATAAAATAGATATTAATGATGATATATGGTATTATAATTACTTTTCAAATGGTGAAGTTAAAACAAAAAAACTTAATTTTGAAACTATAAAAAACAATAACTTAAAATTAGTATTAAAACACTATTACAAAAGTTTAATAAAAAAGCAAGAAATCAACAAAGGTAAAACTTCTTTATTTAGTCAAATAGATAATTATTTTAGAAATGTTAAAAGTGTAACTTATTTTATTGATACATACTGTATTCTATCGTTTAAAGATATTAAAATGGATATGATAAAAGCTCTTTATCGTCACCTAAGAAATAGAAAAGGTAAAGACAAAAAAATGGTAGGGATGAAGACTGTATCAACTTATATAACTTCGATGAAATTATTTATTGAATGGTTGATTGAAGAGAGTGGTTTTGATTATCAGAAACCAACTTATAATTTATTTGTAAATGTACGTTTTAAAAAACTTGATAATACTATAAAGAATACTGAAATTATAGCTAAAGAGGTTATGGATGATATTCCTAAAAATATAAATGAAGTAGGAAATGAGGCTATTGGGAGAATTATAATTATAATGATTAATACTCCAAGGAGATTTAAGGAAATAGCATATCTAACTGAGGACTGTCTTGATTTTAAAGATAAAGATGGAAAACAGATGTTAAGGTACATTCCTTGGAAGGTAATAGAAGCTAAATTAGCAAGAGACCCCAATAATCAATATGAGCAAGTTTATGTAAATGATGTTGTTATTAATGAAATAAAAGCTCAAATTGAAAATACAAAAGAATTAAGAGAAATAAACAAAATAAAAGAAATATTTATTTATAAAAAAGGAAAAAGGAATTTTAATTTCATTGGCATTTTAGATAACAATAAGTTGATTAACAAAGCTATAAATAAGACATTAGCTGTTGATTTAAGAAAGGAAATTAATGTTACAACAAGGCAGTTTAGAAAAACAATTGTTATAGAGATGATTCTAAATGGAAGTACAGTAGAAGAAATTAAAACTGAATTAGGACATTCAAACAAAAAAACAACAGAAAGGTATTATGCAGAAGCAGATAAACTACTTATAGCAGATAAGAATACAGTTCGTTTTAAAGAAGAGTTTGAAAAAGCAATATCGAAAGAGAACTTAGAAGAATATACCGAAAGTGAAAGGGAGCAACTTTTTAATCACTATTGCACCGAGTATAGAAAGGTATTCTATAAAAGAACAGTTTTAGGTTTGTGTAAAAGAAATATTTTTAAACCTTGCCTAATGAAAGATACTAATAAAACAATATCTTGTGCGTCCTGTAAAAAACTTTGTGCAGGTACTCCTAATTTGGAAGCATGGACAGAGTTAAGAGATGATAGTTTAAAAAGCAAGAATGAACTTGATAACTTTTATAAGGATAACTTGAAATTACAATATGAACAATATAAAGAATTTGAGGAGTACAAAGAACTTCTTGAAGATATTAAAAGCTACTTGAATGTGATAAATGCGATAAAGGGAAGAGGTATATCAAATGAAGTTTAGTAATCAATTAGTAGGAGTATTTATAGATGATTTATATGATGAAGGGCTGCGGGTAAATTTAGTTATTCAACTAAAAGAATTAGGAGATAACATTAACTTTAAAGACGATATATGGTTTTGTAATAAAAATAAAAAATCAAATTCAGTAACAGACAGTTCGCTGACATTAGATTTTTCTAAAACACCAGAAAAGTATAAAGATTTTGTGAAATATTTTGCATTAAAACACTTCTCTGAAATTTCTACAATTCAAAATATAATAAGAGAATTTAATAGATTTAATAAATTTTTATTTGAAAAATATGTTGTGGTGGATTTAAAAGATTTAAATAGAAATATTATAGGGGATTATAAAAAGAATTTAAAAAATAATTCCAACATAGGGAATGTTGAAAGACGAAAGCGGTGGAGTAATCTACGGGTATTTTTAAACACTATGCAAGGATGGCCAGAACTGCCTAAGTATACTCTTATTTCAAGTCAAGATAACCCATTTAAGATAAAGACTACAGATAAAAAAAATGATAGTAATTATCCGCCAAAAGAAATTACTAATAAATTGGACTGGATTTTCATACATGAAGATTATATTCCAACATGGATAAAAATTTCTTATTTTTATCTTAGGTTATATCCAAACAGAGGTGTGGACATATGCGGAATATTAATAGAAAATTGTCTAAGACCATTTGGAAGTATGTATACACTTACTATACCAAATTTGAAAGAAAGCATTGATGGGGAAGTACAAAATAAAGTTTTATATATAAATGCTGAGACTGAAATTGAAATAAAATTTATTGAACTAATACAGAAGCAAAAAGAAATATCTAAAAAATATCAGCATTTATTACCAGAAGATAAAAGAGGTTTATTATTCACATTTCCGAATTGTAGCTTGAATAAAACTAAATTTAGAAAGTCTGGCATTAAAGAATTTAGAATCTCAGATTCAAAAGTATCCATAGCAGATTCCAAAAAAATTTATTATGAATTTAAAATTATTTGTGAGTTATACAACTTAAAATATAAGGGTAAGGAATATCATATTACACCTAAACAGCTTAGGCATAAAGAAATAACAGATAGACTTGATAGTGGATTTTCTGGTTTCGAGACAAAATCAGAAAGTGGGCATACAACGGATATAATGAATACAACTTATTACCATCACCTTGAAGATGAACAGAAAAAAATACAATATAAATATAATCGGGAAAGTGAGCCAAACTCTGAGAATAATATAGAATTTGGAGGACATATTCTTGGAGAAATGGCTTTGAAGCGATTACTAAACAAAAGACAATCCCATGAGTTGGTAACCCCTGGTGGTTCATCTTTGGGGGTTTGTTCAGACAAATTCTCTTGCCCAAACAATGATGTATTCGACCCTTATCTTTGTTTAGGATGTAGCGAATTTGATTCGGAAAGTGAAAATAAATGTAAGGGTGGAGAAAAAAAGAGTAGATTTATCGACTTTTATAAAAAGGAAGCTGAAATGTGGAATAAAGATTATATATTTTTCAGTAACAATAATAATGTTATCTATAGAGATATAGCAAAACAAAATTTAGATGTATGTATGAAAATGTTAGCAGATTAACTGAAAATTAATATTAAGGGAGGATTATTTATGCAAAGGGAAAAAGGAAAAAGAAATGATGGATTAAAGAAATACAACGATGATAAAAAAGTGAATACTATAAATAAAGTTCGTGAAGCTATAATTATATTACAAGAAGAAAGAAGTGTTATTACTCCTAAGAAACTAATGGAAATAACAGGTTTCTGTGGAGCTACTTTTTGTTCTGACCATGTTGAAGAATTATTAAAAGAATATAAGGTATGTAAATATAAAGATAGTAGAAGAATTAGTGATGATAACCCCAAAAGCTATTTAAAAAACCTTGAAAAAGAATATGACCGCTTGGTAAAAGACAATGGAAAATTATCAAATGAACTTTCTAAAAGCAGAGGAACTAACAATTATTTAATTAGTGATTTAAGTAAAAAACAGAACCTTATAAATCTATATTTAGGTAAAATTGATGAACTTCAAGGTATTATTATTAATAAGAGTCCAACATTAATAAAATAATAGGGGAG
Organism: Clostridium sp.; assembly: GCF_050717515.1. GTDB lineage: Bacteria > Bacillota > Clostridia > Clostridiales > Clostridiaceae > Clostridium_AD. The sequence goes on along the minus strand of NZ_JBOITL010000007.1, from coordinate 138,946 downwards.
CAAAAGTCATATATCTTCCCTCGTAATATGATTGAGATTTATGTGTAAGGGCATAATGATTATTAAATTACCAATATGGGAGTGAAATAATGGATATAAGTGGAAGTGTTAAATTAGTATACCAATTAATGTTAATGTCAAATAAAATAAAAAGCAGAGAAATAGTAACTGCATTAGATGAAGAAATAAGAGAGTATCTACATGAAATAGAAAATGTAGTATTTACAAGGAAAACACTTTCTCTGGAAGTTTTTGATATGTATGATTTAATAAAATATAGATATATGGAAGATTACCGAGTGCAGTGTGATTACGTATTAAACTTAGGCTATGTTAAAGAACAATGTTGAAATTGGAAAGCAACCATGTGAGGTTGCTTTAAGTTTATCACAATAGAATATTGAAAATTATATGTTTGATAATAAAAGACATCAGCATAGCTTATTTGAATTAAGGGTTCTTTAAAAATTTATATGATAAATAATATCTGTTAACATTTTGTAAACCTTTTTATAGAAAAAGTTAATTTTTTAAAGATTAAGTTAATTTATTAATAATATCCTTAAATGACAGAAAATTCGGCTATTTTAAGGGCATTTCCAGTATTATTTTTAGGTGCTATGATTAAGGTGCAAGATATGAATGGGAGGTGATTCTGGTGAATTTTAGAAGTATGGTTATTCCCAAAAATACTAACAGACTTATATTTACAGGCGAAAAAAATGAAATAAAAGCGTTAGCAGATAAGCTTGTAGAAAAACAAGGAGTGAAAGTTACTTGTCGTAGATTAACAAGCTATAGGAATCAGCAAATATATCGAGTGTGGGTCAGCTAAATCTAACACGTAGGGTAATAACAGCTACGCTGTTATTACTATAAAGTATTTGTAGTATGTGGATAAACGTAAAAATCGTTGTTAATTGAAATTAACAACGATTTTTATGCATGATATGTATGTGTCATAGAAATTAGCTACTATAGAGACTTAACCCTATAATAATTATATTGTTATCAACATCTTTCTTAAATAAAGCCTAAACTTAATAGGATATGGCAGTGGTTTTTAACAGGGTTACGTTAGCAGTAACGCTATATAAGAGGCAGTAGTATCAAAGGATACTATTTAAGCAATGATGTGTTAGGAGAGCGTATATTGAGTTAAAGGGTCACTGAGAAGGGTGTTATTTAATAGATGGGATACTAATTAAACAAAAGAACACCTCGAAAGGTGTTCTTAACAGTTACTAACAATATTTAGGGAAGAGCTAAATTAAAGGAAGAGAAATAGCCTACATTTTTAATTACTATGTAAAATAGATATAAGCTTTTTGTGTAAAAAAAATAAAGAGCTATATTGCTAACTCTTTAACTTTATAAATTCATCTGCAAACTTGTCCGCTATTGTTCTATCTGTATCAATACTAATTGTTTCTTTGTTATATCGTGCTTTTTTAGTCCAATTATAAGAACCGTGTATTACAGTTTTCAAATCTATTATACAGAATTTATTGTGCATAATATTCTCAAAATAACCATCTTTTTTTAACCTATATGTTTCAAAATTTTCTTCATACTTACAACCATAATTTTTATTGATTTCATCATCAATAATTATAATTTGTATGTTTAATCCTTCATTTTTTTTGTTTAATAGCTCTTTAAATAACACTTCATCAGTAAACCAAGCTACAGCAACCCATATAGTATATTTTGCTTGTTTTATTTGCTCTATTATCTGTTCTTGTATATCTTCAAAATGTATCATCTGCAATTTTTCTTCTTCTGATGTTATTGTTGAATTTCCAGGTTTTATAAACATTCCGCCAAAGTCATACTCTTTAGTTTCTATATATATTTCTGCACATATCTTTCCTAAATATTTTTTATATATCTCAGCTTTAGAAATGATAGGAATAGGAACTCTCAATTCTACATACTCCCACGACTGCCAATCTTTTCTTGTAAAGTCACTTGTTTTGTCAAATAAAATGTAACTTTCTTTTAAAACCTTTAATAACTCTTTTTTATCCTCATATTCACTATAATTCACATACTCAATAAGTTTTGTTAGAAACTCTTTTTCAGTCATTATACTATCATCCCCTTATTTTAAATCCACTCCTTAGTTAAAATTACCATATTATAAAATAATAACATATATTGAAATACAATACAATTACATTGAGATGCCCATAAATACAATATAATACCATTAAGAAAATTGAATCGTGATTTTGTAGTTGTATAAATACCGACAAAATAATATTATTTGGTGTTTAACTGCAACAATTTAAGCTGTTTTAATCATTTTTTATTAATGAAACTTACTTATTCACAATTAAATTACATTAATATTTTTACCTCCATAAATATATGAAAGCATATAGTTTATTTCAAAAATATAGAAAGCATGTTATAATTTTATTGTAAGCTATATATATCCCCAAAATTGATATATATACAACATTGTGATACGTATTAAAGGAGATAAATTATGAAAATTAATGAGGTTGAAAAGAAACTGCTTAAACATTCAGAAGCAAAAGAAATTAGAATCCAAGAATTAAAAGACATAGCAGAAAATAAAAGTATATGTATTCAATTTATTGATAGGGCAATAGAAACCATTAATAGGAATACTCCTCAGTATGTCCAAGGATACGAGTTGAAAATTGCAAATGAAAGAACAAACCCAATAGAAATAAGTGAAGACAAAGACAAGGATAACGAGTATACGTTCTTCACTGAAAAAGGGGAAAATATAAAGATAGATATTGTTTTAAAAAGTAAAGATAAAGAATTAATAATAGGTGAGATAGATTGCAATGTTACATGGACAGAGTATTCCCAAAAAAGATATTATGTAAAATTAAATTATATAGCACTACATGAGGAGTACCAAAACAAGGGATACGGAACGGAAATACTTAATCATATACCAACAATACTGAGCCACCTATATAAAGGTGAAATAGCAATGGTTAAAACAACAGCAGAAGTTATGAAGTATGATAAATATAAAATACATGAAATTACATACAATGAAAGAATTAAAGGCATTGAAGCTTGGTTAATAAAAAATGAATATCAGCCCAATGGAAGTTTTTTAAAGGATACTGAGTTAGAAATTTATGAAATGAATTTAAGGAATAATAAGAGCATAGATAATGACCTATTAATTTTTAAAAGGTCATTAATAAATATTCTTAAATCATCACTAAAAGATGATTTTTTTATAAGTTGGAGAAATGAAAGTATTGAAGAATGTGAAGGTACGTTAGAAATAATATGTAAAAATAAATATAGTGATGGAGTTTCTGAGCAAAAGATATTAAAATTGCAGAAAATAAAAGAAACAATAAAACGAGAGTATGAGACATTGAAACAGGAAAAGGAAAGTATTATATTTGCAGTTAGTGAAGTAGCAAAATTACATGATAAAGTTACCTTAGAAGAGTTAGAAATCAATGAAGATAATAGTTTAGACGAGAAGGCAATTAAATTATATTGTAAATACTTTAATTATGGAGCAGTTAGTAAGACCTTGGAACAAATGGGATATACAACAAAGAAAAAAGGCACAAACGAAAATAGAAAATATACATCAGAAGAACTTAAAGAAATTATGTTTAATAGCAATACTGAAAATAAAAAATTAAAAGAATATGCTAATTATATAATTATATCAAATTATAATTGTTGTTAAAAATACTTTTATAAATAGGAGTAAGAGAAATTATAAATTATGAGCAAAATAAAAGAAGAAATTGTTTTTTGTAGGGAGTTTGGGTGTTTTTGCCTATCTCCCCCAAAAGTTATGTTAGTAGGTTAATGTGAGTCAGTAAAGTTATGGGTTCAGAAGCTACTACAAGAATAATACAAACACTTTATTCTAAATGTAATTTGTAGTTATAACTTGGTAATCAATATTTTGAAAGTTACAAAAGTTTTCAGTTCTAAAACTATTACCAAAAACAAAGTTTCAAAACAATTTGAATTTAACCTTTAGGGTGCTTGTTTATGGTTATAGTTGGATTAACGTAGGTAAAAACTTTAATTAGTATCCAATTATTGTCTTAGAGTGGGTTTTGTCGGAAATGTTGGCGACACCCCTTATAGCGAAACCACTAATTTTCCATGCTTTCAATTTCATTGCCCTTTTTCTATTTAAGCATATTATATAGAAGTGTTTTAGCTTCATCAGATATAGTACTAAAATTTAGCAATTCTATAAACTTACTATTATCTAATTCATCTATATTTTCTACATTAATTTTATTTTCCATAATAAAAAGCATAATTTGAGAATTTTTGCTCTCTTTACCCCAAAATTTAATCCAGTTTTGTCCGTCTTCTTTTTTTTCTATTTCCATAATTATAAATCCATTTCCATATTTTTCTTTATATAACTTCTGCATTATAATTGACCTCCTATTAATGTATCTACTTTAGCTATTGTTTTTTGTAAGGAGGTTGTAGTAAGTACAGTATCTATAACAACTTCTACAAACTTTGAAGCAATATTAGCTTCTTCTTCTGTGTAATTTGAAAACATTTTTAAAGTATCATTACGAATAATTTCCATTGAAGCAACAAGTGTTACATTTCTGTTACTGGTCTTGCCAGTAAAGTTCACCAATTTATCTTTTAATACACTCCAAATCGCCTGTAACATTAGCCTTTGTTCTCTTGTTAAATCCATTATAAAGTCACCTCGCATTAATTTTTTTATAATAAATAAACTAAATAAGATACTAACATAGTAAGTACAAACTATCCCTTCTTACTAATACAAAACCTTCGTCTCTTTACATCTCTATTTAGGCTAATGTTGCTCTAAATGCTTCTATTTCTTCTAAAGGAAAATCAGTAATTTCTTTAATAATTTCATTTGTTAGCCCTTTTTTAATAGCATTTATTGTGATTTCCATTATATCTTCTTCATTTTTTAATATTTCTTTTTTTCTTACCGCATTTTTAAGCTGTAAAACACAGAAATATAAATTATTATTTATATCAATTGTGTCTCTTATTTCTGCTATTATATAATCATTAAAATGGGTTAACTCTACTATTTCCCTATTTGTAAATCCCATTTTTATAGCTCTAATAACAACTTCTTTTTTTTCTCTCAATCGTGCTGTGTTAGCTACTTTGGGAGCATATAAATTTTTATCTATTAATAGTATACCCCTAATTCGTTTAACCTCTTGCACTGGAACGTCTGTAGCTATGCTTATATAACTATCTGTTAAGCCCCCTGCAATTCTCTCAACCACGTCTTTTAAATCCATATTAAACACCCTTTCAAGATTATTTCTATCTACAGAAGGTCGTTACTTAAAAATTGATAGATATTCCAAATCAATAAAGCTACACCAACTTACGCTTTTTCATTATTGTAATTAATTGAAGTAAAACACCAGTTATTTTACCACCACCAAGTCTATTACTAACAAATTTAGGAGAAAATTCATTTATAAATTTGTCTTCTTTATCAAATGTTATTTTTGTCGTATATGCAAAAATTCTTGTAGTATCAAGAGACCTAAAACTATCAAATGCAAGTATTGAAGAATTAACAGCCCCCATTGGTAACAGAAGCCTATCAAATGACTTGCTGTTACTCCAATGCTGTCTTATACGCCTTTTTATGTTATCTGTTGTACCGATATATACCTGGCAATATTCATCAAGAACCATTATATAATATCCTGATTTTTCGTCATACAAATTAAGGTCAAACACTTCAACAAAACACTTATTACTTTTAATAAACTTATTTATTTCTATATTAAATTCATCATGGCTTAATAAAAAAAAATACTCCATATTTAAGTCATAATTTTTCAAACTGTCATCAAGCTGTTTCGCACACCATTCATCCGAATATATTTTTCCTTCTTCATCAGCGTAAATATCCACCGAAAAATGAGGTAATGAGCTTTTGTTGCTCACTACTGCATATTTTTCTCGTGTTAACTTTAGTCCACGTTTTCCTTCGAGTACCTTTACTCCAAAATGATTTGGCATAAATTATCCCCTTTCAAATTCTGCTTTATATTCCCAAAACTTTATTTACCATAAGTATTTTATTAAATACAATTCAATATAACTTCTTGTATTCCTTCAAATGGTATAATGGGTGACCCTTACTTCATGCGGTCCATTTGTCTTAGAGGGGTTCTAAGCCCGAGAATGCTTAGAAGAAGCATTTAATGCAAATGAGTTTACTCAAAAGGTATTAGAATATCAATTCGAGAATGAAAAATATGATGATTTTATAAAAAAAACAAAGGCCGCACAATACTATATGAACATACACTTTCATATAGTATTATAAAATAAAAATGTAAGCAATAATCAAAAACTAAATATTTAGTATATGTATCAAATTGTTTTTTACACATACCTCGCTCGACAAACACATAACTTTATTTGTGTCCTCAAAAAGCACTGAAATTTTATCATTCTCCTTCTTTATTATGTATCCGTTTCCGAATGTTTTATGTTTTATATTTAAACCTTCATTTAATTGCATTATTATTTTATTATTTATTTGATTTGTTTGAAATTCTCTATTTTGCTGTATAATATTTTTTATCTCATTATAGAAAATAGAAGGTTGTTGATTAACTACTTTAGGATAAAGGATATATACGTTATTTTTAGCCCTCGTTATCGCAACATATGCTATCCGTCTCTCCTCCTCAATATGAGATAATATTTCTTGTTTATCATTACTATCTATAGGAGCAGGAATAACATTGTCTACAAAATCCATTATAAAAACTTTATCAAATTCCATTCCCTTTGCACTATGAATTGTTGTCAATGTTACTACATTTTCACCTTTGAATTTTTTTGAATTTTGGATTTTATTATTTAATGTTTTAATCTCTAATTCTAATTCATTTATGCTCTTAATATTCCCACATAGTATCTCCAACATCTTTAAAATATTGTCTATATTATTTATGTTATATTTAAACTTTTTTGAAAAATTTTCGATGTATTCTTCGTAATTTAGCTCAAATCTTATAAATCGTATGCACTTAGAAGGTTCAAGCTCTTTCAATTTACTAAACTTCTTTATAAACTCTCCGTATCTTATTTTTAAATGCTCATTTACACTTGTTCTTGAAAGAGATTCAAATATATTTTCATCATCCCTTAATTGAAAATGTAATTGAATAATTTCAGTTTTTTTACAATAGGATTTAATCTTGTAATATATTTTCTCGAATGTATTTATGTCAGATAAATTAAATGCAAATTTTATAATGCTTAAAATATCTCTTAATATCCAATGGTTAAAAAAAATAAAAGGAGGGTCTTTGATATAAAATGGTATTTCTGCTTTAAGTAATTTATCAATAATAGTTAGGGATGTAATGTTGTTTCTAAACAAAACAGCACATTCTTTTAAATTATTGTCCTCTTTTATATTATCAACAATAAATTTTGCTTGTTCATTGTTGTTTTCAACATCAATTAAAGTGATTTGTTCTCCTTTTGCATTATTAGTAAATATATCCAAGTTGTATCGAGCTTTATTAATCTTAATAAACTCATTTGCAACATTAGTAATACTTTTTGTACTACGAAAATTCTGGCTCATAAATAATATTTTTGCGTCACTATTATAACTTTTGTTAAAATTCAATAATGTTTCGGGACATGCTCCCCTCCAAGAATAAATTGCCTGGTCTGGGTCACCCACAAGGCATACGTTACATTTCTTACCCATAATTAGTTTGATTATTTCATGTTGAATCTTGCTTACATCTTGACTTTCATCTATTTCTATATAATCGAAATTTTCTATAAACATTTCTAACAATTTTGAATTGGTGGATAAAATTGAATAACATAATTCAAGCATATCATCAAAATCTATATAAAAATTTTCTTTCTTAATATTCTCATATTCATTATATATAGAAATAAAATTACCGCATGGAAATTTACTACTGTATAAATCTTCAACATCTTCTGAATGTATCATCATGTTTTTTAAAAAACCAATGAAATTAGTAATTTCCTGTATCTTATCATCCGTTGTAAAATCTCCGCTATTATATTTTTTATAAAGGTTACGTAAAATATTGTTTTTATTAATATCAGATATATTATTCTCTATTATTTTATAATTGATATTGTGTTTAGAAGCATAATTTCTAATCACATTATATGAAAAACTATGTATTGTATAAAATTTGATTTTTTGCTTAATTATTTGATTGAAATTTTTATTAAACCTGGTTTCCATATCATCAGCAGAGGCTCTGCTAAAAGTTAGTGCAAGTATCCTTGACGGGTTAACCTGATTATTCAAAATTAAATTTGCGGTTCTACATATCAATGCTGTCGTTTTTCCTGACCCTGGTACTGCAATTACTGCTATAGGCCCATTAACAGTAAAAACAACTTGCTCCTGCTCTTTGGTTAAGTTAATATTACATTTTTCTTTAAGAAAACTTTTAAACTTTAGTTGATTCATTATTATTAATACCTCGTTTATTTTATTTAATATTTATTAATAAGCACATTGTTAAATGCAATTTTAAAAATTAAGACAATTAAATATTTTTCTTATCTTTCTATTTTAACACAATTAATATAATGTCTAAAATTATCAGCGAAATACGAATAAATATAGTGCTTACACAACCAAAAAAGAACAAATATTATTTAAAGGTTAGTTTTCTTAATTTGTAACTCTTTAATCTTCTTTATTTCTTCTATAGTTAATTAAGTAAATTCTGCTATCATGGACTAAATAGAGGTAAAGTATACTAAAGCGATAAAGACTTAACGCTTAAAATTGTTTTTTAGTCATTATTGATACTATAAAAATTACAATTAATACCACTGAATCTCCCAATATATAAGCAAATGAAATATTTATAAATTTACAGTAAGTTAGTATTTGGGTTTATATCCAATTTTTCATAAAAGCAGTATAATTAAATAAATATTTGGTTTCGTAAGGAAGAACATAGTGTTATGAAATATACATTTATATGGAGGTCTGAGTTTAACTGTATCAAGTAAAAATGGTGGGTATTTATATTTTAAGAGTGGAGAGCCGATTGATTATGCTCATTTTGTGAATTTATCAGACCAAGATGGAAAGTTTTGGTCAGCACAATTATCTAAATAAATAATATAGTAGCATCTTAAACGCCCATCTCTAAAAGATTACTATAAATTAAAACTACACCTTTATTAATTATGATGGATTAGCACTATTTAATGGGAAGGCATTCCAATATATGAAGTATAATAACAAAATAGGTTCTTGCAAATTTAAAGGAGATAAGCTATGAATTATGTTAAGAATATAAATGATATGCGTAAACATTTAAGCTCTCAAATATTTTTTTTGAAAAATTCAATTAGTTCATATGATTCAGGATTTGAAGATGAAGGTCAGAGAATTGCTACAACTATTAGAATTTTATTACATGACACAGATAACTCAACATCTTTGTTTAAACATCTTGATATGAAAACACACATGCTTTTTCTTTCTACTGCATTGCCATATATACCTGCGAACATGCTGAGTTATGAAGGATTATTAGCAACATCAAGTATTGGAATATACCTTCCTCATTGTTTAAGTGACAATAAAATACAAGGAATATGTTTAGTATTTGAAGACTGGTGGAATGAAATAATTTTAGATGATAAAATAAATGTATTCAGTAGAAAGGATATTGTATTGTATGTGGCTAATAAAGATGGAGGGGCCCATATTGATAAGAATTTAAATGAAGCATATACAAATCTAACCAAGAATAACTCATTATCAGGATACTTGTTAGTAAATAATGAAAAAAAACCACTTTATAATAGTCCCGTTTACGCTTGTATTCGACAAATTGCATTTGAATTATTGTATTCAATTGATTATTCAAAGAATATAAAATCATTTACAAGAAGAAGGGATAATACTGATAAATTTATAGCAACTTATGTTAAAGAAAAAATATATTTCAAACCAGATAAATCTTTAAATAATTTATTTTATGAAGATTGCAGAATATCTAAAAGTGAAGAAAGAAAGAACTATATAGATAAAGTCATTTTTATTAGCGGTAAAATAAGTGAAAGATACGTGATTTTAAAATAATTATATTGAAAAAGAGATTTAGTTATTATTTATTTTCATTGTAATTTTATAGGTTTAAAGGTACAATAACCATCAATGTTATGCCATTTAAAAGCATAATGTATCAAAAAATAAATAATTAGTATTTAAAAATTGAATATTGATGGAAGGAGTCCATTGCTATGAGCAAATCTAAACATTTGTTTTTAAAAATAGTAGCAACAGGATTGATTTTTATATTAATTATGAATCTTATTTTATTAGATTTATATTAATATAGTATCCTGGTTGTTTGCCTATAAAGGTGAACAATTGGACCGTTGAATAAATTAAAATAGTATATTGTATTTTTACTATATACGGAGTTCTTTTCATTAAATATTAATAATTTAAAAAGGAGAAGCTATTTTTGAACTTCTCCTTTTGTGGTTTCTTATTTAATTTTGATTTGTTGAACCATTGGTATAACTATGTTAATCAATAATGATTACCTTCAAAAATGATAATTAAATTTAATATGATTATTAAATGATAAGCTAAAATAAATTAAAATGAATTATTTTTTAATATTTAATTATCTTAACTTATAGAATAACATTTCTGAATATAAAAATTAATTAATGACGTTATTATGATTGCATTGAAAAAAGCATAAATGCCTGGATTTAAGCGTTTATGCCTCTAATGGTGATGTTATATAGCTTATTCTAATTTTCCAAATAGATTAATATGTCATTATAACTAAATGAACCTGTACTGGTGTCCATTAAGCATGTGGTTTACAAGAGTAAGCCTTTTAGTGCCTACCCTTTGAATAATAGTAGGGTTAAATTCGCACGAGCCATTGAACATTTTCTCACCAACATTATCAGCCCATGACCATATAATACTTTTCAATTCATTCTCATTAATTCTACGGGCAACATAATCATCACAAGCTCTCTTAATCTCCTCAATTAGTATTTTTGTTGTCGGAGGATACTTAATATAATCAGGATTTTTCATATGAGCCTCCTTACGTCTGTATTCATTTTGTATTATTTGTATTGATTTTGTATTGATTTTGTATTAGTTTTGTAATGTTAATATAGGTTATATTTAAAGAGTGTGCAAAATAGATTTAGGTGTTTTTATATAGATGGAAACAGGAAATATTTTTTTGACTTGTTTATCCAATAGTATTTTATTAATTAACTTTCATTTAGATATTTACTTATTTCTTCTTCATTATGAAAAAATCTTGATGTATACTTTTTGCTTCTAATATCATTCATTTTCCTATCTATATTAGTCCTAATTATTTTGCTTGTGTAAATACTTAATATTTTTTCATATTTAAATTTCAGGTCATCTATTTTTCGTTTTTTTATTAATAATTCCTTTAAGATTTTGCAGTAGTTATAGGCTTCCGCAGAATTAAAGTTATCATTTTCGATTACCATGAGAAGTTTCTTTATCAGGTCATCTATGGTAGTACCTCTTTTTAAATAATCATTATATTGAATTTCTAACTCCTGAAACAATATTTCTAACTTATTTAATACTTTTAAAACTTCCATAATTCAAGCTTTTACTAACTCTTTATAAAGAACTTAGTAGCTTTTTCCTCGCCTCCTTGGTAGAAAACATCTGTTTATGCTTTAATGGTTCACGATGGTTTTGACATTCTTGCAAATTAAAGAACGTATCTAAAGTATTGAGTAAATAGCCAAGTGGGGGAGAAAAGTATCCTAAGACCTCTATCTCATACTTTAGTTCTCTCCGTTCTTTTCTGATTTTTTTTAGGGTATCCACATACTCAATCTTTTTATCAATAACAAGTTCGGTAAATTCGATGAAATGTAAAATATCTTGGATGGCCATATTGTGCTTAGAAAGACTTTTATAATATTCCTCATTCATCCCCTGGGATTTCCTAATAATTAAATATAACTTAATTATCAATTTATAAAACTTACTATAATCTCCTACAACTGTACCCTGCAATAATTGTTCATCAAAATCCTCACGAAAGGTAAAACTCATATTTTTTACTCTATCAGCAATCTGCTTATATAAACCATTTATAGAACAATCTAAATTTGCCCTTTTGATACCTGATGTTAAGTCGTTAATCAGCTCTTTATTATTAATAATAAAGACTACATTTTTATCTGCTAAACAGCTTGTGTATTCTGCTTCAAGCTTCAATATAATTCTATTTACTAATTTAATTAATGCTTCATACTCATTGGTTGCCTCAAATCTTTTAATTTTCTCTAATATAAAAATTTCTTTGGCTCTATAAACTAAATAACTGGTATAATATATGTTTTCAAAGAAATCACAAAAGCATTGGCAGTAAAGTGTTTCCATGTAAAAGTACATCTCCTTTTTTAACAAAATAGACAATAAAAAAAGTTGGTGTAGATTATAGTCAATAGATATTTGACTAACACTACACCAACTTCAAAAAGTTGAATTTTTTATATTTACGTTTTAACTCATTAAATATTTTATGCCAATACATATGGGTCCCCTCCTATTTAATTTAAGTTTATCCCTATAATTATATCATAATTCATAATATTTATACATTAAGCTAAAAAATATTATATACGGTAATAATCGGTTGATGGTCATACACAATTGAAGATACAGTATTATTTAACTTATTTAACATAAAAATTGAATTGCCTCATTGAAACTAAAATTGTTTTCTTTGTGTTAAATATTTGAAATTCATATTAATATTCTGAAAACTTAATATGGATAACATATCACAAGTACATTTTAGGGTGACCACTTCCTGTTATCAACCGTTATCTATCGTATATAGAATATAAGAGAATGTGCCATTTATTTATATCCATATATGCATAGCTATATTTGAGGATTATTAATCCTCATCAGTTTTGGGATAATCATATAAATAGTGATTTGCTATCATGTTCAAAGTATCACTAATCTCTTTAAATCTCTCTAAGAAGTTTTCCAAATCAATTACTACATTATCTAATTCGTCTATATAAAAATGATTAATATACTTCTGGCTAAAAGGGTATCTTGAAAAGTCCATATTGTCTTTATGTTTTCCACATGATTTGGGTTCGATTTTTTTATATAATTCATCAAGATATTCCTTTAAATTCATGGTTATTTTTTTAAATTCATCTCTGTTTTCTTTTTCTTTTTCAAATTTATTTACTAATGAGCATACAATGGTGAATATCTGCTTTATGTCATGGTTTCCCTCAATTTTAACATCGTTTTCTAATAAAACATTTAATGACCAGGTAATTGCTTTCAAGTATAGCTCTATTCCATGATTAGCGTTAAACAATATTGGGAAAATAATAATATCGGCTTTCTTATCTCTGTTATCATTCAATGACTGTTCAGTTAATAGTATTGAAGATTTCATAAATCCTTCTGCAATAGTTATCATATTATCAATATGTGAATGCTTTTCAGTTCTCCAATTCAAATAGGCATTTTTATGAATAGATATGTTATAAGAAAATACATCTTTCATATATGATTCCTCCTTAAAATTATTATTTTTGATTTGCCATTATAAAAATAGCTCTTATAAGATTATATCAAATTTTAACACATATTGTAATATAACCTAATAACTAAAGAAATTTTACAAATTGATTAGAGATTATATGGATAAATGGTATAATAATGTTATATGGTTCAGCTATAAACTTTATTAGGAAGGTGTTTATAAATTATATGAATTTTACGGATTACATTTTAGATATAAATAAGCCTATTGATATTATTGAACAACTTGATTTTGACGAAGGAATAACCCAAAAGGTCTGGGATTTGTTTGATAAAAAACTACCCATGTTAGGCTATGAATTAAGGGAAGGCCAAGAAGATATGGCATATGATATATCCGAAGCTATAAGAGATAATCGCCATATAATAATAGAAGCAGGTGTCGGCATAGGCAAATCTTATGCTTATTTAGCTCCATTGATATATTACAATAGGTTAACAAATAGTCCTGTAATTATTTCGACTTCTACTATTTTACTACAGGAACAGCTAATAAAAGATATTGACAAACTATCAAGTATAATAAGTATTTATCCAGAGGTTATACTTGCAAAAGGAATGTCGCATTTTATCTGTTTAGATAGGGCTTTTGACTATCTAAATTATAATACTAAAATTTCAAAAATATATCCTTGGTTGGAGGGTTGGTTAGTAAATACGAATAATGGAGATAGGACAACCCTCCCCAACCAGATTAAAGATAGTTTGTGGAAAAAACTTAATGTAACTGCATGTCGGTCCAGGGAATGTAAATACGGATTTGATTGCTACTATTCTAAAAAAAGAAGGTCGATGTTAGAGACTAAGGGAATTATTCTATGTAACCATGATTTATTAGCTGTAGATTTACAGAAAAAAAATAAAGGATTAAACCCTTTATTATCTAAAGAAGCAAAATTAATAGTGTTAGACGAAGCTCACAACTTAGAAGATAAAGTTAGAAACTCATTAAAACAAGAATATTTATTAAATGATGTTAGTAAAATTGTTAATGAAGCAACCCAGTTTCTTGCAAGGCTTTATAGCTATGATAATATGGAAGACAAGATTTTAGATTTACTAAAGGAAATTTACATACAGCTTTGGGAGCAGGTTGAGGTGCAATATTCAAAGATGTTTTCAAGTGATGGAGACATTGTAAGATTTTATATAAATAAAGAAAAAATAAGCGGAAATGTGAGACTATTTACTAAAGCCACCGATGGATTAAGTGCTAAGGTCCAGTTAGCAAATAATGTGAGATTTGAGAGTGTTCAAGATAATATAATTGAGAACCTTGAAGTTATTCGGGATTTCTTTAACGACTTAGTTTATAAGGGTTCTAATATGTTATTTTGGATTGAGCTAAGTGGAAAGCGGAATTCTTTTAAAGATATATCCATTATAGGATGTCAAAAAAAAATGCACAAAGCAATTAATGAATTATTTTTTCAATCAAAAAAATATAAGACAATTTTAACATCAGCAACACTTACGAATAGCTTTAAAGGAAGTAATAAGGAAAGATATTCGTATATAATAAAAAATTTAGGTTTTCCATTAGAGCCTATTGGGGAGCTATCTGAGCCTAAAAAGTCGCCATATCCTTATAATGAAAATGCTTTAATATATTATAAAGAAGATATGCCTCACCCAACTAATGAAAGGGAAAAATTCATTTGTAAAAGTATAGATGTAATAGCTGAATTACTTTTTATAACTAATGGAAAATCCCTTATGCTATTTACATCGAAGAGTGATATGTTAGCAGTATATAATGGATTACTAAAGAAAAACCTTCCTTGGAAACTGCTTGTTCAGCAGGAAGGTTCCTCACAAGGGGCAACTATTGCTGAATTTAAATCAGATATAAATTCGATTTTATTAGGCACAGGTGTATATTGGGAAGGAATTAGTATAGAGGGAGTTGCCTTGTCTAATCTAATTATTTTCAGATTGCCATTTCCTGTTCCTGACCCAGTAATTGATTATAAAAAAAGTCTCTCTAATAATTCTTTAATGGAGGTAGATGTGCCTGAAATGTTAGTCAAGCTCAGACAAGGTGTTGGAAGATTAATTCGTAATTATGAGGATAAGGGAATTGTAACTATACTTGACCCAAGGGTGGGGGATACATCTAATAGACCATATAAAAATTCAGTATGGGATGCCCTTCCAATAAAGACAAAGACTAATGATATTAGTAAGGTGAAAGAATTTGCAATGAAGTATTTGAATGGGGGGGGGGGGAAGTTATATAAATGATGTATAGTAAAGCAAGAATTGATGCATTGACTGGGAGTGTACTTGATGAAATGATTAAACATATTTCAGAGAGGTGGATTGAAGATATTTATAATACATATGAAAATGCCTGTAGCTCGGTTTTAAAAAGGTTTGATGTAAAAGTTACCGAGTTAAACAAAGATAGGTATGATAGAATGTTTCTTGAATTATTATCCTTTGGTCTGTTTTTATCAATAAATATAGCTTCTGGTATTTTTATAATTAAAAAAGGGTTTTTTAAAAAAGAGATTGATGTAGAAAGTAAACAGTATTTTAGGGAAACAATTGCTACTTTAACAGCAGAATATATAAATACACACTCCTTAAATAATATTCCAGAGTTTGTTATAAAAGAAATCGACCCACAAATAGTATTCGGATATGGCGAAGACATATATTTTTGGAACAGAGTTAATAGTTATGCAAAGCTTTATTTTTCAGAGGATTCGGAGGGTAAAGAAATAGAGCTATTTGGAAAGAATATTGGAAAAGCATTAGATACAGTACACTATCCAATACTTTCTGTTATTGGTGGACAATATTGCAATAGCATAGTAAACGATATTAGTAAAATATTTGATAAAAATAAAATGAGTGTTTAGAACAGCGTTAATAAATTTATGATTAAGTTAATAAATGACATTGAAACTAAGGTTCTGTAAGCATAATTTCCTTACAAAACCTTTTTTTATTTATAGTAGATACTTATTTTACTTTAACATAATTCCTATAGGCAGAAAAACACAAAAATGTGGTAAACTAAACGTATAGATTATTATTATAAATACAAAAAATAATTGATATAGATTGACGAGGAGAGAGAACTATGGAAAAATTGACATTACAAAATTTAGAGGGCGTATTATGGTCATGTGCGGATATTTTAAGGGGTGAGTTATCGGCCGCAGAATATAAGGATTATATATTTGGATTACTATTCTTAAAGAGATTAAATGATGAATTTGATGAAGAAAGAGGAATTAGGAATAAGGAATTTGTTGAGCAGGGAATGGTTGCAGAAGAAGTAGAAATGCTGTTGAATGACAGCTCTATTTATGAAACTTTTTATGTACCTGAAAGTGCAAGATGGGGTAAGTTAAAAAACTTGAATTTAAATGTAGGACCCGAACTTGATAAGGCTTTTAAAGCGTTAGAAGATGAACCTAAAAATGCAGAGCTTATTGGTGTTCTTACTACTGCTAATTATAATGATAAAGAGAGAGTTCCCGACAAGAAACTTTCACAACTGCTTTTGGTTTTGGATACTATTAACATTGCAAACTCTAATTTGGAATCTGAGGATATACTTGGAGACGCATATCAGTATTTGATAAAACAATTCGCAGATGAAGGCGGAAAAAAGGGTGGGGAATTTTACACGCCTACAGAAATTGTAAGAATAATGGTGAATGTTTTGAAACCACAAGAAGGCGATAGAATTTATGACCCAACAGCGGGTTCAGGCGGTATGCTTATTCAATCATTACAATATATAAAAAATAAAGGTGGAAACTATAAAAATATATCGTTATTTGGGCAAGAAATTAATTTATCAACATGGGCTATTTGCAAGATGAATATGTTGTTCCATGGAGCAAAGGGAGCAGATATTCAAAAGGGTGATACTATAAGAGAACCAAAACATACAGAGGGTGGAGTTTTGAAGACATACGATAAAGTCCTTGCTAATCCTCCATTTTCGTTAAGTAACTGGGGCCTGGAAGAAGCAAGTGCTGACCAGTTTCACAGATTCCCATATGGAATACCTCCGAAATCCTACGGAGATTTGGCCTTCGTTTGCCATATGATAGCAAGTTTAAATGTAAGAGGTAAGATGTGTTCAGTAGTTCCTCATGGAGTTTTATTTAGAGGTGGCTCAGAAGGTAAAATAAGAGAAGGCTTTTTAAAGGATGATTTAGTTGAAGCTATAATTGGACTGCCATCAAATATATTTTATGGTACATCTATTCCTGCGGCCATAATTGTAATTAATAAGAATAAGACAGAAGATAGAAGAAATAAGGTTTTATTTATAGACGGGAGCAATTATTTTGTTAAAGATGGAAATAAGAATAAAGTAAGAGATGAAGACATTGATAAGATTGTAAAAGCTTATGATGAATATGTAGATGTAGAAAAGTATGCAAATGTTGTTGATATAGAAGATATAAAAGAAAATGATTATAACCTTAATATCAGCAGGTATGTTGATACAAGTGAAGAAGAGGAAGAAGTAGGCATTGAATCAGTTATTGAGGAAATAAATGAATTAGGGATTAAGGAAAAAGAGATAGGATTAAAGTTGAATGGGTATTTGAAGGAATTAGGGTTTGAAGAGATAGAATAGGATTTGGAAGAAGATAATATAGAGGTTGAGGTGGTAAATTAGTGAAAAATGTTAGAGAAGGATATAAAATTACTGAGTTAGGGGAGATACCTTTTGATTGGGAAATTGTGAATATAGATAAGGTTTCTGAATTTGTTGGAAGTGGAGTTACACCTAAAGGGGGGCAAAGTGTTTATAAAGCTGAAGGAATACCCTTTATAAGAAGTCAAAATGTTTATCCACAAGGATTATTTTTAAACAATATAGCTTATATAGATGAAGAACAAAATGAAAAAATGAAAAGGACCAAAATTCAAGATGAAGATATACTGTTAAATATTACAGGAGCTTCAATAGGTAGATGTACATTAGTGCCGATTGGATTTGGTAGAGGAAATGTAAATCAACATGTATGTATAATAAGAACTACTGATAAAACGAATCCACAATATATAAGTATTTGTTTGAATTCAGAAATAGGGAAAAAACAAATTGATTCATTTAATGGAGGTTCAAGCAGGGAGGGGCTAAATTTTCAACAGGTTCGAGGTATAAAGCTTCCTATGCCAATATTAATAGAACAACAAAAAATTTCATTAATACTATCCTCAGTAGATGAAAAAATAGAAAATACTGATAAACTTATAGAAAAATCAAAGGAGCTAAAAAAAGGGCTTATGCAGAGGCTTCTTACAAAAGGAATCGGGCATGATAGGTTTAAGGATACTGAAACTGGAAGGATACCTGAGGAGTGGGAAGTTAGAAAAATGAAAGATATAATTGAGACAACTCAATTAGGAACAAATGCTATTGGAAGTAATGATATCGAGAAAGGGATTCCTATGATAAAAATGGGGAATCTCTTAATTGGTGGATTTAATTTTGATAAGGTCCAGTATATAAAAAATGGAGATTTTGATATTAACAAAGAGTTTGTACTGAAAAAAGGAGATTTCTTGTTTAACACAAGAAATACATTAGATTTAGTTGGGAAATCCTCTACATGGAATAATCAATTAGCATTAGCTATTTTTAATAGTAATATAATGAGAATCCAATACAAAATAGATATTGATAGTTTTTATATGTCGTATTACTTTGCCGATAATATTGGGTGGAGACAATTAAAGTCAATTGCTAAAGGTACTACAAGTGTTGGGGCCATATATACTAAAGATTTAATTAATATAAAGGTAAAGATACCACCATTAAACGAACAGGTGAAAATAGCTTTAATTCTATCCTCAGTAGATGAAAAAATAAATCAATATCAATTTAAAAAAGAAAAACTTCAAGAACTTAAAAAGGGACTTATGCAGAAACTTTTGACAGGGAAGATTAGGGTTAAAGTTTAAGGAAAAAGGGGGTATGCGGAATTTATGGCTACATATAAGCAGATACAAAAATATGTAAAAGAGACACATGGTTTTATTCCTAAGACTTGCTGGATAGCACATATGAAAGAGGTATTGGGATTAGAAAGTAAAGTAGCTTTTAACAGAATTAATATAGATAAAAGGACAAATCCACGTCCAGAAGATAAACAAAAGTATATTGGGGAAGCTTTTAGGCATTTTAATATGGTTGGTTAACATAAAAAGGGGGGCGAGGGTATGTCTTATATAGGTAATGAAGAAGAGCTAATAGAATTACCAACAATAGAATATCTACAAAAGAACTTGGGGTATGAGTTTATTAATGGGGAAAAATTATCACCTGAGTTGGGAGAAAGAAGTTCTTATGGAGAAGTAATATTGAATAAAAGGCTTGAAAAAGCTTTGTATAGGTTAAATTCATGGATGAATGAATCTGATGTATCTAAGGCAATTGAGTATTTAAAATGCAAAGAACAAAAGGAAGAGGCATTAATTAATATAAACAACAAAATACACAATACTTTAGTAGATTCAAATTTTACTATTGAGAAAGTAGACAATAAAGATGAAAGTAAACAACAAAGAGTTAGTTTTATTGATTGGGAGAATACTAATAATAATGATTTTTTAGTTACCAGTCAGTTTAAAGTTAAGGGGATTAATGAAGATATTATTGCTGATATTGTTATTTTCATTAATGGAATTCCAGTTGTGGTATTAGAGTGTAAATCAGGCTTGATAGAAAATAAAAATGATTTAAAACAACAAGCCTATGAAAAACTGAACCAATATATTAATAGAAGCAAGGTTACTGGAAAAGAGCGTGTAGAACAATTATTCTATACCAACTTTTTTACAGGAGTGCTAACAGAAAATAATAATTATATTGGTACAATAAGCCCCTTAGATTCTCAGTATTTGCATTGGAATGACTGTTATCCTTTTGCAAAACAGGAGTTGGATGATATAGAAAAACATCCAAACAACTTAGCATTACAGGGGGTTTTTCATAAGGAAAATATTTTGAATATTATGAGTAATTTTATTGTCTTTGAAAATGACAATCACAGTATAGCTAAGAGAATGTGTAGATATTATCAATATAGAGCTGTCGATAAAGCTGTTATGGAACTAATGAATTACCCTAAAGCTCAAAATTCTTGTGGCTTTATACACCAAACTCATGGTT
The DNA here is from genome assembly GCF_050717515.1 of Clostridium sp. GTDB lineage: Bacteria > Bacillota > Clostridia > Clostridiales > Clostridiaceae > Clostridium_AD. The sequence goes on along the minus strand of NZ_JBOITL010000007.1, from coordinate 118,118 downwards.
CTGGAAGATATATGACGATGGTATACTTAATCAATAAAATAAAGAAGATTGATAATTTAGCAAATAATATGATTGTAATTGTAACGGATAGGGTCGATTCAAGTAGGCAATTATATGATGTTTTTATTAGGATGGGAATAAATTTGCCTATAAAGTGTGTTGTAACATCAAACGAGTTAAAAGATATATTAATTCAGGGGAAGAGCGAAATAGTTATCACAACTATACAAAAGTTCCAAGACGAAGAAGGAATAATATTAAATGAAAATCGTAATGTTATTGTTTTAGTGGATAATGCTCATAGAACTCAAAGAGGAAGGGTAGCATTAAAAATGAGACAATCCTTGCCTAATGCTACTTATATCGGATTTTCACAAGTGATAAATAAAAACGTACAACAAATGTTTGGGAATTGCATTGACAAGTATTCAATGAAAAATGCTACTGAAGATGGTTTTGCTATAAAAATATTATATGACCAAAGATTGCGAAAATATCAAATTGATACTTTAGAACTAAAATATACTAATGATGATGGCGAAGTTCTACTTGAAGATGATGATAGGAAAAATCTACTCGAAGATGATAATAGAATAGATGAAATTGCAAAGGATATATTAAGTCATTATAAAGATAATGTATATCCTGGGGGATTCAAGGCACAGGTAGTATGCTCTTCAAGAAGAGCATGTATTAAATACTATGAAGCACTAAATAAATACATGACGGAAGTTATAGGTGAACCGTTAGAAATAGGAGTTATAACTTCTTCAAATGTTAACGATTCTCCTGCGATGAATAGATATTCTTTAAATAAACAAGAACAACATGATGTAATTAGAAGATTTAAAGAACCGTTGAGTAATAATAAATTAGCATTTTTAGTGGTGACGGATATGCTACTTACGGATTTTGATGCACCTATTCAACAAGCTATATATATTTGCAAGAACTTAACAGGTAATAAGTTAGCACAGTCCACTATAAGAGTTAGCAGACCTTATGAAGATAAACAGTGTGCATATATAGTTGACTATTATGGGATTTCAGATTGTATATCTGAAATAATTGATAACAATTAGGTACATTAGAATTGAATAATACTGAAATTATATTTTATTTAGGGGAGGTTAGATATGAATTAGTATAAAGTGAATATTATATATGCAAAGTTATATAAAGGGGGCATTTTCATGAGATTGAAAAAACTGAAACTTGAAAATTTTAGAGGGTATACTAATGGGGAAATTAGCTTTGATAATGATATGAATGTAATTATAGGAAGAAATGATGTGGGAAAATCAACAATTATGGATGCATTAGAAATCTTTTTTAATGGAAACAGTAGTGATTGCCAAGTCAAAATAGATATAGATGATTTAAATGTTTGTTGCGGAGATGATAATAAGCAAGTAAAGGTTATATGTTGTTTTGAAAATATTGATAATAAAGAAATATTAGTCGATACTACAAATTTGACAAATTTAAAGGAAGAATACTTATATAATGAAGAGGGATTATTAGAGATAGCAAAAGTATGGAATTGTTCAAAAACTAAAATAGGGGCATCAGACTTAAAGATTTATTTAATATCAAACTATCCAGTAATTTTTGATAAGCCCTTAATAATATTAAAAATTCAGGAGTTAAGAAAAAAATTAGATGAAATAAAAGCTGAAATTACAGATTATGAAGAAATTAATAAGACTAAGAATGCGGAACTTAGAAAAGCATTATACAGTTATCATGTGAAAAATAAAGAAGTAGAGTTTAATAATACTGAAATTGACATTGCAAAAGAAGATGCAAAAAATGTTTGGGAAAGTATAAAAACTAATTTACCATTGTTTTTTTTATTTCAATCAGATAGAAGTAATACGGATGGTGATTCAGAAGTACAAAATCCATTAAAGTTAGCAACTAAAAATGCTCTTGCTGAGATGGAAACAGTATTAAGTGATGTTAGAAAACAAGTGGAAAGAGAAGTGAAAAAGATTGGTGAAAGAACTATAGAGAAGTTAAAGGAATTAGATGCAGGTATAGCACAAAATTTAAAAACTGAATTAAAGTTAAAACCATGGGATTCTATATTTTCGTTTGATTTAATTGCTGATAATAATATTCCATTAAATAAAAGAGGTAGTGGGGTTAGACGACTTATATTATTAAGTTATTTTAGAGCTGAAGCAGAGAGAATATCAAATGAAAGCAGTTCAAAAGATATTATATATGCAATAGAAGAACCTGAAACTTCACAGCATCCTGACTTTCAAAAAATGATAATTGAATCTTTATTAGAGATTTCTAAAGATGCGAAGCATCAAATTATTTTAACAACACATACCCCTGAAATAGCGAAAATGGTTAGTGTTGACCAATTAATTTTCATAAAAAAAGATGAAATGAATAAACCATTTGCTGAAATTGATGAAGAAATTAAAATAAAAGATATTGTTGAAACTTTGGGCATCCTTCCAGGAATAACATCAAAGTTAGTAATATGCGTTGAAGGTGAAAACGATGTTAATTTTATTAAGAATATCAATAAAAATATAGATGAATTTAAAGAAATTATTGATATTGAAAAAGAGGGTATTAATATTATTTCTTTTGGTGGAAGTAATTTAAAAAGGTGGATAGAAAAGAACTATTTAATAGGCTCAAATGTGAAAGAAGTGCATATTTATGATAATGATGTGGAGGAATATGCAAAGAAAATCAAAGAAATAAATGAAGTTAACGATGGTAGAAGGTTTGGATGGATTACGCAAAAGAGAGAAATGGAGAATTATATAAATCCAAATCTCATAGAGCAAGAACTTGCAATAAGTATTCCAGATAAACACAAAGAAAACTGGGATAATACTGATGTTCCCAAAATTTTGATTGGAAAAACTATGACACAAATTAATGACGTTAAGTTAAGAGAAAAAGCTATAAAAGTGAGATTAAATAGTGGAGTTTCTAAGAAGATAAATAAACAGTTCCTTGAAGAAATTAACGCTTATAAGGAAATTGAAAAGTGGTTTTTAGATATTAAAGAGGTATATGATAAATAAGATTTCAAGCTTCATATTATTTTGTATACAAAGGGTGTGAAAACATGTCTTATCTTGGTAATGAAGAAACGTTGGTAGAATTACCTGCAATAAAGTATTTAACAGATAACTTAAAATATGATTTCATCCATGGTAAAGAACTCATTCCTGAAAAAGGAGAAAGAGATTCTTTAACGGAGGTAATCCTTGTAAAAAGGCTTGAGAAAGCTTTGAAAAGGTTAAATCCCTGGATGGATGAAGGAAATATTAGTAAGGCTATTAGATATTTAAGCAGACCAGAGAATTTAGGGTCAAGTTTATTAGAGATAAATGAAAAGCTTTATGACTCAATTGTAGATTTAAACTATACAGTAGATAAAGATATATATGGTAATGGTCAAAAAAAGCCTCAGACAGTACATTTTATTGATTGGACTAATGTAGATAATAATGAATTTTTAGTTACACGCCAGTTTGAAGTTAAAACTATTTTAGGAAAATCAATATACCCTGATATAGTAATATTTGTTAATGGAATACCAGTTGTGGTTTTAGAATGTAAATCACCATTCTTAGAAAAAACAAAGAATGAAAATATAGGTAAAAATGAAGCCTTTAAGCAACTTAGAAGATATATGAATGAAAGAGATAATAACATTTTAGAGGGGAATCCAAGACTTTTTTATACAAATTTCTTTACAGGAATAATGAATAAGTATCATGCTTATTTGGGGACTATTAGCTCTAAATATAATCATTATTTGGAATGGAAGGACCCTTACCCATTTGCAAAAGATAAGGTAGAAGGGTTAGAGGACAATGGGCAAAATTTATTTATTCAAGGGTTGTTAGAAAAAAATAATCTTCTTGATGTAATGAGGAATTTTTTATTATTTGAAACAGATAGTGGAGCTACAGTAAAGAAAATATGTAGATACCAACAGTTTAGAGCGGTTAATAAAGCCATTAGTAGATTGAACCAAGGAAAGGACTGTTTATCAAGAGGTGGCGTTGTATGGCACACACAGGGTTCAGGAAAATCTTTAACAATGGTTATGTTAGCAAGAAAGATAAAGAGAACTAAAGAGCTTTCTGACGCTACTATAGTGGTAGTGACAGATAGAATTGATTTGGATAAGCAAATATATGCTACGTTCATAAGGACTTTATCAAAAATAACTACCCCAGAACGTGCTAATAAAATTTCAGTAATGAAGGATTTGTTATCAAAAGCACAGTCCAAGGTTATAATGACTACTATTCAGAAGTTTGAAAGTGAAATAGAAGAAAGAGAAGTTATTGAAAATGGTGAGAAGGTTAAGAAAAGATTTAGCCTTCCATATGAGGTTTTAACAACAAAATCTAATGTAATTGTGCTTACAGATGAAGCTCACCGTAGTCAATATAAGGATACAGCCTCAAATATGCGTACAGCATTACCCAATGCAACGTTTATAGGATTTACTGGCACTCCTATTGATAAAGATGATAAGTCAACGCCAAGAACTTTTGGAGGATACATAGATAAATATGGTATTAAGGAAGCTGTGGATGATGGAGCTACTGTTAAGATAGTATATGAGGGTAGACGGTCAGAACTTCACATCAAAGGTGATAGCTTAGACGATTTGTTTAATGAGGCCTTCAATGAGAAAAGTGATGAAGAAAGAGAAGCCATAAAACAAAAATATGCTAATAAGAAAACAATAATTGAAGCTGATGATAGAATTAAGGATATAGCAATAGACATACTTAAACATTATAGAGATAATATTTTTCCTAATGGGTTCAAGGCACAAATTGTTTGTGTAAGCAGGGTGGCTTGTGTTAAATATTATAATGCTATAAAAGAACATATGAATGAGATAATGGGAGCAGAATTAGAGTGTAAGGTTATTTTCTCTGGTAACTTGAATGAAGAAACTTTTCTAAAGGAACATTTTACAACAAAGACTGAGCAGGAAAGTATTATAGATAGATTCAAGCAACCAATAGAAAAAGACAAGCTTTGTTTTATTATTGTAAAAGATATGCTCCTAACTGGTTTTGACGCACCTATCGAGCAAGTAATGTATCTTGATAGACCCTTAAAAGAGCATAATCTGTTACAGGCTATTGCAAGAGTAAATAGAACTTGCACAACTGATATTATGCGTAAGGTGGAAGATGGAAATATTAAGAAAGATAGCATTATAAAGCAGTGCGGATATGTTGTAGATTATTATGGTGTTTCAGATTATTTAGAGGAAGCTTTAGATATATTCGATAAGCAGGACTTAGGTCAACCTATGCAACCACTAAATGAATTATATAAAGAAATGCTATCCTATCGAGAAGACATTATGAATATGTTCAAGGGAAAAGATAAAAATAATCTTGATGAACTTATTAATGTGTTAGAACCACAGGATAAGAGAGCAGAATTTGAAATAGGATATAAGCGTTTTTCAGGTGCGGTAGAATCACTACTGCCATCTCATGTTGGGACTGATATTATAAATGATGTAAAATGGCTTGTGTATATACGAGCGGGGGCAAAAGCAAAGTACAGCCCACAAGAGGAATTAGACATTAGCGATTGTGGTGAGAAGGTAAGAAAAATAATTGAGGAACATTTAAAATCTCTTGGAGTTTTCCAGTGGATAGAGCCTATCACGTTATTTGAAGATGATTTTAAGAGTAAGATTAGTACCCTAAAATCTGATGAAGCCCAAGCTTCTGCTATGGAACATGCTGTAAAACATGCAATAAGTGTAAAAATGGATGATAACCCTGTATTTTTCACAAGCCTTTTAGAAAAACTTCAAAAGATACTTGATGAAACTAAAAATAACTGGATAGAGAAGAAAAAGAAGCTTGAAGAATTTATTGAAAAAGAAGTTGAAAAAGGTACAAAGTCACAGTCTGAAAGCTTAGGGTTAACAGAGAAAGAATTTGCTTTTTTTGAAGTGGTGAAAAAGTATATATTAGAAGATAGTGATGTCATTGAGGAAAAAGGGAATAAGCTTCACGAGGAAAGTGAAACATATATTAGCCAAGATATAATTGATTTATCCAAAGAAATAGCAAAGGATATGTCACAAATTATTCAGGAGAACTATTGTGTGGATTGGGTTACTAACAATTCCAAAACATCAGATGTTGAGAGAGCAATCTTTATGATACTTAATAAAAAGTATTTTAAAAAGATTAAATTCGATGTAAGGAAACAAATGGTTCAACCATTATTAAACTTAGCTAAAAAGCATTTTTCAGTCATTTAAAAATTAGTATATAAAAAAAATATGAAGTTAGGATTAAGGAATAGGCTAACCTTAGACCTAATAAATGAGGTATTATATGAAGCTTTCATTTAAGTATGGAACAACAAATATAGCATTTAATGTAGAATATAAAAACAGAAAGACAATGGAAATTGCAGTAGAACCACCCAATATTATTACAGTTACTGCTCCTATGGGAACGTCAGAGGAAAAAATAGTTGATAAGGTAAAAGGTAAAGCAAATTGGATTATACAGAAAATTTATTTTTATAAACATATGCACTATGTTCCTATTAATAGAGAATTTGTTAATGGAGAATCTTTTATGTATCTGGGGCGAAACTACTCGCTACAAATAGAATTAGAGTTAAGTATAAAGAAAACTGAGGTCAAATTATTTAGAGGTAAATTTATTGTTACAGCTCCAAATAAAAATGAAGAAGATATTAGAAAAGCCATGGAAGTGTGGTACAGAGGCAGAGCTAAAGAGATGATAAGGTTAAAGGTTAAATACTATCAGAGGTTCTTTAATATTGTTCCAACAGATATAAAGGTTAAAGAGCAAAAGAAGAGATGGGGGAGCTGTACATCGAAAAATGAATTATTATTCAATTGGAGATGTATAATGGCAAAAACTAATGCACTTGATTACATAATAGTCCATGAAATGTGTCATATGTATCACAAAAACCATTCAAAGGAATTTTGGGAACTTGTAGCTTCTGTACTTCCTGATTATGAGATAAGAAAAGAATGGTTGAAAAATTATGGTGTGAGAATGGATTTATAAGTTAGATAAAAAGAGAGATGTATAGGTTTGTTAGATGAAAATTTGGGCTGATGACAATTAGTTCAATGGCAGAAATATACTAAAGTGGAGAATATAGAAGTGGATTACAGGAAGGTTAAAACACTATTAAACAAAGGTGAATGTAAAACGATAGGTTTCAAAATAGAATGTAATGCCTTCATAAAGTGAAAGCAACTGCTGAGTGGGCTAAAGATATTATCACATTCGCTAATAATGGTAATATCGCAAGTTATTTAATAATTGGAATTGCGAATGACCGAAATGGATTTAAGTTAGTGGACAATTTCAATTTGTACTACTGAAATATAAGTATGATAAACTTACCATACTTAATGTAATAACATTTTATCAAAGTAACACCGTTTATATAGAAGACAATGTAATAACTATAAAAATATAAATAATTAACTGAGAATACACCATTTGATATGGAGTGGGGTATTCTCAGTTAATTATTTATGTCTAAGATAGCCTAAAATAAAAATAGTGTTATTCCTGCTCATAATTCTTTATTTATATATTTCATCTAAATACTTATCTAATTGATTAACTTCATCGAAAATATAATCAGGATTTTGTGACGCTATTTCAAACTTGTTTGTAATTCCCCAAGTTACAGCAACACTAATTACACCAGCTTTTTTTGAAGCAACAATGTCCTTTGGTTCATCACCAACTGAAATAATTTGATTAGGATTAAGTCCAAGTAATTTTATACCCTGTAGTATTGGGTCAGGATAAGGTTTATGATTTTTTGTATCATGGTAACAAACAGTTTTAAAATTTGTCCAATTCCAATAATCCATGACTTTCTTACAGTATGAAGATGGGCTTGATGTTACGATACAAATTGGGATTCTTTTATTAACTAACTTGGACAATAATTCATTAATGCCCTCGAATGGTAGTAGTGAAGGTATTAATTTATATACACTTTGCCAATCTCTATTTCGTCTTAAATTAATAGCCAGTGAAGAATTAATTAGGGTCTGGTCTAAATCGAATATTACCCCCATAGTTACACTCCTTTAGTTAAAAAAATCTTATTTGGTCATATTTTTCTACAGGCTTTATATCATTTTTTACATATTCACCTGCAAGTATTTTGTTTTTTAAATTTTGAATATCTATTTCATTAGCTAAGGGAATAGCTTTTCCTTCGCTTATTAGCATTTGATTCCCTTGGCTCTGTTTCTCATTCAAATATTTATCAGGATGTTTATAACATGCTAATATTCTATTTTGTAATAATGCGTCACCAACAGTGTGTAACGTTCCGCCTTTTATATCAGTCTCTACAACAATGACAGCTACGCTTAATCCGCTTTGCAATCTATCTCTTTCTACAAATGAACTTCTAAAGGGCTTCACACCTATTGCATACTCACTAATCAAGCACCCATTTGTATCTAATATTAACTTCGCTAAATCTTTATTTTTAGATGGATATACACTATCTAAACCACCTGCCATAACTGCAACAGTCTGCCCATTTGACTTGATACATCCCTTATGACCAAATTCATCACAACCTTGTGCTAATCCACTTATTACAACAAAGCCATCTTTCCCGAATGTCATACCTAATTTTTCAGCAACTCCAATACCATGATTAGTTGGAATTCGTGTTCCAATTATGGCAACTGAATTTGTATTCAATAAGCAGTTATAATTACCTTTATAATGTAGCAAAACAGGTGAATCAGGTATATTCCTTAATGATTCAGGGAAATTTTCATCTAACATACTTACAAACCCTATATTCTGCTTTGAACTGTTCTCAATAATCGAATATGATTTTTCTATTGCTTTGCTAATATCATCCAAACAAGGAATTGGTATCCTTTTATTTCGTTGGTGAAAATCACTAAACAAATCAACAATCTCATTTTTGGTCGTAGGCACAGAATCAGTATGTGTAAAAATATATCTAACTATATTTCTGCTTATTCTTGGTATATTTAATAAAGTAAGTATAATTTTTGAATTCATATAAAAAATCTCCTTTTGGTATTGTATACATGATGTATTTTAAACTTTTTATACGGAATCTCAATTCATTTTTAACTACACTATGAAGAAAAAGTTTTTCAAATTAAACAAAAAATTAATTGTAAAATACATCACATAAGAAGTATTATATATTATATGTCTAATGTTGCACAGTTTTAGTTAGACATAAACATATAATATCTTTTGCACCAGACTTTTTAAATAATTCTTTACTTGCTAATAATGAATTGCCTGTTGTAGTAACATCATCAAGTAATAATATTATTTTATTTTTTATTGATTGAGGATTATTTATAATAAGTGATTTAAAATGTACTTCTTTACGCCTATCACCACCTTGTGCAAGTTTTGGTATATCAATAGTTCGCTTTAAAGAATCACCCAAATAACTTATATTGTTATAAGAAGCTAATCTACTTGATAAACCAAGCAAAGAGAGGCTAACTTTTCCAGCTGTAGATGAAGGTATTGGAATTATAATAGTATCTTTATTACCTTTGAAATTTACTAATTCATCTTTTAGAAGGTTATAGTAATGAGTTATAGCATGAGCATCCCCTTGTTTAAATTGATAAAGTATTTTTGTGTGTAATGGATTTTCTGTTTTTTCTCCATTTTCATCCCACTTCCAATATGGGTGATAATCCCCTAAATAGTATATCTTAGTTAAATCGTCTTGTAACATACTTATCATCTCCTTTAAATTATGCAAAAAATGGCTTGTACTTATAAACTATATTTTAACATATCTTCAAATTAAATCATAGAAAATGATTACATGCAATATAAATTATGACGAATATGTAAGTTGTTAGTCTTATGATAGTGTATTTAGGTTAGTAGAGTTTAAGAGTATATATCCTTTAAACGTACTTATATTTGTATCTATTATTACGTTCTTATTTTGAAACATGGGGATTTCAGTAAATATCTTAGGCCCATTAGGGTCTAAATCAATTGAGTTTCCAATTTTCTCACACATATCTGCTATAGAATCCTTAAATATATTACGTCTTTGTGCAAAATTTAATTCAATTATTATTTTATCATCCACAGCACAATATCTATTGTGCCAGTGCAAACTCTTATAATATTCCTTCCTAAATTCTTCAATATATGTACTGCTAAGTGCCAGTATAGCCTTAGTAATATCATTTCTATATTGTTCATTATTAAGAGGTAATTTAAAAATTTATCCGTATTTACAGTTTTTGAAATCACTCTAATACATTTTTTAACAAGGGATTTATTATATAAAAGTTTATATTTTGTGTCTAAAGCGAGATTTAAGTGGTCTTGACTTACAAAACAAGTTTTTGGGTTACATATAAAAAATATATTTTTTGATTTATATGTTTTTAAATTGTTATATCATCAAATATTTACTCTATATTTTTAAATTTTCAAAACACCTTTCACTAATATCAAATATCTTATCATACAAAAATCATGTATTTGCAATTGTAATAAGATTTATATTCATAATAAATTTATTGACAAATACGACACGAAAAACACTTCATTGACAATATGACATGATTTGACATATTTATTACTTATGTGGTATATTATAGCCATATAATAATTTTAAGTATAGGAAGTGATTATATTGAAAAATGAAAAAGGCTTTAAAATTGTACCTGCTGAAATCTCGACTATTATTGAAAAAATGGTAAGTGAAGATAAATCCTAAGAATTAGTAGTTAAGGCCATGTTTGAAAGTGGTTTAAGGATTAACGAAATATTGCCTCTTTTAAAATAGAAATTAATATATAAATTACTATATTAATACTTAAAGAAATTATACGTTTTAACATTAAATGTTGTTTTATAAATATGATTTTGTATAGGTGGTGAATACATTGAGAAGGACAATAAGATTTGGAATGATAGATGATGGACTTTCTTATAGTGAAGCTAAATTATGTCTGAACAATATAAATCCAGAAAGTATGTTGAAATACCATATGGGCGATACTACTAAAATGGAGGACAATAGGACTACACAGACAGGATACTGTTTATCAAAGAAAAGTAATTGCACATCTGAAATTAAAGAAAATTGTAGCAATTGCAAAAACAATCATGTTTAGAGTTTAAAAATAGATTAGGTGACTTTATGAAAAGATGGGACATAAGAGATAAGGATGGCAATATATATCCATTAAAATCACAGCAATTTAGAACAAGATTTATTATGGAACTTATAAAACAGTAAGTACCAATAGAAATACTTAGTAAATTACCTGGTTACAGAAGTGAAGAGTAGTTGTCTCGTCTACTTCAAAGATTTTAGGATTAGGGGCAAAAGAGGAAAGGGTTAATGCTCCGATAAGTAAAGTTGTTTCCTCTGCAACTGCCATGAGATTAAATTTTAACCTATATTATCACAAGAACTGAAATAAAGACTTCTATGCTTTAATAAAAAATATCAACAATTGTATCTTAACCGCTGTGGTAAAATACCATGGCGTTTTTTAAGGTTACAATTATACTCAGTCTGTTTTAAATGTAATAATTGAAACAAAGATGTAATCTCTGAATAAAAAAGGTTATATACCTCAGTAATCCGTTGATGGTCGTATACCGTTGAAAATCCAGTAATTATTAGCCTTATTTACCATAAATACCTCACTGTCTCGTTGAAAATTTACCATAAAAATTATATAATAAAAAGTGAATAAGGACACACTTGTAGAATATTATGGTGCGAGTTAAAATAATAGAGCATACTTATTGTGAATAGAGTTTTAGATTGATATTGGTAAGAACAGCTATAATAAAAGGTAAGGGGATTACTATGATATTAGAACAAGATAAAGAAACTATCACCTATAACTTTAATTTTTTAAAGAAGACTGTGGGATTAGATTCTGTCGATAAATTATTATTTGAAACTAAAATGGCTGAATATTATACTGTTTTCAATATTGGTATTAATATAGATGATAAGGAGGAAATACATTCTTATTTTGAAAAACACTATATGGATAAGGCTGAATATCCATCATATTCATGTTGCTTAAAGGAGTTATTATATGACTTCATTAAGATTCCAGAAAATTATGAAATAAAGACATACAAATCAATCATAGGTAGCGTTAATTCTTCAATACGCTTAAATGCAAAGAATGGTGATGTATGGATTTTTAAAGATATATTAACGGAATATGGAGAAACATACAAAGACGGAATTTATACAATCTTTAAAAATGTTAAAGACTATTACGATAGAGACGAAAATAAGGAAAGAAAGCAAAGTTACATAAAAAAATTTATTGATGAATATAGTGGATTAAGTAAGGAATAGATGTTAAGGAAATTGTCCTTTAGCGGATAGTTGAAGACATCTTCATATTATTCATTTAATGCGAACAACTTGAAAAATAAAAGATATGTTATATCAGAGGTTAATTATTATATAGATTATTGAATAAAAAATATTTTTATTTCTATGCAAGACAACACATATAAATAGACTTATTTAGGAAAAGCTCTTAAATATGCCTTTATTCATGCCACTCCCCGTCATCAACGGTCATCTACAGTATACATAATTTAAGAGAAACATCATTTTTAAATGTATCTGAGGCTATGGAGAAACTTATTCTCGAAAAATTTGGTAAAGAACCTGAACCTGACGAAGATGAAAACATATATGAATATACAGACCAGGATACTTGGAAACAGATAAGGAAAATGCTTTAGTTTAAATTAAGTTCAATAATTAATTATCAATTTTCAATTTAAATAAACAGCAAATTAATGAATGTATTTTAGTATGCTTGATTGTTTGACTAACACTACAAAGAAAAAAGAGCTATTTTGCCGATAGCTCTTTACGAGAAAATCCATCATCAAATGCAAACGCACACCGACTTTGTATGCTATTAATTATATTATTACACGCCTAAAATTGCACCAGGCAATGCAATTAATTTATATACGGTAATAATCCGTTAATGGTCATACACACTTGTAAATAAAGGATTAACTAATTTTATTTATCACAAATATGGCATTGTCTCATTAAACGATATGGAAATAATATTTATGGAAATCCTTAAATCTAAAGTGAATTATACAATCACAGAGATTAATAATAAAAAATTAAAATTACTAAAGCCAACTACAAGTTATTTGTTATTTGTAAGGCACAAGTTATGAAAAAATATAAGCAATTAGCTTTATACAGTCTTGTAAGTGCGATAATAAAGTTACCAGACATAGATAACAACATATAAGAATTAATTACTACAGATAAGCATTATGATGTAGCAGATGAAGATTTAGAAACAATTAAAAGTATGGCATATAAAGTTTAGGCTATTATAAATTAATATTTTTATGACAAATATTTTAAATTAATTTTAATATTGTATATAATTAAATAAGACATACATACCTGTATCTAAGAACGAAGCAAATAATATAAAATAGAATTAGAGAGGAGAATAATGAGAGATGAAAAAAATAGGGTTTAATTTGCTTATGGTATTAATTTTGTTATTTTTGACTGCATGTAATTCCAGTAATGTTGTAATCTCTGTAAAAGATGGAACTTATGTCTTGGAGCAAACAGCAACAAAGGGTGATGTACTACCACAAGTTAATATTTCTAATGGTAATAGTTCATTTACATATGATTTATTAAGTAGTTATTGGCCCGTTGGAACATATACAATAGATGGCAATATATTAACAATGACTACAACAGATAAAAAGTATAAGTATTTATTTCAAGTAAAAGGAGATAAACTTATTTTTCACAAAGATAAATCATCAAAAGTAAATTTGACAGATGATAGATTGGGATTTAAGATAACAGATAATGCTGAATTTAAACTAAAGCAGTAGAAAAATTTCAGTTTTATAAGTTAAGTTAGTTCATATAATTCTTTTAAAGCGAATTAATTAATAAAAATAAGTATCAGAAGTTAATAATAACTCCTGCTATTTTCTTTGTTATAATATATGTTATTTTAGGGGCTAATTATTATGTAGATTATGGAATGAAAAACATTTTATTTCTATGCGAGACAAGGAAGATAAAAAGGCATATTTAAGAAAAACTCTTAGATATGCCTTTATCTATAGGTGTTCCCATCATCAACGGTTATCTACCGTATATAAAAAAAAGGCTATCAAAATATAGCCATATTTAAAGATTTTAGAGGTGAATTATTTTATACATTTTTGTAGCATATTCTATATAACCTTTAGCTGTATTTATAGCTGTATCTATGGTTAGCTTCTTGTTTTTGAGTATAGGTATCTCAGTAAATATCTTAGGGCTGTTAGGGTCTAAATCAACCGAGTTTCCAATTTTATCACACATATCTGCTATAGAATCCTTAAATGTACTAAATATATTAAGTCTTTGTGCAAAATCTAATTCAATCCTTATTTTATCATTCTTAGCACAATAGATATTAAGAATAATATCGGATGTCCCAGTACCGATTCTAATTATATTTTTTGTAAGGTCTTTATACCAATGTACTGCTAAATGCCAATATAATTCTTTTCTTAAACCTTTTAAAATAGCGTTAGCAATCGAATTCCCACATTGTTCATTTATTAGATTGTATATGAACATTCTATCTGTATCTACTATAGAAGAAGCCACGCTAATACATTTTCTAACAGCGGGTTCATTATATATAAATTTTTTTTTATTGTTTAAAGAATAATTTACATGGTCTTGAACTTCCAAAATCAGCTTCTTTGATATATACACAAAATATACTTTCACATTATAGGTAGCTATTAATTTTACTATATCATTTATATCTTCATTCAAGAAATTTGGTGATATTAAGACTATATGTGCAAATTTATCTTTACCGATAAATTCTAAAATCTTAATTAATTGATTTCTGTGAGTCACAAAATCTTTTACGCAACTATCTCTGATGGAAACCTCTACAAGTACCAGACACCCTTCTTCTACCTCACCAACTAAATCAACTCTAATCCTATTTTTATTAAGTCTAACTTCTGAATGAATGTTATTAATATTACTCCCAATTATTTTCTTGAATACCTCCTTATTATTTTTTAAAATTTCAACTATGTAACCCTCTTTATCACAATACTTTTTTAACCCTTGAATTTTCATATTCATGCCTCAGCTCCTTCATAGTTCTTCTACTCACTTTTAATTCAATTAATGCGTTATATATCCTTTCAAAACTTAGTTTTCCTATATTACGTTGGTCATTTCTATATCTACATAATGTTGTAGTATGAATATTTGTAATTTCACTAAGCAATACATTACTTATCCTGTTTTTACTCATTATTAAGTCAAAAACTTCATTTGCTATCATTTCTTAATCATTCCTCTCAAAAAAAATATAGAATGTTCCCAAATGGCACATTTTAAATTATTACCTATTTATTAAAATTAATTCATGATTATACTCCAAAATTAAAAATATTTGTTTAGCTACATGAACCATATAAGCAAGAAAGATAATAATATGTGTAATGTAGATTTAACAGGTTAAAAAAAGTTTAGGGAATATTTTTAACATAGTTATACAATAACCAATAGTATCCTGTTATATAGAAAATAGTATGTTATAATAAATATAAAAAAATTTTAAATTAGTATCAACCTTTTATTCATTTAAAAAAAATATAGGATGTGACTATTTGTCACATCCCATATTAGAGGGTGAGTAAATGGAAAAAGATATTAGAAATGGATTAGGACCCAATATTAAATTTTACAGAAATAGAATGGGAATTACGCAAGAAGAATTGTCAATACTTTTATATAACGAAGGTATTAAAATAAATAGAAGTACGCTGGCCAAAATTGAAAATAAGACAAGAAGACTATATGACCTTCAAATTATTGCATTTGCCAAAATATTACAAGTGGAGTATAAGGAATTATTTGATGATGTATCCGAATAGAAATAAAATTTCTATTCGGATTTTTTGTTTTGACAATTATTAAATAAACACTATATTAGCTAATTTTTTAAAAAGTTAGATGGTATTTAAATTGCAGTAAAATTACAAATTAATTTTAGGGCATATTAATATTATAGCTGTCGAATAAAGGAAAATAAAAAATTGTAGATGTTTTAGATGACTACTCATAGTTTATTTTTATTTGAAACCTCCGACTATATCAAACCAATATTTTTACTAAAGCTATTTAAACTTAATATAATGAATAATAAAGGAAAGATATGGAGGATAAAAATTGAGTTTGAATGAAATTGGAAATTTATTGAATGAAGTTGAGAGGTCTAATTTTAGACAATCATTATTAGATGAGTACGATTTAGGAGTTCTATCTACTAATTTTAATACACTCATAAGCTTGAAGAACAAGTTTTTATTGTCAAATATGAATAACTATAGTGCATGTGATATTGAGGCAGTAAGATTCAAATTAGTAGAATGTATTATGAATACTAAAATTTCAATTAAAGAATTGAAGGGAATAAGTACAGCAGATGAAATAGAGGAACTTAAAAAACTATATTTGATGAAAATTGATTAAAGTAACATTTATAAATTTATTTTAAAAAATTACCTAATAAATGATAGGTTATCAACAATTTATCCACAATTATTATCAAGAGATAGCTAAAGAGTAAATCACACCTCTTATAAATAAAGGGATAGCTATATTTTATAAGCGTGAAAAGTCTTTATGGGTATTAAAAACTGTGACCAATGTATTTATGGGTTTAGAGGGTCTAATCCTGAGTGTATGGTTCAGTTTTCTGAGCATTTTGAAGGGGGAGGGAAAGTACCACTTTCAACGAATTATAGATGCCCAAAGAACATAGTAGAAATATCCATGAATGTTATAAAGAATAACAGTATGAGAAACGAAAAAGACATAGTAGCATTTAAAGAGCAAGATGGTGGTATTGCAGTACTTAATAATATAAATGAAAACTCCCAGGCAGAGGAAATCAGTAATATTATTCAAAGTCGCCATGAAACATTGGATAAGAGTTATAGAGATAATGCTATATTGTACAGAACAAACGTAGAGTGTAGAAGTCTAATAGATGTTTTTATAAAGAGAAGAATACCTTTTATGCTCTTGGATAAGGAGTATGATTTCTTTCAACATTTTATTTGTAAGGATATAATTGCATATTTAAAACTAAGTATTGATAAATCTGATAAAGAGAGCTTTCTTAGGATAATTAATAAACCTTTTAGATATATAAGTAAATTAAATTTAGATAATTTAAGAAGAAATATTGTTAAAGAAGACTGTTTTGAAACCGTAAAGGAAATTTCCGGCGTACCCATATTCCAAATGAAGATGCTAGATAAGTTGAAAAAAAGTATTCACATTTTAAATAAAATTTCTCTAAGAAGTGCTATAGACAATATAATTTTAGATATAGGCTATCACGACTATATTAGAGAGTATTGTACTAAGTTTAAGATACATCTAGGTGAGATGGAGGATGTTATTGAAGAGTTTAGGCAATCAATAGATGGGTATAATTCTATAATAGCTTTTCTAGCTCATGTAGACCAGGTTAAAGAAGAAATTAGCAAGGGAAAGAAAAATACAAATGAGGATGCAGTAATACTTAGTACAATTCACGGCGTGAAGGGTATGGAGTTTAAAAATGTATACCTTATTAATTGTAATGAAGAGAATATCCCACATGTAAATAGTATGGACAATAACATAGAAGAAGAAAGAAGATTGTTTTATGTAGGAATTACAAGAGCTATAGATAATGTTTGGCTATGTATTTGTAAAAGTGTAAAAGGAAAAGCAAAGGAAACCTCACGATTTATTGTGGAATGCAATATTATAGGGGGGTTACCTACAGGTTTGCCTTTTCAAGAAGGGGACATTATACTACATAAAAATTTTGGTAGGGGGAAAGTAATTTCAATTACAAGTAAAGATTTAGATTTGAAGTTTGAGGGTGGAATTACAAGAAAATTTGATGCTACGGTATTATATAATAACTCACTAATATCAAAAGTATAAATGTTGCTTTAGAAGGAAAAGTCACTAATAAAACTATTGATGAATGTCACAAGGAGTATTTGAATCATTGTATTTCTATAGTACAAGCCTATATTTTAGAATCTATAGAAAGATGCAGCGGGGTTAAATCTGAGTTTGTAAGTAATACGGAGAAGTGTAGGATTAATTTAAAGAAAGCTAAAAAGAAAGCTAGTAAAGATAAGAGGGAAGATTAGTATTACAATAAAGGGATTTATTATTTTATGTAGAATTATCTTCCATATAGGGAGGTGAGATAGATGCATATTCATGAAATCAAAGAAGTTATAGATGGAATACAAGAGGTAAATAGCAATGTAGATTCGGTCAGGATTAATACAAATGAAAAGTTGGATAAAATAATTAGCTTATTGGAAAAATTAGTTAAGCAAGGTGAATAAATAGATTAGGAGACCTTACGATTTATTGTGGAATGCAATATTATAGGGGGATTACCTACAGGTTTGCCTTTTAAGGAAGGGGACATTATACTACATAAAAATTTTGGTAGGGGAAAAGTAATTTCAATTACAAACAAAGATTTAGATTTGAAGTTTGAGGGTGGAATTACAAGAAAATTTGATGCTACGGTATTATATAATAACTCACTAATATCAAAAGTATAAATGTTGCAAAGCAATAACATAACACATATAATGTAATAGGGTGTAATATTTAACAAAGCATATAAATATGTTACACTATATTTTTTTGTTAAGGAGGAATATAATGGTTGCATTTAAGAAGATGTGGGAAGATGTACGATTAATTTTGTCAAATAAAGAATACTCAGACGTAGAAATTTTGGAGAGATTTAACTGTGGGTTTACAGTTAAAGAGCGAGATAATATTATTTTTATCACAAGAGATGACTTTGTGGATTTTTGGTGCAAGCTATTGTATTATAATGAATTATCCTTGGAACAGGTTTTAAAAGAGGATAAATCAAAACCCAAATATATTTACACTATTATAAAACAATTACCTTATATATCAGAAAACTCTGGAGTAATTAAGTTAATACAGTAGTTTTGTTGAAAGTTGCTATATAATGTTATATAATTTTAATAAGCTCATATTCTATGAATATGAGCTTATTACATTAAAATAATTTTGTGAGGAAGAGGTATATAAATGGAAATCACAAATGTTAACGCAGAGGATATTATATTTGCTTTAGATATAGGAACAAGATCTATCATAGGTACAGTGGGGGTAATAGCGGAGAAAAAATTTCAAGTTATTGCTGAAAGTTACATAGAACATGAAGAAAGAGCTATGATTGATGGTCAAATTCATGACATTCAATTGGTAGCTAGTGGAGTAAAAAAAGTAAAAAAAGAATTAGAGAGCAGCTTAAATAGTTCGTTAACTAAGGTTGCTATTGCGGCTGCGGGAAGATTTTTAAGGACAACTGAAGTAAAGTCTGAAATAGAAATTGAGGGCGATAATGAAATTGATAGGGAGGTCATTAGAAGTTTAGAACTTACTGCGGTTAAAATGGCGGAGGATGAAGTTAATAAGTCCACACAGGGCAAGCTTTATTGTGTAGGCTATAGTGTGAAAAATTACTATTTAAATGGATACATAATTTCAAATCTAAACGCCCACAAAGGAGAGAAGATTGCAGTAGAAATAATTGCAACCTTTCTTCCACGCTCAGTGGTTGATAGTCTTTATGCTGTTATGAATAAGGCAGGACTTGAAGTTGTAAGTTTAACCTTAGAGCCAATAGCTGCTATGGAAGCTGCAGTGCCACAGAATTTAAGATTATTAAATTTAGCTTTAGTGGATATCGGGGCAGGAACTTCGGATATTGCTATTAGTAGTAAGGACAGCATAAGTGCTTATGGTATGGTACCTATTGCAGGAGATGAGATAACTGAAATAATAGCGCAAGCTTATTTAGTTGATTTTAATACCGCTGAAATAATTAAAAAGCAGTGCAGTGGAAAAGACAAAATTAAATTTATAGATGTTTTAGGTTTTGAAAATGAAATTGAGCCAGAGGAAGTATTAAAAATAATTAATCCTGTAGTTATGAAGATTTCAGAAGAAATTGGAAATAAGGTAATTGAACTAAACGGAGGGAAAGCTCCTAATGCGGTATTTCTAGTAGGCGGTGGAGCACATACGCCTTATATTAAAGAAAATATTGCTAAAATTTTAAATCTACCAATTCAGAGGGTTGCAATTAAAGGGCGCGATGCAGTAGTTGACTGTATATGTGATGGTGAACTGGGAAGTATTGGAGTTACGGTTTTAGGCATTGCACTTATATCAATAAAGAAATTAGGACATGATTTTGTTGACGTCACCATAAATGATAAGATTATAAGTCTATTTAATGCACATAAACATACGGTTATGGATGTAATGGTACAAGCAGGTATAAACCCGAAAATATTGATTGGCAAAAACGGACGTAATATAAGATTTGTAGTTAATGAGATAAAACGAGTGGCCTTTGGAACTCTTGGCAGGGGAGCAGAAATAAGGATAAATAGTATACCTAGTAATATTGATTCTGAGGTAAAAGAAGGCGATGTTATTGAAGTTGATTTCTGCATTGACGGAAAAAATGCTGAGCCTAAAATTATGGACTTTGTGAAGAATATCCAAACTGTGTGCTTTTATTTTGAAGATATAATACAAAATATTGAGCCTGTAACATTTATTAATGGCGAAAGGTCGCGAATAAACGCTGTAATAAAAGAAGATGACGATGTTCGCATAATATTCCCTACTACAATACAGGAATATGCAAAGTATTTCCCAGAGGTTGTAGGTGGCTCAATTTTTATAATGAATAATAAAGAGATGCAAGTGGATTATATTATAAAAGAAGGGGACAGAATATATAGTGTAATTGAAAAGGATGAAAAAGCAGTGGAGCAGGTGGAAGATCATTTGGTGAAACAAGCTGATATACCCTTTGAAATGCACAAGGAAATAGAAAAGAAACAGCCCATAGTTAATGAGGAGCAGGCTAACACGGAAATTGTACATACTAAATCAGAAAGCGGAGTGCCAAGCATTGTGGTGGAAGTTAATAAAAAAAATATTACTCTTAAAAATAAAGAGAAATACATATTTGTGGATATATTTGATTATGTGGAATTTGATTTGTCTGTTTCAAAGGGGAATTTAGTACTAACGCTTAATGGAAGCAAAGCTAGTTATTACCAGGCGCTAAAAAATGGAGATGTAATCCAGATGTATTGGGAAAAATAGCATTAGTGCATCCCAAACAAAATAAAATAAATCGGTTATTGTGTAAATGACTAACAATTAAAGAGGTGTAAATATTGAATTTTTTAGATAGGGCAAGAGGTATTGAAAGTGAGTTAATAGAAATAAGGCGCGATCTTCATGAAAACCCAGAACTGGGCTTTAATTTAATTAGAACATCTCAAAAGGTAAAAGACTTTTTATTAGTAGAAGGCATTGAATTTTATGAAGTAGCTGAAACAGGAATTTGTGCTATTATTCGCGGCAAGGGTGAAAAAACCATTGCGCTAAGAGCTGATATGGATGCACTTCCACTAGAGGATAAGAAAACATGCAGTTATGCATCGAAAACTTTGGGTAAAATGCATGCCTGTGGACATGATGCTCATACCACTATACTTTTAGGAACAGCAAAAATATTAAATAGCATGAAAGATGAAATTCGCGGTAATGTTAAATTGTTTTTTGAACCAGCGGAAGAAACTACGGGTGGTGCACCAATAATGATTAAAGAGGGAGTGCTAGAGCATCCTAGAGTAGATGCTGTTATTGGGCTTCATGTAGAGGAATGGCTTGAGGCTGGGACTGTTGGCTTAAAAAGAGGGGATGCCTATGCAGCATCAAATCCATTTACTATAAAAATAATAGGTAAAGGAGGACATGGTGCTAGCCCACATGTGACTATTGATCCTATTGTAATAGCTAGCAATGTTATTGTTTCTCTTCAAAACATTGTAAGTCGCGAAATTCCACCCACAGATGCAGCGGTTATAACTATAGGCTCCATTCATGGGGGCACAGCTCAAAATATTATACCAGAAGAAGTGATAATATCAGGAATTATTAGAACTATGAAAAGTGAACATAGAGAATATATAAAAAAAAGATTAGTCCAGGTAGTAGAGGGCATCGTGGACTCTATGAGAGGGAAATGTGAGATTGATATGGAGGAAAGCTACCCTTGTCTTTATAATAATGATGAACTAGCGGAGATGTTTGAAAAAAAGGCAAGTGAATTAATTGGTGAGGATAATGTTTATAAATTAGATAAGCCTACTATGGGAGTGGAAAGTTTTGCTTATTTCTCAATGGAAAGACCATCACTATTTTATTTTTTAGGAAGTGGAAACGTGGAAAATGGTATAGTCAATCCGGCTCATGGAAGTTTATTTGACATAGATGAGAGCTGTTTATCTATAGGTGTAGCTATGCAATGCAAGTTAGCTTACGAATTTTTATTGAATTCATAGCCCATATTAGTATATAATTGATGCTTGATGTGTTTTTTTTAAAGTGGAAGTTTATTTATTATAAAATAAATTAGATTATCTGAGGATTCGTCATTAGATAAAAAACAAGAGATAGAAGAATTAGGAGGATATGGATGAGGATAGAAATCGGAGCAAATGAAGCAGGACAAAGAACAGATAAATTCATGAGAAAAGTACTTGGTGATGTACCACTCAGCAAAATATATAAAGCTTTTAGACAAGGTGACATTAGGGTCAATGGTAGCAAGATAAAAGAGAAACATTCACTAGTAGAAGGTGATATTGTTGAAACAAAATATATTACAAGTGAGTTTAAAAAGGAAGAATTTAAAAGAATTGAGAATAACTTAAAAATAACCTTTGAGGATTCAAATATATTAATGGTGGAAAAATGGCCAGGTGTTTTAGTTCATTCTGATAAAGTGGGTGGCGAACCAACTTTAATAGATTACGTACTCTCTTATTTATTTGATAAGGGAGATTATAGACCAGAAAATGAAATAACCTTTACTCCAGCACCATGTAATAGACTAGACAGAAATACTTCCGGTATAGTTATATTTGGTAAGAATTTCAAATCTCTTAAACTTTTGAATGAGATGATAAGAGAGCGAAACGTTGAAAAATTTTATATGGCACTAGTAAGCAATAGGATTAAAGATGGAGTTTACGAAGGATACATACGTAAAGATGAGGACGCAAATATATCACAGGTATTCGACACTAAAATGCCAAATACAAAAAAAATAGCAATGGAAGTTAAAAACATAGAAAGTTGTGGTACATTTTCTTTAATAGATATTAATCTTTTAACAGGAAGAAGTCATCAGCTTCGTGCGCATTTGAGCCATTTGGGAAATGCAATTGTTGGTGATTCAAAATACGGAGATAAAAAAATGAATAGTTTTTTCAATAATAAATATGGTTTAGATTATCAATTTCTATATGCATATAAGGCAACATTTAAGAATTGTCCAGAAGAACTATCTTATATGGAGAACAAAACTATTGCAGAAAGTTTACCACCAGTATTAAAAAAGATTAAAAAGGATGTATTTAAATTTTAGAGGCTGTTTAGAACACATTACAGCACCGAAGGTGATGATTTAATGAGTGAAAGTACAAATTTAAATAAACAATCTACCACAAAGGGCTTTGCCATATTATCTGCGGCAGGTTTTATGGTTAAGCTTTTATCATTACTCTATATACCTTTTTTAGGGAAAATATTAGGTGAGGATGGGCTAGGGGTATATTATTCTGCCTACAATATTTTTGTATATATGTATATATTAACAAACGCGGGTATTCCCGTGGCTATATCAAAGATGGTATCAGAGCTCATAGCAAAGGGAAATTACAAAGATGCGGTAAAAACTTTTAAAATAGCTAGATTTTTACTCTTGATATTAGGGCTGATTATGTCATTATTGATGCTTATTTTCGCAGTACCCCTGGCTAATATAACAGAAAGTTCTACTTCAAGACTCGCCATTATGGCCTTAGCTCCAACTATTTTAATAAGCTCTGTATTATCAGCTTATAGAGGGTATTTCCAAGGAAGAGGAAATATGACTCCCACAGCTGTATCACAGGTATTAGAACAGGTTGCAAACACTATTTTTACTTTAGTTTTTGCAATGTATTTTATAAAATATGGGTTAGCAGCAGGTGCAGCAGGTGGAACCATTGGTACAACAGTAGGTGCACTAGTTGCTGCAATATATATGGTTTATGCCTATGAAAAAAATAAAGTTTTTAAAGTCCCAAAAGGTTATAATAAATTAGATATAAAAAGACTTACTACTAAAAAATTAATAAAAAAACTATTAAGTTATGCCGTTCCAATGACAATATGTTTAGGAATACAACAAGCAGGATTACTAATTGATTTAAAATTAGTTAAATCAAGGCTTCTATTTGCTGGAATTGATAAAAACCAGGTTGAAGTTTTATGGGCTGTACTAAGTAAATATACAACACTTATAGGGGTACCTATAGCTATTATTTCATCTCTAGCTATAACTATCTTACCTTCGATATCTAGCTTAATGGCACTAAGGGATAAAAAAGCTGTAAGAAGTAAAGTTAATTATGCTTTTAGGCTATGCTTTTTAGTGGCAGTACCTTCCGCGGTTGGCCTTGCAGTTTTGGCTACCCCTATAGTAGACCTCCTCCATTATGGTTCTGGTGTTGGAAGATTACTTGTATATGGTTCAGTGGTAATAATACTTATGGCTGTGGTTAGTATTCAAACTTCAATTCTTCAAGGGCTTGGAAAACTCTACTTAGTTACCTTTTATGCAGTAATCGGATTAATAGGCAAAATAATTATTAATTATATTTTTGTAGCCATACCAAGCTTTAATATATTGGGTGCGGTTATGGGAAATGGAGTAAGTTTTGCAATACTTTTAATACTGAACCATAATACTATGAACAAAGAGCTAAGGGTTAGGGTTAATCTATTTAGTCATGCAATTAAACCGATAATAGCCTCAGGTGTCATGGCTATCGTTGCAAAACTAATGTATGGAAACTTTAATTTTGTATTTAGTTTTGTTCGCGAAGGGTATTTCGCTAATGCGATTGCTATATTAATAGCTATGGTTTTTGCCGTATTAACTTATTTCTTTATCTTAGTGTTAATAGGCGGAATAACTAAAGAAGATTTAGGGGTATTACCCCACAAGATTACGAAACTTATACCTAAGCATATTTTACATAGAATTAGGTAGAAAAGTAAACAAATCTAATGCTTTTAAAGCACTAGACTTGTTTACTTTTTTTTGTAAGGATATGAGAAAAGAATATTAGAGAGAAGCCCGTGGCAATAATTACTATGTTTTTAGTAATAAACATAGAGTTTGGCAAGGTATTATCTAAAATTTTCAATACAAAGTATAAGAATATGCTAAGGCAAATATTGATTAAAAATTCTACCCCTGAAAAATGTATATAGCAGCTCTTTTTAATGGCATTAATATTCAATATAAAGCTTACTACAGAGGTTATAATGAGAGTTATGCCATAGCCTAAAATGTTTATACGTGGAATACCTAATAATATATACAGTAATATAAGCTGGAGAATAGCGGTTATTACTGAATTTACTAAAAGATCTTTTTGCCTGCCAAGTCCATTCAAAATTCCAAAGGTTGAACCAGCCATGTACATGAAGGGCGAACTTAGCGCAGCAAGACGTATGTAAATGCCTAAGTCATATCTGTCAAAAAATAGTTTTCCCAAAGAGTCCCCAGTGCTTAAACATATTATCATAGTTGAAATGCCTAGCAAAAAAGAAATCTTTATAACTTCCATTATTCTATGCTCTAGTGCATTATAATCATTTTTAATAATACTTTTAGAAATATCCGGTGTTAAGATGGTTGCCATGGACATTACAATGATAAAGGGAAAGAACACAATGCTCATAGCCATACCTGAAAACTTGCCGATTAAGGCCAGGCTGGCGGTATATTCAAGGCCTGCGTAAACTAGACGTCTTGGTACAATCAAGGCGGATAGGGCGGAAATTATAGTGGTTAAAAAACCATTTAAGCTTAAGGGGAGTGAAACAACTAGGATGTTAAATAAAAGTTGAGCCCTTCCTTCGGTTTTTTTTCTGTAATCCCGAAATTTATTTTTGTTTTTTTCATAAAAGATAAATAGTAGAATAAAACTTATAAATTCTCCAATGGTTAAGGAAATATAAGTAGCGGTTACAGTAGAAGTTACAGTTTTTAATGCGAAAAAGTTTATTAGCCCAAGTATTATTGCCATTCTTACGAACTTTTCAACTACGTCTATGATTGCAGGTACTTTAACATTTGAAATACCGTAGAAATAACCCTTGTATATAGATGAAAGAGCAACAAAGATTAGGGCAGGACAAATAACCCAAAGGGAATATAGTGTTCTTGCGTCTTTTATTATATATGTACTAATGTAGGGAGAAAAAAGAAATACTAAAATCATTATTAATATACCCCATGCAAAATCAAAAACTAAGGCAATATGTACAGATTTGTTAAGATTACCATAATCATTTATTTCATAATAGGCTGAAGCTTCCTTTGAAATAGCTGTTACCATTCCACCACAAATAAGGCAAATGAATAAATCGTAAATAGGCATTACTAGGCTATATAGCCCCATACCTTCTGCCCCTAATTTTTTTGAAAGTAGAATTGAAAACATAAATCTGAGTATTCCAGCAGTTAAATTTGATACCGTGAGAATTATTGAGTCTCTATAGAAATTATCTTTAATCATAAAAGCCCCCTCCTCTTTCTTCCTAGTGGTAGTTAACAGTTATTAATAATTAGTATGTGAAGCTTTATGATTATATTCTAAAAGAACATGAAAATTATATAATGCTAAGGGATAGTGGGTTTGCGCCCAAGTTTATAAGGTTATTATGTGAAAGGCTCTCCAAATGGAGAGCTTTTTATGTTAGAATTAGTATATTAGTACATAAAAAAGCGACAAGTCAAATTAGATACAAAGAGCAAAAAGTTTATTAATAGAAAGCAGAAAGGGGGAAAGCAAGGTTGGGAGTTGCTTACCAGCGAGTAACAATTCCTTCCTCACTTTAGAAGTGGGAGCATCCTTGCTATAAAAATATGAAATGTTTGATATGTGGGATGAATATAAATATAAACAATTTTAATATGAATAATGATGGCTTAGTAGAGAATAATGAGAGAGAACATGTTAAATATTGCCCATTTTGTGGTGTTAGTGCTGTGTATTTAAAACCAGAAGACGAGATAAATTTTAAAGAAGAGATCTATTCTGAAAAAGGAATGTATAAAGTTCCTGCTGAAAGTTTAGATGAAAATACTTTAGTAATACTAGATCATGCTATGAAACTTGAAATATTTAATTCGGAATTTTATAATGCAGCGGCAAAGCTAGCAAATAGCAGTGATGCTAAACAAACCTTTGAAGCACTTTCAAAAATTGAGAAGATGCATGCTATGGTGCATCAAAAACTAGGAGGGTTCTACGAGTTACCTAAATTAGTGAAAATAGATTATAGCAAACATAAAAACGATGACAAAAGCTTAATGGAACTGGCAAAAAATAGAGAAATTCATGCTGCTATGTTTTACGAAAAACAAGGTGGGAAAATAAACAATTCAATTGTGAAACAAGTATTCCACGCTTTATGGTTAGTCGAACGGGACCATATACAAATTGCTGGAAATTATTAACACATATACTCTAATCTATGTAAATATATATAGATTAGAGTATTTATAATTTAGGGGGCAAGTATGAAGAAGACCATTGGTTTTATAGTGATTTTAGCTGCAATGGCTTTTGCGCTGTTTTCATTAAAGAGTTCTTTAAGTGAATATAGGATAACGGTGAAAGATGAAGGTATAAAATCACAGATCCTGTTTAAGGGATTAAGTGGAGCGGTAGATTTTACGAGGGACAGTGAAGGAAACTATTATATAGCTTTCAAAGACAGTGTACAGTACATTGATAAAGCTGGCAAAGCATATAATGTGTTTGAAAACAAGAAGCTAAGTATAACTAGTTTAGATTATAACAATAGTGTATTGTATTACGCATCGGGTGCATCAGTCTATTCTTATAATTTAAAATCAAAGGAAAATAATGAAATAATTAAGAATTTACCTAATTATGGGGATTATAATAAGAGCCTGATTAGAATTAATGGAGAATATCTATTTGTTACTATAGGGTCAGCAACTAATTCTGGGGTAGTGGGACAAGACAATTCGTGGATAGATGATTATCCACAAAATCATGATGTTTCACCAAAAAGTATAACAATAAAAGGAATTAATTTTGGAGAGGAGAAAACTGGATCATTTGTTTCATATAAAACTAAAAATATAAAGGGGCAAATTATAACAGGACATATGCCTGGAAATTCATCCATAATAATCTACAATCTAAAAACTGGAGCGCAGGGAAATTTTGCTTGGGGTATAAGAAATATGAAAGGAATAGATTTCAACAGCCAGGGTAAAATAATAACTTCTGTTGGAGGAATGGAGGATAGAGGTCTAAGACCTGTGAGTGGAGATAGTGACTATATATACGGAGTTAGAAAAAATGCATGGTATGGTTTTCCGGACTATGCTGGTGGAGATCCAATAAGTTCTCCTAAATTTAAAGGCGCGAATGGCAACAGTATACCATTTATTTTAGATCAGCACCCTACAACAAATCCACCTGCACCAATTTACCAGCATAGTGCAGTAGATAGTTTAGAAGGTTTATCAGTTGATACAATAGGAATTTTAGGTAATAAAGACTGTATATATTTCTATGAAAAGAATGATAATAGTATATATAGTTTAAATAAAATAAATGCGCTTAAAGAAAAGATTAACTTTGGGAGCGGCACCTATATATCTAGTATGAAGTTTTTTAAAAAATTAATTTTACTAGACTCTAAAAGCGGATATCTAATATCAATAGAAAAAAAACAGAGTGATGTTATAGGGAAGGGGAGAGAAAGATTTTTTTACTATTTATTAGCAATTGTAGTAACTTTAATAGTTAGCCTACTTGTAGAACTGGGCAAAAAGAACTAGAATAGAGTAATGCATATTGTTGCAAATTATTAATATGTTTTCAAAGTCAATTTAGTGTATACTAAATTAAGAGGTGAACAGGTTGAAGAAAAAAATTGAAGCTACTTATGGAAAAACTTTAAAAGCCTTAATGGTAACAGTAAATCCAATTAAAAAAAAGATTATGAAAACTCATTGTATTGTTCATAAATTTATAAATATTCAAGCTATCGAAATATTAAAGAATCAGGGATATAGTGATGTTCATAATTTTTATAAATCACATATAAAAGAATTAAACAATGGAGTTACTTGGGCAGATCAAGATTTTAAAAGCTCAAATCATTTTTATCATCATTTTAAGGGTACTGGCCTTTATGGATTTTCAAATGCATTAACTGAATTTCAAAAATATTATAAAAGAGCTTTGAAATTTGTGGAGGCAGGAGATATTAGGCAAGCAATGTTTTATTTTGGAGCAGCATGCCATTTAGTTCAAGATGCTACAGTTCCTCAGCATGTGAACAATAAACTCCTAAAAAGTCACAGAAATTTTGAACTTTGGATCATAAGTAAATTAATGAGTGATTATTCTTTTCCTATTTTCAATGAAATAATAAAGCAAGATAGGGTAGAAGACTATATAAAAAATAATGCGTTATTTGCTAATAAGACTTATAATTCTTACGCAAATGTAAAAAGCAAGGAAGAGAAATACAATAAAATATCTGTACTTATAGTTCAGAGGGCACAAAAGACTACCGCGGGGTTAATGATAAATTTTTATAATGAAATTAAGAAATAATTCCTTTATTTTAGAGGGATTATTTTGTTTTTGAAGAATAATTAAAAAACAAGTAAATATATAAAATTATATTTGATGAGGGGGTCAATAATTGAAAAGGGAGGTTTTTATAAATTTAGAGAAAGAAATTTTCAAAGGAAATATATTAGACATAGGTTTTTCTAATTATGGAATTATATACAATATATGCAAACAATTTATTGATGATAGTAATAGTGTAGAGTATATAGAAGGCAAAGGGGACAAGACAAAAATAGAGGAAGGAGCATATGACACTTGTGTACTGTTTTTTACTCTAAGTGATATAAAATTCACAAAGAGCAAAGAAAAATTGATAAAAGAGGTATATAAATTTTTGAAAGAAGATGGGTTATTATATATATGGGACATAGATAAGGGCTTTGCTAAAATTTTCAATTCAAGAATAAATATTGTGTTACCTGATAAAAGCACAAAAAAAATAAATTTAAGACAATTGAATTTATTTAAAAATAGTTCTAAAGAAAATACAATAAAAATTTTAAAGCCTTATTTTGAAATAATAACTATGAAAAATTCAGACAATATTTATTACATGATATGCAAAAGGAGAGGGAAACCAAAAGATGAAAGTATTATTAGTGGGAATTAATTCTAGATTTACACACAGTAACCTTGCAATTAGATATTTAAAAGCATTTACTGAGGATTTAAAGTATCAGTGTCTTATAAGAGAGTTTTCTATAAATGATAGAGTGGAGCGAATCGTTCAAGAAATTATAGCTGAGAAAGCAGATATTGTGGCTTTTTCTTGTTATATATGGAATAGAGATTATGTTAAACAGATATCTGATTTACTAAAACTTATAGATAGTAATATAAAATTGTTATATGGAGGGCCAGAAGTATCTTTTGACAGTGAAAATTATTTGAAAGATAGTTTCGCAGATTACTTAATTGAGGGAGAGGGGGAAGAAACCTACAGAGAATTTATAGAATATATGATAGCAGGTAGTGACCTTAAAGATGTTAAAGGGTTGTACTATAAAGAAAATGATGAAATATTTTATGGCGGTAAAAGAGCACTTATGGATTTAAATAAGATTGTTTTCCCATATAACATTGAGGATGATTTAAATAACAAAATAGTATATTTTGAAGCTTCACGTGGATGTCCTTTTAACTGCAAATATTGTCTTTCTTCAACTATACGTGGAGTTAGGTTTATGGATTTAGAAAGGGTTAAAGTTGATTTAAAGTTTTTAATAGATAAGAATGTAAAACTTATAAAATTTGTTGATAGAACTTTTAATTGTAATGATAAATTCGCTATGGGAATTTGGGAATATTTAATGAGTTTAGAGACTGATACCACTTTTCATTTTGAAATCTCAGCGGATGTATTAAATGATAAGCAGCTTAAACTTTTAGCAAAGGCACCAAAGGGTAGATTTCAGTTTGAAGTAGGCGTTCAGACAACAAATGATGAAGTTTTAAAAAATATAAATAGATTCGTAGTTTTTGGCGATATAAAAAAACAGGTTATGGAGCTAAAAAAATATGGCAATATAAAGCAACATTTAGATTTAATTGCAGGACTTCCAGGGGAAAACTTTGAATCCTTTAAAAAGTCCTTTAATGATTTATACGCCATAGAACCGGATGAAATACAACTTGGATTCCTTAAAATATTAAAAGGGGCGCCTATGAAAGATGAAGCAGAAAAATGGGGGATTGTTCACTCGAACTATACTCCCTATGAGGTGCTGAAAACCAATGACATAAGTTATGATGAAATCATTCTTCTAAAAAGAGTTGAAGAGATGGTGGATAAATACTATAATTCTGGAAAATTTAAAACTATATTAAAATATTTTATTCCTAAATTTGAATCTGTTTTTGATTTTTATTTGTGTTTAGGCACGTTTTTTTATGATAGTGGGTATCTTAGTAGAAGTATATCTTCTGTAGATTACTATAAGATATTTATTGAATTTAATGAGGGAAAACTTAAAGGTGAAAATTTCGCTTTAAAAGAGATTGTTAAATATGACTATCTTAAATATAACAAAAAGAAATGGCTTCCAGATTTTCTATTTAGAGATGTGAATAAGGAAATAGAAAGAGGGATTAAAGACAAGTTTCTACAAAACAGCACTATAGAAAATGCAAATAATATTCATGTTGAAAAATTCATGATTAATATTTTAGATTATATAGAGAATAATAATATTTGTGAGGAACCTCATTATTTAATTTATGATATTAATGATGAGGAGAATGTAAAAGACGTAACTTGTATTCTAATTTAAAAATATGAAAGAGTAAATATTAGTATATTTCAAAAAAAACCATAAGTCCTGTTAAAAAGGGTCTTTACGACAAGAAAATGAGTTAATATTACGAATATTTGTTAATTTTCAAAAAAATCAGTTGAAATTTATATTAATACTAAGTATAATCAAGTTGTATTCAATACTACATAAAGTATAATGATAAATAACAGATTTAATTGACTATTTGTTGTTATAAAAAAGTATTAATTATTTAATAATACTAATTATAACTATTGATTAGAAAAAAGGTGGTGATATTTTGGCATTAGAAGCAATAAAAAGTATAAAAAATGCAGAGGAGCAAGCGGCAGATAATATTAATAAGGCAATTGACCATGGCAAGGATATATTAAAAAAATCTGAGACTTCCGCTGAAGAGCAATACAAAAAAGTTTTGGATGCTGCTAGAGAAGAAACTAAAAAAATCATCGAAAATGCTAAAGAAGAAGGTAGAATAAACTCAGAACCGATTTTAGAGCAAGGTAAAACAGAAGTAGAGGGTATTCTTAATTTAGAAAGTGAAAAATTTAATAAAGCAGTAAGCATAGTGGTTGAGAGGATAGTGAAAAATAATGGCAATAGTTAAAATGAGTAAGTTTACATTATTTGCCTTTGAATCACAAAAGGAAACTTTACTAGATAGCCTTCATAGATTTGAAAATGTTCAATTTATAAACCTGCAACAAGTTGAAGAAGAACATTTACAATCTCTCAAAAAGGACTCAGAAAACGAAAAAGTTTCCTATATAGAAGGTGAACAGGCAAAAGTAAAATTTGCTCTTGACCTACTAATAAAGCATACCGAAAAAGAGGGCGCCATAAAATCCTTAGTCAAGGGTAAAAGTTTATTGAATTATGATAAATTAGAAACACTAGCTAAAAAATCAAATTATATTGAAAACTATAAAAGATTAAAAGAAAAAGACAACGCACTAACAGAAATGAAGAATGAAAAATCTAAAATTAATTCTGAAATAGAAGCGTTGACTCCTTGGATATCACTAGATTCTTCTTTTGAGGATCTAAAAGCATTAAAATCCACTCTATTTCTAATGGGGTCAATTCCAAAAATTTCTAAAGATGCTTTTAGAGAAAAATTTGACAGTGAAGTTCCATATTCCTATTTAGAAGTTATAAGTGAAGGAAAAGATGGAATAAATATGATTGCTTTAATATATAAAGATTCTGAAGAGAAAGCTAAAGAAATTCTTAAGAACTATAGCTTCAACGCTATTAATTTAAAATGTGATGGAATTCCATCACAGCTTTTAAAAGAATTTAAGGCAAGATTAGAGGCTATATCTAAAGAAGAAGAAATCATAAATAGTGAAATAAAGGAAGACTGCCAGTATTTAGAGGACTTTAAGGTTGTTTATGAAGATTTATCAAATAAACATATAAAAGCTTCAGCTTGTGAGAATTTCTTAAAAACAGAAAGCGTAGTTGCTATAGAGGGATGGGTACCTACTGAATTAGTTAGTGATTTAGAAGGTACAATAAAGTCTATAACTAAAGAAGAATTTTATTTGGATATAGAAGGAGCGAGTAAGGAAGATGACCAGGTGCCTATACTTTTAAAAAATAATGCATTGGTAGAACCCTTTGAGTCAATAACTTCAATGTATAGTTTACCTAAATATTCAGAGATAGATCCTACGCCGCTACTAACACCATTTTACATGGTATTTTTTGGAATGATGGTAGCAGATATTGGATATGGTGTAATAATGCTCATAGGTTCATCACTTGCATTGATGAAATTTAATTTAGATGAAGGTCAGCGAAAGTTTGTAAAATTCTTTACATTACTAAGTATTCCGACAATAGTAGCAGGTATTGTTTATGGAAGTATTTTTGGGGATTTAATCCAATTTAAGTCTTTAATAAATCCTAAAGAAGATATAATGACTTTATTAATTATTTCTGTAACAATGGGTGCATTCCAAATTTATTTTGGTCTTGGAGTTAAAGGTTACATGCTTATTCGTGATGGTAAACCGATGGATGCTATTTATGATGTTTTAACATGGTATTGTGCATTAACAGGAGCGTTTTTATTATTAGCTGGAGCAAAACTAGGATTAAGTCCATCTGCAAGTAACATAGGTAAATGGGTTATGATAGCAGGAATGGTAGGCATAGTATTAACTCAAGGAAGAGAAAATAAAGGCATAGGTGCAAAGCTAGGTGGAGGAATATATGGTTTATATGGGATAACTAGCTATGTAGGAGATTTGGTTTCATATTCAAGAATTATGGCTATTGGACTTGCGGGGGGATTTATAGCAGCCTCTTTTAATATGATTATTAAAATGTTGCCATCACCCTTTAATATTATTATAGGTGTATTTATATTTGTGTTTGCACAGACATTTAATTTATTATTAAGTGCATTATCAGCTTATGTTCATAGTGCAAGACTTCAATATGTAGAGTATTTTAGTAAGTTTTATGAGGGTGGAGGAAAAGCATTCAAAGCCTTTAAATCAAAGAATCAATACGTTACTGTAGTAAAAGAAAAGCAAATTTAAGGAGGAATTAATTATGACGTTAATGGAATTTTTAGTTAAAAATGGTGGGTATGTTTTTGCTGCCTTAGGGATGGCGCTTGCAGTAATTTTACCAGGAGTAGGATCAGCAAAGGGTGTAGGTATAGTTGGTGAAGCGGCGGCTGGACTAACAACTGAGGAACCGGAAAAATTTGGTAAAGCACTTATTCTTCAGTTGCTACCAGGTACACAAGGACTTTATGGTTTCGTTATAGGATTATTTGTATTACCTAAATTAGATCCTAACATGACTTTAGGTATGGGATTATTCTTATTTATGGCTTGTTTGCCAATAGCTTTTGTAGGATTATATTCAGCAATTGCTCAAGCGAAAACAGCTGCAGCTGGTATAGCAATACTTGCTAAAAAACCAGAACATATTGCTAAAGCTATAATATATTCTGTAATGGTTGAAACCTATGCGATTTTAGCATTTGTTGTTTCAATAATTTTAGTTTTTAGTATATAAGACATTCTAAATTTTAAATTTAGAAGTTAGAGGATGTGAATATATGTCAAATTTAGAAAGTTTATCTGCTAAGATAGTAGAAGATGCTAATATTAGAGCGGAAGCTATATTGAAAGAAGCTAATGATAATGGGAAAATAATGGTAGAAGATAAAACGAAAAAAGCAGAGGTACTTAAAGCCCAAATGCTTGAAAAAACTAAAATTGAAGCTATTACAGTTAAACAAAGGATTATATCAAATGCCAAGCTAGCGGTTAGAAATGAAAAATTAGTGGCTATGCAAAAGATGATTGACAAGGTATTTGCCAAATCCCTAGAAAACCTTTTAGTAATGGGTGAAAATGAATACTTTGAACTTGTAAAAAAATACCTTTTATCAATGCCAATAGTAGGGGATGAAGAAATAATACTTCCTGGGAAATATAAAAGCATTGTAAGTGAAGAATATTTATCCCAAATAAATGCAGGACTAAAAGCCTCTGGAAAAATAGGCGAAATAAAGTTGAGTTCAGAGTCTAGGGACATAAACAGTGGATTTATAGTACTTAAAAATGGTATAGAGATTAATAATACTTTTGAAAGTCTAGTTAACTCTTTAAGAGCTGAGCTAGAACCAGAAATTGTTGAACAATTATTCAAATAAATTTAAGTAAGATAACAATTAACAATTGTTATCTTACTTAAGCAAAACAAGGAGGATAGCCATATATGGATAATATGAATTTTACACAAGCTGTGGCTAGGCTAAGAGTATTAGAAACAAGACTCCTGAATAATGTAAAGGTTGAAAGAATGATTGATAGTACCTCGGCGGATGAGGTGCTTAAAACCTTGCAAGAAACTGAGTATGCAAGTTTAATGGTAAATGTAAAAAGGCCAGAGGACTACAATATACTACTTAAGGAGGAGCTAGAACGCGTTTATTCCCTTATGTATACTGTTTCTCCAGATCCACTTATAGTAGATATTATGAGCTTAAAATATGATTACCATAATATTAAGGTAATGTTGAAAGCTAAAGCTTTAAATAAGGACTTTTCTCATATGCTAATGACCGTAGGTACGGTTGATATAGAAAAATTAAAGCTATATATGGAAGCTGAGGATTATAGGGAATTAAATCCTAAGATGAGAGAAGCTATAATCCAGACAGAAAAAGTCTACAATGAACTTGTGGATCCTCAAAAGATAGATATTGTAATGGACCAATATATGTATATAGATATGTTAGCTAGGGCAAAAGAAACAAAAATTGATTTTATAATCCATTATGTGGTAACAACTATAGATTTTTGTAATATAAAGTCAATTATTAGATTAAAGAAGCAAGAGAAGGATGTAGCATTTTTAAAAGAAGTTATGCTGACCGGTGGAGATATACCTATTGATATTTTATTAAGAGCATTTGATGATACTATTGAAAACATGGCAGCTAAATTTTCTTCACTAAAGTATAGTGAAGTTATAAAATTGGGACTAGAAGAGTATATGAAAACTGGAAAACTTTCGCTTCTTGAAAAGCTTTCAGAAAACTATATTATGAAAGCTTTAAAAACTGCTAAGTATATCACTTTTGGACCTGAGCCAATATTTGCTTATATCCTAGCCAAGGAAACAGAAATAAAAATAATTAGAATAATTATGGTTGGAAAATTAAATAATGTTGATACTTCTGTTATAAGAGAAAGGGTGCGTGAGGTTTATGCATAAAGTAGGAGTAGTTGGAGATAAAGATTCAATACTTGCTTTTAAAGCTCTTGGAATTGACGTATACCCTGTTATTGAAATTGAAGAAGCTAGAAAAGCGATAGATAAAATGGCATTAGATAATTATGCGGTTATATTTGTTACAGAACAGATAGCTCAGCATTTAGATGAAACTATTCAAAGATATAACAGACAGATGCTTCCGGCCGTTATATTAATACCAAGTAATCAAGGCTCGCTAAATATAGGAATGCAGAGAATTAGAGATAATGTAGAAAAAGCGGTGGGCGTAAATATTTTATAGAAGGGTAGGGAGATAACTTGAAAATCGGTAAAATTGTAAAAGTTTCTGGCCCATTAGTTGTTGCAAAAGACATGGACGAAGCTAATATATATGACGTAGTTAAGGTTGGAGAAAAAGGTCTTATTGGCGAAATTATCGAAATGAGAGGAGATAGAGCCTCCATTCAAGTATATGAGGAAACATCAGGCCTTGGACCTGGAGACCCAGTAGTGTCTACTGGAGAACCATTAAGTGTGGAACTTGGACCAGGACTTATGGAATCAATGTTTGACGGTATTCAAAGACCACTTGATGCAATAAGAGCTATAGCTGGTAATTACTTGACAAAAGGTGTAAATGTTTCACCTTTAGATAGAAGTAGAAAATGGAATTTTGTTCCTACAGCTGTGGTTGGAGATGAAGTTTCTTATGGTTACGTTATAGGTACAGTTAAGGAAACTACTGTTATCACTCAAAAAATAATGATACCTAAGGGGATTTCAGGAACTATAACTTCTATAACTGAAGGTGAGTATACTGTAGAAGATACAGTTGCAGAAGTTCAAACTTCAGAGGGTATTGTGAAAATTACATTGATGCAGAAATGGCCAGTAAGACGTGGAAGGCCTTATGCTACAAAGTTAAATCCAGTTGAGCCACTAATTACAGGTCAAAGAGTAATAGATACGTTCTTCCCAGTAACCAAAGGTGGTACTGCATGTGTTCCAGGTCCTTTTGGAAGTGGAAAAACTGTAGTTCAGCATCAATTTGCAAAATGGGCAGACGCTGAAATAGTAGTTTATATAGGTTGTGGTGAGCGTGGAAATGAAATGACAGACGTTTTGAATGAGTTTCCAGAACTTAAAGATCCAAAAACAGGCGAATCATTAATGAAAAGAACAGTGCTAATTGCAAATACTTCTAATATGCCAGTTGCAGCTAGAGAAGCTTCTGTATATACAGGTATAACTATTGCAGAGTATTTTAGAGACATGGGTTTTTCAGTAGCATTAATGGCGGATTCTACGTCTAGATGGGCAGAGGCATTACGTGAAATGTCCGGAAGACTTGAAGAAATGCCAGGTGATGAGGGATATCCAGCATATCTTGGTTCACGTGTAGCTGATTTTTATGAAAGATCAGGAAAGATAGTTTGTGTTGGAGATGGTGAACGCGAAGGAGCCATTACAGTTATTGGTGCAGTATCACCTCCAGGTGGAGATTTATCTGAACCAGTTACTCAAGCAACTCTTAGAATAGTTAAAGTGTTTTGGGGACTAGATGCCCAACTTGCTTATAGAAGGCATTTCCCAGCAATAAATTGGTTGGAGTCTTATTCACTATATTTAGATCAAACAGCTAAGTGGATGAATGATACTGTAGCAGAGGATTGGACTGAGCTTAGAGTTAAAGCTATGCTTGTTCTACAAGAAGAAGCAAAGCTTGATGAAATAGTAAGACTTGTAGGTGTAGACGCTCTTTCTGAAAAAGATAGATTGAAATTAGAAGTTGCAAAGTCAATTAGAGAAGATTATCTACAACAAAATGCCTTCCATGAGGTTGATACATATTCATCTTTAGATAAACAATATAAAATGCTAAAACTTGTTATAGCATTCCATGTTGAAGCTGAAAAAGCTTTGACTGCAGGAGTTTATTTAGATAAGGTATTAAAAATGGAAGCAAGAGATAAAATAGCAAGAGTAAAATACATTGCAGAAACTGAAATGTCAAAAATTGATGATGTATTTATAGCCTTGTCCGACGAAATAGAAAAATTAATAACGGAAGGAGGAGTTGCTCGTGATTAAAGAATACAAAACCATAACAGAAGTTGTAGGACCACTAATGGTTGTAGAGAAAGTTGAAGGCGTTAGATATGATGAACTAGTAGAAATAGAGCTACAAAATGGTGAAATTCGTAGCGGAAAAGTACTTGAAATAAATGAAGATAAAGCAATGGTTCAGTTATTTGAAAGTTCTGCAGGGATTAACTTAAAAGGTAGTAAGGCTAAATTCTTAGGTAGACCACTGGAACTTGGTGTTTCAGAAGATATGCTTGGAAGAGTCTTTGATGGTCTTGGAAGGCCTAAAGATGGCGGACCAAAAATTATCCCTGATAAGAGACTGGACATTAATGGAGAAGCACTGAACCCAGTGGCAAGAGATTATCCCTCAGAGTTTATTCAAACAGGTATTTCAGCTATTGATGGACTTAATACACTTGTTAGAGGGCAAAAATTACCAGTATTTTCTGGATCAGGGCTTCCTCATGCGCAACTTGCGGCTCAAATAGCAAGGCAAGCTAAGGTAGTAAATTCAGATTCAAAATTTGTTGTTGTATTTGCAGCTATAGGAATAACTTTTCAAGAAGCACAATTTTTCGTAGATGATTTTACGAATACTGGTGCTATTGATAGGACTGTATTATTTATGAATCTTGCAAATGATCCAGCAATTGAGAGAATAGCTACACCTAGAATGGCACTTACTACAGCTGAATATCTTGCTTATGAAAAGGGATATCATGTTCTTGTAATTATGACTGATATTACTAATTACTGTGAGGCACTACGTGAAGTTTCAGCTGCAAGAAAAGAAGTTCCAGGTAGACGTGGATATCCAGGATATCTTTATACTGACCTTTCTACCTTATATGAAAGAGCAGGAAGAATTAAAGGACTTGAAGGTTCAATAACTCAAATTCCTATACTTACAATGCCAGAAGATGATATAACTCATCCGATCCCAGATCTGACAGGATATATAACTGAAGGACAAATTATTTTAAGCAGAGAACTTTATAAAAAAGGAATTATGCCTCCAATAGATGTTCTACCTTCATTATCAAGACTTAAAGATAAGGGTATAGGTAAAGGCAAAACACGCGAAGATCATGCGGATACAATGAATCAATTATTTGCTGCATATGCTCAAGGTAAGCAAGCAAAAGAGTTAGCAGTTATATTAGGAGAGTCAGCTTTATCTGAGGCAGATAAAAAATATGCAATATTTGCAGATGCTTTTGAAAAGCAGTATGTAGCGCAAGGATTTGAAACTAATAGAACTATTGATGAAACAATAAATTTAGGATGGGAGCTTCTATCTATTCTACCAAGAAATGAACTTAAGAGGATTAGAGATGAATACGTAGAAAAATATTTACCTAAAAAAGAGGGTGAGTAAGCATGGCAAGGTTAAATGTCAATCCCACTAGAATGGAGCTTACTAAACTTAAAAAAAGATTAGGTACAGCTACTCGTGGACATAAATTATTAAAAGATAAACAAGATGAACTTATGAGAAGGTTTATTGATCTCATAAAACATAACAATGAACTTAGGAAAAAAGTTGAAGAAGAATTGCAAAATTCTTATAAAGATTTTCTTATGGCAAGTGCATTAATGTCTTCAGAATTTCTAGAGGAGGCCATTGCCTACCCAAAAGAAAGTATTTCTGTAGAAGTTGCAACAAAAAATCTTATGAGTGTTAATGTTCCCATAATGAAATTTAAAAGAAAATTAGAAGATGATCCTGGCAGTATATATCCTTATGGATTTGCCAGTACTTCAGCAGAACTTGATGGAGCTATAGAAAAGCTATATTTAATTCTGCCAAAGCTTTTAGAACTTGCTGAAGTAGAAAAATCTTGTCAGCTCATGGCAGACGAAATTGAAAAAACTAGAAGAACGGTTAATGCTTTGGAATATATGATAATACCTCAACTCCAAGATACTATAAAGTATATTAAAATGAAGCTTGGCGAAAATGAAAGAGGAGCTTTAACTAGACTTATGAAGGTTAAAAGCATGATGGAAGAATCCCAAAGAATAGCAGAAGCAAAAAAAATTAACGGATAAATGTGACGAAATTAAGGTGTTTTAGGGCACCTTAATTTTTTTTGATGAAAATTTATATTGATGTATACAGCTATTTATATTAGAATATAAAATATAATAAACTAAATTTTATTGCTATTGAAGGCAATTAATATAAGGTAAAGGAGAAGGCATATGGCAGTTAGAAAAATTTTACAATATGGTGACAAACGTCTTAATACAGAATGCGCAAAGGTGGAAAAGGTAGATGGTAAAATACTAAACTTAATCGACG
Source organism: Clostridium sp. (assembly GCF_050717515.1). Classification (GTDB taxonomy): domain Bacteria; phylum Bacillota; class Clostridia; order Clostridiales; family Clostridiaceae; genus Clostridium_AD. The sequence continues at coordinate 76,674 of NZ_JBOITL010000007.1, read as the reverse complement.
ATATGATGGATACGCTTTATGAAGGTAATGGAATAGGCCTTGCTGCTCCTCAAATAGGTGTTCTAAAAAGAGTTATCTTAATTGATTTAGGAGAGGAAGAAGAAGAACCAATAATAGTTATAAATCCTAAAATAACATCAAAGTCTGGAAATGAAAAGGATTTTGAGGGTTGTTTAAGTTATTTAGGACATGAGGGTGAAGTCTTTAGACCTACAAATGTTACAGTAGAAGGAATTAATATTAAAGGAAAACCAGTAACTTATAAAGCGGAGGGGTTACTTGCAAGAGCCTTCTGTCACGAAATTGATCATTTAGATGGAATACTATATATGTCTAGAGCTGAGGAAATGTACGAGCTAGCTGAAGAGGAAGAATAATTTTGTCCGGAGTCTATGATTTAAGGTCAAGTATAATATAAGAATAAACTCTTCTGTGAATCCTTTGTATTTCTAATAGACGCTAAAAAGGTATTAATTGTTTAGCGTTTTACATGGAAAACAATTACAATGTCCTTAAAAAAAATATATATTGTTAAAAAATACTGTAAGAAGAGCATGCTGTGTGATTTCAATATCATAGTGTATGCTTTTTTTTATTTCCCATAAATATTGATATATTACTAAACAAATGCTATTATAGTATATAATATAGGTGTATATACACCTGTATACGCATATATAAAGAGGTGTATAAATAAATGCAAGAGTTAAAAGAAAAGATCCAGCAATTGAAAGTAGAAAAAAATGCTTTGATTCTAGCGCATTATTATGAGAGTGATGATATTCAAGAGATAGCTGATTTCGTAGGAGATTCTTATTATCTTAGTAAAATAGCTAAAGAATGTAATGAAAATACTATAGTATTTTGTGGGGTAAAGTTTATGGCTGAGAGTGCAAAAATACTTTCACCAGAAAAAACAGTGCTTCTTCCAAATATGGAAGCGGGGTGCACTATGGCAGATATGATTAATGGGGAAGATGTTAGGCAGCTTAAGGAGCAGCATCCAAAGGCAAAGGTTATCTGTTATATAAATTCAACAGCAGAAGTTAAAGCCGAAAGTGATATATGTTGTACTTCTTCAAATGCATTAAAAATAATTAATAACTTAGATAAGGATGAAATAATTTTTATACCAGATAAAAATCTAGGTGAATATATAAATGAAAAGGCTCAAGGTGTGGACATGATTTTATGGAATGGTTTTTGCTGTGTGCATGAATTTGTAAACGCGAAAGAGATTATTGAAGTGAAAAATTCGGATAAAGATATAAAAGTTTTAGTTCATCCTGAATGTAATAGAGAAATTAGAAAACTAGCTGACTTTATAGGAAGCACTGGAGAGATAATTAAATTTGCCAGTGAGGACAGGGGCCAAAAGTATATGATTGTAACAGAGGAAGGTATACTTTATGAGCTTAAAAATAAAAATCCTAATAAACAATTTATAACACCGAAGACACCTATGATTTGTAAAAGTATGAAAAAAACCACTTTAGAGAATGTTTATAATAGTCTTCTAAATAAACAATATGAAATAACCTTAGACGAAGATGTAAGACGCGCAGCACATAAATGTCTAAATGCTATGCATGAAATGGCAAGGTGATTTAATGGATATTTTTGTAGATGTGCTAATAGTTGGAACTGGTGCAGCGGGCTTATATGCTGCATTGAATTTAAGAGAAGACTTAAATGTACTTCTAATAACTAAAGATGAAGTAAATAAATGCAATACATTCCTAGCTCAAGGTGGAATTTCAGTGGCTAGAGATGAAAGTGATTTTGAACTGTTTGTACAAGACACATTAAAGGCAGGAAAGTTTAAAAACTCCATAAAAGCAGTACAAACCCTAGTATATGAATCCATAGATAATATAAATAAAGTAACAGAGTTTGGAACCAGTTTTGACAGGGAAAACGGGGAACTCAAATATACAAAGGAAGGTGCACATAGCATCAGTAGAATTGTCCATAGAAAGGATGAAACTGGAAAAGAACTTTTTTTATCCTTGTTAGAAGCTTTAAAAAATAAAAAAAACGTGAGTATATTAGAAAATACTACCTTGGTTGATATTATTACTAAAAATAATGTTTGTTGTGGAGGCATTGCAACTAAAGGTGAAAAAAGAATGAATATCTATTCTAAGGCAACTGTTTTTGCAACAGGTGGTATTGGAGGTCTCTTTAAAAATTCAACCAACAGAAGAAGTTTAACAGGGGATGGAATAGCTATTGCTTTGCGACATAAGATTAAAACCTCTGATTTAGACTACGTGCAATTTCATCCAACTGCACTATATGATGATAATTTAAATTGTGAGAAATTCCTTATATCTGAGTCACTAAGAGGTGAGGGTGCCAAACTACTAAATGAATATGGTAGAAGATTTGTAGACGAACTACTACCAAGAGATGTAGTTGCTAAGGCAATCTATGGAGAAGAAAAAAAGAGTAGTATGCCTTTTGTGTTTTTAGACATTTCATTTAAAGGCAAGGATTATATAACTAATAGATTCCCAAGTATTTATAATCACTGTTTGCAAAGGGGTATAGATATTACAAAAAATAAAATTCCAGTAACGCCAGTACAACACTATCACATGGGCGGAATTGCTGTTGACTTAAGTTCTAGAACATCCATGGAGAATTTATTTGCCTGCGGTGAGGTGAGCTGCACGGGAGTACATGGAGCAAATAGACTAGCAAGTAATTCCTTATTGGAGGCTTTGGTTTTTTCTAGAAGAGCTTCAGAATTTATAAATAAGTCAATTGATAGTATTGCCATTTTAAACTATGAAGATTTGAATGATTTAAATAAGATCAAAGATTATAGTGAAATTAATAAAACTATAGTTGTAGATAAATTCAAGAAAATGGGAGAGGGTATAAGGAATGAATTGGTTAATTATTGATGATATTATTATAGAGGCAATAAAAGAAGATGTACCTCAAAATGATATTACAACGGAATTTATTATAAGTGATGAGTGTAATTGTAGTATTGATTTAATAGCTAAAGAAAATGGAGTAATTGCTGGGCTTCCTGTATTCGAGAGGGTTTTTAAAATACTGGGAGAGGTTAATATAGAGTTTTTTAAAAGTGATGGAGATTTAGTAAGTCAGGGGCAGTGTATTGCAAAACTAAGGGGAAAAACAAAGCACATATTGACAGGAGAAAGAACTGCATTAAACTTTCTTGGAAGAATGAGTGGAATTGCCACATTAACTAAAACTTATGTAGATAAATTAAAAGGCAGCACAGTGAAGATTTTGGATACAAGAAAAACTACGCCTAATATGAGGATATTTGAAAAGTATGCTGTAAAAATGGGTGGAGGCTGTAACCATAGATACAATTTATCTGATAGTGTATTAATAAAAGAAAATCATATAAGTGCGGCAGGCGGAATAAAAGCGGCAGTTAGTATTATACGCCAGAATGTTTCCTTTGTTAAAAAAATCGAAGTTGAAGTTGAAACATTGGAGCAAATTAATGAGGCTTTAGAAGTTGGTGCAGATATTATAATGCTAGATAATATGGATGCTATTACTATGAAAAAAGCCGTAGAGATAATTAATAAAAAAGCTCTAATTGAGGCATCTGGAAATGTAACATTAGATAATATTTTAGAAGTAGCTAGTAGCGGAGTTGACTATATTTCTGTAGGTGCGTTGACTCACTCTTTTAGGGTTTTAGATTTGAGTATGAAAAACTTGGTTAATAGTTAAAAATAATGACAAGCTAGTTACAACTTTAAGAATCCAATCAAGTTGGTTTTAAAATTTAGAACAAATATTTTTTTAAACTCCTATATCATTTGAAATAGGAGTTTAAAAAAACATTAACCATTTACTAAAAGTATAATCACTTATAGAAGTTGTTAGTTCTGTCATAAAAATATGTAGTTTGTTATTATTTTACTCCGTGTAAAATGTTTAATTTTGCGAATTCTTCGTATTCGTCATTTTCTAAATTCATACGTGCAAAACCCTCATGAGCACAAATTGCTAATATTATCCTTTCTTCTTTGTAAAAGGTTAAGTCTTCAAACTCAGTACCTTCAATTTGGTGAGGATATACAAATAACTTACTCATATTTAACATTAAATTTCTAAATATATCACCTATTATAAAATAACACATTTCAAACAAGGGTCCCCTAGATGCAGGGGTTACTCGTGTAAATTTTTTGTATAAAAAATCTTCTGTATTTCCATTAAAATGCTCATATTTTTCATTTTGGAACTCTTCATTTTCTAATTGGAACTCCTCATATCCTAATGAAGTACAAAACTCTATCTCTTGGTTAAGAATATGATTTAAAAATTCTTCCCCATCCATTTCTGTGTCACAGTAATCATTTATTAGGTCTCTATATCCATTAATGTTTTCATTATAGTCTAGTCGTCTTTGTTTATCCTGCGCAAGAATTAATGGTTTATCTTCAGACTGCATTTGATTGAATTCTTCTTGTGTAAGGTTACCAAAATAGTACCTTGATAAAGACAGTTTATTGATTTTCCCACCAACAAATAATAATAACTCATTAAGTTCTTTTCCTTGTAAGTCTTTATTTATAAAAACATTTTTCATACTTTCCCTCTATTCCGCATTTATAGTCTTTTTTGCTTCGTACTTTTTACAATATATTTTCAGTCTTTGTCTTAATTCACACATAAATAACAACACTCCCTTATTTTTGATTTCTACAATAAAAGACTAAAGGAAGTGGATTTTATGTGAGTTATAATATGATTTACATAGTTATCACTGGTATGCCAACGTTTTTAGCGGTTTAGTTCTTATTTACCGTTGTACTCGTAATAGCTAATCTATAATTATTTCGGATTTAATGCATTTTTCTTTTTCATCAAAATAAATGAAAAGAGATTCACTATCTACACTAATTAAACTTCTTTCAGATCCTAGGTAATACATAATTGAATTGCTTGTCTTTTCTGATTTAGTTGGCTTGCCTAATAAAGTTAATATATCTTCTTTATTTTTTTCTTTTAGCTTGTTATTTTTTAACAGGTTGTCTACCATTAAAATTCTTTTCTTTTCATATCGAACCCATTTGGAAGGAGTGAATTTTGAATAATAATATTTATTTAATCCTAAGTTTGATAAAAATAAAATAGCTGAAATAGAAATAATTATAATTACTAAACTTGATTTTTTAAATTTGTGCAAAATCATACCACCTCTTTTTAAAATTATACTTACATGTTATCAGAATTGTTGTGCAGAAAATGTAATTATATGCAAAGTATAAATAAAAAGTAAGCCTGTAAGATTATTTTGTGAAAATACATGTTTATGTATAATTAATTTTATTGCTATTAATTAATGAGGATTTATACAGGGCAACTATACATTTTAAATGGTGAATTATGCTAATAAAAGTATATATTGCGTAAAATGCGTCTGAACAAACCTTAGTAATTCTAAAATAAATTTTAGAATTACTTGGCGTCATGAACGCATAAAAAACTCAACATTAAGCCCCTTATGAAGATTGTTCATTGCTCAAAACATTTTTGTTTTTATGCACCTAACCTACCATCTAAATCATTTTCATTTTTGTCATGCATTATTCTCATCACAGTTCTTGCAATAGGCTGTACAATAAGCAGTTCCAAAAATATAACTACACAAAAGTTGCGTGGCCAGATAAGTGGGAACTCTTTAATGACTTCCATACTGAAACCACTTGCTAAAATTCCTCCCACATTTGTCATAATAATAGACATACCAATAACGGTAAAAAATGTCCTAAACAGAATATGAGCATTTAAACTATCTGATGGGGAACTAAAAACATTCACTAGTTTACCCGCTATCTTCCCCACAATAAAAGTTTCAAGTATCATTGCAATTATAAAGACTAATGGAAATGCTTTTAATGATGTAACTATAGCTTCTCTTGACACTCCACCCATGTTAATAGAAATATTCATAGTAGCCATGAATATGCAAGTCAATGCACATATAACACCCCCGTAAATCAATCCTTCTTTCCCATTTCTAGGCATACATTTTTCCATAATTTCCTCCTTTGGTTTACTTAAATTAAAAAAAATGCGCTGTATCGACGATGATATGACCGTCGGTACAACGCATTGAATTTGATTTGACTTTTATAGTATAGCATAATATTTTTATTTGTGTAATACCCTGATTTTATTTTTTAGATTTTGTTAAAATTACACATTACATAAGATTTAGTGAGATTCGCATTTATTTATGATACGGTTCAGTAAGAAAAACTTTTGAACTATAGAAGATTATAATATTTATAACCTAACGCCTTTGACTCCATATATGGAGCCGAAAAATGGAATTTTTAATTTCAGGTATACATGTATATCTTTATTTAGAATAAGGCTTTTATGAAGGTACACCTTCACGCCCTCATATTCCATTAAAATAAATTGTTCTGAAGGAGTAAAATTTTTCTGAGACTCAATCCAGAGACTCCTTGTAGGTGTTCCTCCTCAACCACAAGAATTTAGTACAGACTTAATCACTAAAACTGAATTCCCTTTTTTTATAGCATTAATTGATTTATTATCCATGGTTAACATAAAAACACCTCCATACCCATAGTGGGTATACCTATACTGATATTCTATTCCGAAAGTGTCTAAATGTCAATGAAGATAAAAAATTTAAGGTTTCTAGGTAGGTTCAAATAAATAACAAGTTAGTAAACTGGTCTAGTCTATTCTAAATTTCCTTATTAATATAATCTTTAAGTCTATCATTCCAAGGTGGAATTTTAATACCAAGGGAGCTTTTTATATGAGAACAATCCACACAGGTATATTTAGGTTCTTTGATAATATTAGACAAGAGTTTATCTGAGTTTAAAATCAACGGAATATTAAGATTACCAAACTCTATTATACTATTTATTAGTTGTGATTTTGATAAACAACCTTCATTGGTATAGTTATATACTCCATATTTATCAGTGGCTAGAAGCCTCTGAATAACTGCAGTCAAATCTTCAATATTAGTTATGGAAAGAGTGGGATTTGAAAATAGATAAATTGCAGTATGCATGCCTTTTACAAGTTTTGTAACAAAACAATCATTACCACCAAATATATTTGAGCTGCGAATAATAAAATATTTGCTGCAAATAGTTTGGATTAATTCTTCTGCCCCGAGTTTACTCTTGCTATATGCATTTATTGGAGTACATTCATCACTTTCGCTGTAGGGGGAAGATTTAGTATCACCATATACATCTGTGCTTGATAGGTATAATATGGGAATATCAAGAAAATTACAACAATTGGCAATATTTAAAGTTCCAACAGTGTTTACGCTATAGGCCAAATCATCATTGTACTCACAAATGTATTTATTTGTTATGGCTGCAATATGAATTACAGCATCAGGCTTTAATTCATTGAGAGTTTTCTCAGTATTTATTTTATCCATTATATTAAGCTGAGTTTTATCTAATCCATATATAGTATGTGATTTTGACAAGACGCTGCAAAGATATGTTCCAATATTACCTTTTGCACCAGTTATTAAAATATTCATAAATACCCCCTTAAAGTTCATGCTACTAAATTATATGATTTGGTATTTTTATTATTAAGGAATTCATAAATTTTCTTAAAGAAATTTTTAAAAACTTAGGCTTTGTGCTATATAGTATAAAGCATCTGAAATAAGGTAGAGTAAATTCTCATACTAGATAGTTACTTTTAAGGATAAGAAAGCATAAATTGACATTTATTGAGTTAAATTGTATAATTGTAAATCAAAGTATAGGAATGGAGGTGCGGCAATGGCAATAAATAAGAGCGAAATGGAATTAGAAAAGCATAAACTAGAGGAAACTGTAGGGTGGCTCAATAAGCAAGTTAATTTAGCAGCGGAAAAACAGGTAGAATTAGAAAAAAAAGTATCTATGTTAAAGAAAAGTTCTGGTGGCACATATAATGAAGAGTTAGCATTAACACAGCAGGTATATGAGTTTGCAAATAATAATTTACAAAAATACAATGAAGCATCGCATAAACCGTATTTTGCAAGGATTGATTTTAGTGAACGTAGAAGAGAAAAGGAAAGTTATTATATAGGCAAATTTGGTTTGAATGATAGCACTGAGGCAGAAGAAAAAGTAATTGATTGGAGAGCGCCCATTGCAGAATTGTATTATAGTGGGGAGCAAGGTGATGTTAGTTATAAGGCACCTATAGGTTTTGTTGAGGGTGTGCTATCTCTAAAACGTAAATTTCTTATTAAAGATGAAAAATTAGAAAATGCTTTCGATGAAGGTATTAATGACATAATATTAAGAGCTTCAAATGATGAAAGTGAGGATAATGCATTAGTAGATGAATTTTTAAAGATAAATTTAGAACAAAGCATAGGAAGCAAGCTTAAAGATGTTGTAGCTACGATTCAAAAGGAACAGAATGAAATTATAAGGGCAAGTAAAAATACAGTTATGATTATACAGGGTTCCGCAGGTTCCGGAAAAACTACAGTTGCGCTACATAGGCTGGCATACCTCATGTATAAATATAGTGAGAATTTAACCACCCATGAAATTTTAGTTATAGCGCCTAATAAGCTATTTTTAGATTATATTTCTGATATACTACCTAGTCTTGGGGTAAGTGGAGTTAAGCAAAGCACCTTTGAGGATATTGCTTGTAGCATCTTAAAATATAGTGGGAAAATTCACACTAAGGATATGAAATTTTCCTTAGTTATGGAAGAAATCAATAAGGAAAAAGTGAAATTTATAACCACTAGCAGTAAATTTAAAGGAAGCATGACATATAAAACTATTATGGATAGATACTTAAAATATATAGAAAATAAAGATATTCAAATTGAGGACATTATGGTGGGGGAATATATAGTATTTAGTTCAAATGAAATAAAAAGATTATACTCTAAGGATTTAGTAAACTTCCCGCTAAATAAAAGAAAACAGGAGATTAAGAGATATTTCAACTTGAAATTAAAGGTTATAATTCCAGAAGTCTTTGAAAAAATAGATGATACCTATGACAGATCAATTCAAAGCGTTAAAAGAGATATTAAGGATGAACTTTCTAAAAGAAAAAAAATTATTGAACTTTATGATAAAAGGGATGAGGAAAAAAAGCATTTCAAGGCTAATGCTAAAAAAGCAATGGATGAGTATTTTAAACAATGGTCCCAAAAGAGCATAATTGACTTATATTTTAATTTACTTGTAGATGAAGAGGTCTTTAATGAGCTTACAGAAGGTAAAATAGGCACAAAATTATATGACTTTATTAAATCCGAAACTATTGCAAACATAGGTGATAATATTATAGATAGCGATGATTTGGCAGCTTTACTTTATTTAAAGCTTAAAATCGAAGGTTTAGATAAATTCAATTTTTCTCATATTGTAATAGATGAAGCGCAAGATTATAGTAATTTTCAATTATTGATGCTTAAAAGCATTGCAGTTAATGACTCTTTCACAATTGTAGGTGATATTGGGCAAGGAATTTATTATTATAAGGGCATTGAGAGTTGGCAAAAGCTTATTAGTGAGGTTTTTAAAGGACAAGCAAATTATATTCCACTAACTCAAAGCTATAGATCTACTATAGAAATAATAAATGTAGCAAATAGGGTACTTCAAAAGCAACAAAATTATATAACTCCAGCGAGTCCTGTACTAAGACATGGGAAAGAACCTGAATTAATAGGATACTTTGAGGAAAAAGAGTTTGCAGAAAAATTAGATGTAATAGTTAAGAGTGTAAAGACAAGTGGAAAGAAAAGTATTGCAGTTATTGGAAAAACTTTTGAAGAGTGTAAACACATAAAGACGCAACTTAAAAAATATAGCAAAAATGATTGGGAGTTAATAAAAAATACTGATAAAAATTTTCAGTCAGAAAGAATAATTATACCATCCTATATGACTAAAGGTTTAGAATTCGATTGTAGTATTGTTTATAATTGCGATGAAGAGAATTACGGTGATAATGAGTTAGACAAGAAGATATTATATGTAGTTCTTACAAGAGCGCTACATTTAGAGTATATCTTTTATAAGGGGAAACCTTCAAGTTTATTAGAATAACTTAGCGGGTAATAATCGCTAGATGTGAATTAAGGAAAAAAGACATTATTAGCGTAGGAATACTATTTTATAATAATTTCACTTTTACCGCTAAACTGTGATGGCTAAAACAAGAGTATATTTTAATATTTAAGTGACAAACTATAAAATGACAAAGCTATGCATACCAATAAAAAATCTGACAACCAATAACTATTATTAGTTGAATAGCTTTGCTAAATGTGGTAAAATATATTATATATAAGAGGATTAAAATCATATAAGTTTATAGGCGGGGTAACGGTCAATAATTGTTATCTTCTCCATAGAACTACAAGGAGGATTTTGAGAATGAAAACAACAAAGTTAAAAGATAATATTTATTGGATTGGTGTGAACAACCCCGAGCTTAGAGTATTTGATATTATAATGGAAACAAAAAAAGGAACTACTTATAATTCATATTTAATAGATGATGAAAAAGTTGCTATAATAGATTGTGTTAAAGATGGTTATTTTGAAGAGTTTTTAGGTAAGATAAAAGGCGTTATTGGAGAAAGAAAAGTTGATTACATAGTTGTTCAGCATACAGAACTGGACCATAGTGGTTCTTTAGCTAAGTTCCTAGAAGTTTATCCAGAGGCTGTTGTTGTTGCTTCAAAAGCTGCTATAAACTATTTAAAAGAAATTACTAATGTGGAATTCAATAGTAAGCCAGCAATGGAAGAAATTTCCTTGGGTAAAAACACTTTGCAATTTATTTCAGCACCAAATTTACATTGGCCGGATACAATGTTTACATATATTAAGGAAGAAAAAATATTGTTTACTTGTGATGTAATGGGCTGTCACTATTCACCAACTAATTGTATAACAGATAACTGCTCAGGTGATTATTTTGATGAAATGAAATATTATTTTGATGTTATAATGGGGCCTTTTAAAAAGTTTGTAAATATGGGCCTGGATAAAATTAAAGATTTAGAATTAGATATAATAGCACCAAGTCATGGACCTATACATGTAAATGATATTAAAATGTATGTAGACCTTTATAGAGAATGGGCTACAACTTACGAAATAAAAGAAAAAAACGTTCAAATTTTTTATGTTTCAGCTTATGGTAATACAGAAAAAGTTGGAAAATATTTAGCAGGCAAAATCAATGAAAATGGTATAAAAGCTGAGGCTCATGAAATTTCATCTATGAATTTAAGCGATATTGTGGAATTAATTGAAAAAGCTAGTGGTATCATGATCGGTTCTCCAACTATTAATCAAGATGCTGTAAAACCTGCTTGGGACGTTTTATCTCTTGTGTGTGCAATAACAAACAGAGGTAAGGCTGCTGCAGCTTTTGGATCCTATGGATGGAGTGGAGAAGGAGTTCCTATGCTTACACAAAGGCTAAAGTCTTTAAAATTTAAAGTGGTAGAAGAGGGACTTAAATTTAAATTTGTTCCAGACACTAAAGAATATGAGATGGCTGACAAGTTTGTGGAAGCGTATTTAGAACTTTTAGAATAGTGAATCACAAATAAATAATAAAAAAGGAGAATTTTACTTTAATAGTGGAGTTTTCCTTTTTTTATAAGGAGTTAAGTGTATCTTAAATGTAAAGAATATAATTAGAAATATATTTGCAATTTGTTATAGAAAAAAAAGGGCATTTCTAGTATTATTTAAATAAGCATAAAATCTTAATGAATAATTTACTAATGAAATATGGAGGGGATTTATTTGAATAAACAATTTATAATTAATTTTTTAAAAATAAATGATCTAAGTGATATAGCAGAAATTCAATATAAAAAGGACACCATAGCTCTAAAATTTAAATATTATTATGATGAAGTAGAAATGGAAGCGGCTACATGTTATGCAAATGAAGAAGGAGATTTTAAAAAGGATAAAGAGGAATGGTACGAAGAATATTTTTTACCTTATCTAAGTGATATTGCAGCAGATAATGTGGAAGATATTATGGAGGAATGTTCGCAGCAAATGAAAATTGAGTATGAGTTTATTGGCTGTGATATATCAGAAGATGCATATGAATTTAATGAATTCGCAGTAGTTTTTTATGGTGAAGATGCAGATATAGATATTGATGATATTTTACTTGAATTAGATATTTAATCTTCTTTTATAATAAGCGGAGGGTTAAGCCACTTTTTTGCAAGTGGCTTTAACCTTTTCATACTTAACAATAACTTCATCTAATTGCTGGCTACAGGACACAACTATTTTATCTGTAGGTTTTTTAAAATTGAGTAGAAAATGTAATATCATTCTTAATGATTCTAATTCTTTTTTTATAATTTGTAATTTAATATTCATATATTTATGCCTCTTATTCATATATTTGTACTCCTTGTTTTTAATTTTGTTTTTGTAAAGTAAATACAGTATACCAAATTATTTAGATCATGTTAGTTTTTTTGTTAGTCAATAAAATATACAAAATTACAAAATAAACTATATTTTCGGAAAATAATTAAACACAATATGGTAAAATATACCAAATAAACCCATGTAGGTGTTTGGGAAAGCTATTTTACATAATATGTAAATGACGAAAAAAGTCTTAAATTTCTTGTTCTATAATTATAAAAAATATAATATGTTTGATTTTTACTGTTTACCAATAAAATATTTTGCTATAATAAAAAAGTTAAAAATAGTAAAGGAGTGATATTATGAGTATAGATGAGTTAACGAGTAGAATAAATTATCTTTATAAGAAAAGCAAGGAACTGGGACTTACAGAAGAGGAGAAAGTAGAGCAGCAAGAATTAAGACAAAAGTATATTGACAATGTTAAAAGAAATTTTAGATCGCAATTAGATACAATCAAAAAAGTATAATAGAAGGATTAAAAACAATAAATTTACTGATTAATAGAAAGGGGGAATTTTAATGGATGTTACTATAGAGGAATTAATAGAGCATTTTAAGTTAGAGGTTTTAGTGGAAGGGGAAAAGGGTAAATTAATTAGTGTTAGTGATATTAATAGACCAGGGCTTCAAATTGCAGGCTTTTATCAGTATTTTGATAATAAGCGAGTGCAATTAATAGGCATGGCAGAGTGGGGCTTCCTAGACTGCATGGAAGTAGAACTGAGGAAGAAACGAATTAACAAATATTTCAAATTGGATCCGTTTTGTGTTATTTTTACTAGGGGTTTGGAACCTCACACGGAAATTCTGAAGGCAGCACAGGAAAATGGTTTATGGGTTTTAAGGACAAAATTAATTTCCACAAGATTTATTAGTAAGCTTACAAATTTTTTAGACACTAAGCTAGCCCCGGAAACTAGACTTCATGGAGTTTTAGTAGATGTTTATGGTATAGGAATATTAATAAGTGGTGAAAGTGGTATAGGTAAGAGTGAATGTGCTTTAGAATTAATTAAGAGGGGTCATAGACTCATTGCAGATGATGCGGTAGACATTAAAGAAATTGATGGTGTGCTCCTGGGAAGTTGTCCATATATAACTTCAGGTATGCTGGAAGTGAGAGGTATGGGAATTATAGATATTCCAGCGATTTATGGTATGAGTTCCGTTCTAAACACTAAGACTATTAGCATATATATTTCACTTACTCTGTGGAATGAGAATGAAGAATATGATAGGCTTGGTATAGATAATGAATTTATGGATATTCTAAACGTGCCTTTAAGAAAAATAACGCTGCCAATTAGGCCGGGTAGAAATATAGCAGTGATTATAGAGGCTGCTGCAGCTAATTATAGATATAGTTTGAATTCTAAGATAACACCTGTTGAAACCATAAATATGAGAATAGAGGAAGTAACTGCAGCTCGTAAAAATTAAATAAATCATTCTAATTATATTCAATTTTAAAGACAGTTTTGGTGTTTGTAATTTGATAAAATATTTAGTAGAATGGTAAATGTAAAAAGTAGTTATATTAGGAGGCAAGTAAACATGTCTGATGTTAAACATTTAGAAAAAAAATATGAATTAGCTTGGGATAAATATACTAAAGGTGATTTGAAAAAGGTCTTCGCATTGTCTGATAATTACATAGATTTTATGTCGAAATGCAAAACTGAAAGAGAGTGCATAACTGAATTTGTTATTTCAGCTGAAAAAAACGGTTACAAGAACATTAATACATATATAAATGCAGGTACTACATTAAAAGTTGGTGATAAAGTTTATGCAAACTGCATGGGAAAAACTTTAGCATTATTTTTAATTGGCTCTGAGCCTATTGAAAAGGGTTTTAAAATTTTAGGTGCTCATGTTGACTCACCAAGACTTGATTTAAAACAAAATCCATTATATGAGGATTCTGATTTAGCATTAGCTAAAACACATTATTATGGTGGAGTTAAGAAGTATCAATGGGTGACGTTGCCTTTAGCTATTCATGGTGTTGTGGTTAAGAAAGATGGCACAATAGTAAATATAGTAATAGGAGAAGATGAAAAAGAACCAGTGGTGGGAATATCAGATCTTCTATATCACTTATCTGTAGACCAATTGCAAAAAACTATGGAAAAGGGTATTGAAGGTGAAGATTTAAATGTGTTCATGGGAAGTATACCAGTAGAAGATAAGGACGCTAAAAATAGAGTTAAGTTAAATATATTAAGACTTTTAAATGATAAATATGATATAGATGAAGAAGATTTTGTATCTTCAGAACTGGAAGTAGTACCTGCAGGGCGCGCTAGAAGTTATGGACTAGATAGCAGTATGATTATGGCTTATGGACATGATGACAGAGTTTGTGCTTATACATCTTATGAAGCATTAATGAACATCAAACAAACAGATAAAACCTGTATTGTTTTACTTGCAGATAAAGAAGAAATAGGTAATAGTGGTGCAACAGGAATGCAATCTAGATTCTTTGAAAACACAGTAGCTGAAGTTGTTAATTTAATGGGAGAATATAGTGATCTAAAAGTAAGAAGAGCATTAGCAAATTCTAAAATGTTATCTTCTGACGTAAGTCCGGCCTTTGATCCAAACTTTCCTTTAGTTATGGAAAAATTTAATTCTGCATACTTTGGAAAAGGTATAGTTTTAACCAAGTATACTGGATCTAAAGGAAAACTTGCATGCAACGATGCAAACCCAGAATTTATTGCAGAGCTTAGAGCTATAATGGAAAAACATAAAATTTCATGGCAAACCTCAGAGCTTGGTAAAGTGGATCAAGGCGGCGGTGGTACTATAGCTTATTTATTAGCTAAGTATGGTATGCAGGTTATTGATTCAGGAGTTGCGCTTCATAACATGCATGCACCTTGGGAAATTGCAAGTAAAGCAGATATTTATGAAGCTTTTAGAGCTTATGAAGCATTTCTTATTGAAATTTAGAAACTGAAATATAAAGTATATATTACTACAACTGCATCTTGCTGCGCTAAGTAATTCTAAACAAATTTTAATGAGAGATACTAAAAAGTACAAACTCGCTAGCGCTCAAACATGTACTTTTCTTAACGTATCTCCCATTAAAATTAGTTAAGAATTACTAACGCTTGTTCGAATGCAGTTTACGTAATATATACTTTTTTTACGCATTAAATGAAATGAAAAAAAGGATGTGAAAACATCCCTTTTATTTGTCTAATTCATTTACAAAGATAGCTAGTTCATTATGGCTTAGGAAAACTGAACCTACGACACCATGACTGGTATCATTGGCTGTAATCCCATGGAAATCTGAACCGGCAGTAATAAACTTATTGTACTCTTTAGCCTTTGCTTTTAGAAAGGCTTTTTGTTTTTTTGTGTTTAATGGATAGACGGCTTCAATACCATCAAAATCAAAACACATCATTTCATCTATAGAAGACTTTTTAATTAGTACAGGGTGTGCAAGTACTACTAATGCATTAACTTTCTTTAACATAGCTATACCATCAGCTGTTGAAATTTTCTTGGTTTGTACGTATGCAGGGCTATCGTTTGAAAGCAAATTATCAAATATATATTTCCAATCATATTTGTAACCAGCATTCATTATAGCTTTTGCTATATGAGGTCTAGCTATTACCCCTTTTGCATCATCTAAAATTTTCTGGTAATCTAATTTTATTTTGAAAAATGTATCTAGATTTTCCACTATTTTTTCAGCTCTTAATACTCTATAAATTTCCATTTCTTTTAAATAATTTTGAAAAACACCATTTTTATAGTTACCATCTTTAAAATAACCTAAAATGTGAATACTTTCTTTATTGTGAATAGTAGAAAGTTCTATTGCAGGTACTACCCTTATATTCTCACGTGCACCTTCTATAATTCCTTCTTCAACATTTAAAGTGGTGTCATGATCTGTTATTGCAATAATATCTAAACCTCTTGTAGAAGCTGTATAAATTAATTCTTTAGGACTTAGTTTTCCATCAGATGCATTTGTATGAAGATGGAAATCACCTCTATTGTACATATAATCACCTCGAATTTTAAGTTTACCACAAATAATATAAAAGAAACAAAAAAATAATTATGATATTCTATTTATTTTTATCTGTCTAATATCATTTTAACTAATAATGGTGAATATTTAAAGGGGTTTGTAATAAATAATAATTATTATTTGCTATTTAATGAATATTAGGCTCTTTTAATTTGTACTTGTATCCGTGTTATTCTGCTGAGATAGATATTCGTATATATAATCTTTATATTTTATTTATGTTTAAAACATAAATTACATACATTTCATATTTTATAATTGTAGATGTAGCATGATTATAATTATAAAAATTTGGAGGTTTATTATATGATTCAATTAAAAGCTGTGAATAAAAATTATAAACGGGAAAATGTGGAGCAGGAGGTGCTGAAAAATATAAATCTTACAATCAAGGAAGGGGATTTTATTACTATAATGGGTCCTTCAGGAGGCGGGAAGTCTACACTTCTATATATTCTGTCATTGCTTGAAACTTCAAGCAATGGCGAAATCTATTTTGACAATAAGGTTGTCAGTGGTAAGAAAGAAAAAGAAATAGAGGTATTAAGACGTAAAAATATCGGGCTTATTTTTCAAAATTCTAATTTAATAACCAGTTTAACACCTTTAGAAAATTTATTGTTAGCTATAGATAGCAAAGAAGGCAAAAATGAGAAAGTAGTAAAATGTGAAGCTTTATTAAAAAAAGTAGGTTTGTTAGATAAGAGAAATGCAAAGGTAACTTCACTTTCTGGTGGAGAAGCCCAAAGAGTAGCTGTGGTGAGGGCACTTGTTAACAGTCCTAGATTTATATTATGTGATGAACCTACGGGAGCTCTAGATTCTGAAAATGGTAAAAGGGTTATTGAGCTTTTACTGAAGGTTAAAGCAGAAATAGGTTGTTGCCTTGCTATAGTAACTCATGATGAAAGAATAGGCTCTTTGGGAGATAGAAAGTTTTTTCTTGAGGATGGTGTTTTGAATGAACTGGCTTAATATTTTCAAAATATATAATATGAAAAATTTGAAAGTGGAAAAGTTGATTTTATTATTCACAATGATCTCTATTTTGCTTACCACAACTTTATCTATTACCGTTCCTATTCTTTCAGCAAACATGAATGAATACAACAAAAAAAGTATCATGGAGGCTAATGGTGGCGATTTATTTATAAAGTCATTTTATGAATCTAAAGATTTTAATGAAGAAATAAGTATATTAAAAAAAGAGGGTTACAAGGTTACTTATAAAAAAACTATTACTGCCTTTTTTCAAAATAGCAAAAGCAGCAAAAGCAGTAAATTTTACGCTAAATTGATACTAGGTGAGCAAAGCCTTAAAAAGGATGAAGTAATTTTGGATTCATCCATGGCAAAGAATCTTGCTGCTAAAACTGGAGATAAAATTAGTATAAAAACTGATGGGGGAACAAAAGCCTATACTGTTAAAGAAATAGAAGCAATGCCTAAAGGGGTAACTAATGATGAAACAATAATTGGCTACGGAAAAATAAATGAAAGTGTTAGCGCGGGTAATTTAATTTATATCAGTGGAAATACTGATGGAGAAGCTTTGAAGCAGCGTATAGCGTCTAAGGAAGATGGATATTTGTATAGTTCAATAAAGGATAAAGAGCGAAGGCTTAAAAGTGAGACAGATGTGCAGCTTGCTTCTTTTGGAATATTGACCACTATGGGATATATACTATCTTCAATAGTAATAATAACTACCTCAATTATGCTTATAATAAGAGGTCAAAGGGATATATCTATTATGAAGATTTTATCCCTTAAAAATAAGGATATAAAAAATGCTCTAAGATTGGAATTATCGATTATAGTTTTACTGCCCATAATCTTATCTGTTTTAACAACTATTTTAGTATCTAATGTCCTATTAAAAATGAATTATATCCCTCAAAGTATAAGTTTTATAGAGGGATTTGGAATATTTTCCAAAGGAATTATTTTGAATATACTATTCTTCGAGATGTTTTCAAATATACCTTTATTAATAATAGATGATTTTAAAGGTTTATGGCTTCTAAGAGAAAATGAAGAAAAAAATGGGATAGTAAAAAAACGTGTATTTATCTACATTATATTACTAATACCTGTAATGCTATTCATATACTCGGTTTATATAGGAAGTTCTGTAAATCTTGTAACTTCATTAGGCATAATATGTATCATTTTAATATTTTTGATTATAAGCGCTGTACTGATGAAGATTTTGTCTTCGATTCATTACAGAAGTCAATTATTAATGTATTCCTTCAAAAATATGAAGAAAAACTTTTTAACATTTATTCTACTTACTGTAAGTTTTTCTATTACTTTAGTATTTATAATGATCACATTAACTCTAAACAACAATGTTAAAAACAGCATGAATAAATCTTTAACTACAGCTTTGCCATATAACTATATTTTGCTTTCAAAAGAAAATTTAAATTTGGAAAACATTCTTACAAAAGAAAATGGGGTTGAAGGGTATATTAAAAATTATAATTCAGCAGGTAAAGTTTTAAACAATAATATTAAACAAAAATTAATTGCCTT
The DNA here is from genome assembly GCF_050717515.1 of Clostridium sp. Lineage (GTDB taxonomy): Bacteria > Bacillota > Clostridia > Clostridiales > Clostridiaceae > Clostridium_AD. The sequence goes on along the minus strand of NZ_JBOITL010000007.1, from coordinate 57,579 downwards.
TAAAGAAATAAAAAAGGAAGATTACAAGCTGGAGTTTAAAATGGTGGAAGGTGAAAAACTTTTTAAGGGAAAAGACGGGTGCTTGATTACTTCCCAGTACCAAAAGGAAAATAAGTTGAAGGTTGGCGATATACTTCACATAGCTTATCAAAATAAAACAGTAGATATAAAAATAAAGGGCGTTTATGATAATTCATTTATAGATAGTATGTGTATGCTACTGCCTTATCGTGGGTATAGCAACAGTTCACAATTTTATATTAAGGCAGGCGGCACTAAATGGATGGATAAACTAGGGGACAGCCCTCTTATATCAGTTGATATTTTAGGCAGCGCTATTTCAGCATATATAGGGAAATTTCTTAATATATTCAAAGCACTTTCACTTATGGTAGTGTTTGCATCATTAATTTTTAATATTAATCTTCTGAATATTACATTCATAGAAGAAAGAAAAGAAGAAACAGTAATAAGAGCTTTAGGCCTGGGAAAAGGGTTTATATCAAAAGTATACATCTTTAAAGGAAGCATACTTATTATAGTATCCTGTATTCTGTCTTATGGCTTCTATGTTTCAGTTTCAAAGTTATTCTTAAAGCTACTAGGAATTAAGGCAGTTAATTCTTTATGGGACATGATTGTATTATTACTTTGTAGCCTAACTCTCACTGCGGCTACTTTCATTTATCCATTTATCACTATGAAAAAATATAATTCTTATGAGTTTTTAAGAGAGAACTAAAATGGTATAATTAAGAAAAAATGTAAAGATAGGTGGAAAAATGCAGAATAATATATTAATTGTGGATGATGATTTAGATATAAGAGAAATGTTAGGTAATTATTTTTCGAGAGAGGGTTATGAAATTGCTTATGCTTGTGATGGAGAGGAAGGTTTAAGAATTACTAAAAACAAGACATTTTCCCTGATATTACTAGATATTATGATGCCCAAAATGGATGGTTATGCAATGCTAGTAAGACTTAGAGAGTTCTGTGATACCCCTGTAATTTTGTTAACTGCTAAAGGTGAACAAATGGACAAAATAAAGGGATTTACTAAAGGGTGCGATGACTATGTAGTTAAGCCTTTTGACTTTACAGAATTATCCTTAAGAGTTCTTTCAATATTAAAAAGAACATCTGATAATAAGGCGTCTATAGATAGCATTTTAAAGATAAAAGATTTAGAAATAAATCTTTTAGAACATACAGTACAAAGAGTTGGAGAAGAAATCATGTTAACCCCTAAGGAATTTGAGATTTTAAGCACTTTAGCTTCAAATAAGGGACGAGTATATTCAACCAAAGTGCTGTATGAGTTAATATGGAAGGATACCTTTTTAGAAAATGATAACAGCGTTATTGTACACATGCGAAACCTTAGGGATAAATTAGGTGATAAGGTTAAGGTGGGTAAATATATAAAAACTATTTGGGGAATGGGGTATAAAGTTGAAAAGGATTGTTAAGCTTAAGGGTGAGTTAGTTATTATAGCGTTAGTTGCTTTTGTGATTTCATTTTTGAGTTCCGCAATTATAAAAAATATGGGCGTAGGAATTTATAATAAAAATCCTACTTATAGAATAAATAATATGTATTCTGAGTGTGTTAAGGGCTTAGAGAAGGAACTGGAAAGCAGTAATTTTAGCAATCCTATTGATTTGCAGCAACTTATAAATAATAAATATGCATTTAACCAAGGGTACAATTTCTATATAGTAGATAAAGTGGGTAAGGTTATAGTTGGAAGTAACAAAGGAGTACAAGTCATAGATAAGAATGAGATTAAAGACGGCATGCGGGAATATTCTATTTTAAGAAAAGATGAAAATATTTTTAAAATATATGGCTGTGATTATTTAAAGGAGGGATATTTCTTATATTATGGTTATCTTGGATATGGAAATGATGACAAGATGATGCTCGTTTGGACATTAATAGGATTTGTAATAATCTTTTTTATATTAATTTGGGGGAGGGTATCCTATATTTCAAAAATAAAATCCTCAGTGCAAATTATAGCCCAAGGGAATTTATCTCACAGAGTGCCCATTCACTATAAAAACGAATTAAGAGAACTTGCAGAAGGAATTAACTTTATGGCAACTGAACTTGAAAAAGAAGATAGGAAAAGAAGCGAATTTTTAACCAATATTTCACATGATCTGCGAACTCCTCTGACAACCATACTTGGATATATTGATATTATTAAAAAAGATAAATATAATTCTAAGGAAGAACTAAGTAAGTATATAAGCATAATAGAACGTAAGGGTGTATTTCTTAGAACTATGCTAGAGGACTTTTTTGAGTATTCAAAACTAACATCAAAGGATATAATATTAAATTTTGAAAATTTAGAGCTAAACGAATTGGGAAGACAGATATTCGAGGATGAAGCAAGTGGATTTTACGAGAACTCATTAAAACTAGAAGTGGAGCTGTCAAAGGAGCCTGTTTACATAAATGGTGATCCTGATTTGATTGGCAGGGCTGTTAATAATCTCCTAAGTAATGCTTTAAAAAATTCTAAAATAAATACTGTAGTGAAAATTAAGATATCCAAAGAAAAAATAAATAATATAAGCTATGGAGCTTTTTGCGTGAGTAATGTTCCTAGAGAGACAGTTTCAGAAGGGGAAGTGGACAGTTTTTTTGAAAGGTTATATAAAAAGGATCAGTCTAGGCATGAAGAGGGTAGTGGGTTAGGTTTGTCAATTGCTCTGGATATTGTAAAACTTCATGGAGGAATTATAAAAGGTTTTAAGGAAAAGGAAGAGGTAATATTTAAATTATATATAAAATAATAGCAAGTCAAAACTTCCAGTTTTTATTATGAACTAAAAAGTCATAACAGAAAATGGAAGTTTATTTTAATGCATTTCAGAAGTCGTTAATTGCAGCATCCTAGATGAGGATTTAATCCTAATGATTTTATTGGAATTATTTGATATAATATAAGTAATTATAAGAGAAAAGGAGATCCTTTATGTTTTTGATGATAGACAATTATGATTCATTTGTATACAACCTAGTTAGATACTTTGAAGAGTTAGGTGAACAAATACTAATATATAGAAACGATAAGATTTCAGTGGAGGACATTGAGAGAATTAAACCAGAAGCTATAATTATTTCACCTGGTCCAAAATCTCCAGAATATGCAGGAATTTGCATGGAAATAGTAGAAACCTTTAAAGGGAGAATACCTATACTAGGAATATGTTTAGGTCATCAAGTTATTGGTAAGGTATTTGGTGGCAAAATCATTAAGGGATCCCAGCCAGTGCATGGAAAAGTGTCTGAAATTGTACATAGTCAAAAATATATATTTAAAAATATTGTGAGTCCAATGAAGGTTACAAGATATCATTCCTTAATAATCGAGAGAGAATCACTACCAGAGGTACTGGAGATAACTAGTGAGACAGAGGACGGAGTTATAATGGGGATAAGACATAAGCAATATCACATTGAAGGTGTACAATTTCACCCTGAAGCGGAACTTACGCAGTATGGACACGAAATTCTTAAAAATTTTATTAATGAGGTTAGAAATAAAAATAAAATTGTTAAAGACTAAGGAGAAAAAATGAAGCTACTAATTGAAAAGTTCAACACAAAGCTTGATGGATTTGATATATATTCACTATTTAAAGATGATTTAAACACTATATTATTAGATAGTGCTAGGGACAAAGAAACCTTAGGAAGATATTCTTTTATAGGGGTCAATTGTTTTTTAACTTTTAAAAGTAAAGATGGTAGGTGCTACAAGGGAGAAGAAGATTATATAGGGGATACCTTTGAGGAGTTAAATAAAATTCTAAAAGAATATGCTATAGAAAATAATACTGAGCTTCCTTTTGTAGCTGGCGGAATGGGGTATTTTTCCTACGACCTTGCTAGGGAAGTTGAAGAGCTACCTAATATAGCAAAGAAGGATATAGATATACCAAATTGTATTTATAATTTTTATGATAACATTATTATCTTAGATAATCTTGAAAGTAGTGTTTATATATCTGCACTAGGCATGATTAAATCACAGAAAGACAGCATCGGAGATATTGCAAAGCGGATAAAAAAGGGAGATAAAATTGTATATGAAAAAGTAGGAAGTATAGTTAATAAATTTACTTCGGGCTTTGAAAAGAAGGATTATATCAAAACTGTATCAAAGGTAAGAGCTTATATAAAAAGTGGTGATATATATATTACCAACTTAACTCAAAGATTTAGTTGTAGCATTGGTAAAAGTGCATATGAAATATATAAAGACTTAAGACATATAAATCCAGCTCCATTTGCAGCCTTTATGAATTTTAAAGATTTTAATATAATATGCTCTTCCCCAGAAAGATTTCTGTCAATTAAAAACAGAATGGTAGAAACTAGGCCTATTAAAGGTACAATGCCAAGGGGAATAGACGTAGCAGAAGACTTAAAAAATAAAAATATATTAATAAATAGCGAAAAAGATAAGGCTGAACTTTTGATGGTGGTGGATTTAGAACGAAATGATTTAAGTAAAGTATGTAAGCCAAGTTCAGTAAAAGTTACCGAACTTTTTAAATTAGAGGAGTATAGCACAGTATTTCATTTGGTGTCTACGGTTGTAGGTGAACTGAAAGATGGAATAAGCCCCCTAGAATGTATTAAAGCTTGTTTTCCTGGAGGGTCTATAACCGGAACGCCTAAAATACGCTCAATGGAAATTATTGAGGAATTAGAGCCTGTGGGTCGAAATATATATACGGGGTCTCTTGGATATTTGGGTTTTGACGGAAATGTAGATTTAAATATAATTATTAGAACAATCTTAATAAAAGATAAGCAGGCATATTTTGGTGTAGGTGGAGGAATAACTTGGGATTCTAATGAAGAATGCGAATATGATGAAACCTTAGATAAAGCAAAGGCACTGATGAGAGTATTATAGAGTGGTGCCACCCACGTGGGTGGCACCAGTAAGGAGAGTATATATGATGCTTATAAATGGGAGTTTAAGCCAAGAGGCCATAGCCTTAGATAGTGGATTTTTCTTTGGAAGAGGAGTCTTTGAGACTATATTAGTTAAAGAAAAACCAATATTTCTTGGAGAGCATATACAAAGGTTAAATAGTGGACTTAGCACACTAGGTGTAAATAAAAAGATTACAGCAGCAGAAATTTATGCTGGGGCGGAAAAGATTAGCTCTAAAAACTCTGTGCTTAAGATTATGGTATCTGAGAAAAATACTATAATTACTAAAAGAGAAATTCCATATATAGATAGTGATTACGCGCGAGGGTTTTCCTTAGGAGTAAGCGAGGTACGTCGAAATGAATATTCAAATTTAACTTATGTGAAATCCTTTAATTACGTGGAGAATATAATTGAACGAGATAAGATTATAAAAAAAGGCTATAATGAAGCACTATTTTTAAATACAGAAGGATTTATAAGTGAGGGAGCTGTAAGTAATATATTTTTTGTGAAAAATGGGATTATATTTACACCGAAGGTTAAATGTGGTTTACTACCGGGTATTATTCGAGATTTTGTTATAAAAAATTCATTGACACTAGGATTTAAAATTCAAGAAGGCGAGTTTACATATGGCGAATTAATGGAAGCAGAGGGCATTTTTATAACTAATAGTATTATGGGCATAATGAAGATTAACAAAATTGAAAATAAAATTTTTAATGAAAGTTTGGTTGTCTCCCAAATGAAAAAGTATTATGATAGTTATGTAGAAAATTATAAGGAATAAGGCATATCAAAATAGACTAGCAAATTGATTTGTTATTTGTTTGAAGCCGCCTAAATACTACTCCAAAGGGGTGGAAGTTATAGATAATAATTTAATAAATGATAAAATCAATATTATTATAGAAAATCATAGTTTTCAGTATAATTTAAAAAATATAGAAAATTTAGAAAAACAAAGGGAATTTTGCAAACATGATATGCAACACTTTTTAGATGTGGCAAGACTTATGTACATAATAAATTTAGAAAATACTTTAAATATACCCAAACATATGATTTATGCAGCTGCACTTTTGCATGATATAGGTCGGGGAGAAGAGTATGAAAATGGAACTCCTCATAATACTTCTAGTGTGGAAATTGCCAGTAATATATTGAAGCAGTGCAATTATGATATTGAAGAAATAGATGAGATTATAGAGGCTATAGGAAACCATAGAAATAATACTGAAAAACCAAATAGTTTAAGCTATATATTATACAAGTGTGACAAGCTTTCAAGAAATTGTGCAAGTTGCAGTGCTACTTACGATTGCAAATGGCCTGTGGGGAAGAAAAACTTGAAGATAACATACTAAAAAGAATAATATTTAATTATTTTTGGGGAGGAAGTTTATGAGAATAGGAAACAAAGATTTTGAAATTGGTAAAAGAACATACATAATGGGAATTTTAAATGTTACCCCGGATTCTTTTTCTGATGGGGGAAAATTTAATAATATTGAGGCAGCCATAAAGCATGCCAAAAGGATGGTGGCTGAGGGCGTAGATATTATTGATATTGGTGGTGAATCTACAAGACCAGGGCATAAATCTGTAAGTGAAGAAGAAGAGATTAAAAGAGTAGTGCCTATTATAGAGGCTTTAAGGGCAGAAATAGAGGTTCCAATTTCCGTAGATACATATAAAGGTAGAGTTGCAGAACTTGCCGTAAAAGCAGGAGCAGCTATGATTAATGATGTATGGGGGTTTAAGAAGGACGATTACATTGCGGAAGTTGCAGCTAAGTATAATGTGCCTTGTTGTTTAATGCACAATAGAGATAATAGACAGTACAATAATTTAATGGTGGATATATTAAAAGACTTAGAAGAAAGTATAGCAATTGCAATAAAGGCAGGAGTTAAAAGTGAAAATATAATACTAGATCCAGGCATTGGTTTTGCGAAAAGCTATGAGGATAATTTAAAAACTATGAATAACTTAGAAAAGCTAAATAGCCTAGGATATCCAGTACTGCTTGGAACCTCAAGAAAATCCATGATAGGATTTGCACTGGATTTACCTGCAAGCGAAAGGCTTTGCGGGACACTTGCAACTACTACTATAGGAATAATGAAGGGCTGTGAATTTATAAGAGTACATGATATACTCGAAAATAAAAGAGTTTGCGTTATGACTGATGCTATATGTAGAAGCTGACAGATGAATATTGTAAACTTAAAAAGCACTTTTAGGTACAACGGAATATAGGGAGGATACAATACTATGGACAAAATTTATATAGAAGACTTAGAAGTTTACGCCCATCATGGTGTATTTAAAGAGGAAAAAAACTTAGGACAAAGATTTTTAATTTCATTAGAGCTTTTTCTTAGTTTAAGGGAAGCAGGCACCACTGACGACTTAACTAAAACAGTTCATTATGGTGAGCTTTGCCAATTTGTGGAGGAAGAGTTTGTGAAGGAAAGCTACGATTTAATAGAAAAAGCTACAGAAAAATTAGCGGAATTTATACTTTTAAAATATGATTTAGTCCAAAGAGTAGTGGTTAAAATTAAGAAACCTTGGGCACCTATTGGAAAGCCACTTAAGTATGTAGCAGTAGAGGTAGATAGAAAATGGCATACTTCTTATATTGGTATAGGTGGAAATATTGGGGACAAAGAAAAAAACATTAAGGGTGCATTAGAGCTTATAAATAATTCACAGCATACTAAAATAACAAAAACATCAAAATTTTATCAAACAAGTCCAGTAGGATATCTAGAACAAGAGGACTTTTTAAATTGTGCTATTGAGATAAAAACACTTTTAAATCCACTAGAGCTTGTACGATTTCTCTTATCTATAGAAAAGGAATTTAAAAGAGAAAGAGTTATAAGATGGGGCCCTAGAACTCTAGATTTGGATGTATTACTTTATGATAATAATATTAGTTCTCTAGAAGAAATAATATTGCCTCATCCAAGAATGCAGGAAAGGATGTTTGTTTTAGAGCCACTATGTGATATAGCTCCTTATGTTATGCATCCAATTTTGAATAAACCTATAATTCAAATCAAGGCAGCTTTAAAAGATAGTTAGTAGTATACAAGGCTATGATGGACTTGTATACTATAGCCCACTCTAGAATAGCCTTAGCTATTCTACTAAGGTTAATTTTAAAAAGATACCTAAAAGGAAATAAAAGCAAATTAAGCTTTTATTTCCTTTTTAATATTCTCTGCAAAATCTTTAGCTAGTTCATGAATTTGTGGAACCTTAAAAATTTCACCAGGGTCATTAGCAATAGCCATTATAGAAAAATATGGTGGCAATCTAAAGCCCTTATTTACATTTAGGGCTCCAATTAATTGTTTACTAATAGAATCACTTCCAGAACTACCGGATACCACCACTGCAAAGATATTCTTATCATAAAAGGCTATCTTTCTATATAGCACTGTGAGCCGATTTATTACAGCTGTTAAATTTGAAGCTATGGCATCATTATAATTAGGACATAGCCATATTATTGCATCAGATTTTTCAATAGAGGGAAGGACATCATCTACCATTACTCCTCCATAAAAGCATTTATTTTGGGTAGCGTAATGAGTACATAATTTATAAGAGCAACCGTTACAGTCTAAAACCTCTCCGTTTTCTATTTGCAGTTCTTTAATATCATAAAGCGCCAGATGTTCTGAGGTCATATGCCATAAATCCAAAGTATTAGAAGTTTTATGTGGACTTGAGTATAGTACTAATATATTAGGATTATTTATGATAATTGGATTATATTCTAATAATCGGTTTCGAAGCCTAGAGCACAGGTTCAAACAAATTTCTTCAAAGGGTAAATTTAAAATCTTTTGCCAAGTGAGAAAATTTCTAAGGGATGAAGTAGCTTCTACTACACTGTGCCCTATAAAGCAGCAACCTAAGTTGTTTGCAAGATAGATAATATCTTGACTTGTACGTTTGGTACCATGTTCCGTACTACTATGAACAAGGACGGCAGCAACAGAACCCAAAAGACAATCATTGCCTTTTTCATATAATTTCGAAAAAAACTGGAGCATTGCAATATCACAATTAATATCAGTGCTTTCAGAAGCAAAGAATATTTTCTTGTTTTGAAGGTTAGGAATATTATTATAATCTTCCACTAAAGTATAATTGGTGTAACGAGTAACCTCCCCTATCATTTTTGATAGCATGGGAGATATATTTTTGCTTGGTGCAATTACAAATAGATCCTTCATAAAAACCCCCTTTTTATAAACTTCTTAAATAAACTATATAGAGCCACTAAGAAGTTTATAAGTTGAATTTAGCTTACTTAAGAGCACTTCATTTAGGTCCAAGGTTTCAAGCTCAGTTCCAGAAGGTAGAAGTCTATTTCTAGAGCCCATAAAAGTACCCCCAATAAATGTAGCACTATAATGCCACTGTGAATTAATAGTGGCAAGTATTGACAAGGTCCCAGAAGAAAGAGCTGGAGCAATATAGGGTTTAAATCCTGTAGATCTAACTTCTAAGTTTGCAGTTTTAGTGCTAAAAGTTAAAGAATCTGAAAGCGATTCATTATAATGCTCAATACTATCGGCTATGATGAGACCTTCACCATGTGGTCCAAAAGCTCTACCTTCATGTATATAATGTTTTGTAGCATCTTGCTGCATGGCATAATAGCAAGCTCTAGCATTCATAACCCCCAGGCCATACCCTCTAATTTGTTCTGGAGCAAGGCCCTTAAAGTCCATATTCCCTGAACTGTCTTTATTACTTTCAACAAATGCTACTTTGCAAAGTAAATCTACTGGATCTGATACTACTGCAAATACGCCTTTAAATTCTTTTTCACCTGCAAGGGTAGCATAGTGGGAAATTATTTTAGAATTGCCTTTAAACTGTGCGAGTCTAACATCTGTAGACTCTTTGCCCACCTCAGGTACTCCCACAGATACACAAAATACAAACATATCACAGTCAAAGACATCATCTTCTTTTAAGGACACTATATTTATAGAATTTTCATTCATGTCCGGTGAAAGGATTTGACTAAGTTCATATTTGTAGCGTTCATTGCGATTTAAATCTCTATCGTAAAGTCCGAGACTTTGAATTTTTTCAGCGCCTAAGAGTTTTAAACCTGTAAGTAAAGTGCCACCAACATCCCCAAGTCCTACCACATTTATTCTCCATTTATCAGGCGACCTGTAGGTTAATACTTGCTTCCAGCTAGGATACATAGTATTCAAAGAGGTAACGCGATTACTATTAATTGCCTCTTTTATCCACTGTGGTACATTCACATTGGAGGTTACAGGTCTTACAAGTAAGTTTAAGTTTTCTTCATTTAAAAAGAGAAAATTCTCATGGGAAACAGAGAAACTCCTCCGACCGCGTTCTGGATTAATCTTATTCAAGGCAAAAATCATGCCCGTATATTTTTCTGCTTCAAATTCAGATATAACCGCAAGACTTGGATATGCTTCATTGGATATTAATAATTTTTCATGGCAAATATAGTAAAACATTTTAAGCACCTCTTTTTATTTATAATAAATTATCGAGCCTACGTAATTGCTGTAAATCATTTTCTAGGTAGTGAGAGGGCGAGATATTTAAATCATAGTGCAGATCACGTCCAATATCAGGACAGCGAGGAACAGTAAATACTTCACCCAGTGAAGCTAAAGTTAAATTACGAGTATATAATATATGATACTCATTTTCTAAAACTTTTAAAAGTTCTATAGAATTTTCAATACACACTTTTGATAATTCATAAAGATTTTTGGGTAGCGCATTTTTTATAAAAACTGGATAAGTATAGGGCAGTATTAAATTAACGGAAGGAAGTAAGTTTCTTTTTGGATAAGTACCTCTCCATAGCGCATCTCCACCAATAAAGGGATATAGTGTATTCTCATTAAACCAAATTTTAAGCTTGGGTATAAAGTAAACACTATCAACATGGCGATGCTGCATATCCATTAGGTCTTTTCCTCGCCCAGATAGAATACCAGCAATGATTTTTTTTACATTTACGGACTCCTTTTTTAAGAGCGGGTCTAAAGCTTTCATCCTATAACCTTTATGAAGTATATTATCTACTAGTATCACAGGTCTATTAAAAGACTTTATCATTTTAATTTGATGCTCAAGGTTTAAGTAATAAGGGAATTCTCCAATATGAAATTTCTTAATCTCAGGATCAAAAAACTTTTCTGTATGCAGTGATTTAGTAACAGTATTGGGAACTATATATCTGTCAAGAATATCTCCATAAGGTACACACATAGCTTCTCCATTTTGCTTTGTATGGCTTATTTTAATTGGAACATTATTTTCGCTGCAAACCTTTTTTATCATTTGTTGATGGAGTATATCACTATCGAAGGATAATACGAGTTCACCAGGATACAAATTTGATATGGCTTGTTGCAACCGCTTTCTTGTACTGCAAATAACTTGTTTTACTCGTGCACTACTCCTAAAGGGCTCTTTAAGAATATTTTCTAAATCTAAGTTTAGTACGCAAGGACTATTCATATCTACCACAAGTGCAGTTAAACTAGGATCAGTGGTATCAACTTTTTTAAAACCATGCAAATATAGAAGTTCGATTAGTGAAGGAGCATACAATTCTTGCAAAATTGGTTTGAAAATTGCATATTCATAGTCTTTAGATAATGCATAAGCTAGAGACTCTGTAATAAGTATTTGCTCTAGTATTTTGTTTTTTTCTTTGCTTTTTTCCTTATTGTTTATATACATTAGATCAATAAGAATAATTCTACCAGAGGCATTTTCACGAACATATCTTGATAATTTATCATCATATAATTCACTGTATAAAATATTGGAACGAATCCAATGCATTGATGCAAAACCTAGAATTTCGTGACTTTGGATATTTTTAATTATTACAAGCTTTGGGGCGATTTTTTTCGAGAGCTGGGTCAAAATTTGGAAAACAAGCTCTTTATCATTACAGGAATTAGAAAGCTTTTTTATAAAGCTTTCAGTAAACTCTTCAGCAAACTCAATATCTATATGAGGATATGCCAGTGAAAGCTTATCTTGTGGTTCTCTTTGATAAAAACCATTTTCATAAATATACTGCTGAACTAGCGGGTCAATTAAACTTGAAATATCACGGTTGTCATCAATATAATTTCTTATTTGACTAGAGCTAATGCTAGCATAACTAGAAGGCAAATTTATTAATTTTATTTCTCCAAGGATTCTTTTCTTAGCCTCATCTAATTGTTTGTTTTTTCCACGCTCAAAAATTATATGTGGAAAATTGTGTATAGAGAATTCAGTTACAGGCTTCTTATAGCAAGTAGCATTTAATATAACATCACTGCCAGCAACAAAATAAACCTGAGATTTACTAAAGTTTTCCTTTAACTCTCTCATATCCTCTGGATTAGAAATATTTGTTGGAAAGTTTTCTGGATAAATAAAAATATTTAATTCATCTGCAATGGACATATTCAGTAAATTTTTACGAAGCAAGGTTGGTAAGGTTTTCTTTGACCAAGAAAACTCATCCACAGATAAATAAACTTCGAAACCCATATTTCTTATAGATTTTGCAATGGTTTTATGACTAAGGGAGAAGGGGTCAAAGGTGCCCGGGAAAAAAGCTGTTTTTGAAGGAATAGGTATAGTAATTTCACCTATAAAGAAACTGAAATCTGATATAAATCTATATATGTGATTTAGTGCTGCAGCATTTGTAAGGAAAAGTAATTGTTCTGTGCTATCCTCTGTAATTAGCGTAAGGATTTTTTTTGCAGCTAATTTAAAGATAACAATTTTATCCTCTAGAGATAGCAGTTTAGAACCAAAAACATCTTTTCCAAGGCTGTGTGCGGCGGATTGCTTAACTTTTGTTTTGTAATCAGCTAGGCCATTTAAAAGTATACCAAGTATATTTAATAGGCGGTTATCATAATCCGCAGGTTTTTCAATAAATCGACTTCTATACCTGGGATAATTAGCTAAGCAAACACCTAGAGTCTTAAGAATAAGAGGCTTTACATTTTCATTGGCTATTTTTATTTTGATTTTTAAATCATCAATAATTTCATTTAGCTCCACAGGTTGTAACCAAAGAAGGATTTCACCCAGGTAAGGTGGAATATACTCAGTAAATCTATGGCCTTCTATCTCTAGTGCCCGAAGAAGTTCTACTGAAATTTCATTTCGCTCAGCGAGTGTAAGTGTGGGCATAATTTTAAGTATGGCAATGCCTGCCCTACTGCGAACACTCTCAACAGCACTCACTTTAAGCAAATTACAAAAATGAATAGCTGTGTGAAGGCCTGTGGCAGGTGCTTTATTTAAAGTATAATTTAACAATAAATCGATTTGGTTTTTCTTTTTTATCCAATCAGTTGCTGTTTTTAAATTGCTTAAAAATATATCGGGTATTTTTGCATAATCTTCTTGGCAAAATTTTTGAAAAATAGGAATAGAAGTTTTAAGATTAAGCAGTGTGAAAATCCTTAGTTTAAGTAGATTTTCTGCAGGGAGTTTACTTTTAGTATAGTAACTGGAAAACTGCCCTATTAAATTTTCCTTTAAATAATTAAATTTAGGAAGCTTTATTATTAAGTCGGTTATAATTTCTAAGGCGGAAAGTCTTAAAATACTGCTTCTTTTGTTTGTCATTGAAATTACATAATTAAATAATATGGACAGGTTCTCTTCATAAGGTTCCATGGGAATGTATTTTGCAGTTACCAGTAAAAACAATTGAGTTTCTGTATTGCCAAGGTGTGCGGCGTCATAATACTTAAGAATAATATTTCTGTAGGGTATAAGCATACTTTTTCTGCAATTTTCAAATAAGCTGCTAACCAGGATTCTAGAACTATAGCCCATCCAAGTTCTATGACTTGAAATCATTTTGTGGCTTGGATAAAGTAACAAATTCAAATACTCCACAAATAAATCTGAACTGGATATATTAGGGTTTTCAATATCTACTTTTTTTGGAATTTCTTTATTATAATCTTCGTCAAAGATAGCTATAAGAACTCCAATAAGCTGAGCGCAAAGACGCCTGATATCATCTTCAGAATGAGTTAAATTATCGTATAGAAACTTAATAGTTTGAAGCTTTTGTTTTTGAGTTAAATAGGTAGAATATTCTTCGAAAACCATTATATATTGTCTTAAATTTTTCCAGTCTTTTTCACTTCTAGCTTGCTCTAATACTTCATCTAAAGAAAATTCATCACGTAACATATGCATTAAATTAATGTTATGATTTATAGAAAGATATTTAAGGTTTTGAACTATATCATTTCCTTGCATTAGTGAATAAATTGGAGATTTTGGAATCTCATGATTTTCCTTTTTATCAAGGGTTGTATTAATACCAATACTAATTAAATAATCTTCAAAATCTTCTAGTTTAGCATATACGCGTCTATATCTTTTTTCTTTTTTTTCATCAACATTTTCTAATTTATTGAGTATAACTTTAAAGGAGGTAGCTAAAGAGAATATGTTCATGGCGGGACCTTCGCTGGTTTCAAGATTTTTAACTCTAAAGTCAGAATATATTAAGATTAGTGACTCTAGTGATAAATTTTCAAGCTCCAAATCCCAGGTAGAATGATTTATTGCAATATTTCTAATGTAGTTTATGTTATGTTTTTTAAACCATTGATCTGTGTAATAGTAATGTAAATGAGGAACTCTTTTAAGATCATCACCAAAGCAACCATATTTTCCAACATCATGTCCAGCCGCTGCTCCAGAAACTCTACCTAAATCTATTTGAACATTCTTGCTCTTAAGTTGCCTTGCAAGATGTAATGCCAGATAGTGCACTCCACAAATATGATCAAGGGTATTATATTTAAAAACCTCACCATTAAGTTTCATCATTTCATAGATGTAATCTTTTTTAAAAGCTTTAATGAATTTTATATATTCATCATCATTTTCTAAATCTTCTATTTCTTCCTGCAGTAAAAAATTCATGGCGTAGTTACTTTGCCAAGTGTTATCACTATGATTTTTTTGAACAGTGCATACAATTCTAAGAACTGTTAGATATAGTTCACAAGCAGTTTCTAGATTACTATGGAGTACAATAGTTACAGCTTCTGGAAAGGATTTATTTAATGCGAAATTATATAAGTATTTGAGCATGTCATTGGGTAATTTATCTTTGCACAGCTCATTCATAACAGCTTCACAAATTAAAAGAGTACGTGCACATGTGAAATCCGTGCATTCTATCATAGTTTTCAAGTTTTCTAAATAACAGGAGCCTGATAAAAAATTTTCAATAAGAGATTTTGGAATATCATGGTTTTTTAAATACTTTGGGCTTAATAATTTTTTGGTTATTTTTTGATTAATCTCTTTAAAATCTATAGCTTGCATGCATATCCTCCTTATAGTCCTCTGGTGGGACGTAACAATTATTAATTGCTATGTCTCTTATCTATATTAGAAATTATATACTTATAATGTGATTAATTATAGAGGATAATGCAATTATACTAGAAAAAAAACAAATACCTTATTTAGGTATAAGGTATTTGCATAGTCCATAAAGATTATAAGCTTTGTACATTTTATTTGTGTCAATGTAATCCATGCTGTAGCCACCATCCCAGGGATATATGGAAATTAAATCTTGGCTATAGACATTTATAATATATTTGTTTTTACTAAAGGTTAAAAATATTTTATATACTGGTTTATTTGTCAAGGTAGCTGGCTTTTCTATGAAGTTATTATTATTTAATGAATTAAAAAACTCAGTGAATGTATATAAATCCTCCACAGAAAAGTCCTTCTTCTTATAAAAATTCATATATAGAGCATAAAGCTCTTTTGGCTTTTCCAAAGATAAATCCTTCATTAATAAATTCGTGTAATAATAATTGTTTGGTTTACTTTTTAAAAGAATATTTTTATTGAATTTATAATTACATCCAAAGAGATTTAAAGAGAAAAAAACACATATTATAATTAAAATAGATTTCTTTATATAAAGCTTCAAATAATCACATCCTTATACTGCTTTGTAAATAAAATATGTTGAAAAACTATTTTTTATTACACAATATATGAATATTGGCATATTTTAATTGTGAGATAGAAAATTAGTTTTAGAATTAATGTTTAAATAACATGAAAATAGACTAGCAAACTGGATTGTTATTTAAATGTGCTAAAAGCTTAGGGGGGGTTATTTTGAAGTATGGGATTGATATTGGACACAACTGTCCACCGGTAGACACTGGAGCGGTGGGTATAAGAAAAGAAGATGAGCTAAATAAACAAGTTGGAGATCGCGTCATGGAAAAACTGAAAACACTTAAGCATCAGGTAGTTAATTGCACTCCAAGTTATGCATCTAATTTAGGTAACTCTCTTTATAAAAGAGTAAATAAAGCAAATGAAGAAAAAGTGGATTTATACGTGTCTATTCATTTCAATGCAGGCGGTGGACATGGAACAGAAGTGTTTGCTATATCAAAATCAGGCAAAGATATAGCAAAAAGAGTTGTAGATGCAATAGCAGCCTTAGGGTATGTTAATAGAGGGGTAAAGGATGGCAGCTGGTTGTATGTACTAAAAAACACAAAAATGCCTGCCATACTTGTAGAAGGTGGATTTGTAGATTCTAAAGAGGATATGCAAAGATTTAATGCAGAAAAGATAGCAAATGCAATTGTAAAGGGGCTAACAGGAAGTATCGTTAATGAAACAGACAGCGAAAATGGAAATGTCAAACCCACTGTAAATATTGCATTGTTAAAAATACAAAATGGATTAAATCTATTAAATATACTAGATTCTAATGGTGAAAAACTTAGACCAGATGGAATTATGGGCGAAAAAACCGCATCTGCCATTAAGAGATTTCAAAGCATAATAGGACTTGAAATAAATGGCGCTAATGACTTGAAGACAAATGCAGCACTTGCAAATATTTTAAGCATGCCTGTGCTTAAATTTGGTAATAATAATATTGTTGCTAATCGCTATATTCAGTGGAGATTAAATATAACTGTAGATGGAATATTTGGTAATGACACTGAAAAAGCTGTATTAAAATATCAAACTGTAAAAAAAATAAAAGTAGATGGTATAGTGGGCGTAATTACTTGGAATGGATTAATAGTGTAAAAAACCTGGAGCTTAAGTCCAGGTTTTTTATATTTTAGGAATAATTTTCAGATTAATAGTTCAGAATATAGAAGTGCTAATAGAGTGGAATGCAAGGAGGAAAATATGAAAGTTGGTGTCCCAAAAGGTTTATTATATTATAAATACCATCCTTTTATAGAAAAGTTTTTAATTGAATTAGGTGCAGAAGTAATTACATCTACAGATACAAATAAAGATATTTTAAACGCAGGAGTTAAATGCTGCGTTGACGAGGCTTGTTTGCCTATAAAGATATTTCATGGACATATAATAGATATAAAGGACAAATGTGATTTATTAATAATACCTAGAATTATGAGGGTTCGCGCGCGAGAATTTATATGTCCTAAATTTTGTGGACTTCCGGAAATGATATTAAATAGCATACCCAATATGCCAAAGGTAATGACAGAACCTATATATGCCACTAGCGAGAAGGAGTTATATACTTGGTGTAAAAAACTTGGAAAGATGATTACTAGGGATACTAGCAAAATAAAAGCTGCATTTAATAGTGCCTTAGAAGAGCAGAGAAACTTTAAATTTGGTATTAAAGATGAAGGATTTAAAATAACTATTGCACTAGTAGGTCATCCATATAATCTTTATGACACTTTTATCAATATGAATATAGTAAAAAAATTAAATAAAATGGGAGTGGGGGTTATAACAGAAGAATATGTAGAGGAGGAGCAAATTAACTTACAAGTAAAAACTCTTTTTAAAAGGCCATTTTGGACCTTTGCTACAAATTCCTATGGATTTACAACTGCTATAGCAAAACATAATGAGATTTCCGGAGCAATATACATATCATCCTTTGCTTGTGGAATAGACTCTGTGGTACTTGAACTTATTAAAGAAAAAATTGAGGATTTTCCACTATTATTGTTAAAAGTTGATGAACATACTGGTGAAGGCGGTCTAGACACAAGGATTGAGGCTTTTATTGATATGATTGAAAGGAAAAAAAATAATGAAAATAACATTTCCACATTTAGGAAACACATATCTTGCAGCTAAAGCACTATTTGATGGACTGGGAATAGAATGCATAATTCCACCTTTTAGTAGTAATGAGGCGCTAGAGCTAGGTTCAAAGTTTTCGCCAGAAGAAATGTGCTTACCTTATAAAATTATGATGGGTAATTATTTGCAGAGTATAGAAAAGGGCGCGGATACCATAATTATAGTTGGAAGCTGTGGACCTTGTAGATTTGGTGAGTACTGTGAATTACAGATCAATGCACTAAAGAAAATGGGACACGATTTGACTTTTATTGTAGTCGATAGCCCTTTTGATGTAGGCAAAGAGGAATTTTTAAATCGTTTATCCAAGATTTCAGATAATAGTACAAAAGGTAAAGGAGAAAAATTTAGAGCACTAAAGATAGCCTATAATGTAATTGATTTAATAGAGAAAATTGAAAGTAAAGCACATTATTTAACAGGATTTGAAGTGAACAAAGGAGAATTTAAGAGACTTTTAAAAGAATGCAAAAACAATGCTGCAAAAGCAAATACACCATCACAGATGGTGAATATCCTAAAAGAATATAAGAAGAAAATAAGTGAGATTCCTATTAATAAACACAAATCTCCAATAAAAATTGCAATTATTGGTGAAATTTATACTGTAATTGAACCCTTTTCTAATCTTTATATAGAAGATAAACTTATGGATTACGGTGTATCAACTAAAAGAATGCTTACTCCTAGTTGGTGGATTAAAGACATGGCGCTTAGGTGCTTAAAGCTTAATTCAATTGATATAAGAATAGCATCTAGAGAATATCTTCCACATTATATTGGTGGCCACGCTAGAGAATGTATAGGAGAAGCATTACTTGCGCAGAAAGAGAGTTTAGATGGAGCAATTCAAATTTTCCCTATGGGCTGTATGCCAGAAATTGTATCAAAAGCTATTTTGCCTACAATTTCAAGTGACAAGGAATTTCCAATAATGACCTTGGTAGTAGATGAAATGACTGGAGAGGCAGGATATATTACTAGAATAGAAGCATTTATAGATATGTTAGAAAGGAAGAAGAACAATGTATTATATGGGAGTTGATGTAGGATCTGTAAGTACTAACATTGTACTATTAGATAATACTTTAAAGGTTATTCAAAAGTTATATTTAAGAACAAAAGGTAAACCAATAAAGGCCATCCAATATGGATTAAAAATTTTAAGTGAAGAATATAATAGTGAGCAAATAAGATCAGTAGGAACTACAGGTAGCGGAAGACAAATGGCTGCTTTTTTAATGGGTGCTGACATAGTAAAAAATGAAATTACTGCCCATGCAGTGGCATCGCTTGAAATTGATAAAGATGTAAGTACTATATTAGAAATTGGAGGCCAAGATTCAAAGATAATATTACTGAAAAATGGCATAGTTACAGACTTTGCAATGAATACGGTATGCGCAGCAGGTACAGGGTCTTTTCTTGATAGGCAGGCAGAAAGATTGGAGATACCTATTGAAAATTTTGGAGAGTATGCATTAAAGTCAAAAGCACCTGTAAGAATAGCTGGTAGATGTGCTGTTTTTGCGGAATCTGACATGATACATAAGCAACAGCTTGGATACAATGAGGAAGACATAATAGGAGGGCTTTGTGAGGCCATGGTGCGGAATTATCTAAGTAATGTAGGTAAAGGAAAAGATATTCGCTCAAAAATATTTTTTCAAGGTGGAGTTGCAGCAAATAAAGGCATCAAAGCAGCTTTTGAAAAAGCTCTAGGCACTGAGATTTATGTTCCAGAGCACTATGATGTTATGGGGGCTATAGGTGCGGCGATACTTGCAAAGGAAGAACTTATGAAAAGTGGAAAAACAAAGTTTAAAGGCTTTGAAGTAGCAACTAATGATTTTGTCCCAAGAAGTATTGAATGCAATGGTTGTGGTAACAATTGTGAAGTAATCCAAATAAAAGATGGAGAAAAAACTGTAGGCTGCTTTGGAGATAGATGTGGTAAATGGAGCGGCAAGATGGTGATGTAAAATTTAAAATTCTTAATGTTTCCAGTAATAGACTAAACTTAACAAAAAATTAAAACCTTGTTTCCTTGAAACCAATTATTTACTGCAATATAATAATATGTAATAGCCAATATATACTATTTATATTGTAGTAGGTATACAGGAGATGAAGAATTTGAGCAGAGACACTATAGAAAAAGCAATGGAAAAAATAAGGGAAGAAATAAATAGGTTAGTTCTAAAGAAAGAATTAGTTTTATATGAGGGCGAAATTCTAAAACTTAGCCAGGAATTGGACAAGCTTATATATACTTATTATTATAGTAAATTTTTATAATATGTATTTCTTGAAAGTATTTTGGTGACGGAGCACTCCTCTTAGGTTACATATAGAATACTTATAATTACTTAGTATTGCAGGAAAAAATAGTTCTATGTTGAATTAACATTTAAGGAAGCAATAAATTGTACTGATGTTTTTGCATAATATGATGTATTATAAATATATAAAACGTTGCATTAAAAGTGATTTTTTAATAGGTATAATATGGCGAGTTAGTTTATAAAAGGAGTGAGCATTTATGAAAAGAGAATATTTGGAATTAAAAACCTGTCGTACAGAAAAAGCTGAATTTATAAGCGGAAAAGAATATATTGTATTTGATACAACAACTAAATATACCTATGAATATGATTTCAAAGTATTGCCTTGCTATAGGGTTATAAACGAAAGAGGTGGTGTGGAAATAGTTGTGCCTGACCAAATTTTCTATCCAACCAGTAGGCTATTGCAATCCATAAAAGAAGTAGTATATTCAGGTGTTTTAAATATAGATAGTTTAAAAGAAGGTGAAGTATATTCTGTTTTTAAAATGAATGAAGAAAAAGGAGAAGAAGTTTATACCATATTTGATAATTCAAATAAACTAAAAATATATCCCACATCTTTGTTTGTCTCAGAAGCTCAATATCTTAAAATGTCTAAAGAGGAACTTTTTGATTTTAAGAAAGTCAAAGAAGAAGAACTATTAAAATTTGAAGATTTGAGAAAAAAAGAGGCTCAAAAAGCTTTAGATGAAAAATTAGAATTTGAAAATGCTAAAAAAAAGGAGCTTCAAGAATCTTTAGATGAACAAAACAGGCTACAAAATATAAAGGATTTGAACAAACTTGAGATAGAAAAAATTAAAGAATTTATAAAAGTTTTAAGACCAAATATAGTAGAAAATACTACGACCCCTTTGATTAATGAAACTTCCAAAATTACAAATAAAATCAACCAACTTTTAATAATTTTTATTTTTGGATGTTTCATAACAGTTGTTTCCTCACTATTTGGTAAGGTTTTACTAAGTTCAATAATTAATATGATATATTTAATTATAGGTCTGCTAACTTACTTATATTTAAAAAATAATTTATTTGAAAGTTTAATTAAAGATATCCCTATAAGCAAAAAAACTAATAAAGAATCGCTAAGTTTATTGGTGACCTTTAGTGATGATATATTGTTGAAATTAAAAAAAATTGAATTAAATTTATTAATTTTAGAAACTAGATCTACTGTAAGTAGTGAGACTATTTCACTAATAAGCGAATCTGTGGCCTTTTGTTTAGAAAGTTATAAAACCAAAGATACTAATTTACTAAAAGATATATCAGTATTTTTAGATAAAACCCTTGAATATATATATAGCTTGATAGATGGTGATAATTCACAAGAATTATCTATAGAAAAGCAGATTTATGAAAATGTATCTTCCGTAATAAACAGAAACACTGATATTTTTGAAGTTATGATTTCAGATAATAAAAAAATTAAAGAGATATTAGCTCCTACGGAATCGCACCGACCACCTAAAAGAAAGGAATGATGCATGAGCAGGAACATGTAAGAATAGTTTCCATGGGAAAAATTAATGTAATAAAATATGTTTCAGCATTGTCTTCTTGTGTTTGTATATAAATATAATCTATTTTATATAAATTGCTTAATTATAGGAATTATATAAAAACCAAAATACGCCATATGTTATTCATAACATATGGCGTTAAATTTATTAAAGTATATTATTTTTTACTGAAAAATAAAGATTAAATGCAATTTTGTGAAACTATGTACTGCATAACTATTTATTATTAGATTCCCATTTAAAACCAGCTTTTTTTAAATTATCAAGTATTTCTAATACTTGTTCATGAGTAAGACCATCGGGGTAAACACTTTTATCTATTTCAACCTTGATATCATTATTTTCCACATCATCCTGTACTATTAATCCTAATCTATTATCTGTTCTGCCCAGGAGGTAATCTGTAGAGCATTGTAAATAATCAGCTATTTGTTTAACAAAATCAACTTTAGGTTCTCGTAAGCTATTTTCATAACGGCTTAAAGTTGCCTTTGTAGTTTTCAAATCTTCAGCCATTATTTCTAATGTAATCTGTTTTCTGTTTCTTTCAGTTTTTAATCGATCACCGAATGTTACCAAATGTATCACCTCCATAGTAAATATTATACAAGATATATAGAATATTGGAATAAAAGTTACCAATAATATAAAAATAATAAATAATTTATTGAGTTGTTACCATAATGATAATACAAGTAAGTTACCAAATGGATTAATCTTATTATTGTAGTATACAAGTTCTGTTTGATACTTGTTAATCGGAAATTAAATAGAAAAAGTAAACTAGGGAAAATTCAGTAAAATTATTTGCCGAAATATATGCAAAAGTACGTGTAAATAACAAATGTATGGTACAATTAATAATATATAACAAATTTAGATATTTCAAGCGTAAATTTATGACTAAATGTTGAATGAGGTGCAAACTCCTTTGCAACTTCGTCATCATCATTTGTATGCCTATAACTTTTGAGTAAAATCAAAGTTAATGCTTTTGCTTGCGAAAAAGTGTTTTGCTAATAAAAAAATAGGACAACTTGTAATTACAGTTATGAATGAATACTTTTATTCTTATGTTGCTTAACTGATTAATCATACTTATAACTTGCTCTTTTTTCTTTTTTTAGGATTGGGAATTATAATGCCAGAAGTCATTAATCTACCCTGAGATTTTTTAGATAAATTATTATAAATCAAAGGGTTAAAGCGAAGGTTGCTTCACTACTTTTGCCAGTCCCTAAATTTAATATGGGGTGGAATTATATACAATGAAAAAACAAATTAAAAACTTAGCTAGAATTTTTATTATTTGTGTTGTGTTTCAGAGCTTAAAATACAATACTGTTTTTGCTGAAGAAAACACTTTACTTAAAAAAAATGTAGAGATGGGTAGTTTAAAAATCACAAACAATGTAAATTATAATTTGAAGGAAGATGAAAAAAGTCCTAATGATCATAAAAATTTATCAAAAGATGTTATTGCCAACGTTAATACTGATTCAATCTTAGCAAGTGTATCTGTGGATAAGGCTTGGAAAATTAAATTTAATGATGAATTAGATATTAATAGTGTAAAGAATAATGTGAGAATTATGGACAAAGATACAAATGAAGGATTAAATATTAATATAGATTTTCAAGATAAGGATAAAACTTTGATTGTTTCTTGTAAATATTTACCGAACAAAATTTATACTTTAGTTATTGATAAAAATGTAAAGTCAAAAACAAATAATTATTTGAATCATAGAATTTCAAAAGATTTTACAACCAATAAAGCTATAGAACCAATAATAACACGTATAGACGATATTAATGTAACTATACAAGAAAAAGAGGAATTCAAGTTGCCGAGTACAGTAAATGCACTTATGAGTAATGGTACTTATAAACAAGTAAATGTTAATTGGTCTGATTGTCCTGAGAATATTGAGGTACCAGGGACATATGTTTTTTATGGAGATATTTCTGGATATGAAAAAAAAGTGCTGTTAAATTTAACAGTAAATCCAAATCCTATAGAAAAACCAAGTGATGATAATGATTTACAACCACGAGGCATTTTACATAAAAACTTATATAATTATCTTATGAAGGAAGAAAATAGACAATCAGTAATGAAAAGAGCTATCCAATTACATGATGGAGATTTGAGTAATAATTGTGTGTATTTTGCAAGCGAAGCGTTAAGAAGAGCAGGACTTAATAAATTACCTCAATATGTATGTAATACAGTACAACTTACAAATAATTTAAAAAATATGGGTTGGAGTATGGGCACAGATTTTTCTAAACTTCGTCCAGGAGATATATGTTTTACAAAAGCTTATGGTTACGGACCTACACACGCATACGTATTTATGAAATGGGTTAAACCAGGTAAATATGATTATGCATATATATGTGATAATCAAGGGTCTGAATATGATAATCAAATATATCATAAGAGAAATGTTAATTTTGCCACAAAAGCTAAAGATCCTACTACATATTTTATGTACAAGCGTTAATAGGTTGTTAAATATTTCTTAGTAATGCGAGATGATGTTGTCTTTGACTCTAGTTATGTTAGGTTCACAAATAAATATGTATAAAATAAAAGCAAGGGAAAATTCTCTTGCTTTTATTATTGGGCTCTGATTAAGAATGATGTTGAAATTTAATATAAAGTTAAAAGCTGGTTGTCCTATACGTTAATTTTATATTAAGATTGATTAAATAATTTAAGCATAAGGTTAGAGAAATCTAGCTTTAGGTTTTAGTTTTTACCTAAATTTACAGATATTGAAGGGAAAAGGTAGTTATGTGTGGAAATGAGTATAGTTATAAAAGTTGCATTGATTGAAAATATCATGCAACTAATATATATAATTGGAAGTTGGAGGAATAACACTTAATTGATGTGTGTGTACCGTAGTTAGTATTTTATAAAGATTTTTAAACCTTATACAAATAATAAAAATAGGGAGGGGAATTGGTATGAGTAGTATATTCACAAGTATTTTAGTAAATATACCATATATGATTATGGCTCTATTAGCATTTAGTCTTTTGATTATAATACATGAATTAGGTCATTTTACTATGTGTAAGCTAAATGGAGTAAAAGTATATGAATTTTCACTAGGAATGGGTCCGAAAATTTTTGGAATCAAGGGAAAAGAAACAGAGTATTTGATTAAAGCATTTCCAATTGGTGGCTATGTTAAGATGGAAGGCGAGGATTCAGTAAGTGATGATCCTAGAGCTTTCAACAATAAAACTCCATGGCAAAAACTAAGCATAGTTTCTGCTGGTGCAATTATGAATTTAATATTAGCAGTGGTTTTATTTGCTATTGTAGGTGCTGCAGAAGGATATATATTACCAATAATAGGGGGAGTAGACTCTAATAGTCCAGCCATGCATGCTGGACTAAAGGTGGGAGACAAAATTACTAAGGTTAATAAAGTTAATATAGATAAATGGGAGCAAGTTTTAAGTGAATTTTCTAACAATAAAGGCAAAAGTATGGATATTGAAATACTTAGAGATGCAAAAGTGAAAGAAATCTCTCTGACCCCTCTTAAAAATGTAAAAGAAAATAAATTCATGATAGGAATCGCTGGTTTGAAAAAGAAAATGAACTTTGGCGAAACTGTAAGTTATGGATTTAATCAAACTATTAACTCATCAAAACAAATTTTTACATTTTTCGGAGGCATATTTAAAGGGCAAGTTTCTGCAAATGATGTGGGAGGACCAATAAGCATATTACGAATTTCAGGAAAGGCAGCACAAGCTGGAATTACAAACTTAATATACCTAACTGCATTTATAAGTCTACAGTTAGGTATACTCAACATAATACCTTTCCCAGCTTTGGATGGCGGATGGATTTTTATGCTCTTATTTGAAATAATATCCGGTAAAAAATTAGATGAAAATAAAGTTGGAACTGTAAATTATATTGGATTTATATTTCTAATGATATTGATGGTGTTAGTAGTCATTAAGGATATAGTTAGTCCACTAAAATTCTAAGAGATGAAAAAAGGAATGGATGTATAGTTTTAACAGTATAGCCACAAAAAACCTTACTAACTACAGGTTTAAATGGTTACAGCTTTTTTATACGAATTTATACATGATAGGGGAGGTGATATTAATGAATTTAGTTACAGTAATGATTTTTTTATTATCCTATAGTATTTCATATGCTATATTACATGTTATTAGTTCTAAATTAAACATAAAAAAATGGTTTAGGCAAAATTACAAGAGAAAAATTATTGCAGTTATAATATCTTTCCTAATATATATAGTTGGCATTATACTTGGCGAAAAGTTTAATATTGTAGGTAATTACAATACTATACTAAAGGGGATTTTATATGCAACTGTTTTAAGTACTGTAGTTGGTGTAACGTCAAATGTATCGAAAAATAGAAAGGTAGATAAATAATATTATTAAAATGTGAAATCTATTTAACCAAGAATTAATCAATGCGAAAGTAGAAACAAGTTTGTTAGAGCTAATTAATGCATTAGGATATTTTGAAAATGTATTTTTTTTCAAGAAGGATAATAGAGAGTATTTAATTAACCTAGAAAAAAACTATAAAGTATGTCCAATAACAAACTAAGAGGGGTTGAATGCAGTGTCAAAATGTAAAATTAAATCGGTAATATCGCTAATCTTGCTTAGTGCTATGTTGGTAGCATGCGGAACCAAGGGCATATCTAATAAAGCGGCACCTAGTATAACAAACTCTAGTATAGTACAGCCTGTTGCATTAAAGGTAGCATACACAGTAATATCTCCACCAGATAAAAAAAATACAAAACGAATTATACCGTTGCAAGGAAAGTTAGCTCCAAAACCAAAAGAAGCAACAATAAAACCTACAATAAAACCTGTTTATTTAGCCAGTAGGTTACTAGCTTCCCTAAGTAAAAGTAAAAGTGACCAAGCTGTAGTAATAAAAGTTCCTTATTTAGCAAGTGAGCATGCGACAGCAGAGATATACTCAAAAGTAAATAAAGCATGGAAATTAGATTATTCATTCCCATGTGTAGTCGGTAGGAAAGGTGTAAGTGCTTACAGACATGAAGGAGATATGACAACACCAGAAGGCGTTTTTGGGTTTGTATATGAATTTGGAACTGCAGCAAATCCAGGAACAAAGATGCCATATAAGAGAACACAGTCGAATCATTATTGGTCAGCACTACAGACAGTAAAAGAATATAATACATTAGTATTAAAAAATCCGAAATATAGCTATGATACTGACATTTACGAAAATCTATCTAAGCAACCATTATATAAATATTCAGCAGTTGTAGATTTTAATTATGGCAAAGACAAAGTTTTAGGAAAAGGTTCAGGAATATTCCTTCACATAGCACCCAAGAGTGGTAGAGGGACAGCTGGTTGTATAGCATTAAAAGAAGCAAATCTAGTTACAGTATTAAAATGGCTTAACCCAGAATTAAATCCTAGAATTTGTATAGGAACATCAGCATACTTCTCAGCTTTAAAATAAACAAAACAGCAATGAACTTGTTTACTAAGCTCATAGCTGTTTTTGCTTCCAGCTTAGAATAAAAATTTACATTGCTTTTTATTAATTTCGTGTTTAATTAAGGGCAGGCATTTTTGGCTTCCCTTAAAAATTGTCATATTATCAACACTATTATTAAACATAGGTGCGACAAGAAGTTGCTAATTGGTAGTATTTCTCATGAAGCTACTTTAGCTACTAAGAGTAGCCTCACTTAAAACTGCACTTCGAGTAATTGGTTTGTAGATATTATTTAGTAATTGATAATAAATTTAGGGACCTTATCATATACATTTAAAAACACTATAGGATGGAGATGATAAGTCTGAGAATGGAATTAATAACAACGATAATAATTATAACTTTATTTATTACTAGTTTATCTGCTTTTATAAGGACTCAAAAACTGCGAAAAGTGGCATACCCTTTAATTATAATTTACCTTTTCGTAGTATTGCCTATTATATCAAAATTTATAGATAATAGAGGTCTTAGTAATAGCTTTGCAGTATTAAGTGCTGTTATTATTGTGGTATTTGTATATTGGGATTTAATAATAACCGACAAAGAAAAGAACTTATTGCATTAATAAACATAACTTTATCGCATTAAGTTACAATGATATTTTATAGGGGGTACGGCAACGATTTGTAAATCGTCGCAGTGCCCCTAACTGGACTAGCGCCAACGTTTCCCACAAAACTCATTTTAAGACATAAAATTGATAAATATCTTATAGTTCACCCACTCTTTCATACTATAAGAACATTTAGAATCAACTGAATAAAATCAAAATTATTTTTTGTAAAGTTAGATATTATAAATATGTTACAGGATTATCTAAAATTTCTTGGATTTTATTAAAGAAATACCCAACATGTACGCCATCTACCAGTGAGTGATGCACTTGAACAGATAGCGGTAGCTTTATCTTTCCATTTTCCTCAAAGTATTTACCCCATGCTATTATTGGGACACTACCAACAGGGTTCATTTGAATTGGGTGAGTTATACTAGTAAATGAAACCCATGGAATACTTGTAGTATATATTAAGTCATCACGATCTGGTTCATTTCCGATAATTATATTGTTTTTTGTTTTTTCTATTTCATTTGATGTATTAATCTTAAATTCTTTAAATTCCGCTATAAATTCAGCAGTACAAAAACTAAATATTTCATTTGGAGTCATTACTGTAAAAGAAGGACTGACCATTTCATGTTCAATTATTTTATCTTCTCTTATCCTATAACGAAATTCTTTTATGCTATTTGCTGTTTTTGTAACAACATATAACATGGATATAAAAAATGGATTTTCTTTTTCCTTAATAAATCTATAAAATTCAGTAATGTCAACATTCCCACATATATTAAAATGAGGGTAATCAAGTTGCTTAAAATAATTATAATGATTTTTTCTTTCCCAATTTTCCATGTCTATAAACTTCATCTGTAATCGCTCCCCCTAAAAAATTTTCTAAACTAAACTTGGTTATATCTTACAACTACAACCCAATTATTAGTATATCATTACAATAAATTTAATTCCAATTTTATAAATTATTGAAAAATTACTTTAAAGGTCTCATATTATCTATTAAATTGTAATTAGAGCTATCATTCTGACCCCATAACAGTCTTCGACAGTTTCTAACGAGCATGTTAATATAAGGCTATGTTAGACATAAATAGTGATATTGTATAAATTTTAGTAGGATGTGTTATAATAGGGCATAACGTACATAGATAAAAGTGGATAGATAAATTTAATGGAGTATCAACTAAATTTTTGGTGAATTATCTCCATTGGTTCAAGTGGTTACAATGTTTTAAAGATGATAAAGACATAACATAAAAATACAGCTTCGTATATATTCGGTAATAAATAGTATTTAAAAGGGGGGAGATATATGATATTTACATATGTAATAATAACAATAATCATTGCTATTGTAGCAATGGTAATATCTAATAAGAATAAGTAGTTGAGAGTTATATTTTAACTTATAGAAAGGTTAAAACAATTTTCATTAATTTAAAAAAGTACTGCAAAATATTAATAAGCCTACAATCCTTTGAAATACTATTTTTAAAGGATTTTTATTTTATTAAAAAAATTCTGGTGCATTAAAATATTCTTATGTAGTTCATCAATCATAAATTTACTATACTTTTAATAATTATGGAAAAGTTTTAAATTGGCTTGTCTATTTACGACAAGCCAATTTTATGTTCCATTACTACCTGTGCCCTATATATATATTAAGAAAATCCTGAATTGTTTTAAATAAAAAAAGTGTATAGAAATGCAATAACTGTTAGAAAGAAACCAACAAAGATTAGTAGTCTACTTTTTTTATCAAGAGTCTTATTAGATATAAACTTGCCATTTAGATAGCCCAAAGGACCTCCAAGTGCTAACATCTCTAACATTAGTTTATTATTTCGTATTTGCAATATGCTTAAAAATATAATACAAACATCAAATAATAATATTATTTTTATTTGATGTTTTGATATAATTGACTTCATAAAATTTATTCCCCCTTGAATCATTTTATAACAACCTTCAATTATGTCTTTATTTAATTACAAATAAAACAACTTACCACTTCTAGTCTTTCACGGGGGAAACGCGACAACAGCATATAATCTGCTGACTTGTGGATTTTTGTTTCAGGATTTTCATATCTACGCCGTTGACACAATCGGGCATCCCGGCAGTATTTAAAAAGGAGGTGTTTGAATACATGAGCTATTTTGAACCAATTCACCAGGTGTCGGAAAAACTTGGAGTGACAACACTTAAAAAAGTGTTGGATTGGGCAGAAGCAGAAAATTTAATGGGTACTGCCAGAATTTTTGGCTTCAACACAACTGCATATAGTCCAGGTTGTATAGAATATGGATGGGCAGCTTGTGTTACTGTGCCAGAACAAGTTGAGTTACCCGAATATCTTGAGGAAAAAAGATTACCACGCGGTTTATATGCATCATTAAACAGTACAAATGAAGTATATGATTCATGGCAAACATTAATGCGATTGTTAAAAGAAAGTAATGAATATGTTGTTGATGAAAGTCATATATGTCTGGAAGAACATATTCGTAGTGGTGAAGATAAGGGAATAGTAAATGATTTTTATTTGAATCTGCTGGAACCCATCAGTAAAAAATAATCTTTGGAAATTATTAGATGAATCACATGATAAAATAATGATAGGACAAATTGCATAACAGCCACAAAATAGTAGTCTTGTTTTTGATTTATATTTCATCAAAAATGTAGAATACTGTCTTGTGGCTGTAAATGTTATGATTTTTCGGGCACAATATGCGATTCTAGTTTAAAACTTCTAATCCTAGGTCTAGTATATTAGCAAATAATGATAATGTATTAGCATTTGGGATAACATTATTTTTAACATCTAATAATTTTCCAAGTCCGTACTCAGTATAAATGCTAACAGTAGGGAAATTAATTTCATCCAGGTTACAAATAACATCGGTTTCTTCTAATTTTATTTTAACTGTTTTATCAATAGGTTCTACTATGCTATAAAGTCTTGTACTATAGTTATAGCTTAGAACTTTTAAGGTATTACTTGTTAGTATCTCTTTAGTTTTAGTATTTATATCATACTTTGAAGTAACTGAAGAAATATTATTTATAACAAAATAATCAATATTTCTTTTGTAATTTACCCTATCTTTAAATTCTTTTAATCTTTCTAAATTTAAATTTATATCTACTGAAATTTCATCATTTTCTAAATTTCTAAAACTTTCCTTTATGTAAATTAATTCTTCTTTTCCCTCAAGTTCTCTAGCTAATATATTCATACAATTTTCATAAATATCTTCAAATGAACTAAATGGTAAGGCGTATTTTATATAATTTGAAATAAGGTAAATCTTGAATTTAGTAGATTTATTACTGATTTTAGATGAATAATTCACCTCAACTAATAACCTTTCATTTAATAGTTCTGTATCAAGTGTTATTTTCTCAATTCCTTTACTAAGTTCTACAGTGTAATTCTCATCAGTAGATAAGTTTTGTGTATGTTGATTTATTATATAAGTGCTTTTAAAGCCAGCTTCAGTAATTTTACCAATTCTTAATGAACTTTTCCTTGGTACTTTCTTTAAATTTATATATGGTCTATTTGTACATAGGTTGTTTTCAGATATTATTCTCATAATAAACTCCTTTAGTTCTAACAAGACTGTTAGTTTGATTTATTTTAATATATTATGTAAAAACAAATTTAACAATAAAACTTTTAAAAGACATAATTTAAAATCTTCCTGCGCAACTTATTTTACACCAAATACGCAATCTATGGAAGCAACAAGAAATTTAGCAACCAAAATTGGAAGCAAAACTTTATTTTAATTGTCAAATGATAGCAAATATATGGTAATATTAATCATATATAAGAAATTTTTATATTTCAATCGTAAATTTTTAATTACATCAAATAAAGTATTTTATATAACATTTATAAGATAGGAGTGAAAATAATGAGAAAAACATGTATATTTTCCTGGTTTGGGTATCCAATTGATATAAGTGAAAGGTTTAGACTGATTAAACAAGCAGGTTTTGATGGGGTACTTTTATGGTGGGGAGACGAAAATATTGATACTGATGGAGCAAAAGAAAAGCAACCAGAATTAGCATTAGAAAATGGGTTGATCATAGAGAATGTACATTTACCTTTTAGTGGTACAAATGATTTATGGCTTGATAATATAAATGGTGATGAATATGAAAATCTAATTATTACTAGTATTGAGCAGTGTGCGAATTTTCAAATACCAACAGTTGTTATGCATTTAACCAGAGGAAATAATCCGCCTCCAATTTGCAAAACTGGATTAAATAGAATAAGAAGAATTGTTGATATAGCTGAAAATCTAAATGTTAGTGTTGCTCTTGAAAATTTACGAAAACCAGAATACATGGATTATATTTTACAAGAAATATCATCAACAAAACTTGGATTTTGTTATGATAGTGGACATAATAATTGTTTTACACCAAAAAGAGATTTTTTAAAACACTATGGTGATAGGCTATTTGCACTGCATTTACATGATAATGATGGAATAGATGATTTGCATATGATACCTTTCGATGGCAATATTCAATGGAACAAAATTAAAAATGAATTGGATGATATATGTTATAAAGGAGCTATTTCCTTGGAGGTAGAACAAGGAAGATATGATAAATATAGAAATATGTCAGCAGAAGAATTTTTAAGAAGAGCGTTTATTTCAGCTACTAAACTTTAGATTGATATATTAAAACTATATTCATAGTATTAAAGAAATTATTACTAATACTAAGTGTTGTAAGGAGAAAATATGAATAAACTAAAATTACTTAGCCAAACATATATTAAAATTATTTTAATTATTGCTATCATTATAGGAGTTTTTTCAATATTTCAGTACAAAAAATATATGGATATTAATGTAATGACATTTGAAGATAAAAATTTTGAACGATTAGTGAGAAATACCATTAATAAACCTAAGGGACATATTTTAAAAAAGGACTTAGAAAACACAAAAAAATTATATGCTAATTTTGGGAGTCCACTTGCTAATTTAAATGCACATATAGATTTTAAAATCACTAATTTGGATGGTATACAATATTTTAAAAATCTAGAAACTGTATTATTATCTGGAAATAATATTAAGGATATATCACCATTAAGTAGTTTATCAAATTTAAAACATCTTGATATATCCTCAAATATAGAATTAACAGATATATCACCACTAAGCAATTTATCAAAGTTAGAGTATCTGGATATATCTTCAATGAAAGAATTAACAGATATAAGTCCATTAAGTAAATTAACTAAATTAGAGTATTTAGATGCTGTTGACAATAAGATTAAAGATGTAAGTCCGCTAGCTACTCTTCCCAATATAAAGACATTGGAATTATCAATTAATGAAATCGAAGATATAAGCAGTCTAAATAAATTATCTAGCTTAAAAAATTTGCATTTAGGGGCAAACAAAATAAAAGATGTAAGACCTTTGAGTAATATGACTGGATTAAAAGAATTATCTTTAGAAAAGAACCTTATAGATGATTTTAGTCCTTTAAATGGTTTGAAATCTGTAAAAATCACAAAACAACTTTTATAAAATTGAATATTTCTTATTTTACAATAATCGGGGTAGCCGACTTTTGAGCGAATACTCAAACTTTGAATATCAGCTTCATATTGCTAAAGGTATATAATTTTAATATGTCATGGTTAAACAGGGTATTTACATAATGTAAGTACCCTTTGTTATGAAATATGAGAAAAATGCGTCTTAACTATTGGAATGGAAAACACGAACAATGGTCTTCGGAAAATGAATAATGCGGAATTTAAAATAAAACAATTAACTATTATGGGAATATAGAAATGTAAACATATGTATAATATGCTATAATTTATATAGAGTTAGGCCGGAATTGTTATTTTTTCTGAAGGAAAGATTATTTATAATATAGAGAGGAAGGTGCATTATATTATTATTCAAAAATATAGCAATTGTATCTGGTTTACGTTTGGTTTTTGGTGTTTTAATGGGAATTTTAATTGATAGAAATAACTAAATAGCATAAGCATAATAGGTGGTTGTAGATAAGTAACAATTTTCATAAAGGGTTTACTATTCATGTCTTTAAGGGTATTAGGACCTTGTAAGAAAGAATGAATTAGTTATAACTATACGAAGGTTGTTTATATAACTGAAAGTTGAGGATGGTATGATGAAAAGGAAGGAAATAATTGAAATTTTAAAACAATTAAACCCTTTAATAATAGAAAATGATGGACCGACATCTATTTTTATTGACGGTAAAGATAGTAAAAAGGTAAATATATCTGATTTGTCAGTAGATAAGGATTTTATTATTGTTACAACGGGGAAATACCTGTTTAAGCGTAAATACCGAATTAACAGAAATGAACTATAAGTATTACCTGTACATGGAAGATAAAATTATAGCTGATTTGAAAGAAAGCTATGGGATAAATATTAATCAAATTACTCCGGTAACAGGTGGATTGCTGAATCATAAATGGAAGGTTTCAACAGAAAAAGGCGAACTATTGGTTAAACAATACAGCACTAAGCGGTTTCGCAGAGAAAGTATTGAGTTAATCGAGTCCAGTTTGCAGCGGTAGATTATCCTTGAAAAAAGCAGTGTTCCTTGTCCGTTTCTCTGGCAGTGCGGAAACCGTGTAATTCGTTGGCTGGATGGCAAAACAGCAAAAGTAATGGAGTAATTGTGCGTTATATATATATATACTTTAGCTTCCCATTATTCTTATTAATGAGAAGTCAAAAATGGTGTAGAACTTGATAGATGTAGGGCATATCAGCGATATCTGAAGACATTTCTCAGTTAAAGAGTTATGTCAAACTTGTAAAAAAATATGAAGAAAGTAGGTATATATTATGATATGTAAAGAGTGTTATAGCGATAATCCGAGGGTAACACCACTTTTAAAACCAGAGCTTTGTTTAGAAAAGCATACTCAATATATATGTTCAACGTGTGGAAGATGTATATGTATTGATAGAGATGATAAACGAGATGTTTATAGATGGAGTTTCCCATTTAAAACATTAGAAATTGCTAAATTATATTTGAGAACAGCAGAAGTAAGTTGCAAAGATATTTGTGGAATATATGAGATTAAAGGAAAGAATAATAGAATTTCTTATAAAATCTTTCATACCGAAGAAGATTTGGGAAAATATTTATCTAAGAACAAAGACAAGTCATGTAAGGATAAGAAATATGTCTATATATCTAAGCAATATGTTGAAAGTCCTAATGCTCAAATTCGTAAATTAAATAATGATGAAATAGAAATTTACATTAAGAGCAAAAGTAATTCGCAGAATAATAAATACACAATCTTCTAATATGTTGTTGCAATGGTATTATAATTTGTAATTGAAGCTATAGCAGTTTATATAGCAAAAATGATGTTTAGGATGTAGGAGTGGATGGTATGGGCGAAAAATGGATTGCAGTGGTTAGTAGTTTTCGAAAGGGAAAAAACACAGATTTGATGGTAGACTATGTAATAGAAGGATTAAATGAAAATAAATTAGTGTAGATAAATTCTTTTTGGACAGTCATAATATTTCAACTTGTACAGGCTGTGAATATTGTATAAAGGCAGGAATTTGCATTATTCAAGATGATATAACTGAAATTATAAATAATATGAAAAATGCAGACGGATATATATTCGCTTCTCCATCATATAATTACAATATTACTGCACAGATGAAATCCTTATTAGATAGGACATTCTGTTTAAATGATTATAGTAACGGATGGAAAAGTTGTCTCTCGCCAGATAAAAAGGCAATAATTGTAGGTGTTTGTGCAGGTAAAACTAAAGACTCTATGGGATATACAATAGAAGGTATAAGTAAGCCTCTTTCTGAATTAGGCGTGGAAATCATTGATGTAATTGAGCATTATAATACCAGGCACACACCTGTTATTAATAATGATAATATTAGAGAAGAAACAATCGAAAGAATAAGAAATTATAGAGATTTTCGAGGGGATTAATAGTAGAAAATTATATAACAATAGTAAAATATTGCGGTGAAAGATAAAAGGGGGAGTGAGTAATGCTCTGGTTAGTAATTCGATTTGTGCTATGTTTTTTGACTATTCCTTTGTTCATGATAATCTCAATAAAATTTGGATGGAGCAGATCATTATGGACTGCTTTGGAAAGAAATATTAAGATAAAACATACTATTGCTTTTTATATTATTTTATTCATTATTTTTGACGTGATAGTACAATATTTCTGTGGGATTATTGGCGTGAATTATAGAAGTGTCAATTTTATTGTGGTAGCATTGGGTTTTGCTTTTATGCCACCACTTGCGAAAATCTCCAAGTGAGTTAATTCACAATATTCATAACGGACGACACAAACAACTGTTAGGATTACTAAAGTAAGGGGGTAATTGCGCGTTTTTTATATATACTTCAGCTTCCTATTATTCTTATTAATGAGAAGTCAAAAATGGTGTAAAACTTGATAGATGTAGGTTATATCAGCGATATCTGAAGACGTTTTTCAGTTAAAGAGTTATGTCAAACTTGTACAATTTTGCGAAGTAAAATTAATTATAGTATTGGAGGAGAAAATAATGGATGATAAGAAAAATGATATTTTTAATTTTTATGAATATCAATGCGATGAAAACAACAGATTAAATAGAGCAAGGATAAATTGCGTAGAATTTCTTACTACTATGAAATATATACAAAATACAATCTTACCACAATCAGAAATATTAGATGCATGTGCTGGTACTGGGGTATATGCCTTTCCCCTTGCAAAAATGGGTTATACGGTTACAGCTGGTGATTTGGTGGACTTTAATGTAACACAAATTAGAAACAAACAAGAAGATAATCCTATATTAAAAAAAGTATATACGGGAAGTATACTGGATTTATCTATGTTTAAGGATAATAGTTTCGATGTTGTTTTAAATTTAGGAGCTTTTTATCATTTTAAATATGAAGAAGATAGAATAAAATCTATCACTGAAAGTATGCGTGTATTAAAGCCAAATGGTATTTATTGTTTAGCATATTTAAATAGATATGCTAACTATCTTAAATATAATAGCCAAATGAAGGGGAATTTTGATATTTTCGAAGAGTATATGAACAAAGGTTATAATGAAGAAAATTATTTATTTTATGCAACTACACCTGAGGATATAGAATCATTTATGCCAAGCTTTGGTCTAAAACAGATATATAATATAGCTACCGATGGTGTCAAATTTATTATGAGTGATACAGTGAACTCTTTTAATGATAATGAATTTGAAAGATGGTTAAATATACATTATCAAACCTGTGAAGTTAAAAGTATATTAGGATATAGTGAGCATGGACTCTATATAGGTAGAAAGGCTGAGCATATATGAGTATAAATTTTCTATATAGTATTAATGTGTTGTGCAAAACAAGTATTGAAGCAATAAAAGAAGCAGAAACAAGATTTTTTGATGTGAATTTACGTAAAGAGGACCAGTAATAAATTGAAAAATGTGTATTTTACATCGAAAGATTCATTTATTGTACATCTATCGCAAAACTACGATTGATGAATAACTGTATTATAATACGAAGGTTTAAGAACAATTAGGGAGGTAACTATGGATTGTATATTTTGTAAAATTGTAAAAGGTGAATTACCATCTAACTTAGTATTTGAGGATGATTTAATTATGTGTTTCTTAACTATAGTGCCAATAAATGAAGGTCATGTACTTATAATTCCTAAAAATCACTATTTAGATACTGATGAAATTCCAACTGAGGTAGTAACGTCTATGATGGTATTATCTAAAAGAATTGTTAAGGTAATTAAAGAAAAGTATTCTCCAGATGGCTATAGTATAATGCAAAATGGTGGAGAATTTAATGATATTGGACATTATCATATGCATGTTTTTCCAAGATATAAGGGAGATGGATTTGGGTGGACATTTAGTGATAAAAAACATGTTTTTTCACAAGAGATTGCCAAGGAATTAAAAGAGATGCTTGATAAAGAAATTTAAGATTATTACTTTTGCATCGTAATATTCTTAACGGACGACACAAACAACTGTTAGGATTACTAAAGTAATGGAGTAATTGTGCGTTTTTTGTATATACTTCAGCTTCCCATTATGCTTATTAATGAGAAGTCAAAAATGGTGTAAAACTTGATAGATGTAGGTTATATCAGCGATATCTGAAGACGTTTTTCAGTTAAAGAGTTATGTCAAACCTGTAGAATATTGCGAAGATTATTTAATTAACTGTCATTAAAAATCAACTATGAATGATATGGAGGTAAATAACAATGTATAAATTGTATAAGATGGTTCAAGGTTCATTTAAACGTTTTCCGGATGGTGTAGAACCTTTTCAAATGGTTACAAGATTATTAGAAGAATGCGGTGAGGTAGCAAGTGAAGTAAATCATTTTGAAAACAGTGGCATAAAAAGGTTAAAGCACGGTGAACCAAGCAAAGAGGCTTTAGCCAGTGAAATTAGACAAGCAATAGTTGCCTTAATGCAAATAGCAGTATACTATTCAGTCCAAGATGAACTTGATAAATCTATAGATGACTCTCTAAGAAGAATGAAGGTTGAGAATCTTATAGATTAGCTGTTACACTAGATACATCCTATGATTATATTTAATACGTAACATTCTTTTTAAGCGTCACAACTAATAAAACAAAATAATCCCTTAAAAACACCGTATTATTCAATTGAATTTTACGGTGTTTTAAAATGAAAAAATTTACTATTATAGGAACACGATAATGTATAAATATGTATAGTATGTTATAATTTTAGTAGAATTAGGTGGAAGTTGTCTTATTTGATGACTTACAAAAGATTATTTCTATAAAATAAAATTAGGGGTTGATTTGTCTATGAGTAATCTTCAATATACTAGTCCTAAAATAAATGCATTAGAAGAACAAATTAGAATTGGTGATACTAATTTAATTAATTCCTTTTGGGAGAACGTAGAAAGAGAGGGAGCACCTTTAATAGAATCAATTAAAGATGATAATAATGCTTTGCTGACATACGTTTATAAAGGGGATGAAAACACTAAAAATGTTGTAGTAATGCACCCAACTTGTTGGAAAGATTATAAAGAGAATATGCTTATTAACGTTCCAGGTACAAATGTATGGTAATGAGAAATATCATAGTTCAAGAACATGTTTTTGAACAGCTAATGACTGAAGAGGAATTAATTCGTTTTAGTTTGTTTTATGCCATACGTACAGTTAACGATTCTTTTATCGTAACAAATGATAATAATGTAATTATTGGGCAAGAACGTCCAACATCACCTTTATGGATTTATATTAAGAATAATTTATCTGATGATGAACGAGAAGAAGTTGTTAAAATCATATGCGAAAGACTTGCACTTAATCCTACTCTTAATGTAGACGGAGAAGAAAAATATCTTAAGTCAATTCTTGAAGAGGTTTCAAGTATTTTTGGAATGTCCTTTAAGATAAGTCTTCCTAAAAATTCATATGTTTGTCATAAACCTATAAAGCCTGAAATGATTTGTGGTGGTTTATCAAAAGCGAGTGAGGATGATTTAGAAACTCTTACTATATTCTCTAGAGATAATTGGGAAGATATTGGTTTTGGAATTCTTACACCAGAGCAAGCTAATAAGTTCTCAGAACGAAAACTAACTAACTCTGATTTTCATGTTTGGAGGAATGATAATGAAAGAGTTGTTGCTATGGCATCTGTACATAAATATGGGGACGTTGCATTGACTGATGGAATCTTTACTGATAGAAATGAACGTAATAAAGGATATGCAAAAATTTTAATGTATAGAATTACAAAAGATTTGCTTAATGAGGGTTTCGTGCCGATATTATATGCTGACCGTAGAAAATCAGCTCCGAATCATGTATATAAAAGTATTGGTTATGAATATTGTGGGGAGGTTACTGAATATAGATTTTTAAATTGTAAATAATTAGAAATTTAGTAGCTAATAGAAAAGCAAGAGCGTTGTGAATCTCGATTTTTGAACATGATTTAGTTGTATGAAAATTTAGTCTGAAAAAACTGTGTAGTACCCTTATTGATTGGCAAAATGAAAGGTTTATTAGCAGAATTGCCCTCAGTTAGTGATAAATATCAAGAATTGCAGTGGGAAATATTAAGTCAAGCACTTAAAGAAATAGATCAATTCGTTATACAAAGATGGTCAGTATTTCTTATAGCTCTATGTCGCCTTAATGGAGTCAAATTCGCATTAGAAATTTAATATCATGATGAATGTATATGTACTATTAACTATGATATTTCTAGCAATAATGTTTTTCGTTTCATTGTCTATATCATTAGCTTAGTGCTTATGGAGGATAAAAGATAATTTGAGAGTTGGTTTTATTTAATGAATCACAAAGGAAATAAAAAGTTTTACGCTAGTTAATATTGCGTCACAATTCTAGAATGTTGTTCATCAATCATAAATCTATGATACCTAAACATTTATAGGAAATTGAGAAAATTATTTTTATTAGGAGGTAATAACTTGAAAGAAAAAAAGTTATAAAAATATTAATTTCAGCAGTGGTTATTATATTATCGCTTTTAGGTTTATTTAATATAATTAATAGAAAAATTACAATGCCAATTGCATTACTATTATTAGGTATCTTGAATATATCAAATGGGTATTACTCATATATTAAGAACAAAAAAGGAGAATCAATTTTGTTAATTCTAAGCGGAATATTCGTAATCTTTGTTTCTGTAATTACAACGTTTTTTTAGTAAATAGGTGAATTTAATTTTTATTAAAAAATACAATTATTATTCTTATGCAACGTTACAATAGTATTTTGTTGTGACACATTCTACAATAAATTGGTTAGGGGTTAAAAAGTATGAATACTATTGTGATTTATAAATCTAAAACAGGTTTTGTATTGCTTTAGAACAAGGTTGGGTGGATTATCGAAACCCTAAAGGCGATATTTATAAGTTGATAAAAAAAATTAGCATAATCTACAGTAAACTTAATACACAATATAGGGTGCATTATATGACTTTTGATACAATACTTTTTGATTTAGATGATACAATACACGATAGAAACAAATCATTATATAAGTTTGTTGACCTTTTTATATTGAAATATTTCCATGCATTAACCTATAATAGTAAGTTAATTATGGAGGATATTTTTTTGAAATTGATTGCCAAGGATATAGACCAAGAGAAGAAATGTTCAAAGAACTACGAAACAGAATTTCATGGGAATGTAAGCCTAATTTAAAAGAGTTAATTGATTTTTGGAATGTGGAATTTCCCAAATGTGCTGAACCTATGTCTAACTTATACAATGTCCTAGATTTTTTTATGAATAAAAACATAAAAATGGGAATTGTAACAAATGGTTATTCAGATTTTCAAAATACAAAATTGATAAATTGAATTTAAGAAAATATATGAAGACTATTATTATTTCTGAAGAAGTTAATATTAGAAAGCCACAACCTGAAATATTTTATCTTGCTTTATCTAAAATCAATTCAGATAAAGAAACTACCTTGTTTGTTGGAGATAACTCTTTATGGGATATAAAAGGGGCAATTGATGTTGGGTTAATCTCTATTTGGTTAAGTAATGGAAAAGCGTGGGATACAAAATACTATATGCCAAGATATATTATTAATGATATATCTGAAATTATGCAAATATGAGTAAAACAATTTGGTTAAAATAATACACAATATTCATAACAGATGACATAGTAAAATATGACGGTGCTAACGATTATTTATATTAGGTGGTGTTGAAGTGAAAGACTTGAGAATGGGAATTACTGAAATTATTGATATTAAAGTTGAAGACATGTCAACTCAAATTGAATACAGGATAATAGAGTCCATAAAAGAGGTTGGGTATACAAGACAACTTATTAAGTATAATTCCAATGGAGATACAGTCATTGCTTTTCTATTAATTCCTGAAGTTCTTAACAACAATCCTGCAATACTCATAAATCACCAGCATAATAGCGAACGCCATTTTGGAAAAAGCGAGGTATGTGGTTTGGCAGGAAACCCATTGCAGGCTTTTGGCCCAGAACTGGCGAGAAATGGATTTGTTGTTTTAGCTCCCGATTCAATCTGCTTTGAGCAACGGCGAAAAAATGCAAATGGAATAGAGCCTCTGCCTGGTGATGGTGATTTTTTGCAACATTACAATGAGATGTGCTATCAAATCATAAAAGGTGAAAATTTAATGAAAAAAGTCCTTTATGATGCAATTAATGGTATATCACTGTTGTCTGAAATGGCATTCGTGGATAAAAAAAATATTGGTACAATGGGACACTCCTATGGTGGGAATACCGTTCTGTTTCTTGCCGCAATAGATGAACGAATATCTTTTAGCTGTGCGAGTGGAAGCGCTTGTACCTACGAAAACCGAATCTTAAACAATGTTGGGATTGAAATGGCAAGCGTAATTCCTGGTTTTAATAGAAATTATGACATTTTCGATTTAGTATGCTGCATAGCTCCAAGGCATTTGCTAATTGTTTCTGCAGAAGATGATAAGTATTCAAAAGATGCTGGATATATTATTGAGAAAGCTTGTTCTTCATATGCATATTATGAGGCTGAAGCTAATCTGTGTCACATGAGATATAAGGGAGGACATGCACTTACAATAGAAAGATTCGATTATATAGTTGACTGGCTTTATACAAATACTAAACAGCGGACATTATAAGCATAATCCGAAGTAAGGTTAATTCGCAATTTTTAAAAAGTTCATCACAAATAACTGTAAAAATCACTAAAGAAATTCAAATTCAAATTATGAGGTGTTAGGATGAGGATAGTTGTTGAAGACAGAAATGTCTGCAATATCCCAATATTAGATGTTTATGAACTTGATGTAAAAGAAAAAAGACCAATTATTATTATGCTCCATGGAGCTAATGGCAGCAAAGAAAAATATATAGAACGAGCTTACGAATTTGTTAAAAGAGTACCTATTTGGCAAAATTTTGTTAGAAGATATATATCAAAATTACCTACCGAGGCCTTAAGTTTTAACGAAGATGACATAATACAAATTGAAAAGTATATAGAAAGTATTGAGCCATTAAATCATACAGAAAATATGAAAGATTTACCATTATTAATGCTTAATGGAAAAAAAGATGAATTAATACCTATAAATAGCATTAGACAGTCTTATTGCAAATTACAGAATAATTATAAAGACCAGCAATTAATTAAGTCTATTGAATTTGAAGGCATAGGACATACAGTAACACCACAAATGCTAGAAGTTGCTTGTGAATGGATTAAAAAATATATATAATGTTTATATAACAGTTAAGACGTAATTTTCTTAACGGACGACACAAACAACTGTTAGGATTACTAAAGTAATGGAGTAATTGTGCGTTTTTTATATATACTTCTGCTTCCCATTATTCCTACTAATGAGAAGTCAAAATGGTTTAAAACTTTATAGGTGTAGGGCATATCAGTAGAATGATTTAGAAGAATACATTGTCCCTAGTTCTATATGGGCAATATTTTCAGGAGAAGGAAGTATTCAATCTATACAGGAAATAGAAAAAAGAATCGTAACGGAATGGCTTCCTACTTCAGGATATGAATATGGAAATGCACCAGATATTGAAGTGTATTTAAATGCAAATCCAGAGAATGCTAAGTATGAGATGTGGATTCCAGTTGTGAAAAAGGAGAATTAGATATGGTACATTTGGTATATTGTGATGACAAAGAAAAGGTATTAGAAAAAATATTGGCTAGTTCTAAAACAATGATTATAAGAGCAGCGGCAGGAAGGAAAATTCCCCATAGTAGAGTGTTTGATGGTGAGAAACTTTACTTTATGAAAAAAGGTACAGCTAAAATCTCTGCAACTGCAACTGTGAAATTAGTTCAAAATCACGTTAAATTGTCGGAAGATGAAATAGTAAAGGTGCTTGCCGATAATCAAGAGAAATTGAATTTATCTAAAAAGCAACAAGAACGTTGGCATAAAAAATGTATGTGCTTGGTAGAGTTTGAGAATGTGAGTGAAATCCAACCTCTTGACTTTGACCATCAGGGCAATATGGATGATTGGCTTATTGTCGAAAAAATCCAAGATGTAG
Source organism: Clostridium sp. (assembly GCF_050717515.1). Lineage (GTDB taxonomy): Bacteria > Bacillota > Clostridia > Clostridiales > Clostridiaceae > Clostridium_AD. Next base: position 13,160 of record NZ_JBOITL010000007.1, on the reverse strand, counting down.
TTGTTGGTACAAGTATTCCATATAACTATGACAAATCAAAATTTTAGGTGGTGTTGTTATGGCAATGTGGAGTCCGTGGCGCGGCTGTCATAAATATAGCGAAGGATGTAAATATTGCTATATTCATAAAGGTGATGCCAAAAGAGGAGTAGACACAAATACCATTGTAAAAACAGATAATTTTAATGCGCCTGTTATAAAGAATAAAAAAGGTGAATATAAAATCAAATCAGGTCAAACCGTGTACCTATGCTTTTCTACAGACTTTCTTATTGAAGAAGCTGACGAATGGAGAGAAGAATGTTGGAAAATGATAAGAGAACGCTCGGACTTGAATTTCATTTTTCTAACAAAGAGAATCGAAAGGTTTTTGCAATGTATTCCGAATGACTGGAACAATGGATACGACAATGTGACTGTTGGCTGCACTGTTGAAAATCAAGATAGAGCAGATTTTAGGCTGTCTATGTTTGCTACTTTTCCAATAAAGCATAGGAATGTAATTTGCCAGCCACTTATTGAAGGGATAAATATTGAAGAATATCTGGACAATATTGAATTGGTTGTAGTTGGTGGTGAATCTGATAAAAATGCAAGACCGTTGAATTACAATTGGGTTTTATCTATTCGAGAGCAGTGTATAACTAAAGGAGTTCGTTTTGAATTTAGACAATGTGGAACTCACTTTATCAAAGATGGTAAGGATTACACACTTAATGTCAGAGATTTATGTAGTCAAGCAAGAAAAGCAAATATTGACTGTAAATTACTCGTTTAAAGAGATGATACAAGTTTGCTGCGTTATAGCATGTAACTCCATATTATAGAAGATGGAGACTTTCCTTATGAAATGTCGTTAAATGATTTTAAAAACCGGGAAGCCATTTTGGAATTCTGAAGTTTTATTGCTACTTTATCAATAAAACTTCAGATAATTAATATTATTTAGGCGTCACAAGCAACAAAGTCTGTGACGTTTTTATTTGTGACATTCTGAATAGTACGATGTTCTAATTTAGTATTAAATTTTTTTGGATAACAATATGACAGAACTTTAGTGGTTACATCTTACTGATAAATTGGAAATTATATTTATAATTAACCTTGAAGACCATTGGTCTGTCGTTCCATATTTTCTACAACAATATCATGAATATCACCTAATGAAGCACAATACTCAAGTACTTTCCATGGAGTATTTGTGTGAAAATGAATTTTAATCAGTTCCTCATCGCCAACTGCAAGCAAACAATCGCCTTCAATGTTTACTGTAATATACTCGTTTATTTTATCCTCTGAAAGTTTTTTTCCTTCAATTAATAACTGCGTATCAAATTTGTATTCAAGCATAATTAATCTCCTTCTCTGTTTTTAAAATTCTGATTTATATTTTGGTTAATTATAACATAGTTTTCAAATATCACATTATTCAATTTTCAAAGAAATTTTTTTTATTTCCAATTGTAAAAAGAATCCTTACTAATCCTATAGGCGGTAAAAAATTTTTGCATAGTTCTAATTCCATCCTAATATGCCTTTAAAATTTCATACTTTTCTTGTGCTGTATATTTAGTTCTTTTAGCCACAAAACACGCCCCTTTCCAGCAATAGGTTTTTACTATTTAATGACATTTCAGAAGGAAAGTCTCTCACTTCTATAAGGGGAGCATATCACTTGTCTGGTGGAATATTTTTATATAGCATTGTGTAAAAAAATGACTTATAATCTATATATAGGTTGGCAGTTAAACCAACACCACGACACATATTATGATGAATAATTTTAAGGGGTAAATGAATATTTAAGAATGTAGCAATGCTGTAGTTTTAATGGATAGTTTAATAGACAATGTCTTTACCTTGCGTCACAACTGTAGAATATTGTGTAAAATTTCAATAGTAAATTAATGGAGGGATATAATGAAACATTTTTCATCTTTAAAGCTGCCTTTAATCTTTACCTTACTACTAGTTTTTATTTTATTGGGGTTCATAGGATTTAATAAGACAAGTAAATTATCAGATGAAAAACCAGCCTTAACTAGCTACCAAATTAATAAAGTAAAATCTAATCTAAAAACATTTTCATCGATGCCTCTTTCGTCAAACCCCTTGGACCATGTGAAAGGCCATGAAAAGGAATATGATGAAATTATTCAATTGGGTGAACCAGTTGTAGATTGCTTTATAGATGAGTTTAGGAAAGGTAGACTAGATGGTAGCAATGAGTGGATAACAGCATGGATTTGTAATGAAATACTTGGTGATAAAAACCCAATAAAGATTTGGGTTGAGGATAATGAAAATGGATGGGATTCAGGAAGAGATTGGTATGAAAAATATATAAAAATAAAGAAAATAAAATAATTATAAGTGCATTATATTCTTATTAGGCGTTACAAGGAACAAAGTCTGTGACGTTTTTATTTGTGACAGATTAGTAAAATACTATGTAATAATTAGAATTTTAAAGGGAGAGATATCAATGAGGGGTAAAACAAAAAAAAATCTAATTTTAACGTCAATAATGATTATTTTAGTGTTGATTTCATTCGTAACACTTAAACCTAAAAATGCTAATTTAAATAAAGAGTTAGTAAAAAGAGTAATTGAAACAGCCGTAGTGTATGGTAAAATACCCGATTATAGACTTATTAAGGACAAGATAAATATAGTGATTTCAACAGAAATTATTGATTCTAATATCTTGCCAGTGTTACCGAATATTAAACTCATAGTATTAAGCCCTACAGAAATAAAGAAAAAAGCAAATAAAGAAGGCGATTTCCTGTATCTTAAATTTAGAAAAATAGATATTAATAATTGGAATGCTAGGCTAACATTAGATAATACTTGGGCAGTGTCTGATAATAGTAAAGTGGATTATTTAAGCGGTGGTGGAATGACAATAAAATTTTATAATCTATTTGGTAAGTGGTTTCAAAAAAAATCAATTGAAATGTGGATATCTTAAAAATCGGCACAATTAAATTGTTACAATAAATTAATAGGCTCTATACTACGACGCATTCTTCATATTAGGCGTCACAAGCAACAAAGTCTGTGACGTTTTTATTTGTGACAAATTAGTAAAAAAATGTTAAGAATAGGTTGTATATTGGTAGATGATATTAATAGACACATATAAGAGGAGATATGATAAATGATAATATTATGTATTCTATGTGCAATATTAATATGCTTTATGATTGAGTATGCTGTTCTTTGTAATAGTTTAAAGAAAGCAACCTATAATAATGGGCAAAAAAAAGATGTTATTATTGTACTTGGTTATCCCGCAAAAAAGATGGAAGCGTGTCACCAATTCTGCGAGAGCGAATAAATAAAGCAGCAAAACTATATCATGAAGGAATTGCTGAAGTGATTATTTGCACTGGTGCGGCAGTTGCTAATAACTATGTTGAGGCAGATGTCATAGCACAAACCTTGATTGAATTAGGAATGTCTAATTGCAGTATAATTCGTGAAAAACTTGCAAAGGGTACATATGAAAATTTAGTAAACTCAAAGAAAATCATGAAAGATAGAGGATTGAGAACAGCAGTTATTGTATCCTCACCTTGGCATTATAAAAAATTGTGAAGGTGGTTATTAAGATGACATGTAATAAAATTAAGAAAGTTTTTTTACTTATTTTTCTTTTTACTTTACCTTTATTGTTAGTGGATTGTAATAATGTAGATATTAATAAAAATGATAAAGTAGACAGCATGGTTTCACAAAATGGAAAAGAGAGTTTTAAGGCTATAGATGATAATGTGTATATTAATTATTTGAAAAAAAATACCTCAAACTTAGATATCGAGGACAATAATGACTATTCTTCCTTTAAGTTATTAGATAAGGATACAAAAGACAAAGACATTTTTCTCATTGGTGAATACCATTATGTAACAGCTAATTCTACAATTCAATTAAAATTTCTAAAATATTTTAAGGAGAAAACTAATTTTAAATATCTTTTGTGTGAAACTCCATATTTGGCAAGTAAAAAATATAATATTTTTATGAAAACAGGAGATGAAAAACTTTTAGCCCCTTATCTTAATACCGTAGAGGAATTAGAGTTTTGGAAGAAACTTTATGAATTTAATAGGACCCTAAAGAGTGAAGACAAAATCATAGTGGTAGGTCCTGATGTTGGAAATGTGCAAAACGATATTTCATATCTCATTGACACACTATCTTCAAAAGATTTACCAAAGGAACTTCAAACACAGTTATCACTGATAAAAGAATACAAAGAGTACATAGACAAGTTATTCGCTGTAAATGAGGAAGACGCAGAAACTGTATACATGAATTCTTATACGGAAAACAGGAAAAAATTTATGAACATTTATAATAAAGTAAATGACAATATACCTTCCTATGAAAATATATTTAAAGAGAGTTCTTTTGACATTGAATATGTTCTTAATGACTTAAAAAACGTATTAGATATACAAGAGCAATCAGCTAAGCAGTATTTTGAAACAGGAGATTTTGCTTCAATATTACGTGTAAGAGATGTAATGATAGGAGAAAACTTTAGTAAACTTTATAAAAAACTTCCTAAAGGAAAATACTTTGGAAAGTATGGAGCTGGACACACTTATCAAAAGGAGATTTTATCAGAATCTAATATTAAAACTAGAAATTTTGCAGCTGAAATAACCAAAGAAGGGAGTCCCTTAAAAGATAAAGTAATAACAATTGCATGTTTTTATGATAATTGCTTTAGTAGTAATTCAGGTGTACCCGAACCAATAACCAGCTATAAAGGTAATAAAGCCATGGAATCATATGTTACAGGCAATAACACTTTAATAAAACTTAATGGTAAAAATTCACCTTATGACAGAGAATTAAAGTGGGATTTTGTTAAGGAGCCTTATGGGAGAGCGGAAGGTGGTGTAACTACAGATTATTTTCAATATATGATTGTAATCAAAAATTCAGAAAGTGATACATGGTTATTAAACCGTAAATAAATGGCTTGAAAATTTTTCTATTATCTTTATTTAAATTAGATATTTGACCATTATTCTTAAGTTGCGTCACAACCGTAAAATTAAGCGTCACAACTAATAAAACAGAATAACCCCTTAAAAACACCGTATTATTCAATAAAATTTACGGTGTTTTAAAATGAAAAAATTTACTATTAGAAGTGAAGGTGATAGGCACCTTTCAAAAAATGGAAATGAGTTTCAAATTTGTTGCTACTTCAGGTTCAATAAACAAACTATTAGGGAGTGTTGAGTGTTATGTATTTAAATGACGAAAGCATAAAAATCTTAAGGACAGTATTAATGTTTTTTAATGAAGAAACTATGAAAATATTAGAATCAATTGTAGTTTCAGAAGAACCGGAACTGTCTGCTATCACCTCTTGTAAAAGAATTAATATGTATATGGACCTTATTGAATTATTGGAACCAACTTTATCTGAGCCTAAAACTATAGATGAATTTATAAGAAAAAGTGGATATGATGAAGATTTTATCATATCATTTAAAGCCAAGATTGAGGACGAAAAACTAAGAAGAAAAAAGACTAATAGCAAGTTTGCTACGTTATAGCATGTAACTCCCTCTTATAGAAGATGGAGACTTTCCTTCTGAAATGTCGTTAAATGATTTTAAAAACCGGGAAGCAGTTTATATATAACTATGTTAAATATTTGAATGATTTTTAGGAGTATTCCAATCTTTACAATTATGTTATATAATGGTACAGAAGATTTGGAATTGTAGATTTATATGAATTAATAATTTTAGGAGGAGGTTAAGTTGAAAGAAAAAGACTTCATAAGATGGAGTAAGTTTCGTAAAATTGGAGAATTGAAATATATTTTATTATTTAGTGTATATTTTATTATTGTTACTAATATTTTTACATATACATTAAGTCATAATTTTACTTTTAATATTATACGTATTCTTGGAAATTTCATATTATGTGGTTCAATTGGTGCTATTTTTGGTAAAATAATATGGAAAAATTATGAAAAAAGGTATGAAGATTATATTAGTAGTAATAGTAAAGTCTAATTATTAAATACTACGTGATTTTCTTTCAGAATGTGAATTAAAGGAAGCCACTTTGGGATTCCGGAATATATTGCTACTTAATCAATAAAACTTCAGATTATTAATATTATTTAGGGGGCAACAATATGATAAACAAATTTGAAGTATTAAGTGCAGAAGTTCAACCTGCTATTAATATAATGAAAGAAGTAGCAAAATGGGGGCGCTCAGCAGGGTTAAATGTATGGAAAGATGAGCACCTTACAAGGGAAAAGTTAATGGTGGGTATTAATGAAAATGACTTTTACATAGGACAAGTTTTGGAAGATAACGCATGTTGTATGATACTGCAATGGAACGATACTTTATTTTGGCCCAAAGCAAAAGAGAATGAGGCAGGATATATACATAAATTATGTGTTAGGAGAGACTATTCTGGATTAGGATTATCACGAAAAATGGTTGAATTTGCTATAGAAGAATGTAGAAGAAGAAGTGTTCACTATTTAAGATTAGATACAGGGTGGAGTAAGAAAAAGTTATGCAATTTATATGAAAGTTTCGGTTTCAAATTGCTTGATAAAACCATGTTGGAAGACAGAGGTGAATTTGCTCTGTTTGAGATGAAAATAATATAATAAGAAAAGACAATGCAAAAGATATCTTTGGCGGTTAATTTATTTAACAATTTTCTTAACGGACGGCACAAACAACTGTTAAGATTACTAAAGTAATGGAGTAATTGTGCGTTATATATATACTTCGGCTTTCCATTATTCTTATTAATGAGAAGTCAAAAATGGTGTAAAGCTTGATAGATAGTAGAATATAACGGAACAAAAACGAACAGACACAATGGAAAGAATAGTTATAAATTTTCGTTCCATTGCATCTACTTAAATTTGAATTTATAATTTTCTTATGAGCTAAATCGAATTGGTTAGATATTTTTATGTAAAGAGAAACAAAAAATTGTAGAGGCGGGGAAACATGGAAAAATTAGTTTTATTAAAAATTAAAAAACATATGATTGATGATTGTGTGGATTTGTATATTGAAACATTCACTAAAGAACCATGGAATGATATTTACGAATCAAGAGAACAAGTAGCAAAGTTTTTTAATAATCATTTTAACAATAACTACTTCGTAGGTTATGCAGCTTTGTTAGATGATAAGGTGGTAGCCTTGAGTATCGGTATGAAAAAACCATGGATAGAAGGTTTTGAATATTATATTGATGAATTTTGTGTTAGTTACGAAATGCAGGGTAGAGGTATTGGAAGCTGGTTTATAAAGGCAATAGAAGAAGATATTAAAGAACAAGGAATAAATGCAATGATATTAAACACAGAAAAAGATTATCCATCGCAGAAATTTTATGAAAAAAACGGATTTAAAGCACTTGGTGATTTGATAATTCTTGGTAAATAGTGTGGAGATAAATTAAAATAGGTATAAGAAGCAATAGTTGATCGATTTTTAGGAGGGCATAGAGATGTCAGTTTTAAATGCAAGTAATGTGGTGAAAATATACAAAGGTAAGGGCAAGTCAAATTCTACAAAGGCTCTTAATGGTATTAATCTTACAATTGACAATGGTGAATTTGTTGCTATAATGGGACCTTCTGGAAGTGGAAAAACCACACTCTTAAATATCCTAAGTGGGATAGATAAACTTACCACGGGGGATATTGAAATCTCGGGGCAAGGCATAAATGTAATGACAAAAAATGAATTAGCACTTTTCAGACGTCAGCATTTAGGCTTTGTTTTCCAGGAATTTAATCTATTAGATAGTCTTACGCTAAAAGAAAATGTCATGCTCCCGATGATACTTGACGGCAAAGAGCCTGAAGATATTCAAACTAAGACAAATGAAGTTATGTCGATGTTTAATATAGCAGATATTATGGACAAGTATCCCTATACCGTTTCTGGAGGACAACAACAAAGAGCAGCTATAAGTAGAGCTATAATAAATAATCCAGATATGATATTTGCTGATGAGCCTACAGGAAATCTAGATTCCAAGTCTTCAAAGAATGTAATGAACTGTTTTGAGAAACTAAATACTATAAATAAAAATACTATATTAATAGTAACACATGATTCTTTTGCTGCTAGCTACTGCAATCGAGTAATTTTCATAAAGGATGGTCTTGTTAACATGGAAATTAAGAAAGAAGGCACCAGAAAGGATTTCTTTGATAATATTTTAGGCTGCATTGCAGTAATGGTCGGTGACAAAGATGACCTTTAACCAGATCGCTTTGAAGATTTTCAAAGCTAATTTTCGAAGATATTTGCTGTTTTTTTTATGTAACAGCTTTTCTATTATGGTTTTCTTTACTTATGCTACAATCTTCACAAACAAAAAATTCATGAATCCTTTTGGTATAAATTATTCTATTACAGGTAATATGGTTGCTCCTGGAGTAATGTTGGCTCTTTTTTCAGCATTTTTTATATTTTATGCTCAGAATTCTTTTATTAAATATAGGAAAAAGGAATTTGGACTTTTTATGGTGTTAGGTATGACAATTCAAGACATACAGAGAATAATGTTTCTAGAGAATGGATTAATAGCAATAGTTTCTTTGCTTACAGGGATAGTGTCAGGAACAATATTTTCAAAGTTATTTTATGTATTGATTATTAAAATAATTGATGTGAAGGGGATACCTTTTTCTATCTCAATTAAAAGTTACATTTACACTATAGTTTTCTTCGCAGTGATTTACTTGCTTGTAATAATAAAGGGAGTAATACAGTCATTTAGATATGAAATTATAAACCTTTTAAAGGCCACTAGAAAACAAGATAATAACTTTCTAAATAGTCCGATTTGGAGCGTGCTTGGAATTCTATTAATAGGAATAGCTTGTTTTGATATGATAATTAATAGAGGCGCAGAAAATTCATCATTATCATTACGAAGCATAGCAACGGGTTTCGTTGGAATTTATCTTTTTATTTCGAACATTGTTTTGCTTTACTCAAAAGTAACTAATTACTTTGGGTATAAAATTTATAAAAATCTTTTAGTCACAACTAATCTGAAACACACTTTGGGTCAGTCAAAGAAAATACTTTTTGTAATAACTTTATTTGTTACCATGACAATATTTATGAGCACCATTGGAATAATACTTATATCCGATGCTAAAAGGATAGCTGTTGCATACAACCCTTATGATATAGCATATGCCCAGATTTTTGACAAAAATAAAATTGCCACTCCTGTTCTTGATAATATTTTAAGTAATTCCGAGGCTCCCCTTACTTCTTTAAAAACAATAGAGTTTATATCCAAAGAATACATAACAATTCTAAACGATGAAAATCTAAATATTAATTTAGGAACAAATATTAAAGTTGAAAAAGGGTGTTTTATTTCATTATACCAAATAGTAAAAGATGATGGATATACACATGATACTAGTGAAATTAGTAGCCTTGATATACCCACTAAAGATGGTACTTATACTTATAAGCCCAAAGGAAAAATCACAAAAGTATTATTTAGTAATCTTCCAATATTTACAAATACACATTATCTTATTCTTAACAATAAAGATTATCAAAATGTAAGAAATATTACTAAACCTTATGATGTGGGAACAATTAAGCTTATGAATTTTAAAGACTGGCGTAAGACTGAAAATGTTTCAATGGAGCTCAAGAGTAAACTAGAGACATATAACAGAGAAAATACAAGACCATATTATGAAAATGTAAATAAAGATAATTTAATGTTTAAACCAGAATCAAAAATAAAATATTATTTGGATAATAAGCAATCAGGTTCATATTTGCTGTTCTTGTGTAGTTATGTAGGAATACTCTTTCTTTTATCCTCTGCGGTAATACTGCATTTTAAATTATTAACTGAATATGAAGATGAAAAGATAAAATATAAAAAATTATATAAAATAGGAATTACTGATAACGAAGTGACTAAACTTATTTTAAAAGAATTGAAAGTATTATTTTTTCTACCTTTCGTATTATCAACATTTGTAGCAGCTTTTTATAGTTATAACTTGCCTGTGAAACAAGGTGCAGGGTTGGTTACTTTAACGTATTCCAGTATAATTAGTCTCATATATTTCTGTTTCCAGATAGTGTTTTACTTAATTTATAAAAAGATATATATAAAGAAATTAATTCGGGATTTAGAAAAATAAAAGAGATTATATATATTTTTCATTTATGTAGTTAATCAACTGAAAAGGCAGCAATGCCTTTTTTTTATTATATATACCATTTAACTATAAATATATTTTTTTTTGCTAATTTAAATTTGGCTTTAAAACATATGCTATTATAACTGTTTTATATGGGTTTTGAGGAAAAATTACTGTCTAACGAATGGTTGTATTAACAACAGGTATAAGGTATGTTAGAACCAAAATCATGCTGAATATAATACGTTTAAAATGTCAAAACATGTTATAATGAAATATAGTAATTTGGAAAATAATTATGTTTGTGGTATAATTTACTAAGTGTATATATCGAATATAGGGGGGTAAATAATGTCAGATAAAATTAATTCAGAGATTATTAAAACAGAAAATGACATACTTATTATGTTAGACAATCTTTTAGAAAAACGAGATAGTGAATGGTGGAATAATTTCTATTCTGATAAGGAGAAGCCAATTCCATTCTTTAAAAACATTGCTGATGAAAACCTTATTTCATACTTTGATAGAGAGTTAATAAAGCATGGAAAAGCACTTGATATTGGTTGCGGAAATGGAAGAAACTCTTTTTATCTTGCACAGAGAGGTCTGGAAGCTAATGGAATAGATTTTTCAAAAACTTCTATTGAATGGGGAAAACAAATAGCAGAAGAGCAATCTATAAAGGTGAATTTTTTATGCCAATCAATATTTGAGTTTCAAGATAAGCCAGAGAGTTTTGATTTTATTTATGATAGTGGATGCCTTCATCATATTAAGCCACATAGAAGAAATCAATACCTAAAAACCATCTTAAAATATTTAAAACCAGATGGATATTTTGCAATGGTATGCTTCAATTTAAAAGGTGGTGCAAATATATCTGATTATGATGTTTATAGAGATAATTCAATGCTTGGGGGGCTTGGATTTTCTGAATACAAATTAAAAACAGTTTTAGAGCCTTATTTTGAGATAATTGAATTTAGAGAAATGAAAGAATCTACTGATGAAAACATATTTGGTAAATCTTTTCTTTGGACAGTCCTAATGAAGAAAAAATAAAAATAGTTAGGATTTATTGTTTAATAATTCGCAGTTTTCATGTTAGGCGTCACAAGCAACAAAGTCTGTGACGTTTTTATTTGTGACATATAAGTAAAAAAATGTGAAGAACGGGTTATATAGGTAGATGATACTAATAGACACATATAAGAGGAGATAGGATAAATGATAATATTATATATTCTATGTGCAATATTAATATGCTTTATGATTGAGTATGCTGTTCTTTGTAACAGTTTAAAGAAAGCAACCTATAATAATGGGCAAAAAAAAGATGTGATTATTGTACTTGGTTATCCCGCAAAAAAAGATGGAAGCGTGTCACCAATTCTGCGAGAGCGAATAAATAAAGCAGCAAAATTATATCATGAAGGAATTGCTGAAGTGGTTATTTGCAGTGGTGCGGCAGTCGCTAATAACTATGTTGAGGCAGATGTCATAGCACAAACCTTGATTGAATTAGGAGTGCCTAATTGCAGTATAATTCGTGAAAAACTTGCAAGGGGTACATATGAAAATTTAGTAAACTCAAAGAAAATTATGAAAGATAGAGGATTGAGAACAGCAGTTATTGTATCCTCACCTTGGCATTTACGAAAAGCCAGTTCCTATGCTTTTAGACTTGATATTAACCATACAGTGGAAAAATCTAAATTTCCTCATGAATACCTAATAATAGGAGTGGGGATTATTTACTTTTATTTATATACTCAGATGTTCATAAAGCTCTGCGTTAGCATAAAGGCAAACAATAGAGTTAAGTCATAATTTTCTTAAGTTATGTCACAACTATAAAAAATTAAGACATTTTTCAAACGCTAATTAGTAGTAATTTATTATGTAAAAAACAATATAGAAATATTTTTTATCTTTATTTTTACACATTTTAAAGTTAAGATGTTTATTATACGGGGGAAAAGAAGAGATTAGTAAAACTTCCATAAAAATAACTATCTTAGAGTATCTAATAAAATTGATAACATAGGGGGGGAAAAGAAATGATTTTTAAATTTGTTGCACAGAATGGGGATTGTGCACGAGAAATGATTAATAATTGGAAATATGAAGGTGAATTTTCAATTTATGACTTTGCAAATGAAGAAGAGTTCTTACTAAAGACTGAAAATTGGGGAGTTGAAAGATTTGCAGTTTTAAATGAAGATGAGAAATTAGTTGGTGAATTAACTACAGAGTTTTTTCGAGAAGTTGATAAAGATTCAGAGGAGGATGGATACGTTGATATCCAAACAGTTAAAGATAATCCAGATAAAGTTTACGAAATGTGGATTGGATTTGGCTTAAGACCAGATTTAACAGGAAAAGGAATTGGAAAAAAATTTGTTTCTGAGTGTGTTAACTTTGCAGTAAAACAGCATAACTATAAAGGTGATTATGTAAGATTGGGTGTAGCAGAGTTTAATAAGAGAGCAATCAAGACATATGAGAAAGTAGGTTTTCAAGTATTTAATACTTATATTGGAGATATTGCTGGAGAAAAATTTAAAATTTTATGGATGAAAAAAAGATTGTAATGTGAATAATGGATTCTGGAAATAATACAATTATAAGACGGAATATTCGTAATAGGCGTCACAAACAATAAAAGTTTGTGGCGTTTTTACTTGTGACGACTTAGGAAACTATGGTGAAGTAAAGTTTGGACTATTCCAATCTTTACTATTATGTTATATAATGGTAACAATGATTCGGAATCGTATTTAACAGCGAAGTGAAGATTATTTTTAGTGCGCCAAGAAAGCTTGGCATCTACTTGTAGGGTGAAAGTCCCTATTGAGGAAGGTCTAACCAACCACTCATATCGAGTGTTGCGTTGAAGCTGGTAACAGCAATACGAAGCGTACACAGAGAA
>NZ_JBOITL010000006.1:0-37046 GCF_050717515.1 Clostridium sp. | reverse complement strand
TAAGGTAGTTTGAAATCTCCACCTGCATGGCGATTTCGGAGGGCCCTCCTCCATCATCTGTATAGCACAGCTATATTAAGCCACTCTTGCGAGTTGCTTACCACGCTTTCGTGGCGCACAGTCGTCTGCATATCTTACCAGATATGCGGGTATTAAGTTTGACCTTTCTCGTAATGCAGACATCTTTCCCCATTGGATGGAGTAATTAAAGTTGGTAGATTTGTTCTCCCATTGTTTAGACAACCATTCATCTAACATATCCAAATAGGCATTTGCTAGTAACGGTGAAATTATTGAACCCTGTTGAGTTCCATCTTTGTTAATCTCACATTCACCCACAATACCTGCTTTAAGCATAGCTTTAATGATTTGGAGTATTCGTCTATCTTTAATACCCATGTGATACAAACGTTTGAGTAATATGCCATGATTAATTTTATCAAAACATTTACTTATATCCCCTTCTACTACCCAATAATATCCTATTTTATGAACTAAATCAGTCAATCGTTGCGTTGCCATTTGTGCATCTCTCATAGGTCTAAATCCATATGAGTGATTAAAGAATTGTGCTTCAAGAATTGCTTCAAGCACTATCCTTATACATTCTTGTACAATCCTATCTCTTATAGAAGGGATACCCAATGGTCGTTTTTCTGCTTTTCCTGGTTTATCAATATACTCACGTCTAATTTTCTGTGGAATGAATCTTATAAACGCACTTTGAATATCTTCTATAACCCATTCATAGGATTTTTCCAAATAATCCTTCTGCATTGTTTTCGAATCAATTCCAGGGGTCTTACTACCTTTGTTGGACTTAATATTGTGTATTGCAGTAACTATTGTTGTTTCTGATGCCATGATTTCAACTAGCCCTCTAATCGAGGGTCTTTTACCTTCTAATTTCGCTAATTTTGAAGTATTATATAACTCATCTAGTGTTTTTCGCAATCTTGTTTCAGATTTTAGGTAGTCAAATTTTTGTGCCACATTCACCGCCTCCTTTGGATTTGGTATTTATGGTTTTAGTCAGTTTTGCCTACGGCTTCCTCGACAGACTGGTCACATGTTTTACTGTACAAACTATGCCCCTTCACTCTACCCCCATTACAGAAGCTTCATCACTACTACAGGCTGCTGCCCTGCAATCTCACCAATCATTTCCTATTGATTAGGACTGGCATATCACCCATTACGTCTTCTCACGTATCCTATTGCAGTTCCCTTGTTCCCGTCACTTTAGCTTTGCATAACAGTTTTAGCTCTACCCTTTAACCCGACTGTCACTTTCAATTAGTGTGATTTCAATATTAAACGCCTTGGACCTTTACGGTTTTCAGTTGAATTCCACCGAAGTATATGTAATTCAACGACAGTACCCCACATGGGGCGAGTTTCTTCTTATTTGAAACCCTATAATTTACGAGCCGTACTTTCGGGTATTCGTCAGTCTTTAAGACATTATAAGCATGACTGTTTTTTAGCTTCCAGCGTACTTATTATCATCACAGATAACATTTTCCGCAACTTCACCGAGCTTCGCACCTCAAACATGATATTGTTTGGGCACGTCGGAGTATTAGAAATTTTGTAACCCCTCACACAGGGTCAGGCAGGTACTTCCCCTGCCGATTCAAATGACGAGTTCTACTTGCTTTTATCTTTCACTAGTAGTCCGGTTTTATTATATATTTCTATATAGATTGTTCGGAAACAAGGCGCACACTTCCCATTATAGACATAATCTACTGGACCTAACTTCCATTAGTTATACAGTACAACCCACTTTATGATTTAACATATATTTTATCTTATTTCGGCACAAAAGTATTTTTTTCCTGCAATATTTGTAAAAATAGGTAAAAAAGAATAAACCCCTGAAATTATCCAGAGCTTCATTAACTATTTTATAAATACTTCTTCACTGCAGTTCTTACAACCTAGTACTCCACTTCTAATCTTTGTTACTTCAATCTATAAAACAATCAAATACAGACCTCAGGTTATATTCAGTCTGCATTTAATCGTTAGCTTCTAAAGTTTATAATTCTATTTCGTTAAGTACATCTCTTAGTTTTTTAATTCTTCTTCTGTTAGATTTACTCCCTTACCCATCTTTTAATGTTCATTTTAGATGCAGACCTCATGTTATATCTAGTCTGCATTTAATCGTTAGATTCTAAAGTTTATAATCCTATTTCGTTAAGTAAATTTTTCAGCTTTTTAATTTTTTTGTCAGATTTACTCCCTTACCCATCTTTTTAGCATAAGTATCTCTAAGTTTTCCATTGTTTTCGTCCCCAAACCCCTTGAAAATCAAGAGATTATAATGCCAAAGCTAGTCCTTTTTTAGGTACCCACGGCGTGCGCGAATTCTAGTTAATTTTAAATTGTCTTTACTTAAATTATTCTATATAAATAATCAAAAAAATCTTAAGTCTACGCAGCGCCTTTGATAAAGCTCGCTCCAGCCGCCACTACCGCGACTTTTACCGAAATGGCACTATTGTTCCTGATTGCCCGTACAATTAAGCTAAAGACCCGTGGCTCGATAAATTTCTAATACGAAATTTATCGAGCCACTAGAATTTAAATAGTTTTGAATAGTCGTTAATTTTAGATTTTAACAAGTTGAGAGCTATGCACGCATATTTAGCTTAATCATATTTACAGGAGCTTATTGTACATTGCTTTGATTAGTTAGCAGCAAAAAGTACCTCATGCTTTAATATCTTTTTTACCTTATTTCAACATAAAACTTTTTTTCTCTTGAAATATTTATAAAATTAGGCAAAATAATAAAACTCTGAGATTACCCCAGAGCTTCATTAACTATTTTTCAGTTTTATAAATACTGTTTGACTGGAGTTATCCTGTAGTATATTTATTGTGACAACCTTATAGCCTACATCAGAATAATTTCCACTCACTAAAACTCATACCCAATCACTCCTAGATTTTTTCTTATATCATTCTCTAGTCGTCTGCTTTACCAAATATTTTTCTACTCCTCATTTTCATGCATGGTTTCTTCAACCTCAAGTATCTCTCTATCCTTATTTATTTCTCTCTTTAATTCTTCTTCCGTTGGCATATAAAGCATATACTTTGAGGCAAATATTTGTTTACTCTCTTCTAAAATCGAGTATTTTACTATAGTTTCATTTTTTTCAGAACATAATATAATCCCTATAGTTGGATTATCATCTTCACCCTTTATTTTTTTCTCATAGTATCTAACATAGAAATCCATTTGACCTAAGTCCTGATGAATTAATTTACCTAGTTTTAAATCTATTAACACAAAACATTTAAGCAAATAATTATAGAAAACTAAGTCCACATAGAAATGTTCTCCATCAGCTGTTATTCTTCTTTGTCTTCCTACAAATGAAAATCCTTTTCCAAGTTCTAAAAGAAACTCTTGTAAATTATCTATTAATCCTTGTTCTAAATCTCTTTCTAGAAACTTTTTATTTTCTTTTAGATCTAAGAATTCTAATATATAAGGGTCTTTAACCATATCATTTATACCTTTAGAAGGTTCTAATTCTTTTATTTCATTCCTTACTTCATTTCTATTTTCCTCTTGAGTTGATAGGAGTCGTTCATAATAGAAAGAATTAATTTGTCTTTCTAACTGTCTTGTACTCCAATTACTTTTAATACATTCATCTATATAAAAAGCTCTTTTTCTTTCATCACTAAGTTTAATTATAAACCTATAGTGAGTCCAACTTAATTCTTGACGCAGTGCGTCAACATTGTTGATTAACAAATAAAATTTCCTCATTCTTGATAAATTACTTTTATCGAAACCTCTACCATAATCAATTGTAAGTTTTTTTGATAATTCACTTATTAGTTCTTTGCCATACTCTGCTCTTACATTGCCCTCTTTTGCTGCGTAAATTATTTTTCCTATTTCCCAGTAAGCTTTAACCATATAAAAATTAACAGAAGAATAAGCCTTAGAACGCGCAACGCCTTTCAAGGATTTCTTGAATAGCAAACAATAACTTCCAGTTATTGTTACGTAGGCCTGGAAATCAGGTAAAATCAAGCCTAATATTAACTGGAGTTAACGGTATTATCTGATCAATACTTTTATTTTGTCCACTTGTCCACCTGTCCCGGGTATAAACGGCATATTTACTAAGTTTCAATGCATCTTTGGGACAACTAGGACAAGATTCTCTTACGCGGGTATGCGTATTAGGCACACCTACCCTTGTTATTCTACCTAATTTACATACCTCTATAGACAATTCTTGTCCCACTTGTCCCAAAGTACCTCAAAGTCCTGATTCCATAAGGCTTTGATTGGTGGGACAAGCTTTGGGACAGCCTATAAGCTACTGTCCCAAAGATTTCCTCATATAAACTCTTTACATTCCGTAAATATGTAAGCATACTTGCATCTTCCCCCAAAAGTTAACACCACAGCTATCTTCTGCTTTACACTTTTCATTTAATACATTAGGAAATATCTGAATCATATTGCTTAACAATTTATAATCATTATGCTTTATTCCCATCTCAACGTAAATTCTATGGTAATGTTTTAACCATTTTCCTATACTAGTCTTCTTATAACTTCCCTCTGTAAATTTAATTAAAACAAACCAAGTTGGTATACCGCATGCTTTAATATATATTTTATGTTATTTCAACATAAAACTACTTTTTTCCTGCAATATTTGTAAAAATAGGCAAAATAATAAAGCTCTGAGATTACTCCAGAGCTTCATTAGCTATTTTCAACACTCCCTTTCCTACCTCAACCGATCAATTAAGTATTCATTTTCTATATCTGTTGTTTTAAATACTCTCTAGCATTTTTAATGAATTCTACTGCATTTTGATTATTTTGATTATATTCTAAAGATTTTTTCATGGTTTCAATAGATAACTCATACTGCTTATCAAAGAAATATGCCTCTCCCAGACTGTCCCAGGTATTAGAAGACTCAGGGAAAAGAATAGTATTGATTTTTAGAAAAGCTATAGCAGTATTATGATTCCCCCCCCAAATACAGTTGTATCCATCGTTATTTAAATTATTTTGTAGCTGATTTTTCATATCATTATCCTTTTTCATAACTTCCTGATAACATCTTACTGCCTGCTCTAAATTATCTGCTTCGATATAATCGCTGGCCAGCCTCTCTCCATTATTTAAGCGTTCTAGTTTCTTATCATTCATATATAATTCACCGGAACATTCTCTAAACTCAATCTTAACAGTTCGATTTATACCAATCATAATGTTATTGCCCACATAATCAAGCTGTTTCGGTTCATTAAAGATCGTTTTATAAACCAGTTTATTATTATCCTGAAAGATTTTCACTGTTTTATCAAATTCCATTCTGTAATTACCGCTGAAAAGTTTAACTTCAACTGCTGATAAATCAATTTTTTCATAATCAGGATGCAATATATTATCAAAGTCATAAGTTGCTGCAGCACTTCTGAAAAAAGGCATCTTCATTTCATACCCTCTCTGGGAATTACTCATCAAAATCACACCGAACTCTTTTTCTTTATGAAATAGCATGCCACAAGTATAACCTTCATTATCACCACCATGTCCTAATAATTGCTCTGCACTTATTTTTTCATTACACAATCCAATATTATATTCCCCATTTAAAACTGGAGTGGTCATAATTTCCATAAACTCTTTAGTAAGGATTTTATTCGATTCACCTTTTAAGGATTTTTGCACTTCTATAGAAAACTTGGCCAAGTCTTCAGCTGTGGTCCATAATCCTGCAGCTGCCATTTCAGGATAAATGTGTCTTTTTCCAATAACCTGTTCCCCATCATTGTTGTGACCAGCAGTAGCTATAGCGCACTGTTTTTCGTTTAAAGCAGAGTTACTATAAAAACTATTGGTCATACCTAGAGGGTCTAAAATCAATTCCTGCATAATTTCTTGAAAGGGTTTTTGCAACTGATCTACTAAAGCTTGCTGTACAATTGTATATCCACCACCGGAGTAGCTAAATTCAGTATTCGGTTCCATATTCACAATAATTTTATCCGTATTGGCAGGAAATTCACCGTTAAGCACCTGCACTAAAGTTGGAATCTCAGCATCAGGCTTATAGCCCGGAAATCCATGCACTGTAACTCCAGCCGTATGTGATAGCAGATTTCGCAAAGTTACTTTATTTTTGGCAGTAAACTCATTCTCCGGCAATTTCCAAGTTATTAGATATGAATTTATATTTTCATCAAGATCTAGTTTGCCATCCTGAACCAGCTTCATTACCGCTAAAGCCGTAAGTGGTTTACTGATAGACGCAGCCTGGAAAATAGTATCTGTATTCACCAGCTTCTGTGTTTTTGTATCTGAAATCCCATACCCCTTAGCCCAAACTATTTCAGATTTATGAATTACTGCTACACTAATACCAGGCGTGTTGCTTTCTTTCATTAGTTCTGTAATTGATTTAAGTTTATCACCTTTGATAAAATATTCTGGACGAAGACCGTTTTCAACTTGTCCAATTTTTTCTTGTTTGCTTTGCATATTCGTACCCCCATTATTGTTTAGATTTTTTGCCTTGATTTTATAAGTTCAAATCATTAGCGTATTTTTCTTTCGCTAGCAATTGTCTTAGCATTTTTACAGTTACCACCTCATGCCTTAACATCTATTTTATATTATTTCAACATAAAACTACTTTTATCCTGCAATATTTGTAAAAATAGGAAAAATAATAAAACTACGGGATTACACCAGAGCTTCATTCGCTATTTTTTAACTTTATAAATACTATATTAGCAAACAGAAATTGGAATGTAGTGAGAATTTCTTGCTACTAATATTAGTAGAAAATATTTCTATTAATATAATAAATCAATTGAGAATTGCTGGTCTTTCAAGTAAACTTATAGCAGGAAATACTCCCTATGAAATAGCTGATAATTTCATATATCCAGTTACGGTGAAGGAAATGGGTGCTCAAGACAAGAATATCTGCAATTGTTATCACTTTGGTAAGATTATTATATTAAATAAGTTGAATGTAACACAATATCAATTGTGTTACATTCAAAAAAATCATCTATATATAACATTCTAAATAAAATTCAAAAGCAACTTATGGTTGACAAAAATGTTATGTTTAAGTGGTAGCAATATGGTTGTATTATCAGTAGAATTATATAAAAGGGGTGATTAAAGATGAGTTTTCCGGAACAATTGCAGATTCTTAGAAAAGGAAAAGGATTATCGCAAGAGAAATTAGCTGAAATGCTTGGTATATCAAGGCAGGCAGTTGCAAAGTGGGAAGTTGGACATTCATATCCTGACATTGCAAGACTAATTGCGTTAAGTGATTACTTTAAAGTAAGTATTGATAAATTGGTTAATGATTATGAAGAAAATTGTCGTTTATGTATAGAAGAGAAAAAAGTTGATTCTACACATGAAAAAACAGTAAAATTTTTACGTAATGCCAAAAGAGCTACATATGCAGGAAATGCTGTTGAAATTCAATCTTCAAGACCTAATTCACATGATTTTGAGTATACACAAGGAAATCTAAAATATATTGATACTTATTTAGGGGGAGAGCAATTTGGAGGAGAAGAAGCCTTATGGGAGGATGATATTCCATTTTGGTCAATGAATTATACAGGCAGAATTATTGGGGAAGGTTTTTCAGGGAAATTTTTAAAAGAAGCATTAAGTTTAGTGTCAGAAGAAAATCCATATCGTGGACCTATGGTATATCAAGATGGACAATATAAATATCATTGCATTGTTAATGGAGAATTTAAGTGGTTTCAAGGATATGAGGAAATTTATTTTGATGATAGGAAGATATATGAGTGTTTTTTTCATGGTGGAATTATTAAATAATAGATTAATTGGATGTTATTTTTAGTTGAACTAATCTTAATATAGGAGAATGTATAATGCGCTTATGTAGAAATGATAAATGCTGGTGTGGAAGTGGAATAAAATATAAGAATTGCCATTTGAACTTTGATAAAAAGTTAGAAAGCTTGAAGAATCAAGGCTACATAGTTCCAACAAGAAATCTTATTAAAAACAAAGATCAAATTGAAGGAATCAGAAAAAGTGCTAAAATTAATAATGGCCTTTTAGATTTAATTAGTGAAAATATTAAAGAAGGAATGACTACAGAAGAAATTAATAAACTAGCTCATGAATATACAATATATCACGGTGGAATTCCGGCCACGCTTAATTATGATGGATTTCCCAAAAGTATTTGTACATCAATTAATGATGAAGTGTGTCATGGAATACCAAGCGAAGATATAGTCCTTAAAAATGGTGATATTATAAATGTTGATGCAACTACCATACTTAATGGATACTATTCAGATGCGTCAAGAATGTTTATGATTGGACAAGTAAGTGATGAAGCTAGAAAAATAGTAGAAATAAGTAAGGAATGTTTAAATAAAGGAATAGAAGCAGTGAAACCTTGGAGCTTTTTAGGTGACATAGGCGCTGCGGTGCAAGAATATGCAGAAAGTAATGGCTACTCAGTAGTTAGGGATTTTGGAGGACATGGAGTTGGACTAGATATTCATGAGGATCCATTTGTTTTTCATTTTGGAACTAAAAGAACAGATATGATTTTAGCACCAGGAATGGTATTTACTATTGAGCCAATGATAAATGGTGGAAGTCATGAAATATTTATAGATGAGGATAATGGATGGACAGCATTTACTGCTGATGGATCACTTTCAGCACAGTGGGAGCATACAATTCTTGTAACCGAAGATGGAATTGAAATAATATCGAAATAACAACGCTTCATCAAAATCTAACGAGTGTACCGCTTGTTGCATTGAATATACCATATTAAGACTAATATAAGAGCTACGTCCCCCTTCCTCCATATATATAAGTTAAAAACCTAAAGGAGGAATCACCCATGAACAAAACCCAAATAATAAAAGACCTGATTCCAGGCACTCTAGTATGCTATGAAAAATATTAATTAATAGAGTATTACACTATAGATAAAAAAGCTTCCACCAAGTTATCCTCGGTGAAAGCTTTTTACTATGCTACATCAACTGTACTAGTATCAGTAGTAACTACCTTAGCATCTTTCTTGCCAGTTAATTTGCCACTGGCAGATGCAAATATATCTTTTGCAATGACTAAATCCATAAGCGCATTTACCTGCGCTTCTGTCACAGTTGGAACTCCATTTTCATCAGCTTTAATGTCATCTACAGATAAAGTAAAATACTTACCTTCTACAGATGTTAAAAATCTCATAACTAATTTGTTCATATCACTTTTCCTCCTTTTAATTATTTAACTCAATGGTTTTGAGTTTAGGCCTTTCAATTTTCAACTACCAACTAAGCATTAACTAAGCTGAACTGATCTTCTCTGTCTAGTCCGAATAATGGATAATTTTTAATGTTAGAGATGGCTTGTCCTACAGCAAAAATGTCCTCGTCCACCGCAGTAGTTTTTAAATTACTTAACCTTTTTGTTGCATGTTTTTCTTTGCCTTTCTTGTCAACGCCTACTATCATAGTAAGTTTTAAGGAACTTGCTACCTTTGTCGATTTAACTGCCATGTTAATCACTCCTTTCATTTTGTTTTCATTTAATATATATGCTCTTCCAGAAGTTTTGCGTTTTTTTTGAAAATAAAAATAAAAAAAATAAGAATACCAATCTAATCTGGTACCCTTATTTTTGAGATTTTCCTATAACGGACGTCCCTTTCATCTGGATCTAATTTTTCTAAGGCAGCATAGAGCCTCTAATTAATCCCATTGTCCTGGAAATCTTAATTTTTGTAGTTGTGGAAATTTTTTATTATATTCTTCCACTTCTTCCTTTGGAAGATTTTCAAAAACTTCAGATTCATAGAATTTTCCTTTTATGCCCTTCATACTATCTTCTGCTAATTCAATTCCCATAAATGCATCAAAGTTTTTACCATCAGCGCTTGTAATATTAAAGTTATCACATGTTTTAAATCCTATTTGAGGATAATAATCTGGTTCTCCAAAAATTACAATACCTTTATACCCTTTATTTGCAGCTAAGCTCATTGTTTTCCTTAATAACAGCTCACCAACTCCACATCCTTGCCATTTAGGCTCTATGCAAAGAGGTCCAAAGGTTATCATTTCATGTGTATCTGCACCATCAACAACTCGTGCCTTTGAATACACTATACATCCTATTACATCTCCATCCTTTACTGCTATTCTGCTTAGCTCAGGAAGATAGTCTTTATCTTGACGTAATTTATGCACAAGGTAATGTTCGTCACATCCAAGATGATGCTTATTCCAAAATGCATGCTGTGTCATTAACTCTACATTGTACCAATCATCCTTTATTTCCATTCTGACTTCTATTTCTTCATGATTTAATCTTTTCTTTTCTTCTGGAAACCATCCAAATTCTAACCTTACTTCTTTTCTTTGTAAATCATTGTTCTTGTAGCAACAAGTATCCATACCAATCAAGCTAAAGCCTTCATGCTGATAAAAATCTACTGCATTAACATTACAAGATTGTGTTTCTAGTATAATAGCTCGACGACGTTCTCTTCTTGCTTGCTGTTTTGCCATTTCAATTAACTCATGACCTATTCCTTGCTTTTGATATTTTTCTGCTACCCAAAGTTCTGTAATTCTTAGACGATTAGACCATAGCTCTTGATCAGTTTCAATTGCAGCAACTAATTTATCATTAACTAACACTCCCCAAGCATAAGCATTTTCCCAGTGTTCTTCATATAACTTATCTGGAAAATCATATTCTTCTGGTGTATGAGTTACTGGCTCTGTAAAATCTTTCTTTTCTATCTCAATAGCAAATCCACTATCTATTTTATTTACTATAACATCATAATATTTATCTGTTTTATACTTTATTGGAATTATAGTTCCCTTCCATTTCTCTTTTGGTAAATGTATAATTTCATATTCCATAATCTTCATCCCCTCTTTTTTATATCAGTTATTGTCTTAGCACGCTCTAGTTCTGTTCACTTTATAGTTACCATCCCCCCCCGGAGCAAAATTCCTATTTATCTATAATCCCTATATACCATGATGAAGTATAAAATATTTATTATATATAACTTTTTCTGAAAATAGCTGTATCTTTCTAAAACTCTCAACAAGTTCATCTCGATCTACTTCAATAATTTTGTAATAACCCTCTGTTATACACTTATCATTTGTTATCCATTCATAATTCCCAGCAAGTTTTAAAGTAGATGGACCATTTGAAAATAAGTCTGCCCATGCTTTTGCTATTTTAAATATAACCTCAGATCCCTCTTTATCAAATAATGTAATTCCATAATTGTTTAATCCAAATCCTTTTTCATAATTCATTGCTGGATTAATTGATGGTATCCACATCAATGTATCGTGTAGGTATTGAATTATATCATCATGAATTAATATGATATTACTTGAATCTTCTGACGAGAAATAATCTCCATCATATGACATTTCTTCATACTCATCATGTGTTACTAAAAAAAATTCATGTTCAAGTCCCATAAAAAACCTCCAAGCTTATAAAGTTTTGAGTGTTTATAATAATAACTGAAGTAATATTTTACTAATTTGAAATAAATATTTTTCATAATTCACTTCGAATTAGCACTTATTTAAATAGGATTTCGTCTAACGTTCTCACACTCAAGACATTTCTGAGACCTATCGCGACGCGCTTGGCGAAGGAATGAGCTTTGGCTGTCTTTTTAAGCCAAAGCGTACTTGCGTGCATTGTTAGATATCGTAGCCTCACCCATTCACTTATCTTTATTACTATCTTTTCTTCACTTCACTATGAGAATTCATAAACTTTAAAGCCTCATTCATTGCAGCTTTAGAACATTTCCTATTATAAAAATTTAAGAAAGCATGTCTCGCTTCCGGATATTCTTCTTTACCTAGTGATATCATATCGTATGGAACATTATTTTTTTTCAATTTTTTCATAAACTCAATAGATTGTGAATGCATTAAATCTACTTCTCCTGCGCATAAAAAAGTAGGTGGAAATTGTTTATTTATATAAAATAT
Organism: Clostridium sp.; assembly: GCF_050717515.1. GTDB lineage: Bacteria > Bacillota > Clostridia > Clostridiales > Clostridiaceae > Clostridium_AD. Next base: position 24,962 of record NZ_JBOITL010000006.1, on the reverse strand, counting down.
TGGTGAAACATATTCACATCTCTCTTGATATTGATTTGTGTTTTTTCCTAGAAAACTTTGATTTTGTATTCTAACAATAAAAGAGTTAATTGCATCTAATTTTTTAATGTTATACACACCGTAAAACAGTAAAATCCCTCTTACATAATCCAATGAAATTAAATTTTTTATTTTGCAATATTTCTTTAGCTCATCGTTATTTACTATAGTGACATAATGGCTTACCAAATGTGCTCCTGAAGAATCTCCTGCTAAAAATATTTTATTTATATCTCCACCATACTTTTCAGCATTGTTACAAATCCAATCTATTGCATCAGAAATATCTTGTATCTGTATTGGATAACTATATTTAGGTGTTAGTCTGTAATTAATATTAAATGTCAAATATCCCTCATGTGCAAAACTTTTGCATATTCTTGAATAACCATCTTTTGATCCACTTATCCATCCACCACCATGAATATAAATTAAAATTGGGAAAGAGCCCTTTCCATAAGGTATAGCAATATCTAATAACCTCTCTTTATGAGTTTCTTTACCATATTGTATGTTCTTTAAAAGATTACTTATGTCAGGAGCATGCTGATTAAATATAAATTTCTCTCCTATAAAATTCATCAAATTATATTGCCATTTTATTAAATAATTCCACATCTAATCCCCTCACACACTTTTATTTTCTTTACCCTTGCCCATTTTAAGGCTACGTTTATCCATTAAAGACGTTATTGAGCCTTAGCGAGCCATCGCTTGGCGAAAGAATGTGCCTTGGCTTCTTCTAAGGCTTGACCCTAATTTAGCCAAAACGAACTTTAATGGGGTGTTAGGAGAAGTAATTTCCTCATATATCTTATAAGGTCCTACTTCATTCCAATAAGTGAACTTAAACCATTAGCCAAGGTTTCTCCCCAACATAAATAATCATGATTACTTTCGTAACATTCAAATCCTTCTGGTTTATACCAATGAGAACCAGCTTGAGATTTGTTAGCAGATGTGCCACATTGCAGCAAAACTACTAGTGTGTTCTTTAAAATTCTTTTCTTTAAACTTTATTATAGTCACCTAATTGAGAGCTTTCTTTAAATAATTCAAGCATTTATTTACTTCAGTAAAATTAACTGTACCATCTTCCAAAAGTGATTTACTTTCAAGAGATAGTGAGCCTTTAAAATTCAATCTTTTCAATTCATTAAATAAACATGTAAAATCTATCTCTCCTTCTCCTGGCAAAAGATAGTTCTTTAATGAATCTACTGAAAACGCTTTCCCTTTATAATCATGAATATGCAAATGTGTAATGCATTGTTTCTCCCATAACCAATCTGTATCAAAAGTCTTCCATAATAAATCATGGTAAGATATCATTCTAAGATCCAATACAACTTTTGTTTGAGGATATATATCTACAAGTTTTTTCAAATTGCTTATTGGGTCAGATTTTCTACACGGTACCGTCTCTACAGCTAAACATATTCCATATTTATCAGCTATATTTAAACATTCCTCAAATGCAATAATATTATTTTGAAATTTATCATCTGATAAGGGAAGACCCCATAAATGTAAAACCATTAATTTTGCGTTAAGTTCTTTTGCAACCTCACAATTCAGTTTTAATATATCCATTCCATTTCTATAATTAATAGTATTTAATTCAGTAATAAGCGTACCTATATCCTTATCAGCATGTACTACTGGAAATTTTAATCCACTTTTATATAACTTATCCGTAATAGTTTCAATTTCACTATACCAGTTAGGGTACATAACTAATTCAAGGCCATCAGCAGATAATTTCCGACCGTCTTCTAATATTATTTTGTAATCAGATTGATAAGGATACTGAGTTATAACTCCTGTTGAACAAAAAACTCTGTTCCTTTCCTTCATGAATATCGTCCCCTTAAAGTTTAATTATCCCTATAATTTACCTATAGAATTTAGAAGTAGAACTAATTTTTTTATCTATACTCATTTCAACACAAAGTTTCCTTTTTCCTGCAACATTTGTAAATTTAGTCAAAAATAAAACATAAAACTAGGGTATTTTAAAATGAAAATATTTACTATTATAGAAAGCTAGCGATGTATAAATATGTATACTATGATATAATTTTCATATGAGTTAGTCGAAATTGTAAAATATGAAATACTAAATAAACAATAATAGAAAGGAGATAATAAATGAAAGCTTATAAACTATTGAGCCTAGCATTGGTTGCAGGTATATTAATACCTTTTACGATGGGATGCTCCTCTTCTAAGTCTACTGCAAATTTGCTTCCTTATTTAGGGTGTATGCAAAAGAATATTAAATCTAAATCAAGCAGCAATACAGTAATAACATTAGATTTAAAAAAAGGCGATAAAGTAAAATTCAAATATGGTTCTACTGTAAAAGAAGGCACTCTCAAAATTCAATTAACTCGTTCGAAAGATGAGGTAATTGAAGATTTCCCAATAGATAAGAGTGGTACTAAAGAACTAGTAATAGCCGAAGATGGAAGTTGCCTACTTTCAGCAAATTTCGATAATTTTATAGGTGATTATAATATATATGTAGATAAAATAAAGTGAAAGGGTATAGGTTTTAATTGTTCTATATCCACCGAATAATCCCTTAGAAACACCGTATTATTCAATTTTACGGTGTTTTTATGTCTCACTCCAATAATATTGTCTATTAAATCAGGAATTTAAAGAACCTAATTATGAGGAGAAATAATCTCCATCATATGACATTTCTTCATACTCATCATGTGTTACTAAAAAAAATTCATGTTCAAGTCCCATAAAAAACCTCCAAGCTTATAAAGTTTTGAGTGTTTATAATAATAACTGAAGCGTACTTGAGTGCATTGTTAGGTGAAGTAATTCCCTCATATATTTTATAAGGTCCTACTTCATTCCAATAAGTGAAATTAAACCATTTGCTAGAGTTTCACCCCAACACAAATAATCATGACCACTTTTAAACTCTTCAAATTCAACAGCATATCCTTTAGATATTAGAACATCTCTTAAATTTATATTTGTATCAATCATTCTGTCCTTATTTTCAAGAATCCCTACATTTAAGTAAAACTTAAGAGGTAATTTATCTATTGATTTAAATTGAGTACTCATCCAACAATTACTTTCGTAACATTCAAATCCTTCTGGTTTATACCAATGAGAACCAGATTGAGAAAGTACATTCCCAAAAATTTCAGAATGTTTTAATCCTAAATATGATGCTGTTAATCCCCCTAGACTTAACCCTCCAATTATAGTTTCATCTGCTTTATTTGAAATATTATAATTTTCTCTAACCCATGGAATTAACTCTTTAACTATAATATCTCCAAATGTATCACTACACATTAATTCTTCACCCCTAGTCTCAGTGGAATCAATGAATAATGTAACTATCGGTGGTATCTTTTTATCAGCTATTAGGTTGTCCATCACTTGTACTGCTGAAAGAATGTTAATATACTCCTCGCCATCAGTTAGAACTAAAAATCCGTAAGGTTTATTCTCTTCACTATATTCGTGAGGTGTGTAAATTCTAACTTTGCGATGATTTTCTAAATTTTCACTTTTAAATTGATGTTCCTCCACCTTTCCTTTAGGCACATCCTTTCTTTCCTTAACCCAAGTATGTTCCTCTGCGTTTATCATTACTGCATAAGATACTAAAAGATCCTTTTCGCCATCATCACCTTTGAAAACCATTACATTTTTGTTAAATCTATCATGTACTGATCCGTCAACTCTTTTCTGCCAATCATCATCAAACGAATCATTTGGAGAAAAATAATAACTAAAACGTACATCATTTCTCACCTTATAGGTTATATACCATAAATTTGTTTCCATAAATCTTTCCATTTTATTTTCTACTAAATTGTCCATTCCTACTGGAGGTATAATCACCAGATTTTCATAATCCTCATCAGCTTTATAAACAAAAGTAACTAAAGCATTTTCAATGTCTCCCGCTAATTTCTCTATTAACGGTGCACCATTAAGCTCTATCTCGCGCAAAAATTCTTCCATTGCTTGATTATTTCCCTGCTCAATTTTTTCTTCTAACTCCATAATTATTTTACTTTTTAATAATGATTTTTCCATATTAAATCTTTTCCCCCTCACAAATTGTGTTTTCATAAAAATTTAGCTATTATTTCACCCTGCAACATTTTGTTAGACGAAATAGTTTCTGAAGTATATGATTTAAAGCCATATTTAAATTCCAATAAGTGAAATTAAACCATTTGCTAGAGTTTCACCCCAACACAAATAATCATGACCACTTTTAAACTCTTCAAAGTAAACAGTATATCCTTTTGCTATTAATACATCTCTTAACTTGATATTTTTAAGAATCATCTGTTCATTCTCTTCAAGAACACCTACATTTAAATAAAACTTTAAAGGCAATTTATCTATTTTTTCAAATTGGGTAGCTAACCAGCAATCACTTTCAGCATCTTCATAACCTTCGGGTTTATACCAATATGAACCAGATTGAGAAAGCACATTTCCAAAAATTTCAGAATGTGTTAATCCGATATATGATGATGTTAATCCTCCTAGACTACTACCAGCGATTATGCCTTCATCAGCTTTATCTGAAATATTGTAATTACCTTTAACCCATGGAAGCAATTCATTAACTATAATATCTACAAAGGTGTCGTTACAAGTTAATTCTTCATATCTTGTTTCTGTTGAATCAATAAAAATAGTAACTATGGGCGGTATCTTCTTATCAGCTATTAGGTTGTCCAACAATGTTGTATTTGAAAGCATAGCAATGTACTCAGCACCATCGGTTAGGAGTAAAAATCCATAAGGTTTATTATCTTCTTCATAACCATTTGGTGTGTAAATTCTAATTGAGCGATCTTTTTCTAATTTTTCACTGTGAAATTTATGTTCATATAGTTTGCCCTTAGGAACATCCTGTCTTTCTTTAACCCAAAAATGCTCTTCTGAATTTGGCATTATTACATAAGGTACTATTTCTTCATCATTTAAAATCAATTTATGCTTATTATATTTATCACGTATTAACTTTTTCTCTCTCTTTTCCCAATCATCGTCAAAGGAGTCATTAACAGAAAAAAAATAATCAAATCGTACATCATTTCTTATTTCGTATGTTATATACCATAAATTTGTTTCTAAAAGTCTCTCCATTTTATTCTCTGATAAATTGTTCCACCCAATAGGAGGTATGAATACTACATTCTCTATTTCTTCCTCAGCTTTGTAAAGGAACGTAACTAAAACATTTTCAAGGTCTCCATTTATTTTTTCTATTATAGGAGAGCCTTTGATTTCTATTGAATCCCAAAATCCTTGTAATTCATTACAGTCACCTTGCTCAATTTTTTCTTTTAAATCTATTATTATTTTACTTTTTAATGATGACTTTTTCATATAAATCATTCCTTCCATAAAACGTGATTATTAATAAAAGTATGGGTTCTCATTTCAACACATAACTACCTTTTTCCTGCAACATTTGTAAATTTAGTCAAAAATAAAGCATAAAGCTAGATTTCTCTAACCTCATGCTTAGATTATTTACTGTAAGCTATTATTTACTTGTAATTTCTCTTTATAACACGACCTATCTATCTTCATACTCTTTTACTCTTCGATAAAATGTAGCTTTAGTCATGTTCATCATATGGGTAGCTTCAACCCCTTTAATTTTTCCATCTTTCCATTGTTTCATTATCCTCATAACCACGACCAATTCTATCAAGTGATTTAATTATAAGTAAATCTCCTTTTTTCATATATTTATAACCTATTCTATCAAAATCTTTACCGCTTTCCGTTACAAAACAGTAATATTTGAATACACTAATTAATCATGCTGTTTTAACCGCATGATTATAACTAAATTAATTTAAAAATTAAGATTTTTACGTAATATATTTTCAACTAATTTGAGGTAATTACCTTCATATGAAAATGTCTTATATGATAGCATAGTTGCAAGACCATGTACCATTGACCACATAGCAATTACATCTTGCACATATTCTTCTTTTTTCACATTTATACTTTTTAAAAAATCAAGTGCACAATTTTCAAATATATTAAAAGTAGGATATTCTCCATTTTCAAGTTTATTTTCTTCTATAATTATTTTAGATTCGGACTTTGTTAAAAAAGCAAATTTTAGATAATCTGGATGCTCTACCATAAACCAAACATATTTTTTCCCTAATTCTATAATTCTTTCATAGGGATCATTTTTATACTTTTCTATTACTTCAGCTAAAGAACTTTCAAAATTATTAAATACATATTCAGATATTGCATTAATCAATTCTTCTTTGCTTTTAAAATGCTTATATAGTGCTGCGTGACTTACATTACACAAGGCTGCTACTTTTCTAATTGAAAATTTCTCTTCTCCTTCTTCATTAAATAACTTTAATCCCATCTTTATAAGACTTTCCTTCAAATCGCCATGATGATATGTATCAGTTTTCATGTAAAAACCTCTTTTCAAAAATCTAACTAATATTTAACAATATAATACCATAATATGTTGACAGTGTAAACTTAAGATGATATTATACTTTTAAGTTACCACTGTAAACATACGTTTGTTATTAATTTTAATATAAATAAAAAGGAGAGTTTTTATGTTATTAATTCACGATTTAAATGTTAAGGATTCAAATGAAATTATCCCTTTATTACCTCCTAACTCTAAAATATTTTCAAAAGAAATAGATAATATTAAAGGATGTTTAGGTTGCTTTAATTGTTGGGTCAAAACTCCTGGTAAATGTATTATAAAAGATGCTTATACTGAAATGCCTAAATATATTTTAGAAAGAGGTACCTTTATAATTGTTACTGAAATAAAATATGGTTGCTACACTTCTTATATAAAAAATGTTATAGATAGGTTTTCAAACGGACTTCTGCTTCCATTTTTTCAATCTGTTAATGGTGAAATTCATCATCTTCCACGTTATAATAATAACTCTCTTAAATTTATAGTAATAGGCTATGGTGAGGATGTTACTTCTGATGAAGAGCAAACTTTTAAAGATTTAATTAGAAGAAATGCAATTAATTTATGTGTTACTGAAATTACGTCTTACGTAATTAAGGATATATCTGAAGCTAAAACAATATTAGAAAATTTACAGGAGGAAGGTATTATTATATGACTAATTTGTGCTTTATAAATGGAAGTCCACGTAAAAGAGGTAGTTGCTCTAGTTACCTTATAAGTGAATTAATTAAATTACTAGATAGCAATATTAAGACAAAAGAATATTATATAAGCAATCTTATGAAAGATAAAAAATCACTTGAGGAAATTATATCTTATGATAAAATTATTTTTGTTTCTCCTCTATATGGAGATTGTTTCCCAAGTACTATGCTTGACTTCATGGCTACGTTTGAAGATTTTATTAAAGAAAAGAGCAATATAAATATTGATATGTATTGTATTGTAAATTGTGGTTTCTTAGAGGGTACTCAAAATAAACTGGCTCTTAATATTATGAAAAACTATTGTAATAGATTAAACTTTAATTGGCGTTTTGGTGTAGGCATAGGTGGCGGTGAATATATGACAAGCTCTAAAAATATGCCTCTAAATTCTCGTATGAAAAAGCCTGTATATAATTCTTTCTTAGCTCTAAAAAAAGATATTGAAAATAAATCCAATAACCAGGTAGATAATATGCTTACCAATGCAAAGATGCCTAAGTTTATATTTAAATTTGTTGCAAATCTAAGGTGGAAATCCATGGCTAAGAAAAACAGTATAAAAGCCAAGGATCTTTATAAAAAAATTTATTAACTCTTATAAGTTATAGGAAAAGTACAACATAATACAAGTACAGATTATGCTTATTTTCTTATGTTAACTAAAATTGTAAACCATTAAATATTCTTCTTCAAGATTTGCCACTATTTCAAACCCAACATTCTTATACAGATTAACAGCATAGTTTTCTTTTTGTACAGCCAAAGAGGTCTGCTTATAACCACGATCCTTTAAGTGCTGTAACATTTGCTTCATGAGAGCAGTTCCAATACCTTGATTTCTGTATTCCTTGTACAAAGAAATAGCAAATTCAGGGGTCTGGTCATCTATGTTTCCAAACCCTTTGACTTCTCCAGCTAAAATCCTTGTCCATACTGCGCCAACAATTTTGCCATCACTCTCTGCAACAAGGCATAAATCATCAGATTTTCCCCAGTTATTAATAAAAACACTTAATTCTGGTTGCTCAATAACCTCTCTGGGCAAGAGATTCGTTTCATCTGGCTGAAAAATAGCTTCGTATAGCATATCTTTAAGAATACCCACTTCGTCTGGGTTAATTTCCCTAATGAAATAATTACTCAAGTCTCTATCCTCCATCTGAAGAACCCGATTGGTCGAATTTGTTACCATTCCCTTTTTTTCTATCATATTCCATGCTCCTTTGTCTAAAGCTAAAAAAATATTAAATAAATAATCTTTGCTTTATGATATTCAACAGTTGCGATAATTTTATGAGTTTTAAAAAAGTTTATATCTGTTTGTTTTTATTTTGAAGTTTATTTGCAAACCCTACACCTATACCCATTATCAAACTATTGGATATGAAAAATAAATTAGTGGGAATATTTATTATATATATACATACAATACCAAGAAATATCACAAATGCAAAAGAACAACATACTACCAATAAAGGTTGCCACTTCTTGTCCACCTTTATTTTTAAACTTACCTTATCTGTTATTGCATATTCTTTATCAACTTTATAATAAACTGCCATACTTAATAACATTGGTACTGATATAAACAATGACTTAATTAATGAATCTAACATACCCTTGCCCCCCTAAAACGCAATTATTTAGACGTATTCTTCTTGATAGAAAATTTAAATTTATAATTTAAAAGTATTCTCTATAATACTTGCGTTGATTATCTGCAAGTGCTATCCATCCCACACCTGAAGGAGTGGCTTTCCGCACAAAATCTTGTAATATGTAGGGATAAAAAATAAATTTTCATAACTAACACCCTTTTCGCCTGGATTTCAGAGGCTCGTCAGTAGGTTAATCCTAGAAGGGGTGATGGCCGATATAGTTACATAGCTACCATATGTTGAAAAAAGAACATTTAAGAAGTTTGCAAATCTATCCTTAGGTTTTAACGCCTCCTTCAGCATTTTTATTATAACATGAAGATACATAAAAATGTAATACAGCAATGAATAATCTGGATACTTAATACCTTTTAGACTAAGCTCTATATAAACACCTTCTGTCCATGTACTACGCATGATATAGAAAGTGTATCATTTAACTATTAAAATTGAAAGTACAAACAATGGTCTTTGAAAATTGAATAATACGGCATTAAAGAATAAGAATAATTGCTATATTTTACAAAAATAGCGATTATCCTTATAAAAACATGCTATAATTTATATAATTGGTATACGGGGAGTGATATTTATGAAAAAGTCAAAACCATTAGTAAAAGGAGATAAGGTTGCAGTTATAAGTATGTCGAGTGGTATGCTTGGTGAAGATTTTGCAAAACATGAATTAGATTTGGGCCTAAAGAGAATAAAAGAGTTTGGGTTAGTACCTGTTGTAATGCCAAACGCATTAAGAGGAATGGAGTACTTAAAAAATCATCCAGAAGCCAGAGCACAGGATTTAAAAGATGCTTTTTATGATACATCCATAAAAGGGATTATCTGTGCAATTGGAGGAGATGATACATATAGAACATTACCATATTTATTAGATGATAATGATTTTATTAAGGCTGTTCACAATAATCCTAAATTATTTACAGGCTTTTCAGATACGACAATTAATCATTTGATGTTTTATAAACTTGGACTAGGTACTTTTTATGGCCCTACTTTCGTTTGTGATTTAGCCGTATTAGATAAAGAAATGTTGCCATATACAAAAGAAGCATTTTCAAAGTATTTTGAAAGTCATAAAGAAGATTGCATAGAATCAAGTAGTGTATGGTATGAGGAACGTACAGATTTTTCTATGGATGCAGTAGGAACAAGCAGCGTAAAACACTTGGAAGAAAGAGGATATGAAGTTCTACAAGGAAAAGGGAAATTTAATGGAAGACTTTTAGGTGGTTGTCTTGAAAGTTTACATGATATATTAACCACTACACGATATGACGATGAAAAAGCTATATGTGAGAAATACGGGTTGTTTCCAACATTAGATGAATGGAAAAATAAAATATTGTTCATTGAAACTTGTGAAGAAAAACCAAAACCAGAAGTATTTGAAAAGGAATTAATTGCTTTAAAAGATACAGGCATATTTGATGTCATCAACGGAATTATTGTTGGAAAGCCTCAAGATGAGCAATATTACGAGGAATACAAAGAAATTTATTATAAGATTATAGAAAATAAAGATTTACCAATTATGTATAATGTGAATTTTGGTCATGCACAGCCAAGATGTATCATTCCATATGGAATTGAGGCAGAGGTTGATTTAGATATAAAGGTTATTACGTTAAAGGAATCTATATTTGCATGATTTCATTATATGAGCAAATTATGAGGATATTTTGCAACCAGTAATGAGAAATATAATGTCCTTATAGCCGCAGGTACGAAAATAACCCTATAGTTAAGCTATATTGCAAAGCTGATGAGAATTGTTTTAATGATCCAATAGAAGGGTTCTTTAAGGAACTAAGATATTTAAAGTTCAAATATAAAGTTGGAGAAGAAAATATAAATGCAAAGAGCATTTTAAAATAAGAAACGCTTAACACTATAAAATGTGTTGAATTTTAAAAGACACATGGTATAAACAAAAGTGGACAAATCAACGTGTCCACTTTACTTTATTAATCCCCTCCCAAATCTCTATAATTTCTTATTCTTTCGATTGTTTCTTCTCTAATATTATCATTATTAATAACAGGTGTGTGCCTGGTATTATAATACTCAATTACATCAATGATTTTCACGCCTAATTCAGAAAGAGGCTTACTTATACCTTCTATTGTATATCCCATAGAGTCTTTAGTTTTACCTGCACAAACCCCTACAATGATTGCCTTTTTATCTGGTGAGAGACGACTTTTCCATCCGTTACTATAATCATTTAAACAGAATGTCCTATCTAATAAGGATTTCATCTGTGCAGTAATATTGTAATTATATGATGGAGAAGCGAATATATATCCGTCTGCATTTTTCATATTATTTATAATTTCAGTTATATCATCTTGAATAATGCAAATTCCTGCCTTTATACAATATTCACAGCCTGTACAAGTTGAAATATTACGACTGTCCAAAAAGAATTTATCTACACTAATTTTTTTATCATTTAATCCTTCTATTACATAGTCCACCATCAAATCTGTATTTTTTCCCTTTCGAGAACTACCAACCACTGCAATCCATTTTTCGCCCATACCATCCACTCCTACATCCTAAACATCATTTTTGCTATATAAACCGATATAGCCTCAATTACAAATTGTAATACATTAAATGATATATCTTAAAAATTATTTTATATGGTAAATTTAACAGTCAATCCAAATAAAATGACACTTACTATCTACTTTTTCTATTATCCCATTGTTTTCAAGTGCAACTTTAATTGATACAACATTATGATTATGTACCATAAGTAGAAGCCTATCAATCTTCATATCTATTGCACAGTCAATAAGCATTTTCAAAAGTATCTTTCCATACCCCTTGCTTCTATAATCAGGAAGTATGGAATATCCAACATGTCCACCTTCTTTTCTTAGTTTATCGGTCAAATAATGTCGCAATTTACCCATTCCCACTGGTATCCCGTCTATAAATAACCAGTAGTTACTTTGTGGAACCATCCATTCCTCAAGTCCAATGCCATTTGCCATATTATTGCATTTGACTAACCATTTTTTAAATTCTTCATATGTTATTCCATTGCATCCGTTTGTGAATCCATTTTCATCTTTCGGAAGTTTCTGTAACATATCATATAAATCTCTTCCATCATCTGTTGATAACTTTCTCAACTCGCAATTCACAACATACACCTCCATAATACATAAATAATTTTTACTGCGCATTGTTTTTACAAGTTTGACATAACTCTTTAACTGAAAAATGTCTTCAGATATCGATAATATGCCCTACCTCTATCAAGTTTTACACCATTTTTGACTCCTCAAGCAGCATAGTTGCTTCTTCTACAGTTGGCACACCTTGTTCCAAACAATTTTTCATACTTATATGTCCTCCTGTTTTTTTTAGTAATTCACGAGCTTAGAGAAGATTCTGAATTAAACTTTTATAAGTTCCAATATTTGTTTAGGATTTTGCAAAATATAATTTGCATTAATTCCAATGGATGATTTAGCACCCCATAATGCTAATGCAAAATCTATACCAGCACTAAATGCACATTCCATATCATATTTAGTGTCACCGATATATATAGTCTTTGATTTATCTGCCCCTGACAATTCAAGAAATTTCAAAATTGGATCTGCATTAGGCTTATGCTTTTCTGTATCATCTGCACAAACTACTAATTTAAAGTAATCGGCCAACCCAAAAGGTACAAAATCGCTTATGTACTCTACTTTAGTCTTTGATGTAACTATACCTACTAAAATACCTATTTCACTTAATTTAACTAAAGTATCCTTAATGTCATCAAAGACTTTCACATAATGAAGATAGTCTTTTAAATATCTATTCCATTTCTCATTAGACAGGAATAGATTTGTTATTCCAAGTTTATTTAATGCTACTTCTCCTGGAATACCTAAAGCAAATCTTAATTCTTCAAAACTAAAATTTTTATTAAGTTCTTCAAGTGTTAATTTTTGAAGTGATGAAAGAACTGCAAATTCGGTATCTAAAATTGTACCATCAATATCAAATATAATATAATTATACATTGCTTACCTCCATTGTTAAAATTACGTATTTAGATGATTTAATTCAAAGTTAATTGCCAGGATGCCGTATATCCCCATTGTAGTGCTTTAATAAATATAATAAATCTAATTCTCTTTCTTTTTTAAGAAAATAATATCAATAAAAGAGATACCATAACTATAAGAATATCATGACGCAACAATAAATTGAATTAATTTTTCAATTTCAGTAAAGTCAGTATTAACTCTTAATGCATTATTGAAAACATAGTACGCTTCCTTATCATTATTATGAAGCCATTGTAAAGATTTCTTAGGACCCAAATACCACCTGTCCTTAATATTAAAATAAATCTCCAATGCATCTGTAAGCATCCAATGGTATCTGAAATTCCCTTCTATATCACCCTTCTCTGCTCTTCTAAGCATTTTTTGAAGCCAATTTTTAAGAAAGTTTTTTTCATCTAATGTCAATTGTTTAGGACCGTTTATAAACTTCTTGTCTATACCATTAAGGAAATTAGTGCACAACTTTTTTTCATCTAAAAGTATTTTCCCACCTCTAACATGAAGAAATTGATTACAACTATCCATCATCTCAGTCTTATAAAACCAAACATCTAATCTCCTATTATTAAATACTGTGGTATCATTTTCTTTCTCTGGATTATCACAAAAACATACTAAATCTATATCGCTTTCCTCTGTATAATCTTCATTAGCAAAAGAACCATACAATATTATTGAATGGCAACTGTATTTTTTCATTAAATATTCCTTAACAGAATATATTAATTTATCTTCCATATATTAATTCCTCCATCAATTACTGAGTAATATTTTACAAGTTATACATAACCTATCCAGTTTTTCTGATTTCTTTAGTGATTTTACAATTATTTGTGACAAGCTTTTACCTATCACTGGTATACATGAAACTATAGCCATAGGTTTCAACATATAATTTAATAACTTCTTCATAAAATCACCTCATCATAATTAATGTATAATATTTTACCCTTGCGACTTAATCACTAGAAAAATCAGACTCAAACATTCCAATCCCTTTCTGTTTCATCGTAAATTTCCAATCTTCAAAGGAAATTGTCATTATTAAACTATCCTTATATTCTCCATCATGCATTTCTCTGTTCTTTATAACTACCCTTGGAGTAAATCCACTTTTTTCATAACATCCTATTGCACGTTTATTCCAAGTTTGTGGGTCAATAAATATAATATCCGCATTTTCATTCATAAATAAATATCTAATCAATGACATTACTACAATAGTACCAAGCCCTTTATTCCAATTATCAGTTTCTCCAATAAATAAATCCATTCCATAGGGCAATCCATAGTTTTCCATATTAATGGCATCTCCAACATCATATCCATCAGGGTCTATACGGAAATATTGAATATAGCCAATAGCCTTTTGATTGTGTTCTATTAAACACGGTACAACTGCGTCTTCCCCTTTAGCACGAGGTGCAAACTTTTTAATTACCTTTTCCAAATCAAAGGAATTACTACGCCCTTCATAATAATCAAGTAATTCTTCGGTGGAAAGCCATTTTGCCATAACGCTATAATCCCTAATATTATCTTCCATCTTGCGTATGCTTATATCACCATTTTGAAATAAATATTTCATATATCCTCCATTATCCTACTACGTTCAATAAAAATAAACTTTGATCCACCATCCATATTTTAAGCTAGTTACTTTCATTATACAACAAATTTTACTATTATATCTTAATTTTACCTATGACATTCCTTTTGTTTCTAGTCACGATTTAAACCTTCATAAATAACAGCACCTACTTTGTTCTTTTGTATATAATTTTTAAAAAAATAATTATATTACATTAAGTAGTCAAATTTATAGTCATAGAAATCTTTATATCGAATATTTCTTCGTTATGCTATTTTTTATCATAAAGTACAATAAAATTATAATTACTACTCCATAGCCCAATTCAAAAAGCGGATAAATTATAGGCTTTCCTAACACATTCACTGTATACAACACCTCGTATATCTTAGTTCCTTTCATAAACTGATTAATGCTCAAGTTTAAAATAACCTTAGTCCAAGACCCAGAAGTAACTACAAGTTTTTCAATAATAATTGGTAGTGAAAATACAAACGCTGTAAGAAAAAAAGTTGTTAATGATGACTTACTAATATTTGATATTAAAATTATAACACCTGTAAATATTATATATCCAACTATACTTGTTAACATCGCTACTAGCCAAAATTGTATTATTGTAAAATTATATGGTGAGCATATATAGTCAGACAAACATTGCATTGGTGCATTCCATCCTCCTATACCAAATACAAACATAATTACAGTTAACCCGACTAAATTAACGACACTCACAACAGTAATTGTATATATGATTGCAGCTAATATTTTTGTCTTCATAATTTTTACTCTTCCATTTTTAGTTGATAACAATATTGGTGCTACTTTACTTTCATATTCTCCTGCAAATGTAGGAGATACTCCTAATAAAAGCATTGTCACTATTAAGAATGGAGACAGAGAACTCATTATCCAAATAACTCTCCACCAACCTTCATTATAATAAACATTAGGAGTGCTTACCTTGTTGTACATATTACTAGCTAAAACTTTATTTTTATATTCATAAGTGTTTACTTTGTCCTGTATCTCTAATAACTTTATGTTATTATCAAGGTCTTTTAGTTCATATGCTTCAAAATCATGAACACCTCCATTAATTCTTCCAATTTTATCCACAAACGTATTTTTTGTTTTTTTCATAATATCGGAAATAGCTGCCATCCTTGGTTTTCCTTGAAAAGAGTATTCACCAATAATGAAGTTATATATATTAGACTTTATTGTATCCTTACCTTTATACATTTGTAACTTATTTAACAATTCAGCTGTAACATCTTTATAATTGTTAACATTTCCCTCATAGGGTTTTGAATAGCTCTGTAACTCCTTAGTGGAACCGAAATCTCTATTAACTTGATTAACAAGAGGTAGTATCATTGGTAAAAATACAACCATTGACATTACTAATAAACTTATATATAAGCCTTTCTTAGAAAATATTTTATATAACTCATGTTTTAAAAGTTCCATTTTATATCTCCTCCACTTTTTTATCAAAATAATATAAATACATATCTTCAAAGTTGGGAGTAACCTCAACAGCATTTTCCATTGGAATTTTATCACATAATATTCTAAGTTCTACACTTTTATTTTTTCTCATTATATTAACTATCTTAAATTTGTTTTCAGCATTAATAGCTGTGTTTTCATCAGTATAAACACTCCACACTTTTCCATTAACATCTTTTAATAATTCATCTCCACTTGAGCATTTTAATAACCTGCCATCTTGTATTAGTATTACTTTTTTTGCGATAAACTCTATATCTGAGACAATATGCGTTGATAAAATTACAATCCTTTCTTTCGATGTATTAGATATTAAATTTCTAAACCGTATTCTCTCTTGCGGGTCAAGACCTGCCGTAGGCTCATCTAATATTAATATCTTAGGATTATTTAAAAGAGCCTGAGCTATACCAAGCCTTCTTAACATTCCCCCTGAAAATTTGCTTACCTTTCTTTTTCTATCATTAATTAGACCTGCTATTTTTAAAACCTCATCTATTTTCTCCTTAGCTTCTAATTTTTTTATCCCCTTTAAGGCAGCCACATATTCTAAGAATCTTTGTGCTGAGAAGGTATTATAGTATCCCATATTTTGAGGCAAATATCCCAGTAAACTCCTATACTCATCGCCCATATTATTTTTATTTATACCATCTACTAATATTTCTCCTCCTGATGGATTTAAGACATCTGCAAGCATACGTATTAATGTAGTCTTACCAGCTCCATTTGGTCCTAAAAGTCCATATACACCCTCTTGCATAGTAATCGAAAAGTTATTTACTGCTACTTTATCAGAGTACTTCTTAGTTAAATTTCTTATCTCAATATTCAAACTCTCATCTCCTAATTTTTATATGAAAAACTACCTATCTCGCAGTTTTTATATCTTTTTATTTTCATAAACAATAAATATATTCCACCAATTATTGTAAGCACGTAAACATATGTGTTTATAGATATAAGAGTTTTCGTTAATGCGGTATTGCTATAAATACTTACTACAAGTATTACCCAAATGGATATTACTGCTATTACTGCGTAGTAGCTTCTTATTTTTTCTGCTAATATTATGCATATAAAATTTACCCAAATAAATGGAACTATCCATAGAATGTTAATTTCGATAAAGCGTATACTTATTACATCTTTACACATCATAATAGTCATAAACACATTTAAAAAAATATTAAACACCGCTATAATCATCATTCTATATAGTATTAATTCTCTTCCAGACACTTTATAGCTTAGTTCAAGTTCTAACATATTATTTTCCTTACCTTTAAAAACTTCTGTAATGCCTAAAACAAAAGGTATTGGTGATATAAACATTAGTGCGCCATATGAATTAACAATATTATTCATAGCTAATACATAAGTTATAATGAAAATTAGCAAACTTGATATAAAATAAATCTTGTTTATATAGCTTATTTGGAACTCTAAATTTTCAATAAGTTTATTAAATCTTTGTTCCTTATTCTTGGTTTTAGGTACATATTCATATAAATTATTTACACATTGATTTATTTCATCTTGAGAAGGATACTCACACAGTGTATATTTATCAAGGTTGCTGCAGAATAAATTAATTTCATCATCTGACAAATCCATATATTTAAATTTTTCTTTTATACTTTTCACTTTCTTCACCTCCACTAAATATTTTTTTTAGTTTGTCAACGCCTAACTTCAACCTAGATTTGACTGTTGATTGATTCGCTTCTGTCACAGAACTTATCTCTTTTATAGTCAAATCATGATAATATTTTAAGATAAGCGCTTCTCTCTGACTTTGAGGGAGTGTCATTATTGCATCTTTAATTCTTCTTCTTTCATCATTTCTTTCAAATATATTTACAATATTTTCAGATTCATCTTCCACCCTTACAACTTCATTATCAACTATATTATTTTTAATGTAGGCACTTTTCCAATAATCTTTACAAACATTCATAGCTACTTTTAGAATCCAGTTTTTAAATTTTCCTTTGGTATAGTCAAAGGTTTTGCTTCCTTTTATTACTTTCATAAATGTATCTTGCGTTAAATCTAATGAAATGTGATATTCTCCAATAGTTCTGTATATAAAGGAAAAAACAAGTTTATAATATCTATTTACTAACACTTCCATAGAACATTTATTACCATTAATTATTTCTTTTACTAACTCCTCATCAGTTAATCCCACTCTTCTCATCTCCTTTCATATATTATTACTGTATAACTTAACATTAAGTTTAAAATCTAGGTTAAATTTTTCATATTTCTTTATGTACCTATTTACAACTAACCAAAATGGCTCGTCTATATATGTTGCATCAATCCTATTTGTTTTTAAAATATTTAATATATCCATACCCTTTAATATGATATAACTTATTATTATATCATA
The DNA here is from genome assembly GCF_050717515.1 of Clostridium sp. Taxonomy (GTDB): domain Bacteria; phylum Bacillota; class Clostridia; order Clostridiales; family Clostridiaceae; genus Clostridium_AD. The sequence continues at coordinate 6,449 of NZ_JBOITL010000006.1, read as the reverse complement.
CATATTTAACTTAATATGGTTATATATACAAAAAAAACAGTGTACTAATTATATGCTAATTAGTACACTGTTTTTTTGTAATTTTATATTTGTGATTCAAAATTAAACCTGTTAATAAAAATCTAGAAGCTTTTTTTAGGTGCTATTTTATTCATAAGATAATGATAGTTATTATTAACAAATTTAATATTTTCATTTGATATAATTAAAATATATCACACCATTTTTTTCCAAAACAGTAGTTTTAAAAGATAATTTCTGCTGAGTTGTAAGTTTAATGTGACTACCCTCATATTTCCCGAAATCAAATCCGAATTTATTTTTTTCAGGATACCCATAAAGATAGCAAACCACCTTACCATCGTTAATAAATACAATTTGATTCATTCCTTCACTTACAGTCGTGCTTATAGGTACCCATTTGTACCCGATGGTTTTGTATATTTCTCCTTTCGTTGTATATGGCGCAAAACTGTAAAGTGTATCCCAACCTGTCAGATATCGGTAGAAAAACGGACAATGTCATCATTTAATAAATTGTAATTTAAGTACATTCTTATCTATATATTGTTTTAGCTAAATCTGAAGAATGCTGTGTACCTTCAACTTTCTTTCCATCTAAAGTAAATTTAACTCCATCAATCCAATAACCTTTATAGTCTCTTTGAAGTATATTTTCTATAAGAGTATACTCAGTAATTTCCCCACCCGCTGAACCTTGCATTCTTTGATGCCAGTAGCTCTTATCTCCTCCTAAATTGATAACAGCTATCTTTTTATTATTTACTGTTTCTATAGTCTTTAACTCCAACGTTTTTCCATCAAAATACTTATTTGATATAGTGCTAAGTATTTTCTTTATATTATCAGCAACCGACAAACCAACTGTCTTAATCTCTCCTTGACTTATAACTTCATAATCAACATTTTTAGTTACTATCTTAAATATTCTCTCAGTTTTATCTGGTTTATCAATATTACTTTCTACTTTATTTCCTGATTCTACTTTATCTGTAGGTTTTGCTTCTAACTCTGGTTTTTCCACATAATCTTTCTTGTCCTTAGATATATTAATATCATTATTCGCTTGATTTTTTTCTGTTATATTGCTATTTTTATCTCCTGAACATCCAACAAAAGCTATAGTAATAATTCCAATTAATCCAGCTAAAAAAAATTTCCTCATATTCTTTTCTCCTTATAAATTTTTACTTTTTTTCATTATATTTATATTATATATATGTATTACATTTTTGTCTATAAATTTGGTTATTATATAAAAAAGTCCTTACCTCAATGAAAAATACTAAATGTAAACTGTATTTTTTTAATAAATCTGAGCTAAAGCATTATTATATAGATAAAATACTACCTATAGAAAATAATGCTTTGGTTTCAGCTTTGACAAAAGAGCTGCAAAGTACGTCTTATAGCGAAAACTTTTTGTCATTGACAGACAAAGTAAAGATACAATCAGCGAAGCTAGATGAAACAACTGGAATTCTTAAAATTGTATTTTCTGATGATTATGTAGACCATATGACCTTAGGGACTGCTACTGAAAGTGGTTTATTAACCTCTTTGCTAGCTACTTATGGTTATAACTTGGGCGCAAATAAAATTTCCATATACTTTAAGGATAAACTTTATACCTGTTTAGGCGATTTACAAGAGGAATACTTTACTGTAAAATATCCTTCTGCTAAACTGTACACTCCTTAATATTAAACGAATTGTCACCGATAAAATTAACGGTGACAATTCGTTTATATCATAGTTTCATTAGTAGTGTATACCTTAGTTCCATTGTTGTTATGATATATCACAGGCTATTTGTGTAGTAAACTGCACCATTATCCTGTACTGAATATCCTCTTTTACTTAAATCTTTCATTCTACCTAACTCTCCTTCCAATTTTCTTTATCCGCTTTTTTCTTTGCAATTTAAGTTTGAATTTCTTTTATTCTTTGAGGTATTAATTTAGCTTCTTCACTTGTAGGATATTGAGTTCTAAAAAAGAGAGCCTATATTGGTTTATTAATATACATTATATAGAATTTACTGTTATAATTTACATACGGATGACCTATAATTTAGCACACACTTGTAAAATAAGATGGTGCTAAAGGCTGAAAGTAATGGTTTCAACACTTTAAATAAGATTAACTATTTTAGGAGGAAATGAAATGGAATTACATAGGGCAAAAAAAAATGAGAAGGAATACTTAAAGTATGAAAAAAGTTTTATTCACAATACAGCCTTAATCGCAAAACAGAATGATAAAGTTTTAGGGGTACTGGAATATGAGATAAGTAATATGGTAGATACTGAAATAGTAAATTTCAAGAGTTTTGATTCAGTTAATGAAAATGAAATCTTCCAAAACTTAATTGATGAACTTATGTATTGGAATCCTTATGTAAAAAGAATTTTCTATAATGAAGACAATAATATGATTACTCATAAGACTTTAATATACAGTTCATTTAAGAAGAGTGATAAGTGGATTTTACATAGTAGAACTGATATTGAAGTTTTTAAGATTGACATCAATAAAATTACTCCAGAGCAATTAACTGTTGATAGAGAAAAAGTAGAAAGAGCAAATGCCTGGATAGAAAAGCCAGAGGATATAATTGTTACATGTGTAAAAATTGATAATATAATAGTAACCATAGACGGTTATTCTAGGCTAGTAGTAGCATTAAATAAAGGATTTGACTATGTTTATGCTCATTTCGATCCTAATAATACAAGTTTAGACTTTTATAAAACCTGCATTAAATGGTGTGAAGAAGCCGGCGTGTATACGATGGATGACCTAACCTCAAGAGTAGTTTTGCCCGAAGAACACCAAACACTTTGGGTGAATAGGTGTCAGGCATATCTCAAAATGGAGTTGATTACAATGAATAATGAATTATTGAATGATTTGATATTATCCGTAAAAAATCAAAATCTTCATGTACTGAATGTCATTATTAGGCAAGATGGTGATATAATTGCTAAACATGATTTTGAAGAAAAAAAGCCCACTCTTTTGTGGTCAGTAAGTAAAGCATTTACCTCGATGGCAGTTGGTATTGCAATCAGTGAGGGGTATTTTAAAATTAATGATTATATTATAGATTTTTTTCCTGATATTCCACGTGTAGGCATAAATGAATATCTTAAAAAGATGACTATTCATGATTTGCTTTGTATGGGAACTGGACATGCAGAATGCCCAGTAGAAAAGGCCGATTGGGAAAGTGGCGAGAGCTGGGATATTTGCCAATTGTTCTTTGATGAACCGGTTGTATTTGAACCTGGGACTCATTTCACGTATAACAATTCTGCAACGTATATGCTTTCAAAAATAATAAGCATTACTACAGGGACTAACTTAGATGAATATTTAGATAAAAAAATATTTCAACAATTAGATATACCGAAACCTAAATGGGATACATGTCCAAAAGGAATCTCACAGGGATTTTCAGGTTTATATTTAACAGCAGAGCAATTATCCAGATTTGGACAATTAATTCTTAATAAAGGAATCTGGAAAGGTAAGCAACTTATTCCTTCAAGTTATATAGAACAAGCAACATCTGTTCAAATTAAGACCAGTGATTTTAATCCATACTTTGCAACTGCAGACCATCATCAAGGATATGGCTATCAAATATGGATGAACTCATATCCTAATTCATATCGTATGGACGGTTTATATGGTCAATATGTTGTAATTCTTCCAGATAAAAATGCAGTGGTTACCTACGTTTCAAATGAACCATCAAACATGACTGGTGTTTTAGAGTTAACATGGAATACAATAGTTGATAAACTATAATTTAAACAAGATTATGAGCATAATGGGCAATTAAAATTACGTCACATTTGTAAAAAACTATGAAGCTATAAATTTATATAAATTTCACTTGCACCTTACGCAACGTAATCATTTATTATTAAATTAATAAGCATTTAAATGCTATCAATTAAGTAAATGGAGGATGGTTGACACATGAATCAGAGTATAAATAGAATGCTAAGATTAAGACCATATAAATCATGCGATGCGAAATATATTGTTAAATGGATAGACAACGAAGAAGATTTTGTGAAATGGTGTGCTAATAAAATAACATATCCTTTGACAGAAGAATCAATGAAAGAAATAAAAGAAAGTTTTGAAAATAATGAAAAAGGATGGCTATTTACTGCATTGGATGAAAAGGGAGCTCCTGTTGGGTTCATAGCAATGATGAATGCCAATTATGAAAATGAGAGTATACATGTTGGCTTTGTTATTACTGATTTATCAAAAAGAAATAATGGATTTGGAAAGCAAATGATGAAACAAGCAATAAGATATGCCTTTGAAATATTAAATATGTCGAGGGTAACTTTAAAAGTTTTTGATAATAATCCAAGTGCTCATAGGTGTTATCAAAATGTGGGATTTGTTGATGAAAAGTATTTGAAAAATGGATTCCCGTATAAAGATAAAATGTGGGGATGCTATGATATGGCTATAGCAAAATCTTTATACAGTGTATGAATATAAATTTATGTTACTTGATTTGCTTTCTTCTAATTAGACGTCACAAACAATAAAAGTTTGTGGCGTTTTTACTTGTGACGACTTAGGAAACTATGGTGCAGTAAAGTTTGGACTATTCCACTCTTTACTATTATGTTATATAATGGTAACAATAATTCAGAATCGTATTTAATGACGAAATAAATTGAGACAAGATTTATTATTAGTAATTTATATCACAGGGGGCGATAATACTTGAAAAAAAATATTAAAGAAATATCTGGGGTTTATACTGCATTAGGTTCTGGAATTGGATTATTGGTCGGAATTATAAGTAGTAATTTGGCATTAGGATTAATTTTCGGTTGTGGAATAGGAGTAGTAATTGATAGTATCGCTTATTCTAATAAAAAAGCTAAATAGTTCATATTTTTCTTGTTAGACGTCACAAATCGCAAATCTACGATATATGAACAATTGTAGATAATGGCGAAGTAATGATTATTTATATTAGGTGAGGTGATTACATGTCACAAAATAACGATAGATTATTTGATTTTAAATCCGTAGATGCAGAGGATATTCACTCTATTTTCTCTAAATACAATAACCGACTTCTAATTCAAAATATATCTCCAATTACAGCCGGAATGAGTACAAGTAATTATATGATTGAAGCGAGCAACAAAAGGTATTTACTTAAAGTTTATCCTAAAAACAATGACCATAGCGATATTGAAATAGCAGCTTATAAGCACGCTCACTATATTATTAAAGTACCCGAGATACTGCATTTTGATAAAAGTAAAACCATAATTGATAATACTTATGCGATTTTTCAATACATTGACGGATTGACATTGAGAGAGTATGTCTCTAAAAACAAAGGTTTCTCAAACAATGTTGCCTATAAAATCGGAAGTATGCTTGCGTTATTACATGAAAAGGAATACGCTTGTACGGCATTATTAAATGTCGATTTATGTATTAACAAACAAATAACACCATTTGAAAATCAATATAAATTCTTTCTTGATGGAATGCCGGGAAAACATTTGAACGAAATAGTAAAGCAAGATTTGCAACATTTCATTGACGCTAATCGCCACTTAATAGAGCGAATATCCGAAAAGAATGTATTCTGCCATGGCGATTTTATCCCCTCCAATATCCTTATAGACGTATATGATACACCATGGCTTATTGATTTTGAATATTGTTTTTCCGTGCCGCGCTATTATGACATTGGAAAAATTTTTAGAACCAGAGAGAATTATTCTGAACATATAGACGATAAAATAAAAAGCAATTTTGCTGAGGGATATAACGCTATGAGCCATAGAACCTTACCTGAAGATTGGTATAAACTTTCAAAAATAGCAGATATAGTAGTAATGTTGGCATTGATAAACAGGGAAAATATTCCGCATGATTGGATTGAGGGAATTGAAGAAGAAATCATCGTGACAATGAATCTGAAGTAATGCAAGCCTCACCAAATGAGCATAATCTATAGTACGCAATCTTCTTAAGAGACGACATAGTTGAATATTATGCAATAAAAATATCATATTATTATAAGACAATATGGGGGAGTTATTATGATAGTTAATACAGAAATTTTAGACGAGTATTTAACTGAGAAGTCTTTAGACGGAGTTAAAAATCACTGGATATTTAATTCTATTGTTGAAGGACAATATCTATTTGAAAAAAGACCTGATTTACTAATTGATTTTATTTTAAATAACAAAAGCCTCGATTGATAATATTACAATTTTTAAGGGAAGTCAAAATGATATGATCCCTTTAAAGTAGACATGGTAAATAACCAAAATACTTTGGAGGGATTTTTATGTCCAGATCACCTTTCACTCTAGCTCAAAAAATTGCAGCTGTAGAAGACTATTTAAAGGGTT
>NZ_JBOITL010000005.1:0-46834 GCF_050717515.1 Clostridium sp. | reverse complement strand
CAAGCTCATTACATACTTTTTAGTCTTACGACTAAAATTACTTTTTTATCTAAAGTAATTAACTGGTCAAGCGAAATGTTATTTCGCTATTTTACCTATTTCTCTGTTTAATTTTCAAAGACCAATTGATATGTCATCATGTGACGACTTCTACTATTTTATCAGTCTACTTCCATTTTGTCAACTTGTTTTTAAATGTTTTTTAATGACTTTCGCAAAAATTGTTAATCTTACTTTTAATATGTCGTTACTTGTCATCAGCAACATGTAATATCTTATCATATAATATTTCTCATATAGTTCAGTTTAGAGTAATTAAAATAAAACAGGTTGCGTATTCTTGAATTTTTAAACTTTATCTACCTGTAGCTTATATTGATACACCAGGATAGTTATTTTTCCTACTTAATATCTTCTTATAAGTATCTACTAAATATAATAACTTCAGTACTTATCCTATATACTAAGTATTTACCTTAATAGCTTAAAAATATACTATTTCTAAGCCTCTTTTATAGAAAACAAAAATATAAGGCAGCTTGAGATAAATAACTAGTCAGCATACTAGTATATTTATCTAAAACTGCCTCGCTCTATTGTAAATTCATAGTTAATATAAATCGTCTTTACTATAAGTCATATTACAATAATTTATTGAAAATTATTAAAAATATTACTCCTGGTACTCCTAAAAATCCTGCTATAAGCGCAGTTACAGCATTTATTGCTATACTTATTCCCACATATTCTCCTACAAAATTAACAAGTAGTAAAAGTAAGACACCCAAAGCTCCGTTCAATATTAACTTACCTAATACCTTTAATGGCCAAGAAAAGAGCTTTACCACAATTACCATGCCTACTATGGCAATTAAAAAATATAATATAACTTCCATACCCAACTCCCCCTATGTTAATCCTAAATTTCAACTTTTATTTATTATGTTTTATTAATAATATATTTCACAGCTTTCCAATATATTATTAATTTTCTTAAAAACTTTTTTATACATTAATAGAATCTAACTCTTCTATCATATAGCTGGCATCAATAGTGACACCTTTTCTTCTAGCTTCTAGTAAAAAAAATATATATTTAGCTTTACATTGATCTTCGCTATAAATTGCATAATCTACAAGTTTTGGATCATCTACCACTGCAAAGTATTTTTTTGCAATTTCCCACTGGCTCTTAGCTTCTTCCAATTGCATAATAATATCTTTCTCCTCCTGAGTATATTTTAGATTTGAAAATATTATTTCGATTATTTTTTTTCTATTCATAATAAAAAACCTCCTATTTTATATCTCTTTTAAATTCTTGACATAAAATAGGAGTATTATTCTATATTTCTTTTCTTCCTTCCATAGCTTTAGAAAGTGTTACTTCATCTGTATATTCTAAATCTCCACCAACTGGAATACCATGTGCAATCCTTGTAACTTTTGTGCCTAGTGGTTTTAATATTTTAGATATATACATAGCCGTAGCTTCTCCCTCTATGTTTGGATTAGTTGCCACTATTACTTCGTGAACTTCCCCATTAATCCTTCTTATAAGTTCTCTTAATTTTATATCTTCAGGACCTCGCCCAGACATTGGTGATATTGTTCCATGAAGAACATGATAAACCCCATTAAATTCTCTTACCCTTTCCATGGTAATAATATCTTTTGGGTTTTCAACTACGCATATCATGCTCTTATCCCTATTGGGATTAGAACAAATTGCACAGGGGTCTGTATCTGTAAAACATCCACATATACGGCAATATTTCAATGTTCCGCGAGCTTTAACCAGTGCGCCCGCAAACTCCTCTACTTCTTCCCTCGGAAGATTTAGCACAAATAATGCAAGCCTCTGAGCTGTTTTTCGCCCTATACCTGGGAGCTTTGCAAATTCTTCTATAAGTTTTTCTATTGCTACTGGATAAAAATCCAATCTATTCACCTCATAACAATGTAGCTTTTACTCTACTGTTTATTAAATCATCACCTGCGGTGCTGAAATATTGTTAAAACATTCCTGGCATGTTAAGTCCGCCTGTTAATTTACCCATTTCACTACTTGTTTCATCTTCTGCCTTTTTTAGCGCTTCATTACAAGCGCTCATAATTAAATCTTGAAGCATTTCAACATCATCTGGATCTACTACTTCTGGTTTTATCTTTACTTCAACAAGTTGCCTCTTTCCATTAGCTATTGCAGTTACTGCTCCACCACCAACAGATGCTTCAAATCTTTTATCTCCTAAATCCTTTTGCATTTCTTCCATTTGTTGTTGAAATTTTTGAGCTTGTTTCATTAGACTATTCATATTTCCACCCATACCTGGAAATCCACCTTTTGCCATAATAGTTACCTCCTATTTATTAGTTATTCATCTTAATATTATTATATTTATATCTTCTAGATTCATAACAAAAACTTAAATCTAATTTAAATATTTATAATCTAAAAGAATATATATATCGCTACTGAACTATAACTTTTCTATATTATTATATACTAATACCTATAATAATTTCCATTAAAATAGTAAATATTTTTTATAAGGGCTATTCATCTATTACCATAGTTCTATTCATCTAGTATTTCCACAAGATCTTCCCCAAATGTTTCTATTAGTATATCCTCCGGCGATCTAACCTCTTTTTCGTCGGATTCTACAGTATATTTTATTTTTACTGGTTCTTTTAGTGATTCAGAAAATATTTCTTCTATTATATTTCTATTTTCCTCTTTATCTAATCTAATTTTATTAAAAGCATATTGTTTTTCGTAACTTAGCTCTATTACACCCCCATGACAAGATGCAATTTCTCCTGTAAGTAAAGAAGCATAGATAACCATATGTCTTCGCGCTTTAAACATATCTAAAATATCCTTAAAAGACTTTTTAACGGTTTCTACGGTTAAAGTAGAATTAGGATTGTGAGTTTGCACTGGTCTTACTTGTGGTTTTTTATTTAACCTAGTTTCTTTTTTTCCACCATTCTTTTCAGAAGCCCTTGGTGTTATACTTTCACAAGCTACAGTTATCTTTCCTTGTTTTATTATTTCTTCTAATTTGTTTATTCTAGATAATAGCACTTCTTTTGAAGTATCATATTCTATTTTGCACATTTTAATAACTGCAAGTTCTAAATAAATTCTATTTTGTTTGCTCCATTTAGCTTGTTCTTCTGCATCTTGTAATATCTTTATATTTCTCATAATTTCTTCTACTCTTATCTTAGCTGCTTGTTGCTTTAAAATGCTTATATTTTCACTAGACATATCTAAAATTTCTTCTACATCTTCACTTACTTTAGCCATGAGCAAATTCCTCATATGAGTAGTCATATCTTTTATAAATACATATATATCCTTACCACTAAGAACTATCTCATTTATAGTCTTTATTGCACTTTCAATATTTCTGTCTATTACACTGTCTGAAAGTATTGTAAGACTCTCTGAAGTCACAAGACCTAACATATCTATAACACTGTCATACTCTACCTTGCCCTCATTCATTGATATAGCTTGATCTAGAATACTTAAGGCATCTCTCATTGCTCCATCAGAAACTCTTGATATTAATTTCAAACTATTATCTTCCACAAGAACACCTTGCTCCGTAACAATTTTTCTAAGTCTTCCAAATATATCTTCACTTTTTATTCTTTTAAAGTCAAATCTTTGGCATCTAGATAAAATCGTTATTGGCAGTTTTTGAGGATCCGTTGTGGCTAATATAAATATTATGTTACTTGGTGGTTCCTCTAGTGTTTTTAAGAAAGCATTAACTGCCCCTATAGATAACATATGAACCTCATCTATGATATAAACTTTATACTTAGCTTCCTGCGGTGGATACTGAACATCTTCAATTATATCGCGGATATTATCTACTCCATTATGTGATGCTGCATCTATCTCAGTAACATCTATTGCTGTTCCTGAATTTATTTTGACACACATTTCGCATTCATTACAAGGCTCTCCATGATCCGAATTCGTGCAATTAACCGCCTTTGCCAGGATCTTAGCTGTGGAGGTTTTTCCAGTTCCTCTTGTACCACATAAAAGATATGCATGAGCTATTCGCTGGTTATTTATTTGATTTTTTAAGGTTATAGTAACATGCTCCTGACCTACTACATCATGAAAAGTTTTTGGTCTCCATTCTCTATATAAAGCCTTATATGCCACAAATTTCACCTCTTTTAAATAATAGTATTTATTTCAAAAAAATTTATGAATTTTCAAACACAAATATAAAATTTTGTATTCACTCAATAAATAATTATATCATTTAAATCAATTTTTTAGTTTGTTTTTATAAAAAAAACAAAATCATGAATTATCATGACTTTAAATATATTTACGGATTAATTGTAATTTAACTCATTGTAACTGTTATTCAATTATTAATAACTTTATAAGTTTTTTAATTCATAGGATTATCTAAGTAAAAGTATGAACCGTCGAGTTAGCGGCTCACACTTTTACTTAGAGTTGTAAATTGGAGTATTCATTTATTTTTTTTCAATTGTTACTTCCGGATATTGAGACGCCAAAGCGTTGAGTAGTGGCTCCGGCATTTCCTTTAGATATTTATTAAAGAACGAGACAATATAGGTATTGGTAATCTCTGTCTGACGGTTTGCAGAAATTGATCCCAATGCACCCAGAGCCTTGCCAGCATTCGGTATAACTGTATTCAGGTCTGTAAAATTCATATGCTCTGTTCCGTTAATGCTTACAACCAAAAAGTTTTTTTGATTTTCGGAATAGCCGTCACTGACTGAAACTCTTTTTGAATTCTTATCGGGTCTAATTGTAAGTATCATGAATGGTTGCTGAATTATGGTGTCCACTGTATCTCCAAATGGTGTACCGTCCATATTAATAAAGGCTTTAAACCGGCTGTCACGAAGGCAGGTTTGACCTAATGCTGCTCCGCCAAATGAATGTCCGAATAATCCCATCTTTACTGTGTCAAGGCGCCCAGCAAAAATACTTTTAATGCTTCCATCGTTGAGCTTGCTTATTTGGTCGGCAACAAAACTCATGTCATCACTCCAAACGCGGACATTTTCTGTATACAGTTTGCAGTTGCGTATAATCACCCTTTGAAACTCAGGGCTACGATCATCTGTAATCTGTTTTTTGGCAATGTCAATAGCTCTAGCACTGTCTTTACTCAAGGCAGCAGATAGTTTTGAACTATAAGGAACAATATCTCCTTCAGGGTAGACGGAGGCAAAATCATCATATGGGTGGCTTACTGCAAATACGACATAACCCTCACTTGCAAGTTCCTCCATTTGGATTGTATTTGAACCATTAAACATTCCCCCTCCGCCGGAAAATAGAATAATTGGGAATTTATTTGTTTCATTTGAAAGTCCAGCGTTCCAATAACTGTTTGTCTTAATAAGACACAACTGTCCAAACAAATCCGGAAGTCCCTTAGATTTTGCAAAAAGGCTTGCTACCTCTCTTTTGTCTATCCAGTTTGCCTGCTTAGCACCGCTAAGGCTTGATGCGGGATACCATACCTGCACAGCTATTTTTTGAGAAGAAGTTTTACCAGTTAGGACATTTTTTCTGTTGTTTTCGTTAAACGCCATTCTCATTGTGCCCACAGGGTTTGGACCGTTTGGTTTCGTAAGGTTAATGACAGGTAAAAAAGACGGCAACGCAATAGACAACATATAGAAAAGACAAAACGCCGCTATTTCTAAGCCCTTGAGAATTGGATGCCTTTTTTTTGTCATTAAAAACAGTTTTGTTAAACTTAAAGCAAAGATAATGACGCTCATGCTATAAGCCGGAACCATGACAAAGCGAAATCCCTCCACAAAAATGCTAGCAAAAGAAAATGTCATAGAAAGTGTTGGCAAAACAATCCTCAATTTCTTGTTCTTTATAAAAAGAATGCCTAAAGCAGAAAATAACAATCCAATAATCAAAAATATTTCAAAAATTCTCATTAATATCACCTCAAAACTATTATGCAAGGTGAAACTGAACTTAGGCGAAACATAACCTTAACAGGAGCTTAATTTTTGCTAGGCAGTCGGATAACAAATTCCGTGCCATTTTGAGGTTCACTTTTAACTGAAATGGTGCCTTTGTGTGCCTCAATTAGCTGTTTAGCAATTGCGGTGCCAAGGCCGCTGCTTTTCACCTCACTGTCTTTTGTGCTTGTCCCTCGAAAATATCGGTCAAACAGATGCTCCAGTGTCTGTTTGTCCATCCCTTTGCCATCGTCCTGTATTATTAGCTCTACAGCCTGGAATATGCAAGAATCCATTATCTGTTTTACTTGCACCTTTACAGTCGTCCCTTCTTTATTATGCACAGCCGCATTAGCAAGAAGATTATCAATAGCCCGTTTAAACCATTTATCATCCACTGGATAAATGATATTTTCTTCTTCCGAATTTATCAATTCAAAATTTATGCCATCTGAAAGACCACTATTTATAAGGTCTATCACCGATCTACGGACAAGTTCAACAATATTGCGTGACTCCAGTTTAATTGGCAATGCATGATTATTCAAACGTAAGGTCAGATTAAGGTCTTCAATTAAATCCTTCATATAGGCAGCTTTTTCACTTATAATTCCAGCGTACTGGGCGGTTTGTTCTTTACTGAAATCAAACTTCTCATGTGAAAGCAAATCAGCATATCCTTTCACCGATGACAAAGGGGTTTTCATATCGTGTGAAACACCGGCAATCCATTCTTCCCTGGCATTGTCCATCTGACGTTTTTTTTCATCGTTTTCCATTAAACTCCGGCTTAACACTTCAATGGATACAATTATTTCCTTAAAAGTTTTATAAGATCTGCGTAATGTCCCGTAAGAATCCTTTCTGCTAACTCGCACTCCTTTTTTATTCACAGGCTCACGATAGACTCCTTTTGAAAGATTGTCTATCCATGACAACATGTGAAGAATGGGTATTCCCATGCGTAGCCCAAAAATATAGGCAATGATAAGTGTTATTACAAGACTTAGCACGGAAATGACAATCCACGTCCGGTAATCGTTCATAAGATTATAAACATTTTGCCCACTATATGGAGTTGCATAAACCCATGTAAGTTTTTGTGTATTAATTACAGGATACCAAGTATAAATTTTATACCCAAATGAACTTGGCGATTCACGATAGGCCAATAGCTCGCCAGGTGCGTAGGCGGTTTGAATATTTTTCGGTGTGTGATAACGGTAGATTTCTTTTCCATCACTGCCCAGAATTTGAAGCCATCCGCCACTTTGGGCTACTGATTGCAACGATGCAGGCGATATTGAAACCGTATTTTCGCCGGTAATTGTGTGTTTCGATATGGAATCTAATAGTTCTGAGGGTTCCAAACTGTTTTGCTGCTTTAAGAAATCAGTCTGAGACAGATATATAAGTCCTGCAAAGAAAAGTAGAATAAAAAACAGCAAAGCCAAGAAACTCCCAAGAAATTTAATGGTGAGCCGTTTACTTAGTTTTATGGTATTCACCCCCGTATCCCAGCATAAAATAATGAAAGGTTGTAGATATCACGACTTCGACAACTTATAACCAAGTCCACGTACTGTTAAAAGAATTTTCGGATTGCTAGGATATTCTTCAATCTTTTCACGAATACGTCTAATATGAACCATTACTGTGTTGTCATCGTTTATAGCTTCTTCACCCCAAACCTGTTCGTAAAGTTGTCCCCTGCTATATAAGCGGTTGGGATACTTGCAGAGGAACAAAAGAAGTTGAAACTCCCTGGCAGGGCATTCAATTTCTTTGCCTGCTACAATCAATTGACCCGACTGCTCATTAATTGTAAATCTTTCAAAATAATAAATGCATTTTTCCGTACTTTGCCTGCCGCAAGACACTCGTTGCTGGCGCTTCAAGTGTGCTTTTATTCTTGCGGCAACTTCAAGTGGATTAAAAGGTTTTGTGATATAATCATCCGCACCCATTGCGAATCCAGCCAGTTTATCAAGATCCGAAGTTTTCGCTGTCAAAAAAAGAATTGGGGCAGTTGTTATTTCTCGAAGCTTTTTGCACACTTCAAGGCCATTGCCATCTGGTAGAAGCACATCTAATATGATTAAGTCAAACTCCTTTTCCCAGCATTTTTTAATGGCATGGTTTGCACAACAGGCCTCATCTATATTGAGAAAGCCTTCTTTTTTCAAAGTGATTTTGAGCAAATTCAAAATTTCCTGTTCATCATCAACCAATAAAATTTTGGAGCTATCCATAACTTTTCACCTTCTTAATTCATTCCGCAACACTTTACAATTATATGTATTATCTTAAGTAAATCATACCATAATATACCATGCATTACTGTTTTTTAGAGTTGGTAAACTAATATATTTATGCATTTTATGTCTTAACGTATGTTTTTCGGAAATGTGGCGCTACCCCTAAAATAGTATAAAAAAAAGACACCTTCACAGGCATCTTATAATTCTTATGTAGACCGTACACCTCGCTTCGATGAATAAACTATGCGCGTTACCTATACAGTTAACTCAAACCAGGTTGATCCACGGCACATGGAAAGATTCACTTACCGCTGCTTCCTTCCGGACCTGACGGGGTTCATGAGTTTCCATTGCGTGGGGCCCAGCTCTCAACGCCACTTATATAGGTCAGACCACACATTTTATAACCTAGGCGAGGAATTCACCCCTGCTGTAGCGGGTTGCAGGTTACAGGGCACCGCTAACTCCCCGGCTAGTACGGAAATATAAACTGGCGGAAAGAGAGGGATTCGAACCCTCGGTAGAGTTTCCCCTACACACGCTTTCCAGGCGTGCTCCTTAAGCCACTCGGACATCTCTCCATAAAGTATTTCTTGCTTTGCTTACACCAAAGTAGTGCAACAAAAACAATTATACTATTAATAAGTAGTTATTTCAATAGTTTTTTAATTAAATATTTTTGAAAGTTATCCCAAGCATTGAAATTATTCTACGGTCTTCCTTTTATAATTAATTGCAAGGAATATAATCCATAGTGCAATTCCCGCTAAGCTTATTAGTTGCGCTACCCTTATACTTCCAAACATTAAACTATCAGTTCGGAGTCCTTCTATAAAAAATCTTCCTAAAGAATATAATCCTATATAGCTAAAAAACACAGTTCCATGTTTAAATGTTTTTTTCAATAAATAAATCAGTAATAAGCATACTATAACATTCCATATTGATTCATAGAGAAAGGTCGGATGATAATAAACTCCATCTATTAACATTCCCTTTTGTATAAAATTCGGAAATTTACTTATAAATTCCTTAGTAACTAGTCCACCATGGGCCTCACTATTGAAGAAATTTCCCCATCTGCCTATAGCCTGTGCAATAATTATAGAGGGTGCTGCCACATCTGCAAATTGCATCAGATTTTCTTTTTTATATCTCGTATATATTAACGCGGCTAGCATACCAAATATAATTCCCCCATGTATAGCAAGCCCACCTTGACGTGTATTGAATACTTGCATTAGGTTATCTCTATATTGATCAAACTCAAATATTACATAATAAGCTCTAGCTCCAATAATAGCTATAGGAAAAGATATTAATATGATATTTAAAAGTTCATCATAATCAAGACTTTTTAACTTAGACGTAAATTTAGCTAATAAAATTCCAACTGTCATTCCTGTTGCAATAAAAATACCATACCACGCAATAGGTAATCCAAATACATTGAAAGCTATTGGGTCCATAAGTGTCCTCTCCTTTTATATCGCTATTCATACTTTGATCATAAAAATACTAAAACAAGCAAACAAAAACAAAATTCTAAAGTTTCAGAATTTCATTTTTGTTTTTTTGTTTTAATTTTTTACATTTATATTTTTTTCTATAAATTTTTCAACTTCCGTGGCTGTAGGAAGGTTAACAACTTGCTGTGCTAAATCTCTCATTTTTTCCTGAGATATATTTCTAATAATTCCTCTTGCTTTTAATATGGATATAGGACTCATGCTAAACTCATCCAGGCCCATTCCAATTAAAATAGGAATTAGTTTAGGATCTCCTGCTACTTCTCCACACATACCCACCCATTTATTTTCATTATGAGCATTATCTATAACCATTTTTACTAGTCTTAGTAATGCAGGATGAAATGGGTTATACAAATGAGATATTTTTTCATTCATTCTATCTACTGCAGTTGTATATTGAATAAGGTCATTTGTCCCTATACTAAAAAAGTCTACCTCTTTAGCAAACAAATCAGAAATAATAGCCGCTGCAGGTATTTCTACCATAATTCCTACTTCTAATTTTTCATTAAATGCTATATTTTCTTTATGTAAATCATTTTTAACTTCTTCTAAAATTGCCTTTGCCGCTCTTAATTCTTCAATACTTGAAATCATTGGAAACATTATTTTAATATTTCCATAGGCACTAGCTCTTAGTATAGCTCTTAATTGAGTTTTAAATATATCTACCTTATCTAAACAAACTCTTATGGCTCTATATCCTAAAAAGGGATTCATCTCCTTAGGTAGATTTAAATAATCTAATTCCTTATCGCCACCAACATCTAGCGTTCTAATAACCACAGGTTTATTTTTCATTTTCTGCGCAACTTCCTTGTAGGCTTCATACTGTTCTTGCTCGGTGGGTGCTGATGTCCTATCCATATATAAAAACTCAGACCTATATAAGCCTATACCTTCACCATCATTATTTAAAACACTCTCCAAATCCTTTGGAGTTCCAATATTTGCAGATAATTCTACTTTTATTCCATCTGTGGTGATGCTTTCTTTTCCTATTAATAAATCTAACTCTTTTTGAAATTTATTGTATTCTTCTTTTTTTTCTTCATAAAGCTTTATAATTTTTTCTTCTGGATTAACATATATTAACCCTTCTTCACCATCGAAAACAATTAAATCTCCATTTTTAACTATAGTGGTTATATCCTTCACGGCTACTATAGCCGGTATTTCTAAAGTCCTTGCCATTATAGCAGAGTGTGAAGTTCTTCCCCCGATTTCTGTTATAAAACCTAATACCTTTTTTTTATCTATCTGGGATGTGTCAGAAGGGGTTAAGTCATTCGCTACAATTATAACTTCATTAGCTAATTGTGCAAAATTAACATCTTCTATATTCAATAACTTTTTCATAAGTCTTGTTGTTACATCCTTTATATCTGCTGCTCTTTCTTTCATATATTCATTATCCATATTTTCAAACATAGATATGAACATTTCTGTAATCTCTTTTAATGCCCACTCAGCATTAACTTTATCGTCTTGAATCTTTTTCTCAATTTGCTCTAGCATTTCCGGATCTTCTAAAATCATTAAATGAGCTTCAAATATATTAGCCTCTTTTTCCCCCATACTTTTTAACACATTATTATATATATCCTGAATTTCACTCTTGCTACTTTCCATAGCCACCTTAAATCTTTTAATTTCTTCTTCATAACTTTTAATATCTTTTTTTTCTATAACAATTTTCTTTTCTTCTTTTAATAATACTTTTCCTATCACTATTCCTGGTGAGACTCCGATGCCTTTCATTAAACTACCTCCTTATAAGCGAAATTCACTCCTTGCAGCAAATTTAAGTATTTTACTAGCCTAGGAGTGAATATTACTTTATATATGGTTCCTTATAAAACATTATTTTTTAAAGTTCTACGATTTCTTTTTCAATTACTACTTTTAATTCTTCTACTGCCTTTGCTTCATCGTCTCCAGACGCTACAATCTTAATTTTATCACCTTTTGAAGCTGCCATGCTTAATATGTTTATTATACTTTTTGCATTATACTCTTTATCATCCTTAATTAAAGTTATATGTGAATTAAACTTAGATGCTTTTTTCGCCACAATGCTTGCTGGTCTTGCATGCAAACCTTGTTCATTCATTAACACAATTTCTGCTTCGTACATAAAGACATCTCCTTTTCATCTTAGATTCTGTTTAAAACTAAATTATTTTAAAGCTTTACATATATATATTTTACCCTATTGCACATGTATAAACAATGATTAAATTCATTAGCGGTTCCTAAATTAATTATTAGTATCCTTTTTCAATAATAAAATCATAAGAGCCGTTATTACTGTACCAACTACTATGGATAATATATATGCACCCACATTAGTAACTGCATTTGGAATAAATAATATAAATATACCACCATGTGGAACTGCTATAGCTGCTTTAAACACCATAGATAATGCTCCTGTGGCTGCAGCCCCAACCATTGCTGAAGGTATTATTTTAAGTGGATCCGCTGCCGCAAATGGTATTGCACCTTCTGTTATAAATGCAGCACCCAGTGCCCAAACAGCTTTTCCTGCTTCTCTTTGTTCTAACGTAAATTTCTTTTTGGCTATAACCGTTGCAAGGGCTATTCCAAGGGGAGGAGTAATTCCAGCTGCCATTACTGCTGCCATTACCATAGATGTTTGACCTGCAACTAGAGTACCTACTCCAAAAGCATAGGCTGCCTTGTTAACTGGTCCACCCATATCAAAAGCCATCATTAAACCAATAATTATTCCAAGTAGCGCGGAGTTTGCTCCACTTAAATTAGTTAAATATTTTGCCATTGCTACGTTTATTGCACCTACAGGTTTTCCTATAACAAATATCATTATTAGTCCAACTATTAATGAGGATAAAACCGGTAATATTATAACTGGCATTAACCCTGCTAAGGATTTTGGCATTTTTATTATTTTCTTTAAGAAAACAATAGTATAACCGGCTAAGAAACCTGCTGCCATTGCACCTAAAAAGCCTGCGCTTAAAGTTGTAGCAAGCATACCACCAACCATACCTGGTACAAGACCCGGTCTATCTGCTATAGAGAATGCTATAAACCCAGCAAGCACCGGATACATCAGTGCAAAGGCCGAATCTTTACCAATACTCATCAAAGCCGCTGCTATGCTACCCGGCTCTTTAAATGCTAGTATTCCAAAAGCAAAGGAAATTGCAATTAAAATACCTCCTGCTGCTACAAAAGGAATCATATAAGATACCCCTGTCATAAGGTGTTTATAAGGACCTTTTTTCTCAGCTTTTTTTTCTTCTTTAATTTCACTCACTTGCTCTGAACTATTTTTATTCTCAACTTTTATATGTATTGCCTTTTGAATAAGCCCTTTGGGATCTTTAATTGCGTCTTTTACGCCAACTTCAATTATAGTCTTTCCTGCAAAACGTTCCTTTGAAACATTAGTATCTGCTGCAATTATTACTACTCTAGCTTCCCTTATATCTTCCTGCGTCAATTGATTTTCTGCCCCCACCGACCCTTGAGTTTCTACTTTAATGTGTATGCCCATTTCCTTTGCAGTCATTTCAAGAGCCTCAGCTGCCATATAGGTATGCGCTATCCCTGTTGGACATGAAGTTATTGCTACAAATTTCATAAACCTTCCCCCTTCTTATTTAATATGTGTTATCTATTGTTCTAATAGTGTAATTATTTCTTCAGCACTGCTAGCTTTCATTAAGCTATCTCTTAACTCCTTATGCATTAACTTTCTAGAAATTTGACCTAATATTTTTAAATGCTCATCACTTGATTCTTCTGGTACAGCTATTAAAAAGAATATATGAGCAAGTTCCTCATCCATAGACTGATAGTCAATTCCGTCCACGCTTCTACCAAATACTAATGCAGGTTCTTTAACTCCGCTACTTTTGCCATGTGGAATAGCTATTCCCATACCAATTCCTGTTGAAAATTCAGTTTCTCTATCTAATACTGCTTGTAAATATTTATCCACATCTAGTAATTTACCATCTTTATCTAAAATTGTTACCATCTCTTTTATTACGTCCTCTTTTGTCTTACTGTTTAGCTCTAGTTTAATTAGATTTACATTTAATAATTCAGTTATATTCATACATTATCATCCTTTCGTTATATAATTTATATTTATTTCCTTTTTCAATCTCTCTATGTCAACAAATCTTCCTGTTTGTGTTCCTTCAGTCATTACATTAGCTGTACTTGTTGCACAGGCTAGCTTTATAGCTTGCTCAAAACTGTAGTCTTCCTGAACTGCTACGGCCATTGCTGCAACCATAGAATCGCCCGCGCCTACTGTACTCTTAACCTCTACCTTAATCCCTGTTACTTTTGCTACTTTATGGTCACTTATGAATATGGACCCCTTAGATCCTAGTGAAATCACTACATATTTTACTCCATACTCCAATATTTTTTTAGCAGTCTCAATAACTTGATCTTCGCTATTAATGCTTATATCAAATGCTTTTTCAAGTTCGTCTATATTTGGTTTTACCATATATGGACCAGCTTTAATTCCTTGCATTAGCAGCTCACCTTCTGCATCTAATATAACCTTACCACCCCTTTTTTTTATGCTTTTTATTATGTCAGCGTATATGGATGTACTCACTCCACTTGGTACACTACCTGAAAGAACTACTATTGAATCACCTTTACACTGTTCCATAATTCCCTGTTTTATGTTAGTGATATCTTTTTCTCCTAACCTAGGTCCATTTTCATTTATATCTGTGTGTGTATTATTAACCTTATCAAAAATTTTTAGATTAGTTCTAGTTTCTCCTTTTACAGTTAAAAAATTATTGTCAATATTTAAATCATCTAAATAATTTTTTATTTGATTTCCACTACTTCCCCCTAAAAAACCTAAGGCTATACTTTTATGCTTTAACTCCTTAATAACTTTAGATACATTGATACCTTTTCCTCCAGCATCAACCCTTGTAGACACAATTCTATTAACAGTATCAATTTTAAATCCATCTATTTCAATAGTTTTGTCTAAAGCTGGGTTTAGAGTCACTGTTATTATCATTTAATCACCCCAATTTATTTTGCTTTGATAATTTTTACATCTTTTTCTTTAAACTTTTCTATTAATTCATCATCTAACTTATTATCTGTAATAATTGTATCAACGCTATCTAGGTCAACGATTTTAGCAAAGGAAACTTTGTTAAACTTAGTATGATCACATACTACTATAATTTTTCTGGCTATTTTTATCATTTCTCTTTTAGTACTCGCTTCTACAATATTTGGTGTGGTAAGTCCATTGATAACGCATACACCATTAACGCCTATAAAAGCTTTATCCACCTTAAAATTTTTAAATGTACTATCTGCTACAGGTCCTACCAGTGCTCTAGTTTCCCATCGTAATGTACCCCCAGTAACAATTACTTCCACATTCTGTTTTTTAGCAAGTTCAAAAGCTATATCCACAGAATTTGTTAAAATCGTTATATTTTTAGCGGTTATATTCCTGGCAATATTAAGAGTAGTGGTACCTGCATCTAACACTATTGTCTCCCCATCTACTATCATGGATGCTGCAAGCTTTCCTACTGATTCTTTTTCATCATAAAATTTATCTATTTTCTCCGAAAAAGTAGGTTCAAATTTAGTATTATCATTTAATACGGCTCCACCATGTACCCTTTTTATAAGTTCCGACTCTTCTAATTCTTGAAGATCACGTCTAATGGTAACTTCCGACACTTCATATGTCTGGGATAAATCGCATACTTTTACTTTTCCATTTTTATTTAAACTATCTAATATTTTTGATTTTCTTTCCTCAGCAAACATAATTTAAAAACTTCCTTTTATCATATTTGGAATAAGAATAATGTTCGTTTATATTTGTTTTAGTTTCATTTGCTTTCGCTTGTGTTCATTTTAGTATATTATGATATCGTTGTCAACATATAAAAAAAAATTATTTTAATTTTATAGTTTAAGCCACATTACAGTGCCCTGCAAAAATTAATAAATACAGTGGAAAAAATAATTATAAACATTCTTTCCATTGTGTTTATTTAAATCAAACTGGTATAATATTGCTGTGATATAACAGCTAGCTATAAAATGAATAATAATTTTATAGTTGAATATGCAAGGATTAATAATGATATTTCAGATAATCGTGATAGGGGGAAACATTATGTCAAAAGTAGCACTTTTAATAATTGACATGCAAAAAAATTGTAAAGAAGCCACATCTTGCACGTCATCCTTTGAAAAAGCAGTAGAATATATTAATGAAATCAGTGCCTATTTCCGCAAGAAAGAACATCCTGTGGTAATCATACAGGATGTTGAATCAGGTGGGGCAGAGACTGAGGGCTTTAAATATGTGGAAGAATTAATAGTATCAGACAATGATTTTTTTGTGCATAAATCCTATAGCAACGCTTTTTGGGAAACAGAGCTAGATACTATTCTAAAAAGTGAAGGTGTAGACTGTATTGTTGTAAGTGGATTTGCAGCAGAGCATTGCGTCCTCTTTACTTACAATGGTGCTATGGAAAGGGGTTATAATACTTTCTTGCTTCAAAATGGTATCGCGGGGTTTGATGATGATGAAATTAAACGCATTCAGTTGTTAAGATCTGTTGTAAGCTATGGAGCCCTTGAGTATTTTTTGAAATAAGCTTTGTTAGATATAATCCAGAGTCAATACTAAACTTGAGTATTGACTGATGGGTCAGTCAATATTACATTTTTTGAATGAATACACATGGTGATGAGTCATTAAGTTAAAAAAGGAAACAAAAACAAACAAAGTGAGGTAGATCACAATGAACATATTTTTGAAAGAAATAGATGAAAATAATTGGAGCGAATGTGCTAACTTAAAAATCAAAGAGGATCAAAAGCGATATTTACCGCATCCAAATGTAGTTTCAATTGCCGAGTGGAAATTTAACCCCAATTGGATTGCTTTAGGCATATATACCAGTACTGAAATGATAGGGTTTGCAATGTATGGCGTGGATATAGGAGACAACACTCTATGCTTATTTCGTTTTATGATTGATGAAAAATATCAAGGAAAAGGTTATGGAAAATTTGCTTTGGTTGAATTATTAAATAAGATGAAAAATGAAAATGATTTTAATGAAATATGGTTGAGTTTCCATCCAGAAAGTATAGTAGCAGATAGGTTATATTCTAGTTTTGGATTTAAGCCGCGGATTACTGGCCTAGAGTCAGAAGATGAAGTATTTTATGTGCTTAAATGTTAATAATATTTTATGTTTATATTTTCAAGTAAAGATAAAAGTTCCAGGTTATTCAACCTGGAACTTTTTTGTATGCAAACCCATTATAGCAATCTTTATTGACTTTTTAAAAGTTCCTCTATCTTAGGAGTACACCTATGACCTTTGCATCCGCCTGACCCTGCTCCTGTAGCTTTTTGAACCTCTTCTACAGTTGTTGCTCCATTTTGTATAGCCTTTTTTATTGTAGATCTTGGTATAGCCTTACATAAACATACTTTTGTAAGTTTATCCATTATTTCATTATTTATATTTCCGTCCATAATATTTTCTCCTTTCACCTTATCTTTTATCTTTAAAAAAATCAGTCAATAAATTACCACATTCCTCGTTATATAACCAATTTATTTCTGTCCAGTGATTTAATGCATCATTTTGAATAAGATTTATAACTGAACCACAAGCCCCTACACTAGGATCAAAGATGCCTATATATAATTTACTTATCCTAGACTGTAATATAGCTCCTGCACACATAGGACAAGGCTCTAGAGTTACGTACATATCACATCCAGTTAATCTCCAAGTACCTAATACGTCACAGGCTTTTTTTATAGCTAAAATTTCTGCATGAGCAGTTGCATCTTGAAGCGTTTCGCGGAGGTTGTGTGCTCTAGCAATGATTTTGTTATCTTTAACTATAACTGCACCTACAGGTACTTCGTTTAATAATAATGATCTTTTCGCTTCTTCTAATGATTCCTGCATAAAATCTTTTATCATGTTAACCCCTTTATTCTTTAATAATTATTCTTTAATAATCATTATACTTTTAAACTGTGAGACTTTCAATACATTTATTTGAACATTTGCATCTATCCTTTTGCATCTACTATTTTGCAGTAAGAATTGACTGTTAATATATAATATACTAAATAAATCAGGGTATATACGCCTACAGTTATAAATACTGGATATACTAAGCTTGAGCTAAGTGCAATTTGCAGAATTGTTAATGCAATAATACTATGGGCTATTCCAACAACTAAAGGTAGTGCGAATATAAAGGCCATTTGCTTTGCTATAGAGACTCTTATTTCTGATTTTTTCACACCGATTTTCTTTAGGATATCATATCTTTCCTTATCCTCACCAGCCTCTGACAATTGTTTAAAAAATATTATACTTCCTGTGCAAATCAAAAATATAAAACCTATAAATGAAGCTAAAAATATTACAATTCCCATTTTTGTCATAGTATTTCTGTAACTCCCGTAATAGGATGATAAGGCTTCTTTACTACCTAAAGCTTTTTCTATTTCAATTGTAAGCTTTTTACTTTCTCTTTGATTTTCAATATTTATGAATGTCCTTTTTACAACCTTATCTTTATTATATAATTTATTGTAAACCTCATCCTTTACAACTACGGTGTCCTGCATATATAAATCTTTTATAGCAAGTTGATTCGTTAAAAGGCCCTCTTTAAAATCTTTTATTTTTAATGGCACCCTTTTATCTTTTATTTTAAGCTCTATATTTTTACCAACTGGACTTTCCATTATCTTGTCTGAATACATAATCATGAAAAAAAGTACTTCATCTGAGTTTAAAGATATATTACAATCTAGTCCTCTTGCTTTATATAAAGCTTTCATATTACTTTCTGATATAACAAAGGATTTTTGATTTGTTAATGGATGCATTTTCATCTTTGATAACTCAGGCCATTTACTATCTATAATCATAAATTCGCTCTTTGTAGAACTTTTGATTTTATTACTAGGATATTTGTTTATGATTTGCTTGATTTGTTCATCTATACTTTTACCATTACTCTTATAGTCATAACTAAAAGGGGTTAGTTTCTCTATACTATTTATTTGATCGTAATAAAGTGATGCAGCTGTTCCCATAGCAGTAATAGTGGTAGCACTAAGCACTGCAATAGTAGCTAAGGATCTTCCATTCGCTTTTATTCTATATAAAAGTTGCGATGTGGCTATCATGTTTAAACCTCTAAAATATTTAACCTTATTTTTCTTAGAAAGCTTAACTATAAATACTATAAGGGAAGAGAAAAACATATAAGTTCCGATTACTGTACTAACTAGTATAATTAACAATTTAGAAAAACTATCAAATTTAAATGCTAATGTCATATAATAACATGTTCCAATGAAAATTATCGAAAGTAGGGCTAATACTAGAGAAGCTTTGGGTGGCTTCTGTGCTACCTTCTCTGATTTAAACAATTCTATGAGCTGAAATCTATAAATTAGTGTATAGGAATGCAGGGATGCTACAATAAATATCACTAAAAACACTATAATTGTGGTAATAATAGCCTTTAAAGATATAGCAAATTTAACATTTACATCAAAGCTCATAATATGAATTAAAATCATTACAAATAGCTTTGAAAATAGTGTTCCTATTAGTATGCCGCAAGCAAGAGCCATCCCTCCCATTACTAGATTCTCATAAAATAACATTCTTCCTATCTGCTTTTTCTTAACTCCCAGCATTGAGTATAATGCTATTTCCTTTTTTCTTTTCTTAGTAAAAAAAGAATTTGAGTACCATATGAACATAGCTACAAATACTGCTATGACAATAGACGCAGCATTAAAAGCAGTACTTACTTTCATAGATTCCGCCGCTAAGTCTGCAACCTGTTTATTATATCCTATGGAAGTAAAGGTATAATAAATCATTATACAAAATATCATGGATACAAAATAAATTAAATAGTTATGAAAGTTTCTTTTTATATTTCTAAAAGTAATATTAAATAAAGTCATCTCTATCACATCCTCTCTAAGTTAAAGTGTTACTTCATTTAAATTGCCACCTAAAGCGGCCAATACATCTAGTATCTTTTTAAAAAATTCTTTTCGTGAACTTGAGCCTTTTACAATCTCTGTAAATAGCAAGCCATCTTTTATAAATATTATCCGTTTGCAATAGCTAGCTGCAAAGGCATCATGGGTTACCATCATAATAGTAGCTTTCTGATCTACGTTTAAATCACTTAGAGCCTGCAGGAGTTCAGTGGAAGATTTAGAATCCAAGGCCCCTGTAGGTTCATCGGCTAATATTAGTTTTGGTTTAGTAATAATAGCTCTAGCAGCCGCAGCTCTTTGTTTTTGTCCCCCGGATACCTCATAAGGATATTTATTAAATATATCATTTATACCTAAAGTAGTTCCTATAATACTAGCACGTGCTTCAATATCTTTTATGTTTACCCTAGCAAGAGCTAAGGGAAGTACCACATTTTCTTTTAAAGTTAAAGTATCAAGCAAGTTGAAATCTTGAAATATAAATCCTAATTTATCTCTTCTAAAAGAAGCTAACTTGTCTTCATTCATTTTTGCAAGATCTTCACTATCAATAGTTACTACTCCTGAAGTTGGTTTATCTATAGTTGATATAATGTTTAACAATGTAGTTTTCCCTGCACCTGAGGGACCCATTATTCCAATAAACTCCCCTTCTTTTATTTCAAGGTTTATATCATTTAGTGCAGTATAAACATTACCCCTTGAGCCGTATACTTTTTTTAAATTTCTGGCAACTAATACATTTTCCATTTTTATTTCCTCCTTAAATCATCTTCTTCGAAGCTACAATATTAACGACTTCTGAAATGTCGTTAAACCCTTTCGATTCTTACAATTAAATCTTATAACAAATCAAGTATTCTATCCATTGTATAAGGTTACAAAGTGACCTTTAAACTTACATTGTTGTAAGTTTTAAAAAAAATAGGGCTACAAAGCATATTTTTAGCTTGTAACCCTGTAATAATCTATAAGCTTTGGAAAATGAACTGTTACCCTAGTAAATTCAGAAGGTTTAGATTCAATAGTTATGTAATGCCCAAGCTTTGTGGCAAGACTTTTTGATAGGTAGAGTCCCATGCCTGTAGCTTTAAAATCTTCCCTACCATTATATCCAGTAAAACCTTTATCAAAAACCCTTTGAATATCCTCAGCTTTTATTCCAATTCCATTATCTTCAATAATAAGCTGTTTTCCACTTAAATTTAATATTCCAATGATTTTTATAAGTCCATTGTTTCCTGTATATTTTAATGAATTTGATAAAATCTGATCCAGAATAAAGAAAAGCCACTTTTTATCTGAGTCTAAAGTAAATTCTAAGTCACTTATTTCTATCTTTATTTTTTTACCTATAAACTCCTTTGCATGTTTTTTTACAACTCCCATAATTAGACTATGCATATTTATTTCATTTATTAAATAGTCCTTTGAAAAGCTATCTAATCGTGAATAGTATAATGCTTGTTCAACATAATTATCTATGTGA
The DNA here is from genome assembly GCF_050717515.1 of Clostridium sp. Taxonomy (GTDB): domain Bacteria; phylum Bacillota; class Clostridia; order Clostridiales; family Clostridiaceae; genus Clostridium_AD. Next base: position 25,447 of record NZ_JBOITL010000005.1, on the reverse strand, counting down.
CCTATTTCATCCTCTAGGTTACTTAAAGTTTCCTCCTTAGACTTATATACACTGTTCTCTATAACTAATCTACATGCAGAAATAGGCGTTTTTATCTCATGAACCCAGGCATTTATAAAGTCTACATTTTCTTTTTTTGCTTCGTATAATTCACCGATTTTCAAATCGAATTCTTCATTAACTTTCATGAGAAGTTCCGCATATAGCTTTTGTTCATAATTTAAGGATTTAGGCAAAGAATTAATAATATTTTCTTTTTGATTTTCTATAATATATTTAATAACATCATAATACCTTTTATTTTTTAGATACTCAAATATTAAGTAAAGTATAAGCATAATAAAACCTACTATATTGATATAGGCTATATTATCGATACTTATTTTTACTACATTATTAAAATACACCACAGAAGAAATAAATATCATCAACATAAAATAAAACAAAATCAAAAATATCCTGTCCCTTAAAAAACCCTTAAATTTCATAGTATTATGTACCCTTGACCTTTTTTTGTTTTAATTAAATCTTCCAGTTGAATATTCTCTAATTTTTTACGCAATCTATTGATATTTACTGTAAGGGTATTATCATCAACAAAACTTTCATCCTCCCAGAGACTTCTCATAATTTTATCTCTGCTTATTAAATTACCATTGTTTTTCATAAGTAAGTATAGAATGCTAAATTCATTTCTGCTAAGTTCCACTCTCTTATCTTTAAAAAACACGCTGTTATCCTTCATATTTAAAACAATATTTTTATACTGGAGCACATTAGTCTGCGCATCTGCGTAGGAATAAGTTCTTCTTATTAATGCATTTATTTTGGCCATTAATATTTCAAGAGAAAAAGGCTTTTGAATAAAATCATCTCCGCCCATGTTAATTGCCATTATAACATCCATATTATTATTTCTTGAAGAAATAAATATAATAGGAACCTTTGATATTTCTCTGATCTTACCACACCAGTAATAGCCATCAAAAAATGGCAGATTTATATCCATAAGAATTAAATGGGGAGAATATTTTGAAAACTCTACAAATATTTCATTAAAGTTATCCACGGCTTTTCCATCAAAGCCCCATCTCACTATATTTTCAAGCAATATTTCCTTTATCCGAGTATCATCTTCTACAATCATTATCTTAAACATGTGAAAACCTCACTTTAAATTTGAACTTAGATTCTTTTCTATTGTACTATAAAATTATTTATTTTCAGTGTAAAACGTAAATATTGTATAAATTGGTTGTAAAATAATCTAATTAATAATCTTTAAAAAATTATTCTCACTTTTTTAATTTCCAAGGAAATAAAAAAGCTAGCAAAGTATTACTTTGCTAGCTTTTTTTGGTGCACACGAGAGGAGTCGAACCTCCGGCCTTCCCCTTAGGAGGGGGACGCTCTATCCTACTGAGCTACGGGTGCATATTTAATTGTACTATAATATAATATTACACTTTTATAAGTATGTCAACCTATGGATGTTTAAAACCTAAATTTATAAAATAATTAAACTGAAATGTAAATTGTAAAACAAATCCATGTTTTCTGAAAAATAAATGATTTATTGCATGTTTTTTGTAAGTTTATATGATAAACTATCAATAAATGATATTAAATTATGAGGTGATTAAATGAAAAAAATCCATATAACAGAGACAGTACTTAGGGATGCCAACCAATCCTTAATTGCTACACGACTTAAATTCGAAGATTTTGCTACTATAATTCCAGCTTTAGATAATGCAGGTTATCATTCATTAGAATGCTGGGGAGGTGCCACCTTTGACTCTTGTTTAAGATATTTGAATGAAGATCCCTGGGAAAGGCTCCAAAAAATAAAAAGCATAGCTAAAAAAACTCCACTACAAATGCTTCTTCGTGGTCAAAATATATTAGGTTATAAACACTATCCTGATGACGTAGTAAGAAGATTTGTTAAAATGTCTGTATATCATGGTATAGATATAGTAAGGATATTTGATGCTCTAAATGATTTATCAAATATAAAAGTTGCTATGGATGAAACTAAAAAACAAGGAGCACACGCTCAGGGTGCTATAGTTTATACTGTAAGCCCAATTCATGATATTAGCAATTATACAAAACTTGCAAAGCAGCTCGAAGAAATGGGTGCTGATTCTATCTGTATTAAAGATATGGCGGGCCTTATTATGCCAAGCATCGCCTATGATGTAGTTAAGGGAATGGTTGAAACCGTAAAAATACCTATATACCTTCATTCTCATTGTACAAATGGACTAGCTGAAATGTCTTGTTATAAGGCAATAGAGGCAGGTGCTACTGGTATTGATTGTGCTATTTCAAGTTTTTCTAGTGGAACTTCTCAGCCACCTACAGAAAGTATGCATCAAGCACTAGTTACTGCTGGCTATGATACTGGACTCGATAATATAAAACTTAAATACATAAATGATTTTTTTAAACCAATAAAAAAAGATGTTTTAGCCTCTGGATTATTAGATCCACTAGTCTTAACTCCGGAGCCTGAAGGTTTAACTAATCAAGTTCCTGGTGGCATGCTTTCTAACATGATTTCACAACTTAAGGCACAAAACTCTATTGATAAACTAGATGCTGTTCTAACCGAAGTACCTAGGGTACGGGAAGATTTAGGATTTCCACCACTAGTAACTCCTATGAGTCAAATGGTTGGTACTCAAGCTACCATGAACATTTTAACTGGAGAAAGATATAAAATGATATTAAAAGAAGTTAAAGCCTATTGCAAGGGTGAATATGGACTAGCTCCTGGACCAATTAATGAAGTTCTTTTAAAAAAAGCACTAGGTAGTGAAGAACCTATAGTTGGAAGGTACGCAGATACCTTAGCACCAGCTTTTGAAAATGCAAAGGAGTATCTAAAGGATTTAACTACTAGCGAGGAGGACATATTATCCTACCTAGCTTTTCCTCAAATAGCAGAAGAATTTATTAAAAACAAAAAACAAAAGCCCTCTGCAGATCAAGTAAGAATTGAAACTGAAAGTGAGCCTATATAATAGTAAACTAACACCCTTAATATTAAAAATTGAGGGTGTTAATTTATTATTAGTATTTTAATACATGAAATAGTATATAATGTACATTATATACTATTATTTGGAGGTGTTTTGATTGAATAACGATATCAAAAATTTTTTCCTAGCCGGCCTTGGATCTGCAGCTTATACTTATGACAAAGCTACAAATCTAATAGATGATTTTGTAAAAAAGGGTAAGATAACCTTGGAAGAGGGCAAAGATTTATCTGAAGAATTAAAAAGAACTGTAAAAGAAAAAAAAGATGGAAGTCCCACTTTCAAAAAAGATCACACCCCCCTTACAAAGGAAGATATGGCTTTACTTTTGAAAGAAATGAACTTTGCAACTAAAGATGATATTGAAAAATTAAATAAAAGATTAGCAAATTTAGAAATAACTCTTCCATAAATATTATAAGTAAAATGAAAGTCCTACTATTATTTCTAGGACCTTTCACTTTAACCACATTTCAGCACCGCAGGTGCTGATTTAAGAGAGGTATAAAATGCGACGAAAATCTGTTAATCGATTTAGAGAAATTGTTAAAGTTCTTGGATCCTATGGCTTTGGATATATTGTAGACTCTAAATTTAGTAAACAAAATAAACTCCCTGAAAATTTAAGGAAAGCCTTTGAAGAACTTGGCCCTACTTTTATAAAAATTGGCCAAATACTTAGTACAAGGCCAGATTTGTTATCGCCAGAGTATATATCAGAACTTTCAAAGCTTCAGGATAATGTTGCTCCCGAAAATATTGAAACCATAGAAAAAGTATTTTTTGATGAATTTAAAGTGTCAACAGCTGAGTGTTTTGAAAAGTTTAATAAAAAGCCATTAGCCTCGGCATCCATTTCTCAAGTACATAAAGCTATATTAAAAGACGGTAGAGAGGTTGTAGTAAAAATACAAAGGCCAGATATTGCAGAAAAGATGAAACTCGATATCTCTATACTAGTTCGCCTAATAAAGCTTGCAAAAGCAAGATTTTCTGATGCCCTAATTGATCCAGAAGAAGCATTACATGAAATTCTTTTGATCACTGAGCTCGAACTTGATTTTAACAATGAAGCAAAAAACATAAATAATTTCAAAAATTTCAACAAGGATGTTGCATTTTTATATGTGCCTTACGTTATTGAAGAATTATGTAGTACCAAAGTTTTAACTATGGAGCGAGTTTATGGTTTTAAAGTAGATGATATGAAAAAACTCCAGAGCGGCCGCTACGACCTTGAAGATTTAGGTAAAAAACTAGCTTTATCTTACTTAAAACAAGTTTTAGAAGATGGTTTTTTTCACGGTGACCCACATCCTGGAAATATTTTTGTATGTGAAGGTAAAATTTGCTTTATAGATTTTGGAATTATGGGAAGTATCTCAAATGCTATAAAATCCACACTAAATGATATGATATCAGCGGTTGCTTTTAATGACATAAACAAAATGATTTCTTCCCTTTTATCTATTGGAATAAAAAAAGGATATGTAGATAGAAACAAGCTATATGAGGATTTAGATTATCTTCTTATTAATTATCTTTCAGTTTCACTAAGCAATATCCAGGTTTCAGTTATGCTCTCTGAAATATTTGATATAGCAAGACAAAACAATATCCGTTTGCCTCGTGATTTAACACTTTTAATAAGAGGTCTTGTAATTTTAGAAGGTGTAATTGCAAGTATCGCCCCGGATATAAAAATAATAGATATAGCTATTCCTTATGTTAAAGCTAATAGTAAATTTTCATTATTAGCCAATTTAGACCTTAACACTTTGCTTATCCGTTCATATGCATTTATAAAAGACTCCTTTAGACTTCCTTCAAAAATCATAGAATTATCTGATAGTCTAATAAGTGGAAGAGCTAAGTTACAACTAGAGCATAAAAACCTAAGCACTCCTATAAATGAGTTAAATAAAGGTATAAACAGATTAGTTTTTGGACTTATTATTTCTTCTATGATTATAGGTTCTTCTACAATTTTAAATTCCAATATAGGACCTAAAGTATATAATATATCCCTTATTGGTATAACCGGTTTTGTAACTGCTGCATTTATGGGCTTTTGGCTATTAATTTCTATAATAAAATCTGGAAAACTATAAACTATAAGAACGAGGTATTTTATGATTAAATATTACAATAGAAAAGAAAACAAATATGAAATTGAAAAAGTAGCTGGTGAAAAGTATTTGAATTGGTCTTACTGCTCTCCTGCAGGAAAAGGACTAGTTGAGTTATTACTTAAGAAAAAGCTATTTTCAAAATTATATGGCTATTACTGTGATACAAAAATAAGTTGTAAAAAAATTGATAGTTTTATTGAAGATTTCAATATTGATATGTCCTTGTATCAAAATACGCCAGATCAATACTCCTCATTTAATGAATTTTTCATAAGAGCATTAAATCCAGATGCCCGAATAATCGCGAGTAATGATAATGTTTTAATTTCACCCTGTGACGGCAAAATTTCTGCATACAAGAATATTGACCTAGATGGTTTAGTCCAAATAAAAGGATTTACTTATTCTCTTAAAGAACTAGTGGAAGATAACGAAGTATACAATTTATATCATGGTGGTACTTGCTTGATTTTTAGATTATGCCCCACTGATTATCATAGATTTCATTTTATTGATAGTGGAGTATGTGGCCAAACAACTAAAATCAAAGGTCATTATTATTCTGTAAATCCCATAGCCTTAAAAAACATTAAAAAACTATTTTGTCAGAATAAAAGAGAATGGAGTATATTTCACTCAAATAATTTTTCTGATGTTCTTTGCATAGAGGTTGGTGCTACTTGCGTCGGCTCAATTATTCAAGGTTATACTCCAAATTCTAAAATTATTAAAGGTGAAGAAAAGGGGTATTTTAAGTTTGGTGGCTCCACCGTAATCCTATTCTTTAAAAAAGATGTTGTAAAAATAAATGAAGAAATACTCGCCCAAACACAATTAGGTTTTGAAACTTCTGTATACTTAGGAGAAAAAATAGGACTGAAATAATCTTTCAGCCCTATTTTTTATTATATTTTAAATTTTGAGGTTATATCTTTTAATTTTTCTGCACTAATTTTGTTACTGCTAGTAATGCTTTTTATTTCTTCCATTTTATTTACTATATCAACACCCTTGCCTGATATACTAAATATGCCTTCTGCACCTTCATTAACGGTACCTGATACTTGATCTATTGCAACAGCAACTCCATTTATTGATATATTCAAATGCTGTGCTGTTTCATCAAATTCTTTCATAAACTTATTAAAACCCTTCGCATCATCCATATATTCTTTCCCCGTACCCATAATAATCTCATAATTTAGAGAAACCTCTTCATCCATGAAATCTAACATTTTAGTAGAACAGCTAGATAAATTTTTTACAGAATCGTTTACAGCTTTAACAACGTTTTGGATGTTAGCTGCTGTAGCTCCAGATTGCTCTGCTAGCTTTCTAACCTCATCTGCTACTACTGCAAACCCTCTCCCCGCTTCTCCTGCCCTGGCAGCCTCAATAGCAGCATTTAGTGCTAATAAATTAGTTTGACTAGTTATATGCAATATGGAGGTGGCTAGTCCATGTATTTCCTCAACTGCTCTTGATCCCTCTATTGCAACTTCTAATTGCTTCTTTACATCATTATAAATCTTATCAGTTTGTTCCTTAGATCCGTTTGTAGAAACAGTAATTCCCATTGCCTTTTGAACAATACCCTCTGCTATACTAGCCCCTTCTGAAGCTTTCTGGGCTATTGTATTAACCATATTTTTCATCTCTCCTGAAGAAGCAGAAATTTCCTGCGCTGTGGCTGCTGTCTCTTCCATTCCGGCTGATAAAGTTTCAGTTTCAATAGAACTTTCTTCCGCTTTCAATTTTAATATATCTGTAAGATCTTCAACTGTAATCGCATTGTTAGTTATATTTTCTGAAGCTTCAATTAAATCCCCTACAACATCCTTTAATGTCTTTCTCATATTAACTATAGCTCTAGATATAGTCCCAATTTCATCATTAGCCTTAATTAACCCTTCTATACCCTTGTCCTCGCTTAAATCCAATTTAGAAGTTTTATCAACTAATAGTGTTACCTTCGTTAATGGATTTACTATAATCCTTGATACAAATACTCCAATTAATATAGAAAATATACCTATAAGCGCCGCTATTATTAAAATTACCTGTGTCATTTGATTCACCGGCTGTCTGATTTCATTCATATCTCCAGTAATAACCAATGTCCAGTTTGTAACTGGAACAATTCCATAAGAGGAGAACATTTTAACTCCCTCAAAAGTATACTTATCAGTTCCAGCTTCAACTTTTTGTCCCTTTACAACTTTGTCAACTATAGCCTTTATAGCTGCATTCTCAACATTTTTCCCTACCTTTTCTTTAGTCTTGTGGTATAACATTTTGCCTTTTTCATCAACTAAATAAGCATAGCTAGATTTACTATTAGATACACTTACATCTTTCATATATTTTGAAAAACTCTCTGCGTATACAGATACTGCTACGTACCCTAATGTTTGGCTATATTTATCTTCAGTTACCACAGGACTTGTAAAAACCATGATTGCCTTTCCTGATATTTCAGATTTTATAGTTTCACTTACAGCTAGCCCACCACTTGAGCTAACAGAATGGTAAGTCTTATCTGCTACACTTTTTCCTATAGTTGATTTATTACTATCTGATATTATGTTTCCATTTATATCAACTAAAAAAACTCTTTCAACATTTGCATTGTTAGAAATATAAGTAGAAAACTTGTCATTATTTTCATTTACTACGTTTTTATATTGCCCCAATGAAATCGCATCAGGTTTACTATTTAATTTCATAATTTCCATTATTTGCTTAGTGTTGCATATGGCTTGTACTTGTGCTTGCTGCTTTTCTATCATAACAGAAATGGTCTCTATCGCTCCTTTATTAACAGACATCATTTCAGCTTTACTTTGATCAAATATAATAGTTGACGACTTCCTATAAGTAAAAATAGAGGTTGTCACCATAGATATAATTATTAAGGTTCCAATAAGAAGTGGTATTTTCTTTCTAATGGGAATACCTTTTTTATTACTGCTTTTTATAGATTTTTTACCTGTCCCACTTTTAAATGATTTTACTGTTTTGTTTCCATCTTTATCATTGTTTGATAATTTAGAAGATTTCATCTTAAAATTCACACTTTTAATTATTTCGATTAGTTTTGAAATTTTCTTTTCCTTTTGAATAGTATTTTTACTTTCATGTTTTTTTCTAAAATTCCAATTTTTAAAACTCATAAAGTCCCCTCCTAATTTAGGTTAGATCAGAAATCTTACAATATCATATAAATTTTTTGAATAATCAAAAAAATATTTCTTTATATATATTAACATAAAACCTGTAATTTGTAATTACATAATATTATATATTTCGCTAATATGAGTATAATATATTATAAAATGTATTATTATTTTCTATATTAATGTATTTATTTTTTATTTAAATTATAAAATGCTATTATATATATGTTTACGCTGTTACCTCCTATATTTTCAAATTAAGTATCCACTCATACTTTCATACAAAATGGATAAACTATATAATGCACCTAATGTATGTAGTGTAATTTTTGTTTTGAAGGGAGCGTATAAGTATTAATGGATAAAAATAAATTAGGAAAATCAAAAAATTCGATTAATCAATTAGATGCTAATAAAAGCAATAGTGGCGTATCAAACACTGAGATGGCTATTATGTACCAGTTATCCAATATGACTAGTGACATTAGTGATGTTGCTTTAGAAAAAAAGGATTTAAAGAATAAATAAACCCTAGAAGCATTACAACTTCTAAGTTTTGTTATGTGGTACGCTTTACAGGCATATATACATTTATTTCATATTTTTACTATCTATAGCAATTAAATAATCCTTAGCTGATTTGTCATCCTTATATTCTTTGTACCTTCTTTAAATTACTTCTTTTCTTGGATCTTAAAAAAAAAATGATTTTTATGAACATAAATAGTGATTAGTGAATATATTAAATCTATCAAGCTTTAAAAACTCATAAGATATACTCTTATCACTACGGGGGCGGTCATTATAAAAAAAAATATAATTTTATTAATTCCCATTACTGCTCTAATCATATTAAGTTTAATATTATATAGTTCAAAAGTAGAAATAAAAAATCTTAAAACTTCACTTAGTTATGAGATTAATACAAATAAACAATTAGAGGTTACCATCAAGGCTCTTAAATTATCAATACTTAAGTCAGAAACAAAAGTAAATGATTTGAATAAAACTATTAATATATTGATAGGTGGCGCTAACCCTATAGTTAATCATCTAATAAAGGTAGACGAAAAGGAAGCCTATCTTACATTCGATGATGGTCCTTCCGAGAACACTTCCAAATTGTTGAGAATTTTAAAGGATAATAATGTTAAGGCAACATTTTTCGTTAATGGACACCCTGAATATGATGACGTATACAAGCAAATTATAAATCAAGGAAATGTTATAGGTAATCATACTTATTCTCATGATTACAAAACAGAGTATTCATCTATCACTGCCTATAATCAAGACGTAGATAACCTAAATTCTTTTTTAGAAGGTATTGGGATTCCGAGGCCTACGCTTATGAGGTTTCCTGGCGGGTCAAACAATACAATAAGTATTAACTATGGTGGCAAAGATATAATGAACAAATTAACTAAAGAGCAAGTAAGAAAAGGCTACCAATATATAGACTGGAATGTTTCTTCGGGAGATTCAGATAAAATGACAGAAAGTAAAGATGTTATTATAGAAAATGTTATTAGAAGGTCTAAGGGGATAAATTCTATTGTTATTTTATTTCACGATTCAAAATCAAAAACAACTACCGTCCAGGCTTTGCCTATAATAATTAAAAACTTAAAAGAACAAGGATATGCGTTTAAGACATTATCCATCAACAGTCCTGTTATTCACTTTAAATAACATGAAACCCTAGAAGTATTAAACCTTCTAGGGTTTCCTATATGGTGCGCCAGTACTTAATTTTTAATTGTTATACCTAAACTTTCAGTAATCGCAATATGACTCGAATCTGTGTATTGAGGTCTATACCATTGCGTATACCAAGTATCTTTAATAGATAACAGTGATGTTAATTGATTATAATTACAAATTAGATCAGTTAATACTGTATTCTTACTTACATCTAAGGTTGTTAACTTATTATTAACACAAACTAATTTAGTTAATGCTGTGCTCTTACTTACATCTAAGTTTGTTAGTTGGTTATCTTTACAATTTAACTCAATTAGCGCTATATTTGTATCTAATGTTGTTAATTTATTATTAGTACACTGTAAATAATTTAATGCTGTATTCTTACTTATATCTAAGGTTGTTAGAGAATTATTGTCACAATATAATAAAGTTAGTGCTGTATTTTTACTTACCTCTAAGGTTGTTAGAGAATTATTGTCACAATATAACTCAGCTAATGCTGTATTTTTACTTACATCTAAGGATGTCAGTTTATTACCCCCACAATATAACTTAGTTAATGCTGTATTCTCACTTACATTTAATGTTCTTAGTTGATTATTCATACATTCTAACACAGTTAATGCTGTATTTTTGCTTACATCTAAGGTTGTCAGTTTATTACCCCCACAATATAACTCAGTTAATGCTGTAAAATACTGAATCCCACTTAAACTAAATATTTCAAAAGTAAAGTCTTGTACTATATGTGTATCCTTACCAGTATTTACGTTTAAGTATTTTATATTTTTCACATCAGAATAAAGTATTGGACTAGGACTAGTCTTTCCTATCAGAGAATATACATAACTCTTAAAATATTTATCAGTAAACTTACTAGTTATATCTGTGCCATCACTAATAGTACTTACTACTGTTGAATCATTAATAGTTACCATTATTGTTTTCCAAGCTTCGTATGTTCCATATGTTGACTTTTGATTAGCTACTGTTTTGTCTTCTTTTAAGTAATTTTTCCAAGTTGTTGATTTAACTGTGCTTGCATGTACAACAACCATGTAAGTTCCTGCTTTTGCAAATGTATATGACGGAGCAGTAGCATACTGTGATACTCTAGTTGTCCATACTCCTGTTTTTGTATTTAATATATGTAATCTATATAGGTATGGTCCTTTGATTCCGCCTATATCTTTGATTGAATTAAATGTTAATTTCATTCCAGTAAGAGTGTAATCTGCTTTTCCATTAGCATATACTCTGTTAGCGTCATCTTTAGATACACAGTTAAGTGCAGCTTCTAGTAACTATCATAACCCCTTTTGTTAATGCCTATTGTTCCAGCTTTTTTTACCCAAACTAAAAGTTTGTGTTGTCCTAATTTGTATGCACTAGTTTCTGGTAATACATATGGATTTTTAGCATCTATTGCTGTTGTGTATCCTTTTGTTAATTTCGTCCATTTTTTACCATCAAATTGAAATGCTCTGTATTGTACTAGGCCTTCATACTTTGAAGTTACTGTAAATTTCTCAGTATCTCCTACTACTAGTGGTGAATGGTCTACTCCAATATAATTTATTATTGGAGTAACTACTTGTGCAGCTTTTGCTGTAATACTTCCTAAAATTCCAGTCATTACAAATACTGCTGCCATAAATATGATTAGTGTTTTTTTGATTTGTTTCATGTTTTTATGCCCCCTAATTTTTTGCGTTTCATTTAACATTTTTATTAGCTATCACTAAATCTAATAAGCTATTAATTAATATTATAATTCTTTTCAAAGTTATTATGAGGTGATAGTTTTTCTTCACCCTCCATAGTTATGTACGTTACTTTTACTTTTACAATATAGTTTCACTTTTCCTTTTTTATTAGGATAATATATACATAAAATAACATATTATGAGCTTATTTTATGTAAAATAAATATTATGAGGTAACAATTATAGTGATAAATAGCAATAAAATTAAAGACTCTTGAAAACTTAGTGCCATTGCTCCAAAGATTAGTTCAACAAGTACTTGATCATGCGTTAACATGTCTAATGGAAATATTGTTGTATGTTTGCATTATATTTCTTTTTTATGCATCTTTCAAAAAATAACTAAACCCAGTAACCATTACAGTTACTGGGTTTCTATGGTGCGTCGGACAGGAGTCGAACCTGCGACCAACTGGTTCGTAGCCAGCTACTCTATCCAACTGAGCTACCAACGCATAAACATCATTATAATATTAACATATTATACGTTAGGAGTAAAGATTTATTTGTAAAATTCCATTTATGAATTCATCTCTAAGAATTCCCATAATAATTACATCCCTATAATCCCCATAGGAAAAACAAGTCTTTCTCTTCTTTCCTTCTTCTAAAAATCCACACTTTTTATAACACTGAATTGCTCTTAAATTAAAATCTAATACTTCTAGCTCTACTCTATGCGCAGCCATATCCATGAATAAATATTTAAGCAATGCCTTTATAGAATCTTGTCCATATCCTCTATTCCAGAAGTTTTGACCTATAGCTATACCTAACACGTATACATTCTTGCATCCACTAATTTCTTTATAAGTTATATAACCTACAACTACACCTTTTTCATTCACGATGCTGATATATTTTTTATCAATATTAATAAATTTATTAAAATTATTTAATATGTCCTCTTTAGATGGAGGTAATATAAAATTGCCATCAAGTTTTCTAACCTCTTCATCACACCAAATATCATAAAATATATTTAAATCTCGTCTTTCAACACTTCTCAATAATACTTTATTACCTTTTAGCATACATTCTCCTTATCTCTTACTTTAATATTGTTTTAATATTGTAATTATACCTTTTTTTTATTTTAAATTCAATAAATTGTTAATTTGTTTTCTAATTTAATAGACTACTTGTTAAAAAAATAAACATAAAAAAAACACCTAACAAACGTTAGATGTTTCTGGCGGAGAAAGAGGGATTTGAACCCTCGCACCGGTTACCCGGTCTACACCCTTAGCAGGGGCGCCTCTTTAGCCACTTGAGTATTTCTCCACGGCTTAATTTCTATGTACTTATAAAAAAAATGGAGGAGGAAGTGGGGTTCGAACCCACGGTACGCTCACACGTACGCCAGTTTTCAAGACTGGTGCCTTAAACCAACTCGACCATTCCTCCATATCCACGACAAGATTTATTATATCAGCATAAACATAACATGTCAATGTATTTGTTGATTTTATTGTTTTTTTTCGTAAAAAATAAAAAACACCTAACAAATGTTAGATGTTTCTGGCGGAGAAAGAGGGATTTGAACCCTCGCACCGGTTACCCGGTCTACACCCTTAGCAGGGGCGCCTCTTCAGCCACTTGAGTATTTCTCCACGGCTTAATTTTTATGTGCTTATAAAAAAAAATGGAGGAGGAAGTGGGGTTCGAACCCACGGTACGCTCACACGTACGCCAGTTTTCAAGACTGGTGCCTTAAACCAACTCGACCATTCCTCCATGTCTTAGCGACAAGTTTTATTATATCAGCATAAATATTCCCTGTCAACATAATTGTGATTTGTTTTACAATATCCTATACAATTTTCTATTTTATACATGATATACAACTTAGGTATGTTAAAAAAGTAGACTAGTCATTTTCCTAACATACCTAAGTTATAAATATTAACATTATTTTGATACTTATTATGCTATATATATTAAATTAACTATTTATTTTGAAATTATATTTTTTCCACCCATATATTTCACTAGCACCTCTGGAATGGTTACTGATCCATCTTCATTTTGATAATTCTCGAGTACTGCAGCTAAAGCTCTTCCTACCGCTACTCCTGATCCATTTAGTGTATGAATATACTTAGGTTTATCTTTTTTATCATCTTTGTACCTTATATTTGCACGCCTTGCTTGGTAGTCCTCAAAATTACTACAGCTTGATATTTCAACATACTTATTATAACTTGGCATCCAAACTTCAATATCATATTTAAATGATGCTGTAAAGCCTAAATCACCTTTACATATCTTAACTATTCTATAAGGTAAACCAAGTCCTTGTAATACTGACTCTGCATCTACAAGTAACTTTTCGAGTTCTGCATAAGAATCCTCTGGCTTTGTAAATTTAAGTAGTTCTACCTTATTAAATTGATGTTGCCTTATAAGTCCTCTAGTATCCCTTCCTGCTGATCCTGCTTCTGATCTAAAACACGCACTATAAGCAACATGCATTATAGGCAAATCTTCACCATTTAATATCTCATCTCTATAAATGTTTGTAACGGGTACCTCAGCTGTAGGTATTAAAAAATAGTCTGTATCAGCCACCTTAAAGGCATCTTCTTCGAACTTAGGTAATTGACCCGTTCCTATCATACTTTGCCTATTAACCATATAGGGAGGTAATATTTCTGTATATCCATTTATATCCACGTGACAATCTAAAAAGTAACTTATTAGTGCTCTTTCAAGTCTCGCTCCCTGTCCTTTATATACTGTAAATCTTGATCCTGTAATCTTTCCACCTCTTTCAAAATCTAAAATATCATTGTTTATTCCTAAATCCCAATGAGCTTTAGTTTCAAATTTAAAGTTTTCTGGCTGTCCCCATCTTCTTACTTCAACATTATCTTCCTCTGTATCACCTTTTGGTACATTTACACTCGGTATATTGGGAATTCTCAGCATAATATTTTTAATCTTTTCATCCACAGAAGATAGCTCAACATCAAAATTTTTAATTTCATCTGAAAGTTTTTTCATCTGCCCCATAATTTCATCTACATTTTCTCCGCTTTTTTTAAGCTTTGGTATAAGTGCAGATTGAGTATTTCTTCTGTTTTTTAATTCTTCAACCTCCATTAAAATATCTCTTCTTCTTTTATCAAGAGTTACCACTTCATCAATAATTGATATATCAAAATTTTCCCCTCTATCTGCCATTAATTCTTTTATCTCTTCTGGATTATTTCTTATTCTTTTTAAATCTAACATAAATATTCCTCCTTATTAATTGTTTGATATTCTTAAGTCTTAATTAAGTACTTTGGTTAATTTTGAATATAAAAAAAAGAGTCTTCATCCCCATGAAAAGGGACGAAAGACTCCGCGTTGCCACCCTACTTGATTAAATATAAATATTTAATCCTCTTTAACAAATATAACGGTTATACCGTACTGCTTTTCACAGTCCCTCGAAGGTGGATTCACAAAATAAAAAGTATCAGTTTTCACCAAACACTGACTCTCTTAACCTTTATATTTTGTTACTATTCTCATCATAGGTTTTATGCATTATTGCGTTTCAATTTTACGCTATTATTTTAAGGATAATTTTACATCACACTATTTATAAAGTCAATATATATTTAATATAATGAAATTGTCTTTACTAATTATTTACTTCAATATTATTTATTTCAATGTTTTTTGTGCAGATAATATCAACTCCGGTATTAAGTATATTCTTACATACTACATCTCCTATTTTTATAGGTGGACCTACATGTATTCTGCTTAATGCTTTTGAGCATTCAATCCATAACTTCTTATCAATGGGCTTACTACTTTTCACTGGAACTACATTGCATAAATTAGAGCCCTTTATCCTAACCAAAGTTGTTAAGATTGCATCATTTTTATCTAAATTACAATCAGTTTGTTTTATCAAATAAACTCATCTCCTACATACTATTAAATTCTTTTATTCTACATAGTACAATATTAGAATTTTTTGAGTCCTTAACTATTTCCGTCATTTTTTTATTAGTTTCTCTTGCTAAAATAGAAACAATTTTATTTAAACAATGTGCCCCTTGACAATTTCCAAAGGCAGCACCAGTTCTTCTTTTAACTCCTTCTACTGTTCGTGCCCCTAGCGGCCTCCGTATAGCGTCCACTATTTCCCCTTCTGTTACTTTTTCACATGCACATATTATTTTACCGTATTTTTTATCTACCTTAATAATACTTTTTCTTTCTTCATCAGACATTTCTCTAAACTTATAAGTCTCTCTTCTTTTATCATTAAAATCTTTTTTCAACTTACACTGCATCTTGCTAACTACACTCTCACATACAATATTTGCTATAGCAGGCGTCATTGTTATCTGCCCATAGTGTTTTCCCTTAATTTGAATAAGTCCATCATCAATGCCACTATCATCGATTACCATAGGTTCATCAAAGAAAGGCCAATCCAAAAACATTTTAACATCCATGTTATCTACACCATTTGTTATTTTAGATACTCTATCTACTACTTCATTATAATTAACATTCTCTTTTGTACTAATAGCAGCAACAGTATCTCCCTCCATTGTTGGCAGGGTGTAAATTCTCTCGCCCTTAACATTAAACATAAACAATGCATGAGAAAATCTTTGTTTTTCATTATTATCTAACAGTATATATTTTAATATTTTTTCATTATTATTTACTTCAAGTTTTTTTTCATCTACTATACTGTAATTCTCAGAAGGAGTTGTATTTATTACCATTTTACAAGTAAATTTATTTTTATTAGTGATAACTCTGAAACCTTTTGATATGGCTTGAATATCTATTACTTCTTCTTCTAATCTAAATTTCACACCATTATCAAAAGCTACTTCTCCATAAGCCAGCGCTAAGTCAAATGGGCAAACCACACCTGTATTTTTAGAATATAGTCCTTTTTTTATATGAACATTTAAATTTGGTTCCATTTCATATATGTATTTAGATTCTAAAATTAATACATCTTTGGTGCCTCTCTCTATTGCTCTATTATATGTTTTTTCTATCATGATAGCTTCTTCATCAGTTTGAGCAATTATTAGAGAGCCACATCTTTTAAAAGGAACATTAAATTTAGCAGTTATAGTATCCATCATTTTATTTCCCATACGTTCAAGCTTAGAAGTTAATGTATCTTCACTTTCAACTCCATCATATATCATTGCAGTGTTTATTAACGCTACATCATCAGCTATATCATAATCTTTCTCAATTACAGCTATATTAAGATTATATTTTGAAATTTCATAAGCCACAGCGCAACCTATAATACCTCCACCCAGAATAAGTACATCATAATCCATGGTAACCCTCCACAATAAAACAAAAGTTTTTTTACTTTACTTTATTATTATATCCTTTTTTTAAACAAGAGTCAGGATTTGTTCAAAAAAATTAAAAGCTGGTTTTATAATCAAAAAACATTTGCTTTAAACTATCTTTATTTATAGGTTTATTTAAAACAAAATCAACATTATTCATTTTTTGACCGTCAAAAGAGCCCACCCAACCTGTCATAAGACAAAAATATATATGTTTACTTATCTCTTTAATTTTTTGAGCCACTTGTAATCCATTAATAATCGGCATAGTAAAATCACAAACTATTATATCATATTTTCTTCTATTTAACTCTAAATCTAAATTTTCACACCCACAAGTTTTTATTTTGCATTTTGCAATTGACTTTATCATACTAGCAACAACATTTCTTATTTGCTCTTGATCATCAATAACTAAAACATTTCCCTCAAAATCTACTACATTCCTTGATATTTTATCATAATTTTTAACCATATTTTCACATATTGGTAATTTAACTATAAAAGAGGTTCCTACATTTTCTTCACTTTCAATTTTCATACTTCCTTTGTGTGAAAGTATTATATTATAAGAAATACTTAATCCAAGCCCTGAACCATTATTACCTTTAGTTGTGAAAAATGGTTCAAATATACGCTTTTGAATATCTCTACTTATTCCCATTCCATTATCTCTTATTTCTATAATAACCCTATTATCTTTGTTTTTTGTAATAACCTCTATTGTGCCGCCTCTTGGCATAGCATCTACGGCATTTGCTATTATATTTATAAATACCTCTCTTATTTCTGTTATATTTCCTTGTACTGTTTCATTTGATTTTAATGATTTACTTATGTCTATTTTTATGCCTTTAAAAACACTTTCTGTTAGCCACTTACTTTTAGTTAAATCTATTGCGTCTGTTATTGCACCATCTATACTAAATGTTTGAAAATCATCATCATTATATTTCTTTGTTAATCTTTTAACTTTGTTAGTTATATTCATTCCATCATAAGCACAAATTTCGATAACACTAAGTAATTTTAAATTTTCCTTTTCCTGAGGTGTATCCTTTAAAAGCTGAACAGATCCTAAAATTGGTGTAAGTATATTATTAATGTCATGAGTTATTCCTGCAGCCATTTAACCCATAGCTTTTAGCTTTTCATTTTGTATTAGCCTATTTTGCATGTCGGAAAATCTTTTTTGCTCCTGAATTAAATAAAAGGCTGTTTTGCATATTGATTTTAAATGTTCTATATTGTTTTTAGAAAGTTCTCTATTATTTTCATATCTGCCTATCCATATTACTCCTTTAGCGATATCATAATACTCTACAGCAATAGCCATATAACTTACTATGCCTATTAATTTGAATTTATCTACTATTTGGGAATCCACTATTTCACTTAAATTCAATAATATATCTACATTATCCTTTAATACAACTTCATTGGATTTATTAATATACTTAATTATTTCTGCGTCATTAATTAAGTAGAACTTATGCTTCTTTGTTATTCCGTAATAACTATCCATAGCTATTATGTTTTCTTGTTCTTTAAGAGATGTGTGTATAATACAAAAATCTACATCGCATACGTCCTTAATTTTGCTCATTATAATTTTTTTGAATTCATTTTCATCCGTACTTTTAGGTATATTAGAAAAAACATCATTAAATAAAACTAAATTTTTATTTTGATATTTTAACTGTGAATTAGACTGAAGCATCCATATTGCTTTTTCTATTTCATCTTTACTTCTAAATTCCATTTCTTTATTTCTATCTATAATAATTAATTTTTCAAATAAATTAGCAAATCTATATAACCTATTAAAATTCTGGGCGCTGTTGTCAATATAAACCATATTGCAAACATTATCTTTTGAACATTCTATTATTTTTTCAATACACTTAATTATAGCTTCTAATTTGTAAGCTCTTTTAATTGCATTTTTAAAATCCCATATTATTTTTAATTTCTGTTTAACAACAGAAATAACATCAATAATGTCTAAAAATTCTTTATAGTCATAATCAAATGCAGCAATATTATATGTTTTTATTTTAAATTTACCTGTATTTATATTATTTCTTATAAATTCTTCCTGGCTATTAAAATTCTTTTCAATATTTTTATAAAATATATCGTCTGTAAAAAATATAATTTTTTCTCCGTTTATAAGAGCATCATAAATGTATTTTTTTATTATCTTAGGTAAATTATTGATATTTAAAACATCTGTACCTATACATAGTGAATTTTTACCATCTCTATACAAATTATCGTTTATATATTTCATAATATACCCCTCATACTCCCATACTCTCGTATATATAATTATATTCGACATTATATTTCAATTTCCTTTGTTTTATACAATATGTGCTCGATTCTATTCATTTTCACATAAATTAATTGAAATTATAACACAAAAATAAGGACATATAAGTATATATGCCCTAAGTTATCATTTTATACTGATACAGTGTAATATAAATCACTTATAAAACACACAAGTTTTTAATATAGCTACATTCTGTTAAATAAATTTAGATATATTTTACTTACTTATTTTATCCAATATATCACCTAATTGTTTTATAAATATACCATATTCAGCCCAATTGCCCTTCTTTTGAGCTTCTATTGCGCTGTTGTATAAATCTTTAGCAATTTTTATATTTTCTAATGATTTTATATCTAGATTTGATTTACCTTCAGGTTTTGATGCATTATTTTTATCAGTATAATCAAATATCTGTTGGAGTGCTGATTCTATATTATTAGCTAAAATTATTTTATCACCATAAGATACTACAATTTTTTTCATCTCTGGAATGCTTTTTTCCCCTTTAGCTCTTAAATACATAGGTTCTACATAAAGTAATGAATTTTTAATTGGTATAATTGTAGTTTCTCCAAATTGAACTTCTGAACCTTGTGTATTCCAAAGTGATAGTTCTTTTGATATTATTGTGTCCTGATTCATCTTTTGTTTAAATTGTACAGGGCTATATACCTGCTTTGATGGAAATTTATATAAAACCATTTTTCCATAATTATCAGCATCCATCCTTGCACCCAGTAAAGATACCATGTTATCTCTGCCTTTAGTGTTGAAGTATTCAAGTAAAATCATTTCTTCCTTGCTTTCATTTGGTAATTTCATTATGACGTAAGATGCTTCATTTACCTGATTTTTACCCTCAACTTTCACTTGGTTAGTTGCTATAGACCATACATCATCACCATTATAAAATATCCCAGGGTCAGTTACGTGATATCTATTAAGGGTATTACATTGTAAATTAAATAAACCTTCTGGATACCTAAAATGTTCTTTTATACCACTAGGAATTGACTCTGAAGCCACAAATAGTTCTGGATATATTTTTGAATAACTATTTGCTATGGGATCATTTTTATCAACTATATAAAATTTAGATGTCCCATCTACCGCATCAATAACAACTTTAATTGAGTTCCTAATATAATTTACACCACCCTCTGGCTGTGAAAATGGATATTTATTAGAAGTTGTATAAGCATCTATAATCCAATATAATTTTCCATCATTTATCACAGTATATGGATCGTTATCATATGTTAAAAATGGAGCAATTTTGTTTACTCTTTCAACTATATTTCTATTAATTAATATTTTACTATTAGTAGTTATATCCTTGGATAATAAAAATTTAGTGCTTCTTTTATTTATGGCAAATAACACTCTATTTGCCAGGTTCATCTTTATACCAGCCTTACCCTCATAATTATTCATTTGGTTTTCTCCGCCTTTAGGGTAATCTAACTCTCCAATCTTTGTATTGACTACACTATAATCATTGGTGCTTTCACCAAAATAAATTCTAGGATTATCTAATTTTATACTTGTCTTATTCTCTAAGGGGATATTATTAATAACAAAATCCGGTTGCCCCTCACTAGTTACTGAATTTACTTTACTCATAACTACGCCATATCCATGAGTATAAACTAGATGCCTATTTTGCCAAGTATTTGCATTGTCTTTTAGTGAGTCTAAATTAATTTCTCTTGGTGCAATAAATACTTGAGTGTACTTTCCATTGATATTATATCTGTCAATATCTATATCATTAAACCCATAATAAAACCTCATATATTGAAGTTGATTATAAAATTCTAGTGCTGGCTTAAAAGAGTTTATTTTTATATTATCAATAGTATCTTTATTTAAATTAATATCATCTTTAGTTAAATCGTTTTTTATTTCAAAGGGTACTCCTTGTATGTTATCAATATTAAAAGCTTTTCTTGTATTATCTATATTATATTGAATATATGGTTTTTCTAAAGTTTTTTCATTTGATTGAACAGCAAATTTTTGAACTCCAGTTGATGCTATACTTTCTCCAAATATTAGTAAAGCAATTGCAATAATAGATGCAATCACTGGTTTTGATTTGTGTGCTATAAGGCTTATAAAAGTAATTATAGCTGCAATAAAAGATACTACTGCTATTATTTGATAAAACCTTAATGTTACATGTACATCTGTATAGCTTGCTCCAAAAACTATTCCCCTTGGTGAGTATACTAATTGCCATGTTTTTATTATATATCCCAATGATACTATAAATAATATTAATGAAGACACTATTGCAAGTTGTCTTCCTGCAAATTTAGTTATTCCGTTATTAAAGTCTTTAAATCCAGAAAATTTATTTCCTTTATTGCCACCTAATATATGATCCTTTGTAGTTAGTATAATATATGTTACTACCGTTATAACTACAATCACTGCTAATAAGATTATGAACATTTGATATAATGATTCAATTAGTGGAAGTTTAAAAATAAAAAAAGAAATATCTTTTTTAAATAATGGATCTAGGGTATTAAAACTTGTAGCATTTGAAAACTGAAGTATTTTATACCAATAGTTAGATGAAAAACTTATAGATATTATAAAAGAAATTATAATGTTTATTAAAATACTAATTTTATGTTCCAATTTTTCTTTGTTCTTATTTACCTCAACAACTTTTTTGAATCTTAAAATACTATTTTTAAAGGATTTATAGTATGTCCATATTGCAATATAACACACTATAAATACTGGAGCCATTATCTTTAAAATCCATGTTAATTTAGTAAAGTATACTGATAAATATCCTACTTCCTTAAACCACTGCATATTTATAGCTAAACTAACTATGTTACCTAAAAAAGCTATTATTATTATTAATATTCCTATTATTATAGCTATAGTAATTTTTTTCTTCACAAAAATCACCTCTTATCTAATTTTGATAGTAATTTACCTAAATTTGAATATTTAGTTTTAATTGCACCAACTGGGCATAATTCCTGACAACAAAAACATCTTATACACTGATTCATATTCCATTTAGGATTTAATATGTGTCCTTGTTTTACCATGTCAATTGCCGCTGGTTTTTCTGGGCATACCTCTGCACACCTTCCACACCCTATACATTTATCTATTATAAGTGTTGGATTTGGCGCTATCATTCCTCTTAAAAAATTAGTTACTTTTGGATTTATAAAATAGAAATTACCACCTTTTCTACAAAGCTTAAAATTTTTCGCTTTCATAGATTCTAATTTTTCACCAAGTATATTTATATCACAAGGAAGCACTGCTCCCCATTTACTATCATATGCCTCTTTTAAAACAGGTGTATCCAGCGGATTATCATAACCTATAAGCCTAACTGCAACTGAATCTACCGCAGTTAAAGACTTTCCCATAATTAAAGTATTCATTTTGTACGGATTTCCACTTTTAGGTCCATTACCTTCCATAGCTATTATACCGTCTAAAATAGCAAAATTAGTTCCAACAGCCGTATTCAAATCTAGCAGCATCTTGCAAAAGTTATTTGCATCAGGCATTCTTGTATGCCAAGTTGCCTTTTGCGTTCCAGGTATACAACCAAATTGATTTTTTACAGCACCTGTATAATATGCCATAGCATGTGTTTTAAGTTTTGGTAATGATATTATAACGTCTGCCTCATAAGCAGCTTTAGCTATGTTCCAAGATTTACATAAAATAGAATTGTCTAATTTAACATGTACTGACTCTTTAAAGTCTTCAAATTTAACTCCATATCTATTCGCAACTTCCATAAGTCCACAACGCTCGGCTGCTTTTCTTGAATCTCCAAAACCAGGTGAATCACCAAAGCTGATATCATTAGAATATTCCATAATAATTCTAATAACTGCTTCAAAAACAACATAATGAGTTACTACCGGA
Organism: Clostridium sp.; assembly: GCF_050717515.1. Classification (GTDB taxonomy): domain Bacteria; phylum Bacillota; class Clostridia; order Clostridiales; family Clostridiaceae; genus Clostridium_AD. Next base: position 2,012 of record NZ_JBOITL010000005.1, on the reverse strand, counting down.
GATTCTTTATTCTCAATACTTAACATATTAGGTTTTAAAAGCACCTTACTATCCTTTGGTATTAATTTCGTTAAAAAATCATGTCCACCCAGTAGTTTAAATCCCTGTCGTAGTTTTTCTTCCACTAAATCAACATCATATTCCATACATTTTAAAAGTGCAACGTTTTCCATTGTTTTACTCCTTTCTAGTTAATTTAAATAATTTTATCTAAAGGTACATTAATCAGAAATCAAGTAATTTTTACCTTTTAGTTCATTTATAATACATTCCATGATTTCCTCATTATCTGCTCTTATAGTATGCAAATGTACTCCTTTAGTTAAAGCAGATAGAGGCTGCGCATTAAATTCTTTAAATTTCTTTGTAAATTTTTCAATATCCATTAATGTTTTTATCATGAGCATTGCTCTTATCTCACCATACAAAGAGTGTTCTACTGTCACGTCCTCTACTATTCCACCAAATTTAACAATGCATTCAAGCTCACTATATATGTCATCTCGGCTATGCGCCACCGCTATTACTCTTTTTACATAATTACTTTCTTCATTAGGTATTAAATAGCCTTCAGGAGTTGCAATTATATTTACTCCCTCCGCTCTTGTAATTGCAATATCTTTTACTATAACTTGTCTTGTAACGCCTAATTCCTCTGCTAAAAACTGACCTTTATAGGTAGCGTTATTTTTAATTAGTAAATTTTTAATATATTCTCTTCTTTGCTTTGAATTCATTTTTTCCTCCTGTTTTTTATATAATTATATTCTATCACTTTTTATATGTTATTAGAAATAATTTCTTACAATACTAAATTATGTCTATAAATTATGGTAATAAAAAAGAAACTATACCCTAGCTTCTTAATTTCTATCATCACATTCTTTTAATAAGTCTAATTCTATATCTTGTGTTATATTATTGTTATGATGATTTTTAACTAAAAACAAAAACCTATCATCATAAGCATATTTTCTTAATAAATTATATCCTATATCTCCATGATTATAGTACATATTAACATTTTTACTCTTCTTATGTGATTCAATTTTCCCATTTGTTATATTATGTATTATAACCATTATTGATTTATCTATTGGATTCATATTACTATATATTTTACCTATATCATGTAATAGCGCAACTTTTATCAATTTTTTTGATTGTATCTTTCTTTGATTACAAGTTGATTGTACATCTCTAGCTACATTTATACTGTGTTTTTGCTCATAATTAGGTAACTGATGAAATAATTGTAATTCATAGGTTTCTAAATGCATTTTAAGAAAATCTATATCTTCATCATTAATCTTAGAAACTATTGACCAGTAAAACTGCTTTAACCTATATAGTAACATCATCAAACCCCTTTCATATTTAAATTATATTATCATATATTATTACTGTTATATTGTAATACTTTATTTGTAATAAATCTATAAAAATTAAATTTCAAATTAATTTTAAACAAAATAAAAAAACAGTCCATATTGGACTGTTTTTGGTGGAGATAAAGGGAATCGAACCCTTGACCCCCTGCGTGCAAGGCAGGTGCTCTCCCAGCTGAGCTATATCCCCGTATGGTGGACCTTCAGGGATTCGAACCCCGGACCGACCGGTTATGAGCCGGTAGCTCTAACCAACTGAGCTAAAGATCCATACATGACCTGGCGACGACTTACTCTCCCACAAGGTTGCCCCTGCAGTACCATTAGCGCATTGAAGCTTAACCTACCTGTTCGGTATGGGAAGGGGTGTTACCTTCATGCCATAATCACCAGATTTATAAGGTATAAACCTTACCTTAAGAGTATACCAAGCTATTACTAACTTGTCAATACACTTTATGAGATATTCTCTCAAAATTGCACAGTGAAATAGTCTTTTCGCTTACGCTCAAAGCCTTCGCTTCTTTTTACAAAAGAAGTATATCGCATTATTTTTACTTATATTAAGGTCAAGCCCTCGACTTATTAGTATTAGTCAGCTGAACATGTTACCATGCTTACACC
>NZ_JBOITL010000004.1:0-47137 GCF_050717515.1 Clostridium sp. | reverse complement strand
CGCTTCGTATTGCTGTTACCAGCTTCAACGCAACACTCGATATGAGTGGTTGGTTAGACCTTCCTCAATAGGGACTTTCACCCTACAAGTAGATGCCAAGCTTTCTTGGCGCACTATAAATAATCTTGAAAAGGGTGATTTAGTTTTTTTTATGACAAATCCAGTTCTACCGAACCAGGTATCTCATGTGGGAATATATATTGGGAATAATAAATTCATACATTCCCCTAACGCATATGATGTTATAAAAATATCTGAATTAACTGGATATTACAAAGATAAGTTTGTAATAGGTAAAAGATTGATAAAATATACATAAGAAATGCCAGGTCCTTTTAAGGTAGCCATACATTCCCTATGTCATATTAAAAGTATCTTCCATATATTTAAGGTATTTGTCCAAACTTTGTTTACAAATAATATATTCTTCCAGTACAGTTTATTTCTGAATCTTCTTCATACTCTTGATAGTCAATATATGCACCTTTAAGTTCTATAACATTTTCGCTTATATCAAATGCTTCTATACTTATTGTTTCTATTACATTATTCTCATTAACGCAGGTAGCCAATGTCTCATAATAATCTTCTTCTGAATTATATATAATTACTGAATTTAATATTCTAAATCTCCTTTCCCTTCTAATCATTTTATCATCATTTAAAACTTCCCCAAATCCAATTTTTTCTACTCCATCATTATTTTTTTTCTCTTTAAATAAAAAACTCATTTCTATTACTCCCCTTTCACTTTAATTACCTTGACCTTTGCTTTACTCCTCCCTGTTAAACTTATTCTATCATAGTGACTTTGCTAAATTAGTAGAATATTGTCATATTTCAAATTAAAAATGATGCAATTTGCTGTATAATTATTTAAAAAGAAAATAACCAAGGTTTCCCCCGGCTATTTCTTTAATCTATTTTGCAGCTTTACCTTCAACAAATGCTCTGTCAAAGTACATCATACCAGTAGGTATCTTACGAACTCCCTTTACATAGGTTTTGCAAGCTACATTGCTTACATAGAAAGCTACTGGAACCACTGGCATATCTTCCATTAATATTTTTTCTGCATCATGTAACATTTGCATTCTCTTAACAGGATCTGCTTCTTTTTTTGCACCGAGTACAAGTTCATCGTATTTGGGGTTATTGTATTTAGGATGATTATTTCCATCAGTACTCACCATAATATCCATAAAAGTCATTGGATCCATAAAGTCGCCGATCCATCCATCCCTAGAGATTTGATAGTCTCCTACTCTTCTTTGCGGAACGAATACCTTCCAATCTACTTCTGTTAATTTAATATTTACCCCTAAATTCTTCTTCCACATATCTTGAACTGCCTGTGCTATTTTTGCATGTGTCTCATTTTTGTTATAAGCATATTGAAATTCAGGGAAGCCTTTTCCATCAGGGTAACCTGCCTGCGCAAGAAGTTTCTTTGCCTCTGCTATATCACCTTTTCCATCATAGTAGTCTCCACCAACAGTTCTAAACTGTTTAGTTGTATCTGAATCAGAAATGCCGAAAGGAACCCATGCAGTTGCTGGTTTACGAGGATCTTTCCATACTGCTTCAATAAGTAGTGGTCTGTCAATAGCGAGTGCTAATGCCTTTCTAACCTTAGAATTATCTAAACCCTTTATTTTGTTATTAAGGGATATATAATAATTTCCTATATATGGTACTGAAACAGCTTTTTTATCAGCAACTAATTTTGGTATGTCGTTACTTGGTAAATCATCAAGGTAATCAACTTCTCCTGTTTCAAAAGCAGCAAGAGCAGAAGTTGATTGAACTATCATTACAAACTTCATTTTATCAAGTTTAACTTCAGCTTTATTCCAATAATTATCGTTTTTTACATATTCCATTGAAGCATCATGTGTCCATGAAGTAAGTTTAAAAGGTCCATTTCCTACATAGGTTTCAGGATTAAGTGTCCATTTTTCAGGGTCTTTTTCTACTATATCCTGTCTTACAGGCATTAAGGTTGAAAGTGCACAAAGCTGTAAAAAATATGCTGTTGGAACTGCTAGTTCAACTTCAAGAGTGTAATCATCTGTTGCTTTTACTCCAACGTCTTCTACTTTAGCTTTCCCTCCATTATACGCTTGACCATTTTTCAAGTAATATAATTGGTTTGCATAATCTGATGCAGTTTTAGGATTCAAAACCCTTTTCCAAGAATATTCAAAGTCTTTTGCAGTTACAGCCTTTCCATCTGACCATTTAGCATCTTTTCTTAAATGAAACACATATTTTGTAGGAGCTTTTTCATCAAAATCAACTTTTTCAGCTGCAGCAACAACTGGTTTATTATTTTCATCTAGTCTCATAAGACCTTCAAAAACTTGATTTGCTATAGTCATTCCACCTACAGTTGTAAGAAGAGTTGGATCTATAGTATCCGGTTGAGCTCCCAGATTATAAACAACGGATTGCTCCTCCACTACTTTTGTCTCTTCCTTTGTTTTTGTCTCTTCCTTTACAGGTGTTTTGCTAGTACAACCTGCGAACATAGTCATAGTGAGTGCAATACATAGAGCCAAAGTTATTTTTCTGCTTAATTTTTTCTTGTTCAACATAACATCCCCCTTCATTTTATAATTATCTAAATATTAAAGGATTAAGCTCGTTACCCTCCGTCCTTTAATAAAGATGACAGGCTACCTTATGGTCTCCACCCATATTTTTTAATACTGGAGTTACTTTGGTACAAATTTCTTTAGCAAATCTGCATCTACCTGCGAACCTACATCCTTCAGGTGGATCCATAGGACTTGGAATATCACCTTCCAATATAATCCTTTGGCTAGCTGCAGCTTCATCAGGGTCTGGTAATGGTATTGAGGATAATAATGCTTGTGTGTATGGATGCAGTGGATGTAAATAGACCTCATTACTCTCACCAATCTCCATCATCTTCCCTAAGTACATTACTCCAACTCTTTTTGAAATATGTTTAACCATAGATAAGTCATGAGCTATAAAAAGGTAAGTAAGGCCCATATCTTGTTGTAGTTCTTCTAGCATATTCACTATTTGAGCCTGAATAGAAACATCAAGAGCTGAAATAGGCTCATCACATACTATAAAATTCGGCTCAACTGCTAGAGATCTAGCAATACCTATTCTTTGTCTTTGGCCACCAGAAAATTCGTGAGGGTATCTATTAATGTGCTCGTTATTTAAACCAACAATGTCTAACAGTTGTTTAATTCTATCTTTTCTTTCATTACCAATTGAAAGTTTATGAATATCAATAGTTTCACCAATAATATCTCCAACTGTCATCCTGGAATCTAGGGAGGCATAGGGATCTTGAAATATTATTTGCATTTGTTTTCTATAAGAAAGCATTTGTTTAGGCGAAAGGGTTTCAATATGATGTCCATTATATATAATTTCACCAGAAGTTGGTTCGTAAAGCTTTAAAAGAGTTCTGCCACAGGTGGTCTTTCCACATCCAGATTCTCCTACCAACCCTAGGGTTTCTCCTTTTTTTATATCAAAGCTTAAGTCATCAACTGCCTTAACAAAACTATTCCCTTTTCCAAAAAATCCTCGTCGTACAGGAAAATATTTCTTTAGGTTTCTTACGGACAATAAATATTCCGGCTCCTTCATATTATCTGCTCCTTCCTAAGTGGTCTTTCTATTTTGGGGGCATCAGGATGATTTAACCAACAGGCAGCACTGTGAATGCTGACAGTTGAATCAACATTATCAATTGAAAAATGCTGCGGCATATCCACCATACATACCTCCATAGCGTAATCACACCTTGGAGCAAATGGACACCCTTTTGGAGGGTCCAATAAATCAGGCGGTTGCCCTTCTATAGGTTTCAATTTTTCTTTTACCAGATTCTTAGGATTAGGAACACTATTTAAAAGCCCCCAGGTATAAGGATGTTTTGCATTATAAAAAATTTCTCTTGTGCTTCCTCTTTCAACTACATATCCACCATACATTACATTAACACTATCGCAAAGGTCTGCTACAATGCCCAAATCATGAGTTATCAAAATTATCGAAGTATTAAGTTTTTTCCTTATGTCCTTAAATAGCTCCAATATTTGGGCTTGAATAGTTACATCAAGTGCTGTTGTTGGCTCGTCGGCAATTATTAGTTTTGGATTACAGGAAAGCGCTATTGCTATCATTACTCTTTGCCTCATACCACCTGAAAATTCGTGAGGATACTGCTTTAGTCTTGTTTTTGGGTTTGCGATTCCAACAAGATTAAGCATATCTACTGCAAGTTTAATCGCCTGGGATTTTGAAACTTTTTTATGAAGTATAATAGGCTCTATCATTTGTTTCTCTATGGTTAGAACAGGGTTAAGAGAAGTCATAGGATCTTGAAATATCATGCTCATGGAGTTTCCTCTTATATTTCGCATAGCCTTATTGTTGTATTTTGTTATATCTGCGTCATCAAATATAATTTGACCTTCAGTCAATTTACCATTATCAGTTAATAATTTCATTATGGAAAGCATGGTTACAGATTTTCCACTACCGGATTCTCCAACAATACCTAAAGCATGACCTTTTTCAAGAGTAATGGATACATTTCTAACAGCTTTTACTTCTCCAACATGAGTAAAAAAAGATGTATTTAAATCTTTAACTTCCAGAATTTTTTCCACAATATTCACCTACTTTCTCATCTTTGGATCAAGGGCATCTCGAAGCCCATCACCAAAAAGATTAAACGCAACCATTGTTATAGAAATAGCTAAAGCTGGAATAAATAATTGATAAGGAAAAGTTTTATATGTGGCTAGCGCATCATTGCACAATGTACCCCAACTTGACATTGGAGCAGCCACGCCAAGCCCAATAAAACTTAAAAAAGCTTCTGTGAAAATCGCTTGAGGTATAGAAAGTGTTAAAGTAACTATTATAGCACCCATTGAATTAGGTATCAGGTGTCTTAAAATAATTCTGATTTTGCTGGCTCCTGCAGCTTTTGCCGCCAATATGAATTCCTGTTCCTTTAAAGATAACACTTGCCCTCGCACAATACGGGCCATTCCAACCCAATATATAATTCCAAGGGTTATGAATACATTTAGAAGGCTCTTACCTAAAACCACCATTAGAAGTATTACATAAAGCATCATTGGTATACTATAAAGAACATCTACAATACGCATCATAATATTATCTACATTGCCACCATAATAACCTGAAATACCGCCATATAATACACCTATAGTAAGATTAATAATTGCAGCTACAACACCTACAGAAAGAGATATTCTAGCTCCATACATAACTCTAACAAATATATCTCTGCCGAGTTCATCGGTGCCAAACCAATGAATTTTGTCAGGCCACTTGTTTGAATTCAAAAGATTATTTGAAGCATAATCAAATTTGCTTATTAAGGGACCTACAATAGCCATTATTAACACAAACATAATTACCACCATTGAAACCATAGCGACTTTGTTCCCTTTTAGTCTTCGGCCTGCATCTTGCCAGTAAGTTTCGCTTTCACGGTTAGCTACATAGCTTTGTCTTTTTTCAATGCTTACCGGCTTAAAATCCGGTATTTTTTTTATAGTATTTTCAGCCATTATCACCACTACCCTTCAATGTTAATCCTTGGATCCACAAATGCATAAACAATGTCTACCAAGAGATTACATACAATTAATAAAAAACTGTAGAAAACTGTCACTCCAAGTACTAAGGTATAATCTCTGTTAGATATACTATCCACAAAGGATCTACCAAGGCCTGGTATTGTAAAAATTCTTTCTACTACAAAGCTTCCAGTTAAAATTGCTGCAACTAGTGGTCCGATATAGGTAATTACAGGAAGTATCGCATTTCTTAAGGAATGCACAAAAACAATTGATGTTTCAGATAAACCTCGTGCTCTTGCGGCTCTAATATAATCCTGCCGAATAACATCCAGCAAACTGGATCTTATAAGCCTAGATATAAAAGCCATAGAAAATCCTGCTAGAGCCATTGCAGGTAGAACATAGTGTCTCGGACTCGAAAGACCGAATACTGGAAACCACCTCAGCTTTTCTCCTAAAAAATATATAAGAAGAGTAGCAACTACGAAGGATGGGATGGTAACACCTAATGTGCTTATAAACATTGCCAAGTTGTCCTGCCACTTGCCTTGTTTATAAGCGGATATTATCCCAAGGATTATCCCAAAAACTAATGATATAGAAACGGCAACAGCTCCCAGTTTCGCAGATACAGGAAAGCCTCTATTAATAATGTCATTAACAGATGTTCCTCTTTGTTGAAAAGATGGTCCAAGATCTAATTTTACTAAATCACCAATGTAATTCTGATACTGCCACAATAGCGATTTGTCTAAATTATATCTTTCTTGAATATTTTTTAATATCTCTGGTGGAAGGACCTTCTCTCTATCGAAAGGACCACCAGGAATTACATGTGCAAGTATAAATGTTGCAGTAACTACCACCCATAAGGTGAGTATGCTTGAAACAATTCTCTTAAGTATGTATTTTGACACGCCAATCCCCCCCTAGCATTGTTAATAAAAGTATAAATTCTATACTTTACTATTAATATTACTATTATTATTCATATATACCATATTATTCCTGTAATTGCAAGTTTATTCACATAATATTCTGTTAAATGTCTTTAATTTGGTGCCATCCACCTGCAAGTGGCAAATTCTTTTTCTTAATGAAAGCAAAAAAAACTAGCCAAAGTAGTGAATCTACACCACTCCAGCTAGCTTAAACTTCTCTTATTTAATTACACCCTCAATTACTGAAACTTCACACCTAAAAAAATGGACTTTACACGCAAATTATAAGTTACAATAAATAAAAATATTATAAGTATATATCAAAATTATATTTAAGCTTTACTTAAATATAATTTTGATATATACTTATATACGGACATAAAATACCAATTTACACTACTTCAAATATCACAATTATATCATATCACAAAACAAATATCAATGTCAATAGAAATTTCAAAAATTGTAAAAGGATTTAGTTATACTATCAAAATAATTTGATTAAGGAGATTTTTGTTATGAGTTCAGCGAGTTCAGATTTTGAAAAGGGTAAAATAGGAAAACTATTGTTCAAACTAGCCTTGCCATGCATTATAGCGCAATTAGTAAATGTTTTATATAATATTGTGGATAGAATATTTATAGGTAAGCTTCCAAATGGCGAAATTGCTATGGCTGGAGTTGGTATAGCTTTTCCTATAATTCTTATAATATCAGCTTTTAGTGCTTTAATTGGTATGGGTGGTGCTCCAATCGCTGCTATAAAAATGGGTGAAAAGAAAAATGAGGAAGCTGAAAAAATACTAAGCAATAGCTTTTCTATGCTTATTATTATAGGCATAATTTTAACTGTAGTATTTTTAATTTTTAAGGGTCCAATTCTTTATGCTTTTGGCGCAAGCGATCAAACTATTGGGTATGCTCAGGATTACATAACAATATATTTAATTGGAACAGTTTTTGTTCAGATAGCTTTAGGCATGAATGCTTTTTTAAATACACAAGGCTTTACGAAAATCAGTATGTGCACCGTAATGATTGGCGCTGCAATAAATATAGTTCTTGATCCTATATTTATTTTCACTTTTAACATGGGAGTTAAGGGAGCTGCTTTAGCAACTATAATTGCTCAAATGGTTTCCGCTATATTTGTTTTAAAATTTTTATTTGGAAAAAAAACCATTTTAAAAATACGCAAAAAGTTTTTAATGCCAAATCTCAAAATTATACTTCCTATTGTTAGTTTAGGTATTGCACCATTTATTATGCAATCTACTGAAAGTTTAGTTTTAGTTTCTTTAAATACAAAACTTCAAGCTTATAGCGGTGATTTGGCTGTAGGTGCTATGACTATTATGGCGAGTATAATGCAAATCATCATGCTGCCGTTAATTGGTTTAACTCAAGGTTCCCAACCTATAATAAGCTATAATTATGGGGCTAAAAACTTAGATAGAGTAAAAGCTACTATCAAACTTTTATTAACATGTTCTTTAACTTACACCATAGTAATGACAAGTATTTTAATGCTATTTCCAGAAACCATTGTTTCTATATTTAACAAGACACCAGAACTTATGTCTATTACCACTTGGAGCATTAAAATTTATTTTGTAGGTACATTTATATTCGGCGCTCAAATAGCTTGTCAACAATCATTTCTAGCTTTAGGACAAGCTAAAATTTCATTATTCCTAGCATTATTAAGAAAGATAGTTTTGCTAATACCTCTTATATTTATTCTTCCAAACTTCTTTCAAGATAAATTATTCGCCGTTTTATTAGCAGAACCAATAGCCGATATTATAGCTGTAACAATAACTGTCATTTCATTTTACCTATTTTATAAAAGAAATTTAATCAATGAAGCATAAAAAAATCAATAATGGATAGGTACTAAATACCTATCCATTATTCCTAATCATTACTTCTTTAAATTTCTACATGACACCTATATTATATCCCGCTGGTTCATATTAATTACCAAAAATTTTCATGGGAGTGCAAATATTTATCTGTGAGATTTTTTAGATTTACGAAAGAATGACACTATACTCACTGATAGTACAAGAATTATACCAATAGCCAAGAATAAGAAACTCATTGGTATTAAATAAAATGGTTCCAAAAGAGTACCATCTGGAGCGACTTCAGATCCGATTATGCTATAGGCAATCATACAACCGCCCCCTATAATAAAGGGTATTAAAGTTAAATATTTTTTTTTCATTGCAAACTCCTTTCGCGCTTTTCAGCTTTAAAAATTATTTTCATGCATATTCTCCTGGCAAGTAGCCCCTTAAAACACACTTCTAAATATAGCTTTAAAACTATATTTCTATTAGTTAACCTGTAGCAATTAATTATTAACCGTAGTATATCACATTTTTTATTGTTTATCAATATATTCTTAATGCTTATTAGTATATATATATTGTTAACCAACATATTGCTTAACTACATAATCAATTCCAATTCTTTAAATTTATATAATTTCAATTTTTTCTCTATCTGTTGATTCTTATATATAGGCCGTTTTCTTGCAAATCTTGTTTACTATTTTCTTCATTTATATTTAAAGTTTCTTTAGCATAAAATTCTAGGGCATATATAATGAATTTTTGGTCATTATAATATCTAAAGATCATTAGACAAATATATGTTTGCGTAAATTTAAATATTAACAAGAAAGGTGAGATAATATGAGCAATAAGTTAACTGTAACCAAAAATAAAATGGCTGCATTAGGAATCAAGAAAAATAAACAAAACGATTATGAATATATTAATCCTGAAGATGAGACTAAATCTAAATATAAGTCAGTTAAAAAAGAAGTTAAATATTAAATTGAACATTTCATATATTATTAACCTGGTGTAAAATGCTTAAGACTATAATTGCAGATTATAAATAAAATAATGCGATAAAAAAAATATATATAGCTGTTAAATAAAATTCAACAACTATATATATTTAAACTCTAAACTGGTTTATGCATTACAAATAAGTGTGGTTCTTGTAGATGATCCTGAACAATTCTTAGAGCTTCACCAAATCTTTGATAATGAACAACTTCTCTTTCTCTTAAAAATTTTAAAGGCTCTATTACATCTGGATCATCAGCCATACTAATTAGATATTCGTAGGTAGCCCTTGCCTTCTGTTCTGCAGCTAAATTTTCAGTAAGATCTACAATGGGATCCCCTTTTGATTGAATATATGATGCGTTAAAAGGAACGCCTGATGCGCTTACAGGGTATATTCCTCTACCATGGTCAGCATAGTAGCCACTCATTCCGCCTTTTTGAATTTCTTCTAGCGTTGCGCATTTCATTAATTGACGAACCATGCTTCCAACCATTTCTAAATGAGCTAGTTCTTCAGTGCCTATATCATTACATGTTGCTATAGCTTCGGGAGTTATCATAGAAAATCTCTGACTTAAGTATCTTAATGATGCACCTAGCTCACCGTCTGGACCGCCATATTGAGTAATAATAATTTTTGCCATTTCTGGATTAGGATTTTTAATTTTTACAGGATATTCTAAGAATTTATCGTATGTCCACATAAATTACACTTCCTCCTTTTCAAACATAAAATTAGCATCATTTTCCCAAGGCCAGGGTTCGTTTATCCATTGCCATGGGTATGGGCTTAAGGAGTTAAGTTGAGTTAACATGCCATAATTCATCTCATAGTTTTCTTTTAGTCCTCTCCATTGCATAATGTAATTATTATACTCTACAACAGCTTCTCTATCCAATGGATGAGTATTAAGGAACAACGCTAAGTCTATCATCATAAAACGTGTAGCGCTAATCTGTTTTAGCATTTCCATTTTATTCATTTCATTTCTCATTAGATTCGCCCCTTTTTAATTGTTTCCAATTGACATGGTCTACTTTTTTTGTCCTCACCTTTGTAAGGACTGTAAAGTTCGGGAAAAGCAGTTCCTCTTCTAAGTGCTTCAATTGGCGTAAACACAGCACAAAGGAATTGGAATGGAACATATGCAGCAGCTAGCCTAACATTTTCAATTATGGTTTCTTGTGGTATGCAATTGCTCATTTCTTCGACTTTGGACATCTTTTTTCCTGTATCAGTCTGCTTCAATTTAAACCTCCAGAAAGTATTTAGTACATAATATTATATGCAAACATTAAAAAAAGTGAGTATATTTTCCAATTAAAAATAACACAATTTCCATCTCCATGAAATTAAATTGTATAATTTAGTGCTTCACCATTAGGTAATTAAATAATCTAGATATTATCTAAAAAAAGGCCACCTAAGGTAGGTAGCCTTTTAATGTTTAAAATTATTTTTATAATCTGTTACTTTTAAAATTGAACTTAATCCTACTAGACAATTCTGAAAATAGATACAGTTCCAATTGGTCCGGATAAACCTACTAATACTATACTAATAGGACCACTAGAATTATTAACAAATCTGAAAGTCTCTCCTGCTGTTGCGGCATATACTCTATTAGAGCCACTTATAATTGGGTTTGTTGCTGTAATAGATATACCGGCAATAACACCACGAAGGGATGATACCAAATCAATCTGTATAGAAACGGTTCCAGGATTTGGGGTAACTGCTATCTTCCAGTCTATTACATAAACTCCTGTTGTATTAACTGTAAAAATACCTGTTGCTGGATTATAACTGAGATCTGGTCCTACAATCTCTGCAGCATTATAAATAATAGTGCCTCCAACTGGAATTGATAATTCATTTATTGTTATAACACCATTTGCAAAGGAATTGAAACTTGGACCAGTTGGACCTGTTGGGCCTGTTGGGCCAGTTGGACCTGTTGGACCAGTTAGACCAGTTGCTCCTGTTGGGCCTGTTGGGCCTGTTGCACCTGTTGCACCTGTTGGGCCTGTTGGACCTGTTGGGCCTGTTGCGCCTGTTGCACCTGTTGCACCTGTTGGGCCTGTTGGACCTGTTGGGCCTGTTGGGCCTGTTGGGCCTGTTGGGCCTGTTGGGCCTGTTGGGCCTGTTGCGCCTGTTGCGCCTGTTGGGCCTGTTGGGCCTGTTGCGCCTGTTGCGCCTGTTGCGCCTGTTGGGCCTGTTGGGCCTGTTGGGCCTGTTGCGCCTGTTGCGCCTGTTGCGCCTGTTGGGCCTGTTGGGCCTGTTGGGCCTGTTGCGCCTGTTGCGCCTGTTGCGCCTGTTGCTCCTGTTGGGCCTGTTGCGCCTGTTGCGCCTGTTGGGCCTGTTGGGCCTGTTGGGCCTGTTGGGCCTGTTGGGCCTGTTGGGCCTGTTACGCCTGTTGGGCCTGTTGGACCTGTTGGACCTGTTGGACCAGTAGGACCATCTGCACCTGTATTACCAGTAGGACCTGTAGGACCTGTAGGTCCGGTTGGCCCGGTTCTTCCCGTTGGACCAGTTGCTCCAGTAGCACCTGTAGGTCCAGTAGCACCTGTAGGTCCAGTAGGCCCGGTTGGACCAGTTGGCCCAGTTGGTCCAGTTGGTCCAATTATACATGCTGGGAAGCAATGCTTGCAGCAGCAACAATCATCTTTGTCATGCTTACAACAATCATCTCTGTCGTGTTTACAACAATCATCTCTGTCATGTTTACGACAATCATCCCTGTCATGCTTACGACATTCATCTCTGTCATAATTATAATCGTCGTCTTTGTCATAACAATTTTGACTATTTATAATAAGATTTCCAGTTGTTCCATCTATCTCGGTACATTGATACTTCTTAGATGAAGCATCATTGGATTTACCCATAATATACACCATCCTTATATATAATACTTTCTTTATATAAAATCATAAAATATTGACATTGTATTTATATAAAATGCTATTATTTTTTTTGCATAATTTATAATACTGTCCTTACATAGTATGCAAGGACTTTAATTTACGTTAAACAGATTTAATAAAAACTTACAGTTAAATTCGAAAAAAATATAGCACAAAAATTAATCAGCCAAGAGTTTTGGCTGATTAATTTCTATATTATATTTTTTATATTATATAAAATGAAATTTATATTTATAAACTATCTAAATAAAATTTATGATTATTTAACAGCCTTTCATCATTAGGCGAAAACTTAATAGCTTGCTCAGAAAATTCTATTGCTTCAACCATGAGATTTAAATTATAACAACCTAAAGCTGCTAAATCATAAGGAGTATAGTCCCAAGCATTTTCATCGTTTGCAAAGTTGAATGTTTTTTTATTGATTTTTAAAGCTTCAGTTGCATAATAATAAACACCAATCCAATCCTTTTCCCTATAGGCTAATAAAGATAACTCTATATAGGGTTCTCTTAATGAAATAGATTCACTTATGGCTTTATGATACCATTTTTTAGCGTTTAATATTTCTCCCTTTTCACAATATGCTCTTGCAATAAACCTCATAGATGATGCTCTTTCTTCTTCATAATTTGATGTAGGCAGTGATAAATAATTCTTTAAGGTTAAAATGCAATCATCCCAGTTCCTCTCAAACATATACTCTCTACCAAGGTAATATGTGTTTCTACTACTATTAGGATTTTCTTCAATAGCCAATTTCAATAATGGAAGATTTAAACTCCTGTTTTTTGTCTTATCAGGATAATGATTAACTACCAGACCCTTAATATAAACTTGTTTTTGCTCCCCCTCTCCCAAATATTCTAAAATCTCATGTGTTGGGTATATCCATCTATATCCATGTCTTGCATGAATTCTGTCCCAAGTATATTGTACCGCAGGCGAGCCGTCATCATTAACCTTCCAATTATATAGGTATAATCCTCTTGTGGTTTCTTTTGTCCATGCATTTTCTAAATGCTTTCTCCAACCACTCTCAATAACATCATCAAGATCTGCGGATACACAAATATCTATATCATCTGGAATAAAACTTAAGCATTCATTTCTTGAATAATCAAACCGAAATAGACTCACATCCATAGAATAAACAATGGCTCCTCTTTCTTTTAGTTTATTAATTGTATTATCGGTAGAGCCTGTATCTACAACTATAACAACATCAGCATCACTAAAGTGATCCATAAAGCGATCAACAAATTTTTCTTCATTTTTACAGATTGCATATACGCAAACTTTATATTTATTACTCATGTAAAAACCTCCAATAAAATGAATAATACATTTCATTCCATTCTATGCTTATACATAATTATAGGTGACATAGTAAACATGTAAAACCTTAGTATTATTTATCCTTACTGTTTCACTTTTAAACCACTAATTTTAGCATGCTTTTTTTACTTTCCTTTCATAGAAAGTTTATTTTTAAGGCAAAACTCTAATAAAATTACAAGTTATTCCAAGGTTTAATTGTTTCGTAAATGCACATAATAAAGTGTAAAAAAATATTATTATTTGGAGGTATTATTATGAGAAAGCTTTCTGAAGGTGAGTTATTATCCTTAACAACTCTGTTAACCATGGAAAAAGATGGATTAGCAGTGGCAAAAGTTATGAAAAATCTAATCAGTGATGAAGAATTAAAAAGACAAGCCGAGACTGGTGTTTTAGCAGCAGAGGGAAGAATAAAAGGAGTACAACAATTCATCAATGAAAATCAAGCGACAATAGGAGGGACAAAATAATATGGGAATAATAATGGACAATATCGTAAAAAATAACACAGATATTAATGATGAAGTAATAGTTGGAAATATGATTGGATCTGCAAAAAGTGCAGCAGATGCATATCTAAACGCCACTATGACCAGCGCTACCCCTGAATTAAAAGCAATATACTCCTCTAGTTTAAATCAAATAATAGGTGGTCATTCAGCATTAACAGAGCTAGCTGTAAACCGCAAGTGGGTATCACCTTATGATGCACCTTCACAACAACTTGCTAATACTTTTAGCAAATCCGAAACTACAGTTCAGGCTAAATAATATATAAATCCTATTACCCCTCCATAGATAAACTCTATGGAGGGGTTATTTATTTTCCCAATTCCTTAAAAAATATACATAAATACTATCACCCTTGAGTCCCCACTGGAATATTATTATAAAGAAAGGGGGCTTTATACATGAATTCTAGAGAAAAATATACTGGTAACAAAGAAGAATTTTATTTTTTCTTAAAAGATGAAGTTATAAAATTATTCAAGGACAGACTTAAAATAGAAGGAGAACGTGTTTTAATACCAGATAATGAAGAATTAGATTATCAAATTAAATTTGATTCAGATGAAAATTATGGTGACTTTACAATTAAAGTTAAATGGGGCGAAAAAACTGAACAATTTGATGGTTTTGAAGAAAATACAAATGATAATGAAGATAAAACCTTTGAGTTTTAATAAATTTTAAATTAACATTCCCTGAGGATGCACTATAAAAATTTTAATTAATAGTTCTATCTATTAACCAATATTATCTTATAATAGTTTTCTTTTCCTTAATATTTAATAAGGCTCCTCAGGGTTCCATATAAAGTTATAAATTTATTTACACAGCTTATATTTATTATCTATATAAACAAATTTTAAAATTAAATTTATAGCATTGCAAACTCAATTCTCTTAAATAGCTCATCATTTAATTGTTTAATTTTAAATTCACAATATATAAAATTAAATTTTAAAATGGAGTATATTGCTAGAGCAATTTTAAAATAAATAACTTTTTATAATTATAGAAGAGATAAAATTAATATTGTTGTCTTCTTAATCGATTTACAAGGAGGCCATACCATGGGAGAAGAAAATATAAATTTAATATTAGCCCAATATGATATTACTGTAACTAATATAAGAAATGAGTGTAATAAAGGTAAAAAGGCAGTGTGGTGGATAAAAACACCTTATGGTGATAAAATTTTAAAAAAACATTCTTGCTCTGCTAAAACCCTCCAATTTATACTTGCAGCTGTGGAACATTTACAGGCTAACAAAGTTAAGCTTCCTCAAATTATTAAAACAAAACAAGGTGCTAAGTTTATAAAAGAGGTTGATTGCTGCTATGTTTTAAGTGAGGCTATATCAGGCGTCACTCCAAATGAGGACAACCCTCAAGAATTAAGACTCGTTGTACAGCAATTAGCTAATTTTCATCTTGCATCTAAAAACTTTGTACCACCCAGTGACTGTAAAGTGAGAATTCACTTAGGCCTTCAAAGGGAAGAATTTCAAAATGGAATGACTAAATTAAAAGGTTTTTATGATATGGAACAGTCTAAACCTAGACATTCGGAATTTGGTGAAATTATCCTAAGTGTGTTTCCACATTTTTATAAAAGAATGCAACTGGCCATAAGTGAAAACGAAAATTCGGGTTATAACAAATGGGTTGAAGCTGATAAAAATTTAAATTCCCTCTGTCATCAAGATTTTACCGCTGGAAATCTCATTCTTACAAAATCCAAGGAAATATTTGTTTTAGATATAGATTCTATAGCAATTGATTTGCCTACACGGGATATCAGAAAATTTTTAAATAAAGTAATGAAAAAACATGGCACCTGGGATTTAAATCAAGCAAAACAAATTCTACATTGGTACAACACTGTAAATCCTCTTGAACCTTGGAAATGGAAAGTACTAAAAGAAGCTATAACATTCCCTCATCTCTTCGTAGGTATAATGAGTAAATATTATGAGAAGCGGGAAGCTGCTTGGACTGAAGATAGATATGTTGAAAGACTAAAATCAATGATAAAAGTAGAAAAATCTATAGATCCAATTTTACAAAATTTCGAAAGAATTATTCCTTC
Source organism: Clostridium sp. (assembly GCF_050717515.1). GTDB lineage: Bacteria > Bacillota > Clostridia > Clostridiales > Clostridiaceae > Clostridium_AD. The sequence goes on along the minus strand of NZ_JBOITL010000004.1, from coordinate 30,849 downwards.
ATAGGTTAGTATAGGAGGCATTTACAATGGAAAAAGACTTAACTAATTATTCAGAACTTGGTACAAAAGTTCTTCTAGCATATAATATAACACCACAAAATTTACAAACAATACAAAGTAAAGGACTTAAAACATTGTGGAAATTCACTTATAAAGGTACTACATTATGTCTTAAACGGTTGAAGCATTCATTGGAAGAAGCTCTTTTCTCTGTTAATGCTCAAATATATATATTGAATAATGGTGGTAAGGTACCAAAAATCTACCCTAATTCTAAAGGGAATGCTATTACTGAATACAATGGACAAATATTTGTATTATACAGTTGGATTCCTGGAAGAGATATGAATTTAGAGAATCCTAAAGATTTACCTTTAGCACTGCAAGCATTGTCAAAGTTTCATATTGACTCAATTGGATATGAGCCACCCACCACTGCCATAGTATCATCTAAACTTGGAAAATGGCCAACTCAATATGAATCCATGAAAAATAGAATGCTAAAAATAAAGGAACTCTGTATACAAACCCCTAATAATACATCTTATTCTACCTATGTAAAGCATGTAGATCCCATCATAGAAATTTGTAATAAAACTATTAATCTAATTAATAAATCTCCTTATAGTGATTTATGTAGTATTGAGCAAAAACAGTCCTGTTTATGCCATCAGGATTTTGGCACTGGCAACATTATGCTTTCAAAAGAAGGAGCTACTGTTATTGATTTAGATGGCGTAACTTATGATTTACCTATTAGGGATTTAAGAAAGATAATTGGAAAGAGAATGATGAAATTTAATGATTATAGCATACAAAACATTGAAGCTATTTTAAAATACTATGAAACAAATACTACCCTCTCACCTGAGCAAAAGAAAGTTTTAAAAATTGATTTAATGTTCCCTCACTGGTTTTTTGGCTTAGTAAAGACATTGCATAAAAATCCTAAGCTAATAGGTAGTGACAAAATTACTTCAACTTCAAAGTTTGAACTAAATAAATTTACAATTTTGCAAAGATGGCTTTAAAAGGAGTGTTCTTATGAAAATAGCATTTATTTGTACTGAAAAACTTACCTTTCCTCCAATTAATGGTGGGGCAGTTCAATTATATCTTGAAGGTGCTTTGCCTATAATATCAAAGTTTCATGAAATAACTGTGTTTTGCATAGAAGATCCTAAACTACCTAACAGAGATTCTAAGAGCGGTGTAAAATATATACGATTGCCTGCAAGCACTACGGAAGAGTATGTTCGTGGTTTAAAAAATTTTCTTACAAATGACTTTGATTTAGTGCATGTTTTTAACAGGCCTCGTTGGATTAACTTTTTAAGTAAAGATTTAACTTGCGCATTTAGTTTAAGTTTGCATAATGAAATGTTTTTACAAAACAAAATCAATTCAAACTTAGCTAATGCCTGTATTAATAGAGTAAGTTTTATTACAACTGTAAGCCATTTTATTGCCAGCGGTGTAAAAGATTTATATCCCTCTGCTGCTAGTAAACTTCACCCTGTGTATTCTGCAGTAGATTGTAATATATATAACCCAATTTGGAATGATGACAAGGATTCTTATAGAAATAAATTGCGTGCAAAATATGGCCTTCAAAATCATAAAACAATATTATATGTAGGTAGATTAACTCCAAAAAAAGGTACCCATATTGTAATAGATGCCATGAATTCTGTTATGGAATCCCACCCCAATACTGCACTAATGATTATAGGGAGCAAGTGGTATGGTGGAAATGAATCTAATGCTTATATAGAATTATTAAAAAGAGCATCTAAAGAGCTAAAAGGACCAGTTATTTTTACAGGTTACTTAGCCCCTACTGAAATTCCAAAATATTATAGTATGGGAGACATCTTTGTAAACATGTCCCAATGGAAAGAACCCTTAGCAAGAGTTCACTATGAAGCTATGGCTGCTGGATTACCTATTATAACCACTAATCGAGGAGGTAATGCTGAAGTAATGATTGAAGGCGTAAATGGCTTTGTAATGAATGATTATACCAATCCAAGGGTGCTAGAGAAAAATATAGTTCGTCTTTTAGACAATAGTGATTTAGCACTTAAACTAGGTGTTAATGGCAGAAAAACAGCTGAGGAAAAGTATAATTTTAATAGACTAGCTAAGGATTTATTAAAACTCTTTGATAGTGTTAAATGATTTTTTAGAGATTAGGGGGTGCCACGTTGAGTTATACACTTTTAGTAACTGGAGGAGCAGGCTTTATTGGTTCAAACCTTTGTGATTATTTACTAAAAAACAATCATAAAATAATCATTATTGATAACTTTAATGATTTTTATAATCCTGAAATAAAAAGATTTAACATTACGGAAATAAAAAACACCATGAAATTAAATAATATTACTGATGATAATTTAATACTACAAGAAGGTGATATAAGAGATACTAATTTTTTAAAAGAAGTATTTACTTCATACAAAATAGATGTGGTAGTTCATCTTGCTGCTATGGCTGGTGTGCGCCCCTCAATTATAAACCCACTTTTATATAACGAAGTAAATATTCGCGGCACTCTAAATTTATTGGATTTATGTAATGAATTTGGTATAAATAAATTTATCTTTGCTTCCTCTTCTTCTGTATATGGAAACAATAAAAAACTTCCCTTTACCGAAACTGACCCAGTAGATTTTCCAATATCACCTTATGCTGCTACTAAAAAATCCGGTGAACTTCTGTGTCATGTTTATAGTCATCTATATGGAATTAATATAGCTTGTTTAAGATTTTTCACTGTATATGGAAAAAGACAAAGGCCTGATTTAGCTATTTATAAATTTACAAATCTCATATTAAAAGAAAGTGAAGTTACTATTTTCGGAGATGGTACTACTCAAAGAGATTACACCTATATTGATGATATTATTGCGGGAATAGATAAATCCATTACCTGGTCAAGTACAGGTACTCATAAGTATGAAATTTTTAATTTAGGCAGATCTGATACAATTATGCTTAAATATATGCTGCAAAGATTAGAATTTGAGATTGGCGTTAAAGCTAATATAAAATATTTACCCCTGCAGCCTGGTGATGTGGAAATAACTTATGCTGACATTTCTAAATCCAAGGAAATTTTAGGTTATAATCCCTCAACAAAATTTGATGATGGAATTTCGAAATTTGTAAAGTGGTTTAGATCATCAACTGAGGTGCTGAAATATTAATCATGTAAATGAAAAGCACTAGTACTTATATTTTAAAAGTACTAGCGCTTTTTATATAACTTAGTTTTTAATGTTCCCTTTACCTATAGAGTAATACGCTTTAATATTAGCTCCTTTAATATTATTCATATCCAATATATTTCTTCCATCAATTACTACAGATTCCTTCATCAAGGAAGCTACCTTGTTTAAATCAAGATTATAAAACTCGCTCCATTCTGTACATATTATTAATGCATCTGAATCTACTAAGCATTCATACATATCACTACAATAAATTATATTTGGAAATGTTTTTTTTATCTCCACTGTAACCATTGGATCATATGCTTTTATTTTAACTTTATTCTTTATTAATTTTTCAATAATATATATAGATGGTGCTTCCCGAATATCATCTGTATCCGGCTTAAATGTTAACCCTAATATAGATACAGTCTTCCCTTGGAGCTCTTTATAATGTTCCCTTAATATTTTCACTGGCAAGACTCTCTGCTGCTGATTTGCATCAACAGTAGCTTTTAGAATTTTAAGCTCACAGTTATTGTTTTCAGATATTCTAATTAAAGCTTTTGTATCCTTTGGGAAACAAGACCCTCCATAACCAATACCTGCTTTTAAAAACAAGGGGGAAATTCTCTTATCTAGCCCTAAAGCATAGGCTATTACATTAATATCTGCTCCAACTTTATTACAAAGATTAGCTATTTCATTCATAAAGGAAATTTTCACAGATAAAAATGCATTTGAGGTATATTTAATTAGCTCAGCTGTTTCAGGAGTTGTAAACACCATTTTTATATTAAATGGCTCATATAATTTTCTCATTATGTCCTCAGCCTTTTCTGATTCACAGCCTATAACTATCTTATCCCCATAAAAAAAATCATTTATAGCATTACCTTCCCTTAAAAATTCTGGATTAGAGACCACATCAAAATATTCCTGTGGTATATGATTTTCTAATAACTTGCTTTTTATATATTTCTGAGTACCTACTGGCACTGTACTTTTAGTTACTACTATTTTATATTTATCAATATATTTGCAAATTAAATTTACCGCTTGTTTTACTTGCTGAATGTCTACCTCCCAATTTTTCTTTGTTGGAGTTCCAACCGCAATGAAAATTATATCCGAAGACTTAATACCTTGCTCTAAATCCTGCGTAAACTCAACACTATTTATCCTTAAACACTCTTTTAATAGTTCATCCAATCCCCCTTCAAAGATAGTTGGTATGCCATTTTTTAGCATGCTTAATTTCTCTAAATCTTTTTCTACACAAATCACTTTATTATCTTTTTTACCAAAGCATAATGCAGTTATAAGTCCTACATAACCCGCTCCAATAACGCATATATTCATAAAATCACATTCTCCTCTTTTTAGCATCACATTTTATCTAATAACTCAACTTGTTTATTAATTATATTCATTAGTTTACTAAAATTTTAAGCTTATGTGATTATCTAGAGCCTCTATAGAGGCTCTCTTATTACATATTAAGTTTAAAACTTTTTTTGCTATTCAATATTTTGCTTAGAATTATATATATATATATTATGAACTAACTTGTAGTTTGGTGAAATCAAGGCATAAAAAAGCTATGAAATATAGGCTTAATACCTTAATTTCATAGCTTTTACTTATTTTTTTATAATTAGTGCAACAGAAATACCCTATTAGATTCAAAGTTCTAGAGTTTATTATACTATTTAAAATATTAAATCTGCTTTTTATTAAATTGTGTTATTAGATATGTGGAAATTTCATTTAAAGCCTCATATGCTTTTTTTGTAATCTTTCCCATAGAAATGAAACCATGCGTAACACCTTTATATCTTGTAGAAACCACATTCACACCTGCCTGCTTTAATTTATTTCCATAATCTTCACCCTCGTCTCTTAGCGGATCAAATTCAGCTGTAATTATAAGTGTATCGGGTAATCCCTTGAAATTTTCAGATAATAGAGGGGAAGTATATTCACTTTTCCTATCTTTTAATCTTGGAGTATATAGGGATATAAATTTCTCAGAGTTTTCCTTTGTAAGATTATAATCCATACCAAAATACGACCAAGATTTAGTATTTAACTCATAAATGTTTGTAACTGGATATATTAGCACCTGAGAAATTATAGGGGGACCATCTTTATCACGTGCCATTTGAGAAACCACAGCAGAAAGGTTACCGCCAGCACTGTCCCCCACAACACATATTCGACTAGAATCCCCATTAATACTCTTAGCATTTTTATAAACCCATTGGAGCACATTATATACGTCATTAAGTCCAGCCGGAAAGGGATCTTCTGGTGCAAGTCGATAATTTACAGATACCACTATAGCTTTTGAATTTTTTGAAAGCTTTCTGCAAATATTGTCGCAGTCATCAATATTACCACTTATAAAGCTACCACCATGAGAATAGATTATCAAAGGAAAATTTTCGCCATTATCAGGAGTATATATTCGTACTGGTACTTGATTTATATCTGTTTTTATATCCATATTTTTAATATTTGAAAAGGATATAGGCTTAGGGCTCCATATTGTTGTAGCCTTATGTAAGGCTATACGTATTTCATATATTGATTTTTCTTTTAGGGAATCAGGGTTTAAATATTTTTCTATTTTTGACATTACACCAAATACTTTATCAAGCTTACCATAACTTGTTGTAGTTATATTTTTTATTATTAAGTAACCAGATACTATAATAATTAAGACAACAACTGAAAAAATTAAAAATATTTTCTTTTTCATCAGTAATCCCTCCTTCCTCCACAATTTACTGTTAGTAGTATGCCCATATAAATTATAATGTAATAGATATTTTCGTCTTAATATTGCAAAATAACACCTTGCTTTATTATATAACTCAAAATATTATAACCAACAATTACCAATATGCGAATAATACTGAATGTATATATGGAAAAATAAAATACTTTGTCGTTTTGTGTAATTTGGTGTATAATTATCGTACAGAACAAATTCACTGTAATAATTAAACTTTTTGGAGATGAAATATATGACTAACAATATGACTAACAACAAAAATATTAAATTAAGCATATTTTTATATAGATATATGAATCAGATAATCAATAAGGACCACTATCGTAAAAAAGAAAAAACAAGTGACATGAATAATAATTTCAAAGAAGAATTGAAGCAACATTTTAGATCATTAACTCTTGTTGATAAAAATAATATAGAATTGGATATATAGTTAATTTGTTATTATGTTTTACAAGAATTTAATTTGTAAAAAAAGGAATTTGGTAATATTTGGAGAATACTTCCTATAAATAGTATAGGAGGCGAGTAGAATGATGTATGATGCATTAAAAATTTCTAAACGGCTAAACATAAGCAAAGTAACCGTTTATGCTAAGATGAAATTACCTGAAATAAAAGCTTTTTTAATATTCCATAACGGGAAAACATGTGTTGATGAGGAAGGCCTAGAAGCAATTAAACAATCTCTAAAATATAATCAAACTGCAGAAGAAGAAGTTGCTGCTACAGAAGTTACGCACTTAAAAGAGGATATGATTGAGATACTTAAAAATAATATCGAATTTCTTAAAGAGCAGTTAAATGTAAAAGACGGGCAACTCTACGATATTAATAAATTACTAGAAAATACACAGATTCTGTTTAGACAAGATCAAGAGAAAAATAAAGCCATATTATCATTACCTGAGACCATTAAAGAACATGATATCCAATTGGTTAATAATCTAACTAAAACTCTTGAAAGACAAAAAGCTAAAGCAGCAGCTGAGGAAGAGCTTCATCGAAGAAAAGGTATTTTTCAAAGATTATTTGATAAACAAAAATGATTACTCTTTACATCTTATATAATTTCAAACTTATTTTATCGAATTTTGCCATAATAGTCGTTTTTTTAATATTTAATATATATTACACATTTTGTTCATTTTATTGTCATAATTCTATGTTATTATTTGAATATAAATAAAATACAAATTAAAGCGAAGTCCCCCTTTACTTTAATAAAAAGCTATGAAATAAAATTCATAGCTTTTTCGTTTTTTAAGTAATTACATCTAATCACACAATGTCTTCAACATAATTTTCATCTATATATTTAACCTTATATGATTTACCTAAGCTATCTCCAGCTATAGTTACTTTATATTTAGCAATAGCTTTTCTCTTTTGAAAAATATTCTGTATTTTTTCAAAAGACTGAATACATTCCTTATTAATTATAACAGTTTTCCTTGCTAATTCCCTATATCTCATGACAACAAAATCATTACCATAATACAAACCATTATCCTTAAATCTTATATAGTTCCAAACTATTATAATAGGTACTAATAGAAATACATAGTATCCATAAGGAGCAAAGATAGCTATTAGTACTATTACTATAAAAGCACTGGATAATCTAAGTAGAAGGAATCCCTTTAAAGCTTCTCTAGGAGACTTCATTAAGTCATAAGTTATATTCATTTCGGGTAAAATATCCTCAAAAAACTTGTTAAGTACCTTCCTTTTAGCAATAGGACAAATCATTGTGCTTTCCCCTTTATCTTTCCCATAACCTATAGTTTCAACATTTAATGAAAAATATCCTAGCGGCTTTTTAATAACTCCCTCTACTATAATTAAACTTTGAATTCGTTTTACTGGAATAGTTACTTCCTTTTTGTCAAAAAGGCCATAGGATAATTTAATATTTTGTTCTTCCCTAATAACTGTAAAATTGTAATATTTTATTATAGTTACAATGATTGACATTATCCATGAAATTAATAACATAATAAAAATGAATGCTACTATATATTTTGTTATGCCTGTACCGGCAACCACTTTCATCACGTCTTTACTAAATAGTTGAGCTCTTCTTTTAACCCCTTTAGGTATTATATTGTCTATCTTATAGTAAAAAGCTATAATCACAGAAAATCCTACTAAGATACGACTAGACATTGTTGCCATGACAAATAAATCTTTTAAGGAAGAAGTAAATTTTCTTCTATTTTCTTCTTCCTTAACTTCTTCTTCATTTTTATGTTTTTCAAATATAATACTTTTGATTTTTAGTGCTTCTTGCTTAGATAAGAACATAGATATTTCAGACTTTATATCTCCTCCAGCAGTATCAATTTCAAGCTTGCAAACATTAAATAACCTTTGAACTACTGAAGAAGATATATCCGCACTTTGAACTTGTGTAAAAGGCAATATTCTCTCATGTATCTCAAAAAATCCATATTTTATGTACATCCCTCCATCCTCTAGGGCATATACATTCTTCTTCCATTTAACTATAGCTAAAATAGTAACTACAATTAAGAAAGCTATTACTACTAAAATTAATGTATACTTTCCTCCATATTTTCTTAAGATTTTTGAACCTACCGATACCCAGAATAAAATAAATGGAATTATGCTGTTTTTCGTAGATTTAAAAATTTCTGAAAATATCAAGAATTTATGTGGATGTTTTAGTTCTCTCATATACTTTTCTCCTGAACAATTTTTGCAATACTTAACTGAATCTCATTTCCTATTTCACTTTCCAAATAAGGAATTACAAACTGCCCTCCAGCAGTATGAACTGTTAAATTTACAAGCTTATGTTTTCTTAATATTAACCCTTGTTCTGTATCTACATATTGAATTCTCTTCATAGGAATTGCTATATTTTTTTCAATAAATACTCCATGTTTTAAAATAATCTTTTCCTCATCTATATCATATGTAAATTTTTCGAATTTATATTTTGGCATTAATAATGAATTTATGAAAAAAATTAGTGCTAGTCCATATATGCTGATAGTTAATACACATTTCCATAGAGCATCGAATTCTAAAAATACATTTAGTACCACCGCAATTGATAAAAATACCCCTGTTGTGATTAATCCATCTATTGTCCACATTTTTCGTGAATATGTTGAAATTTTTCTCATGATAACCTCCATAAAATTACAAGTAATAAATTGTATTTTTTTAACATGACTTAAGTAATGCCATATGATTACCTAAGTTACTACTGTTGGGACTCCTTATGTCCTATAATAAAACCATAGAGAAAAACGCAAAACATTTTAAAAGTAATATAAATATTAAAATAAGAGGAGGAACATATTATGATTTTTTCAAAAATAGCTCAATTTGTAGGTAGAACAATAGGTTTGGCATTAGGCTTATATTTTAGTATATATTATATGGGTATGGCTTTATTATCTTTAAGTAGAAATAATTCACAAATAATAGCAGTAGTGTGCCTATCGGTAATTATAGCAATAATAACGCTAGCTAATTCAAGAAATAAAATCATTGAATAAATTAACATAATTTCATATTATTATAACATAAAACAAAGATTAAAGCGGAGTCTCCCTTTGCTTTAACCTTAAAGGCTGTGAAGTAACTATTCACAGCTTTTTTATTTATATAAGCCAGATGTTAGATTTTAAACACTGATATTTCTTTATTTAATCCTTCTACACTTTCTGTGGATTTCTTTACATCCTCAATAATTCCATTGGATCTTTCAGTTATATCCGATACCTTTTGAGCAATGTTTGTAGTTCCTTCTGCTCCTTCATTTGAAGCATGAGCTACTTGCTCTATAGTCTTTATCACCTCTTGAAGTGAAGCTAAAAGTTCCTCTGACGTTGAGCTAAACTCTAGTACAATATTGTTTACAAAGTCTGCATCATTGCTATATTCATCTGCCACATTTAATAATGTATTATAATCATTTTGAACATCCTCAGACACAAATTTTAATAATTCATTAGAGCTTACAGATAAATCAGTTACTGAACCAGTTACTTTTTCTGTTATACTTTGTATTTTAGTCACTGTACTTCTTGACTCTTCCGCAAGTTTTCTTATTTCATCTGCAACTACTGCAAAACCTCGTCCTGCCTCGCCAGCTCTTGCTGCCTCGATGGACGCATTTAATGCCAAAAGGTTGGTTTGTGATGATATCTGCATGATGGATTCAGATAATACACTAATTTGTGCCACTACTTTGGAATTTTCAATTGCTATTTCTAATTTATCTTTGGCTTTTGAAAATACTTGTAATGCTTTATCTTTTGATCCTGTAACATTACTTTTAGTATTCATAGCTCTTTTGTTTATTGCTTGAGCTTCTATAGCCCCTTCTTGTGCTTTTGTCGCTATAGATTGTACCGCTCTTTCTATTTCATCCGCTGTTGCATTCATCTCTTGAGTTGAGGCTGCTGTTTCTTCCATTCCCGCGGATAATTCCTGCGTAGTTGCGGATACTTCCTCTATATTCATGTTTAAAATTTTTACATTTTCCGAAACATTATGTACTACTGTTTTAATTCTATTGGATTCCTTACTTACATTTTTAATTAAAAGTTTTAATGAACTTTGCATACTATCAACTGCCTTTGCTATATCTCCCATTTCATCCTTTCTTTTTTTAGTCTCTTCTGGAACATCCATTGTAAAATCACCAGTAGCTATGAGTTTCAAATGATTTACAGCTAAACTTAATGGATTTGCAATAGCTTTTCTAAGCATAACGGTAAACAACGCACCAATACATAATGAAAGTAAAAATATTGACAGAGTTACCTTTTTTGAAGTATTAAAATCTTTATTATTTTGTACATTTAAATCAGAGGCTAATTGTACGTTATATTCTGCAATTTCTTTTAAACTCTTTTGAAATTCACCTCCATAATTTTCAACGGAAGCTAATTCCGCCATAGCTTCTTCAGATTTCCCATACATAGCTAGTTTAATAGCGGTATCTCTTCCTTTTATAAACTTTTCCTGATTGCTTTCAATAATTAAAATTCTATCTTTTTCATACTGATCATTATTGGTTTGTTTGTAATTTTTCCAGTTTGTATCAAATATTTTCTTCCTAACTTCGATATCTGCTGATTTTTTACTTTGCTTTTCTTTATCACCTGTATTTAGTAATATATAATAGGTATCTGCCTCTATTGCCCTGGATTGGTTTCTGTTATCATCTAAGTATTGAATACTCAATAGATTTTCCTCATACATTTTTGTCATATTTTTGTCTGCCTTTGCAAGATAAAAATATCCTACCCCACTCATCATGGTAATAAGTAATAACGCCGCAATTGAAAAAACTATAAGTTTTGATCTTACTTTTAAATTATTCATATAAACTCCCTCTTTTGTGTTTTTGTTATAATTATACAATAAGATATAAAATTCAACAATAACTTTTTCATATTTCTTCAAAAAAACTTAATTTTTGCAAATATTTTTCATGAAAATTATTTTCTTGAAATGAGCAATAAGCCATAACACACATATTAATACAATATATTATATCAATACAATATATTATATTTATTGCAAATTTTATAATAATTGAAGGATTATTAATTTTAATATAGAATATAGAATTATAATGTAAAAAATGTATAACTCTAGATAAATGCGAGGAGGCTATAATTTGAAAACTGAAATACTAAAAACATTAGATATGTTAAAAGAAAAAGGCGTTGATTATGCAGATATAAGAATGGTGGATAGGATGTGTGAAAACATTTCTACGGAGGATCTAAAGCTTCAAAATATTTCTAGTTCAAGAAGTAAAGGTGTAGGGATTAGGGTTATATTAGATGGCTCTTTAGGTTTTGCCAGCACTCAAGATTTAGGCAGATTAGAAGCTACTGCATTGTATGCTCTTGATTTAGCAAAGGCTAGTCGACTACTTCAGACAGAAAAAATAAGAATGGCGCAAAAAGATATAGTTGTGGATAGTTATATAACGCCTATAGAAGTTGATCCTTTTACAGTTTCAAAAGCAGAGAAAATTGAGCTTCTTTTAAAAGCTGAAGAGACTATGAGGAAAAGTGCAAACTTATCCAATACTTCAGCTTCTATGGATTTTCAAAAAGAAGAAAAAATTTATGCAGATACAGAGGGCAGTTATATAACTCAAACTCTTTATGAATCAGGTGCTGGAATTGAAGCACTAGCTTCAAGTAATGATGATGTTCAGGGCAGAACCTATCCTAATTCTTTCAGGGGTAACCATGCTACATCAGGTTACGAATATGTTAAATCATTAAATCTTGTAGAGAATGCTGAGCGTATTGGCAAGGAAGCAGAGATGATTGTAAATGCGCAGGAGTGTCCAAGTGGTCGTTTTGATATAGTTATTGATGGTTCTCAGTTAGCACTGCAAGTACATGAAAGTGTAGGACATCCTGTAGAGTTAGATAGAGTTTTTGGCTCGGAAGCTGCCTATGCAGGCATGAGTTTTGTAACTGTTGATAAATTAAATGAGGAATTTAAATATGGTTCAGAATTCGTTACGATAGTGGCCGATGGTACTGCACCTAAGGGCCTGGGTTCTTTGGGATATGATGATGATGGGGTTAAATCTCAAAAGACTGTTATCATAGACAAAGGTATATTTAAGAACTTCATTACCTCTAGAGATACTGCAGTAAAAATTAATCAAAAATCAAATGGTACAAATAGAGCTGACGGTTGGCAAAATATGCCTATAGTAAGAATGACTAACATAAGTTTAATGCCTGGAACTTTTGAACTAGATGAGCTTTTTTCAGGTATAGAAAAAGGATTATATTTATGTACTAATAAAAGCTGGAGTATAGATGATAAGAGAGTTAACTTCCAGTTTGGTACAGAACTAGCCTATGAAATAGCCAAGGGAAAACTTACAGGAAAAATTTATAAAAATCCTATATATACAGGAATAACACCAGAGTTCTGGGGCAGTTGTGATGGAGTTTGCAATGAAAAATATTGGACTCTTTACGGTACACCAAACTGCGGCAAAGGTCAACCACCACAAACAGCTCACGTAGGTCATGGGACAGCTCCTGCAAGATTCAGAAATGTAAAGGTAGGTGTTAAGGATGTTAAATAAAAGTGCAGCATATGAAATAATAGATAATGTTTTAAGCAAATGTAATTATTATACTATGGTATCTATAATGTGCAAGGAAGAAGGACTTACTCGTTTTGCAAATTCTGGCATTCATCAAAATGTATATAACGCTGAGGATAGTGTGACTATTACTGTTATTCATGATAAAAAAATAGCAACCGTTACAACAAATCTTTTATCTGAGGTGGGTTTAAAGTCGGCAGTTCGCGATGCAGAGGAAAATCTTAAATTCTTACCTAAGGGAGATATAGAACTTCCAGAGCTTACTTTTCCAATAGAAATCGCTTCAGAAGATTATGATAAAAGCCTAGCGGATAAATTTAATATTTTAAATAGAGCGAGTCTTATAAAGAGTGGCATGGATTTATTAGAGAAAGATTATACTGCAGCAGGAGCATTATCACTATCATCTCTTGTAATTTGTATGGGTAATAACAAAAACATTCGAAGATATGCAAGAATAGACACCGTAAGCTTTAACACAGTGGTTATGCATAGTGATGGTTCTTCAGGTTATTCAGAATATGTAACAAATAAGGCTGAAGAATTAGATGTAGTAGAAATGTTTGCATCTGCGCAAAATAAATGCAAAATGGGCATTAACCCAGCTTCTATAGAGCCAGGTAGCTATGATGTAATTTTAGAGCCCTTAGCTGTTGGAGATCTTTTAACATATATGAGCTTCATAGGCTTTAGTGCAAAGGATGTACGAACAGGAACAAGCTTCCTTACTGGTAAACTTTGCGAGAAGGTTTTTGGTGAAAACATAACTATAAGAGATGATGTTAAAAATGAAAATACAATGCCTATTTATTTTGATTTTGAGGGGTATGCGCGAACTAGTTTGAATTTAATTGAAAAAGGTGTAGCTAAAGAACTTTCTTATGATGTAAAATCTGCCATAGCTGATAATGTAAAACCTACAGGTCATTCCTTTGGTTATGCAGGTGACGGTGGCATAGCTACAAACCTTGTTATGGATGGTGGTGCCGATAATTTAGAAGACCTCATAAAGTCTACAAAAAAAGGTCTTCTTGTATCAAGATTCCATTACATGAATATAGTAGACCCAAGACAAGCTATTTTGACAGCACTTACTAGAGATGGATTATTTTTAATTGAAAATGGTGAAATCAAAGGTGCAGTAAAAAATATGAGATTTACAGAAAGTATGTTACATGCTTTCAATAAGGTTACTGGCATAACTACTGAAAGAATTAAGGTGCCTGGAGCTTTTGGTTTTAATTATGTTCCTACATTAAAAATAGAAGATTTTCATTTTACGGGAAAAACTGAATAGAGGATATAGAAAAATAGAAGGCTCAACAGTAACTAACTGTTGAGTCTTTTGCAATGTTGTTAATTTTTTTTATTTGGGTCATCTAATGCTGTGCTTCTTCCAAAATAATATGAAACAACAGATATTACAATAGTCTTAAATTCTTCTGAAATAGTAGCCTGTTTTTCGAAAACAATAATATAAATTTGTATAGACAGATATATATATATTAAACCTAATGTAATGCTTCTTCTAGTTAAACTTTTTATATCACTAATCTCATGAGTTTTTTTCATATTAATTATATCTAATATTATTGGGAAAGAAATAATAAGAAATGCCGTAATAATAAAAATACAAAATATTATATAACTCGCCATCTTTATAAACACCCCCTATGTGTAGTATTAAGATTAAGATATAGATATTTGTATATCTCATAATATTCTAAGAGGGTCTTACTTGCTATATGTCGTTGAAAATTATACAACATATCAATGTAACCATTAACATATTTATTATAAATTACTTGTTCATTTTTAAAATCCTACAACAAAAAAAAACGCTATCATAAAATCATAGCGTTTTTTTCAAGTGAAAACTAATTTACTTTATAAAATAGAATACCCTAAGGTTTTAATATCATTATTAAACATCTTTACTGTATCAAGAGAAATGTCTTCAAGGCTTCGACCTACTTTCATAAATTTATTTAAAAGGTCATTAGTTACAGTAATGATATCGCATTCACATTCATCAGCCTGAAAAATATTCAAAACTTCTCTACTGCTTGCCCATAAAAGTTCTGTTCCTTTTTTACTATGACAAATCTCTGCAGCTTGTTTCATGTAAGGAATAGGATTAATTCCACTATCCGCCATTCTTCCTGCAAATACAGAAACAATGTTTGTAGTTTCTGGTGCTAGAGCCTCTACAGTTTCTTCAACTTGTTTTATGGTAAGTATTGCTGTTACATTTAAAGATAACCCTTGCTCTGACAATCTTTTTACAAGTGGAATAGATGACTCTCCTCTTGAATTAGTAATTGGAATTTTTATATATACATTTTTACCAAGGCTTCCTATTTTTTTTGCTTCCTTTTCCATCATTTCAAATTCATCTGAAAAAACTTCAAAAGAAATTGGTTTTTCTTTTATATTTTTAAGCACATCTCTTGCAAAAGTTTCATAGCTAGTAATCCCAGCCTTTTTCATAAGTGAAGGATTAGTGGTAAACCCTTTTATAACTTTATTAGAGTCTGCTTCCATCATATCTTTTAGAACAGCACCGTCTGCAAATATTTTAACATTTAAATCTTTTTTTATCATTTTAAACCCTCTTTTCTAATTTTTTATAAATTACGCTTCTATATTGTTAATAACTTTTGATTTGGTCTTTATAAAGTTTGGTACAATTAATACTATTAGAGCTACAGCCAGTATTGCGTATATTGCAACTTTTCCAGCCATATTTGATGATTTTCCTAATAATATTCCCAGTACTGAAAAATCTATATCTCCAAAAGTTGTATTTTGAAAACCAAGTTTACCAAGTACGGGTAGTAATATAGCTGGTAAGAATGCTAATGCAAGTCCATTTACAAAAGCGCCTACTGCAGCTCCTTTTTTTCCACCTGTAGAGTTTCCATAAATTCCGGCTGTTGCTCCACAGAAGAAATGAGCTACTAGTCCTGGAATTATTAATACGCTACCTGCTATTCCAAGTATAAACATTCCTATGATTCCGCCTATAAATGAACTAATAAAGCCCACTATAACTGCTGTTGGCGCATAAGTGAAGAATACAGCGCAATCAACTGCCGGAATTGCATTAGGTATAATTCTATTTGCAATACCTTGGAAAGCTGGAATTAAATCTCCAAGTATCATCCTAACGCCAGAATAAACTATAGTTACACCAACTGCAAATTTAAGTGCAGACATTGTTGCAAATAAGAATGGAGCTGTACCACCTGAAAGTGTGGATACATATGTAGGTCCAGCTGCAATAGCTGCTACTAAGTAAAATATCATCATTGTAAGTGCTGTGGATATAGTAGTATCTCTTAAAAATCCCCATTGCTCTGGAACTTCAATTTTTTCTGTACTTTCTTCAGGGTTTCCAACAAATTTTCCAACAAAGGCTGCTAAGTAATAACCTAAACTACCAAAGTGGCCCATTGCGATTTCATCGCCATCTGTAACTTTCAATGTATATTTTTGACCTATTGCTGGAGAAATAGCACTCCATGCACCTAATGCAAATCCACCAAGTATTATAAGTTCAAACCCCTTCATTCCAGAAGTTCCTAGAACCGCTGATAGAAGACATGCCATAAAGAAGCTATGATGTCCAGTTAAGAACACATATTTGAATTTAGTAAATCTTGCAATTACCAAATTAAGCAGCAGGCCAACTACTAGAATCGACATTGTTTCTACCCCAAGAATTTTTTGTGCCGCAGAAACAACAGCTTCATTGTTTGGAACTACACCAGTAATATGAAATCCTTTTTGAATCATTTTTCCAAGTGGATCAAGATTTGCAACTATAAAATCTGCACCTGCTCCTAGCATTATATAACCCAAAATTGGTTTTAAGGTTCCTGTCATAACCTTATGAGCAGGTTTTCTTAGTGCAACAAGACCAACGCAGGACATTATACCCATTAATAATGCTGGCTCCTTTAATATATCTCTTAAAACCTGTAAAACAGCTTTTAATGCTTCCATTAGTAGTCCCTCCCTTCATATGTTTTACTTATTTTTTTCTTGTGCCTTCTTTTTAATCAGTTCAAGAATATCTTCTGTGATTTTCTTCTTGTTTATATAACTTCGAACAATTCCAACCTCTTTGCCTTCAAATTCATATGATAATTCTTTTATAGTAACTATTAGATCAACATTTTTACCTTGTGCAGAGTTCAAATCACAAGAATCTACTGATGCTTGAATATTATTATCAGCACATATTTCCTCGATCTTCATTTTTAACATCAAACTGCTTCCTATACCATTTCCACAAACTGTTACAATTTTTAACATAATAACCCTCCTAAATTTAGTGTTTTATTTTTTAATGCTTTAATGTTGAAATATAATTTATAATTTCATTTTTATCAGTTGCATTACTAGCTAATTCTTTAAATGTCTCATCCTCTAAAAGCTGCATTAATTCTGATAATGCCTTTAAATGGCTTACTTTATCAATTGCACATAGAAAAATCACTATTTTCACAGGATCATTTTCCTCATTCCCAAAATTTATAGGATTTTTTAATGTTAAGAGTGCCATTCCAATTCCTTTTGCTCCTGCCTCAGGTCTTGCATGTGGCATAGCAATTCCCTTTACAATAACAATGTATGGTCCCATCTCTTTTACCGTATTTATCATTGCATCAACATATCTATGTTCTATAAGTCCCTGATCTTCTAAAATTTTACCTCCTATTAATATAGATTCTTCCCAGTCTTTTGCATTTACATTTAGTTCTATAGTTTTTTCATTTAATAATTCTACTAACACCGGTTGCACAACCCCTTTCTCTTTTTGTTTTATTTCAATTTTAAGAATTTCTGATAAATCCCCTACTAAGTTATCATAATTGAAAATTTCACAGTTTTTGTGAATGACTTCTAAAATTTCATCTAACATGTTTGTTGAATAGGTTTTAACTGGTTTTAAAAACTTATTTAAATTTTCTACATCCCTTTCCGTTAAAAAGGGACTTACCTTTACAGATATAATATCTTTAAATTCTACAGAAAGTGTTGTAACGATAAGGTCAACTTTTGCACTTTTAAGTACCTCTGAAACCTTATGATAAGCCACTGTATCTACAATGAATACATCATACAACTGCATAATCTTTGTAGATAATAGTTTTGCTGTTCCAATTCCTGTACTACAAACCACAAGGATTCTATTAACTTTTTGCACTGTCTCCTTTATTCTTTCCATAGCTGCTGCAAAATGCAAAGTAAAATATCCTATTTCTTCATCACTAAAAGTTTTTTTCGCATATTTTTCTATAGGTTCAAGACCTATGGCAACTATTTGAAACAGCTCTTCATAACTTTCCATAATTTCTGCAAGTACTGGGTTTTTTACTTTCAAGTCATGTTCTAATCTATATAACGCTGGGGTTAAATGATCCAAAATAGCATTAAAAAGTTGCTTATCATCCAGTAAATTTTCATGTTTGGTAAGCTTTCCAATCTTTTCTAAAATATCTCCTGTGAGTATCTGAGTGTTTGCCCAATCCGCCTTATCTACAGGACTCAAAACAGATGAATTGCTTCCAAGGAGATGCACTGTAATATAACCGATTTCATCGATAGTAATGGATACCGAAAAATGTTCTTCCATCATTTTTGCAATATATGAAGCTGCAGTAAATTCTTTGGTTATTTCAAAAGTACGCAATTCTTTATATGGCATAATGATATCTCGTCCAAGTCTTATTCGCCTTATTGATATTGCTATATGGCCTACTAATCCATAAAATGCCTCATCCGAGAAAATCTTCTCTAACTGTTTTTCAACTACTCTCACGCAATTTTCTATAAATTCAATATCTATATCTGCAAACACTTTTTTAATTTTCCAATGAATTGGTATGCTTGCCCTACTAATTATTGCGGATTTTTCTTCACTTAACATTGCTGAGGCATCCATATTTTTTGTAAAAAGGTCAATGGATGCTCTTCTTAAATATTTCTCTTCTCCAACAATTTTAATTCCATGTTTTCTTTGAGTATTTAGCTTTAAATCCTTATCCTTAAGCCATTTTTTAACTTGTTCTAAGTCGCTTACCATAGTACTCCTACTGACCATAAGCTTTTCCTTTAGCAAATCTATTGTTATATAGTCTTTTTTTCGCAACAGTTCGCTCAAAATAATATCGATTCTCTCTTGTTTTGATAATACATACTGATAGCTACTTATTTTTTGAAGTTTCTCTGTTACACAATGGATAATATTATCAGCCTGTTCATAGCTTATCCCAACATTCTGTTTTCTGCATAATTGTGGCAATTTAATAAACATTAAGAATTCATCTATTTTATCAAGATCATATCTTACAGTTCTGGCACTTATATTAAATTCACTTGCAATATAAGATATAGCAACCGCAGAGGGGGAGTTCATAATTAGCAATAATATATGAGTACATCTTTCGTTTAATGTAATCGTAATCACTTCTTTCTATTTTTATTATAGTTTACATATGTTCAATTTAAAAGTTTAAGATTTGGCAATATAATTGTGGCAAAAGTAACTTATTAAACTACTTTATGTATATTATAATAGAAATTAATGAAAGGTGCCACCCACGTGGCAAGTGGCAAGTTAAATAACACATAATCTTCACATAAATTTTATGAAATGTTTTGAAATTTATATGATAGAATATAAATAATAGGTACATGTGGGTCTTAATTAATTTTATAAACTATAGAAATTAGTGCTTAATACATAGGGGTGATACACTTGTCAAAGAAGATATATCTTGTTGAAGATGAAATAAGTTTAAATCTTTTACTAGAAAAATACCTACAACGTGAAGGTTATGAAGTAACCACTTTTTCAAATGGTAGTTCTGCAATCGCAAGAATTGATGATATGCCTGATCTTTGGATATTAGACATTATGCTTCCAGATATTGATGGTTATCAAATTATAAAAGCTATTAAAAATAACAATAAAAATACCCCAGTTATCTTTATGTCTGCAAGAAATGAGGAGCTTGACCGAGTGGTGGGACTAGAGCTTGGCAGCGATGATTATTTGTCAAAGCCATTTTTGCCTAGAGAGCTTATTATTAGAACAAATAAACTTTTGGAGAGAATTTCTGTAATGAATAAAGAGGATGTTATTCAACCCACAGATGACTTGAATCTTGGAGGATATAACATTAGCAAGAAACAAAGAACGGTTTTCCTAGGGGATGAAGAGATTATACTAACTAACAAAGAATTTGAACTACTGTACTATTTTATTGAAAACAAAAACAATTTAGTTTCTAGGGAACAAATATTAGATACTGTATGGGGAGATGATTACTTCGGCTCAGATCGAGTAGTTGATGACACCATAAGAAGAATCAGAAAAAAAGTAGATAAATTCACCATAGAGACAGTATATGGCTATGGTTATAAATTAGTGTATAAGTCATGAAGAAAGTAAAATTCAAATCACTAACCATGAGAATATGGGCTACCTTTACAATCATAATACTTATAATAATTTTCAGCATTTCATTTTTCTATATTGTTGCTTTTAAAGCCATAGATGAAAAAGCTAAAATCCAAGACTTAAAAGTAGCTCATGATGTGAAGGCTAAAAATTTTACAGAACCTAATAGATTTGATGAGCTAATAAATCTAAAAGGTAGCGATTATTATATTGTAAATGTGGATGAAAATAATAAAACTGAAATTATAAATATAAATAAAAGGCGTAGATTACCACCAAATGCTCCTAACGCCCCTCATTCACCTTTTAGTTTAAATGATAATGATGTTAAACTATGGATGTCAAGTTTTATTACACCAGGTACTCTTGTGGAAAAACAATTTAAAGAGTCCTACAAAAATATGAAATTTGTTTTTATAATAAGTTCAGTTCAATATGGAAATACCGGAAAGTCCTACTTAATAACTTATATGCCCGAACTACAAGAAAATATCTTGCTTTATATGGTGCTTATTATAGGCCTAGTATTTATAGCTATTGGTTTTCTAACTTCTAAATTAGTTGCAAACTATATTTCAAAACCCCTTAAAGAACTTGAAAATTATACTGTTAGAATAGCCCACAAAGATTGGAAGCAACCTATCAATATTAAAAACGCAGATGAGATTGGACGACTAGCGAACTCAATGAATATGATGCAAAGAGAATTAAAGCGTGCAGATGAAGAAGAGAAAATGTTTTTACAAAGTATATCCCACGATTTGAAAACACCCATTATGGTAATTATGAGTCATGCTGCCGCTATTATTGATGGTGTGTACGTTGAGTCAGTGGAAAAAAATGCCGAAATAATAAAGGATGAGGCTTTAAACTTAGAAAAAAAAGTTAAGCAGATGTTATATTTGAATACCCTTGATTATGTTTTAGAAAATAACACTTGCGATATGGAAATTAACTTGCATCGCCTGCTTTTCCATATCATAAATAGGTTTAAAGTAGTTAATAATAATATTAAATGGGATTTAGACATTGATGAAGCTCTTATAATTGGAAACGTGGATAAAATACAGGTTTCTATTGAAAACATCTTAGATAATAGCCTTAGATATGCTAAAGAAAAAATTTGTGTAACCCTAAAAAAAGAAGGTACTTTTGCAGTGATAGAGATATATAACGATGGCCCTAATATTCAAAAGGAACATCTGTGTCACATTTTCGATAATTTCTACAAAGATAAGACTGGTAATTTTGGCCTTGGTCTGGCTATTAGTAAAAAAATAATAAAATTTTATAATGGAGAAATAGAAGCTATTAATAGGGATACTGGTGTTAGTTTCACAATTAAATATCATATATAATTCCAACTATATATACCTTCTCCTCTTGAAAAGTGATTCAATAAAAACAACCAACAAATTGTTGGTTGTTTTTGCTTTGTGCTCTCACATAAAGTTCACATATTAATTTGATATTTGCAATAATATTTCATATTATAATTACATTATTGAAAAGAACAGAATTAAAACACCACTATTACTGGAGGTAAATAATGAAAAGTAAAATGATTAAAGCAATAATAATAGGTATAGTTGTGATTGTAATATGTGCTAGTGGTTATGTAGGATATACTAAAATCTTCACAAAAACCGCAGCAGTTACGGCCTCAAAATTTTATTCTTCCACCGTTAAAACTATGAGTATATCAAAAACTATCCAAGGTACAGGAGCTGCTTATGCTAGTACCACTTCCACGGTAGCACCTAATAATAATGGTACTATATCAGGTTTAACTATTAAAATTGGAGACACTGTAACCGCAGCGCAGAAGCTTTTTGTTTGCTCAAGTTCCGCTCTTACAAAAGCTGTAACTACCGCAACGAAAAAATTGACAAAGGCAAAGGCACAACGTACAAATGATGAAAGTGATCTTACTGCTGCAAAGGCACAACTTGCAACTGATGAAAGTGCTGCTAAAGTTGATTCAAATAAAGTAACATCTGACAAAAAAACAATAACCGATATTACTAATAAAATATCAGATGATGAAGAATCAGTAACTGATGCTGCTACTGAACTTTCAGATGCAGAGACTACAATAACAAATCAGACTGTAACCTCACCTATAGCTGGTCTTGTAACAGTTGTGGATTGCGCTAACGGAAATACTGGTCAAAGTGGTAAAAGTTTACTTACGATTTCAGATATGAACACAATGAAAGTTAAGGTTGCTGTAGATGAGTTAGATATTTCAGCTGTAGCAGTAGGTCAGAAAGCCACTATTAAATTTGATGCTCTATCTGAAAAGACTTTTACGGGCACTGTTGAGTCCTGTGCACAGGCAGGTACCACTACCAACAATACTACAACCTATGATGTTATTGTAAGTGTTAGTAAACCAACAGGAATAAGACTTGGCATGAATGCAAATGTTACAATTGCGGTGCAAAGTAAAGAAAATGCAATTGTAATACCAGCCGAAGCTTTAGTTGAGAGTAATAGTAAAAAATACGTAAGGGTTCAAAATAATGCGAATTCAAGTAGTGGACAACGCAATAGTACCTCCTCAACAACAGAAACCAATAGTAAATTAGTAGAAATTACAACAGGAATTGACACTGAAGACTATATTGAAGTTACCAACGGAGTTACAAATGGACAATTGGTATTAGTTCAGTTACCTTCAAGTAGCAGTTCTAGCACTCAAGGTGGTATGGGTGGTATGGGCGGTATGGGCGGCGGCAAAAGGCCAAGTGATGGTCAAATGCCAAGTGGTAGCAGACAACCGGACAATAATAGTAGCGGTTCTAAATCCACAACCACTAAATAATAAGTCTTACAATACAGGAGGTATAAATGTATGTCCGAAGTGCTAAATAATAATTACTTAATTAAAATGACTAATATAGAAAAAGAATATAAAATGGGGAATAGTACTTTTAAAGCTATAGAAAATGCAAATCTAACAATAGCTAAAGGGGAATACGTAGCTATTGTTGGCCCATCGGGTGCAGGTAAATCTACTCTTATGAACATTATTGGATGCCTGGATAATGCCTCCGCGGGAGAATATTTTTTAGATGGCGTGGACACAAAATGTAGTGACAATAAACTTGCAGAAATAAGAAATAAGAAAATAGGCTTCATTTTTCAAAATTATAATTTACTTCCTAAATTAAGCATATTGGATAACGTATTATTACCATTATTATATTTAGGATATGCAAATAAAGCGGCAAAAGAAAAAGCAAAAACTCAACTTACGAAGGTAGGCCTAGTATCCCATATAAAACACAAACCAACAGAATTATCCGGTGGACAAATGCAGAGAGTTGCAATTGCTAGGGCTCTAGTTACAAATCCACAAATCATATTAGCAGATGAACCAACAGGTGCACTTGACAGTAAGTCTGGAAAGGAAGTACTTAAAATGCTAAAGGATTTGAATAATGAAGGAAATACAATTGTAATAATTACTCATGATAGAGATATAGCTTCCCATGCAAAACGAGTGATCACAGTTAAAGATGGTCGCATAACTTCCGATAAAATGAATGATAAAGAGGTGTCATCATGAGATTATCACAACTATTAAAAATATCACTTTTTTCGGTGTGGACAAACAAAATACGTTCATTTCTTACAATGCTTGGAATTATTATCGGCATATCCTCCGTAATTATTCTTGTAGGAATAGGTAAAGGTACAGAAAAGGAGGTTAGTGATCAAATAAGCAGTTTAGGAACCAATCTTATAACCGTTTCACTTAAGCAAACTACTACTATTGATACCGCTGACTTAAATGAGCTTAAAGCTAAACCCGGTATAAAACAAGTATCACCACAAATTTCATCAAGTAATGTAGATGTAAGAGCTGGAAGTAAATCTAGTACTACATCAATAGAAGCATCAAATACGAGCTACGCAGAAATAAAAAGTTATACTGTAAGTTCTGGTAGGTTTATAACAAATAGAGATGTTGAAAATAGATATAATGTACTTGTAATTGGAACTGAAACTGCCAATAATATTTTTGGAAGTGTAAATGTTGTTGGTGAGACAATGTATGTTAGTGGTATTCAGTTTAAAATAGTAGGTGTTCTTAAAACAGCTGGAACATCAACTACCGGTAGCAGTGATGATAAGATAATACTTCCAATATCAACAGCGCAAAGATTACTTAAAACATCTGATATAAGCACCTATTATATTGAAGCTGAAAGCCAAAAACAAATAGATACAGCCATGTCTTATACGAAAATGTTCCTAAATAAAAAGTATGGACTTAGAAATTTGGCAACGTCCACAACTACAGATACTTATTATAGGGTACTAAGTCAAACAAGTTTACTTACTACAGCTACTTCAACTACTAAAAGTATGAGTAACATGTTAAGTGGCGTTGCAGCTATATCTCTTTTAGTTGGTGGCATTGGAATTATGAACATAATGCTTGTTTCAGTAATTGAAAGAACTAAAGAAATAGGAACAAGAAAAGCAATTGGAGCTAAAAGAAGAACTATACTTGCACAGTTTTTAATTGAATCCGCAAGTGTAAGTGGCCTTGGAGGACTTTTAGGAGTATTTTTTGGTTACGCAGGCGCCTATATTGGCAGAACATTCTTTTCCACACCTATTATAATTTCAAGCAATATAGTAATTAGTGCTTTTGTTTTTTCAGTGCTTGTAGGTTTGGTTTTCGGAATTTACCCTGCAAATAAAGCATCAAAATTGAATCCAATAGCAGCTTTAAGATTCGAATAATATTAAGTTACTAATTAAGCCAAGAGATGATTTCTGTATTGTACAGGAGTCATTTTTTCAAGTCCCATTATCACATAAAGCTCACATATTTATTTGATATTACTACTACAATTGTTGATTATAATCTTATATATAGAGATAAAAGTAATATGCATGAGATTAAGTTTGAGGCTATATTTAAGAAAAACGGGGTGAAATATATTAAGACATTAGATAACATTATGAACTATATCTTATATGGAAAGCTTAAGCATTTAAGTCGATTTTCCCTAGTTGGGGTATCAAATACACTAATAGATTTTTTAATATTTACATTATTCAATGGATTTATCGGACTAAACTACATAGCAAGTCAAATTGTTGGATATAGTTTTGGAGTTGCTAACAGTTTTGTGCTTAATAAAAAATGGACTTTTTCTATGAGTAATTCTAATAAAAAAACAAATAATGAACTTTTTCAATTTATTGTAGTAAACTTATTCTCACTTCTCATAACCCTTATAACAATGAATTTTTCAGTAAAAAACTTGGATATTAACGTGTATGTATCTAAAGTAATTGTCACCTTTATAGCTCAAATAGCAAATTTTCTTTGTTATAAATTATGGGTGTTTAATTAAGAGTAAGTGCTAATATAAATTCAAATTAATTATGATAATAGCTGTTATTGCAGTGAATAATCATTCTAAAAAGGAGCAAATTAAAATGAAAAAATTAAAACTTTCAAAAGAAAAGCTATTATTATCATTAATATTATTATTGTCAGGAATATTGAATTTCACTAATTTAAGCATGGAGGGATATTCAAATCTTTATTATGCCGCTGGCGTAAAAAGCATGACTATGAGCTGGAAAAATTTCTTTTTCGTAGCTTTTGACCCTACTAGCTTTATAAGTATTGATAAGCCGCCTCTAGGCTTTTGGATTCAAGCAATCTCCGCTAAAATCTTTGGATTTAGTGGCTGGAGTATTATTCTTCCCCAGGCTCTTGCAGGAGTAATCTCCGTTATAATAATATATATTATCGTTAAAAGATCCTTTGGAACTGCAGCTGCTCTTCTTTCAGCATTATTTCTTGCAGTAACCCCGATTTTTGTTGCTGTAAGCAGAAATAACACTTGTGATAACTTACTTGTTTTAACTCTTCTACTGGCATGCTGGGCTATTTCTGTAGCAGCCGAGAAAGGCAAAGTTAAATATGTTTTAATATGTTTAATTATTGTAGGTGTTGGTTTTAATATAAAAATGCTTCAAGCTTATATGGTGATTCCAGCTATATATATAACTTATCTTCTTTCTAGTGCAGCTTCACTTAAAAAGAGAATAATCCATCTTATGGTAGGAACCATGGTTCTTCTAGTTGTTTCATTCTCTTGGGCTATAGTTGTAGATTTAATACCTGCTGCAAACAGGCCTTATGTAGGCAGTAGTACAACTTATAACTCAGAACTAGAATTGATATTTGGGCATAATGGCCTGGAAAGGCTTGGAATTGGAAGCAGTAGTACTGGTGCCGGTGGCAAGGGTGTTGGAGATGGAGCAAGGAATCAAGGTGGAACTTTTGAAGGAATGCCTGGCGGAACTCCCCCTTCTGGAACTATACAAGGAGATGTAGCAAGCGTTAACTCAGAGCATCCTTCTGATGGCAACTTTGAAAAAGGAATGCAAGAAGGTACTCCGCCTACAGGCGATGTACAAGATGGACAGGCTCCAGGAAGAAACCCTAATGGTAGCGGTGGTCAAGGTCCCAGAGGTAAATCTGGCGGTGTAGGTGGCGGTAGCATGGGAGGTAATGAAAAAGCTAGTATTACAAGATTATTTTCAAGTAATAGTATGTCAGATCAGATAATTTGGTTATTCCCTCTTGCCGTATTTGGCTTTATAGCAGCTGTCTTAAAGGAAAAACTTAAGCCTGCTTTTGATAACAAAAAAAAATCAGCATTAATTTTATGGTCAATGTGGTTAATACCTGAATTTATATATTTCAGCTTCACCACAGGTTTATTTCATCCTTATTATTTAACAATGCTTGCCCCCCCAATTGCAGCTCTGGCAGGGATTGGAATTGTATCTATGTGGGAACTTCATAAAGAGAAGGGATTTAAATCTTGGATTTTACCAGTAGCACTTATTGTAGATGGATTAGTTCAGTTACTGATTTTATCTTATTATTACAAAACTTCAAGTATACCTAAAATTTTAATGATTGCGTTATCCCTTTTATGTTTTGTTTCTTCAATCATAATTATTATTCTTAAGCTGTTAAAAAATAAAAATTCAAAACTTTCTAAAATATTAGTAGCTACTGCTTTGGTAGGACTTTTAATAACCCCTATAGTTTGGTCTGCTACTACAATGTTTAATGCTATGTCTGGAACCTTTCCCTCTGCTGGACTTAGTTTAATATCTAGTGTATCAAAGAATATTCCAAATATGAATACTTCTAATAGCAGTAGTAATTCAAAGTTAATAGAATTCCTTACCAGTCATAAAACTACTGAAAAATATATCCTTGTAACTTCCTCCACTAATGGTTATGCAACAGATATAATACTTGAAACTGATGAATCTGTAATGACTTGGGGTTTCTTTGGAACCGATAAAGCAATTACCTTAGCTCAGTTTAAGGAATTAGTTAACAAAGGTCAGGTAAGATATGTAATGGTAGGTGGTCAAGGTGGAGGCTCTAATGACGAAATTATGACCTGGGCTAAATCAGCTGGTAACCTCGTTGCAGAGAGTGAATGGAAAGATTCTACAACTAATAAGAAGTCAGCTACATCTAATACAACAACTAAAACAAGCTATACCACAAAAACTACAAATTCAAAAACCAAGCAATTTGGCGGTGGAAGTTCCGAAGCTTTATATGATCTCAAAGCTGCTGATACTACAAAATAATAATAATACTTACCTTAGTTTTATATAAATGAAAGTTGATTTTTTACCATCACATAAAGTTCACATAATTATTACATATAGATGCCACAATTGGCAATTATAATTTTAATTATAAGAAAACATTAAAAAATAAAGTTAAGGAGAAAAAATATGAGTATTTCATCACTATCATCAACATCCAATGCGGTAACAAATAATAGCAGCGATGTAAGACAGCTTAAGTTACAAGAAGCAACTCTCAAATCACAGTTGAGCCAAATTAGTTCAAGTATTGATGATGAAAAGATAAAACAAGTGAAAATACAAGTAATCGCAGCTAAAATGCAACAAATTCAAGCACAAATTCAGCAACTACAAACAAGCCAATCCTCTACTAGAAAGGTAGAACCTTCAAAGAATATCGCTATCAATCAAAATACAAATAAAGGTTATTCAATAAATCCTAGACATATAATTGATATTTTTGCTTACTAAGCTGACATATTATAAAAAGGTTCTAACATTAGTATGAACATGCTTTTATCACAAAAGCATGTTCATACTAATTTGTATCCCCTATTATTTGTGAATCATCTTTGCAAATAAAGCTACCATTCCAGATGTAATAAGTGGTCCTACAGGCACCCCTCCTAAAAATGCTGCAGCAGCAACTGCACCTAATATCATCGCAGGCATAATATCGCTGTGTCCTTGAACCGTAAGATAGTTCAATCCTTGTCCACTTAAATATGTTGTTAGAAATGAAAGAACTAGAGCTGTTATACCTATCCAGGATGTAAATACATTTTTTATGTTTTCTGCTGTAATGTGACCATTAGCAATAGGTATCATTATGGCGGCTATAAGAAATATAATTCCACCTGTAATTCCGTTTTTTTCTATAAAAGGATATACATAACTGTCTAAGCCTAATAGTTTTAGCATAAGCAAAACACATGTAGCAATAGCAACTGAATTAGCTTTACCAAATATGGCAGTAGCAAGAATCAGTAATAAAATGATATTAGAACTCAAAATAAATCATCTCCTGAGATTTTTAATAAAATTATTCACTTAAAATATTCTATTCAAAATATACACTATTAATTCGATTATATTTTGTTAAATAATAGTAAGATATCGCGTTTCCGCACCGACTGTGTGTAATACAAACAAAAAAATGCTTTTATTAACATCCCATAGTATAGAACTAAAAAGTTATAAACTTAATACTGAAATCAGTGTAATTCTCACATAAAGTTCACATATTAATTTGATACTGATGTTACAATTGGCATCTATAATTTTAATTATAGAGAAACAGTAAAAGATTAATGTGAAGGGAATGATAAAAATGACTAATGGGATTGTTTATTCTTTAATAGTGCCTTTGTTTAATGAAGAACTAGTTATAAATGAAAGCTATTTCAGATTAAAATCCATTATGGATCGTACAATGGAAAATTATGAAATTGTATTTGTAAATGATGGAAGTGGCGATACAACAAAAGAAAAAGCAGAGCATATATGTAGCAAAGATGAAAGTATAAAACTTATAAATTTTTCAAGAAACTTTGGACATCAAGCTGCAATAACTGCAGGAATGAACGTGGCCTTAGGTGATGCTATTATTGTTATAGATGCAGATCTTCAAGATCCTCCAGAAGCTATTTTAGAAATGATTAAAAAATGGAGACAAGGCTATGATGTTGTATATGGCAAAAGATTTAAGCGAGAAGGTGAAACCTTTTTCAAAAAATTCACTGCTAAACTCTACTATAGATTACTAAAAAGCATGACAAGTATAGATATTCCAGTTGATACTGGAGATTTTAGACTGATAGACAGAAAAGTATGTGATGCTCTAAATTCATTACCAGAAAAAAATAGATATATAAGAGGCTTAGTTAGTTGGGTTGGCTATAAACAAACCTTTGTAGAATTTGCAAGGCAAGAAAGATTTGCTGGTGAAACAAAATATTCATTAAAAAAAATGATGAAACTAGCTTTTGATGGCATAACCTCTTTCTCTTCTAAACCATTAGTTCTAGCTGGCTACTTTGGTGCATTTTCTGGTTTAATAGGTACTTTTTTATTAATTAGTAATATTATTACCTCAGTGATTAAGGGCAATAGTATATTAAATTTAGGGCTGATTCTGTCAATTAACTTAATTATGTTTGGTATAATGTCTTGTTTTTTCGCTATCCTGGGGCAATATATTGGAAGGATTTCTGATGAGGGCAAAAACAGACCATTGTATATAGTAGAAAGTACCATAAGTCATAAGCCTCTTAATAAAAGTGAGATTTTAAAGGGAACAGCTCTTCTAAAATATACCATTTAAAATTTACTTCAAAATTCTAGCCATTATTATAAATAAACCCCTTACAATTTTTTTTAATTTAAGAGTAGTACTAATAATCTTACAATATTAAAGGGAAACCATTTTGAACTGACCCCTGTCAAGTAGACAGGCAAAATAATTAAAAAATCTAAGATGATGCGACCACATTGTTGGCCGCATTTCTTATGCAGATTGTTTTTGTTTCTTCTCTTCAAGTCTTGATTTGTA
>NZ_JBOITL010000003.1:0-48456 GCF_050717515.1 Clostridium sp. | reverse complement strand
CAAATGTTTAGTACTTTTTTGGAGCTGGCAATAGGAATTGAACCTACAACCTGCTGATTACAAGTCAGCTGCTCTACCGTTGAGCCATGCCAGCAAAAATATGGCGACCCAGAAGGGACTCGGACCCTCGACCTCCGCCGTGACAGGGCGGCACTCTAACCAACTGAGCTACTGGGCCATATATGGTGGGAACAACAGGGTTCGAACCTGTGACCCTCTGCTTGTAAGGCAGATGCTCTCCCAGCTGAGCTATGCTCCCATATATGTTTTATTGGTGACTCCTAGGGGAATTGAACCCCTGTTACCACCGTGAAAGGGTGGTGTCTTAACCGCTTGACCAAGGAGCCTTGTTATTTTTTAATGGAGCTGGCAATAGGAATTGAACCTACAACCTGCTGATTACAAGTCAGCTGCTCTACCGTTGAGCCATGCCAGCAAAAATATGGCGACCCAGAAGGGACTCGGACCCTCGACCTCCGCCGTGACAGGGCGGCACTCTAACCAACTGAGCTACTGGGCCATATATGGTGGGAACAACAGGGTTCGAACCTGTGACCCTCTGCTTGTAAGGCAGATGCTCTCCCAGCTGAGCTATGCTCCCATATATGTTTATTGGTGACTCCTAGGGGAATTGAACCCCTGTTACCACCGTGAAAGGGTGGTGTCTTAACCGCTTGACCAAGGAGCCATACTAAATTGTCACTTTATTTATCATGTGCTTCCGTCTCGCAACCCAACATAAACTATAATACATAATTTTTCTTCAAGTGTCAACATATTTTCTTGTTTTTATTTATTTATTTTTTTCATATATTCCACAAACCCATTAAACTCAGCGGTTTACCATATAAATAAAAAATAGTCCATGACGACGAATTTTTACCCTCTTACTAAGTAATTCTAAATATATACTATGATTTCTTATAACATAAAATAAAAATTAATATTAAATGGGGCAGTTTTAGGTTAAAATCATAGATAACACACTTTATATTACAAATATATTTTTTCTCGAAGGGAGAGATTTTCTTGAAACATTCTCTTATAATAGTTGGCGGAGGTGCCGCTGGTTTAACCTCTGCACTAATAGCAAAAGATTCTGGCGTAGATGTAGCAATAATCGAAGGAACCGATCGAATAGGTAAAAAAATATTAACAACTGGTAATGGAAGATGTAATATCAGTAATGCGAACATAAATAGCAATTGCTATCATAGTGAAAATCCACATTTCGCAGGTTACACACTAGATTCTTTTAACCTAGTGGATACCATAAATTTTTTTTCCTGTTTAGGTATACCACTAGTAACTTTAGAAGGTGGTAAAATGTTTCCTATGTCAATGCAAGCATCATCAGTCATTGATATACTACGCTTTGCAATAGAAGAAAAACATATTCCTATATATACAAACACAAAAGCTAAAGAGATTATTAAAAAGAACAATAGCTTTAAAATTTTTACCACAGACAATGTTACATATGAATGTGAAAAGTTAATTATTGCCACTGGCGGTAAATCTGCCCCTAAGACAGGGTCTGACGGTTCCGGCTACATACTAGCTAAACAATTAGGGCACAGTATCATATCGCCAATGCCAGCCCTTGTACAGCTTAAATTAAACTATAATAGATTAAAGGCTTTATCCGGAGTGAAATTCGACGGTTATGCAGAAATATTTGTAAATGGTGAATCTGTTCAAAAGGAATTTGGAGAAATACTTTTCACTGACTACGGTATTTCGGGACCTCCAATTCTTCAGCTTAGCAGGACTGTATCTTATGGTTTATCAGAAAATAACAAGGTTTCTTTAAAAATTGATATGTTGCCAACTATTTCTTCTGAAAATCTAAAGGTTTTTTTAGAAAATCATTGGTCAGTATTTGGAAGTCGTAGCCTTCTTGACTCATTTATTGGAATAATTCACAAAAAAATAATTCCAATAATTTTAAAACAAGCTAACATAGAAGATTTTCATAAACCTTGCTCTGACCTTAAATTAGAAGAAAAAAACGCTATATATTCACTGTTAAAGCAATGGCAATTTGAAGTTTCAGGAACCAATTCTTTTTCCAATGCTCAAGTCACTGCAGGAGGTATTAATACAAAAGAAATTAATCCACAAACTCTAGAATCAAATATTATTCCCAATCTATTCTTCGCAGGTGAAGTATTAGATGTAGATGGGGATTGTGGTGGTTTCAATCTTCAATGGGCATGGAGTTCTGGTGCCATTGCAGGTATTAATGCATCTAAATAGGGAATCATCCTATTCATAGTTAAGAGTTTTTTCTTAGATTATGCTATAACTAAAAGTATATTATAATAGATATTGACATTAAAATACAATAGGTATATAATAGCAACAAAGTAAAGACTATGAAGAGGATAAGTAAATAATTTACTGTTTTAACAGAGATAGAAACCCATCGGCTGAAAAGTTTCTAAGGCAAGTATTATGGAAAACCACCTCTGAGTTGAGTACTGAATTTTAGTAAGTATCTCCGCAAACCAGCGTTAAAGGTATCGAGTGATAGCGTTACACATTTTTTTGTGCATTGCTGCAATTTGGGTGGAATCGCGAGTATACTCGTCCCTTTTTTAGGGACGAGTTTTTTTGTTTTTATTACTTTTATATCACAAAGCATTGAAGAGGACGAGTAAATAATTTACTGTTTTAACAGAGATAGAAACCCATCGGCTGAAAGGTTTCTAAGGCAAGTATTATTGAAAACCGCCTCTGAGTTGAATACTGAACTTAAGTAAGTATCTCCGCAAACCAGCGTTAAAGGTATCGAGTGATAGTACTACACATTTTGTGAATTGCTATAATTTGGGTGGAATCGCGAGTATACTCGTCCCTTTTTTAGGGACGAGTTTTTTTGTTTTTAATAATTTATTTATATAAGAGGAGGAAATATTTATGTTAAATATTATATTAAAAAATGGAAATGTTATTCAAATTGAACAAGGTGCAAGGGTTTATGATGTTGCTATGAAAATTAGTCCAGCACTAGCTAAAAAAGCTTTGATTGCAAGAATCAATGGTAAAGCTACAGAACTTATGGCTGAAATAAATTGTGATTGCGCCCTAGAAATCTTAACATTTGAAGATGCGGAAGGAAAATTAGCATTAAGACATACTGCAGCTCACGTGCTTTCTCAAGCCGTAAAAAGGTTATATCCAAATGTTAAGCTTGCTATTGGTCCTGCAATTGACAATGGGTTTTACTATGATTTTGACTCAGAAGAAACATTTACTCCAGAAATTCTAGAAAAGATAGAAAATGAAATGGCGAAGATAGTAAAAGAAAATTTAAAGCTTGAAAGGTTTGTACTTTCAAGGGAAGACGCTATAAAGCTTATGATAGAAAAAGAAGAACCCTATAAAACTCAATTAATTGAAAATTTACCAGAGGGAGAAATTATATCCTTCTATAAGCAAGGCGAGTTTGTTGATCTTTGTGCAGGTTCACATGTTCCATCCACTTCATATATAAAGGCATTTAAGCTTTTATCTGTTGCAGGCGCTTACTTTAGAGGGGATGAAAATAATAAGATGCTTCAAAGGATATATGGGACAGTCTTTACTAAAAAAAGTGAATTAGAGGCTTATATTAATATGCTTGAAGAAGCAAAAAAGAGAGATCATAAAAAGCTAGGTAGAGAACTTAAATTATTTACATTTATGGAGGAAGGGCCAGGCTTTCCATTCTTTCTACCGAATGGTGTTGTTTTAAAGAATAATTTAATTGAATATTGGAGAGGTCTTCATAAAAAATTTGGATACGTAGAGATTGAAACTCCCATAATCTTAAACAGAAAACTTTGGGAAACTTCGGGACATTGGCAACACTATAAAGAAAATATGTACACAGTTAATATTGATAAAGAAGAGTTTGCAATTAAGCCAATGAATTGCCCGGGAGGTATGCTTGTTTATAAGTCAGAACCTCATTCATATAGAGATTTACCTATAAGAATAGGAGAACTTGGTAAAGTACACAGGCATGAGTTGTCTGGAGCTATACAGGGACTTATGAGAGCAAGAGCCTTCACTCAGGATGATGCTCATATATTCATGCTTCCGCAGCAAATAAAAGAAGAAATAAAAGGTGTAATCAGACTTATAGATGAAGTGTACTCAAGGTTTGGATTTAAATATAATATTGAACTTTCAACAAGACCAGAAAATTCTATGGGAAGCGATGAGGACTGGCAAATAGCAGAAAGCTCCCTTGCTTCCGCATTAAATGAGATGAATATACAATATAAGATAAACCAAGGTGATGGAGCGTTTTATGGCCCAAAAATTGATTTTCACTTAGAAGATAGCATTGGTAGAAGTTGGCAGTGTGGAACTATACAATTAGATTTTCAACTTCCTCAAAGATTTGATTTGAATTATATTGGCAGTGATGGTGAAAAGCATAGACCCATAGTAATACACAGAGTAATCTTTGGAAGTTTGGAGCGATTTATTGGAGTATTAATCGAGCATTTTGCAGGTAAGTTCCCAACTTGGATTGCACCTGTGCAAGTAAAAGTATTACCTATTTCAGAAAAATTCGCTGCTTATGCAAAAAATGTGGCAACCATCCTTAATGAAAATAACATCAGAGTGGAATTTGATGGTAGGGTAGAAAAGATTGGTTATAAAATTCGCGAAGCAAGAAATGAGAGAGTACCATATATTTTAGTTGTAGGAGAAAAAGAGCAGCAAGAAGGTAATATATCTATAAGAAGTAGGAAAGATGGAGATGAGGGAGTAGCTTCTTTAAGTGAGTTTATTTCAAGAATTAAATATGAAATAGACAATAAAATTCTAGAGGTTTAATAATAACTAACAAAATATAAAATTCGGGGAGGTTATTTTATGTATGCGGTAGAGTTATTTCTAAATGAGCAATCAGATTTATATGTAAGAAGTATTTGGGATGAGCTAAGTCATGATAATATAGATTCAAGTCTAAAAGACATTAAAGAACTATGTCCCCATATAGCATTGGCAGTATATGAGGATATAAACATAAAAGATTTTATTGAAGAATTTGTAATCTTTAAATCTAACTTTAAACCTATTGATACTTGTTTTAATATTCTTGGATCATTTCCTTTAACTGGTACTTGCTTCTTAAAGCCTACTGTAACTGAAGAATTATTAAATATCCATAGTAAATTTCATGAGCAATTTAAAGCTTTCAATGAAAAATCTAATCCCTATTATTTACCAGGATATTGGAACCCTCATTGTACACTAGCCATAGGACTAAGCACTAAAAAGCTTAAAAGTGTATATAATTTTTCATTGGATAGGTTTAAGCCTTTAATGGTTACCTTAGATGATGTCGGATTGGTTAAAATAGATTTTAAAGATGGTAAATGTGTAAGTAGTATTAGAATATATTAATAAATCTAAATATCCTTACATTATCAAGGTGGATTACCCCTATGGAAGAAATGTTTTTGATATAACTCACATATATTTTTTTATTAACTCAAAATAAATTTATTCCCTTAGGAAAAAATAATGACTTATAATTTTTTTATTTTTTCTTAGATTATGCTAACAAAAGTATATGTTGCGTAGAATGAATTGCAACAAGCCTTAGTAATTCTTAATTTATTTTATTTATAGATGCGTAAAGAAAATCACATGTTTGAGCGATAGCGAGTTTGTGATTTTTAGCAGCTATAAATAAAATAAATTTTAGAATTACTTGGCGAAGTGAAAGCATTCCTAGCAACATATACTTTTCGTTATAGCATAATCTAAGAAAAAACCCTCTAAATCCAAGTACTTTCTAATAGTGTGAGCTCAGTACCCTCTTCATTTATGATTTTATGTCTACATATTGTTTTACCTTCTTCTCTTATAACTTCTGTACTTACCTTTATGATTTCTCCATAGGTTGTTTCCTTTTCGTAAGTTACCTTAATATTCTTTAATTCACAATTTAATACTACGTCCTTAGGCACAGTTTCTAAAGCCCACGCAACATAATTAACATTGTTCACATGCATATTTGTATCAATATCACTATACCTCACTTGGAAACTTTTCTCGCTATCCACTGTATTTATTAATTTTATATCCTCAATTTCTATAGAGGCATTGTTGCTATCATCTATACCATAGGCCCCATACATATCTTCTGTAATTCTTATTGGCCGCCTTCTATCTGTATTTATTAAAATCCACACAGAACTGGCATATCCTATTGTATCCCCTTCTGCATTAATAATTTCGTGCTTTCTATAGGCATAAAATTTTCTAAAAGAATATGCAAAAGTTTTTACCTTAATAGTTTCGTTTAACAGTGGATATGACTCCATTGTTATATCCCATTTATATAAAACCCACGCCATATGATTCTCTTTAAGATGCTCTATACCCACACCTAAAATTTCACTTTGGTACATCGCCATATCACCAAGATAATCTATAATACTTGTAATTAAAGCTCTTTTATGAATATCTACTTCATAATAATGAATGTTATAATTTCTATCTGAAACCACTGGAATTCTGCTCATACTGTACCTCCCATTTTCTTAATTTCACGGAATAATCGTTGTTTTTATGTATTTCAAGTTTGTTTGTGTTAAAATAATGTCAAACTAATAAACATTTATTAGTTTAATCACATACCTCCTATTCTACTACAAAGTTAGGAAATTTTAAAACTAAAATGGTAACGAGATATGTTATTATAAATTTTTATTATCTATGTAATTTTTATAAAAAAAGTGATAAAATACTGTTGTCGGTATTCATTATGAAACTGAACTATATATAAGGATTATCCATTAATCGACTTATATCCTTATGGTATAAGAGCGGAGGTAAAACATGATTAATAATTCTATTCAAAAGAGAAGGATAAAAACAAATCAACTTACAACTATCGGTATGCTGTCAGCTATTTGCATCGTACTTGGATTAACTGGATATGGTTTTATTCCACTGCCTGGTGCAAAAGCTACTATTATGCATATCCCTGTTATTATAGGTTCCATAATAGGTGGACCTATAGTTGGAATGACTATTGGATTAATATTTGGAATTTTTAGCATTATGCAAAACATTATGGCTCCCAATATACTATCTTTTGCTTTTATAAATCCGTTAGTATCAGTATTACCACGAGTTCTTATTGGTCTTACTTCTTACTACGTTTATAACCTAAATTTTATTAAAAAAGATAGCCTAAAAATTGGTCTAGCTACTGTTATTGGTTCTTTAACTAACACCTTTGGTGTTCTTACTATGATATATATTTTATATGCAGCTAAATTTGCTGTTTCTAAAGGCATAGACCCCTCTATAGCTGCCAATACTATTTATGGTATAGGAATCATAAATGGTGTTCCAGAAGCTATAATAGCTACTATAATTACCATACCAGTCATACTATCAATTAAAAAGATAAAAAAATAAACAAACTAAGACACTTAGCATTTGCTAAGTGTCTTAGTTTGTTCTAAATATTGATTAAATATATATTTCTTTATTTTTGTTAGACAGTTAATTATTTTGACCAATACACTGGCCGGACTAGTGCCGTCGGTAATTTTGTATTCGAATCGCCCTTAGCCGTGTTAATCTGGGATTGTGTAATAAAGATACTATTCATTAAGTTAGTTCCACTAATATCAGTATCTCGCATATCAGCCCCAATGAGGTCTGCCCCACTCAAGTCCACTCCTCTAAGGTCTGCCGCAATAAGGCATGCGCCTCTCAAGTCTGCACCTCTAAGATTAGTTTTTCTAAGGTCTTTTCCAATAAAATCTAGTCCTCCAGCATTAGCATTCTTACGCCTTGAAGTAGTCTTCTGGCCACCACGGGCTTTAATTCGTACTAGTTCGCTGATATGTAGAAGTAACGCATTAACACTGGATCTGTGTGCTGTCACATCCAGTTCTATGAGGACATCTGCGCTAAGATGTGTAAGTCTTTCCGTCTCGTTAAGTATGGAACTCAGCTCATTTTGAATGGAACCGCTTGGTTGTAGTGTAAGTGCTTCTGTTAGATACCATAGCATTTCATGAAGTTGTCTCATAATCAAGAACACCTCAAACATTTGCTTCGCAGATTCTGGGACTTGTCGCCAATCGTGTCCACCGTAGGTAACTTGAGCGACCTTTTGCCCTGCACCGAAGCAGTCATAAGCAGTGCAACCTTTAAGCCCCTGCTTCCTTAGATTTTTGTGAGCAGAGCAACTGAAGTCTAATTGTAGATTTAGGCAAGGTTTACCTGCTTCTTTGTTGGTTGGGAATCCTTCCGAAGCAGAAAAGTACAATGCAACACAGCATAACCCGAAACATTTTCCACAGTCAACTCTCAAATTGTGAATACTCCTGTCGAGGAAACACACTGACGCTTTATGAGTTTCAGATAATTCTTTATCACTCTTATTTCCACTTGGATATATCATATTTACTCACCTCATATTCGAAAAATACAAATAATTTTTATATTTAAATTATACCATAGGCACCATATTAT
Organism: Clostridium sp.; assembly: GCF_050717515.1. Classification (GTDB taxonomy): domain Bacteria; phylum Bacillota; class Clostridia; order Clostridiales; family Clostridiaceae; genus Clostridium_AD. Next base: position 39,948 of record NZ_JBOITL010000003.1, on the reverse strand, counting down.
TCAACTTATAAAGAATTTTCATGTCAAAATAACCAGAAAATAATAATCATTTAAAACTTATGTATTTTTTCTTAGATTATGCTAGCAACATATACTTTTCGTTAAAGCATAATCTAAGAAAAAAAGACACTTAGCGTTTTGCTAAGTGTCTTAATTTTTTTATGCGTTTAATTTAGCCATTAATGCTTCTAAATCAAGACCATGAACCATTGCTGCTTCTTCTATTGTTTCAGCTTGTGCTGAAGGACATCCTACGCAACCCATTCCAAATCCCATTAGTACTTCAACTGATTCTGGTTTTTGTCTTACAACTTCACCTATTGTCATATCCTTAGTTATTATCATAGTATCTACCTCGCTTTTTTTTAATTTTAAACAATTATATCAGAGTTTAACTAGCAAATAAATAAAAATATTTATTTAACTTTAATTATCATTCTCATTTTATTATATATGCTTCTATTTTACAAGTACGCACTTTTTTAATCTTTAGTATATACTTGTATACCTTAAAACTATCTCCACAATACTTATAATTCCCTATAATATATAAGACATACCTATTGCAAAGATAATCTTTACAATAGGTATGTCTATGTTCTATATTTCAGTTAATACCATTGTTTGATCTCTTTTTGGTCCCACTGATACTATTGAAACTTTAACTCCTGTAAATTCTTCAATTCTCTTTATATATATTTTCGCATTTTCTGGAAGTTCATCATAACTTCTTGCATCCGCTATACTTTCGTCCCAACCCTCAAACTCTTCATATACTGGAACGCATTTAGCTAAATCCTCAAGACTTGCTGGGAAGTAATCTATAACGCTTCCTTCGAATTCATAACCTACACAAATTTTAATTTTTTCAAGTCCTGCTAAAGTATCTATTTTAGTTACAGCAAAGCTAGTAAGTCCTGAAATTCTTGCTGCAGTTTTTAGTATAACTAGGTCAAGCCATCCACATCTTCTTGCTCTACCTGTTGTTACACCAAATTCAAATCCTTTTTCACGAATCCATTCTCCCACTTCATTCTCAAGCTCTGTTGGAAATGGTCCTTTTCCTACTCTTGTAGTATAAGCTTTCGCTATTCCTACAGCATTTGTTATCATAGTAGGTCCTATTCCAGCTCCGACGCAAACTCCTCCTGCAATAGTGTTAGAAGAAGTTACAAAAGGATATGAACCATAATCTATATCAAGTAGAGTTCCTTGTGCTCCTTCAAATAAAACATTTTTACCTGATTTTATTGCATCAAAAACTTTTACTGATATATCTTTTACAAAAGGTCTCATTCTTTCTGCATACTCTAAGTATTGTGTGTATATTGTATCAAAATCTAGCGCTTTTCCACCCAAAACTTTTGTTATTATGTCATTCTTCATTGATAAACTAGTTTTAAGTTTTTCTTTGAAAACATCTTTTTTCATTAAGTCACAAACTCTAATTCCACTTCTTTCAAACTTGTCAGTGTAACAAGGGCCTATACCTTTTTTTGTAGTTCCTATATCATTTTTACCTCTAGCTATTTCATATAGATTATCTAGCTCTTTATGGTATGGCATTATAACCTGTGATCTATCACTAATCATTAATCTTTCTGGAGTTATGTTCTCGCCTAGCGCTTCTAAATAGTCCATTTCTATAAATAGGGCTTCTGGGTCTACAACCACGCCATTACCTATTACATTCAATTTATCTTTATATAATATCCCTGATGGTATTAAGTGAAGCTTATATTCTTTTTCTCCTACGACTACAGTGTGACCTGCATTATTTCCGCCTTGGAATCTGACAACTACGTCAGCTCCCTCAGCAAGATAATCCGTCATCTTACCTTTACCTTCGTCTCCCCATTGGGCCCCTAAAATAATAAATGCTGACATATAAATTCCTCGCTTTCTTTCATTTCGCAATAAAATTTCACAATTAATGTATTTAAGAAATTCTATTGTCTCATATGTTTACATACCCTTTAAATTATACACTTTTAATATTGATATAACCAATTATTTAGTTTAAATACTATTAGTCTTCCTTTTTAGATATGTCTCTAGCTACAACTACACCGGTTGTAGATGCTTGCATTAGTCCCCTAGTTATTCCTGCTCCATCACCTATGGTGTACAAATTGCTAATAGATGTTTCAAATTTATCATTTGTACTAATCTTACTTGAGTAAAACTTTACTTCTACTCCATAAAGTAGTGTATTTTTACTATATAAACCTGGTGCTATCTTATCAAAAGCCTTTAATGCTTCTACTATAGAAGTTAAGTGCCTTTGTGGCAATACAAAACTTAAATCTCCTGGTACTGCTGATTTTAAAGTAGGCACAGTAGTTGATTTAGCCAATCTGTCATAATCGGTTCTTCTTCCTTTTAGTAAATCTCCCAGTCTTTGAACCATTATGCCTCCACCAGTTAACATATTACCTAGCTGAGCTATATATTTCCCATAATCAATAGGTTGATCAAAAGGCTCAGTAAAAGTAGTAGATACAAGCATTGCAAAATTTGTATTAGTTGTTCTTAGCTTTTGGTCTGAATAGCTATGACCATTTACAACTGCAATCTTATTATCATCATAATATTCTGCCGACACTACTCCACCTGGGTTCATACAAAAGGTTCTAACCTTACTGTCAAATGTATCAGAATAATATACTAATTTTGCTTCATATAAATCCTTAGTTAAATGATCCATAACAGAATTAGGTACCTCTACTCGAAGTCCAATATCTACTGCATTATTAGTAACCATAATGTTATGTTTTTTGGCTTCATTTGAGATCCATTCCGCCCCACCTCTACCTGGTGCTGCTACAACATATTTTGCATCAACCTTAACCACACCGTCTTTATTCTTTAATAATATCCCAGTGGCTTTATTATCTTCTATTAATATTTCTTCCACTTCACTAAGTTCTATAAATTCTGTATTTGTATTATCCATTAAATGATGGTACATAGATTTCAAAACTTCATAGGCAAGTTCTGTTCCTAAATGCCTTACTGGACATTCAACAAGACGAATATTATGTTTACTTGCTTCGTATTTAATTTCATCAACCTTATCACTATTGAGTCCATATACCTTTTCATTTGCTCCAAATTTTATATAAATATCATCACAATATTTTATTAATTTTTTTGATTCATCTTCAGAATAATATTCAAGAAGTCTTCCACCCACCTCTGGGCTTAAAGAAAGCTTACCATCTGAAAATGCTCCAGCACCTGACCATCCAAATGTTATCCCACAAGGATTACATTTAACGCATTTGCCATTTTCTCTCGCCGGACATTTTCTTTTCTCTATGCTTCTTCCCTTATCAACTATAAGTACACTAAGTTCAGGTTTTTTATTTGTAATTTCTAGTGCCGTAAATATTCCCGCGGGCCCGGCTCCTACAATAACTACATCGTAATTTTTTTTCATTTCACATACCCCCTTGCATGTTTCTGTGGGCAGATAACAACTATTAATTGTTATCTCTACTGTATTAATTTCGGGCAAATAACAATTATAAGTGTTTCTTTACCCACTTAATAGTATCAGAGCCAGATGTCCTAGTCAATATAAAATGCGAATATTAATAATTTATTTTTAATAATAGTTCGTATATTTCAAGGCAAATCTATGTTACTCTTCCCATAAACCCTCTGTTAATTTTTCTATTTCTTTTTTTCTTCTCATAGTTTCTTCATTATCAATAGTTATACTTTCTGATATCTCTATAACCGTACCTTCCTGGACTTCTATTGGCAATTTTCTTTTATCTATATTAATTGTTTTTCCGCCCTGCAGCTCTACTACTGCATAGTCGCCCTCAAATCTATCTATTATTCCCTTCATTTTTATCACCTTTACCTAAACATTTCTTATTTATTTATAAAGCTCTTATAAATACTTATATTATCTAAGGACCATATTCTTTCTGAAAATTTACCTTGCTCTGTATCAGTTAATGCCTTATTCATATCATACATTCTTGCATCCATTATATCTAAATGATGTAACATCTCAGCTTCCGGTATCATAGGTTTTTTAGGACTTCCATATTCCGCTTCATAATGATGAGCTAGCACCATATGTTGTAATAACATAGATACCTCTTTGTCTGCTTTAACCTGGATACTTGCTGTTTCTATCATTTTAATTCCTTGAACTATATGTCCTATAAGTTGGCCTTCTATTGTATACTCAGATACAATCCCAAGCTCACTAGCATTCATTTCATATATTTTACCAATATCATGAAGTATTATACCTGCATATAGTAAATCCGTATTTAGAAAAGTATAAATCTCACTTAATTTTTCCCCTGCCTTAAGCATAGTGGTTGTATGATATAAAAGTCCCGCTCTTATAGCATGATGATTAGACTTAGCTGCCGGATAATGCATTATCTTTTCTTCATTATCACTTAAAATATTTGTAACTATATTTTGAATATCTGTATTTTTAATTTTAGATAGATAATTTAAAATATCATCATACATTTTTTCTGGTGGATATGGTGCCACTGCAACATAATCACCAATTTTAACTTCATCTCTATCCTCTGCCAGCCTTATCATTTCTATTTTTAACTGAAGTTTTCCCCTCCACTCATTTACAGTACCTTTTATTTTTACTAAAATATTTTGTTTGAATGTATTTTCTAATTCTTCATTACATTCCCATAACTTTGCATTTATATCCCCTGTAGCATCACCTAAATTAAAATCCAAATATTTATTTGTATTACTATTATTTGAAACTTTGCTATCTACAGATTTTATAACAAAAAAACCTTCAACTCGATCACCTTTTTTTATTTCACTTATCTTTTTAATTTCCATATTTATCTCCTTATATTGTATTGAACTTATTATATATAATACATTATGCTGATACAAGTGCTTAATATTTCTATATCTATTAAATAAATTACGCAACTTAAATGTACCCTTTAATTATACATCAATATTGTTTTTCATCCAATATTATTATACTTTCCTATAAATTAAAAAATCCTTCACTTAAGAAGGATTTTTTAATTTTCTTTTTATAATCCAAATTGAAGATAGTCTGCTTTTCATTGTAGCAATGTATTCTTTTTTAACATTATTTATAACTCTAAATATTACTTCACTTAATAGCATAGCAAATACCAAATCTAGTACCACATGTTGCTTAACAAATTGGGTAGATATAATTATAAGTATCCCTATTACATTAAAAATAAAACTTATAATTATATTGTTTTCAGTATTATTAATGCCTTTCATTAGAATATAAGTTGTTGTTACATGCATACTTGGAAAACAGTTAAATGGATTATCATATTTATATATCATAGTTACTAATTTAGATAATATATCTAAATCAGTAACTATTGGTCTAGGTACTGTAGTTTGAAAAACAGCATAGATAATGTAGCATACCGCGATGCCAATATTTAAACTAATGAGAGAAATATAATAGTTTTTACGATTTTTCATACATAAATATATTAAGCCTATAGCTATATAACCATACCACGTTATATAGGGCAGTATAAATATTTTAAGAAATGGTATTGTCGCATCTACATTTGTTACTAAACTATTTATATTTCCCTCTCCATTATTTAAGAGTTTGTAAAAAACAATACAAACCACAATAGATATCATAAAGCACAATGCAATTAAGTTTTCCTTAAACTTTTTCATAAAGTCTCCTTTCTACTTTAACCTTAGCCAACATCACAAAATGTTCTTAAACTTTTAACTCGAATTTAAATTTTAGTATAGATACATTTTCTGCAGTATAAGTATTAATATTCATGTTTTTTTAATTTCACATAAAAAAAGCTATTTATATATGAAATATTCATATATAAATAGCTTTTTTTCTATTCTAAAAATTTGGAGCTGAAAAAGGGGATCGAACCCTCGACCTACGCGTTACGAGTGCGTTACTCTACCAACTGAGCTATTTCAGCATATCTAAAGAGGATTTAAACCCCTTTAGTAGTTATACATATTTTTATTTAAATGTAACCCATTCATATCAGTAAATGAATTAGTAGCAATTGAAATTAGATCAACTAATATCCATATTCCAAAACCACCACAAGTTAAAATCATTAAAATTCCGGTACCGGTTTTCCCTACATAAAATCTATGCATACCAATTGCTCCAAGAAAAAAACACAGCAATAATGCAACTAACCAGTTTTTGTCACTAATAGTCCTTACTTCAGTCTTACTTTGTTGAATTAATAAATTGATACCACAGGTTTTACAAAAATTAGATCCATCATCATTTTGAGCTCCACAATTATGACAGAACATAAAATCACCCTTTTCACATTATTTTAATATCATATTGACATTTTATCATATGTTACAACATTTTACTATATGTATAACATTTATCTATTTACCAATAATTTTGAATTACCTATCGCCACCGATGCATTTCTAGCAATATATATCTTTTTTTATATCATAAAAAAAATAATATTAATTTTCCAAATGAACTTTTTTTCTTAGAGGATGCGAACAAAAGTATATGTTGCGTAAAATGCGTTTGAGCAAGCTCTAGTGACATATACTTTTAGTTATAGCATCCTCTAAGAAAAATTTTCAATTTACATAAGATTATTGCTTAATCTCTATGAATTACATCAAGCCTCGCAAATTTACTGAATTGACCTATCCATGCAAGTCTTACTGTACCTACAGGACCATTCCTTTGTTTTGCTATTATACACTCTGCTATATTTTTATCTTCCGTTTCAGCATCATAATACTCATCTCTATATAAGAACATAACAACGTCAGCATCCTGCTCAATAGATCCTGATTCTCTAAGGTCAGATAGCATAGGCCTATGGTCAGCTCTCTGCTCTGGGGCACGTGACAGCTGTGATAGTGCAATAACTGGACACTCCATCTCTTTTGCAAGTGCTTTAATAGATCTTGATATTTCTGATACTTCTTGTTGTCTACTTTCTGTATTGCTACCAGACATAAGTTGAAGATAATCTATAACTATCATGTCTATACCGTGCTCCATTTTTAGTTTTCTACATTTTGAACGCATATCCATAACAGATGTTCCAGCTGTATCATCAATAAATATTTTAGCCGCAGCTAGGGGACCGGAGGCTTTCGCTATGTTTTCCCAATCCCTATCTTCTAAACTACCATGTCTAAGCTTTGACATGTCAACATTCGCTTCTGAACAAAGTAATTTATATGAAAGCTGTTCCTTTGACATTTCCAGTGAAAATATGGCTACGCTTTTTCCTCCCCTAAGGGCTGCATACTCAGCTAAGTTTAGTGCAAAGGTAGTTTTACCCATAGAAGGTCTCGCAGCAATAAGAATCATATCTCCCTTTTGAAATCCAGCGGTTTTCTCATCGAGTTCTGGGAACCCACTAGATATTCCTGTTGTTTCCCCTTTATTGTTAAAGATTCTTTCTATTTCTAAAAAGCCTCTCTCAAGCACCGTATTCATTGGTTCAAAATCACTTGAATTTTTTCTCTCTGCTATATTAAAGACTTTTTGTTCTGCAAGGTCCATTACTGCTTCCACATCATCTTGTTTGTTATAACAATTTTCCATGATTTCCGTAGAAGCTCTAATAAGTTTCCTTAAAATAGATTTGTCATCTACTATTTTTATGTAAGAACTTAAATTAGCGGTAGAGGGTATTGAGTTACTTATCTCTGTAATATAAGTAATTCCCCCTGAAGATTCTAACTTTTCAGAAGAACGTAAATGCTCAAGTAATGTAATCATATCAATAGGTGTATCCTTTTGATATAAATCAAAAATAGCGTTGAATATAACCTTATGAGAATCTCTGTAAAAATCATCACCATTTAAAATCTCCACTACCCTTGATATGGCGGTTTTATCTATAAGCATTGATCCAATTACTGATTGTTCTGCTTCTAAGTTATAAGGCAAACTTCTAAGAGGTGTATCCATTTTTCATCTCTCCTAAAGTAATGTTTATGCCCTGCTAAAATTTCACTATGGAAGATGGTAAGCATCTTCCATAGTGCTTATTTAACAGGGCCATTAATTATAGTTAATTGTATTTTTATGCGAAGACTATTTTCATTAGTTCCTCAATAGTTGATACAGCCTTTGTTTCAATATCCACAAGATCAATAGGTACTTCTTTTTCATTATCACTGGGAATCATAACTAACTTAATCCCTTTTCTTCTTGCACCATAAATTTTTTCAAATATACCACCTACTGGTTTTATAATACCACGAAGGGATATCTCCCCAGTTACAGCAATATCCTGCCTTAAAGGTTTATCTAAAAGTGAACTAATTATACATACAGTTATAGCGGCTCCGGCCGATGGTCCATCTATTTTACCTCCGCCTACTATATTTACATGTATGTCATAATCCTTAATATCTTTATTGGTGGTCTTTCTTATTACTGACGCAGCATTAAACACTGAGTCCTTAGCCATACTTCCCGCAGTATCATTAAACCTTACTTGACCTTTACCTTTTTCTTTAGCTTCAAATACAGATGTTTCTATTTCTATAGTTGACCCTATGTACCCTGATACTCCAAGTCCATATATATGGCCAACTTCAAATTTAACCTCAGTATCTAATTCCTCATAAGGTGTTAATCTACTTATAGATATAACATCTAAAAGATCCTTAAGCTCAATTTTAATTTTAGAAGTCTTTACCGATTCTCTATTATGCAATACATATCCATAAGCATCGGCTAAAATATTTACAGCTTTTCTTCCCTCAATAGTGTATCTACTAATAGTCTCTGCAACCCCATCTGCAACTTCAACTTTTAATTTATGGGCAGCATTTACTACTATAGTTTCAATATCTTTCGCAGTTAATGGTTCAAAATAAACTTCAGTACATCTGGACCTTAGCGCCGGGTTTATTTCTGATGGTTCGCGGGTTGTAGCTCCTATTAAAACAAAATCTGCTGGAGCACCTTTATCAAATAAATATTTTATATATTTAGGTGTGTTTTCATCTTCAGGATCATAATAAGATGATGAAAACTCAACTCTTTTATCTTCTAACACTTTAAGAAGTTTGTTTTGAAGTATATTATCAAGTTCTCCTATTTCATCGATAAATAATATTCCTCCATGAGCCTCCGTAACAAGACCTGTTTTGGGTTCTGGAATGCCAACTTCAGCTAGATCTCTTTTACTTCCCTGATATATTGGGTCGTGAACAGATCCGAGTAGAGGATTTGTTATTTCTCGTGGATCCCATCTTAGTGTTGTTCCATCGACCTCTATAAATTTAGCCTCTTTATCATAAATAGTGTAACTTAGCTTTTTAGCTTCTTCAAGAGCAAGCCTTGCTGCAGTGGTCTTACCCACTCCAGGAGGTCCATAAAGGATAATATGTTGAGGATATGGTGATGCCATTTTAGATAGCAGTGATTTTATAGCTCTTTCTTGACCAACTATCTCACTAAAACTATCCGGTCTTAACATAGCTTGTATATTTTTCGTGAGTTTTCTGCTATCAAGTAATTCTAAATCTGCGTATTTTTTAAGGGTTTTAGCATTTTCAGGACCTTTTTGTTTTTTAATTATGCTAAGTCTTACCTCATCAATATATTTGTCCTGTTTTTCCATTAGATTTTTCTCTACTTCAGCTTCAATCTTATTTTGCACATATCTTTTAGCTATTTCTTCAGTAAGAAAGTCATTAGTGTTGTCTAACACCTCGTGAATATTTTTCTGGTTGGGTACTATATCTATGCCCTTACCATTGCTGATAATTTTATTTAATGCATACAATCTTTTATATATATCTTCGCTTTTTATATACTTTTGGAGTTTGAATTTTATAGTTTTAGCCTTTATACTACTCTCATCTATTACGTTTCTCATTATTTCATATAAAACGTCAATTTGTGTATCTAGTGGTAAGGTATCTTTTACAATGGGTTCTCCCATCTTATTAACAAGTAATGTCTTCAAGCTCAATCCGCTTTAAATAGATAACACTATCAATTTATTTACTAAAGCGTTTCCTCCCTTCTTTTATATAATTATTCCTCACAAACAAGAACTTTTATCTTAGTAGATATTTCTGGGTATACTTTAACCTCTACTTCATAAGTTCCTAATAATTTTATTGTATCTGTTACTATTTTCTTTTTATCAACATCTAAATTATATTGTTTATTTAATGCTGTTGCTATATCTTTATTTGTAATTGCTCCAAAAAGTTTTCCGTTTTCTCCTGCTTTACCAATTATTTTTACAACTTTATCTTTAAGTTCATTAGCTGTTTTCTGTGCTTCCTCTATTTCAGCAGTTTTCTTTTTTCTTTCAGTTTCATTCTTTTTATTTAACATGTGCATATTTGAGTCAGAAGCTTCCTCCGCCAATTTCCTAGGAAATAAAAAATTCCTTGCATATCCATCTGCGGCGTTTATCACATCTCCCTTTTTACCTACACTTTTAATATCTTTTAATAATATAATTTTCATTATTTTTCACCCTCCCTTAAGTATTCATCTATAGCTTCTTTTAATTTCACTACTACTTCTTCAAGTTTAAGCGAAGTAAATTTTGTACCAGCCATGGTCATGTGTCCGCCCCCGCCTAATGTCTCAAGTATTAACTGTACATTTATTTTTCCAAGAGACCTTCCGCTAACAAATACTTCATCTCCTATTTTAATAATAACAAATGATGCCTCAATGCCAGTAATATTTAGAAGCTCATCCGCTGCTTGAGCAGCCAGGACTGTATCTTCTATTGCCTGAGAACAAACAGCTATGGCAATTTCATTCTCAACTTTTGCTGATCTTATAATATCAGCTCTTTTTAAATAAACATTTAAATCATCAGAAAACATTTTTTTAACGTCCATAGTATCTGCACCATGGCGCCTTAAAAACGCAGCGGCCTCAAATGTCCTAACTCCTGTTTTAAAATAGAAATTTTTTGTATCTATACATATTCCCGCCAAAAGACACACTGCTTCTATGTGTTTAAGCTTTGGCTTATCTACCATGTATTGAATCATCTCAGTAACTAGTTCAGCAGTAGATGATGCATAAGTTTCCATATAGCTAAGCACTGCCCCTTGTATGAAATCTTGAGATTTTCTATGATGATCAATTATAACTACTTTTTCTACTTCTTTAACTATTTCCAAATTCAGCACATAACTTTCATTGTGAACATCTACTATTATGAGCAAATTATTAGATTTTTTAACACTTTTATATTTTTCAACTGTTATAAAGGTGTTTTTATATTCCTCATCCACCATTAATATATCCATCATACTTTTTATACCGGTACTTATTCCTTCGAGAATAATATAGCATTCCTTATTTGTGCTTTTAATAATACTATATAGACCAATTGCCGCGCCTAAACAATCAGCATCAGGGTTTTTGTGTCCCATAATGAAAATTGCATCACTCTCATTTACTAAATCCATTAATGCGTGAGCAATAACTCTTGCACGAACCTTAGTTCTTTTCTCAACTTCTTTTGTTTTTCCTCCAAAGAAGGATAATTTATCACCTTTTTTTACTACTGCCTGATCACCACCACGACCTAAGGCAAGTTCCTTGGCAGAAGCCGCAAATTCATAGTTTTTTAGGGGTGTATCTTCTCCCCTTCCTACGCCTACACTTAAAGTAACTGCTAGTTTGTTACCATTACTTATTTCGCGAACACTGTCTAGTATATCAAATTTCTTTTCTATTTCTTTTTCAATATACTTATCTTGAACTATAATAACATATTTATTAGATGTATATTTTTTTACCACAGCATTTACACTCTGTCCATAGCTATTTATTGTTCGCTCAATATCAGCTACAAGTAGTGGTGCCTTATCTTCTTCTGTAGTTTTAATAACATCATCAAGATTATCAACCTCTACTAGCATAACACTTTCTCTATTACCGTTAATACCTTTTATCAAATTATTTTTTTCCGTTATATCATAAAAATATAAAAGCATAATCTTATCTTTAACATTTTTATTTTCATTTGTATCTACAGTATTAGTGTAAATTTCATAAAAATTATCTTTTATTTTAATATTTGGAAATATGTTTTTCTTACCCTCTAAAACTTGTTTTAAAGGCAGTTCCTTAATTATATCTCTAATATTTTTATTAAAAAGATCTTCCCCTTCAAGCATTGTGATTACACTTTGATTGTACCACAAAATGTTTCCCATATACCCTATAATTATTAGAGGAAATGGAAGCTTTACTAAAGTACTGGTAGTTGCTATATCCAGTTTGGATGAAAAATTTTCAATAAATTTTTTCCACTCACTTTTTTTTATCTTTGTGTTGTAAATATTGTATACTACTAGTATGGCGTATAATCCTAGTGTAAGTATCCCTACTTCAAAATGTCCATAATAAAATATTATACATATAAATAGAGCCATGGTCACCATATATATTTTATTATTAACATTGAAGTAGTTATATTTATTATCCATAATTCGCCCCCAATTATTTTCTTTTAATTCTATATGGATCAAGCCTTCTAAAATCAAAAGCCATTTCCATGAGTCCTATTGAAAAGTAAATATTACCCAGAGACGAAAGTGTTGTTAACCCTATAATTATTACTACTACAAGCTTCGATAAATTTCTTTTAACTCTTAGAAAATATATACTTGCAGCCAGGCCATTAATAATAAATACATACTGCACCACAAGCTGAGAAGCATTTAGTATATAATCCCCACCTGTTATCTTTTTTGATGAAAGTATTATACCTATACATACTATGCCTATAAGCACCGCTCCTACTATATTAGACACATAAACTCTGCTAAAAGGTAATACTTCCTGCATTTTATAGTTTAGCTTGTTTAATATTGCTCTAGACACTATATAATTCAAATAAGCAGATATAAATGAGAAAATAAAAATAAATGCCGGTATTACTACCAAAATCATCATAACATCCATTTTTTTTATCATTTCAAAATTTTCATCTAAAAGCTTTAACTGTTTAGGAGTTATTCCTGCTTGTAGATAAATTGTCTTTAATTGCTCCAAGGAAACCTTCATCGATTGTTTCATAAACTCTAATTTATTTGTAATAAAATTCATAAACCCTACTTTTTCTATAAACAACAAAGAAAAAGCTACGGTCAATACATTAGATATTGCAGAAGCAATACCTAAAAATACTAATGTTACAGATGATTTTTTGTTTTTCTTAATGCAATAACCAAGTGCAATACCAACAATACCACAAGTTATGGCTGAACGTACTGCTATTATTGGATTATAGACTAAGGATGCCAAAATTATACTTAAAAATATAGCAGTGAATGTTATTTTGCTGTTATGCCTTATATAAAGTATTGCTACAGGAATTGGTAATATTACTGTTCCTATAAATGCTACAAATGGCAAGTATCCGATTATAATCATTATTAGTGAAATTATAACAGATATAAGTGAAGCCTCTACCATTGCCTTTGTACTATAATCGCTATTCTTCATTTTTTCCTCCATCATTTATCTTCCTTTTATGTGTATATATAGCCTACTTAGATCTTTTCCATCTTTTTCTATGTTATCTCCTTCAACTATTCCCACCTTTAGTTTCTTTTTCATACTTTCATCTACAGCTACATTGGAATATCCTAGCCTTTCACCTAATATATATAAAAGTATTATTGCCCCTGAAATACAATCTAGTATGGCATCCTGAGCAACATTGCTTCCTTTACTTAGTAATTTGAAGAAATCACCTATTATACATAGTAGCTCAGCCTTCAAACTTTCAATTAGCTTAACATTAGACATTATATTGAAATCATCTTTTTTCATAGTATATCATCTCCTCCTGTAGGCTTATGCTTATAACTCTATTTTAGTTATTTTTCTCAAATTATGCAACTAAAGTTTATTTTTATATAAGAATATGTAATCTGCAACAGGTACTCTAATATTTAATAGTTTTCAGTGTTTACATTTTATAGGTTGTAACTACAAGTATACTACAAATCACACTCAAGCATATATATTTTACAATTTATATTTCCATTATTCACTTAAATCTTTGTTTTTATTTAAAAAAATAAAAGCAGCTACCGTAAGGCGCTGCTTTCAGTCATTTACTATTTATTAGTAAAAGTTTACTATTCAGTAGTAAATGGTAGTAATGCTATATTTCTTGCTCTTTTTATAGATACAGTAAGCATTCTTTGATGTTTTGCACAGTTTCCAGAAATTCTTCTAGGAAGAATCTTTCCTCTTTCTGTAACATATTTTCGCAATTTGTTTATATCTTTATAATCAATTGCAGTTGCTTTATCCATACAGAAAGCACAAACTTTTCTTTTCATTCTCTTTCTGTTTCCACCAGCAGCACTTCCGCCACTGCTTCTTTTACGCTCGTTCATAGCCATTATTTTTTTCCTCCTTACCTAATATTAGAATGGGATGTCTCCATCATCAATTGGTGTTATATCGCTAGCACTGCCAAAATCGTTAGATTTAGCATTTGATTCGCCATTATAGCCACCTTGATTAGTATTCGTTTCTGATGCTTTATTGCCTCCCCATTCGAGGAAATCAACTTCATCAGCAATCACTTCAGTAACATATCTTCTAGTACCGTCTTTAGCTTCATAATTTCTAGTTTGAATGTTTCCAGAAATGCTTATAAGTTTACCTTTACTCATATAGTTAGCAGTAGCTTCCGCTGTCTTGCCAAATACAACTACCGGTACAAAATCTGCTTCTGGTTGACCTTCTCGCTTAAATCTTCTATTAACGGCTACAGTAAAAGTGGCTACAGCTGTTCCTGTTCCTTGAGCAAATTTAAGCTCAGGATCTTTTGTTAATCTACCAACTAAAACAACTTTATTCATAAAAGCACCACCTATTTTTCTGGATTTATTATGATATGTCTTATAACACTGTCAGTAATTCTAAATACTCTATCTAATTCTTTCGGTAATTCAGGATTTGAATTGAAATTGATTAATGTATAGTGGCCTTCACCAACTTTTTGTATCTCGTAAGCTAACTTTCTCTTACCCCATGCATCAATATTTTCAATCACTCCACCATTATTTTCTATTACACCTTTAAATTTTTCAACGTTAGCTTTAACAGCTTCTTCGTCTAATGATGGATGTAATATGAATATAGTTTCATACTTTCTCATTAATTTCACCTCCTCCCCTCGGACTAACGGCTGCGCATTGCACAGCAGGGATTACAAGAATAAATTATATCACTTAATTATACAAATATCAAGTAATTATTTTTTTTCATTTACATTTTCTTTATCTATTAGATTTTCTTTTATAATTTTCTTTACTCCAGAATCAAATTTAATTCTTGGAAGCATCACTAGCCTCCCACAACCTAAACATTTTATTTTTATATCTGCACCTAACCTTACAATTTCCCAATTTTTGCTGCCACAAGGGTGTGTTTTTTTCATTTCAACAATATCCCCTAAATTAAATACCTTCACTATGCATCCCACCTTCTACATTGTCATAACTTTTACACTTTCGCCATCCCGAGCAAAAATTTCTTTTACTTTTATATTCTCTGAATTTATAAGTTTAATTATACTTTGAATGTTTTCTTCTTCTATTTTTAAACTAATCCCACAACTTTTGGTTATATAGGTAGGCGTAGGAATAACCACTACCTTTATTTTTCTATTTATAGTTTCTCTTTCTGCTTTCATAGCTTCATGTGTATTTTGAAATGTTACTATATAATATTTATTCAATGTTTTTCACCCTATTCTTTAAAGTTTGATAGTATTGTCTGCATTATTCATTAATTGTACAATAGTGTACATGTTAGATATTTCTCCTACAGAAAGCTTATCCTTTATATTATAAAAATCAAGACAAACTCCACAAACTAATATATTGGTTCCCCTGTTAATTAATTTGTTTAAGCTATCTAATATAGGAGAATCCTCTACGGTAAGTTTTACCCCTGCATTAACAAAAATTAAATCATTAGGTATTACATCCGCCTCTGATAATGCAAATATGTAGCTTTTCATTAGTATAGCTCCCAGTTCATCATCCCCTAGGCCTAATTTATCAGTAGATACTAACAATGTGAATTTCTTATTTTCATTTGCTTTCACATTTACTACTTCACATTTGTCTTTAGTTATTTTTATAAAATATAATTCTTCTTTTTCTTCTACAGTACTCTTATACCCACTACCGCCCGCTAGTTTTACTATATTGTTTTTAGCAACTAAATTATCTACAATGATTGTACTTTCTCCACTTTCAATTGAATCAAAATATTTTTTTGTCTTAACCACTGGAATTGGACATTTTAACCCCTTACAATCTATTATATTATTCATATTATTTCCGTTATAAGTTGATTCCCTTAGAAAACTAACCTATAACTGTCACACCCCTTTCTTTTTTAACTCATTATTTTCGAATCTCTTCATCACCTGTGATGCTAAAATATTAACTACTTCAGAAATGTCGTTAAAACTATTGATTCCATATACATTTACAGAACTTTGGATTATAATATTGTATTATATGTTAATTTTCAAATAAGTACTTCTAATGTAATAATCACTAGTTTTTATATTATAAAATGTTTATATTTTGTTCTTAAGCTAATACTAGTATAAACTATTTATACTTTTAATTATATCAAAACAAAATTTAACTTGCTATTGATAATATTAATAGATACTACAGCTTCTATAGAATGTAGTAATACTATTAATTTATTTTGTAAAATTGGAGGAAACCATGAAAATATATTTAGATAACGCAGCCACTACATTCCCTAAACCACCGGAAGTTTATACTTCAATGATGAATTATATAACAAACATAGGCACAAACCCAGGAAGAGGTGCATCTACCGCTTCCCTTGTAGGAAATAAAGTCATTTTAAATTGCAGATATGCATTAATGGACTTTTTTCATTTTGATAAGGTTGAAAATGTAATTTTTACACCAAATATTACGACTTCCTTGAATACTCTTATAAAATCCGTTGTCAAGCAAGGCTGGCATGTAATAACCTCCTCAATGGATCATAATGCAACATTAAGACCGCTAAACGCGCTTTGTCAAAAAGGCATTATAGAACTCGACATTATTCCTTGTTCAAAAGAAGGTCTCTTAAATATAGAGGATTTTATAAATTCACTTAAACCTAATACAAAACTAGTAGTTCTCTCTCATTCGTCTAACATTATTGGAACAATTCAGCCACTAGAAGCTATAGGTAAAATATGCAAGGATAAAGGTATTTTTTTTGTTATAGATGCAGCTCAAACTGCCGGAGTGTTACCCTTAGATTTCTATAAATTAAATTGTAATGCTCTAGCCTTTACAGGCCATAAAAGTTTATTAGGGCCTCAAGGTATAGGTGGCTTCTTAATTGACGATAATTTAAATAAGCAGTGTACTACATTTATAGAAGGTGGCACTGGCAGTCTTTCATCTAGTATTATTCAGCCAGATTTTTTACCTGATAAATTTGAAAGCGGTACCTTAAATGGCCCCGGTGTAGCTGGCCTTTTAGAAGGTATTAATTTTATTAATACCCGTGGCTTAGACTCCATTCGTCAGCATGAAGAATATTTATGTGAAAATTTTATAAATGGGTTATTAAATATAAATTCCATTGAAATTTATGGTTGCACTGATATTTCTAAGAGAACAGCTGCAATCTCTATAAATTCTACAAAAATCGACAATTCAGAATTAGGATTTATCCTAGATACTGAATATGGAATTACAACAAGAACTGGCCTTCATTGTGCCCCGCTCGCTCATGAAACCATTGGCACATATCCAACTGGCACCCTAAGATTTGGCATTGGCCCTTTTAACGATATAAAAGACATTAATTATACCCTTAACTCCCTCAATTCTATTATTAGAAAGGTGTGATTCATCTACATGGATAATATTCTAAAAAAAATTGATAAGTTAACTGTGTTCTTTGTTTTATATACCTTTGTTTTTGTTATTTTTTTTGGAACTATAGGATATACACTCCCTTTTGTATTAGCTCTTATTTTAGCATCACTACTTAAGATACCAACAAAATTTTTGATGAGAAAATTTAAAATTAAAAACACTATAGCTTCGCTATTTACTACTACTATATTTTTCACAATAATTGTTATATTATTATCTTTAATTGTAACCACTATAACTTCAGAAACAATACAACTTGGCAAAAACCTCCAATCTTATTTCTCTAATAACAAGAATGATATACTAAATTTTTTTAGTAATTTACAAAATTATTATAAAAATTTAGACCCCAGCATCCTTAGTAATATTGAGTCAAATATTTCTAACTACATAACCAAAACTATAAATATTAGTATGGATGCGTCAACAAAAATAATTTCCTTAACCCTAGGTTTTATGTCTACTATCCCTTATACTTTAATGGTTTTATTATTTACTTTACTTACCACCTATTTTTTCACAAAGGATTTGTCATCTTCCAGCAAAAAAATATTTGATTTAATTCCTAGTAAAAATGGAGATAGAGCACATTATATATTTGATGAATCAAAAAAAATGTTTAAAAACTATTTACTATCTTATTTACTTATAATCACCATAACATTTTTAGAAACATTAGTTGTTTTTTTAGTTTTTAAAGTTAATTATGCCGTAACTCTAAGTATATTATGTGGAATTTTTGATTTGCTTCCCATTTTCGGTATAGGAGCTATATATATTCCTTTAATAATAATATTTTTTATATCTGGTAATTATGTAGCTGGTTTAGGTCTTCTAATATCTTATATAATCATCACCATAGTAAGACAAATTATAGAACCTAAAATAGTGTCATCATCACTAGGTATCAATCCTGTTGCAGTTCTTGCTGCTATATTTATAGGATTAAGGGCGAATGGTCTTATTGGCATGTTCTTCTGTATGTTTTTAGTAGTGTTTTACAATATATTGAAAAAAGTTGAAGTTTTATAGAATAAAAAACCTCCTACATGGATAAAATCCAAATAGGAGGTTTTTTTATGGTAGATAAAGTTATATTAGATTCTATGTCCAGAGATTGTACCTTTAAGCTAAGAGATATTATAAGTCAATATATTTTTCCTATAGCAAAATGCTCACGTCCTATTGTTGTTTTATGTATTGGAACCGACAGATCTACTGGCGATAGTTTAGGACCGCTGGTTGGAAACAAACTTAAATTTTTAGTTAGAAATAAAATTCACATTTACGGCAGTCTTGAGTGCCCGGTGCACGCAAAAAATTTATGTCAAACAATTGATGAAATTAGCTATACCTATACTAACCCTTACATTATCGCAATTGATGCCTGCCTTGGAAGTTTACAAAATGTAGGAAAAATAATTGTTGAGGAAAAACCATTGTGCCCTGGTGCCGCTATGAATAAAGATTTACCCAAAGTCGGCGATTTAAGCATAACTGGTGTTGTAAATATATCTGGTGCCTTTGAATTTATGGTTCTTCAAAACACAAGATTATATACAGTAATGATGCTTGCTGATGCTATTGCAAATGGTTTATATCATTCAATACTCAAAACTGTGGGAGGAAGAAAATTCAATTCCATATATGATGATTTCAGCATAAAAGATGTTGAAGGTTAATTTATGCATAAATAAATACTGAAGGACAAAGATGCACTTCTGTTATTGTATGCCTTACATTTATTATTGTAGCTACTTTATTTTTTAAATAAAAAAACAAATATAAAATCTAAAACATGTTTTCACAACATCTTAAGATATTATATTTGTTTTTTATTTATTTCACATAAAATTAAATAAAAATTCAACATTACAGTGTATTTTCATTGCCTAAAAATGATTTTTAATAAGGTTTGTACATATTTTTATACAAGCTAAAAATATATTAAAGAGTGGTTTTTTTAAAATATTGAACTATATACTCTATTACACAATATATATTCTATTTCATCAATAGTTTTACTTCCACTATCTATAATTAAAGTTCCTTCTCTTCGTATATTATTTTGCATATTTAGATTTATAAGTCCCCCATCTTTAAGCTTGCATATTATTGCATCACAACAGGTATTATTATCTCTATTATTTATCACAGTATATCCCCTTTTAATTAGTTCATCCTGTAAATATTCAAGTTCTTGTGAAATGCATACTACCATAAAAAACCCCTTTGTTTTTAGTATTCCACAAAAAACATTTTTTATTATTAAATCTTAAATAAAAACACTATATTTTTTTATTTATTTTTTTGAACTAATAGCATCTTTTAATACCTTATTTTCTTCCTCAGATAAATCATACCTAGATATTCCTTTATCTATAGGCTTAGCATAAGTTGTACTCTCATTCCTACCATAAATACTTGTCAATATAACACCATTATTGTTTCCATCTAGGAGTGCTATAGAGAAACTTAAATCACTCCCAACATCATCAAAAGCTCTATATCTTATTGTTGAGGTCTTTTGAACACAAGTTTTTAATTCTCCACTTATTTCTTCATACATTTGTTTCATAACCACATTTTCTTCTTTAACCCCATCAATTTTATCCAAATATGATATAATCATATCTTCTAAATTTTTATTATTTACACCCCGCATTAATTTCCTATATTTATTTTCTAATTTATTTAAAGATACATAGGTTGTTATAATTATTATGATTAATATAAGTACAAAAATCATAAGTACTAATGTTATATATATATGTGCACTATTTATAAAATTGAATATACTTTGCATTATGAATTACATCCTCTCCGTTATGTTTCACGTGAAACATTATATATTAAAAACTTCTAAAATTCTTTCAAAATCCTCTTCCGAGTAATATTCAATTTCTATTTTACCCTTGTTCTTGTTTTTAGAATTTATAAAAACTTTAGTACCAAATCTATTCTCTAATTTATTCATTATGTCTTTATAATAAATATTATTCTCATTTCTTACTACTTTTTCTTTTTTTTCATTTTCATTTTCATAATTTTTTACTAACCGTTCTGTTTCTCTAACTGAAAGACTATCGTCTATAACCATTTGAGCAATTCCATATTGAATTTCCTTATCAGCGAGCCCCAGTATTGCTCTTCCATGTCCTTCAGAAATAACTCCATCTATTATGTAATCTTGAACTCTTTCATCTAAATTTAATAATCTCATACAGTTTGTTATAGCTGTTCTTGATTTACATACCTTTTTACTTATTTCTTCTTGAGTAAGACTAAAATCCACCAATAGTCTTTTATAAGCTAGGGCTTCTTCTATAGGATTTAGATCCTCTCTTTGAATATTTTCTATTAATGATATTTCTAACACTTCTCTATTTTCTATGTTCATAATAATTGCAGGTATTTCCACAAGTCCAATGCTTTTAGCAGCTCTGAACCTTCTTTCACCTGCTATAACTGTATATGTATCATCTTCTCTATTTAATATAATAGGCTGTATAACTCCATGTTCTTTTATGGATTGTGCGAGTTCTGATATTTTTTCAGGGTCAAAGCTTTTTCTCGGTTGATCTTTATTAGCTTTAATTAAATTCATAGATATTTTAAGCACTGTGGAACCATCTTCTATAATTTCTTCTTCTGGTATCAAAGCCCCCAGTCCCTTACCTAATCCAAATTTTTTGTTCAATATATATCATCTCCTTTGCCTTTCTAAAAATTCATTTGCTAATTGTTCGTAAGCTTCTGCCCCCTTGCATTTATCATCATACAACATAATTGGAAGTCCAAAACTTGGTGCTTCAGCGAGTCTTATATTTCTAGGTATTGTGGTTTTATAAACTTTACCATTAAAATATTTCTTCACTTCGGATACAACTTCATTACATAGTTTGGTTCTATTATCATACATGCTTAGGATTACACCTTGAATTTCCAGTTTCTTATTTAGAGATTTTTTAACTAATTGGATTGTATTTACTAATTGTCCAACACCCTCTAAAGCATAAAATTCACATTGAATAGGTGTGAGAACGCTAGTAGCAGCTGTAAGTGCATTTATAGTTAAAATTCCCAGTGACGGTGGACAGTCTATAAAAATATAATCAAATTCGCCTTCTATTTCTTTAAGTTTTTCTTTTAATATATTTTCACGATTACTTCTATTTATCAATTCTACTTCTGCACCTGCAAGTTCCATTTTTGATGGTACTAAGTATAAATTATTTATTAGCTCACATTCTTTTATCGTATCTCTTATGGAAATATCTGATGTTAACAAATCATACATTGATAAATTTATTTTTTTCTTGTCAAATCCGAGTCCGCTTGTGGTATTTCCCTGAGGATCGATATCTATTGTTAAAATCTTTTTCCCTTGCAGGGCCAAATAAGAACATAAATTTATATTAGTAGTAGTTTTACCTACTCCCCCCTTTTGATTGAAAATACATATGGTTTCCATGACTACACCTGCCCTTCATAATATTATTTACTTGCATATGCCTAGGTTAATTTTACTATATAATTTATTATATATTTATGTTAAGTATATT
Organism: Clostridium sp.; assembly: GCF_050717515.1. Lineage (GTDB taxonomy): Bacteria > Bacillota > Clostridia > Clostridiales > Clostridiaceae > Clostridium_AD. The sequence goes on along the minus strand of NZ_JBOITL010000003.1, from coordinate 17,416 downwards.
AATAGTATTATTTTAAATATTTTAAAAAAAATAAAAAAAAACAGAATGTTTCACGTGAAACATTCTGTTTTTTACAATCTATTTTTTAGGTATTCTTATTGTTACTTCTATACTATCTTCTAATTCTCTAGATTTATACTCTGCATTTATGCCATACTTATCAAAAACTTGTTTAATTGTATTTATATAAACTCTAGGTGCAAATATACCCTTGATTTTTTTCTTTCCATCAGTAGCTACTTCATCTCTACATAGCTTTAATAATTCTTTTTCAATAAGTGCCTCTGTATTTTTAACATTAAGTGATTTATCAACAACTATTTTAAGTACTTTCTTTTGAATATTTATATCAGCTAATTTTAACAAGGCTCTAGCATGTCTCTCAGTAAGCTTATTTTCTATCAAACTATTTGCTATTTCCTTATCCAACTTTAATAACCTTAATTTATTAGCTATTGTTGACTGTTTCTTTCCTATTATCTGTGCTAATTGCTCTTGTGTATAAGAATGATCTTGAATAAGATTAAAGTAAGCCGATGCTTCTTCTAAAAAATTCAAATCTTCTCTTTGTAAATTTTCCAGTAGCGCAATTGCAGCAGAATCTTTATCTGTAATATCTATAATAATTACCGGAACTTGCTGAAGCCCTATTTTTTTTGCTGCTCTTAGCCTTCTTTCCCCTGCTACTAGTTCATATCGGCTATCCCCACTTTTTCTAACTGTTAAAGGTTGGATTATTCCGTAAGCTTTTATTGACTGAGAAAGTTCCCCAATAGTTTCTTCATTAAAATGCTTTCGCGGTTGATAGACATTTGGAGAGATTAATTCTATAGATACATATTTTACATCATTTTGCATAATATACCATCCTTAAGTTTTTCCGTTTTCCTTTTATTAACAATTCTCTATTTTTTCTTTATTTCCTTCTTTTTTTTTGATTTTTCGTACGACAATTTATAACACTATAACAGTGGATTTTTAGTAACCATACCAGCTTTTCTAGGATACTTCTTATGAGTTTCTGCAATTTTACGTATTATTACTAAATTGTGGTTGAAATCACTATCTTCAATTTGCACCTTTTCTATATGTTCTATATGTCCACCTAGCATTCTAATTGCATTTTTGGAGCACTTAATTTCCTCTTCAACTGCAGGTCCCTTCATTGCAACAAAGTATCCCCCCACCTTTACATAAGGTATACAAAATTCACTAAGTACTGTTAAATTAGCAACAGCTCTTGAAACTGCTACATCAAATTTTTCTCTATACTGCTTTTCTTGTGCAAAATCTTCTGCTCTGCCGTGAATAGCTTTAATATTTTTTAATTGAAGTTCCTTAATCACCTCATTTAAAAAATTAATTCTCTTGTTTAGTGAATCTAATAAAACTATATTTATTTCTGGTTTTATTATTTTCATAGGTATACCTGGAAATCCTCCTCCAGTTCCTATATCTATGACGTTTTTTGCACTTTTTAGCTCTTTAAACTTAAAAACTTTTATAGAATCAATAAAATGTTTTTTTACTATTTCTTCATCTTCTTTTATAGCAGTTAAATTTACTTTTTCATTCCACTCTTGTATGAGGTCTTTATATTTCATAAATTGCTCATACTTTTTTTCATTAAATTCAAGTCCTTCATTATTACTAGATTGATTCATTATATCAAAGTATTTCATTCTTCACCCCCGAATTATTCTTGTTTATTCTTAATTCTATTCTGTTGTTCAAGATATATCATTAAAACAGACATATCTGCAGGTGATACCCCTGATATTCTGGAAGCTTGCCCTATACTTTCAGGTCTAATTTTACCTAATTTTTGCATAGCCTCTATCCTTAATCCTTTTATATTGTCATAAATTATATCTTTTGATATAATTTTGTTTTCAAACTTCTTAAATTGGTGAATTTGGTCTAATTGTTTTTGGATATAACCCTCATATTTTGACACAATATTAACTTGCTGTTGTATATACTTATTTAACTGCGGACGCTCTGCATCTAGTTTCTCAACTATATAATAATCAAGCTCCGGTCTTTTTATAAGCTCGTATAGACTAATAGGCTTTTTAAGTGGTGTTGAATTACAAGAAATTAAAAATTCCTCAATTTCTTTTTTATTTGTAATTTGCAGATGTTTTATTCTGTAGAGTTCTGCGTCTAATTGCATTTTCTTTTTTTTGAATGTTTCATATCTAAAGACGTTAACCAGGCCAACTGCGTATCCTATTTCAGTTAACCTTAAATCCGCGTTATCTTGCCTTAGTAGCAATCTATACTCTGCTCTTGAAGTCATCATCCTATATGGTTCATTAGTACCTTTAGTAACCAAATCATCTATTAAAACTCCTATATATCCATCAGATCTTTTTAATATTAACGGATCTTTTTTTTGAATGTAAAGAGCTGCATTAATTCCCGCCATAATACCCTGAGCTGCAGCTTCCTCATATCCAGAGCTACCATTTATTTGTCCTGCTGAAAATAACCCATGAGTATTTTTAAATTCTAATGAAAGTTTTAAATCCGTAGAATCTATACAATCATATTCTATTGCATAAGCCGTTCTCATAATTTCTACATTTTCAAGTCCCGGTACTGTTTTTAACACTTCAACCTGAACATCCTCTGGAAGTGAGCTAGACATACCTTGAACATACATTTCCTGCGTATTCTCTCCCTCAGGTTCAATAAATATTTGATGCCTTTCCTTGTCTGCAAATCTCATAACTTTATCCTCAATTGACGGACAATATCTAGGACCTGTACTCACAATAGAACCATTATACAGTGGAGATCTATGAATGTTTTTTCTAATTACATTATGAGTGTTCTCATTTGTATAAGTTAGATAGCAGCATATCTGGTTTCGATTAATATCTCCACTAATAAATGAAAATGGAACTACGTCTATATCTCCAGCTTGCTCTTCCATTTTAGAAAAGTCCACGGACCTTTTATTTATTCTAGCTGGTGTTCCCGTTTTAAATCTTCTGAGTACTATTCCTATTTCCTCTAAAGATTTAGAAAGTTCATTAGCTGGCAGTAATCCACTAGGACCTTCATCATAGGTACAATCTCCAATTATAACTTTTGATTTTAAATATGTTCCAGAAGCTATAATTACAGCCTTTGCCCTAAAATATGCGCCATTTTTAGTAAGAACACCCACAACTTTTTCATTTTCAACATCTATAGATACTACTTCTAATTGTCTTAATTGTAAATTTTCTTGTTTTTCTAATACACTTTTCATTCTTTGTCCATATGCTTTTTTATCCGCTTGAGCTCTGAGTGAAAACACAGCCGGACCCTTAGATGTGTTTAACATTCTTGATTGTATATATGTATTATCAATATTTAATCCCATTTCTCCCCCAAGAGCATCTATTTCCCTTACCAAATGTCCTTTAGCTGTACCACCAATATTGGGGTTGCATGGCATTAATGCCACACTATCTAAGTTTATAGCACAAATTAAAGTCTTGCTTCCTATTCTCGCAGCTGCTAGCGCTGCCTCACAACCTGCGTGACCCGCTCCAATAACTACAACATCGAAATCTCCTGCAACATATTTCATATTTATCCCTACTTTCCTAAACAAAATTCTGAGAATATCTTATGTATAATATCTTCTTCTAAAGCCTCTCCTGTAATCTCACCTAAATTCATCCATGCATTCCTTATATCAATGGATGCCAAATCTATAGCTGAGGTATATTCTAATGCATTTAGTGATGATTCTAAGTTTTCCTTTGCTCTTATTAATGACTGCTTATGTCTATTATTTGTAACAAAAACTCCTTCAGTTTTAATTTCACCATTAAAGAATAAATCTTTTATATGTTCTTTAACCTGACTTAACCCTTCACCTGTTTTTGCTGAAATATTAGTTATATATTTTGATTTAAGACTTTGTAATTCACTCTTATCTATTTTACCACCTAAATCACTTTTATTTAATAGTACAATATATTTTTTTTCTTTAATATATTCAATGATTTCTCTATCTTCATGACTAAGCTTCATACTAGAATCTAATATTAAGATAACTAAATCCGCCTCATCTATTTTTTCTTTTGATGTTTGTACTCCTATTTTTTCAACTATATCTTCTGTTTCCCTTATACCTGCTGTATCTACTATCTTAACTGGTATACCTTCGATACTTATATATTCTTCTATTGCATCCCTAGTAGTGCCTGGTACGTCTGTAACAATAGCTCTTTTTTCTTTAAGTAGAGCATTAAGAAGTGATGATTTACCTACATTAGGTTTTCCAACTATTACAGTGCTAAGGCCCTCTCTTAGAATTTTCCCTTCATCGGCCGTACTGAGTAATATATCTATCTCGCTTATTACTAAAGCAACTTCTCCAGTAACCATTCCTGCGGTTACCTCTTCAATATCCTCTTCTGGATAATCAACAGTTACCTCTATATTCGCAATTACACTAAGTAATTTATTTCTTATTGTTTTTATTTCCCTGGAAATTGAACCTTCGGATTGCATAAGTGCTGACTTCATACTAAGCTCTGTTTTGGCTCTTATTATGTCTATAACTGCCTCCGCTTGACTTAAATCTATTCTACCATTCAAAAATGCTCTTTTAGTAAATTCTCCAGGTTCTGCCATTCTTGCTCCCGCTCTAATAATTTCTTGTAAAATTCTATTAGTTCCAACCACTCCACCATGACAATTTATCTCTATAGTATCTTCTGCGGTAAAACTTTTAGGACCTTTCATATAGGAAATAATAACTTCATCAAGTCTACTACCGTTTTTATCAATAACATGGCCATATCTCATAGTATAAGATTTAAAATCATGAAGCTTTCTATTATTTTTACCTGTAAATATACTGTCCACTATATCTATAGACTTATCACCAGATACTCTAATTATAGATATACCACCTTCACCTATACTAGTTGCTATTGCAGCTATAGTATCAAATTCTTTCATTAAATATGACCTCCTAATTTTATGAATATTTATTATTATATCCTTTTTAAATATATTATATCAAAGCAACTCCTGTGGTTTTTATTACCTTATTATAAGTGTTTTTAATAATATTCGTAAAATTCAATGCTAAATCATCACCTACTGGTGCAATATTTAGGAATTAAGAATGCTAATCTTCAAAAATATATTTAAAATACAACTTTGAAACTTAAGAATATAATTAATTTTACACTTAGTTTTGTGAATTTAAAAAGAAAGCCCTTAGGCTTTCTTTAAATCAACTACAACTCTTCTATAGGGTTCTTCACCTTCACTAAAGGTATAAACATATGGATCATTTTGAAGCGTAGAGTGTATTATTCTTCTCTCATAAGGATTCATAGGTTCAAGTTTTAGTACTCTCCCACTAACCCTTACCTTATAGGCAATTTTTGATGCAAGTCTCTTTAGTGTTTCTTCTCTTTTTGCTCTATAATTCTCAGTATCTAATATTACCCTTTTATACTCTTCATCATGACTTTTGTTTACAACTAAACTTACAAGATATTGAAGAGAATCTAGTGTTTCACCTCTATATCCTATTAATAGTCCCATATTAGGTCCAATTAAGTCAATTCTAATTTCATTATTTTCATCTTTAAGTTCTATTTCTGCTTTCATACTCATAGATTGCAATACTTCCGTTAGGAACTTTTTAGCTTCATATAGACTATCTCTTTTAACTGTAACTCTAATTTTAGCAGGTTTTACCCCTATAATATTTAAAAACCCTTTGCTACCTTCGTCTAATGTTTCCACTTTAACTTTATCTCTCGTAACCTTTAATTCATTCAATGCATTATTAATTGCATCCTCTACATTCTTCCCCATCATTTCTATAATCTTCATACCACACTACACCCGCCTTTCTCACTATCAAAATTAGGCAATTGTGTTAAATCTGTTTTTTTACAATATCTGTTTTTCCAAGCTCTATTTTATTTATAACTAAAGTTTGGATTACTTGTAATACGTTATTTATTACCCAATATAATACTAATGCACCTTTCATTTTAATACCCATAACTCCCATCATTATAGCCATTCCGGTATTCATTGTTGAAGTTTGTTTAGACTGAGCGCCGCCAGCTGGTGGTTGCATAAGCTTTGATGAAAAGTATGTTGTAACAGCAGATAATATTGGTAATATCCATCTAGGGTCGGGCTTTGTTAAATCTGACATCCATAAAAATCCAGCACCTTGCATATTTAGCTTTTGAAACACAGCAAACAAAGCAAATAGAATAGGCATTTGTATAAGCATTGGTAAACATCCACCCATTGGATTTACTCCATTTTCTTTATAAAGCTTCATTACTTCTTGCTGGGACTTTTGTGGATCCTTTTTATATTTTTCTTGAACTTTCTTCACTTCTGGACCAATTGCACCCATTTTAGCCGTTGATTTAGTCTGTTTAATACTTAAAGGCAACAATAATATTCTTATTATAACTGTAAAAAGAATTATTGCGAGTCCAAATGATACATTATTATTTGGTATAACTGTATGAACGCCACTATGTAAAAAGTAAAAGAACTTTTCAAGTGGAAGAGTTAAAAAATCTAAATTCAAATATAAAACCTCCCAAGTGGTTATTTAACTGGATCAAAGCCGCCCTTATTATAAGGATGACATCTAAGTATTCTCTTTACTCCCATAATAGAGCCTTTTACTGCTCCATACTTTTCAATAGCTTCTAAAGTATACTGAGAACATGTAGGGTAAAATATACAACAAGGCCTCTTAAGAGGTGATATATATTTTCTATAACTTTTGATACCCAGTATAAGTATTTTTTTCATTATTAATCAAACCTGCTTTCTTAAGCAAATTCTTCAAAGCACTCTCTATTTCTTTATAATTTTTACCATTAGAAGGATTCCTCGCAATAAACACTAAATCATATCCTGTCTTTAATCCTTCATTATTAAGCCTATAGCTTTCTCCTATAAGTCTTTTAACTCTACTTCTAGTTACACTTTTTCCTACCTTTTTGCTTACAGATATTCCACATCTATTAATATCTTTGCCATTCCTATATATATATAATACTAATAGTAGGTTAGAAAAAGATTTTCCTCTTCTATATACTGTTCTAAATTCAGTATTCTTTCTAATTCTGTACTTCTTAACATTAAAATTCATATTAGCCGCCCTCGTTTCCGCAAATTGCAGAAAAAGGCCACATTAGCGGCCCTTATGCTGTCAATCTTTTTCTACCTTTTTGTCTTCTTCTTTGAAGAACGTTTCTACCAGAAGCGGTTTTCATTCTCTTTCTAAATCCGTGCTCTTTCTTTCTTTGTCTTTTTTTAGGTTGGTAAGTCATGAACATATCTACTACACCCCCTTCTCTATAACCTTTAAATTATAACAATCATATTTCAATCGCATATTTATGGTTTTACTATTAGATTATATATTCACAACTTCATATTGTCAAGATAACCATTTTAATTAATATTGTTGATATTTTTTATATTTATATGATTTTTTGTGGATAACTTCTTGAACACCTTGTTATTTTTTGATATTATATAAGAAAGAACTGTGAATAACCTATATATTAATAAAGTTATTCACAACTTGTGGACAAAATTGTGAATAACTACTATAATATTGTACTAAACTTGTTTTTACTTAACTATTTTTGGCTATATAAATAGATTTATTCCTTATTTAATCTGTTAATACTTTTTTTTTATAATTGTTTATAACTTAATTGCTATTAAAAATGTTAACATAGTTATTAACATGTGAATATTTTTAATGCTATTTATCAACAACACATAATGTATTTATTTATTGTTTATAACTCTGTTTATACATTGTTTGTTTTTACATAAAATATTTTTTTTATTTGAACTGGAGGGTAGAACATGAACACCCAAATTAAAGATATATGGGAAAAAACCTTAAATATAATAAAAGGCGAACTTACAGAAGTTAGTTTTAATACTTGGATTAAAAGTATAGAACCTATGGCCTTAGATAATAATACTTTTAAATTAGGTGTTCCTAATAATTTTACCAAAGACATTCTTGAAAATAGATATAAGGATTTAATAATGAATGCCGTTAAATTACTTACTTCTAAAACATATAAAATAGAATTCTTTATATTATCTGAAGAAGTAGCAGAAATTGAAACACCGAAAGCGAAAAGAGAAGCCGAAAGAAATAACCTAATAGTTAATGATGAAATGTCTGCAACCCTAAACCCAAAGTATACATTTGATTCTTTTGTAATTGGAAATAGTAATAGATTTGCTCATGCTGCATCTCTGGCTGTAGCTGAATCTCCTGCTAAGGCTTATAACCCACTATTTATTTATGGAGGAGTTGGTCTTGGAAAAACGCATTTAATGCACGCTATTGGTCATTATATATTATCAAACAACCCAAAATCTAAGGTTGTTTACGTTTCTTCAGAAAAATTTACAAATGAACTTATAAATTCTATTAAAGATGATAAAAACGTAGAATTTAGAAATAAGTACCGGAATGTAGATGTACTTCTAATTGATGATATTCAATTCATTGCAGGTAAAGAACGTACACAAGAAGAATTTTTCCATACATTTAACGATCTTCATGAAGCAAATAAACAAATTATTTTATCTAGTGATAGACCTCCGAAAGAAATACCAACTCTAGAAGATAGACTGCGTTCTAGATTTGAATGGGGGCTTATAGCTGATATACAACCACCAGATTTTGAAACTAGAATTGCCATTTTAAAGAAGAAAGCAGATGTAGAGAATTTAAACATTCCAAATGATGTATTGGTGTATATTGCTACTAAAATAAAATCTAATATACGAGAACTAGAAGGCGCTCTTATTAGAATCGTAGCTTTTTCTTCTCTAACTAATAAAGAGATTGGAATCGATTTGGCGTCGGAAGCTCTTAAAGATATTATTTCTAGTAGAAATTCAAAGCAAGTAACTATTGAGCTAATACAAGATATAGTTTCTAGCTATTTTAATTTAAAAGTTGAGGATTTTAAATCTTCAAGACGAACTAGAAATATAACCTTTCCAAGACAAATTGCAATGTATTTATGTAGAAAGCTTACAGATATGTCGCTGCCTAAAATAGGTGAGGAATTTGGAGGTCGCGATCATACAACTGTAATCCATGCCTGTGAGAAAATATCTAAAGGACTTAAAGAAGATGAAAACCTGCAAGATAACGTAGCTGAACTAACTAAAAAGATAAGTCAAAAATAGTATACTACTTTACCAACAGGTGTTGATACTATTTATATATAATGTTGTGTATAAAATAATACATAAAGCTTAGCTGTTGATACTGTGGATAACTTTGATTTTTTTTTGCATACTTATCCACAATTAGTTTTACATAGCTTTGTTGCTGTGTAACGCCTAAGGTATGTTTCTAACATATCAACAGCCCCTACTACTATTACTACTATTTTTAGATTATTATCTTACCTATCTTTAATAAATTTCCCATGTGGATAAGGAGGTCTTTTTTTTATGAAATTTATATGCGAAAAAAATATATTACAAGAAGCAATTTCAAATGTTCAAAAAGCTATTACTGGAAAATCAACTATGCCGATACTTCAAGGTATATTAATAATTGCTAAGAATAAAGAAGTAACACTTATAGGATCTGACATTGACTTAAGCATTGAAGCTAAGATTACTGCAGATGTTATAGAAGACGGAAGTGTAGTTTTAGATTCAAAACTATTTGGTGAAATCATAAGAAAATTACCAAATAGCGCTATTGAGATAACATCAGAAGATAATAATGCTATTAAGATAGTTTGTGAAAAATCCTATGCAACCATAATACATATGAACGGAGATGACTATCCTAGTTTACCTAATATACTCGAAAATATGATTTTTTCAATTTCTCAAAAAGTGCTGAAAAATATGATGAGAGGTACTATTTTTGCAGTCGCCCAAGATGAAACTAGACCAATACTTACAGGAGTCTTATTTGAAATAAAAGATAAAAAGCTCAATCTTGTAGCACTGGACGGCTATAGAGTTGCATTTAGAAGTGAAAGCGTAGATAACGATTCTAATATAACTGCTGTAATTCCAGGTAAAACATTAAGTGAAGTATCAAAAATATTAGAAGAAACAGATGAACTGGTTAATATAACTTTCACACCAAACCATATACTATTTAATATTGGAAAAACAAAGGTTATATCAAGATTACTAGAGGGTGAATTTATAAAATACAATTCAATAATACCAGAAGAATATAATTTAAAAATAACAGCTAAAAGATCTGAATTATTAAACTGCATAGAAAGAGCTTCTCTTATGGCAAAAGAGGGAAATACTAATTTAGTTAAATTTAATATAGAAGAAGATAACATGATAATTACTTCTAATTCTCAATTGGGAAAGTCTAGAGAAGAAATTAATATAATTTTGCAAGGAGAGCCTCTTCAAATTGCATTTAACTCAAAATATCTAATTGAGCTACTTAAAATAATGGAAGAGGACGAAATACTTATGGAGTTTTCTAGTGGTGTTAATCCTTGTGTAGTAAAAAACAAAGAAAAAAATAATTGTACCTATATGGTGTTACCAGTAAGAATAAGAGCGACAAATAATTAAGATATATATAATAATATTTAAGAAAAGAAGGTTTTAAAATGAATGAAATAAAAATTGAAACAGAAATAATAAAATTAGATTCTTTTCTAAAATGGGCTGGAATAGCTTGTTTAGGAACAGAGGCAAAATATTATATCAAAAACCAAGATATTAAAGTAAATGGAGAAATAGAAACACAGAGGGGTAAAAAGTTAACTAAAGGAGATATAATAGAGTTTAATAATGAATTTTATAAAATAGTTTAAAATTATTTAAATGCACCGGAAAAATTATCCGGTGCACAATTTATGTCTATAATATAAAAAATTATGTAAATATATTTATACATATTAAATAATATAATTATATATATATATGTTATAATTGTATTAGGTGATTGTATGCATATAAAATATTTACAACTTCTAAATTTTAGAAATTTTGATGGATTAATTATAGAATTAAATAAAGGAACTAATGTATTTGTGGGAGATAATGCCCAAGGGAAAACAAATATTTTAGAAGCAATTTATTATTGTAGTTTAGCTAAGTCTCACAGAACAAATAGAGATAAAGAATTAATAAACTGGAATGGCACAGAAGCATATATAAAGCTTTATGTATGCAAAACCAGACTCGATAAAAAGATAGAAATAAAAATTTTTAAAGAAGGTAGAAAAGGCGTTAATATAAACTCTATAAAAGTTCAAAAGATGTCAGAGCTGATAGGAAGCTTTAATGTGATTATGTTTTCTCCTGAAGATTTAAATATTGTTAAAGATTCGCCATCATATAGGCGAAAATTTTTAGATATAGAGCTATGTAAGTTAAGCCGTCGTTACTACCATAGCTTAACCCAGTATAAGAAAGTTTTAAATGAGAGAAACTTGACTATAAAAAAATGGAACACAAACAGTGATATTATAGATGTATATGATAAACAACTTAGTGAATTTGGTGCAATTATAATAAAAGATAGAATCAACTATCTAGATAAATTAAACCAAAAAGGAAAAATAATACATAGTGATATAACATCTAAAAGTGAAGTAATTGAAATTAAATATCTAACACCTATTAAGGACGTAAATAATATACAAGAAAACTTGTATATGCTCCTATGTAAAAATAGAAAAAGAGATATAGAAACTAAGACTACATCAATTGGACCACATAGAGATGATTTTTCCATAGATATTAACGGTATGGATGCTAAAACATTTGGATCGCAAGGACAGCAGAGAACTGCGGTTTTAACTATTAAATTCGGAGCATTAGCAATAATAAAAGAACTAACTGGAGAATATCCAGTATTATTACTTGATGATGTTTTGTCTGAATTAGATATAAAAAGGCAAGAATATATATTAAATTCTATAAAAGAAGTTCAAACACTAATTACCTGCACTGGAATTAACGATATAAGAAAATATTTAAAGCCTGAAAATAAGATTTTTGAGGTTATGTCAGGTAAATTAAAAGAAATTACATAGATTAAAAAAAGAAACAATGGATTATTAAGGAGGATATTATATGTTTTTACATTTAGGAGAAAATGTAGTAGTACCTATAAAGGACATTATAGGTATATTTGACATGGAAACTACTATGTATAGCTCAGACACTATTCAATTTTTAAGAATGGCTGAAGAAGATGGTTTTGTAGAGAGGATAACAAAGAACATCGCTAAGTCTTTTGTTATTGCTGAGGTAGATAAAAAAAGTAAAATATATCTATCACCAATATCATCTCAAACACTATGCAAAAGAACAGAGACTGTATATTATGCGCTATAGATTAGATTAGGAGGATATACATGGAAATTAATAATATTTATGACGAAAGTCAAATACAAGTACTTGAAGGATTAGAAGCAGTAAGAAAAAGACCTGGTATGTACATAGGAAGTACCAGTATTCGTGGACTTCATCATCTAGTTTATGAAATTGTAGACAATAGTATAGATGAGGCAATGGCAGGTTTTTGTAAAAATATTGATGTATTTATACATCCAGATAATTCTATAACTGTTATAGATGATGGTCGTGGTATGCCTGTAGGAATGCACCATAAAATGAAAATACCTACTGTAGAAGTTATAATGACTGTACTTCATGCAGGTGGAAAATTTGGTGGTGGGGCCTACAAAGTGTCAGGTGGTCTTCATGGCGTTGGAGCATCTGTAGTTAATGCATTGTCTGAAATTTGTGAAGTTGAAGTCAAAGTTGATGGGGACATATGGAAACAAACATTCTCAAAGGGAAAAACTACTAGTACACTAGTAAATATAGGAAAAACAGAGGAACATGGAACAAAAATTTTCTTTATGCCTGATGCAGAAATTTTTGAGGAAATTGATTTTGATTATGAAACAGTATCTCAAAGACTTCGCGAACTCGCTTTTTTAAATAAGGGTATAAGAATAACCCTTACAGACGAGAGAGAAGATAAAAAACAAGAATTTTTATACGAAGGTGGAATAAAATCCTTTGTAGATTATCTAAATAGAAATAAAGGTAAAATCCACGATACTATATACATTGAAGGACGTAAGGATGAGTATATCGTTGAAATAGCATTGCAATACAATGATACCTACACTGAAAATTTATTTTCTTTTGCTAATAATATAGATACAGTAGAGGGCGGAACACATCTAGTTGGTTTTAAGAATGCTTTAACAAGAATAGTAAATGATTATGCTAAAAAATTTGGTTTCCTAAAAGAAAATGATAAAAATCTATCTGGCGAGGACGTACGAGAAGGTCTTACTGCAGTAATATCTATAAAGCTTACGGATCCTCAATTTGAGGGTCAAACAAAAACTAAACTTGGAAATAGTGAAGTAAGAGGCATAGTTGATGGAATAGTTGGTGAGGCTATCAGCAATGTTCTAGAGGAAAATCCAGAGCTTGGTAAAAAAATAATAGATAAATCATTAAACGCAGCTAGAGCTCGAGATGCAGCAAAAAAAGCAAGAGAACTTACAAGAAGAAAATCAATCCTTGAAAGTACTACTCTTCCTGGTAAATTATCCGATTGTGCTTCAAAAGATCCTATGGAATGCGAAATATACTTGGTCGAAGGTGACTCGGCTGGAGGATCTGCGAAGCAAGGGAGAGACAGAAAATTCCAAGCTATACTTCCACTTAAAGGAAAAATAATGAATGTTGAAAAGCAAAGAATTGACAAGATGCTAGCATCACTCGAAATTAGGGCTATGATAACAGCATTTGGTGCTGGTATAGGAAAAGATTTTGATGTGAAAAAAATAAGATACGATCGTATTATTATTATGACAGATGCGGATGTAGATGGAGCACATATTAGAACACTATTATTAACCTTCTTTTATAGATATATGAAAGAGCTAGTAGAAGAAGGACACGTATATGTAGCTCAACCTCCATTATTTAAGGTTACTAAAGGTAAGAAAGAGCACTATGTATATACTGAGAAAGAGCTTGAAAAGGTACTTTTGGAAGTAGGGGGAAAAGACAATAATACTGATATCCAAAGATACAAAGGTCTTGGGGAAATGAATCCGGACCAGCTTTGGGATACAACAATGAATCCCGAAGAGAGAACTCTCCTTCAGGTCCATGTAGAGGATGCAATGGCAGCCGACGAAATATTTACTATTCTTATGGGGGATAAAGTAGAACCACGTCGTGAGTTTATACAAGAAAATGCTAAGAAAGTACTTAATTTAGATATATAGTAGATTAGTATAATTACCGTAACACATGGAGAATAACGGTATCATTTTCTGTGTGTTGTTAAAATATTTTGTTTGAAGAGGTGTAACAGATGAATAATCAGGGAAAAATTAAACCTATTGATATAAGGTACGAAATGAAAAAATCCTATATAGATTACGCTATGAGCGTTATAGTAAGTCGTGCGCTTCCAGATGTACGGGATGGTCTTAAACCTGTTCATAGAAGAATATTATTCTCTATGCATGAATTAGGGTTAACTCCAGAAAAGGGATATAGAAAGTGTGCAAGAATTGTTGGAGATGTTTTAGGTAAGTATCACCCACATGGTGATACTGCAGTATATGGCGCTTTAGTTAGGATGGCTCAAGACTTTTCTCAAAGATGTATTTTGGTTGATGGTCATGGAAATTTTGGTTCTGTAGATGGTGACGGAGCAGCAGCAATGAGATATACAGAAGCTAAAATGAGTAAAATTACAACACAGATGCTTCGCGATATTAATAAAGAGACAGTAGATTTTATTCCTAACTTTGATGGAGAAGAAAAAGAGCCATCAGTGTTACCTTCAAGATTTCCTAATCTTTTAGTTAATGGTTCAACAGGTATTGCAGTTGGTATGGCAACCAATATACCTCCACATAACTTAATAGAGGTTATAGATGGAGTGTTAATGCTTATTGATGATTCAGAAGTTGAAATAAGTGATTTAATGACAAAAATAAAAGGTCCAGATTTTCCTACAGCAGGAATTATTTTAGGAAGAGCGGGAATAAAAAGTGCTTATGAAACAGGAAGAGGAAGAATCTTGGTAAGGGCTAAAACAGACATTGAAGAGCATAAAGGTAGAAATACAATAATAGTAACAGAATTACCTTATCAAGTTAATAAAGCAAGACTTATAGAAGGTATTGCAGATTTAGTAAAAGACAAGAAAATAGATGGAATATCAGACCTTCGAGATGAATCAGATAGAGAAGGCATGAGAATTGTTATAGAACTAAAAAGAGATGCAAATCCTAATATAGTATTAAATAGGCTATTTAAACATACTAGGATGCAAGATACTTTTGGAGTTATAATGATAGCTCTTGTAAATGGAGAACCACAAACATTAAATTTAAAACAGTGTTTAGTTTATTATTTAGACCATCAAAAAGAGGTAGTAAGAAGAAGAACTCAATTTGATCTAGATAAAGCCTTAGCTAAAGCTCATATCTTAGAAGGTATGAAAATTGCATTAGACCATATTGATGAAGTAATTCGTTTAATAAGAGCATCTAAAAGCATTAGTGAAGCTAAAGAAAGTTTAATAAATGCGTTTGAACTATCAGAAAAACAAGCCACTGCAATTGTTGAAATGAGACTTGGAAGACTTACAGGGCTTGAAAGAGATAAAATTGAAGATGAGTATAACGAATTAATGAAAACCATTAATTATTTAAATGGAATATTAGCAGATGAAATGGTATTACTTAACATAATAAAAGATGAACTTATAGAGATTAGAAATAAATATGGTGATACTAGAAGAACAGCAATAGAAAAAAATCCATATAGCATAGATGAGGAAGATTTAATTCAAGAGACAGATGTTGTAATAACTTTAACTCATGCAGGTTATATAAAGAGACTTCCGGCTGATACTTATAGTGCTCAAAAAAGAGGGGGTAGAGGAATACAAGGTGTTACTACAAAAGAAGATGACTTTGTAGAACATATTTTTATAACCTCAACTCATAATAATCTTTTGTTATTCACAAACAAAGGGAAAGCATTTAGATTAAAGGCATATGAAATTCCTGAAGGTGGAAGAACAGCTAAGGGAACAAACTTGGTAAATATTATACCTCTTGCGAATGACGATAAGATACAAGCGGTTATATCTCTTAGAGAATTTACTGAGGATAATTACCTTATAATGGGAACAAAGCATGGTTTAATTAAGAAAACATCACTTGATAAATATTCTTCTATAAGGAAGAATGGCTTAAATGCAATAAATTTAAGAGAAGATGATGAATTAATCGGGGCTGCAATAACCACTGGAGATAGTGAAATGCTATTTGCTACAAAAAATGGTTATTCTATAAGATTTAGTGAAAAAGATGTAAGAGGTATGGGAAGAACTGCAACTGGAGTTAAAGCATTAACTTTAAGACAGGATGACATCGTAGTGGCTATGAATATTGTTAAGCCAGAAGAAGAACTTTTAGTTATAAGTGAAAAGGGCTTTGGAAAAAGAACCGTAGTTTCACAATACACACTTCAACACAGAGGTGGTAAAGGCGTAATAACTTATAAGGTATCAGAGAAAACAGGAAAACTTGTAGGTGCTAGAATAGTAAAAGACGGAGATGAAATGATACTTATAAATAGTAATGGTATTGTTATAAGATTAAATGTATCTGGAATATCAACTACAAGTAGAAATACTATGGGAGTTACTTTAATGAAGAATGGCGAAGGAGATAATATCGTTGCTATAGCTAAAATAAATTGTAGTGATGAAATTAATTCAGAGGAGAATCCTTCACTAGAAGAAATTGAAGAAACACCTTTTAAGGCAGAAGAAGACATAGATATAAATGATGAAACAAATGATGGTATAGCTCATGATACAAATTCTGAAACAGAAGATTAAAACATAATATTAAGAAATTAAAGTACTTATTCCAAATTATTTGGGATAAGTACTTTTTTCAATTTATAATATAACGAACCTAGTGTATCTCAAGCAGTAAATTAGAGAAAAATAAAGATATATATAGAGAAATCATGATAATATAGGGTGAAATAGAGCTACTTAAAATACACAATGGAATAGATTTGATACAATACTCCTTGTCGTCACAAACGATAAGTAATATCAGTTTAATTTCAAAAGTTAAGTGATTTTCTAAGATTAAAATAATATTTTAAAAATAGAAAAATATATTGACAATTTGTGAATTAAATAGTAGAATTGTAGAAGTCGTCACATGATGACAAAGTAAGTTGGTCTTTGAAAATTAAACAGAGAAATAGGTAAAATAGCGAAATAACATTTCGCTTGACCAGTTAATTACTTTAGATAAAAAAGTAATTTTAGTCG
>NZ_JBOITL010000002.1:0-48786 GCF_050717515.1 Clostridium sp. | reverse complement strand
TGAGATTTAAAATCTGTTTTGATTGATTACGGAAGCGAATATATTTGAAGAGCCCGGTGCGGTAGTTCCGCACGCCGGGATCTGTACGGGGTGCACTGGGTAACCAGTGCGTCTACCGTGACTAATCCCTATGAGGAGGATAAGAAAGATGAAATATACAAGTACATTGATTGTGGTGAAAGATATGGAAAGAGCCAAGCAATTTTATCATGATGTATTAGGCTTAGATGTTATTGCCGACTTCGGAGCAAATGTGACTTTGACAGGTGGTATTGGATTACAGATTGTTGACACTTGGAATGATTTTATCCATAAACAGGATAGTGAAATTGTTTTCTGCAACAATGCGAGTGAACTGTATTTTGAAGAAGATGATATGGATGGGTTTGTCGAAAAGTTGAAGGATATAAAAAATATTGACTATGTGCATCCACTGATTAAACATTCATGGGGACAGAGAGTGGTGCGTTTCTATGATTTGGATAAGCACATCATTGAAGTTGGCGAAAATATGGTTATGGTTGTTAAACGATTTTTGAATAGTGGTCTTTCTATTGGAGAAACTGCTGTCCGTATGGATGTACCTGTTGATTATGTAAAATCCTGTTTAGAGTAGGAAATGAGGAATATCTGTAATTGAGTTAATACGCTTTTTTAAACACGGGAGGTAAAAATCATGGAGAATAATTTAGATAATGATGAAAAAACATTTGGTGAAAAAATCAAAGATATAGAATACATTGATATGGCTTGAGCCTAATGAATGTATTGGATCTTTGTTTTTAGAACATCAGGCATGGGCAGTTTCAGCGGGTTTAAAATGTATAAGATAGTTCATAATTACAACAGTATAATATAAGGAATTTATAGGAGTGAGAATGCATGAATAAAAATAGACCTTTTATTATAACATTAATTGGAGATATATCTTTTTTAGGTGCTTTATTATCAATAGTAATATCATTATTTCCAAGTTTTTCAGAACGATTTGGAATTTCTATTATACCATTACCTCTTTTTTCAGCGGGTATAATGCAGGTGTTACTGCCTATAATTCTCCTAATAGCTTCTTATGGATTTTTGAGACTTAAAAGATGGGGTTATTGGCTAATGATAATATATAGTATATTTTATTTAGTAGTATATATTATTTGGTGTCAACAAAATAAACAACTATTTCTTTCTCAAAACGTTATAATGACATTTATAGAATTAGTATTTATTTTATCAACAAGAAAATACTTTTCTAAAAAGATTTTTATATCATAATCTGTTCATATTAGGCGTCACATACAATAAAAGTTTGTGGCGTTTTTACTTGTGAGACTTAGGGAAATATTGCGTAACAAATATAATTTATGTAATCGGAGGTAGCTGTATTGGAATCAATTAGTTATAAAGAATTAAAAAAAACTGAAATAGATGTGCCATTATTTACAGGATTTAATCGTTATCAAGAGGTAAAGAAATGTTGGCGTAAGGAAAGTGGAGAATGGATATTAAAAGAAATCTCTTTTATTGAACAGTGGGGTCCAGATAAATATGAATCATTGGTTAAATATCTGTGTAATACTATAAGAACGGGTGGAACAGTATTTGGTGCTTTTCATAATAATGTGCTTGTTGGATTTGCCTCTGTGGAAAGTCAGTTATTTGGTTTACAAAAGGAATATGTGGAACTTTCATACATTCATACATCTTATGAGAGTCGTGGCATGGCAATAGGGAAAAACTTATTTGCTCTTGTGTGTAAAAAAGCAAAAGAGATAGGTGCTAAAAAGCTATATATATCGGGCCATTCATCACAAGAGTCACAGGCTTTTTATAAAGCGATGGGATGTGTGGAAGCTGAGGAATATAATTCTAAATTATTTGCTAAGGAACCATGTGATTGTCAATTGGAGTATAGCTTAAAATGTAATGATTCAAAATCGTAAAAAATGACGAATCAAACGAAAGGAGTATTTTATATGGAAAAAATTGAACGACATAAGGAAATATGTGAAAAATTAAATAAGATATATACCGCAAAGAATAAAGATTATGGAGATAGTTTTAGTGAGGGATTTCAAGAGTATGGTCTTATTATGCCTGCAATTAGATTAGAAGATAAATTACGAAGATATAAACAATTAATTAAGCAGAATGCTGAAGTAAAAGACGAGAGCATTATAGATACGCTATTAGATTTAGCCAATTACTCTATTATGACTATTATTGAAATAGAAAATAGAGATAAAGAGTAATAATGAACAATAATAATTTATATTTTATTTGGACAAATGAAAGCAAGATAGGATAGGAAATAACAGTTATATTTTAGTACAATTTGTACATGGGGGTGAGAAAAATGAATTTTATTCAAAACTTGCAGAGGGCAATCGACTATATGGAAGAACATATATTAGAACCTATTACCTATGAAGATGTTGCAAGGCATGTTTTCATGTCAAGCTATCATTTTCATAGGACATTTAGTTTAGTGACTGGTATTACAGCAAATGAGTATATTAGGAATAGAAGATTGTCCATGGCGGGGCAGGAACTCTCTATATCTGATGCAAAGGTAATTGATATTGCTTTAAAATATGGTTATGACTCGCCCGAAAGTTTTACAAAGGCATTTACCAGATTCCATGGTACTACGCCGAATGTGGCAAGGCGTGCAGGTATGAAATTAAAATCTTTTAATCGCCTTCTCATTAAAATAAAATTGGAAGGTGGTACTGTTATGGACTACAGAATCGAAAAACGAGAAGTATTTAAATTATTGGCTAAGGTTGCAAAGTTTAGAAATGAAACAATTTCAGAAGATGGAAATACTGAAATTCCGGACTTTTGGAAAGAATGTGGTGACAACGGCACATTTAATGTTCTAAAACAAAACACTAGCAAGCATGATATTTATGGAGCTTGTGCACCAATTTCAAAAGAAAGTACACATTTTGATTATGGCATTGGTATGGAATTTAGTGGTGGTAATGTACCGGAGGGGTATACCATATGGGAGGTAAAACCTACATTATGGGCCGTATTTAAATGTATTGGTGAGACTGGGGATTGTATAGGCCAAACATGGGGGAAAATATTTTCAGAATTTCTTCCCGGTTCAGATTATAGCATGATTGATGATACTGACTTTGAATTGTATTCAGAAGACATTAAGGCAGATTGCTTTTGTGAAATATGGATTCCTGTTGAGAAAAAGACATATGCATAATAGGTAGGGAAGTCTATTTTTTTAGTAATAGCCTGTTATAATCAAGAAGATTGATTATAACAGGCTATTTTGATAAAGTCATTTCGCATTCTTGTGCACAGTTAACAATAATACTTATACAGTTTTTCCTTGCTTGAACGTAAACATGCCTTGAAACATTCATAGCATTATTGAGCACATCTATTACACTATCATAGTAATTAGAGAAGTTAAATCTTTACCACAAATCTGGAATCTCCCTTTACCTCTAAAGAATACTCCGTTTTTAAACCATTTTTAATTAGTCATAAAGATATGAATAAAGCTGATAATTAGAAGGATTAACTGGTTTTTAATGTGGACAATCTTCATAAGAACTACATAAGTTTATGATAAATTCTCTCTGTATCTTATAAATTTTAAGAGAGTGAAGGAGATGTACTAATGAAGAATGCCCTGAGAAGTATCGCAGTTATAATTACCTTGATTTTCACTTCAAATGTAACAACACTTGCGATTCCAACAAATGAGAAGGTACAACAGCAGAAGGATTTACTAACGAAAATTCAAGATGAGAGGGGAGCAATTGAAACTAGACTAGAAGAGTTTGATAATGAAATTGAAGAAATCATGACTAAGACAGAAGAAAATAAAGTGAAAATACTCAAAACTAAAAAGGCGATTGAAAGTGCCGCTGCGAAGGCTAAACAGGTTGAAAAGGAAACCCAAAAGGAACAAGAATTATTTAATGTTAGAATGAGAATCTTGTACATGAATGGATTTGATGGTTATTTGAGTGTAATACTTGAGGCAGAGAGCTTTGGAGATTTTGTATCTAGAGTAGAAAACATAAAAACCATTATTGAATTTGATAATAAAGTAGTGGCGGAGTTTAAAGTCGCCAAAAAAGAATTAATTGAAAAGCAGCAAAGTTTAAATAATACAAAGGAAGTATTGCTGAATTTGCAAGTACAAAATAAGCAGAAGCTTGATAAGATAATTATTACTAAAGAGTCGCAAAATAAATTGATAGCTGAACTAAAGAGCAAGGAAATTGTCTCTAAAGAGTTACATAATAAATTGATAACAGAACTAAAAAACAGCAAGGAAAATATTCTTGTAGCACAAATAAGTGAGTCTGAAGTGTCAGCAAGTAAAAGCATAACAAAAATAAATGAAATAAGAAAATCAGCACCTAAATATACACCATCAAGAGGATCAGCTGCTATATCAAATAATGCTATAGTAGCCTACGCTTCTAACTTCCTTGGCACACCATATTTATGGGGTGGAACATCGCCTTCGGGCTTTGATTGCTCGGGATTTACACAATACGTATACGCGCATTTTGGAATATCAGTAGGAAGAACCACCTTTGATCAGATAAATGATGGTGTACAAGTATCAAGAGACAATCTTCAACCAGGAGATTTGGTGTTCTTTGGAACATTTGCTAATCCTCACCACATGGGTATTTACGTTGGGGATAATAATTATATTCATGCTCCTCGTACTGGAGATGTTATTAAAGTTTCAGCTATGGTAAGAAAAGATTATGTAACAGGTAGACGAGTTAAGTAAAAGGTACATATATTGTGCAAAGTACAGTTTTGAAGTTTTTTTAATGAACTTTGCACAATATATATTCACTTTTTTATCTAACATGGTTATAGGACTAATACTACATTTATAGCGTTTTCAAGACATTTTTCTGTAGACATAATTATATTTTGAGGAGTCAAGATATCATAAAAATGAGAGAATCTTTCCATTTATTTTTTCACGGGATTTTACTTTCACACTATTAACTCCTTAAATAGCATATTTTTATATATTATTATAAATATTAGGTAATGATAATAATGACCAGAATTCAAATATGTCAACTACTAAATTAAAAAGGGGTTAATTAAACGTGAATAATATATTGATTATTGAAGACGAAGAAAAGATTTCAGAAATACTAAAAGCATATCTTGAAAAAGCAGGCTATATTGTTTATTGTACTACAAAGGGTATAGAAGGTATAAAACTTTTCGAAAAAATTGAATTTAACTTAGTTATATTAGACCTAATGCTGCCTGACATATCTGGTGAAGAGGTTTGTAATGTACTAAGAAAAATTTCTGAGGTGCATATATTTATGCTTACAGCAAAGAGCACTTTAGAGAATAGAATAGAAGGATTAAATCTAGGAGCAGATGAGTATCTCGTTAAGCCGTTCAGCCCACGAGAACTAACTGCAAGAGTAAATTCTTTATTTAGAAGGCTGAATGTAAATGAATGTGAAACAAAAATTTATAATAATGGTGATTTAGAAATTAATTATGAGAAAAGAATAGTTAAAGCGCGTGGCGAGGAAATATATCTTACACCCAATGAATTTGACATAGTACATATTCTTTCATCTAATGAGGGGGAAATATTTACAAGAGAGAAACTGATTGAAAGAATTATGGGAATAGATTTTCAAGGTTTTGATAGAACAATAGATGTACACATTAAGAATATACGTAAAAAGATAGAAGAGGACACCAGAAATCCTAAATATATATTAACTGTAACTAAAATTGGTTACAAATTTGGTGGTGATTAATTTATGCAAAGCATAAGAAGAAGATTAAGTATTATTTTGGTATGTACCGCTATATTAGCACTTTTATTATCTACGCTTTTTGTAAATATAACAATATCAAGAACCTTTGACAATTACTTAGTTGAGATACAAAATAAGAGGAATATAAGAATAGTTAAATATTTAGAGGAGGTATATAAAAAAAGTGGTAAGTGGAGTGAAAATTCAGGAATAGAAATTATGCATGAAGCCTATATGAGTAACTATTGTCTTACTCTTAAGGAGGAAAATAAAAAAATCATTTGGGGAATGAACCCGAGTGATATGATTCATAATCCTAACGTTCATATGCACATTAAAAATGAAGGGGTTTATACTACAAGCACCTTTGAAATAAGATCTAATAACAAAATTGTAGGATATGTAGAAATAGGACAATATGCTCCAGTACTATTATCCAAAGAAGATGTAGATTTCAAAATTTCAATAAATGAGAGTATTATTCTAAGTGTTGTACTTTCAATCTTAATAACAATATTAATAAGTATATTTATTTCAAAGCAATTTTCCACCCCTCTTAGCCAAATTTCAAAGATTTCAGTTTATCTTTCAAACGGAAATTATGGAGAAAGGTCACATAATAAGAGTAATATTTTAGAGCTTGAAGATTTAAGAAATAGCATAAATATGCTTGGAGAAAAGCTTCAGCATCAGGATGTGCTTAGAAAAAGATTAATATCAGATATATCCCATGAAATTAGAACGCCTCTTAATATTCTCCAAAATAATTTTGAAGCTATGATAGATGGTCTTTTTCCAGTAGATAATGAAAGATTAACTTATCTTAATGAAGAGGTTATTAGATTTGGAAAGCTTTTAGACAATTTAAATACCTTAAAAGAGGTTGAAGCGGAGGAAATATCGCTGTGTATGGAAAAAATAGATTTGAAGGATATTCTTTCCTCAGTGGTAAATGATTTTGAAGTAATAGCGGAAAATAAGAATCTTAACATATCCTTAGAATGTAGCACTAGTAACCCATGTAACATTTTAGGAGACCGTGATAAGATAAAACAGGTTATTATTAATTTACTTTCTAATGCAGTCAAATTTACAGAAGGGTTAGGAAAAATTAATATTACCTTGAAAGAAACTGATGAAAAGGTAATATTAAAAATAAAAGATACAGGCATTGGAATTAATAATGAGGATTTACCTTATATATTTGAGAGGCTATATAGGGGAGACAAAAGTAGACATGAAATAGAAGGCACAGGAATAGGACTCACCATTGTAAAGAATATATTGACACTTCATAAGGCAAGCATAGATGTGAAGAGTAAAGAGGGAAAGGGATGCGTTGTTACCGTGTATTTTAATAGAATGTTGGGATCATCTCATAAATAATATACGCGCAGGAAGATATAAGAAATGAGTACCTAAAATACATTTCTTTATAAAATCTACACATCTTTTTTGTATAATTAAAATTAAGATTTATATTCATAGCATTAAAGGTACAGCTTAATATTCATGAACCTTGCAAGAGAAAGATCCATTTAATATAACATTAAATATTAAAGTAAGAACTTTTAGGAGGTAAAAAAGTGAGCGTTAAAAAAGAAAAAATCAAAGTATTTGACATGACATGTACATCTTGCGAGGCAAGAGTGGAAAGAGCAGTTACAAAATTAGATGGTGTAAAAACCGCTAAGGCTAGTTTCAGCGACCAATCTTTAACTATAGAGTATGATACAGATTTCTGCAACAACGAAAAGATTAAAACTACTATAAAAGCAGCTGGTTATAGTACAGAGAATTCAAATAACCATAAAATAGTGGGTATATTTATAATTGTAGCAGCAATTATATTAATTGGAAATTCAACAGGTGGAATTGATATGACCTCAAGGCTAAACGGTGCTACATATTTTGTTCTATTCATTGTTGGAGTCCTTACCTCAATCCATTGCGTAGGTATGTGTGGAGGAATAATGCTATCACAAAGTATAAATAAAGATAGTAAAAGTAAATTTGATTCCATGAAACCTGCCATTCTATACAACGCAGGTAGAATTGTTTCCTACACTATTCTTGGGGGGATAGTTGGTTCTCTAGGTTCTGTGCTTTCACTCTCATTACCAGTGAAGGCTGGACTTCAAATATTTGCTGGTGTGTTTATGATAATGATGGGACTTAATATGAGTGGCTATAGCTTATTTAGAAAGTTTAATATAAGGCTCCCCTGGTCTGCTTGCAGCATTAAGAAAAAACCAAAAACTCCTTTTTTAGTTGGTGTTCTTAATGGACTTATGCCCTGTGGACCACTTCAGACAATGCAACTATATGCATTAGGAACTGGAAGTGCTTACAAGGGTGCATTAGCTATGCTAATATTTTCTTTAGGTACAGTACCATTAATGCTTACCTTTGGCGCACTATCAGGTCTTATAAGTAAAGGATATACAAAAACTCTTTTAAAATTTAGTGGAATACTGGTTGTAGTTTTGGGTATGGTAATGGGAACTAGAGGACTAGCTCTGGCTGGTGTTAATGTGCCTTCTACAGCTTCATTAGCTACTACTTTATCTGGTAATAAAACATCGGCTTCAGCAACACCTGCTGCTAAACCAATTATAGAGAATGGTGTTCAGATAGTTCGGATGACGGCAGATGGTGCTGGTTATACGCCAAATGGTCTATATATACAGAAAAATATGCCTGTAAAATGGATAATTGATGGTAAGGCATTAAACTCCTGTAACAGCCAAATTATAATTCCTTCTTTAAACATTGAGAAGAATTTAGAGCCAGGCGAGAATGTTATTGAATTTACACCAAAGGATCAAGATATAAACTTCAGCTGTGGAATGGGCATGATTAGGGGTGTATTTAAGGTGGTTGACAATGTGAAAGCTGTGGACACCTCAAAGCCAGATGCTTCAATACCAGCTTCATCAAGTGGAATGCCTGGTTGCAACATGGGTGGAGGAGATTCCACAGAACCTTAAAAACTTATATAACTATAAATATTAGAAGGAGTTGTTTTAAATATGAAAAATAATAAAAAAATTATGATATTGTTAACTTCAGCTATTCTTACTCTATCATTTGTGGGCTGTAGTAGTAAATCTCAAACTATAAGTAAAGACTCTGATGGTGCGCTTAAAGCTTTTAATGCTATTGTAAAGGCGAATCCTAAGAGCAAGGGCTATCACAGTGCTCTTAAGCATTGGGGATTTAAGCTTCCTGCAAATGATAAGTTCGAATGGACTAAAGATATCTCTGCAAATAAAATAGACTTTGCTATGGTAATAGATGCGGATCCATTAATTAAAGCTGGTCTGGATGTTAAAAAGCTAGACCCAAATAAGTGGGTATATAAAGCTGCTGAGATAGAAGGTGGAGTTCAGCTATCAAATAGAATAATTTTTCCTTTTAACGTAAGTGATAAAAAAGAAACTTCAAATGGCTCAGAGGATGCTTTTAGAAGAATCTTAGAGCAAGATCCAAAGCTAATCAAATATATGGCAGATGAAAAACATTATGCTTTAATGCTTGGAGAGGGTAATTCAGTGCACTTTACAGAGAACTTAGGGGCATCTGATGAGGACATGGAATTTGTATTTAAGGCAGAGCCACTAATTAAAGCAGGCTTAGATGTTACAAAACTTCAGGGTACTGGATTTAAATTAGAAGTAGCTGGTAAAGATAATATGGACAGTAAAGATGATCAATTAGTTAAGGGTTATAAATTAAAATAAATTAGTCAGTTATAAATATATACTATGCATTTAAGGTGTATAGTGTATATTATAGACACCCCTCGTAGGGGGAAGGAGATGCTTAAATGAATCAAGAAAAAATTAAGGCGTTGCAATCCTTAAAAACTTCAAAAGGACAAATAGAAGGAATTATAAAGATGATAGAAGAGGGAAGATATTGTGTAGATGTATCTAATCAGATAATTGCAGCGCAATCTCTTTTAAAGAAAGCTAACTTGTTAATATTAAAACAGCATCTAAGTCATTGTGTTAAAGACGCGGTACTTAGTGATAATGGTGAAGAGAAGATTGATGAGATAATTGACTTGCTCTCAAAGATTATGAATAAATAATAAGGTATTAAGGAGGCAATATAAGGTGGAAACAAAATCATTAAAAATAGAAGGAATGACCTGCGCTGCTTGTGCAAAAAGTGTTGAAAGGATTTCAAAGAAGTTACCAGGCGTGGTGGAAGCAAATGTGAACTTTGCTACTGAAAAATTAAATATATCTTATGATGAAACAAAGGTTAATTTAGTAGATATACAAAATGCTGTAGAAAAAGGTGGTTATAAGGCTTTAGTTGAAACTAGTAATAAAACCTTGAAAATAGGGGGAATGACCTGTGCTGCATGTGCAAAGACCATCGAGAGGGTTACAAAAAAACTCCCTGGAGTGGTTGAAACAAATGTAAATTTTGCTACTGAAAAATTGAATATAAGCTTTGAACCGACCAGGGTAAGAACTTCTGATATAAAGAAAGCAATTGAAAAGGCAGGATATAAAGCTTCAGAAGATGAAAGTAACGTGGACATGGATCGAGAAAAAAAAGAAAAAGAAATAAAAGCCTTATGGAATAGATTTTTATTATCTGCAATTTTTGGAGGTCCGTTATTATTAATTGCCATGGTACCTATGATTGCTATGAAGCTTAATATTCATTTACCCAATCTTATTAATCCAATGATACATCCAAGTGGTTATGCTATTCTACAATTAGTACTTGTTATACCAATAATGTATACAGGTAAAAAATATTTTACAGTTGGATTTAAATCATTATTTAGATTAAGTCCCAATATGGATTCATTAATATCAATTGGAACTTCTGCGGCATTTTTGTATAGTTTATATGCTGTATATGAAATAATTTTTAATGGAAATGTGGATTATGAAATGTATTTTGAATCAGCAGGAGTTATTTTGACACTTATTACTTTAGGAAAGTATTTAGAATCAGTCACAAAAGGAAAGACTTCCGAGGCAATTAAAAAACTTATGGGCCTTGCGCCTAAAACAGCTATTATCATAAGAGATAATATGGAAATTGAAATTTCAATTGATGAAGTTGAAGTGGGTGATGTAGTAGTTGTAAAGCCAGGTGAAAAAATGCCTGTAGATGGCGAGGTTGTGGAAGGAACAACGCTTGTAGATGAGTCGATGCTAACTGGTGAAAGTATGCCGGTAGAAAAAGCTATTGGACATAAGATAATTGGTGCAAGTATAAATAAGAATGGATCGATTAAGTATAAAGCAACTAGAGTGGGTAAAGATACGGCACTAGCACAAATTATAACTTTGGTTGAAAATGCCCAGGGCTCAAAAGCTCCTATAGCTAAGATGGCAGATATTATATCAAGTTATTTTGTTCCAGTGGTTATAGGGCTAGCATTAATTTCTTCATTAGCTTGGCTTATATCTGGCGAGACCATAGTGTTTTCATTAACTATATTCATATCAGTCCTTGTAATAGCTTGCCCTTGTGCTCTTGGCCTTGCAACTCCTACAGCGATAATGGTTGGAACAGGAAAAGGTGCAGAATATGGTGTACTTATAAAAAGCGGTGTAGCATTGGAGACTGCACATAAAATCCAAACTATAGTATTTGATAAGACTGGAACACTTACGGAGGGAAAACCAAAGGTAACAGATATTGTTACTGTAGAGGGTACTTCCCAGACATACTTACTTCAAATAGCAGCTTCTGCTGAAAAAGGATCTGAACATCCATTAGGTGAGGCTATAGTTAAAGGTGCACAGGAAAGATCTTTAGAACTTAAAAAGGTGGATAAATTTGAAGCTATACCTGGTTATGGAATAGAAGTTAGTATAGAAGGTAATAAAGTTCTGCTTGGAAATATGAAACTCATGGTAGAAAGTAAAATTTCCTTAGAGAAGTTAGAGGATATTTCAAACAAGCTTGCGCAAGAAGGTAAGACTCCAATGTATATCGCTATAGATAACAAGATAAGTGGAATCATTGCAGTTGCAGACACTGTTAAGCAAAATAGTAAAAAAGCCATAGAAAGACTTCATTCTATGGGAATAGAAGTTGCAATGATAACTGGTGATAATAAAAGAACTGCAGCAGCTATTGCAGCGCAAGTTGGTATAGATAGAATATACGCCGAAGTTCTGCCTGAGGATAAAGCAAAGGTCGTTAAAAAGCTTCAAGCAGAAGGTGAAAAAGTTGCTATGGTTGGAGATGGAATTAATGATGCACCTGCACTTGCGCAAGCTGATATTGGTATAGCTATAGGATCAGGTACAGATGTAGCAATGGAATCTGCAGACATAGTACTTATGAGAAGCGATTTAATGGATGTACCTACTGCGTTACAGTTAAGTAAGAAAACAATAACAAATATAAAACAAAATCTATTTTGGGCTTTTGGTTACAATATACTGGGAATACCAGTTGCAATGGGAATACTACACCTATTTGGAGGCCCGCTTCTAAATCCTATAATTGCAGCATTGGCAATGAGTTTTAGTTCAGTTTCTGTATTAACAAATGCTTTAAGGTTAAAAGGATTTAAGCCATTAACATAAAATTAAAATCTGCAGGAACCATAGCTGAAGATGAAGGTATGGTATGTGGATGAATCATGGATTAATAGTTGAGTCTTTTTAAATAGCACTAAAATAATTATAAAAGCTATAAGTCTTAATATATAAGGCTTATAGCTTATTTTATTGTTTTACTTGAGGTTGACTGTCTTCTTTTAAATGAAAATTTCTTTGAAAAAGAGATTGACATATCTTATAAGGTTACTATGGTTGGTGATGGTATAAACGATGCTCCAGCACTGGCGCAAGCGGATATTGGTATAGCTATAGGTTCTGGAACAGATGTTGCTATGGGAATCCTACATAAACTTCAAAAGGACAAATAGAAGGTATAATTAAAATAATAACTAAAGAAGCCTAGGGTTTGTGAAAAGACGTTGTGTCTAGCTCTCTATTTCCTCATAAACAAGAATGAGATTATACCTCCTGCAATTATTATTAGGTTGCTAAAGTATTGATATTCATAATATAATGACGCAATAGGTATGGGAAGTCTATTTTTAAAAGTAATAGCCTATTATAATCAAGAAGATTGATTATAATAGGCTATTTTGATAAAGTCATTTAGAATTATAAAAAAGACTAGATTGCTGTCCTTTTAGGCAAATAAAGTGCCTAAAATTAAAAATTATGCTTTTATAGCCCAACGCAATTTAGCACAGCGAGCACGACCATTGGTATTACATTCTTGTGATGATGGCCGAATAGCATCGGGAGCTATTTCACGATAGACGCCTTCACGAAAAAGGCGTTGAAAAGATTTTTTAACCAGACGATCTTCTCCTGAATGAAATGATAGTATAGCAACGCGCCCACCCTCAGCAAGGGTAGTAGGAAGCTTTTCCAAAAATTCATATAACACTTCAAATTCATTATTGACATCAATTCGCAATGCTTGAAAGCATCGTTGACAGGTTTTTTTAATCGCATCGTTACTATTACTTCCCGGAATAAATTTCAGAGCATCTTTGATAATTTGTTGAAGCTGCGTTGTTGTTGATATGTCTATTCCTTTTTTAATTTGGGAAATAATAGCGCGAGCGATTGCTGCAGCATTAGGCTCATCTGCGTTTTCTATAAGCATTCCTTCTAATTCATCTAGCGAAACAGTTTTTAAACGAGCTGCGGCAGATTGACCTCTATTAGGATTCAGCCGTAAGTCCAGTGGACCTTCACTCTTAAATGAAAATCCTCTTTCAGGATTGTCTATTTGCATTGAAGATACACCCAGATCTGCCAATACAAAATTCAATGGCCCTGATTCCATTGCAACTTGATCTATATCGGAAAAGTTCATTTGCTTGATAGTTAAAATTTCGGAGCCATAACCTAAGCTCTCTAAACGTGCTTGGGTGCGCGGTAATTCAACAGAGTCTACATCAAGTGCATACAAGTGCCCCTTTGAATTTAAACATTTAAGCATCTCTAAAGTATGACCACCATAACCTAGTGTTACATCCAGGCCTGTTTGCCCAGGAGTAATTTGTAAGAATTCTAATATTTCTTTTACGCAAATTGAACGATGCATACCAGCAGGAGTACTGCCCTTTTGAATAACTTTTGCCACAGTATCAGCATATTTCTCAGGTTGCAGTTCCTTATATTTTTCTTTAAAAGATCTAGGGTTAGTGCCTTTATATCGAACACGTCGCTCATGTTTTGGCTCTTGATTATCCATTGTTTCTCCACCTTTTTTAATAGCTTTTTATAATGTTGTTACAAACCATATGATACCAAATACTATTCATAAAAGCAAACTCACAAAGAAGAAAATCTGTTGGAAAAATCAAAACCTATAGTTGATAATCATTTTTTCTTAAATTCCTTATTATCTAAAATAATAACCCCAGACTTATCTTCCTTTGCGACCTTCTTTGTGTTACTTACAAGTTCTATAACGTCCTTGTATGATTGTTTTGCACCCTTTACAAGTAAGGGAACTCCTATAAAATCAATTTTTAGCCATCTAGAAAAAAATCCACCAAAGGTCATTGGTAATGGAACAGTTGGCGACGTATTGGAAAATATAATTTTCTCATTTAATAGATTTTGTTTATGAAGCATAGAAGCTAAATTGTATAATCCTGGAATTAAAACCTTTGAACGTCCCCTACCTACTGCATAGACTTTGTTTCCATCTTCATCACTTCCATAATAAAAAAGTTCTCCACAATTTCCATATACTAATTTATTAAAGTTAGGTAATTCCAATATTTCATTCTTAGTGGGTTCTCGGGTTTCATCCAGCATTTTTAAGTGATAGGAAGTTGCTAAAATAGACGAGTGGGTTCCTCCATAACAATTATATATGTATATCATTTAAATCACCTGATTTCTTATTTTTGGGTTTTGCTTTAATAATTTCATTGATCTATGTGCACTTCCATCAGCATTAACAATATCATCATCTGTAAGGCCGGCCTCAACTGCAATATTATAAGCTTTACCGAAATCCCCTACATCCTCCGATTTGTGTGCATCGCTTCCCAATGAAAATTTAACACCCATATTCTTTAACTTTTTTATTGTTTCAATATCTAAATTCCTATGACTTCTGTTAATTTCCAAAGCAGTATTTCTTTCAGCCGCAACCTTTCCGATTTCGATAATATCTGGATTAACATGCTCTAAAGGATGATTTAATATTGTGATTTCATATTTTTTAATAGCATTAATTGCAGCTTCTGTATAATTTCTCAACAAAAATGGATTTTGTACTGCTCCAGGATGATAACCAACACAAATTATGTCTAGGTAATCAATTATTTCATCTTTAATATCTATATCCCCTTTTTTAGTAACAATATTACATTCTACGCCAAGAAGAATCTTAAAGTCATTCTCCTTCAATAATGAACTCTTATTAAGGTCATCAATTAATTTGCGTAATTTTTCATATTGATTTAGTTTCATCCCGAAGGTAATATGTTTATAACCATGGTCTGTTATGGCAATTTCTTTTAATCCTCTTTTTATTCCAGCTTTAACATTTGATTCAATACTTCCTTTTGCATGTTCCCCAAAAATAGTATTAAATAAGGGAATGTGTCCCTTTGCAATATTAGTATGCGTGTGATAGTCTGCAATAATTTTAAAACTCATTTTATCCCCTCCAAGGTTTAATATCTTTTAATTAGACGCTTCATTATCAAATTGAAGAGCTTCTTGTATCCACATATGAAATTTCCTAGGGCATGCTTATCATCCAGTTTTATTTTGCCCATATTACTGGATAATACTTATCTCATTGTATAATCTAGTTATAAGTTCAATGCACTTTATATTTAAGAAATTTCAGGCTTGCTATCTATATATTTAGTTTTAAAATCAAAAATACAAACATATTATAAACTAGTTAATATGTTTAAATTTTTGACGAGAGGTATAAATGGTATGAAGAATGTTGATATAAAAAAGCTTTTTAAAAGTAAGGGTACAGGAAATGTCATTATTTTCATAGCTTCAATTTTACTAATATATTTACTCATTTCCTTATACTTTTCTAAGCATTCCTTTTTTAATACAGTAATAAATGGGGTAGATGTGTCATTAAAAGCACATGAAAATGTGGAGGATATAATTAGGGATTATGTTAAAGATTATAAGCTGCAGTTAGTAGAAAGAAATGGTGAAATAGAAGAAATAATAGGACGAGATATAGGAATGGAGTACAATGGAAAAAATAGTATTGATAAAGTTTATCCTAGGAAAAATTCTTTTAAATGGATAATTTCCTTATTAAAGGAGCAAAAATATTATGCTCCGGATTTATTTGTTTACAATAAAGATAATTTAGAAAATAAGATAAATGGATTAGAATGTTTAAATACAGATATTATAGAACCTCAAAATGTAAGTTTTAAGTATGCATTTGGTTCCTATAAAGTCATTGAAGAAGTATACGGAAATAAGATAATTAAAGATGAATTATATGAAGATATAGAAATGAGCATATTAAAAGGAGTAAGAAAATTGGATTTAAATGAAAACCACTGTTATGAAAATCCAGGGTACACTTTAAGTTCTGATAAAGCGCTTGTTACTAAGAATTTATTAAATGAGTATGTGAAAGCAAAAATAACTTATAAATTTGGGAGTGAAAAGGAAATATTAGATGGAAATATAATAAGTGAATGGCTTAGTGTTGATAAAAATTTAGAAACGGTCATAAGCGAAATAGCAGTTATGAAATATGTTAAGCAATTGAGTAGAAAATATGATACCGTTGGAATAGCAAGAAATTTTAAAACCTCTATGGGGAAAATAGTAGAAGTTAGCGGTGGGCTTTATGGATGGAAAATTAATCGTGAGGCTGAAACAAAAGCATTATTAGAAGATATAAAACTTGGTAATGTATTAGAAAAAGAACCTATATATGCTCAGAAGGCTTTATATAGGGTGGAAAATGAAATAGGCAATACTTATGTAGAAGTTAATATAACAAGGCAGCGGTTATGGTTTTATAAAAATGGAAAGCTTATAACACAAGGTTCTATCGTCACAGGGAATCCCAATAGAGGACGTTCTACTGTCCTTGGAACTTATATGCTTAATTATAAACAAAAGGGGGCAACATTAACTGGACCTGGTTATGAAGCTCCAGTAACTTATTGGATGCCTTTTTTCGGGAATATGGGAATACATGATGCAAGTTGGCAATATTCTTTTGGAGGAGAGATATATAAGACAAGAGGAAGTCATGGATGCATAAATGT
Source organism: Clostridium sp. (assembly GCF_050717515.1). Taxonomy (GTDB): domain Bacteria; phylum Bacillota; class Clostridia; order Clostridiales; family Clostridiaceae; genus Clostridium_AD. The sequence continues at coordinate 31,683 of NZ_JBOITL010000002.1, read as the reverse complement.
TCCAATATATTTAGCTAAAACAATTTTTGATAATATAGAAGAGGGGACTCCAATTATTTGTTATGAAGAATAAAGCTTGTAATATTAGTGCCGTTATCGATTTTATGCTCTTTCTGACTCAATATAGAAATAATTAAGGGTTTGTGCTTTGGTGCAAAAGTATATACTTAATATAATTAATGTTATATACTTTATATAACGTTAGTTATATAAAGTATATTTTTAAAAAGGATGTTTAAATATGAAAATAAACCCAAGTGAAATGAAAATAAAACAAATTGCTTTTGAAAGCTTCGCTAACAAAGGCTATGAAGGTACTAATATAAGAGATATATGTAATAAAGCTGGAATTAAAATGCCTACATTATATTATTATTTTGAATCAAAAGAAAAGTTGTTTTTTAGTATTCTTAATGAAACAATTGAAATGTTTATAAACTACAATACTGATTCCGATTTTTTCAAAAGTATTGTAGATACTAAAATGGAACCAGGAAAAAAATTATTTTTGATATATATGCGTAGAATGAATTTTTATCAAAATTATAAGAAAGAATATAAGCTCCTTTATAGATATATGGTTTTTTATCCAGAAGAATTTGAGGAGAAAATATTAAATTGTTATTTAGAAATGGGTAATACAATTAATAAATGTTATAGTTTTGTTTTTATTGAAATAGTAGAAGGAAAATTGATAACTAAAGATAACTTGAATGAATTTATAAGTGAATATAATGCATTTATTAATACTAACATTATGCATCATTTTTTTTACTATAAGGAAATTGATCCATTACGAATGAAGAATCAATGGGAAAGATTTTGGGGATATGCAACAAGTTAGTATTATATTCCTAACATTTTAAAGAGATTTTAAAATAATGTTAATTAATATAATGATTTTAATATATGGATGTAATAAGGAGTGGTATTGTGTTTGAAGAAAAAATAGACAGGTTACGAGAAAAATTACACTTGCTAATTGATGAAAAAGCAAGCTATAGTGAAATTTTAAATGTAAGTGAAGAATTAGATATAGTTATTTTTGAAGTTACTTCTAAAAATTTAACAGAACAAGTAGTAATGAGTTTAAAAACAGAACCATAAAAATCATATTTTATCTCATGTTGAAGTCGTTAGTATTTCAGCATGGAAGATGATTATTTAATCATGGGGTTTTATTATATGGAGAGTACATTAAATAAAGTTTTGGTACAATATACTCTAGGTTTAAGGGCATTTTGAATTTGTATATATGTACAAAACTAATAAATTAATAAGAGAGTGAGAGAAACTGATGAATTTAAATAACTTACTAAAAATCAATTATTTGCTTGAAAAAGAGATAGTTGAAAGAAAAACAGCAGAAGAAAAAACTGTAAAATTGATTTATAATGATGAATTAACAGGATTGCCAAATCGTCGATATTTTAATGATTTTATAACAAGGCACATTAATGCTGTTAATGGTAAAAATAAATACTTTGCTATTATGTTTTTAAATCTTGATAATTTTAAGTTAATTAATTATACATATGGACATCAAAAGGGGGATGCGTTACTACAGGAATTTTGCTTGCGAATAAAAAATGTTATACATGAAGATAGTATGTTTGCAAGAGTAAGTGGAGATGATTTTTTGCTCCTAATAGAGGATCTTGATAAATCAATAGACTTAGAAAAAATAGAACTACTATCTAATAAAGTCATGAGCGTTTTTAAAGAACCATTTTTAATTAGTGATAAAGAAAATTTTATGTCAGTTAGTATGGGAGTAGTGTTTTATCCTAATGATGGACGAGATACGGAAACACTTATTAGAAATGCAGATATTGCTTTATATGAAGCCAAACAAATGGGGAAAAATAATATTCAAATTTGTACACCAGAAATGAAAGTCAAAGTAATTGAACGAGCAAAACTTAGAAATAATTTATATAGGGCTCTTGAGAAAAAAGAATTATTTATTTATTATCAGCCACAGGTAGATCTTAATTTAAATAAAATTGTAGGATTTGAAGCTTTGTTGAGATGGAAACCTAATAAGGGTTCTTTTGTTTCACCTGCTGAATTTATTCCTTTAGCTGAAGAGACGGGGTTAATAGTACGAATAGGATATTGGGTTATCAAAACAGCATGTCAAAAATTAAAAAAATGGCATAATAGCGGGTTCGATAATTTAAGTATGGCAATAAATCTTTCTTGTAATCAGTTGAGTGCAAAGAATTTTACAAATACAGTTGCGAATATTTTAAAGGAGGTTGAATTAGAACCCTCTTTTTTAGAATTTGAGATTACAGAAAGAATTATGCTAAAAGGAATCGAAGAAAATATAAGGGTTATAGAAGAACTAAAAGATATGGGGATCAAAATTTCTATAGATGATTTTGGAACTGAATATTCTTCATTTATGAATATTAAGATGATATCAGTTGACAAAATAAAAATAGCAATGGAATTTGTGCAGGGAATATGTAAAAACAACAAAGATGCTGCAATTATAAATTCCATTATCAAACTATCTCATGATTTGAAGGTTAAAGTAATTGCTGAAGGAATTGAAACAATTGAGCAATTGGAGTATTTAAGGAGTATAAAATGTGATGAGGTTCAAGGATATTATTACTATAAACCTATGTCGGATATAGAAATTGAAGATGCCTTAGCTAAAGAATCTTCTAGAAAACATTTATATAAGGTACGTCAAAGCCTCTTTGCGCACAACTAATAGTATGAGTCCAAAGCTAGGTACTATATATGGTGAATTACCATGGAAAATGTATTTATTGAAAATACGTATTTTCTATAGAAATGCATAAATGCTCCAATATATTTAGCTAAAACAATTTTTGATAATATAGAAGAGGGGACTCCAATTATTTGTTATGAAGAATAAAGAATGCTTTGGAGAGTCACTCCAAAGCATTTATTGATATTTGATCTATCATAACAGTTTCAGAAGAAGATTCTATGAGTTTGTATATATTATTTTCATATACTATGGCTTAACATTCTTCTTTATAAGTTCCATAAATGTTTCAGGTGTGACTACTCTCACTTTAGAATTTTCCTTTAGCTTATTTACAACCCTTTCAATATTACTAAGGCTTTTGCTTCCAAGCATGAACATAAACAAAGGTATAACTATTAGCATTATTAATATCTATCTGCCCAGAGTCAATTCGATTACTAATATTTTTAACTAACTCATTTTCGCTTTCCAGACTATCCCAAAGTAAATCTCTACAGGACACTATAGGTTTATTATTTGACCAAATAATTTCTCCATGATAGTTGTCATGCCTATGATAATCAAGATAAAACAGTCCGCGAATATTAGGCTTAACAGTAAATTTACTCCAAAGCTCATTATTGTGAAAAGAGGAGTCATCAATAATTGCTATATAGTTCTCATCTACCTTTTCCATATAATCGTTTAATCTATTAATATATATTCCAAGCGTATTCTTATCAAATTTACTTGGGTACATATAGCCATTTCCAGATGGTGGGACTATAAAATAATCATTAGTAGATCCATGAGCTGCACTCTCATAATATAAGTTAAATACAGTAGGTGCTAGGTAATATAAAGATGGACTTAAGGACCAACCCAAATTGAATTTACCTTTATCTGGGGAACCATACCATTTGTGAGAACCATAATTAGTTCCAAGGTTCCACTGTTGATTATCCCCATCAGACATAATAAATGTTACGTTATGAACATTTTCTTTACTTAGAGTGTTCATTAACTTTTTTTGAGTCATTGGTAATGAAGGAAATGAACTTAAAACAGTTAAATTATAAGACCAATCTGCAGCAACCATACTAATACCATATTTTGAGGTTGTACTGACATTAATAAATTCATCTGGTCCCCAACCGAGGCAAATGGAGTCATTTTCCATGGATGAAAATATTTTATCGCGAAGAGATGTATCGCTAATTTTATCCTCATAAAATACTAGTGATTTGGTCATTATGCCATAATCTCTTAATGCGGAAGATTTACCTGGAGATAGTTGAATTACTATGGAATGGTTGAGTCCAGAATTCCATAAATTATCGCACGCCCAGTTTTCATCCGTGTTCCTACAGTCCCCTCTAATCTTTGTGATACCATAGAGTCTTACCTTATCTTGAATAACTTCATCAACTGCAATGCAATTATTTAATGAGGCAAGTGAACAAGCATTATTTATTGAAGGGTCTTTCAGAGATTTATTATTATAAAGTACATATCCATCTATATAATCTTTAAATATATCTAATAATCTCCATGGCTCTGAGACATTTTCATATGAAATTCCATATCTGCTTTTTAAATCATCTAGCCATATTTGATAATCTGGTTGTGAGGAATTAAGTGTATATATTTGAGACGAGGAATGACTATTAACTAGCCCTTGAAGAGTAGCTATCATTGTTTTTTCACTAGGTGTCATTGAGTTTTGAGAAATAACATATAAATAAGTGGGAAGTGTAGGATTTTTTATATAATGATTAGTACCCAGAGTTTTTTTAAAGTCACTCCATGTAATATTAATCATCACTATTCTTCCTGCAGTATTTATAAAAGTTTTGCAAAAAATTAATTCTTTCATTATTCTTAAAAGAGTTAATATGACTCTCATCAAAATTCGCTAATAGTAGTTGTCTATTTATAATATCATCAGCTGTAACCTGGTGGGAGTTTTTAAGCATATCATACATAATCATGAAGGTAGTAGTCCTTCCTATTCCTTGTTTGCAGTGAAAATGAAGCCAGGTATTTTTAGGTTGTAGTTTTACAAGTTCTACAAAGTAATCCACCATGTCATCTGATGGCACCTTCCCGTCAGTAACGGGGATGCGAATATATGATAGTGATTTAGAATTAACAAGATAATCTTCATCTTCAACTTTTGTTGGAACTATAGTTATATTGGGGTGATTATAATAAGTAATAGGCACGCCTAATTTAATACTACTCAGTTTAATACATTCATTTAATAAAACTTGACCCATTGTTAAACCTATGTTAGCATCATTTCTTGCATTAGCCCAACTAACGGGGGTGCCATTAATAAATCCGTGTGATTCTTGTCTTAAGTCAATAACTGCTATAGGTAAGGAAGCTCCTATACTATCTATTATAAGAGGTAAATTTAACTGGGAAAATTGTTGACTACCAGAAATGTTTAATGTGTTTAATCCGCTAAGATTTAATTCTTTATAGCTTTGTGTATTTATTAAATCAGAAGATTTACGAAAATGTTTTGGCATGTCATTGTAATTTTGAGAATCTGAAACAAGATTTGCATTGTTGTTATTTAATGGTACTTCAGAAGCCGGGTTTATTCCATTTTTTATTTCTCTCCCAGATATGTTTTTATCACAAGATCCTATCATATCGGCAAACATCATATCATTGTTAATCTGCATATATTTATTTAATTTCAGCATGTTATAAAAATAAGGATACCTGATATACATATAAACCCTCCAAAAAATATAGTATTACAATATATTATGCTAAAAAAAAATTTTGGTACTGATAAATTAAGTTTATGTTATATATATATAAACAATGTAGGGTCTCCATTAATGGGAATAATGTTCCAAAGTATAGTAAATTATGATAATATTACATATAGGTCTAGGACGTAGTTAGTAAATGATAAAAACAGAAAGGATGATGACAGTATGGTAGAAATATTTGCTAAACCAGCAGTTGGTGCAATAATAGAGAAAGTGGAAAATGATGTTAATTATATTTTAGTTCAAGAAAGATGTAAGCCAAGCGATGGAGAAGAAGATGGTTTTATTGAAATTCCTGCGGGGAAAATAAGAGAATATGAAAATATTTTTGATGGCTTGCGTAGAGAAGTATGGGAAGAAACAGGATTAGAGTTAATTGAAATACAAGGAGAAAAAGAAACTGTAACATGTGAATGTAATGGGTATAAGGTTGTAAGCTTTAATCCATTTTATTCTTCACAAAATTTAAGTGGTGTTTATTCTATTATGTTGCAGACGTTTATTTGTAAAGCAAAAGGTGAATTGTTAAAACAGTCTAATGAATCAGTGAATATTAGATGGATTTCAGTGCAAAATTTAAAAATGCTATTAGAAAAAGATGAAAGCATATTTTACCCTATGCATATTAATGCTTTAAAAAAATATGTTAGAGAAAAGACAAAATCAGTATAAAAATTTTATCATTAGAATCTTCAGTATCCGTATTGGTTCTGTAGCTGAAACTAAGTGAAAATTCACTAATATAAGGGATTGAGTTTTCAGTAAGGCACAGTTATGTTCTTTATACTCCTTAAAGTGTAACATAAATACAAAGGAGGCGATAATCTTGATTAATAGCGAGATTGATAATTATGAAAAGGTAGAAAAATTTGTTGAGGCTAAAGATAGCCTTGTAAAAAAATGGCATGAAAATCCCTATGATTTAAAAATTTTAATAAGGACTGGTTTTTTAAGCTGGTATCTTAGCGTTGAATGGGAAAGAACTAAATACCTTAATATTGATTCAGATGAACTTATAGATATAATCAATGAAGTTTATGACTTCGGAATTGAAAATTTTAGCGAAAATGATAAATTTTTATTGGCATTTGGATATATGGTATCTGTTTTTCCTGAATATTTTTCTTGTGATTACCCTAACAATCGTTCTTACAATTACACGGAATCGTTAAAGAACGGAATGGAAATGTTAAAAAAAGCATTTAAAATAAATCCTAACGATGATCTTATTAAATTAATTTATTTTCGTTCAATTAATAAAGATATTTTAACTAAACCTATGTGTGAAAACATTATAAAATATATTGATGAAAATTTTTCAGTAGACTCCGTGGTCTCAGACTATGTAAAATCTGTAATACTACAGATAGAATCATAATCAGTGATGAAGGTGGACAGTTATGTGGCTACCCGTATATAGCTAATTTAGTATTGCAGCATAAGAATCTTTTATTACAATGATATATTGAAAATAATTAGTTGTTACTCCCTCTTTGGGACTTGTTATTATATTTTTTGCAAAATCCCATTTTAGTTCCTGGTTAAAAGGAGATTTTTCATTATTTAACTTAATTAGAGTATGTTTAGATTTAATGTATTTCTCAATATCTGATTTTGAATTATAAGTTGTTAGTATATCTTGTAAATTATCATCTCTAGGTATCATACATTGATCATAAAATATAGCTATAGTAGTTATTTTACCCTTTAAGGGTTCTTCATTATTTGCGTATGATGCAAAATAAGAATGTTCTATACTCTTTTGGAAAGCATGATCTAACCCAAACTGTCCGAAATATTTTTCTTTTGGTAAATAATCATACAATTTTTTGAAATTTTTATACATAGCTAAATCTCTAATCTTCTGTACAGACTTATAATCATTAGTTGAAGCAGGATAACTTAACTCTGATAAACTTTTTAAGCTATCTAGAATTATACAAAAATCAATATACTCTGATCCTAAAAGTTTCTTATAAGCATTTTCTTTACTATATATTTTGTTATACATAACATCAATAGTTTCCTCAAGTTCTTTTGTCTTGTTTTTTAATTCTTGCTTACTAAAATTATTCATATTATTACCAAAATTTGATATTAACTTAAGATAATTTTGCAATAATACAACATCTTGTTTCATATAGCTCTCTAAAGCCTTATTAGCTAACATTTCGAGTATATATTCTAGACACTGTTTATTGTTACTAATATCTATACCAATAATTTTGATCTTATCCTTAGTATTTAATTTAAGATTATATGCATATAAGTTTTTCCAAAATTCATAATCATCTTTATTAGGAATAAAATTCTTATTTAAAAATTCTTCATTACCTGTTTCTAAATATTTGTTATATAAAATTGAGCTAATATAAGACTCTTCCATTAATAGGTATTTAAAATTTGCTTTTTCTTTAAAATACTTGAGAAATTTAATTTTTACTTTATAGTTATCTTTTATATTGTGGTTTTCACCTATTAAAAAGATTTCATTGTCTAAAGTATCTTGTTCCAACAATTTAAATGTAGAATAATTATTATTATCTTCCAAATTTATTGCTATAACATTCTTGTCTAAATAACTAGAAGAATTTTTTATTCTATTATTGGGTTGCAAGGTTTGTCTAGAAACTTTTTTTTTGGTACAGCCTGAAGCTATCATCAATAAACTTAATATTATAATTAACACCCTAAATTTTTTTTTCATAGTAAATCTCCTTTTTAATATTCATTTATATGAATTATATAGTAATATTTATAAACTCATCACAAATATCTATTACTTTATTAGCATTCATAACACATTTTCCGGGATATTTGGGGGGCCGTCTCAATTATAAATTTGCTCTAAGTGTGGGCAAATTGGCATATTAATTGTCCAGCACCATCTTTTTTAGCAAGATTGTTAGCTGATTTAATTATTTTCATTTTAAGTTCACCTTATAATTACAAAATGCTGTATTTATCATTAAACAATAACATAATTTGTGTTTTATGTAAATATTAACATTATGCTTTAAAAGCATTCCTTATTAATAAATACGTAAAGGTGAATGTATCCATATGAAGTATAGAGATTTTTCAATTGCTTTTTAATATTTATAAATAAAGTTGATAATAATGCAGAATTGTAGAAATAGAAGATATAATGCTTTCAAGATATGCTTTTACAAGTTGGTGAGGCAATTTGATGATAAATACTACCGTATATGTTAGTAAGAAGGATTTATTATCTGGAAACTTAATGCTTCTAACAGAGTACCGAATGATTTAATTTCAATTTTTTTAAAGAGGTTCTTTGTTGAATTTTTAAAATCAGTATGATATACTACTATTAAATAAAACGATTGGAGGTAAAAAGATGAATAATTTTTCTTGCTAGTTTTTTTAAAGCATAATAATTTTATAGAAGCGAAAAATGTCGCTTTTTTTATTGTGCCTATGCAAGAAAGTTATTAATTATTTTACCTCAAACAATATATTTTGTCATGCCTAAAAAGGGTTTGGCTTTTCTGTATTTATGAGCTGTAAGAATTAACTTTCTTGCAGCTCATAATTTTTATACAGGAGGATAAATTTATGTCTTTAATAAACGTTACAAACCTTACATTTGGATATGACGGTAGTTACGACGACATATTTGAAAATGTAAGTTTTCAAATAGATACTGATTGGAAATTAGGATTTACGGGAAGAAATGGTAGAGGTAAAACAACATTTTTCAATTTGTTACTTGGCAAATATGAATACAAGGGTAATATTTCTGCAAATGTTAACTTTGAATATTTTCCTTTTAATGTAGTAAACAAGGAAAGTAATACCCTTGATGTAATCAATGATATTTTCCCAGACTATCTCCACTGGAAATTGATGCGTGAACTTTCATTTTTAGAAGTTTCTGAGGATATTTTATATCGTCCTTTTGATTCATTATCAAATGGAGAGCAAACTAAAGTGTTGCTTGCTACTTTGTTTCTTAAAGAAAATAGTTTTCTATTGATTGATGAGCCAACCAATCACCTTGATATGAATGCAAGAAAACTTGTCAGTAAATATCTCGATACCAAAAGTGGGTTTATTTTGGTATCTCACGACAGATCATTTCTTGATAACTGTGTTGACCATATTCTTTCAATCAATAAGACCAATGTAGAAATTCAAAAGGGGAATTTTTCCTGTTGGTGGGAAAATAAAAAAAGGCAGGATAGCTTTGAACTTGCAGAAAACGAAAAGCTTAAAAAAGACATTAATCGCTTATCGGAATCTGCCAAACAATCCAGCAGTTGGTCACACAAAGTGGAAAAAACAAAGAATGGAACAACAAACTCAGGTTCCAAGCTAGATAAAGGTCATGTTGGACATATGGCCGCCAAAATGATGAAACGTTCTAAAGTAATCGAAAACAGACAGTATGCTGCTATTGATGAAAAGTCTAAACTACTCAAAAACATTGAAAACTCCGATAATCTGAAGATTTCTCAACTAGCTTATCATAAAAGCCGACTTGTAGAACTTGAAAACATATCAATTTTTTACGGTGACAAGATGGTTTGCAAAGATGTCGGCTTTACTATTGAGCAAGGTGATCGAATTGCGCTTATAGGTAAAAATGGCTCTGGGAAATCAAGCATTATCAAACTTATTTGTGGTGAGAATATAGGCTATACTGGCACTTTCAGGAAAGAAAGTCAGCTTAAGATATCCTATGTTTCACAGGACACATCGCAGCTTAAGGGGAATTTAACTGAATACGCTACAAATAACGAGATTGATGAAAGCCTTTTTAAATCTATTTTAAGAAAGCTTGATTTTTCCAGAGTTCAATTTGAAAAAGATATGTCAACTTTTAGTGGTGGTCAAAAGAAAAAAGTGTTAATTGCAAAAAGCCTTTGCCAGAAAGCGCACTTGCATATCTGGGATGAACCACTTAATTTTATAGATGTTATCTCTCGTATGCAAATAGAAGAATTGCTTCTTGAATATTCACCAACTATTCTATTTGTAGAACATGATAATAAATTTTCTGAAAATATTGAAACAAAGATTTGTGAATTATAACTTTAGACAATTATTAAGTTGAATTTTAGTCATAATTTTAGGGGTTTTATCCTTTATAATTAAATAGAAAAATCATATAACATGAGCCTGAATCAAATAATTTGATTCAGGCTCATGTTCATTTATGAATAGAAAATAAGGTAGAAAACATAAATGCAAATTAGTATAATATTTAAGAGGTTGATATATTAAAGGGAGGGTTTATCATGTTTGATATTAGAAAAATCCAAGAGCAAGTAATTTTTGATGCAGTGAAAAATGCGAGTGACGATAAAATGGCATCAAAAATTGTATGTGGAGAACACAAGCTATCTTCATCAGAAGATAATGCGACATGGGTAAAATCCACTTTGAAAAGACTAGAAAGCAATTTTGATAGGGCTACCGTTAAGAAGATTAGAATGAACTGTCAATGTGGATATGGGATGGATGGAAAATTAGCGTTAGTGCAAGAACTGATTGCATCATCCTCTAATTTAGAAGAATTTGCAAACCAAGATAAAGCAAAGGCAGCTGGACTATCTTATACAAATGGGGAACTCTATCTACAATTTCCGTTTTGCCCTTGTCCGATGCTTGCCGATGTGGATAAATTAGATACGGATACATGGTGTCAATGCACTGCAGGGTATAGTAAAATTCTTTTCGAAAAAGCATTTGGCTGTGAAGTTGTTGTAGAATTATTAAAAAGTATAAAAATGGGTGATGATATATGTCTTATGAAAATCATCCCTCGTGAATCTAGTTGGTAGCTATAACCGTGTCTGCTTTTTATGATTTCAATATATCTTTGTTTATGTGTAATGCCAGGGTAGCTCCCGCAACCCTGGCATTACACAAATTAGGTAAGAATGAAAAATAAAATCGAGTCAAAATTCATAATATTAATCCCACCCTTAACCTATCAATTCTCCTACTTCCTCAATTCTCTCCAGTATAAAACTCAATATTTTAGAGTACCTATTTATTGCATTTGAATCGTCAGTATCTTCAGTTCGGCAAATTATTCTAAAAGTCCAATGAAGAGCTATAACTAAATCAAATGCAATTCTTATTACTTCTCTATTACCTTCCCACCCTACACTCTCTAGTCCTGATAAATAGCTTTTAAGAATTGTTTCTCGCAGCTCGTAGGCTTTATCTATATCATAATCATAGAATACTAAGGTTTCCATAAATAAGTCTGCTACATCTTCACCTATTACTCCAATTCCAGTACAATCCCAATCAAATAGTACTACTTTTTCTATATCGTTGATGCCTTTTTCTACTACGATATTTCCGGGATTAAAATCTCTGTGGCATAAAGTTTTAGGTAATTTATTTAACACATTAATAAATATATCTCGTTCACTCCATAGTTTTATTACCTTTTGTAAAATTTCACTATTAAGTCCGCATTCTTCCGGATTGAATTCATTGCTCAATAACCAGGAAATTGCAGGTGTTCCCCACATCACTACCTGTGAAGTTGCTAAAAACTCTGTGCTTAACCAAGATTGTTTAGGAAGCTTATCTCCCTGCATGTACCTTCCTTGAAGTTCTCCAAGATGACGTGATACTAAACCATAATCCTCCAAAGACAATTCATTTCCTGTTTTCCCATTAACATGCTCCATCCATAACCAGATTTCATTATTCTCATTCTTAGAAATGCTTAGACACTTAGGAACTCTAATATTAGATGATAAATTATTAAAAATATCAGATTGATACATTTTAACTTCTCTACTCCAACTCTCCGGATCTCCAAATCTAGTACGCTCTTTCAATATTTTAAGAATTACAGACCACTCAATACAACTGGATGTCTCTGAATTTAATTCACTCATAGTATTCTTTATGCAGGTTCCCTTTATTAAAAAAACATCACCTATTGTTCCTCCACTTAAAATCTCTGAGCTCCAATTAATAATTTCAATAGAGTCATCCTCTACAACTTTAACCACAATTGATTTAAGCATTTCAGAATCAATACCTTTTAATATTTCATTTTGTACCATAATTTATCTCTCCCTCTAATCTAAAATTTTTTTAATATTGAAAATTACCTCTTCGGTTATCTGAAAGTATTCTAGCCTTAAGCTTTGCTTTTCCACTTAGATATATTTCAGTTTCTTTAATTCGGCCACTTAATCTTTCCAGCTCCTCAGCTTGTTTTATATAGCTATAAAATCTATCATAGCTTATTCGCCCTTCCTCAAATGCAGATTTAATGGCACATCCAGGTTCTTTATCATGCTTGCAGTCCCTATATTTGCACTGAGCTATTATGCTGATAATATCATCAAAATTTTGGTTAAGGGCAGTTTGCTCTCCCCAGAGCTGTAGCTCTCTTAAACCGGGTGTATCAATTAGCATGCCACCGGTGGTATGCATTATAAGCTGTGAGCTACTAGTTGTGTGTCTTCCTTTGTTATTAAATTCACTTACTTCATTGGTTTTTTGCCTTTCTTCACCAATTAGGTAGTTAATTATAGTTGATTTACCAACACCTGAAGAACCAAGAAATACTACTGTTTTCCCCGGCAATAAATACTGGTTAAATACATCCATGCCAATATTTTTTAAAACACTTACCGCATGGATTTCTATTCCGAATGCAATATCACGCACTTTACTTATATATTCATCAACGCAGTTACAACAATCCATTTTATTTAGGATAATAACAGGAATTGCGCCGCTATTATAGGTCAGTGTGATATATCTTTCTATTCTTTGCAGGTTAAAGTTCTCATCAAGACCACTTACAATGAAAACAATATCTACATTTGATGCTATAACCTGTTCCTCAGTGGAGCCACCTACAATAATACCATTTTTCATTTTCCTGCCACCGGAAATTGCCAGCTTACGGACAAAGGCGGTTTTTCTTGGCAACACAGCATGTATTATCACTTGAGTATCATTTCCAGATAGTTTTATTGCAACCCAATCTCCAACAGTAGGGAAGTTCTTTTTTACACTTGCTGTATAGAGAAATTTACCAGAAATTTTTGCATTTACAATTCCATTTTCATAGCAAATAAGATAGTTGTTTTTCTGTTGGGATATTACCCTGGCAGGGCTATATCCCTTATTTTTGTAGTTATTAAAATGTGCGATAAAAAAGTCATCAAATCCTAATTTATTTAAATTCATATAATCTCCTTTTTTAAAAAAGTATAGAAAAATCCCATAGAAGAATAACCTCCTATGGGATCTGATTTTGAGCATAAAAAAAACACGTAACCTAACCGTGTACTTTCTATGACAATATTAATCAAAAGTTTGGGGTTAATACATTAATCTAACAAAAGGCGTCAGCAAACAGACAAACAAAAATGATGTTTGTTTTCAACAGTTAACCGTTTGTCCTATATTCAGTTATAAGCGAGCACCTCTTGTACATGCAACGAGTATTTTTTTCATAAAAACCTCTCCTTTCATAATCAGAAATATAAATTAATACATATACAGTATACTAACTATATTTTACAAAGTCAATTAAATTTTCCTTAGATGTACTAATATACTAACTTTGTATTAATTTAACCTTTTACTATTAGATATTTGTCCGTATGGGGTGCAGTCAACAAATCCGACAACTCAGATATGTAATAGTTTTAAATTAAAACAAATAAACCTACGTAAAGGTATACCAGATTTACTCCTTGAAGTTTCTAAGACAACTAATTTTCATAGTCATTTTCTACATGCTGCAAATCAAGAACCAGTTGAGGTTATTATGTAACCATTATCTACCATCTACTCGATTTTCCTTAGTATTTAGTGTATAATTCACTTAATTTGATAAAATTAATATAAATAATTTCAATGCGTTATTAATAAATACTAAATATCTTCATAAAGGTGTGATTCTAATGAATAATAAAGAAAAAGTGTTCAATATTTTAAAACAATTATATGTGGATAATAAGAAAGGAATAACTGCAGAAGATATTGCTAATAAATTTAAAATTAACAGGTCTAATATAAGTAGTTATTTAAATCAATTGTGTAAGGATGGATTGGTAGTAAAAAATAAATCAAGACCTGTATATTTTATTCCAATAGATAAAAATAATTTTATTAAAGGTGACAGCACTTTTAAAGAAACAAGTTTTTCAACACTAATTGGTAAGAATCATAGCTTGAAAAATGTTGTTGAGAAGGCTAAAGCATCAATATTATATCCACCCTATGGTCTACATTCCATAGTTTATGGTGAAACTGGTGTAGGTAAAAGTATGTTGGCAAAATATATGTATGAGTTTTCAATAGAAGCTGGTACACGAAAAAAAGGTTCTCCTTTTATTACATTTAATTGTGCTGATTATGCAAATAATCCTCAGCTTTTAATGGGTCATATTTTTGGCGCTGAAAAAGGAGCATATACAGGAGCACAAAGTTCTAAGATAGGAATATTAGAAGGTGCAGATGGTGGCATTTTATTTTTAGATGAAATACATAGATTGCCTCCAGAAGGACAAGAAATGCTATTTACCTTTATAGATAAGGGTACATTTAAAAGAATGGGACAATCTACTATTGAAATAAAATCAGAAGTATTAATAATAGGAGCAACTACTAAAAATCCGGAATCTACTCTTTTGGATACATTTAACAGAAGAATTCCAATGACTATTGAAATTCCACCACTTAGGGATAGAAGCCTTGTTGAAAGGATAGAGTTGGTTAAACATTTCTTTAAATCTGAAGCTAAAAAGATTAATAAACCTATAAAAATACATACACAAATAATGAAATCCTTATTACTTTACGAATGTAAAAATAATGTAGGGCAGTTACAGAGTGATATTAAACTTTCTGTGGCAAATTCATATCTGAATTTCATTAGAAATGATGGTGAAATGTTGGACGTCCATTTAAGTCATTTTAATCAATCTTTAAACGAAAGAAAAAATAGTTCTAGAGGGAAAACCTATGAAGTAGAAATTTTGGTGCCCAAAGATATGGATTACTATGTTTTTTATCCTTCTGGGAAAGAAGAAAATTTTACTTTCAAGGAAGTAAAGAATGAATGTAATGATGAAGGAAGGAGTGAATTATCACTGATACGGGAGGGCATAAGAAATAACTTGCTTATTGAAAATCTTTTCATGGACACAAAGTTTTTCAAACTTTGTGAAAATATAAAGCAGATAATAGAAAGTGAGTTAGCTAGGGTATTAAGTGAAGGTAAATTCTATTCAATGGCAATATATATTTATTCAGTTATAGACAATAATTCTTATAAAAACAAAAGAAATAAACCAGATATAAATGAAGTAAGGCAAAAGAATAAAGAAGAGTTTAAGGTAGCACTAAAGATTATTAATGTAATTGAAAGTGAATATAGTGTATTTTTACCCATAGAAGATGCGGCAGATATTACATTGTTTATTGCGAAGAAGCAGGAGGAAGAAGAAGAAAAGTGTTTTACGAATAATGTTGCTGTTATTGTAGCAATGCATGGTGATAGTACAGCATCCAGTATGGTTAAAGCAGTGAAGGATATCTTAGGACAAGGCAATATTTACTATTTTGATATGAAATTAGATAAAAGCTATAATGAAGTTGTTGATGAATTTAGTGAAACAATAAAAACCATCAATGTTAAGGATAGCATATTATTATTTACTGATATGGGTTCACTGAATTCTTTTGAAAGCATAATTAAAAAAAATCTATGTGTACAGGTGAAAACTATACCTATGGTTACAACACTAATGGTTCTGGAGGCACTGCAAAAAATAAATATAGGATTTTCTCTTATAGAAGTTTATAACTCAGTAAATGATATGATAAATTATAATTTTAACAGTAAGATTGATGCTACTAACAATAAAAGGGACAGTATAATAATTATTGGTTATTGCATAAATGATGGAGTAGACAAAGAAAGTAAAAAAAATATTAAAAGAAATTTAAGTGGGTATATTAAAAATATTGAGATATTGCTTCTTCCATATGAAGATGAGCAAGACTTTGGTGATACTTTTAATAAACTTATACATGGTAATAATATTATTGCACTGATAAATGATTTTTCACTTGAAATAAAAGGAATTGAATATATTGAAAAAAACACATTGGGAAGTGAAGAAACCATTGTTAGATTAAAAAACCTAATTAAAATTAACCAATCATACTATGATATAATTGAGGGTTTAAAAAGTTCATTAAAGTATACAAATTATTTAAACATCTTTGAGGATATAAAAACAACTATAGATTCTATATTAGTAGTACTAAGGAGAAATAAAGAGTACGACACAATCATAGGTCTCGCAATGCATCTTGCTTTTATGACGGATACATTAGTAGGCAAGACTAGGAAAAGTGAAAAATTTGATGATGAAAAGCTAGGAAAACATAAAGATAAACTCCAGTTGATAAAAAAAGAGATGATTATGTTAGAAAGAAAATATAACATAATCATTGATGATAATGAATGCTATGGGCTACTTTGTATTTTATACGATGATTTATAAGTAATAGAAGATATAGGCTTATTTCTCTGAATAAAACCTCCTAAGTTATGATTTTTAATTCAAACTTAGGAGGTTTTTAATTTTATATACTTAGTAAAATGTGTTTAAACAGATAGTGGATTATATTAAACACATATATTTGTGTTTAAATTCACCTTATAGTTGTTTGACTATTGGCTCTAGATGGTAGTTTTAAATGCTGATACTATTTTGGCATAACAATTGCTATGTATATTATTAGAAAGTGCAGCTAATGAAAATATGATTTTAGCTTTTAAATTTAAAATATCATAAAGGGGTGTTAAGATTATGGAAAATAAATTTATACAAGATCCATGGGCAAGAATTAAAACACGAAATGGATTAAATGCAGATGAAGCAATTTCGGCTTTGCAAAAATCAATTAGACGTGGTTTAGTTGAACAGGCATGTGAGTTTGCCTATGAGCTTTATATAACGTCTCCACAGATGGAAGAAAAGTTATGGAGAAGACTTATTACTATTTCTGTAGAAGATATAGGAATGGGAAACCCTAATGCAGCAATTTTACTAAATAGCTTAAATCAAATGCGTAAAGAATTTTCTTATACAGATGGAGACCGTCCAATATATTTTATTCATGCTATACGTTATCTATGTCAAGGTGAAAAAGATCGTTCCAGCGATTTATTGAAAAATATTGTAATTAAGGGTTTTGCCATGGGATATGTTCCTGAAATTCCAGACATTGCTTTAGATAAGCATACTGTGAGAGGAGCAGCTATGGGACGTGGTTCCCTACATTTTTTAAATGAAGCAAGTATTGTAGTTCCACAGAAAAAGGTTGATAACGACTATAAAGAACGTTATGAAATCATTTTAAATAAATACGATAAGGACAAAATTGTGGATTCCGCTTTTAAGTATGATCCATGGCAATATTAAGGCTAAGAATAATTCATATACTATATTAATCTTTATAATACGGAGGGAGTAACTGATATGAATATACTTTTATTATGTGCAAATGGTGCATCCACAGGAGTATTAGTAGAAAAAATGAAGGATTTTATAAAGGGACATGAAAAACTAAAGACAAAAGAAATAAATATACAAGCAACCTCCTGCGAAAACTTACAAAAATATCTTAAACATAATGATGTAGATGTGGCACTTATAGGACCACAAATTAGGTTTAAAGAAGAAGAAATAGCAGATACCTGCATGCCATATTCTATAAAAGTCGCAGTAATAAATACACAAGATTATGGAAGAATGAATGCACCCGCTGTTTTAAAAATGGCAATAGAGTTATTTAAAAGTAAATAATGAGGGGGAAAGGCAGTATGGATAATAAGAATATTAGATTCCAGGAAACTCTAAAAAAATATTTGGTGCCAATAGCGGAAAAGATAGATAAACAAGTTCATCTTCAAGCTGTTAAGGAAGGAATGATGAGCATAGTTCCAATAATAATTGTTGGATCTTTATGTCTTTTATCAATAGCACTAAAAAACATGTTACCGAGTGGAGCTGCAAAAGATTTTATAGGTAACAATTTAAGTTCATTTATGTTACCTTTTAACTTTACTATGGGAATAATTTCATTATATTCAGCCTTTTTTATAGCTCAGTCTTTAGCAAGAAAATACGATTTGAATTCCATTGAGGTTGCTATGACAGCGGTAATTGTACAATTTATATTATGTGCTGAAGTGGTTGATGGAGGTATTAAAACAGGATATCTAGATGCACAGGGATTGTTTGTAAGTATATTTGTAGCATTATTAGTAGTAGAAATTACAAGATTCATGAATAAAAAAGGGTTAGTATTTAAATTGCCAAAGGAAGTACCCAATATTGTAATCAAAAGTTTTAATAATCTAATGCCTATGATAGTTTGTATAATACTATTTACTGGATTATCAGTGTTAGTTAATAATACAATGGGACAACCAGTTCCTAAATTAATAATGACTATTCTTGCACCTGCAATAAACAGTTTAGATAGTGTTGCAGCTGTAATAATAATTATATTAGTTACTCAATTATTATGGTTCTTTGGATTACATGGACCAGCAATAACTTCAAGTATATGGATGCCAATAGCCGCAAAGTACATTGCAGAAAACTCAAGTAGTATAGCGGCTGGTCAATTACCAACACACATTTTCACCATTGGTTTTTATTACAGCTTTTTACAAGTATCAGGTTCAGGCATAACCTTAGGTTTAGTTATACTTATGATGTTTAGTAAATCTAAGAGTTTGAAAAGTATGGGTAAGGTTTCAATTGTGCCATCACTATTTGGAATAAATGAACCTGTTATTTTTGGAACACCACTAGTCATGAATCCATATATGTTTATACCTTTCGTATTTGGACCAGTATTGGTAGGGGCAATTGATTTTCAGATATTTGCTTCTGGATTAATACATAAGCCTATGTTAGAACCACCAGGATTTATGCCACCAGGAGTAGGAGCATTTTTGCTTACTTTAGATTGGAAAGCTGTTGTATTATGTTTAGGCAGTATAGTTTTCATGACTTTAATTTACTATCCATTCTTTAAGACAATGGAGAGAGAAGAGATAAAAAAAGAAAATGAAAATATTGAACAATTAAACGATGAGAGTTTCGATTTTTAAAATTCAAAGGTGATTAGGAGGAGAAAAGGATATGACTAATAAAAAATTGGAAGAACAAGTATTTGAAATAATATCACAAGCAGGGGATGCAAAAAGTGATGTAATGTATGCATTAAAAAAAGTAAAAAGGGGTAATTATGATTCTGCTAGAGAATTACTTAAAGAAGCCTCAGGTAAAATTCGAAATGCATCAGAAATGCATATTAAAATTTTATCTTCATTTATGAAAAATGAAGACCTATCAGTATCTTTTCTATTGGTACATGCTGAGGATCATTTTTCCAATGCATCCTTTGCTCATTCTCTAGGTAGTGAGTTAATAGATATATTTGAAGTAATAGATAAAAGAAAAGAGTTATAAAGGAGGCAAATTATGAAAAAGTATAACGTTACCATCATTGGAGCTGGAAGTGGATATACTCCTGGTGTTGTAAATAGTTTGTTGGAAAAAAGAGACAAGTTACCCTTGAATAGAATAACACTTATAGACAATGATTTAGAAAGACTTCACATTGTAGGAGACTTTATGGAGATTTTAGTAAAAGAACGAGCACCAGAAGTAGAAGTAGTATTAACAACAGACAGAAGGACAGCCTTTCAAGGCATGGACTTTCTGCTAGCACAAATTCGTTCAGGATGTTTAAAAATGAGAAGCATTGATGAAAAAATTCCTATGAAATATGGCATTGTGGGACAAGAAACCTGTGGCCCTGGAGGATTTGCATTTGCTATGCGAGAAATACCAGAAATGGTTTCAATAGCAAAGGATGTGGTAAAATATGCTCCAAATGCATGGATAATAAACTATAGCAATCCTACGGCTATTGTTGCGGGTGCACTAAGGAAAGAGGTTCCAGAGGTGAAAAATATTTGCATCTGTGATGTACCACCATGGCAGCAAAAGGACATGGCACATATGTTAGGTGGCAAGCCAGAGGAGTTTCAATTCACTTATTTTGGATTAAATCACTTGGGATGGTTTACTCATATGTATGATAAACATGGAAGGGATAGATTGCCTGAACTTATCAATATGATAAAAGAAACAGGATTAAAAGCAGCTGAATATACTGATCCTTATTGGAAGAAGACAGCTGAGAGGTTAAAGCAATTTGTTGGACACTTTGATGATGCATTGCCTACTAGCTACTTACAATATTACTATTATGCAGATGAAATGTTTGCAGAAGAAGATGCAAGTTATACGAGGGCAGATTATTGTATAGATCACAGAGAAAAAGAAACCTTTGATTTATGTAGAGATGGGGTAAAAAAAGGCACTGCCAAAGGAAATGATCTTTGCGACACAATTCATGGAGATTTTATTATTAATATTGCTACAGCAATAGCTAATAATACAAATGAAAAATTTATAATTAATGTTCCAAATCACGGGGTTATTTCTAATTTTTCCAGTGATTCAATAGTGGAATGTACTGCAATAGTAAATGCTACAGGCTATGAGCCCATTTCAATTGGAGAAATTCCAATCTTCCAGAAGGGGTTAATGGAAGTTGTAAATGCATATGAAAAACTCACAGTGGATGCGGCTATAGAGGGTTCATACCAAAAAGCATTGAAGGCATTAACATTAAACCCAATTGTACCTTCAGTTCATATTGCAAAGAAAATACTGGATGATTATATAGAAGTAAATAAAGGCTATTTCCCGGAATTAAAATGAGATATCTGCGATTATAAATTCAACAAAAATTGGTAGCAAACATAAATCTGAACTGACCCCAGTCAAGTAGACAGGGGTAATAATAAAAATTACTTAAGCGGCTAAAGTCCTAAATTTCGTAGGACTAAGGCCGTTTACTCTTTTTGTAAGCGCTATCTCATATAGTTAAAAATAGGGGCTGTCATTAGAGATTATAACATTTAAAAAGGAATGCCATTAACTTTATTATGTTTTAAAAAGTAACAAAAACTGTTCCAGTTTATGTAAAGGGTCTGAACCCTTACATAAGTGAAACCAACTGTATATGTTGCTAAAAAATATGTCGTAATTTAAATTAACAAAACTGAGTTGCCTTGTGGTATAATTAGGAAAAATTTGTCTTGTAAAAAGAGTAATATGGGGGAGTTATGAATTTAATGAGAATTCACTTTAAAAAACTTGCTTTTCTTTTGCTTGTTATAGGCGGCATATTATTAATATTAAACAGCATTAATCTAGGTATTTATTTTGGTGAAAAAAGAGAACAAAAGCTCTCTATGAAGGTACAAGAAATGTCAAAGGACTTACCGGTTGGAACAAGCGTGTCTCTTGATACAGATGTAGTAATGTTGGTTAAGGACAAAAATATTAGTAAGTTTCAAATATTAGGAGGTGTCATTACCATGCTAGGTGGCATAGGATTGATAATAAGTTTTAAAGATAACACTATATAGTCATAACATTCATATTAGACGTCACAAACAATAAAAGTTTGTGGCGTTTTTACTTGTGACGATTATAAAATATCCAGGATATTTATCTTTAGTATAGTAGTATTCGGATGCATTGTCTTTTGTTAGATTAAGATCCAACAGCTTTTAATATCTTCCATTCGCTGAATTGGAGTTTTTGCCTTAACATAATTATTTTTATTATCAAATATTGTAAATCTATCTGCGTCTTCTTGATTTAAAAATCCATAGTATTTAGAATCCATTTCAAAGCATAGAACAAATACTTAGGTTATCGGTAATAAGTACAGCTTCTATCATTTACATCTCGTCCTACTTCTAGAATTGCACTATATTTCTTATTTCTTTTTCTTATATAACTACTTGCTATGAGCATCGTCTTCCTGTGGCTGTATATAAGTATAGGATATATCATTATCAATAGATTTTGGGCTAGTAATTTCATTTTTGCTTAGTACACCGATATGATTATAGTTCAAATTATTGCAGTATATAACCTTATTGTTGATCTCTACCTTAATTATTCCTTCTAGTTTATACATTTTCATCTCCCCCAAACTATATAATAATTGCCATAAAAAGAACGTATGTTCTAACTAATTATAAACGGATATAGTAAAATTTTCAAGAATTAAATTAAAATTGAAAAAATAAAAAAATACAATATTTAATATAAATTAGTTAATTATGAGGAAATATTATACAAGAAATATAAGATTTTAAAATAAAAGTTACCAATGACACAAAAATTATTGAATAATCTATTGACTTGTTACCATATGGATAATATAATTAAGTTACCAATTGGAAAAATATGTTTTCGTAAGATGGTGAGTTAGTGACTAACTATTATATCTTATTATTTTGTGGATAAAAAATATAAAGATACTGGTAACTTAAGGATTATAGAAACTGAGGTGAATAGATGGCAGTTCAACTAAAATTGAAAAACATAGCCATTAAGTGATATTTTGATTCAATAATTCTAGTGATAGGGGGGAATATTAAGTGAATTTATTAAAAGTCGAACACAAAAATCAAAGGGTACTGACTACGGAACAATTAGCTTTAGGATATGGTGCTAGCGAAAGAAATATTAATGATAATTTTAATAATCATAAGGACAGATTCATTGAAGGCAAACACTATTTTTTGTTGCAGGGAGATAAACTTAGATGCTTTAAGAACTATACCGATAATATCGGTGTAGTTGGTAAGCGTGCTCCGTCACTGTATCTTTGGACAGAAAGAGGAGCATTAAGACATGCGAAAATACTTGATACAGATAAGGCATGGGAAGTTTATGAGATGCTAGAAGAAACATATTATAGAGAAGCAATTGAAATTAACCCAGGGGCAGAGTGGAGGAAGAAAACTAACTTAATAATATCTAAGATATGCAGAGGGCTGAATAATTATAGAACTCCTAAAGATGATATATACAATGCACTGGAGGAAAGGGCTAAATGCAAGCTTAAAACAAGACTTAATAATCTGAAAGTAAGAGCATTAGGTCAAGGAATGCATGCTTACTTTATAATCCAAGTATTGAACATTTTCAAATAATTGTTAATATGATGGAACATTTTTGCCCAGCAAAACATTATGCATATAAACGTCTTGAAGAAAATAGGTTTAATGCAGAATTTAAGATTCATAATTTAGATAACATTATATCTAAAAAATATAAATTAAATTCAAGACAATCTAAAGATGCTATAGAACAAGCTAGGCAAACTCTGATTTCACAAGAAAAATTATTAGAATTGAACATCACAGAATATGAAGGTAAGGTAGAAGCTATTCTCAAAAAATTTGATAAAGGCGTTAAAGCAGATAAAAGACAAGGGCTCATCTCTAAACTAGATAAACGACTAAGAAAGCTTTGTACTTACTTGAATTATAAAAGAAATAACACATTACCAAAAGTTATATTTGGAAGCAAGGATAATTTTTATAGCCGTTGCAAAGGTAAAATATCTAAAGAAGAATATCAGCTTAGACGAAATAATCACTTTGTTTCTCGTGGGGACAAAACAAAAAAAGGTAATCCTAATCTTAGAATTGTTATTAAAAATGGAGAATCTTTTCTTGAAATAACAACGCTAGAATGTACTGTTAAAGAACCTAGATTAAAAACTGATGGAACGTATACAAAGTTAAAACCAATTTATAAAAAGATTTTAACTCCCATATATATACCACAAAAATTATCTGTGAAAACTGGTAAAATAAATGGATTTGATTATAAGTCTGCACTATTAACTCAAGTAGCTAAGGAAGAACCTTATCAAGTTGAATTGCTACTTAAAGAAGGTAAAATATACGCACATGTTACTTTTAATTTAGCTAAAACCGATTTAATTTGTACTGGGCATAGCTTTACTATAGGAATTGATACTAATCCAGATGGGTTGGCGTTAACTATGATAGATAATAAGGGCAATTATAAATGGCATCATTATTTGAAAAACTCAGAACTTTTGACAGCAAGTGGTAATAGAAGAACTAATTTATGTGGTGAGTTAGTTAAAGAGGCAATTTTAACAGCACAAACATATTGCTGCGCAATAGCTGTAGAGGATTTAAAATTTATTAAAGATAGAGATGTTCATTCTAAAATAGCTAGAAAAACAGCACAATTTTGTTACAGAGTTTTGCTCAGCACATTAGAATCTGCTTGTTACAAAAATGGAGTTGAATTTATTAAAGTTGAACCACAGTATACAAGTAAGATAGGTTTGTATAAGTATTGTCATCAATTTGGTATGGATGTTCACAATGGTGCTGCTATGGTTATAGCGAGAAGAAGTTATGGATTTAAAGAAAAAGTGCCTAAATTATATAGAAACCTATTTAAACCAATACCAATTATTAAAAAAGAAGAGCTGATTTACGAAAATATTAATTATTCTAATGAATGGAGTAATTGGTCTAATGTTTCAAAAAGAATGAAAATGATTTTGCAAAAGGATTGTTATCCAAGATTCTTTATAGAGAATCGTAAGAATATAAAAGATATGATTCTAGCTTGATACAATTTTATGTTTAAACTAGAACCTTGCACAAGTACACGTAGAGAAAGGCTTGTGCAAGTTACTAAGCTGGGCTTACTGCCCCAATTTTGCTGAACTTTAATTTTATCAAAGTTAAAGGCACGCTGGAATTGCTTAAGTTTCTTCGGAAATTTAGGAGCTGAGCAAAAACCTGTAAAAAGCTCGCATCTATCTTCAAAAATTAAATTTATTTTAATGAAAGGAGAAGGTGTCTAAATCTAGAATATTCTGACTTGTTCAGATTTGTTTAGATTTAGGAAACCAGGGTTAAACAATGGCTAAATATAGACAGCTATATACTGAGTTCTGGAGTGATGGGTTTGTAATGGATTTGACGCCTGAAGAAAAGTTTTTCTATCTTTATTTAATGACTAATTCGAAAACCAGCCAGTGTGGCATTTATGAACTTCCAAAACAAATCATAGTTACTGAAACTGGATATAATAGAGAAACTATAGACAAGCTTCTTACTAGGTTCTCTGAGTACGGTAAGATAATTTATTGTGATGAAACAAAAGAAATCATAATTTTAAACTGGATAAAATTTAATGAGCCAAACAACATCAATGCAATTAAATGTGTAAATAAAGAATTAAGTAAAGTAAAAAAATCTAAGTTCATAGAGATACTTTATCAGCAGTGCATAGTGCATGAGTTAGAGGTGGAGAAAATATTTGAGGGACTTTATAGGGGCGTGCAAGGGGCTACTACGGATACTCTAAATGTTAAATCAGTATGTGATGAAATATCATGTGATAATCAGAAACATGAGGAAAATCAATCATTTCAACCGATGCAGAGTAGTGAGGAAAGGTGCTATGAAGGGGCTTATAAGGGACTACCAAGTAATAGAGTAATAAGTAATAAAGAAGAAATAATAAGTAATAAGCAAAAAGAAATAAATAATAAAGAAGAAGTAGTAAGTACTAAAAATAATTGTACGCCAGACATTAAAAGTGTAATTGTGGTTTTTGAAAAAAATATTCATCCAATGACACCCCTAGAACATAAAAAGTTAATGGACTTTACACGTGATGTAAACTGCGAAGTTATTATAATGGCAATTGAAGAGGCCGTAAATTATAACGCTAGAACTATTAAGTATATAACTAAGATATTGGATAGTTGGATAAGCAGAGGCATTAAAACTGCGGATGGTGTACGCAATTACCAAAGGGAATGGGATAATAAAAAGAACTCATCTTCAAATAGAAATATAAAAAAGGGTACTTTCTGTGATTATGACCAAAGGCAATATGACTTTGATGAGCTTGAGAAGAAGCTACTCGGGTGGAGCCTACCGGAGCAGGAAGGTGATTAACTAATTTAATTATTATTATTATTATTATTATTATTATTATTATAAAAAGTAAATTTACAGTATAGAAAGGGTGGTGTATATTATGGAAGAGTTAGTTAGAAAAGCTAAAACTGGAGATGAAGAAGCTGTAGGTGAGGTTATAAATAAGTATAAATATTTGATTTTAAAAGAAGCTTCAAAATACCACATACCAAGCTATGAGTTTGAGGACCTAGTGCAGCAAGGGTATCTTTCTGTTATAAAAGCCATTAGTATGTACAAGCTAGGTAGCAACAGTTTTAGTGGATACTGCATAAATTCTATTAAAACTAATTTCAAAGCTCTTTTAAAGGGAAAGGTAAAACACTATAGGGAGGTTCCGAATGCGGAGCCTATAAGCATAAATACAGCTACAGAATATAGTTTTACATTAGAGGATGAAGTGATAGCTTATGATGAAGTTAAGAGGCTCTATGCTGCCTTAGAGAAATTAGATCCAGTTGAAAGGGACGTTGTGGAGAGATTCTACCTTCTTTCAGATAGCCTTTCAGAAATAGCCTGTGATGGTGATAATAGTTATTCTCACTATAGAATGATTAAAGATAAGGCTTTAAAAAAGCTTAAAAAATATATTTGAAATCAATTTTAATTGAAAATCTTAATAAATCTATGGCGGGTTTAACCCAAGTTATATCCACCGTTATAGGAAAATCTCAAAAATAGGGGTACATGATATAGGTATTCTTATTTTTTTTATTATATTTACTAATCAAAAATGTATAAAATGTTAAATTTAGAATAAGTACTATTTTTATACTAAAATAAGGTAGAATGGTGTGGGTAATATATGATTAAAAGAAGATTAACATTGAAAAATATTTAAACCTTAACAGAATTTAGAAAAGGTTCATTAAAAACAAAGATTGTTATAGCTATTGCTACTACGGGTATAACATTTGTATTTATAGGTGGGTTAAGTAAGTGCAGATTACTCATAGCAATATGAAATCTTTATAGAATCTTTAAAAAGCTATTATAAGATGCTCTTTGAAAGGAGCGAAGGAAAAGTAACATAGGGGGGATCAAGAATGTATGGCCAAGATACTTGTTGTCGATGATGAAGAAAGAATTCTAAAATTAATAAGAAACATCCTGATTCAAGATGGTCATTCGGTTACGTCATATTTGAGGTTTGATGAGCTTGAAGAGGATGAACTTCCGTTGTTTAGTATGATTTTGCTGGATGTAATGATGCCTGGAATAGATGGCTTTGAGGCTTGTAGGAGAATTCGTGATAAGGTGGATTGTCCAATTCTGTTTATTACTGCCAAGACAGAGGAAGAAGACACAGTATATGGATTTGGGCTAGGTGCAGATGACTATATCAAAAAGCCGTTTGGTATGGAAGAACTCAAAGCAAGGGTAAACGCCCATTTAAGAAGAGAAAGTCGTGAGCATCGTGTAGTGCTGCAATTAGGAGATATTCAGTTTGATTTACAGGGGATGACTCTAATGGTCAGAAATGGCAGTATAAATCTGACGAAGGGTGAATACCAGATATGCGAATTTCTTGCAAGATACAGAGGACAGGTGTTTTCGAGAGAGCAGATCTATGAAGCTGTATTCGGATATGATGGAGAGAGTAATGACAATACAATTGCAACTCATGTCATGAATATTAGAAGTAAGTTAGATGATGCAGGAGTTTCGCCAATTCTGACAGTTTGGGGAATTGGATATAAATGGGAATTGTAAAGAGAAGAAAGAGACAACAGACAACGTTTATGGCTATTGTAATGAAAGCAGTGTATAGTATTGGATTTGGTATTTTGGCACTAACACTAGGCATAATTATATTTCTGTCTGTAGTTGCGCATAGACAGCCTTTTGCAAGTGATGTATTTGTTATTATTGAGTTAGTAATTGTGATTGGATTCATCTGCATTGTAATAGCTCTCATATTTTTAATTGCATTTTTGACATCTAAGAAATTAAGACAAAGAGGTCAATCAATATTAGAGGCAACAGAAAAAATAAAGGCTCATGATTTAGAGTTTGATATCAACTTAAGTGGTGTTAAAGAAATTGATCAGGTGCTAGATAGCATAGATGAAATGCGATTGGCTTTGAAGGATGCATTGAAAACGCAGTGGCGATTAGAACAAAATCGTAAAGATCAGATTTCGGCTCTTGCACATGATATTAAGACACCAATTACAGTCTTGAAAGGCAACATTGATTTACTACAGGTTAGTAATATAGACAATGCTAGTAAAGAGTATGTTGAAGATGCCAAGGTTAGTCTGAAACAGATAGAGCTGTATCTGACTCAGCTTGTGGAGATGACCAATGCTGATAGAGGTTATGTGGTAAATAAGCAGAAAATTAATCTTAATGAAATGCTTGATAAAACGGTTTCAGTGCTAATACGATTAGCGGATGAAAAAGAAATTACTATTTTCACTGAAAAGGCAAAAGAGGAAATTTTTATTTCAGCAGACTTAAATTTATTAGAACGAGTATTTAATAACCTGATATCGAATGCACTGGATTTTACGCCACTAAAAGGTAATATAAAGATTATTACTACTACTGAAGGCAGTAAAGCAGTTATTTGTATTACAGATTCTGGTTGCGGTTTCAGCCTAAAGGCATTAAAGCATGGAAGGGAACAATTCTACATGGATGATACTAGCAGAGGCAGAAAGAATCATCATGGTTTAGGATTATACATTGCAGATTCAATTATAAAACAACATAATGGAACAATGCGGCTTGCAAATGATGAATTGATCGGTGGAGCCAAGATAATCATTCAGATTCCCCTAAATAAAGAATAACAAATAAATTACTGATTACTTTTCCGAAAATAAGATGAAAGATAAATTTAAAAAAATATTTAGAATATTAAAGAAAGTATTGTTAGTTTTACTAGGACTTATGTTAATATTTTTGCTTGGTACTACAATTTGGAATAAGGTTGTTTGCATACAAGAGGATAAAGCATTAAGCCATGTGGGCACAAATGTGAATGTTAATGGCACAAATATTAGGGTGTCAGTTACTGGGACAGGGAATAAAACTATTGTATTGCTTAGCGGAATGGGAACAGCCAGTCCAATTATTGATTTTAATCCACTTGCTAAAAAATTAAGTAAGCAGTATAAAGTGGTAACGTTGGAATATGCAGGATATGGATTAAGTAAAGATTCAACTAAAAAACGATCGAATGAAACTATTGTAGAGGAAATAAGAGGTACATTACATCAATTGAAAATTGAACCTCCTTACATTTTAATTCCTCATTCAATTTCTGGGATATACTGCATGCAATATATGAAGACTTATCCAAAAGAAGTTGAAGCCATGATTGGTTTAGATTCGTCTGTACCAAATCAAGCAAAGTATGAAGATGACTTTTCAATTTCAAACGGATTGTATTATTTAGCAAGATTTATGGATGTAACAGGCCTTACAAGACTATCATATCTTTCAGGAAATGAGTACCTAGAGGATATGGAAGCGAGTGGTAGCTATTCTAAAGAAGATATGAAAAATAGCTCTGCTTTATTTAATAGAAAATCCATTTCGAAAGCGCAGCTTAGTGAAAATAAGCTTTTTAGAGAGAACAGCGAAATGCTTTATGATGTTAAATATCCTAATAATATACCTATATTGTTCATGTTAAGTAATAATTCGTGTAAGGTATACAAGGAGCAGGTAGCAAAAAAAGGGTTTGTAGCAACCTGGGATGGATTACATGAAGAAGTAATTTCAAATCCTGATATTCAAAAGATAGTTTATTTGAATGGGGAGCACTATTTACAATGGACACAGTCGGAAGTAATTGCTGACATGGCAGAAGATTTTTTATCCAACAAAAGATAAATGTTTACGTTAAAGTGGATTGCACTGATAATCCATAAGTCTTGGTGAAATAGCCTGTTATGGTGATAATAGTTATTCTCACCATAGAAAGAGTAAAGATAAGGCTTTAAAAAAGCTTGAAAAACATATTTAAAAACTTATAGAAAACAATTGGAATAAGCATATATATTATACATAGCGGTGAGGGAGGTGATGCGTCATGTTTGATGCATTTGTTAAGCTGGTTAATACAGTTGGCTTCCCTATAGGTGTGAGTATATATTTGCTGGTTAGATTTGAGAAGAAAATTGAAGATCTCAATAAATCTATCACGGATTTAACAGCAGTTATATCCACCGTTATAGGAAAATCTCAAAAATAAGGGTACCAGAGATTGGTATTCTTATTTTTTTATAAGCGCTATCTCCTATAGTTAAAAATAGGGGCTGCTATTATAGATTCGAACATTTAAAAAGGTATGCTCGTACTACTGTGTTGATTCTAAAGATAAAGATATTGTGAGATAGCTTTATGGATTTCTTTGATGTTTGTATGTAGTTGATGTATAATAATATCAATTACATAAATTCATGAAAAGGAAGTTTTAGATGGAACAGTAAGTAGAACGGCTTTTTGGGAATTGGTTAAATTTAGACACCCAACTCATCAAATAAGTTTTCATACTCCAAGAGCACTTCAATGCTTAAAATACGCTGGTCATGAATTTATTATAGGGGTTGATGATAATGCAAATAAGTAATAAGGAAAAAGATGATTTATATTATTTATGCTATGTTATTGAAACTTTAGGTAGAAATACTAAAAATAGAAGAAAAACAATTGTTGATGTGTTAGGAAGAGGCAATATTGAGTTCATATATAAAAATGCAGAGGTTATGCATTGTGAATCAATAGACTCAGTTTGTTTCGAATTTATAGAAAAATGCAATATCGAAGATGGTAATTATGATATTGAAATATATTGCAAAGAGAAACCACCAAGAGCACTATCAATAGGGAAATTATATAGTAGATTAATATTATCCTTATTAGAAGATGAAGTAGATTTAATGAATAAAACAATAGAAGTACTAAGTTCATGGTTAGTAGATGATATAACAAACTTTAATTCATCATTATATTATAGTGTTTTAGGATATCTAAAGGAATGTTATTTGAAAGGTGAAATTTTAGATTATTAGTTTATAATATTCATAAAATGTAAATTAAGGGAAGCCCAAAGTGAACTGACCCCTGTCAAGTAGACAGGCAAAATAATTAAAAAATCTAAGATGATGCGACCACATTGTTGGCCGCATTTCTTATGCAGATTGTTTTTGTTTCTTCTCTTCAAGTCT
>NZ_JBOITL010000001.1:0-50474 GCF_050717515.1 Clostridium sp. | reverse complement strand
CGACTAAAATTACTTTTTTATCTAAAGTAATTAACTGGTCAAGCGAAATGTTATTTCGCTATTTTACCTATTTCTCTGTTTAATTTTCAAAGACCAACTTACTTTGTCATCATGTGACGACTTCTACTATTTTACTAGGTATTGCTTGTTTTGTCAACAACTTTTCAAAATTTATTTTCATCTGAAAACATATTAAATAGTAATCAACATCTAGCTTACAGTGCCACTTGTTTGTGACGACAAGGAATATTCTATCATGTACACACATAATACATTTATACTAACTATCCAAATACGACAATTATATATAACATTCTTTATAATACTACTAATTATGAAGTTTCTTTGACACCGATACACTAGGGCTAGTATACTTTATTTAATCAAAAAAAAACACTAAATTCACCTTACTCTGAATGCTTTATAGTTCATAATGCGTATTTACTTAGTCGTATTTAAGCTGATCTTTCATCCCTCATTAATTTGTATATATATTTTTTGGGTAATTGCATGAACTCAATCCACTTAGCTTTCCATATTATTATTTCATCTATATATATGAAGCAACGTAAAAAAGCCAATGATTTATCATCGACTTAACCTTTATCCTACATATATACTTACCATTCATATTCCTTTAAAATCAAACTATTAAACTATATCTCATTTAAAAAAACCTCAACCATGTCTTTTTTACATTGAAATCCTAGCACCTTTAATGAGTTTTGTAATGCTAATAGAGTATATGCCATTTTATCCTTTTTAGCATTTTCACCCATATGCCCTATTCTTATTACTTTCCCTTGTAGATACCCAAATGAACCAGCTATAAATACATTAAATTCCTCACGCATATGTTTTAATAGTTCTTTATCATCTATACCCTTAGGTATTTCTATAACTGTTACAGTATTAGAATATCCCTCTTCGATGTATAACGTAAGCCCCCCTTCCATTACAGCTTTTCTTGTAGCTTTACCAATAGAATTATGTCTTTGAATTACCTCTTTATCTTCCAATATATTATCAATAGCCTGTCTTAGTCCAACAATATCGCTTATTGGTGGTGTATATGGGAACCATTTATTTTCGTAATAATCCTTCCATACAAGTAAATTGCAATAGTAAGAAGCTATAGGCTTTTTTCTCTGCTGCATTAATTTAAATGCAGCTTCACTTATACTTATAAAAGTTAGACCCGCTGGAGCCGAAACACATTTTTGGGAAGCGCCTAATGCAATATCTATTTCCCATTCATCTACTCTTATATCTTCTCCACCCATGGCAGCTACACTATCTACTACAGATAATATACCATTTTTCTTTAGCATAGGACATATTTTATCTATTTCATTCAAAACTCCTGAAGGAGTATCACAATGTACTACAGTAGCATATTTAAAATCATGATCTTTCTCTAAAAATTTCTCTAGCTCTATTGTATCTATCTTACATTTTCTGTCCCCTTTAAAAAAGACTACTTCTCCACCGTACATCTTAACAAAATCCGCAAACCCTTCTCCAAATATTCCATTCTCAATTACAAGTACCCTATCATGAGTCTCAGTTAGAGACGCGCATGCTGCTTCAAGGCCTAAAATCCCCTCGCCACTTAGTATTCTAACCTGGTTATTAGTGTTTAAAAATCGGCCTATTTTATCACAAGTTTGCTTGTAAAATTCATAAAACTGTAAATCTAAATCTGGATTAGTTGTGGCTAAAGCTCTTGCCATTCTTACGTTTTCTCTTACCTCCGTAGGTCCTGGAGTCATTATTTGAGACACTTTCATAATTTTCACTCCTTAAAATGTAGTTTACAACGTCATATTAAAAATTATATCACTGTTAATGGATTTTAAAAAATGTATCCATACAATGTCGTTTCACATTTATATCCATGACACTATTATAAATTAACCAATGCTATAAATTCCATACTTACATGTATAATTTTTTGATTTTTTATTTTCATTGTATATTTTTTAGTTTTTTGGAGATATTTGTAACAAGTTATGTATTTTCATGTTTTGCATGGAGATATCACAAATTTAAAAGTAGGTGTAAAACTATAAGTATGAAAAATAATCTTATTAATTGTAAATTTATATTGCTAACAATTATTTATGCTACAGTTTGCATAATAATGATTAAATATTTTACTGCATTCAACGCTATAGCCCTAAATATTTTTGAAAAAGTAAATTTCCCAAAAATTGTTGATTCCCCTGCATATACAACAACACTTTCAAAAAAAATAGCGTCCAATAATTATGTAGATGATCCCTATACATTAAATGAACCTGCTCCCCTTAAAAGCTATTATACAAAAAAATCCAGCATTAACTCAAACATTATTGACCATAAAAAAACTCCAGTTGTTAATGCTCATCTCCCAGATTATTTAATGTACAAGAATGTTAATATAACAAATTTAAAGGAATTTCTAAAATCAAAAAACTCTATTCTAGTTCAAGAACCTTATTTTTCAGCAATATTATCTGCAAGCAAAGATTTCAATCTAAATCCACTTGTACTGTTCGCTATTGCAGGTCAAGAACAATCCTTTGTACCAAAAGACGCTAAAAACGCCTATAAGATTGCTAACAATCCCTTTAATGTGTTTATTAGTTGGAAAAAATATAATACTAATATCCAAGATGCTGCTAGCATTGCTGCAAGAACCATAGTAAATTTGTGTAAAAACAAGCCTAATAATATTGAAGCCTTTACTTGGGTTAATAGAAAATACTCTGAAGATAAAAATTGGTCAAAAGCTGTTCGCTCGATATTTAATAAACTTGAAGATAATGTTTCTTATTGGAAATAAGTTAGCCCCGATATAATTATATATTTCGAAAGTTAGTTTATGTGAATTTTCAGCCATATCTATATTGTACCTTGGTGTTTTAAAATATCAGCATTTTGTACTAGTTTAACCCACAGAGAATGGTCATTAAGAATCTTTCTTTCACGATTAAACCTTAGAATTTGATTTTAAATTCACTAAAAATCCATCTCCGGCTACTCATCTTAATACCTCAATTTTTAAAATCTTTGTAATTATTCCATAGTCTCATAATAGGGGTTGATAGTTTAAGTAAATCAATACTACTATCACTACTACATACACTATCCACTACTTTATCTATAATTTTGTTATCTAAATTCCTAACTTCAAAATCTATTTGATCATCCGTTAAACTCTCTAAAAATCTTCTAAAAACAAGAGAATGATTATAATTCTCAAATAGTGGTTTAGCAAGTTTCTCATAATCTCCTAATGCACAAATATCATATGCAGCATATATTCCTGTTAAAATTGATGTATATTGTCCAAAGCCGAGACCTGGCGAAACAGTACCAAAACAATTCCCAACAAAATACGTATTATCAATAATAGCTTTATCACATATTCCCATCATATATCTTGTAATTTCAAAGTTATCAGTTATCCTAAGGTTTTGGTCCAAGTCCACACATGCTAAATTATAGAATTTTTCCCACATATCATTTATATCTAATTTTATATTGTCAGGATAATCAGGATATGCAATAACTAAATTTGCTTCACTTTCAGAAAAAGGTATAAGCCAAGCATATCCTTTAGGCAATATCTCATAATTAAACCATACATGAGAATTGCTCCGTGTAAACTCACCTTGAACTGTTGCTCCTTTTATAGTGCATGTAAGATCACATCTATAATTACCTAAATGAGAAGCATATTCTCCATCTCCAGTCGCTAATACTACATGCTTGAAATTTTTGCACAACTCTTCATATTCGTAGGTTGAATTAAATGTAATCTTAGATTTAACTTGTTTCTCTAATTGACATTCATATGAATTCTCGTTTCTACCGCGTACATTTGTATATCCAATTTTTCCATTGATAGTGCCAATGGCATTTTTAGAATGTATAAATAGTTTATCAACTTCATCTATAGGTGTTAAATTTATATGGTGTTTCTCTGCTATGTAAGGTACCCAGTCTTTACACGGTCTATTAAGTATACTAAACATTGCTTCCGCATTAACAAATCTATCTCCCACACTGTTTCTTTTCTCAAAAATGATTGGTGTGATTCCATGCCTCTCCAGTGTTATTGCACAACAAAGTCCAGACATTCCACCACCCATTATAGCAACTTCCATTATAAACACCTCCTTGTATAGTGTTTATCTAAATAAAATTTCTATACATTATTTGAAATTGAAATAATTATTTATAGGTTACTTAATATATCTAATTATTTTTCATAATTTTTATACCAATATAGAATACAAGGTAAGCAGATAATACCTGCGATTAATAACAAAGAATACTGGTAAGCCTTTAACATCCACATAAACTGTTCATTATTATATTGACCAATCTCATTTGGCACAAAATACATTGAAGTGAATTTATAAGAAAGCATCGGAGAGCAAATGATCATTAAAATCCCCATAATAAATTGACTTATCTTTGAACCTTTTTTAACAAAAATAGCTTCTTTATCAACTTCGGTTTTTTCAATTAACGCACACTCACAATCACTACAAATTGTATACCCCTCTTGATATTCACTTTTACATTTTGGACATATTAACATACTCAACCCCCTATTAATTTATGATTTAATATTCCATAAATTACAAATGTTTAAGTATCATAGATTTTACAATTGGTGAACAATTTTTAAAAATGTAAATTATCACTTAAGTTTCTCTGGTGCTAATGCTCTCATATTTAAAATATAACCACATTTTGTACATACCTCCGCACTGACTTGTGACCCATTCATGATTTTTAATAATGCGTCAATAGGATACAATTTTGCATTAATATCAAGCTTAGCCTGTGCAATTTTTTTACAGCCACATTCTGGGCATTTCTTTTCTACTTCCATTAAATTATCCTCCATTCTGCATATTTATTTACATAATATATTATTCAGAGAAACTAATTATTATAACAAAGCCGGAATAAATTACGACTGTTATATTATAAGTTTTGAAACTGCCGATTAGCTTTTTTAGCAAAACTTTATTTTAATTTAGTCAGGTCTTTTTTCGAAAGAGCAGGTTTCTTTTTTAATGTGACACAAATATACATAACCAGAAATGCTGTAAGCCCTCCACCTGTATCTACCATCACATCTCTAAAAGCCGGTCCCCTTCCCGGAACAAAAGCCTGATGGAACTCATCCGAGCATGCATATAAAAACACCATTAGTAGTATCCATATAAAAACTTTAAAGCCCCAATTTTTCTTTGTATTTATAGCCCTATATAACAGAATATATAAAATAAAATATTCAGTAAAATGTGCTGCTTTTCTAACTATAAAATCACTGAGCGTCCCAAGTATACTATTTAAATCTAGCCCAATAAATTTGAATATGTATATAACAAATTTATTATTTTCACTTGATACCTCCCCAGGTTGACTGGAAAACATAAATATTAATATCATCCACCCTATAACCAAAATCCAATTCATATGTTTTTTCTTCATATATGCGCCCCTCAATTATTTTTCTTTATTAATACTTTTATTATGATTTATGTAAATATGCTTGTCAATATTCCTTTGTAAACTGCCCTTAAAAATCAGATTGTAATAACTATATGTAGTAATCCTATAAAGTCAGATTTTATATTTCTATAAATTCCCATAAAAATATTTGTTTTGCAGGTTGACAAATCTCAACTTGCAAGTTAGAATAAATGTAAGTTATTTTTCTAAAAACTGTGATGAGAAGAGTATATATAGGAAGTAGTTAAAGCGAGTGGATTATAGTGAGAGTTCCATATGACGCCTATGTTGAAGAACATCTCTGAGTTTCCAGCTGAAATCCTTGTGAAATTAGGTGTGGACGGAGCCTAACCGTTATATATAGGGCAGTATCGAATATTTTTTCCGTACTGATTACGAGTGAGCTTTTAAAGCTAATTTAGGTGGTACCACGGAAGTTTAACCTTTCGTCCTAGAAATAAGGATGAAAGGTTTTTTGTTTTTTGTAACAATATTAGAACATATAGCATGGCCATGCTAATCATTAGAAAAAATTACAAAACTACTAGGAGGTTTTATTTATGATTACTTACAAAAAAGAACTTGCAATTCCAGTTGGCTACAAACCACTTCTCGGATTAAAAGATACGGAAATTGCTATTAAACAAGTAAAGGATTATTTTGAAAATAGAATAGCAAAAGAGTTAACTCTTACAAGAGTCTCAGCTCCTCTTTTCGTAAAATCTGATACTGGAATAAATGATAACCTAAACGGTACTGAACGAGTTGTTTCCTTTGATATGAAAGCTTTAGCTGGTACAAATATTGAAATTGTTAATTCACTAGCTAAGTGGAAACGTATGGCTTTATATAGATATGACTTTGAAGTAGGCGAAGGGCTATACACTGATATGAATGCTATAAGACGTGATGAAGATTTAGATAACCTTCACTCTATATATGTAGACCAATGGGATTGGGAAAAGGTTATTTTAAAAAAAGAAAGAACTTTAGATAAATTAAAAGAAATTGTAACTAATCTTTATAAAGTTTTTAAAGATACTGAAGATCATATCCACAAATTACATCCTAAAATAGAAAAGTTTTTACCCGAGGAAATTTTCTTTATAACTACGCAAGAACTTGAGGATTTGTACCCTTCTTTTACTTCAAAAGAAAGAGAAGATGCTATATGTAAAGAAAAGATTGCAGTATTTATAATGCAAATTGGTGGTATACTTAAATCCGGTGAAAAGCATGATGGTAGAGCTCCTGACTATGATGATTGGTCACTTAATGGAGATATAGTATTCTGGAATCCAATACTTGAAAAGGCCTTTGAGCTTTCCTCTATGGGAATAAGGGTTGATGAAATAGCACTAAGAAAGCAACTTAAAGTGGCAGGTTGCGAGGAGCGAAGTTCCTTTGAATTCCATAAGCTACTATTGGAAGGTAAACTCCCATACACTGTAGGCGGTGGTATAGGTCAATCTAGAATATGTATGTATTTTCTAAATAAAGCTCATATTGGTGAGGTTCAATCTTCAATATGGACAGATGAAATGATAAATGATTGTTTGGAAGCAAATATAGTTTTACTTTAATGATATTAAAAACACTGAAAATAATTAATTATTTTCAGTGTTTTTTAAAATAACAAACAGAAAAATTCTGAGGGAGTTTAAATTTCCTTCTGAAGTCTATAATATTGCAGCTTCGCAGAAGATGATTTAACCTTATTTAAGTGCTATAAACATACATCTAAATTAACTTTATTTCAAATACTTTAGGCCACATCTTTCCAGTTACAAAAAATCTATTATTTTCACTATCAAAGGTTATTCCATTAAGTGTACCTGCATTTTTATATTCCTTAGGACTTAACAACCCTTTAAGGTCTATCCACCCAGTTACTTTTCCACTATAAGGACAAATTCTAGCAATTTTATCACTTCTCCATATATTAGCATAAATTTCACCTTTAGTGAATTCCAGTTCATTTAGTCTTGTAATAGGCTTAAATTCATCATGAACTTTAATACTATATACCTTTTTAAAGTTTTTGGGATTTAAAAAAAATATTTCATCTGTACCATCACTCATAATTAAATGCTCATCATTATGAGTAATTCCCCAGCCTTCTGTATTATAGTAAAATTTGTCAATTAGATTAAAGTTATCTTTATCGTAAATAAATCCCACCTTAGATTTCCATGTTAACTGAAAAATTTTATCATGGTAAAGTGTAATGCCCTCACCAAAATAATCTTCATCTAATTTGTGTAGTTTTAAAATCTCACCTGTTTGTAATTGTACTTTACGCAATGTGGACTCATTATATTTACCCGTGCTTTCATAAATACACCCAGATTCATATACTAACCCTTCAGTAAAAGCACTAGCATCATGTGGATAAGTGTTTATAATGTCGTAAGAATATATTGGAATATTTTTAAAATACACCATAACCCTCACATCCCTACTTAATTTATGTTTACCATATTATATGTACATTTCAACACTTATGTTAATATTAATGTAAAACAAATAATATATTATTACTTTATCTGTGCATAACATATGCATAACTATATAAATTATACAATCTCACACTAAATTTTTACCCAAAAAATTCTGGCGTTTTAATATTATCTGCTCTTATCGCCTTTTTCATTATGGTAAGACCAATAGTTTGACTATCTTTATCAATGGAGCAGGGATATTTTGTGCCGCAGGTACTACATTCTATATATTCCTTGAAGCAAGTTTGTTCTCTATTATCAAATAAAAATGGAAGATTTTCAGGTCCTTCCTCCTCTATATTTTGGTTAACTGTGTCTATTTTATATGTATAGAGGAAAGTGGCTTCATGCTTTATTTCGAAGTTTTTGCTATTACATTTTGGACAATTAAGTGATTCATTTATTTTCAACTAATTACTTCCTTTCTAGCTTATTATATTTATAGTCTATGTTTATTTTTATTTCCTATTCGTCTTATTATACTTAGAGTTTTATAGTATTTTTATACATTAAATGATAAAATATGTATTATAAGTAATATAAAAGTCTAATAGTATTAATTTCAATCTAAATTATAATCTTACATAATAAAAAGGGGGATTTATAAATGAAAATTAAAACTAAAAAAACAATACTACTTTTAGGACTTCTAAGCCTATCTACATTTATGGTTGCATGTATGCCTGGTGATGGCAGTTACTCTGCAGCTAAACCTGCAAATTTCTTATCCGGAATTTGGCATGGATGGATTGCACCTATATCTCTAATTTTAGGTATATTTAATAGGAGCCACCGTGTTTATGAGATTGTAAATTCTGGTTGGTGGTATGATTTTGGATTCTATGTAGCTATCATTAGTGGTTTTGGTGGTCTTTCTTTACGTCGCAGAAAGAGAAAAGAAAAGTAGTACTCAATTATTCTATTACCTAATAGTAATATTAATGGTAAACTAGTAGTAAATAAAATTGTTTTTATTATTGATTTTTTACATCTATGCTCATCGTGTATCATAGGTGTAAAAATAAGATTGGAGGTTTACGCTTTGATTAATACTAGAAAACAAATAAGTACATCTATATTAGAATCACAAAATTTATTTCAAGATATATTTGTTCCTGTTAATAAGAGGCAGGGATTTATTAAATCAAAATCCCCTAATATACCTATTTATTTTTATAGATATATTGGTATTAGTGAAAATAGTGAACTCTATTATGAGAATTTACATAAACTAAACCATAAACTTACTTCACTTGAAAGCTTATATATAAATTTTACCTCTGGAATACCAGTGAAAATATTATCTACATCTATATCTGAGATACCCTGGAATGGACTTCTAAGTTCTAACTCAACTGAAAGAAATACACTAATGAGTATTCTTAAAACTAAAGCCCTATTTCCTGAGTTTAATAACAACTTTTTCAATGATTATATCCAAAATAGCTTTGATGAAACCCTGGCTCTCTATTTAGCAAATGAACCTAAT
This sequence comes from Clostridium sp., assembly GCF_050717515.1. Classification (GTDB taxonomy): domain Bacteria; phylum Bacillota; class Clostridia; order Clostridiales; family Clostridiaceae; genus Clostridium_AD. The sequence goes on along the minus strand of NZ_JBOITL010000001.1, from coordinate 40,964 downwards.
ACTACAGAAACTGTAATTAAGAATTTTGCTGTTAAATTGCTGGGGTGGACTTTGGACTTCGCTCCAAAACTATTTCATAGCTCTAATTATAATTCTAGACAAGATTCCGATATTATAAATCCTAAGGTGCTTTTTTATGGTGAGATCAAAAAGCATGAAATTTATTTTTTGATACTCTTGTCTAAACTAAGTTGTGATGTCATATATATTAATACCCTATCAGATATGGATTTTTCAAAAATAGATAAACTAAATATTCATTCAAAATTTATAAAGCTACCTAAAACTCAGCCATTAATAGATTTGGATTTAAAAGTAAACCACGACTTTAAGAAAACTATTGTTGATGACACTAGTAAATTTAAAGAAACTATTATTGAGCACAAGCAACCTATTATAGAAAATAAAAAGCTACCTACAGATATAAGCTTTAAGGGTTCCATTAACACTTTACTTAAAAGCAGCATGAGTATATTTAATGATTTAATATTGCCTGTAAATAAAAGGATTGGGTTTATAGGAGGCACCGTACCTTTTGTCCCTGTATACTTTTATAGATATATAGGAATAAAGGAAAATGAAGATGATTATTATAACGACTTATTTAGATTAGATAAAAATTTAAGTATGTTCGATGGATTATATTTAAAATTTACAGACTCTATACCTATACGCACCGTTCCTAAATTAATCACTAGCACTCTAAATATATGGCAGCATGTAGATCCTTTTGATGCTTCACTAACTGCTAAGATTGCTGCACTACTTATGGAACATAAAGTTTTTCCAACTAATAACAGTACTTTAAATTGTTCTATGGCAAATAGTTTTAGCTATATATTAGATTTATACTGCAAGGAAGAAAAGAATTTAAACTTATCTAAAGTTAAAAATTTTTCACTTAAATTACTTTCTTGGGTTCATGATTTTGTTCCAACACTTGTTAAGAATTTTCACTTTCAAGATACTTCCTCTGATGAAATTTCAAACCCTAAAATTATATATTATGGTGAAATTAAAAAGCATGAGCTTTTATTCTTAATTTTTTTATCTAAATTAGGTTGTGATGTGCTATATATAAATTCTTTAAGTGATAGTATTTTAGACCTTACAGAATATAGCGAAATTTTTTCAAAGTGCTTTGAACTCCCATATAAGGCTGATTTAAAGGAATTCCCCAAAGAAGAGAAGCTTATACGTCAAGAAACTATTGCTGCCTCGGCATCTAGAGAATTATCGAATTCACTGTATGCTGATGGAGATGGTTTTTATAGACCTTGGCAATTTGAGGAGTATAAAACTCAGCCTGCTACACTTAATACTACCTTTCATGAGTTTAAACTTTTATGGAATGAGCCATCTAGTCTTCGCACAGGATTTAGAGTAGAGAATAACACCGTATACATTCCAAACTTATTCGCAAAAATAAGTGGCGTTCCCAGTGATTTAACTTTATATTGGAAGGATTTTTTTCATTTAAAATCCGCAGACAATACATTGTTTATACCAGGGATTCCTTTTACTAATATAACTTACTCTAAAACTGATTTATACTCCTTAGCCTTTGTACTTGATAATAATGGATTTGTTGATGAAAAAAAACTACTAACCCATAGTTGTTATAAATTTTCTTATTTAAAAACTTCTCTGCAACATATTATCTTAGAAAAAATAAATTATTTTCTAAAAACAGATATGCTAAAAAAAGCTATAGATAAGGATTTCAAATTAAAGATTTTAATGACTATTTTAAATGCTGATAAAAACATACTACAACTAATACAACAGTATGATTATCCTTCAAAAATACCTAAGCTTCTTATTTATGATAATAATGAAAGTATTTTTAGTGATGAAGATTGCATTATGCTATGTTTCTTAAACCTATTTGGATTTGACATTAGTATATTAACCCCTACTGGCTATAATAATATAGAAGGTAAAATCCAGGAAAAGTTCTATGATACTCATAGATTAGAAGAGGTGAATTTTAGTTTACCCTTACCTGATTTTAATGACGAGAAAAAATATACCAAAGAAAAAGGTAAAAGCTTCTTCTCTAATATTTTTAACTTTAAATAATTATATCTATTATCTCCAAAACTGAAATAAGAACCTTATATCCTATACTTCAACTAAAATAATAGGTAGACAACATAGTATTCTATGTATATTCTACCTATTTTTTTTACTTTAATTAATTATAAATAAGATACTTTACTACTCTATGCTTCTAATAAATATTTAAAAGCATTTTAGCAAATTCTATATTATCAAATTTATTTTCTTTTATATAATTTAATACATCAATTGTATAAGTTTTGTGATGTCCTATGATCTTTGAGAAGACTTGGATGAATTCAACTATATTTTCTTTAGAATCTTGTTTATTATATAGATATTTTCCAACCAAATAAAATCTAATAAATGAATATCTTATCAAAAGCATAATATACCCATCAAACATTGATTCTGTTTCAGAAAATGGAAACATGTTGTTATATATAAAATTAACCAAATAATTTTCAAAAATATAGCTATTATTATTTATAAATTTCTCAGTATAATCTTCAAATGCTTTTATGTAAAACTCTGAATATTTACTTATGTCCTCTTCTTCCTCAAATTTGAATTCAACTATAATTTGCTTAGTGTATTCCTTAAAAGAAAGACTGTCCACTTCTTTAGATACATTTAGAAAGCCCACCATCTTTTTGAAAAAAACCATCTCATCACTATAACTTAATTGATTTTTTCCATAAGAATCGCTAACTGAATTTATATCATATTCTTTAATAAATTTAGGTACATTATTATAATTATGTTTAAATTCTTTTTCTAATGCATTTATAAATACACCTAGTATATATAACCTTTGACTTAAAACAAATTTTCTATTTTTTATTATTTTAATACTCAAATCTCTAATTTCTTTAAAATATTTTACAGGTGAATTATTGAATTTTTTAGATTTAGTATCAATATCACTTGATACTATGTGTTTTTCTAAATTTTCCGCGCCTTCTTCAAATTCAATTCCTTGTTCTTTTAGTAAAATAATTCTTGCAGCTTCTGGGCAAGCTACATCAAGGGACATTTCATAATATCCATCTACTTTATTAATTATTCTAGGGAAAGATGTGCAAACATTTGAAAGATATTCCTCTCCAAGCTTAGAATAAATAATACAATAATTTTCTTCATCTAAAAAAGGACACCTTTTCCCACTTGTTAATTTTACTTTTCCATAATCTACATTACTATCTAGATAATTATCATTATTATGAACATTTTTTTGAAACATTCTCTTCATTTCTTTGTCTTGAACTTTATAATACTGTCTGAAGGTGATCTTATCAATATCTATATCCCATCCAACACAACAACTATCTTCACACTTTCCACCTATACACTTAAATTCTTTAAGATATCTAGGATATCTTTTTTCAATATTTTTTCCCATTGTATACTTCCTTTCCATGTTACTAGACCGTCTCTATTCCATAATTATCGCACAGTGCTTGAAGGCCCCCTCTAAATCCGCTACCTATACAATTAATCTTCCACTCACTTTTATATCTGTATATCTCCGCTACTACCATAGCTGTTTCTATCGATAAATTTTCATTGAATTTATAGTTTAAAATTTCTTGTTTACTGTCGCCAGCTATAATTCTAAAATATCCATCTGATAACTGTCCAAAATTTTGGATCCTTTCATCTGCTTCATAAATAGTTACAGTAAATGCCAATTTTTGAATGTTGGCTGGTATTAGATTTAAATCTAACTGAATGCACTCATTATAAGCATCTTTAAGACAAGTATCGTGATCTGCTTTAATAACTATTCCTCCACAAGTACTCTTGGTATTTTCATAAAAAATAAAATCTTTTTCTATTGTTTTGTCATTTGTATCCACCATAAATACCGATACATCTAACTCAAACTCATTAGGTCCCTTTGAGATTGAATTATAATCTAATGTTACTATTAATTTTGAAAGATTCTTAGCATTCTGATTTAGACTTAATTTTTGCCCTTTTCCTAATTTAATGCTTTTTGTAACATCCACAATTTTTCTTTTTTCCATATTATTATTTGGCTTTATGGTGGCACTCCCTTTAGGTCCTACCGTGATGTTAGGTTGTACATTATTTGTGCTTTGAACTTTGTTTTGTTCTGTGTGCTGCTTTGCACCCATTACTAGATTAGAATTATTTTCTGGTCTGATGCTGGTTTCAATAATTAATTTCCCATATTGTTTCTTTTGAGACGTTACTATTTTTTTATTAGTATTATCAATAATTATAGCCACAAAAACATCCCTCCCTTAATCTATTGCAACATTTAATCCTGAGACTCTTTCATAAGGCTGGATAATTACTGTTTCTCCCTGAGAATTAAATTCTAACATATAGGATTCTCCAGAGGTTTGTCCAAGGAAAGTTTTCCAATTTACATCGGTCTTAAAATGAGGATCAGGACCTGTCCAACATACTACTGCATCAGGATCTACTACGCAAGGCGACTCTAAAATAATTGGATTTCCATTGGTAGTTATAACTACCTGAGGATTGCTGCCAATTGCGGTTAAATTTGATGTGAACATACCCTTTTGAGATATTACCCCGGATCCCATAAACCTAACTCCATATTTGCACCCTTCAGTAAAAGCGAGTAAATTTTCTCCTTCAACTCCTACGCTCTGACCTGGCTCTAGCGTAATTATAGTAATGTGTTGTGCTCTATTTGCCATATAATAACTACCATGCCCATTTACTTTCATAATATGAATATTTTCTCCAGTAAGCTTTCTAGCTGCTAGGTTCATAACAGATTTGAATATGCTTTGATTACTATTTGTATCTAATAATACCTTTTCAGAAGTAAAAGTACCCTTGTAAGCTACCATAGCACCTAATTTGGCGAAAAAGTGTCCCTCTCCTTCTGCAATACAAGTAAGTTCTTGATGATTTTTAAAATTAAACATGCGTATTAACTCCTTTCTCTTTTGCAATATAATTGAATTTCTCATTGTAAAAATTGTATTTTTGTGTAAACTTTATTTTTTGAATTCTATCTGTATATTATATCATACTGTATACTACTAGCCTTATTTAAATAATTTGTTTTTATATAAAAACTGGCCTAAAGCTAATATTGAAAAAATATTTAGCATACAAATCTTAACTCCAAAAAAAAATCATTTATAATCATTAATTTTACTTAACATCCAGTAATTCTTGTAATTCCTGTGTGTATTATGTAATTATGCAACGAACTATGTTATAATAATGTATTACAATCAGTAATTTATGGCCTTTGGGACTTACTGATTAATTTATTATGATAAATGGAGAAAAATTATGAGATATTTTAATGATATTAATAATTCACAAGACATTTTTTTTAAAACACCTTCATCTTACGATTTATTTTCCTCAAGAGAAGAATTGTCTTATGCACTAGGTGCATGTTTATATATGCCAGGAACAAGGGAAAATTTATTTGTGGACATAGTTTTTAGTAAAAGTATGGGAGCTCACACCATTACTCTTTGTATTGAAGATTCAGTATCATCCAATGAAGTTGTACAAGCTGAAAATAACATTATTGACCTTTTTATGAGGATAGACCTTCGTTTAAAAGAAGATTCTTCTTTTATTGATAGTCTACCTCTCATTTTTATTAGGGTTAGAAATGTTTGTCAACTTCAAAGGTTACTTAATGAATCTTCCTTAATAGGGCTTTGCGGTTTTATTTTTCCAAAATTTGATGCTGAAGTTGGAGAAAAATACTTTTCCGTCCTAAAAGAATATAATAGGTCAAATAAAAGAACTCTGTACGGAATGCCCATCCTTGAAACACCCAGCATAATTCATAAGGAAACGAGAGTAAACGAACTTACTAACGCAAAACAAATAATCGATTACTATAAACAATATGTTCTAAACATTCGAATTGGCGGAACAGATTTTTCAGGCTTATATAGTCTTAGGAGGAGTAAAGATTTTACCGTATACGACTTATCTGTAGTCAAAGATTGTATTAGTGATATAATAAATGTTTTTAAAAGAGATGATTATGTTATCTCTGGTGTAGTTTATGAATATTATAGCAAAGTTTTAGATTTTGAAAATAATGTTCTTATTAAAGAAACCCTTTTAGATAGAACTAATGGATTAATTGGTAAAACCGTTATACATCCTACCCAAGTAAATGTAGTAAATTCTCTTATGGTAGTTTCTAAGGAAGATTTTATAGATGCAAGTAACATCATTAATTCATCCCTTGACGGTGTAATAAAGAGCAATTACTCAAATAAAATGAATGAAATAAAACCCCATGAAAAATGGGCTAAAGAAATATTGTTAAAAGCTAAAATAATGGGGGTATTTGAAGATGGAAAATGTCACAGAGAATTGTTGCAACGAATCAATTCATTACAACATAGATAATAGACTAGACATATCACTTAATATAAAAGAAAACCTATGTAAAATTCCAGTATCCAATCTTTTTACTATGTCCGCTCGTGAAAATAAAAAAAGAGATTTCTTATTTGTAAGTAAGGTTATAGGAAAGCATATGCCAATGATTCCAGATACTCTGAAAATTATTGGAGGAATCTTGGCACGCCTTTGGATTAATGAAAGAGAGGACTCGCATGATTATCCTACTACTGAATTAGTTAATACCCTTATATCTTTAGATGTATCCCCTAACATAATGGATTTGGATTTAAAAAACGGACAAGAAATAGTTAAAATTCATAGTTTTCCAGTTAATATGGAAAACACACATACTATTTTAGACACTCCTATCAAACTTGCAAACAAAACTCTTTTTATAGGTTTTGCGGAGACTGCTACAGGTCTTGCTCAAGCAGTATTCCAAAACTTTTCAAATGCTGCTTATATACATACCACACGTGAAAAAATAACTTCTATAAAGCCTGCACTATTTTTTAATGAAGAACATTCTCACGCAGTAGAACATTCACTTTTCCCTTATGAAAATGACTTTTTTAATGATTTTGAAGATATAGTTTTAATAGACGATGAACTTACTACAGGTAAATCTGCATTAAATTTAATAAAATGTCTTCCCGGGAAATCTTTTGGAATATTATCCATACTAGACTGGAGAGATGCTATCAGCTATAAAATGTTCCATGATGAAAAAGGTATAGATGTTAGATTATGTTCCTTATTAAAGGGAGATATTAAGTGCAGTAAATCAAAAGATATTATTAGTGATGCTATAACCGCACCTCCTAGCTCCACTAAGTTAATCCCATATAAAGAGCATATTTTTGAAATGTCTGATAGCATTGAGGGCTACAACAAATCTACGGGTAGATTTGGACTTAGTTCACAAGATAATTGTAAAGTATTTGAAGAAATTAAATCAATATCTGAAGTACTAAAAAAAGAAAGAACTAAGGGTAACTGTCTTTGCATAGGTACTGGAGAATTTATATATTTACCTTGTAGTATAAGCGCTAAACTTGGAGATAATGTATACTTTCAGTCTACTACAAGAAGTCCCGTTCATGCTAGAAACATCGATTGTTATGGCAATAAAAATAAGGTTGCTTTTCAAAGTCCAGAAGATGACAATATAACTAACTACCTTTATAATATTCCTGATAATTTTTATAATCAGGTGTTTTTCTTTTCTGAAAAGCCTTTAACCAAAGAAAAAAAAGAAGAATTTAATAGACTTTTTTCACATTTTCATGTAGAATCCATTATATTTGCAAGTTGGATTGGCTAATAGCTTTTATTTTTCACAAATAATATATAAAAGAGGTGTATTTAAATGAATCAATGTATTTTTTCAGGAAGCTACCCCGCAGAAGATGTTGTATTTCTTCTTAAAGACATATCACATCTTATAGTAGAACAAGATAATGAATTTAGAGAAAATGCTATACAAAGTGGAATTCATTATTCCGAGATGTTACCAATAGAATATACTCCCTCAAAAGAATACATGGATATTTTCTATAGCACTCTACAAGAAACAAAAATCAAACTAGCTTCTCTCGTTTCTATATTAAGCGATAAAATTATAGAAGCACGGGGTAAAAATATTGTTTTAGTTTCCCTTGCTAGAGCTGGTACTCCTATTGGCATATTAATTAAAAGGTATATTAAGTTTAAATATGATATAACTATCCCTCATTATAGTATTTCCATAATACGTGATAAAGGCATAGATAAAAATGCACTTGCCCATATATTAAAAAATCACCCCTGTGCAGAGATACAATTCATTGATGGGTGGACAGGTAAAGGTGTTATTCAACATACCTTAACAAAGGCTTGCAAGGAAATTCATGAAGAGTTTAATATAAGCCTTAATTCAAACCTAGCAGTATTATCTGATCCTGCTCACTGCACCCTTATTTACGGTACACGGGAGGATTTTTTAATTCCAAGTGCTTGTCTTAATTCTACAGTTTCAGGGCTTGTAAGTAGAACTGTACTTAATGATAATTATATTTCCAGTGATGATTTCCACGGCACAAAGTTTTATAGTGAATTAAAGTCCTCGGATGTTTCTAATTTTTATATTGATGAAATATGTAACTGTTTTAATGACATAGATAAAAATTATATATCTGAGCTTTTAGAGTCACCAATTACTACCGAAGTTGCTGCAGATATTGAGTTTGATGGTAATTTTTTAAACTGCAAAGGACTTCGCGATATTGAAAGTATTAAAAATAAGTTTAAGATTGATAATATTAATCTTATAAAACCAGGAATCGGAGAAACCACAAGAGTACTTTTAAGGAGAATACCTTGGAAAATCCTAGTGGACTCATTTGATAACCCTAATTTATTACATATATTTAAGTTAGCAGAGGAAAAGCATATCCCGGTAGAAATATATAGTGATATGTGCTACTCCTCTTGTGGTATTATTAAAGCTAAAGAAAAAGAAGATGTATAAAAAGTAATCAAAGGATGTGACTATATGATATTTGCCTCGGACCTTGATAGCACTCTTATATATTCTTCAAGGCACTGCACCCTAATTAACGAAGAAAAACTTGTTCCTGTAGATTTTTATAATAATTGCAACAGTAGTTTCATTACTAAATCCATGCAGGATAAACTAGAGCATTTAAATGAAAGTATGCTTTTTATACCTGTCACCACACGCTCCACAGAGCAATACACGCGAATGAAATACTTTTATGATGTAATAAGGCCTAAATATGCAGTGGTAGCTAATGGGGGTATAATACTTAAGAACGGCAAGGAGCTTAAGTCTTGGTCTGAAATAAGTTCTGCTAAAATCAAGGTCGCTACATCTATTTCGACTATGATAAAATTATGCAGTTTCTTTTTAGAAAGCGACTTTGTAAAATCATATAAAACTTGTGAAGATCTTTTTATATACTCCATTATGGATGAAGAAAAGTTAGCTAATACCTTTTTAAAGGGAGAAATAGCAATAGACTATTTCGAAGTATTAAGGCGCTTTTGCTCAAAACATAACTATAGCCTATCAAAACAAGGAAAAAAGGTTTATATAGTACCTAATTGTATAAATAAATATGATCCTATAAAATATATAATGCAGCTAGAAAACATAAATACATTTATAGCTGCTGGTGATTCTCTCCTAGACTACCCCATGATTAAAAGTTCAAATTATGGAATAATTCCCTTACATGGCGAATTACTAAATGCTCTTCCTGTGAAAAAACTTGAAGATACTGTATTTATTTCAAAGACATCTGGTATCTTTGCTGGTGAAGAAATTTTAGATATAGTACATGAAAAACTTCATGAAAATAAAAATATTTCACAAGATAAAGTCACTTCTTATACCGGTTAATGTTACTACATATTATTTAATATGAAAATAAAAATCCACATTATTGATTTCACTCAATAATGTGGATTTTTATGATTATTGTTTATATGCCTACGCTGCTATCTTTTCCTCTGATTCTGCTTCCATTTGTTGTTCTTTTTTTGAAAAAGGCTTCATAATCAATTTTACAATTTCATTAATTACTATTATAAGTGAAGATAAAATAATTATCTTTAGCCACATAGTAGCACTTAAAGATACTGCATTAAAGAATTTTGAAAACACTTCAGTTACAAATATTTGTACTACTGCTGTAGCTGAAATTATCTTTAAGAAAATAGTGTTTTTTGTAATGTTGGGAAATATGCTATCTGTTCCAAATTCTCTACAGTTAAATGCATTAAATAATGCACTAAAAGCAAATAATGCAAATAATACTGTCTGCATTTCGTTTGGTCCTGTAACCCCTTCTTTTGGGAATCCAGCACCTAATATGTCAAATCTCATTTGAATCATGATAACAATAGTTATATAAATAGCATTTGAAATCATACTCTTTAACATTTGCTTAGTTATAATACTAGCCTTTCTATTTGTAGGCTTTCTGTTTAAAACAGCATCTCTTACTGGTTCTAGTCCAAGTGACAGTGCTGGTGGTCCATCCATTATAATATTTACCCACAAGAGTTGTATTGTAGTGAAGGGCATTTGAAAGTCAAATATTACGGATAAAATTGCTGTTAAAAACGCAATAATATTTACAGTTATCTGGAATTGTATAAATCTTTGGAAGTTTTCATAAATACCTCTTCCCCATTTAATTCCTTTTACAATAGTTCCAAAACTATCATCTGTTAAGATTATATCTGCTGCATTTTTACTTACTTCCGTTCCAGCTATACCCATAGCTATACCTACATCTGCTTTTGTAAGGGCTGGAGCATCATTTATTCCATCTCCTGTTACAGCAACTACTTCTCCATTACTTTGAAGTGCTATAACTATTCTCATTTTTGTATCAGGTTTTGAACGTGCTACTATTGAAATAGTAGTTATTTCTTTTCTAAGTTCATCATCAGATAATGTATCTATATAAGTAGCCTCCACAGCCCTATTATTACCCTCAAGTAATCCTAATTCTTCACCTATAGCAATAGCGGTATTAATATTATCTCCTGTAAGCATTTTTGTAGCAACCCCTGCTTTTCTAGCAGTTTCAATGGCTTCTTTAACATCAAGTCTTAGAGGATCTCTTATTCCAACGAATCCTGTAAACACTAAATCATCTTCTAAAGTACCTTGCTCGGATGCCATAGCTACTTCTCCACTTATATTTCCATATGCAAAACCAAGTACACGCATAGATTTCCTCTGAAGAATTTCAATTTCATCTAATATTTCTTTTCTTCTAGAAGCATCCAACTCTTTTTCAACGCAATTAATATGTTCATATTTGCATAACTCTAGAATTATTTCTGGGGCTCCCTTTGTTAATACTGTGGAACCTTCCTCCTCTTCTATAACTGTACTCATCCTCTTATTTTTTGAACTAAATGGAATTTGATGAGCTATGTTTGCATTTTGTCTTTCTTGTACATAATCACAAGCATCATTGTATAAAAGAAGAGCACATTCTGTTGCACTACCTAAATATTTAACCTCTGAATCATCCTTTTCAATATCTGCTGTTGAATTTACAAGACAGTTATCTATAAAGTAGTTATTGCTTTCGGTGAGCTCACCTCTTTCTCTGTATTTACCATTTAAATAAACTTTTTCTACAGTCATTCTGTTTTGAGTAAGTGTGCCTGTTTTATCTGAGCATATTACACTTACAGATCCTATTGTTTCACAGGCTTCTTTTTTAGTAACAAGTGCATTTATCTTAGCCATTTTCTGCATAGTAATTGCAAGTGTCATATTTATCATTGTTGGAAGTCCTTCTGGAACTGCTGCAACAATTAAGGCAACACATACAACAAAAGCAGTTTTTATAGGTTCAACAGATTGTAAAAATGCAAATATTCCTGAAGTGTCTGGTGATATAGTCTTCGCTACCACCATTTTTACAATCATAACTATAAATAATATGGCAGCTATAGCACTTGATACTTTTGATATCTTACCACCTAAATCTCCAAGTTTCGCTTGAAGCGGTGTTTGCAGGTCACTATCCTCAAGATTTTTAGCTATTTCACCCATTTGAGAGCTATCTCCTGTGGAAGTAACTACAAAGCTAGCTCTACCATAAGCTACTAGTGTTCCACCGAAAACCATATTCAGTTGTTTTGCTGGAATAGGGTCTTGTACAATATTTTTATCTTTAGATTTTATATTTTCCATCTCTATTACAACTTGGCCATCTTTGCTTACGTCTTCTGATTCTCCTGTAAGCATATCCTCTCTAACCATTAAATCTATACTACTAACGAGTCTTCCATCTGCTGGTACCATGTCCCCGGTCTCAATTAGAACTATATCTCCAGGTACTAAATCATTTTTATTCACTTGCACAATTTTCTCATTACGTAATACTTTTACATCTATGTTTTCTGTCATTTTTGAAAGTGCATCTGCAGCTTTTTGTGATTTTCCTTCTGTAAAAATCCCTATGCCAATTCCTATTGCTACAGCACATACTATACCAATAGCATCTTGAAATTCTCCTACTAATGCACTAATTAGGGCTGCGGCTAAAAGTATTATCATCATAGGCTCAGTTATTGCTTCCTTAACACTATCCCATATAGATCCTCTTTCTTGCTTCGTAAATTCATTTGAACCATATTTTTCTAGTCTTTCTTTAACCTCAGAACTCGACAATCCAACACTGCTATCAACCTTAAGCTCATCTAAAACTTCTGAGCTCTGCTTATTAAAATATTTCATATTATCCACCTTTCAGTAATTTTTATATTTTCTTTTACATTAAAATGTAGAAAATGATGGACATGTCATTTTCTACACATATATTTATTGGTATTTTTTTGACATTTCATTTAAGCCAGCAGAAGCATCGCCTTCACCTACGGCTATAAATTTCCATTCTCCGTTGTTACGATAAATTTCAGCAACATATAAACCAGTTTTACCAGAATATTCTTCTGTCAAGTTAAAACGAAGCATTTCTTTGTTGTCTGTTACATTTACTAAACGTATAAAAGCATTTTCTATCATGCCAAAATGTTGTTTACGCTGAGTTGCAGCATAGATATTAACAACAAAAACTAGCTTGGAAATATTTTGAGGTACCATTGATAGGTCAACCATAACTTGCTCATCGTCCCCATCACCACTTCCAGTAAGATTATCTCCCATATGCTGAACACTACCACACTTACTTTTCAAATTTCCAAAATAAATTATGTTTTCTTTTGATTTTAGCTTATCATTTTCATCTAACATAAACACAGAAGCATCACAATCTACTTGTGATTGAGTACCTCCGAATAAGCCTCCGAGCAATCCCTTAGATTTTTGTTTTACTGGATCCCATCCAAGTCCCACCATTGTCTTTTTTAGACCAGGATTATCTTTTGTTAGACTTATCCTTTGACCTTTTTGTAAATTTATACCCATTTTGCCCAACTCCTCTAATATCTATTATACTTACCTATACTAATTAGTTTAAATATTGTATCCCTCTACGCATCAAGACCATAATTTTTACAAAGGGCTGATAATCCGCCTTGAAAACCACTTCCTGTTGCACTAAATTTCCATTCTCCATTATTACGGTATATTTCACAAAATACCAATGCAGTCTCTACTGAAAAATCCTCTGATAAGTCATACCTTAAAACCTCTTCATTAGTTTCTTCATTCACTACTCTAACAAAGGCATTTGAAATCTGACCAAAATTTTGCGCACGAGCTATTGCATCGTGTATAGTTACTGTAATTGCAATTTTTTCAATATCCTTAGGTATTTTAGAAAATTCCACGATTAATTGTTCATCGTCTCCTTCTCCTTCTCCAGTTCTATTATCCCCGGTATGTATAACAGCTCCCGACGCATGCTGTAAATTATTATAAAATATAAAGTCTAGGTCATCATTAGTTTTTCCATTTGCACCTACTAAAAAAGCTGAGGCATCTAAATCGAAATCGCCTCCACCTGAATATTTATTTGTATCCCAACCTAGTCCTATGATTGCTTTCTTTAAACTTGGGTTAGTCTTGGTTAAATCAATTTTTTGACCTTTACTTAGGTTAATAGTCATGATTATTCCCCCCTATTTATTAATCGTCACCTTCGGTGGTGTTAGTCTACGCTAATTCCAAAGTTAGCACAAAGCGCAGATAATCCACCCTCAAATCCACTTCCTACTGCACTAAACTTCCATTCTCCATTATTACGGTATAGTTCTGCTACTACTACTGCAGTTTCAACACTATAATCTTCACTCAAATCATATCTTATTAATTCTTCATTACTAGTTTCATCGCAAATTCTTATAAATGCATTAGAAACTTGTCCGAAATTTTGCGCTCTTTGAGCAGCCTCATGAATAGTTACTGTAAAGTTAATTTTTTCTACAGACGCTGGTACTTTAGCCAATTCTATTCTGATTTGTTCATCATCGCCCTCACCCTCACCAGTCTTGTTATCTCCCATATGTGTTACAGATTCTGCTGAGTCCTTTGGGTTATTATAAAAAATAAAATCATTATCAGATGATACTTTTCCACTTGCTCCAACTAAGAATGCCGCTGCATCTAAATCAAAAGCAGCTCCTCCATCATATTTATTAGTATCCCATCCGAGTCCAACCATAACACTAACAAGACCTGGATTGGTTTTAGTTAAATCAACTTTTTGACCTTTTTTCAAACTAATTGCCATAATAAATTCCTCCTCGCACGCCACTAAAGTGGCTATAATATATTATATAGTACTTAAATAATTGATTTTATTCCATGAAAATAGAATCTTTTTCTAAATTATTTCCAAAAATTCAGACATTAATCATTTTTTTGAGCATTTATCAAAAAAGCCTTATTTTAGTCTAAATTACATAATATAATTTAACTCCAATAAAGCAACACTCATTACTATCATTATAGCACCATTCCACACTAAACACTAGATTATATAGCTAAATATCCTTTACTTTTTTGTATATTTTTAGTTAACAATTATAATTTTCACTTATTAATTCTACAAAAAAAAGAATACTAAACCGTAAATATACAATCTATTTGCAAACAACATCTTTACTATAGTATATTTTTAGCATTGATTTAAACAATAATTACTATATAATATATATTATACGGTACAACAATAATATAGGACGGAAGTGTTAGCGTGAAATTTTCAAATATTAAAAAAAACCTTTTAAAAGATGATCATAAACCTAAATTTATGGCATTAGATTTTATAAAATATATCGGACCTGGACTCCTTGTAACTGTAGGATTTATAGATCCTGGTAACTGGGCAGCAAATGTTTCTGCAGGCGCCAGTTACGGGTATACTCTACTCTGGATGGTAACTCTTTCAACCATTATGTTGATTGTTCTTCAGCATAATGCGGCCCATCTTGGAATTGTTACAGGTAATTGTATAGCAGAAGCATCTACTGCTACATTAAAACCAAAACTAAACCAAGTAGTTCTTGGCTCTGCAGTCGTGGCTGCAGTATCTACTGCCCTTGCGGAACTTCTTGGTGGTGCTATTGCTTTAAACATGTTATTTGGTATCCCTATAAAACTAGGAACAGTATTAGTTTTAGCATTGATTTTATGGATGCTATTTACAAATTCCTACAAGAAGCTAGAAAAATGGATTATTGGCTTTGTTTCTATTATAGGAATATCTTTTATATTTGAACTTAGCCTTGTGCACATTGAATGGGGAAAAGCAATGATAAGCTGGGTCAAACCCTCTTTTCCTAAGGGATCTATTCCAATAATAATGAGCGTGCTAGGTGCAGTTGTAATGCCTCATAATTTATTTCTGCATTCAGAAATAATTCAAAGTCGCCAGTGGAACTTAAAAGATGAAACTGTAATAAAAAAACAATTGAAATATGAATTTATGGACACTTTTTTCTCAATGATAGTAGGTTGGGCTATAAATAGTGCTATGATACTTATTGCAGCCGCTACTTTCTTTACACAAAATATTCACGTTACAGAACTTAGTCAAGCTCAGCAAATGCTGACGCCAATGCTGGGAAGTATAGCATCCGTGGTGTTTGCACTAGCTCTACTCTTTGCCGGCATTTCCTCCTCAGTTACTGCAGGCATGGCTGGTGGTAGTATTTTTGCAGGGATATTTGGAGACCCTTATGATATTCATGATATTCATACTAAAATAGGAGTAGCAATTACTTTAGCTTTCGCTGCAGTAGTTATATTTTTTATATCGGAACCATTTAAAGGCCTTATCTATTCACAGATGCTCTTAAGTATACAACTTCCTATAACTATATTCCTCCAGATATATTTAACTTCCTCTAAAAAAGTTATGGGCAAGTATGTAAATACCAGATTCGATAAAGTAACTCTTTGGATTATTGGACTTATAGTAACTGCACTCAACATAATGCTATTATTAAGCTATATATTATAAATTTGCATAATATAAACAAAGGAATTGGGCGCAATATGTTGCCCAATTCCTTTTTGATTATAGATGTATTTTTTTTAAAGGTATTAAATCACCTTCATCCTAATATACATAGGTAAAGTAATATAATGAAGTTTTAAGCCTCTTCTATAATAGACAAGCTTATTAATTAGTTATTTATTGAAGAAACCTTAGATAATGGAGGTATTTAAAATGCAAAAAAAAGAGATGATCGCTATGATTCTGGCGGGTGGACAAGGCAGTAGACTTAAGATGCTTACTAAAAACACAGCAAAACCTGCAATACCTTTTGGGGGTAAGTATAGGATTATTGATTTTACTCTAAGTAATTGTTCAAATTCAGGAATAGATACGGTTGGGGTACTAACACAATATCAACCCCTTGCACTAAATTCTCATATAGGTATAGGTGTCCCTTGGGATTTAGATAGAAATAACGGCGGAGTCACACTTCTCCCTCCTTATATGGATGAATCGGGAGGAGACTGGTATAAAGGTACCGCTAACGCAATCTATCAAAATACTAATTTTATAGACTCCTATGACCCAGAGTATGTACTTATTCTCTCTGGCGACCACGTTTATAAAATGGATTATTCAAAAATGCTCAATTTCCACAAAGAGAAATCCGCCGATGCTACTATAGCCGTTATTGAAGTTCCACTAGATGAAGCCTCTAGATTCGGAATAATGAATACTACTTCTGATAATAAAATATATGAATTTGAAGAAAAGCCTCAAGACCCCAAAAACAATATGGCTTCTATGGGTGTATATATTTTCAATTGGAAATTTCTTAAAAGCTTTTTAAAAGAGGATGAAAACAATAAACACTCTAGCAACGATTTCGGGAAAAATATAATACCTTCTATGCTTAAAAACCAAAAGAAACTTTATGCATATCCTTTTAAAGGCTATTGGAAAGATGTAGGTACTATTAAAAGCCTTTGGGAAGCAAATATGGATTTAATAGATGACAATAATGAATTAAATATTCATGATGAAACTTGGAAGATATATTCCATAAATCCTATAAACCCTGCTCAATATGTAGGCCCTAATGCAAAAGTTACAAGCTCACTAGTGGTAGAAGGATGCATTGTTCTTGGAGAAGTTTATAATTCAGTACTATTTCAAGGAGTTACAGTTGGAAAAAACTCTAAAATATCAAATTCTGTTATTATGCCTAACACCAAAATAGGGGACAACGTTATTATTGATAAAGCTATAATCGGTAATAATGTTACTATAAGAGGTCATTCTCTTATAGGAATTGCAGGTGATATAACTCTCATTGCAGAAGGCTCTGAAATTAAATCTAATTCAGTTATAAGATGAGGTGGTTAAATGCTTAAAAATTATATGGGTATATTAAACCTAAATGAAAATGAAACAAATATAATAAGTCTTACTAAAAACAGACCACTAGCTTCTATTCCCATAGCTGCTAGGTATAGAATTATAGATTTTGCATTATCTAACATGGTTAATTCAGGTCTTAAAAACATCGGAATTTTTACCCAAAGTAAATCTCGCTCCTTAGTAGATCATTTAGGTTCTGGAAAACCATGGGATTTAGATAGAAGACTCAACGGGCTATTTGTTTTTAATTTTGGCATTGGTAATATGTCTATAAACGATGCAGAAATGTTGTGGAATAACATGGAGTATATATATAGAAGTAAAGAAAAAAATGTTATTATTTCTCCTTCTTATATGATAGGAAACATAGATTATATAGCTGCCGTTAAGTATCATGAAGAGAGACAGCAAGATATAACTGTCATATATAAAAATATTAAAACTAGTACTAAAAACTTTTTAAATTGCGACGTATTAAATATAGATGATAACAATAATGTACTAAGTGTAGGAAAAAATATAGGCGCTTATGACAGTTTAAATATTTCCATGGAAATGTTCATTATGAAAAAGGACCTTTTAATATCACTCATTAGTAAATGTATACAAACTGGTTTTTACTGTACTATTAAGGATGCTATATATAAAAATATTAAAGATTTAAGGGTTACAGCTTATGAATTTAAAGGCTACCTTCAATGTATTAATTCAATAAGTGCTTACTATAAAGCTAATATGGACCTTTTAAACTTAAAAACAACTAAAGAATTATTTTTTAATAATGGTCCTATTTATACAAAAATCAAAGATGAACCACCTACTAAATATGCCCCTGAAAGCAAGGTAAAAAATTCAATAGTTGCTGATGGCTGTATTATCGATGGGCTTATTGAAAATAGTATTATATCAAGGGGAGTTGTGGTTCATAGGGGAGCTGAAATTAGAAATAGTATTATCCTTCAAAATTGCCAAATTAAAGAACATTCTAAACTCTTTAATGTTATAATGGATAAAAATGTAATTATCGACAGCGGTAAGCACCTTAATGGTGATGAAGAATTTCCACTTGTAATTGAAAAAAGGGCTTTATTTTAAGATCATTTTACAAACAAAACGGATACTGTTTTATCCCAACAGTATCCGTTTTGTTTCTCATTTATTTGATTATTTGTCAAAAGTATTGTTATGAAATTCTACATTTTCAAAAATAACAGTTTCCTTATTACTAACTAAACTCTTAACTTTATTATCTTTTATTATGGAATTTTTAACAAGAACATTTGATTTTTCATCTACATTGAATAAATATGGAGTATATTCATCGGTTGACTTATTATTATAAATGTTACATTTATCAAAAATAACATCCTTAGTATTACTTACATTTATAAGATTATATTCCATCGTATCATAAAAGTTCGAGTCTTTAAACACAATATTCTTTGAATCAATTAAATTCATTAAATCATATGAACATTCCTTAATTGTAGAATTTACAAAGTTAAAATTTTCAACTTTATTAAGATTTATACCTTCTGTTCCGCATCCAAATAAAACCGAATTTTTTATGTCGATATTTTTACAATTATCAAAAAAGAATACTCCACCGGTACAAGATCCTTTATCTGGATAATGTCCTGCAATTATATTTGAAATATTTATATTGTCCGAATTTTTGAAGGTAAGTACATTTGCATATCTTGGATTAACTAACAATTTTACCTCAGCATCCTTTAATCCTTCAATAGTTAAATTGCTTATATCTGATATTACCAGCTGTTGTCCATCAAACACTTTTTCAAATTTTAAGTACTTATTGTTCAAATCCTTTACAGCTAATAAGTCATATTCACCAGTTTTTAATTTTATAGTCTTATTGGGTCCTATATTTTCCAATAAGTCTTTTGCGTTACTAACTTCAATCACTTCGGGTTCCACAATTTTTTTTACTACTGTGGAAAAAGAATATGCATCATCATAACTGCCATACTTATTTTTATATTTCCCCTGCATTCCATCTCTTTTTACTCTAATTGCAAATCTGTAATAGTCTGGTTTTAAGTTTAAATTAGATATATTAAGTACTTCATACTTATTAGCCTGTGTAGGTTTAGTCCATCCGTCTATCATACCTTTATTACTAACTAATTCCCATGACTTCATGGTGTTTTCTCCTATATAAAATGCCTGATACTGAACTTTTCCTGTATAATTATTACAAGACACATATATGGAATTTTCTTCTTTTTCAATGAATGGAAAATGTTCAAGTGATACTATATCTATTTTAGGAACAACATCTATTTCTTTAGCTTGTACAACTTTGGTCTTTAAACTTACTATTGATAGAAACATTACGAAGCTCATCAGAATGCTTATTAACTTTTTTGATAAATTCTTCATTTAAATCCTCCCCTATTCTAGTATTTATTTTTTTAAACTACCCAATGACTATACTACCACTATTTATAACATATGTAAATATAATGCTTATATTGCAGCACACAAATATCCTAAATTTTAATAATATAAGAAAGTTTAAATATTTATATTATTTTAAAACAGCTTTTAGTAATTTTATTGTATCCTCTACATCCTTCATAGAAATCATTTCTGAAATAGATTGAGTATATCTGCAAGGAATTGAAACTACCCCTGTTCTTATTCCGCCATTTTCTTTATGAATGTTTCCACCATCTGTACTTCCCTTTGAAATTCCATATTGAACTTTTACCTCAGATTTTTGCGCTGCATTCTCAAGCATTTCTTTGATTTCATGATGCATAATTAAAGTTCTATCTTGTATCTTAATTATAGGTCCTTTTCCAAGTTCTAAATTTCCTTCGCCGCCAATATAATCTCCGGTTCCCTGTGTATCTAGTACTATGCAATAATCTGGATTTACAGTATAAGCTGCTGCTCTTGCTCCCCTTCCCCCCAGTTCCTCTTGAGTAGAAAATACAAAATATAGTTCATTTTTTGTTTCTTTAATTTCTTTTATCATGCTTAGAAGAATATAACAACTAATCCTGTTATCTAATGAGGGGCTAATTATTTTATCTTCTACTTCCATGCCATCAGATAAAAGACGTGCTGTATCTCCTTCTTTAATTTTCTTTAACGCTTCTTCTCTTGAATTCACCCCAAGGTCTATAAATAAATCTTCTACTTTAGGCTCTGGTTTTGCAGCGCCAACTTTGCCCCTAATCCCATTTTGAAATACAACAAAATTATGTACTATTTCAGAGGCATGAATTCCCCCTATATTACTTACTCGTACAAACCCGTTATCCTCTATATATGTAGCTATGAGACCTACCTCGTCCATATGAGCACAGAACATTATTTTTTGCGCACCACTACCTAATTTAACTATTAAATTCCCCATCTTATCTTCTTTTATATTACAATTAATATTCTTTAATTCTTCTCTTATAACTCCTCTAACCTCATCTTCATGTCCACTAACACCAAATGCGCTAACTAGTTTTTGTAACATTATATCCATAATTAATCCCCACTTTCATATTACTGTTTATTTTTAAAATGTTTTTAGCCATTCCACCATAAGTCTCACAGTATTTTTATAATCTTCTATACTCGCTACTGAAACAGAGGAATGTATATATCTACAGGGCACTGACACTGTAGCTACCTTTGCTCCCGCTCCTGACATAAGTATAGCTCCTGCATCATTTCCGCCTGCCGTGGCTCTCCTTAGCTGATAGAGTATGTCCTTATCTTCTGCTACCTTTATTATGGTCTTTAAAATCTCATCATCAAAAATGCTAGTCTTATCCATAATAGATAGTGCAGGACCCTTACCTATTTCTGTGGCGCTTAAATGTTTAGGAATGCCAGGCATGTCTGCACATATAGTTCCCTCTAGCGCAACCCCTATATCCGGTTGTATATTAAAAGCAGAAACATAGGATCCTCTTTCTCCTACCTCCTCTTGAACATTAAAGCTAACGTAAAGATCACAATTATAACTTTCCTTTAATATTTCTATAGCAACAGCGCAACCCATTCTATCATCAAATGCTTTTCCTTTAACTAGTCCATCTCCAAACTTACCATACACCATATGGAACACAACAAATTCTCCAATTTTTATGTGTTTTTGGGTTTCTTCCACAGAACTTGAACCTATATCAATGCAACACATACTAGCCTTTACGTTGTTTTTTCTTTCATCACTATTTTGCAGATGAATTGGTTTAAAGCCTATTACTCCTGGTATTTTATTTTTGCCTATTAACACAACTTTAGATAGGAGCACCTTGCCATTAATTCCCCCTAAGGACTCAAACCTTAAAGTACCATCCTGATTATATCCAGTAATAATAAAACCTACTTCATCCATATGGGCATCTATAAGTACTTTTATGCCATTACCTTTTTTGTGTGCGATAATATTACCCATAACATCTACTTTCATCTCATCTACATAATTCACAATTTCTTCTTTTATAATTTCTCTTACTTCTCCTTCAAACCCTGAAGGACCTGCGGCATTAGATAATTTTTCTAAAAACATAGTAATTCCTCCACCTCCTTTCTACTTACCTTTTCAATAAATTTGGCTATTACTCTTCCCGTATTTATAATATCATCCATATTAACAACCTCAACTGATGTATGCATATACTTGATTGGTATAGATATTAATAGTGTAGGAATACCTCCTCTAGTTACCTGTATATCCCAGGCATCTGTTCCAGTATTACCTGATTCCACTTCTACGTTATAAGGAATAACATACTCATCAGCTATTTCCATAAGTCTTTCTCTAAATTTACTATGTATATTAGGTCCAAAACATATAACAGGACCTCCACCTAGTTTATTTTCGCGATCAATATCTCCCATAGGACCATTATCAAAGGTTACATCTATAGCTATAGCTAAAGTTGGCAATAAATCATAACTTGCCATTTTAGCTCCTCTATGGCCTACTTCCTCTTGGCAAGAAGCTACAAAATAAACATCTAAATCATGGTTTATTTTTTCTAGTTCTTTGCAACAAGTATACATAGCTACTATACCTGCTCTATCATCTGTAGCTTTACATGTTACATTATTATTTAATAGCTCATAGAAGTCTCTTTTTAATGTTACAAAATCACCAATATTAACAATCTCTTGTAATTTTTCTGTGCTATATCCTGTATCAATTGTTAAGCCCTTTATAGTAACTGATTTTTCACTTTCTTCCTCACTCATAAGATGTGGTGGCTTAATCCCTATAATGCCGTCTATCTGTTTTTTGCCATGAATAAGAACCTCCTGAGAAACCAAGGTCTTAGGATCAATTCCACTACCAGTAAACTTTAAAAATGCCTTTGGCATTATCTCAGTTATCATAAGGAAAACCTCATCAGAATGTGCCATAAGCATTATACTTTTTCTTTCTCCATTTTTGTTGCCTTTTTTTATAGCATATAGATTATTTAATTTCCCTTCCGTAACTTCACAAAAAGGCTCAAAGGCCTCTTTAATTAGTGGATGTATCCAATGTTCGCGTCCACTTGGAGCATGCGCCGTGCATAAATTTTTTAACAGTTGCTTTTCGTCCATAATTTCCTCCTACTTGAGATTCTAGTCTAATTGATATTGTTTGATTTTTCTGTTTATTATTGTTTGCAGTGTTTCTTTGATTTAGATTATTATAAACACATACCTATTTGTATTCTATATATAATGGTTTTTTCCTCCAATATATCTGTGTAAATTTTGAATTATTTCATGCTATATAATTATAAAAAGCTTTAGGGTAAACCCTAAAGCCTTTACTTATTATCATTAATTTCAGTGTTTCTACTGTTTCTATAAAAATTTTATTCTGAAGTTTCTTTTTTCTGAAGTTTATCTGCTAATTTAAAATCCCCTGCTATTGTATTAGGTAGACTTTCCACATATACACTTGTGCTTGGAAATGCCATTGAAACTCCTTGCTCTTGTAAAATATCCATTATTTTAAAATTAACATCTTCTTTTATTTCAAAGTATTCATCAAACTCTGGTGTATCAGTAAAAAAATATATTAAAACGTCTAAACTACTTGAATTAAATTTATCAAATCTAACAAGGATGCCATCCTTACTAACCTTTGAATGATTTTCTAACATATTCCGTATGCTTTCAACGCAAGTTTCTAATTTCTCCCTAGAGGTTCTATAGGTTAATCCTAACTTTAAATTAACTCTTCGTTTGCCTCTTCTACTAAAATTTATTACGGCTTCATTAGTTAATTTTGAATTAGGCACTATTATTAATGATTGATCAACAGCTCTTATTTTAGTAGTTCTAAAAGAAATATCCTCTATGCTACCTTCTAATGAGTCATTACTAAGCCAATCTCCAATAGTGAATGGTTTATCTAATATTATGAAAATACCTGCAATAATATTAGCTGCTGCATCTTTAGCTGCTAGTGCAAAAGCAAGTCCTCCTAGGCCAAGCCCCGCCACAAACCCTTGAATATTATATCCCCACTTTTCAGCAATTATAGTAATAGCTAATGCTACCACTATTAATCTTAATGTTTTTGACAGAAATGGAAATAATATTTTATCTACTTTTATGTCATAAGCTTTATGCATTCTCTCAAATAATACAGAAGATTCACCAGTGAGATTATATGTTCCCCAAGTAATTAGAATAATTACAGCAGAACTAAAAAACCTATCTATAGTTATTAAACTAATTGGAATTCCTGCCCTAGTTAAAATTTTAAAAGCAAAATAAAATCCTAATACCTCAAAAAAATTGGTTACAGGTTTTTGAAAAGCAGCTACTATATTTGTATCTGCATTAAACTTTGTTTTATTAACAAGTCTCAATATTATTTTAAATACATATTTTGCAAATACCTTTTTTAATAATACAAATAATGCAAAAACTGCAATAGCTATACCTATATACTCGAATTGGTAGGATTGCATATCAGTAAAAACATACTGTATTTTATTTTCTACAAAAAAATCAACTATATCATCAAACAAAAAATCACGCTCCTTTCATCTTATGTTTATATATATAATCATTTTAAGCTAATAATGTTATTTTCTCAATGGATTATGCGAGAAAAAATAGATTCTTATTAATATATTCATAAACAAAACTTACAAATATTTGTTGACAATAATTTTTAATCCGTATATACTGTTCGTATAGTATATATACACTATTAACAAAGGAGTAAATTATGAATATTATAATTTCTAATTCATCACAATATCCAATTTATGAGCAAATAGTAACTCAAATAAAAACTGCCCTTATGAAGGAGGAGCTTTCAGAGGGTGACGCTCTACCGTCTATAAGAAGTTTAGCAAAAGACCTTCAGATAAGCGTTATAACAACTAAGAGAGCTTATGAGGAACTTGAAAGAGATGGTTTTATAGAAACTGTACCAGGAAAGGGCTCCTATGTTTCTGGTCAAAACAAAGACCTAATAAGAGAAAAACGATTAACAGCTATAGAAGAAAAACTAATGGAAGTGGCAACTGAAAGCAAACATTTAAATTTAAGTTTAGAAGAATTACAAAGTATGCTAGCGCTATTATATACAGAAGAAAATTAATATCTAATGCAATTAAAATGGGCTGACTATTTATAATTATTGCGTTTTATCAAACTAATTAAGGAGAGATAAATATGAATAATATTTTAGAAATAAAGAATTTAGGGAAATCCTATAAAAATTTCACTTTAGATAACCTAACTTTTAATGTTGAAAGAGGCTCTGTAATGGGATTTATAGGTCCAAACGGTTCTGGAAAGAGTACCACCATAAAACTTATAATGAATCTTATTAAAAAAGATAGTGGAAAAATAACTGTTTTCGGATTGGACAATTTAAAACATGAGAAAGAAATCAAACAAAAAATTGGTTTTGTTTATGACGAAAACTATTTCTATGAAGAATTAAACATAATAGAAATGAAAAATATCCTTCGCCCTTTCTATAAAAGCTGGAATGACACTTTATTTGAAAAATTTATAAAAGAATTTGAATTACCTAAAAAAAATAAAATTAAAACCCTATCAAAAGGAATGAAAACAAAATTTTCTCTAGCGCTAGCTCTTTCCCATAATGCAGAGCTAATTATAATGGATGAACCCACATCTGGACTGGACCCAGTATTTAGAAGTGAACTTTTAGATATTTTATACAACGTAATTCAAGATGAAAATGTAAGTATTTTCTTTTCAACACATATAACTACTGACCTTGAGAAGATAGCAGATTATATTACTTTTATCAATAAAGGCAAATTAGTTTTTTCGCAAACTAAGGACGAAATTGTTGAAAACTACGGTTTAGTAAAGGGAAGTAAAGAAGTTTTAGACAATGATACTAAACGTGAATTTGTGAGTATAAAAGAAACTAACTGTGGATTTCAGGCTTTAACAAAGGATATTACCAAAGCAAGAAAGATATTTAAAGACAAAGCTATTATTGAAAGAGCTTCACTTGAAGAAATTATGGTATATACGGTTAGGGGGAATAATTAATGTTAAATTTAATAATAAAGGATATATCTATTCAGAAAAAAACCTTGTTATATGCTCTTCTTTATACTATTTTTGCGTCAATTGGTTTTTCTTCTATGAGACCTAATGGCTTTGGTTTATATGTGTTATCCCCTACGGTAATCACCTATCTATTCATAAATATTGCTGTAGCCTATGATGACAAAAACAAAAGTGAAATTATATTAAACAGTTTACCACTTAAAAGAGATGATATTGTTATATCAAAATATATATCAACCTTTATTTTTGGAATTGTAGGTATTATTTGTTCTATATTAATTGGATTTATAGGCAAGACTGCTGGACTACCAATGTTTACTAGATTAATATCACTATTAGATATTGTTTCAGTTTTAACATCTGTATGTATATTTAGTTCTATATTTTTTCCTGTGTATTTCAAGTTTGGAGTTGCAAGAATGAAAATTTTTACTGTTTTAATATTTATGGCATTCTTTTTCGTACCAACATCAGCTATTGACTATGCTATTAAAAATCCAAATAATATTTTTGTTCACAAATTTAATTATTTTGTAAGCAACACTTCTAGTTTAACTCGAAATTCTTTAGTTTTAATCTTAGGCTTAATTCTCTTTTTAATTTCTCTAATGATCTCAATACGGATATATAAAAATAAGGAGTTTTAAACTCCTTATTTTTTTCAAGAAAATATACACTAAAAATTTAATTAACAAGCTGACTTTCTACTTACCTGAATATTTTTTAAATTTCCAATCTGCATTCCACTACACTCGGCAAAACATAATTTCTCATTTTCTTTCTCCATAGCATCTCCAAAATCTATATTTTCTTCATTAAATCTATAAAAAAATGAAGTTAATTTTTCTAAATTTTTATCCGATGGCTTATAAGTTGGATCAAATACATATGCCGCTCTATAGTATATGCACGCCATAACCTCATCCCTTTTATATTCTGAAATAATTCCTAGTAAATTGTACACCTCTGCTGAATGGTCATTTCCAATCATCTCTGCCATTAAATACTTACGTGCTAGATTATACTCTTTTGACCTTATTGCATTAATAGCTTGTTTTATATTATTCTCAAGAAAATTTTCTTCATTTATATTTGTTAACATACTCTCACCTCAAGTTATCCTTTCACTTTATATTTGATAATCATATTTTATCAAATCGCCTATTAAGACGGTATAAAGATAAATCCTAGCGTATAAAGATTATGTTAAGATTTTATAATTTAGTGCTATTTTTTTTTCATGAACTGTGGTATATCAAGGGTTTTCATTCATTCCATAGTATTATTATGTGATTTTTAAAAAGTAAAATTTAATTGTATAATGAATATATGTTTCAACTTTATAATCTTTTACTTAAATCCTCACCTGCGATGCTGTAATTAACCAAAATTTTATAAATAAAGGATTGATTTAATGAATAATAATTCTTTTAACCGAATTACACCTGATGAAGCATTAAAAGCAGTAGAAAGAGAAACTAGAATAGGACATTTGAAAATATTTTTAGGCTACGCACCTGGTGTTGGAAAGACATACTCCATGCTCAATGAAGCTAATCGAATGTTAAAAAGAGGACAAGATATTGTTATAGGTTATCTTGAAAGCCATGGGAGACACGAAACTAATTCTCAAGTAGATTCTCTTGAGGTATTACCCAGAAAAAAAATAAACTATAATAACATGATTTTAGAAGAAATTCATTTAGATGAGGTATTAAATCGTAACCCTAAAATAGTACTTATAGACGAATTAGCCCATACTAATGCCCCTGGTTCTAAAAATAAGAAAAGGTATGAAGATGTTTTAGAAATACTAGAACATGGAATAGATGTAGTTACTACTTTAAACATTCAACATTTAGAAAGTCTTAATGACGTTATAAAACAAATAACAGGTATAACAGTCAGAGAAACAATTCCTGATATTATAGTTGAAAACGCTGATGAGGTGGTTGTTATCGATATTACTCCTTCAGCACTTCAGTCCAGATTAAAAAGAGGTGATATTTATAAAAACGAAAATATTGCAAGAGCATTAAAAAACTTTTTTAGAGGTGGAAATTTAAATGCTCTAAGAGAAATAACATTAAGACAAACTGCCCAGGAAGTTGATGATGATTTAGAAGAGTATATGAAAAAACACAATATTAGAGAAAACTGGCATACTGCCGAAAGAGTTATGGTTTGTGTAAGTGCTAATCCTTTCGGAAAAAAATTAATAAGAAGAGGCGCCCGCATAGCAAAACGCTATAAATGCGAATGGATTGTAGCTACAGTAAACTGTACTCATGCTTTAGCCACTACGCCTTCTAAAAAGGGTTTAGATATGTTAGCAAGCCACTTTAAATTAGCTGAGCAACTCGGCGCTGATACTATAACCTTAACTGGCAAAAGTGTTTCCAGAGAACTTGTAAGATTTGCTTCACAAAAGCATATCACACAAATTATAATTGGCCATGCTAACCGTTCCTTTTGGCAAATGGTATTTAGAGGTTCCCCAGTAACAAAAGTTTTACGTCATGCTAAAGATATAGAAATACACGTAATTCCTGATAACCGCAGCTTTTAATTAAGTTGATAGTTACATGTTATTACCACAACTACCATTAAATTATACAAAAAAAAGAATGTAGCTAGATTTATTTACACAAATCTAGCCCCATTCCTATTTTTGTTAACTCTCAATTAATGAAGCTTACTTCCAACTTCAATATTGAGTTCCAATACATTAACTCTTTTATTTCCAAACACACCAAGTTGTCTTTCCTGCGTATTATTCTTAACCATTCCTTCTAAATCACTTTTAGCAATACCTGTAGCTTTTGAAATAGCTGGTATTTGTATCTTTGCAGCTTCTGGACTTATATGAGGATCGAGACCTGAGCCTGAACTTGTTAAAAAATCTGCTGGAATCTCTTCTTTTTTCACTTCAGGATTGGCCTTTAAAAATTCATCCATATCCTTTTGTATTCTCTCTGTTAGGGCCTTATTCGAAGGCGCAAGATTTGCAGACCCCGAAGACAATGAAATCTTATCCCCCTCCTTGTACGTATTGTAATTTACAGCTGAAATTCTTCCATGAAAATAACGAGCGTCTGTAAAATTTTGACCTATAAGCTTTGAACCTACTTCATGCCCATTCACAGTTATCATACTTCCATTAGCCTTATTATTAAAAACCAACTGACCTACCCCAGTCATTACAGTCGGAAATACAAACCCACATATAAACATCAACGTCAAACTAACTAATATTGATTTTTTTAATACTTTCATTGTTATCCTCCTCAATTATGCCACGTTAAGTACTTTGAGTAGCGGGAATATTATCATATCTATTATTTTAATTCCACCGAAGGGAACCAGAATTCCACCTACACCATAAATTAATATATTTCTCAAAAGAAGAGTTTCAGCCTTTGATGGTTTATATTTTACTCCTCTCATAGCTATTGGAATTAATAAAGGTATTATTATTGCATTAAACACTAATGCTGATAATATTGCACTTGAAGGCGTAGCAAGCTTCATTACATTTAATACATTCATTGTGGGAATAGCTACAGTAAATATTGCGGGGATTATAGCAAAGTATTTCGCAACATCATTTGCTATACTAAATGTAGTTAATGCCCCCCTTGTTATAAGTAACTGCTTACCTATTTCTACTACTTCAATTATCTTAGTAGGATCAGAATCTAAATCCACCATATTAGCAGCTTCTTTTGCAGCAACAGTACCACTATTCATGGCAAGCCCAACATCCGCCTGAGCAAGTGCCGGAGCATCATTAGTACCATCACCCGTCATAGCAACAAGTTTTCCCTCTGCTTGTTCTCTTTTTATAATATCTATTTTCCCCTCTGGGGTACACTCTGCAATAAATTCATCTACCCCAGCTTCCTTTGCTATTGTAGCCGCTGTAAGCGGGTTATCCCCTGTACACATAATAGTTTTTATACCCATCTGTCTTAGTCTTTCAAACCTTTGCGTAAGTCCTGGTTTTACAGTGTCCTTTAAATAAATAACTCCAAGTATTTCACTATTTACACAAACTACTAAGGGTGTTCCTCCACGCATTGAAATTTTTGTTGTAACTACTTCTAAATCCTTTGAAACCTTACCCCCAAGTCCCTGTACCATTTCTATAATACTACTAATAGCACCTTTTCTTATAATAGTTCCATCTGCTAAATTTAATCCACTCATTTTAGTTTGAGCAGTGAATTCTATGAATTCTGCTTCTTTATAATCCTCTACATCAAAAGATACTCCAAGTTTACTCGCAAGTTCAACTACAGACCTGCCTTCAGGAGTTTCATCCTTTAGGGAAGATATTAATGCATATTTTATTAATTTATTTTGGTCACATCCAGATACAGCCGTAAATTCTGCTGCAAGTCTATTACCGTAAGTTATTGTACCAGTCTTATCCAAAATCATAACATCTACGTCTCCGCAAGCTTCAACCGCTTTACCTGACATAGCAATTACATTAAATCTTGTAACTCTATCCATACCTGCAATTCCTATAGCTGATAATAAACCACCTATTGTAGTTGGTATTAAGCATACAAGCAATGCTATAAGTGTAGATGCAGGGATTTTAACACCGGAATAAGCTCCTAATGGTTGCAATGTAACAACAACCATTAGAAAAATCATTGTTAAAACTGTTAATAAAATATTTAATGCCATCTCATTAGGAGTTTTTTGTCTTGAAGCTCCCTCAACTAAACTTATCATTTTATCAAGGAAGGACTCTCCTGGACTAGCTGTAATTTTGATTTTAAGCCAATCACTTACAACTTTAGTTCCTCCAGTAACTGAGCTAAAATCTCCACCAGACTCTTTCATAACAGGCGCTGATTCTCCTGTTATAGCGGATTCATCTACAGCTGCAAGTCCCGAAACAATTTCACCATCATTTGGTATTATATCCCCATTTTCAACAAGAACAATATCTCCCTTTTTAATCTCCGATGCATTAGTAATTGTTATTTTACCATTTTTATCTAAAAGTTTAGCCCTTGTATCTTTTTTTGTTTTCTTCAAACTTTCAGCTTGAGCTTTACCGCGTCCCTCCGCCACTGCTTCTGCAAAGTTAGCAAATAGAACTGTAATGAAAAGAATCAAAGCAACTAATCCATTATATACTCTTAAATTTGTGCCTGTATCACCAAAGGCTGTAGGAACAAAAGTAAGAAATAAAGTTATAAAAAATCCAACTTCAACAATGAACATAACAGGATTTTTTATCATTAATCTAGGGTTTAACTTTTTAAAAGAATCTTTAACTGCATCATTAAAAATCTTTTTACTTATAAACTTCTTTTTACTATCTTTATTACTCATATATATTACTCCTTACATTATTAAATATTTTATTACATTAAGTGCTCAGCTATTGGTCCTAATACTATAGCTGGCATAAATGTTAACGCTCCTATTATTAAAACTATAAATACTAATATTATAGTAAAGGTAGTGTTGTCTGTCCTAAATGTAGAATTTGATTCTGCTACAGACTTCTTAGCAGCTAGCGAACCAGCTACAGCTAAAAGAATAATCATGGCGAAAAATCTTCCTGCATACATAACAAGCCCTGTACTTACATTCCAAAACATAGTATTGTCTACTAATCCTTCAAAACCTGAACCATTATTAGCAGCAGAGGAAGTAAATTCATAAAGTACTTGGGTTAAAC
The DNA here is from genome assembly GCF_050717515.1 of Clostridium sp. Taxonomy (GTDB): domain Bacteria; phylum Bacillota; class Clostridia; order Clostridiales; family Clostridiaceae; genus Clostridium_AD. The sequence continues at coordinate 8,915 of NZ_JBOITL010000001.1, read as the reverse complement.
CATGGAAACCTGAATTAGTTATACCCGCAAGTCCCTGCTTCGTAAGTACAGCTATACTTGAAGGTACAAGAATTATAAAAGGATGTATTAATATAGCCAAAGATATTAACTTAATTTCCTTTGCCTCAATTTTTTTACCCAAAAATTCCGGTGTCCTTCCAACCATTAGTCCACATAGGAATACTGTTAGTATGGCGTACATTATCATATTCATAAAACCTACGCCTTCCCCACCGAATACTACGTTAAGCATCATCTGCCATAGTGGAACCATTCCACCAAGAGGTGTTAATGAATCATGCATATTATTTACAGTACCCGTGGTGAATGCTGTTGTAACAGTTGTAAATAGCGTTGAACCTGGAAGGCCAAACCTTATTTCTTTCCCTTCCATATTACCCATGGCTTGGCTTAAATTAAGATTAGCTATGGCAGGATTCCCAGCTTTTTCAGAATGCACGCAAATTACTAAGGACAATACAAACAATATAGACATTGCTGCAAATATAGCCCATCCTTGCTTTTTCTTTTTTACCATTAGTCCAAAACAATAAACTATAGCTCCAGGTATTAACATCATAGATAACATTTCTATTAAGTTTGCAATGGGAGTAGGATTTTCAAATGGATGTGATGAGTTTGCTCCAAAGAAACCACCACCATTAGTCCCTAAATGTTTAATAGCTTCAAATGAAGCTACAGGTCCCACTCCAATAACTTGTTTAGTTCCTTCTAACGTCGTAATAACTTTATTTGCTGAAAAACTCTGTGGAACTCCTTGTACCATTAAAAGTATTGTTACTATTATTGAAAATGGAATTAGCACCCTTGTAATAACTCTTACTAAATCAACAAAAAAATTACCTAGCATTTTAGTCTTTCCAGTAATACCTCTTATAAAAGCAGCTGCAACAGCAAATCCTGATGCTGCTGACGTAAACATAAAGAAAGTTATAACTATCATTTGACTTAAATAGGACAATCCCCCTTCTCCACTATAGTGTTGAAGGTTTGTATTAGTCATAAAACTAAAAATAGTGTTAAAAACAAGTGAAGCATCCATGGCTTTGTTCCCATTAGGGTTTAAGAAATGAACCCCTTGAACCCTAAGCACTACGTAAGCCATTAAAGTCATAACCATATTTGATACTATAAAAGCAATAGCATATTGCTTCCAAGTCATCTCTTCTTTTGTTATTCCTGTAATTTTATATATTGTGTTATCTACCTTGTCCATAACTGGATCTACAAAGGATCTCTTATTATTTATAACTTTATATATATATTTTCCAGTTGGGATAATAAGCAATACAAAAATTATAAGCGTTAATACAATTTGAAAAATGTCCATAAATAACTACCCTCCATCTGTTCTTTTAAAATTTTTCGGGATTAAACAACGCATACCCTAAATACAAAAACAATAAAATTGCGATTACAATTAAACCTTTCATACAATCCTCCATTTAATTATCACTTTAAGTGATATGTTGATTTTTATTTATTTATTTGTGCTTCACACCAATTAATAAACGGTAATACTAGCAAAAAACAAAATGCTGTTCCTATTATAAATATTACATCCATCATGAATTTACGTCGCCTCCTTCTGATCACCTTATGCAATTATTCTAACAAAAACAAAATAAAGATAGTGTTAAGATGCTATATTCTGCATAAATTTTATGTTAAGACAAATACGCCTTATTTTTTTACAAAAAAAAGATGAAGCCAAAAGCTTCATCTTTAAAATATTATTCATCTACTAAACGATATCCTACTCCAACTTCAGTTATGATATACTGCGGCTGGGCAGGGTCCCTTTCTATTTTCCTTCTTATATTAGCCATAAATACCCTAAGAGACTGTGTCTCATTTTCAAAATAACTTCCCCAAATCTCATCAATTATATACTTATGCGTTAACACACGTCCTGCATATCTTGACATCAACACAATTAATTTGTACTCCATTGGTGTTAAATGTATTTCTTCATGTAAAATCGTAACCCTGCGTTTTTCAAAATCTATTTTTAAATCCTTAACCACAAATACTGATTGCACACTATTTTGTGAATTGTCATCTCCATTAAAATGTCTAAGTGCCACCCTGATTCTTGCTAAAAGCTCAGCTACACTAAAAGGCTTGGTCAAATAATCATCTGCACCACTATCTAATGCTTCAACCTTTTCACTTTCATGTCCACGAGCTGAAACAACTATAATCCTAGCTTTTGTGGACTCTCTTACTTTCTCAATAACATTAAGCCCATCAATATCAGGTAATCCTAAGTCTAAAATTATTATATCTGGATTGTTGGAAAAAATAAGTGCTATAGCCGCATTCCCAAATTCAGTTTCAATGCACTTATACCCCTGCGCTTCAAGGGAAACTCTCATAAACTTTTTAATAGGTTTATCATCTTCAACTATTAAAATCAAAGGCTTTATATCCATTTTCATCGCTCCTTATTCCAGGTAAACTAAATCTAAAAGTAGCCCCACCAGAAGAGTTGTTTAAAGCTTCCATACATCCACCATGTGCTTCTATAATGGACTTGCAAATAGCAAGTCCTAGTCCTATTCCTCGTTTTTCTAGGCAATCACCTTTAGTCTTTGTATAAAACCTATCAAATATAGACGTTATATCTTCTTCTGGTATCCCTTTCCCATTATCCGACACTTCAAAATTTACATTTTGATCTTTTTCTGTAACTTTAACTGCTATGATGGAATCATCCTGTGTATACTTTATAGCATTATCAATCAAATTAATAAGCACTTGTTCTATTAATAACCCATCTACAAATAATATAACCATGTTTTGAGGTAAATCAATCACGATATTATGACTTCCTGAAAACCTTTTAACTCTCGATATGGATTCAGCAACGATTTCTTCAACAAGCTCTGCATCCTTCTTAATTTCCAGCTTACCTTCATCTATTCTTGTCATACTTAATATATTTTCAACTGAATGTATAAGCCAGCTTGTATCTTCATAAATAATAGCAAGAAGCTCTTTCTTAGTATCATTATCAAGTACATCATAATTATCAGTAATTGTAGAAACAGACCCTAGTATTCCTGTTAGCGGAGTTCTTAAATCATGTGAAATTGACCTTAAAAGATTTCCCCTAAGCCTTTCTCTTTCAGCCTCTAAATTTATATGTTTTTTCTTTTCATATAAATCTTCCCTTTCAATAGCTAAAGCAATTTGTGTAGAAACGGACTCTAAAAGAATTTTTTCATTTTTTGATAAGGTATCTTCTTCTAAACATGCTATGCCAATAATTCCAAGAATTTCATTCTGTCCTTTAATGGGATGATAATATCCCACACTATTTATGGAGACATCAGCTTCAACACCTACTGATTGACCTGTTTTAAAGCATTTTTCAATTGCCAGAACCTCTACATCTGAATTAAAAATATTCCTACCAGATTCTCCATTAACCATATAATCACTTGACTTTTGCAAATTTTTTTTATCATCTAGTATAGCTATCATAATAGTTCTGTTAAACATATCAACTAAATTGTCACCACAAAACTGAACTACTTGTTTTTTATTTCTTGCTGTAAGCAATGATTTGTTAATTTTATATAAAATTTTCATTCTATTTTCACGTATATAAGATATCTTAACTTGCGTTTTAACCCTTGAAGTTAAAGTGCTTGTAATAATTGCGGCTATAAGCATTATAATAAAAGTTACTGGATAGTCAGCTCTATAAGCTAAAAAGCTATAATATGGTACCGTAAAGAAAAAATTAAATGATAGTACTCCAATTATCGAAGCCATTGTACCATAAATATATCCATCAGTACTTATTGATACAAATAATACTCCTAAAATATATACTATTATTACATTTGACTCATGAATCCCAATTTTTCTAAATACCAGAGATAGTATAGTTGATAAACTCATAATCACTATAATTTTGAACACATTGGCAATTATCATTTCTTTAGGTTTAATTTCTTTATAGTCACTATATTCATATTCACTAAAAATTTTTAGAAACCGCTTATTTAATTTACTTTTTTTCAAAATCCCCGTCGCCTCCTAATATATCTAAATACCTCTTAATTGCCAATACCGATCTTCAATAATACACCACTGATAAAAGGTATCTAGTATTATGATTAGTATAGACAAAAATTGAAACAAAATAGTCTCTGTTTCAATTTCTAAAAAAAGCACTTCATTTTGAAATGCCTTTAGTGACTTTTTTATATAAAAAAATTAAAGTAAGTGTACTAAGTGTTAGTATTGTTGCTATAATTTTTTTATTATCACTTATAGGAATTATTACTTTTCTCCCAACCTCTATAACTTCAACTGAGATTGCATGGATATCCATATCACCACCATGCTCCACGCAAGCTCTATTAAAAGCACCATTTATTTTTAACATATCTCCCTTATAACCATACTTACCAAAGTTTTTTATACTTTGGACTTGTTCATTTTTAATCCATATACCCATAGCATTGCTTCCGTCACTGATATTTACCCATGAATATTTACCTCTATTCATACCTTCCCCAATAGCTTCACCCTTTAGCGTAATTTTAGTGTTATCAATCTTTTTTCCATTTTCGATTAATTCATTAAAGTTACCATATTCCTTTGCCATACATGCTATAGGAAAAGAAAAAACCAAAATACATATTAATATTATTGTTTTAAAAGTCTTAACCATAATTTCTTAATGCCTCCAAATGTAACTCCTATTAATGCAAACACAGATATAAATTCTAGTCTTCCTAAATACATTGCAATTATATAATATACCTTAAGTAAAGTTGGCATTGATGGAGCAGTAATTCCAATGGATAATCCTACATTTCCTGTAATTGATGCAGCTTCAAAAGCTGAACTAAGCACTGGGTATCCATAATAGGTTCCGAGTGCAGTCCCTACAAAAAATAATATTATATAGCATATTATTATAAGGTAGGCAGATTTCACCATTGCATCCTCTAACACAATTTCTTTTATATGATGAAACTTATATATCCTTACTTTTCTATCAGAATTTATCAACTTATTCACTTCTGCACCTATACTTTTAAACACCAATCCTACCCTGAGACCCTTAAACCCACCAGCCGTAGAACAAGCTGATCCACCTATAAGCATGGCTATTACCATCATAACCACAGGAAAATCTCCCCATTCAGTAGCAAACTGCCTTGCATAGAGATTACCAAATCCTGTAGTAGTATGTGCTGATAATACATTGTATACAGCTTTTCTAAAAACTGATATAGCGTTACTATATACTCCCGAATTTGTTAGTTTTAATGCTACAAAAAAAGAAATAATTAATGCTGTTATGAAAAAACTCTGCGTTTCAATATTCTTCAATATTTCTTTTTTCTTGCCTTGCCATACTGCATAATGTAATGCAAAATTTAAAGAACCAATGACAAAGAAAATCATTGTTAACAGCTCGTAGGAAAGACTATGATAATACAATATATTTTGAGACATCGGTGCAAACCCACCCGTGCTCCAAGCGGACATAAAAATAAATAATCCATGAAAAAAAGCACTTATAGGTTGCATGCCTATAAGCATTCCATTTATCCAAAGCATAATAGTCCCTACTACTAGATATATGATGCTTATTGTCCATATTATTCTTGCTGTATTTTTTACATTAGGTACGAGTTCTGCATCTTTACCTTCACCAACATACATTTTGTAAGCACCTAATGTATGGTCTACCATAAAACTTAAAGCGAGTACTACCATACCTTGTCCACCAACAAAGGTAATAATATGTCTCCACATATTGAGTCCCATTGAAAGATGGTCAATGTTTTGAGTAAGTAAAACTCCCGTAGTTGTAAATCCACTCATGACATCAAAAATTGCATCTAAGAAAGATTCAGTATTTCCACTAAGCTGATAAGGCACTGCACATAAAAAAGTTAATATAAGCCAGGAGCTAGATGCAATAATTAACCCATGCTTCCATTGTACCTTTAATTTGTCAATCTTGCTTTTACCTGTAGCCATAAGAAATATACCTAAACTAATAGCTATACTTATACTAATAGTAAAATCTAAAAGTGCACTCCATTCCTTAAATATTAATGAAGTAAGCATTGGTATCAACATTAAACTTGCAGTTCCTATTATTACATATCCTACATAAAAATTTATTATTCTAAAATCATCAAAGTTTCTTATTACTTTTTTCATATAATCACCTTGTCAAAATCATATTAATGCCATATAAAACAAATAAAAACATTAGTGTATATCCTATCTCTGTAATTACTCCACCTATAATCTTTTTGCTTGTCATAATATTTACCCTCCAATTATAGATTTCTCTACATCTTTCTTTCTATCTGTATTTGTTATGATAAGTACTTTATCGCCATCTTTTATATCTACGGAGCCTCTTGGAAAAATCACTTTCTCACTTCTTATTATTGATATTATTAGACATTCCTTAGGTAACTTTAACTGTCCTATAGATTTATCTTTCCAGGCACTGTCTTTATCTATTTTCGCTTCTACTAATATCATTTCTCCTTTATTTATACTTTCTATTACTTTTAGCGGTTCGCTATTAAATTCCCCTTCTATTAAATTGCAAATTACTTGTGTACTACATACAGTCTTATCTACTCCTAGTGCCTTGAATATTGCTGTATTTTTAGGATTGTTGATTCTGGCTATTGTTTCATTAATATTAAAGTTCACTTTAGCCATTTGACATATTACCAAGTTCTCCTCATCTTTCCCCGTTACTGCAGCTACTACTTCTGCTTCCTCAATACCCGCATCTTTCAGTACTTCAACATCCGATCCATCCCCGCATATTACATCTACCTGAATTTCTTCAGCAATTTTTTGGCAAATTTTTATGTCTTTTTCTATTAATACCACTTGATGTTTTTTTTCTTTTAATGCTTTAACAAGATAATAACCTACCTTTCCGCCACCAACTATTATTGCTCTCATATAAGTTTCTCCCTCATTATTGCCTTTACTAACTTTTCTTTATTCTCCTTATTTATGCTACAAACTATTTTATTACCCTTCTCAAACAGTTCATTTTTATTTGGTAACATAAATTCACCATTTTTCCAAATTGCACATATGCTACATTTAAACTTATCTTCTATTTCTAAAACACTTTTAAACTTAAGTTTGTTTATTGTAATTTCTTCTATAGATATATCATTGTTTAATGTAAATAATGTATCAGATTTTTTATCTATTATTTTATTTTTAATTATATTTATACCTAATTCAGTTGGACTTATAGTTTGTAATCCTAGTTTTCTATAAATAAATTCCCTGGATGGGTCAAAGATTCTAGCTATCACTTTAGGTACCTTAAATATATTTTTTGCAATTTGACTAGCCATAATATTTATATTATCTGCAGGGGTCATAGCCAAAAATATATCTGCTTTGTCTATTCCAGCTTCCAGCAATGTATCATTATCTATCTCCACACCCTTAATTTTAATTCCATTAAAGCCACTTCTAAGGCGCTGCAAATTTGCTGCGTATTTGTCCACTATTACCACATCATGGCCATCATTAGAAAGCTCCATGGCAAGTCCGCTGCCTAATCTTCCACAACCTATTATTACAATATACATAATTTGTTCTCCTTACTTGAATTCTTTATTAAAAAAATGCATTACTATTAAATTTAAATACCACATGCATATTCTAAGCAATTTTAGGGCATAATGCAACTTCGTCTAACTGTTTTTAAAATCATTATCCTTGTTGTTATATGTGCTTTAACAACTATAGCATAGGGATCCTTTGTTTATATTAGTTATACTTCATTTTCCTCATAGTAATGAATCCATAATGGTGTATATGAGATTTATTAAAAGAATATAGTGTATTTATACTAATAAAACCTACAAATACCTCTTATTTTACATATTTCAAATATTCATTTTGAGTTGCTTATAATTAATAAATATCTTATACTAATATATAAACTTAAAATTATAACTTTATATATTTAATAATATAATTTTTTATTTTGGAAAGAAGGTCAACTATGAAAAAAGTTTTAGTTGTAGATGATACAAAAAATATTCGTACACTGCTCGGAATCTATCTTAAACTAAATGGATTTGAAGTTTTGATGGCTACTAATGGCAATGAAGCACTATCCATAATTGATACCCAACCTGTAGACTTAATATTTTTAGATATTAAAATGCCCGAAATAAGCGGCACGGAGGTTTTAAAAAGAATTAGAGCTAAAGGAATAACTGCTCCTGTAGTAATTATGACAGCTTTTGCCACAGTTAAAAATGCAGTGGACTGTACAAAGCTTGGTGCCCTTACTTATTTACAGAAACCTTTTACTACAGATAAGATTAAGACTATTATTGATGAAATGATTACAGAAGAAGAGTATCCAAATGCAAGAAGTATCGAGTATCAAATAGTGATTATAAAACAATTAATAACTGAGAATAACCTAAAAAAAGCATTGGATGCACTAAAAGTAGTTCTATCTACTGATCCAAATATTCCTGAAATTTATGAATTAATATCTATAGTGTATAGTAAGCAAGGGGACTTAAAAAAAGCTGCCATATTTCATAATATGGCAGAGCAATGGAGCTGTTAAACCCTTACTTAACATTGGCAAAGAGAGCTAAAATATATTTTTATCAATCTAATAATTTATCTAAGTACGACGGAAAAGTTTATAGCTTTAAGAAAATTCAAACACTAGCCTAAAGGCATAGTGTTTTTCTGTTAAAAGTGTATAAAAAAAAGCACTTCATAAAGAAGTGCTTTTTTTTGGTGGCTTACCGGGGAATCGAACCCCGGACACCATGATTAAAAGTCATGTGCTCTACCAACTGAGCTAGTAAACCATGTTTACCTGGCGACGA